>JBBCJX010000024.1:0-293009 GCA_037189985.1 Moraxellaceae bacterium
TTTGACCCGGGGGGTGGCGGCCTTGCCGCCACGCCATCACATGGACACAGACCATGAGCAAACATTTTTCTTTCGAGTTTTTCCCACCCAAGACTGATGCAGGCGCAGTGAAGCTGCGCGATGTCACCAAAACACTGGCTGCACTGAAGCCGGAATATTTTTCGGTCACCTATGGCGCTGGTGGCTCCACTCGTGACCGTAGCCTGGGCACCGTACTGGAAATCCAGCGCGACTCCGGTCGTGCTGCCGCGCCGCATCTGTCCTGCATAGGTGATACCCGCGAAGAACTGGCAGAACTGCTGGCCACGTACAAGGCCAACGGCATACGTCATATCGTCGCACTACGTGGCGACCTGCCCTCCGGCATGGGTGCCAGCCATGGCGAGCTGGCCTATGCGGCCGATCTCGTGAAATTCATACGCGACCAGCACGGCGACCATTTCCATATCGAAGTGGCTGCCTACCCGGAATGCCATCCGCAGGCCGCCAATCTGGCAACGGACATCCGGCACTTCGTGCACAAGGTGAATCAGGGCGCAAGTTCGGCCATCACGCAGTATTTCTTCAATGCGGATTGCTACTTCCACTTTCTGGAGGAGGTACAGAAACAGGGAGTCAGGATTCCTGTCATCCCCGGCATCATGCCCATTACCAATTTCGCCAACCTTGTGCGCTTTTCAGATGCCTGCGGAGCAGAAGTTCCGCGCTGGATACGCAAGCAGATCGCCGGTTTTGGCGATGATGCGGGCAGCATCCAGAAATTCGGTGAAGAGGTCATCACACGCCTCTGCGAGCAGTTGCTGGAAGGTGGTGCTCCCGGCCTGCACTTCTACACCATGAATCAGGCAGAGCCGACCCTGGCTCTCTGGAAGAACCTGGGACTGCCACGCTAGGACCGCTACAGGGCAGCACCCGCCACCAATCCTTGCTCTTCACTACTCCGGCCAATTGGCATAACATATTCGCCAATTGGCCGGAGAATCTCATGCGCAGCTATCAGGTCCGCGAATTGCTCCCTGCAACATTCGCCCGCAACAAGGCCCCCCGCACTGTGGGTGACTGGCTCAAAGTCGTGCGGGGCGGCTTGCCGGCCAGCAGCGTGGAAAGCCTCCTGGATGCCCTGGCGATCTCCCGTGTAGAGCTTTGCCAGGCGCTCAACATCCCCGAACGCACCCTGGCTCGCCGTCTCAAGGAAGGTCGGCTGACACCCGACGAGTCGGAGAAAGTACTTCGCCTGGGCCGTATCTGGGAGCGCGCGATTGCCGTCTTCGAGGCCGAACCGCAGGCCCGCGAGTGGCTCAAGGCCGGCAACGCCGCTCTGGAAAATGAAGCACCTCTCTCACTGCTGGATGCCGATATAGGCGCCGAGGCCGTGCTGGATCTCCTGGGTCGCATCGAACACGGCGTCTTCTCCTGATGCAGGTATTTCGCATCACGACATCCCGCCATGCCACTGATGCTTTCACGGGTGAGGGTGCACGGCTTTTTGGCGGGCGCTGGAATCCCAAAGGCACTCCTCTTGTCTATACCGCTGCCACACGTTCGCTGGCCTTGCTGGAAATGCTGGTGCAAGACCAGCCGCTTCGCGCGCAGTACACACTGATACCCGCAGAGCTGCCGGAAGGCTTGCGTATCGACAGGCTGGTACCAGCCGACCTGCCCAAGACATGGCGCAGCCTTGCAGGACGTCCCCTGCTACAAGCCATAGGCCGCGAATGGCTGGAGCGCGCAGAATCTGCTGTATTGTCAGTGCCCTCTGTCGTGTTGCCGCAGGAAATGAATTACCTCATCAACCCCCGGCATGCTGACTTCGCAAAACTGCAATTCGCAGCCACCGAACCACTGGATACCGACAGTCGCCTGCTGCAACCACGTACGGAGATGTCATGAGCCGCAACCAGCTGCTGATGCAGCGTGACCTCAAGCATGTCTGGCATCCTTGCACGCAGATGCAGGATCACGAACAGCTTCCCATCGTGCCCATACAACGCGGTGAAGGCGTGTGGCTGCATGATTTCGATGGCAACCGTTATCTGGATGCCGTCAGCTCTTGGTGGGTGAATCTTTTCGGTCATGCCAATCCACGCATCAACACAGCGCTGAAAGAACAGCTGGATACGCTGGAACATGTCATTCTGGCCGGCTTCACACATGAGCCGATTGTCGAGTTGTCAGAAAGACTGGTGGCCCTTGCTCCGCCCGGGCTAACCCGCTGCTTCTATGCAGACAATGGCTCTGCTGCCACCGAAATTGCGCTCAAGATGAGCCTGCATTTCTGGCGCAATACCGGGAAACCTCAAAAAACACGATTCATCTGCCTGGAAAACGGCTATCACGGCGAAACCATCGGCAGCCTGAGCGTGACAGATATCCCCCTCTTTTCCGCCACCTATGCCCCCTTGTTGAAAGAGCATCTCCGCGCGCCCTCGCCGGACTGCTCAAGGCGCCCAGACGGAGAATCCTGGGAGGCGCACTCACGACGCCAGTTCACCCACATGGAGGCTCTTCTGGAGCAGCATCACGAGGAAGTTTGCGCCGTCATCCTGGAGCCCCTTGTCCAGGGAGCTGCCGGCATGAAGATGTATCACCCCGTTTATCTGACGCTATTGCGTGAAGCTTGCGACAGATACGGTGTCCATCTGATTGCGGATGAAATAGCTGTGGGCTTTGGCCGGACCGGTACCCTCTTTGCCTGTGAGCAGGCCGATATCACACCCGATTTCCTCTGTCTGTCGAAGGGGCTCACCGCAGGCTATCTGCCCATGTCACTCGTCATGACCAGTGAAGAAATCTACGAGGCCTTCTACGACAGCTACGAATCCCTGCGTGGTTTCCTGCACTCCCACAGCTATACCGGCAATGCACTTGCCGTACGTGCTGCGCTGGCCTCACTGGACATATTTGCCAGTGACAATGTCCTTGCCAGGAATCGTGAACTGTCCAGCACCATGGCAACTGCCCTGCAAACGCTTTCCGGTCACCCTCATGTGGGTGAAATCCGCCAGACCGGCATGATTGCTGCCGTTGAGCTCGTACAAGACAAGGAGTCCCGCGCTCCTTTCGATTGGCGCGAGCGTCGTGGTCTGCAGGTGTTCAAGCATGCCCTGAGCCAAGGGGTATTGCTTCGCCCTATAGGCAATGTCGTCTATTTCATGCCTCCTTACGTGATCACACCCGAAGAAATCGGTTTCATGGTCAATGTGGCAGGCAATGCCATTGAACGGGCAACGCAGGGCCGCAGCAAAGGGCAAGACGACTCGGTGGCACTTCCATGAGGTTTCATGTCGGCCAGTCACTGGCTGCTGGCCAGGAAATTCTCTTGCCTGATGATGTGACACATCATCTGGTACGTGTCCTGCGGAGTGAGGCAGGCAAGCGATTCTGGCTTTTCAATGGTGAAGGCGGCGCTTACGAAGCCGAGCTCATTGAGGTGGGAAAGAAGACAGCGAAAGCGCAGCTTCTGGATTTCGTGCCTGATGATCATTCATCGCCCTTGGCCACTCATCTTGGCCAGGTGATGTCCAAAGGCGACCGTATGGACTACGCCATACAGAAGGCGACTGAAATGGGCGTGACGGAAATCACGCCTCTCTCCAGCGAGCGCTGTGAACTTCGTCTTCGTGGTGAAGAGCGTGCCGACAAGAAACTGGAACATTGGCGGCGTATTGCCATCAGTGCCTGTGAACAGTGTGGGCGCAACCGCCTTCCCGTCATCCACGATCCGGTTAGCGTCAGTGAGTGGCAGCAACAGATCAAAGCCGATTTGCGCCTTGTGATGGCCCCTGCTGCAAATTCCGGCCTTCCCGGCAGTACACCAGCCTCTATTGCGCTTCTGATCGGGCCGGAAGGTGGCCTCTCCGAAGGAGAAATTTCCGCAGCCTGTAGTACAGGCTTTCTGCCTTGGCAGCTGGGACCACGTGTTCTGAGAACTGAAACCGCACCTGTTGCTGCCTTGGCAATACTGCAATCCCTTTTCGGGGACCTGAAACAAGGAAACTGAAAAACCTGAGAGGCCGCCCAAGCTATACAGCGGCTTTTCAGACTCCTGCCCAAAGTTTCCATTTCGCAAGGAGGCCAGTATGACCCTCTACCAGATGTTCCTCACAACCGCTTTTCTGGTGGCACCACTTTGCCATGCCGACATCGCACCTGCTGCTCCTGAGGGCAATACAGGACGCTATGCACTCAGTACGGCAAGCGGCACTCAAGCCATGGTCGTCACGGCAAACCATCACGCAACCCATGCTGCACTCAGCATCCTGAAAGCAGGCGGCAGCGCCATTGATGCTGCCATCGCCGCACAAGCTGTGCTTGGCCTGGTAGAACCACAATCTTCGGGCATCGGTGGAGGCGCTTTCATTGTTTATCACGATGGCGATAAAACGCTGGGTTTTGACGGCCGCGAAACTGCACCAGCCTCAGCACGGGAAAACCGCTTCCAGGATGCTGAGGGAAAACTGCTGCCATTTTATTCCGCCATAGACAGCGGCCTCGGAGTCGGTATTCCCGGCGTTCTGGCTGCATTGGAAGCTGCTCATGCCCGGCATGGCAAGCTTGACTGGCAAACCCTATTTACACCCGCCATCACACTTGCCCGTCAAGGCTTCGAGGTTTCCCCTCGCCTTCATTCACTGATTGAGCGTGATCCGCTACTGCAGAAAAAGCCTGGCAGCAGAAGTTATTTTTTTGACAAGGCCGGCAAGCCCTGGCCAGTTGGCCACCGCCTCAGGAATCCGGGCTATGCAAAAACGTTGCAGAGGATTGCACGGTACGGTGCCATCGAATTTTATCAGGGAAAGACTGCGCGGTTACTGGTGAAGTCTCTCCAACAGCAGGGGTCAGACATCACTCTGACGGACTGGAGCAGCTATCAGCCCCGAATCAGCGATGCTCTCTGTCATCCCTACCGACAGTGGCAGGTCTGTACGGCTGCCGCACCTTCCGGTGGCTGGACAGTCTTGCAGACTCTGGCCATTCTGGAGGGCTTCTCGCGAGAAGGTAATCCTGCATTATGGCTGCACCGTTTGCTGGAAGCGGAACGCCTCAGTTTTGCTGATCGCCAACGCTACAGCGCTGATCCCGCCTTTGTGCCCTTGCCGCTTCCCGGTTTGCTCGCGTCAGAATATATCCGGGCACGACGTGCGCTGATCAGCGACAAGAGCATGCACACCGCTGAAGCAGGAACACCGCCCGGTAGCGATCTGTCTGCAGGGCAGGACAACCAGATACTCGAGAATGGCACGACACAGCTCGTGATTGCTGACACGAATGGCCATTGGCTCAGCATGACCAGCTCCATCGAAGATGCGTTTGGCAGTCGCTTGTTGGTCAACGGCATTCTCTTCAACAACCAGCTCACCGACTTCAGTTTTTCTCATGTTGAAAGCGCAAGGTTGCTGGCCAATCGAGTACAACCCGGAAAGCGTCCGCGTAGCGCCATGTCCCCGGTCATTGTCCTGGACGAGAAGCAGAATCCCGTACTCGCTACCGGCTCACCCGGCGGCAGCCGCATCATCGGCTATGTAGTACAGGCCCTGACAGCCAGCCTTGATGATGGCCTCGCACCCGGAGAAGTAGTCAGCCTCCCGCTGGCATTGTCACGTAACGGACCCACGGAAATCGACAACGATTTTCCCGAAGAACTGCGCCGGCAGTTACAGGACCATGGGCATGAATTTCGCAAAGCTGACCTCAATAGCGGCATTGCACTGATTCGCCGGAATGGGGAAAAACTGGAAGGTGCCGCTGATCCTCGCCGGGAAGGAACGGCCGCAGGATTCTGACCATTACCAGTGATTGCGGCCAAAGCCGCTCCCACAAAACCAGCAAGGGAGACACCGCATGCCCAGACTCGCACTGCACTGGCAAATGCTGATTGCCATCATCCTGGGCGGCATCGCTGGCCTGTCACTCAACCATCTGGCTCTGCCTCCGGATCATGGTGTTGCCGTCACACTGACCCTGCTGGGCCAGATATTCATGAACGCCCTGAAAATGATCGTGATCCCGCTCGTTGTCAGCTCCATCATTCTTGGCATCAGCAATATCGGTGACGAGATCGGCCGCATGGGTGGCTATACCTTCGCCTACTACATCGGCAGCAGCATCGCGGCCGTGATGACCGGTGTTTTCTTCGTCAACCTGATACAGCCCGGGGTCTTCCAGGGCATACCCTTGGGCCAGACCATCGCCCTGCCCGCCGAAGTCAGCGGCGTGATCGCCAAGGTACAGAACCACTCGCTGGGCGATGTGCTGGATCTTTTCCTCACCATGGTCCCGCCCAATCTTTTCAGCGCAGCGCAGGAGGGCAACCTGCTGGGCCTGATCGTGTTCAGCTTGCTGTTCGGCTTCTTCGTGGGCCGCCTGCCCGAAGCAGCACGGCAGGCACAGATCACCTTCTGGACAGGCGCCCAACAGGTCATGGTGAGCATCACGCAGCTCATCCTGAAATTCGCGCCCATCGGGGTTTTCGCACTGATTGCCACCACACTGGCCGGTACCGGTTTTGCTGCCCTGCTGCCCATGCTGTGGTTCTTTGTCACCGTGCTCTTGGGCCTGGCCGTGCACATGCTGTTCAGCACGTCACTGTTCCTGCATTTCGTGGCTCGCGTATCACCACGCCGGCACTTGCAGGCCATGGCACCAGCCTTGCTCACCGCATTTTCCACCGCCTCCAGCAATGCCACGTTGCCCGTGACACTGCGTGCATTGCGTGAACGCGCGGGCATGTCAGAGCGTGTCTCTGGTATGAGCGCACCGCTTGGCGCCAGCATGAACATGGATGGCACCGCACTGTATGAATGTGCGGCAGCATTATTCCTTGCCCAGGCTTACGGTCTGGATCTCAGCTTTGCGCAGCAGCTCACGGTCGTGCTGATTGCCTTGCTGACCGGCTTCGGCATGGCAGGTATTCCTGCTGCCAGCCTGGTGGCAATCGCCGTCATCCTCGGCGCCATCGGTTTGCCACTGGAAGCCATCGGTCTTTTGCTGATCACGGACCGTTTGCTGGACATGTGTCGAACGGCAGTCAATGTCTACAGCGACTCCGTGGCGGCGGTCTTCGTCGCCAGCCGCGAGGGTGAAACATTAGAGCCCTTAAGGCGCTTGCCATGAAACACAAGGGTCGGAGCCAGGGCAGACACACAATTGCGACCAAAATCAGGACCGTTTTTGCAGGCAGAGAGCTAGCATTACGAATCAACGTCCCTTCAGGAGAATGGCCATGCACCTTTCCGCAAGACTCCTTGCTGCTTCGATGACTGTCATCGGTGCCACGGCAATTGTTGGCGCAAATACTGCCAATGCACAGTATGTAGGCCCCGGAGCGACTGCTGCTGCCAAGTCGGTTGCCGAGATAGTGAAGAATCCGGTAGATGATCAACTGGTTGTGCTGCAAGGGAAACTGATCCGCAAGACCGGCAAAGACAGCTATCTCTTTTCGGACGGGAGCGGTGAGATTCGCGTGGAAATTGACGACAAGCTCTTCAACGGCCAGAAAGTATCCGAAACAACCGTTGTCGAGATTTCTGGCGAAGTTGACAAGAAACTTGTCGGTGCATTGGAGATCGACGTAGACAAGCTCGACATCGTCACACACTGAGCGACATGGATTGACTCAATAACGTGGCGAGCCCGGCAACATGCGCCTGAGCGTACCGTCCTTTTGCACAAAGTGATGCCACAGGGCGGCGCCGGCATGGCCGGCTACTGTTATCAACAGCAACGGCCACAACACGCTCTGATGCAGCTCCTTGATCTGGCCCGCCAGCTCCTTGTCCAAGGGCAGGAAAGCCGGAATGGTGAACACACCAAACCACGAGGTATCGCGCCCGCCCAACTGCGACATCAGCAGGCCGGAAAACGGCATCGCAATCATCAGGGCATAAAGAGCCCAGTGCGCGAACGTGGCGGCATAAAGCTGCCATGACGGCGCCGGGTACGGCACAGGAACCGGGCCACTCAGTCGCCAACCCAGGCGCAACCAGACCAGAAAGAATACGCTGGCACCCAAGGACTTGTGCAGCCACATAAGGGTTGCGCGCTCGTCGCTGCCTTTCGGATAGACCTCGCGCAAATCCACCGCAAGCCATGCACCCAGGATCAGCAGGAAAATCACCCAGTGCAATGATTTGGCGACCCAGCCCCATTGCTGGTTCGTATTGCGCGCTGTCATGGCTGCCTCCTTATGGAATGGCTGTGACGATGCTACTGGTTGTCGTGTCCGGGCAAGCCGTCAGGGCAAAAGCGGCTTGGTTGGAGCAAGGTCCGTGGATGATTCACCATCCTTGATGCGCTGCCGCCACTCCATGAAGAGTTTCAGGAGCAGTGTCAGCAATGCCATGCTGGCAAGAAGTGCAGCAGCCGTAAATGCGGCAGCGGTCTTGTAGTCATTGTTGAGCTGGTCAACCAGCAAAGGCAATGTCAGTGTCTGGCTCATAATGGTTCCGGACACCACAGACACTGCACCGAACTCTCCCACCGCGCGCGCATTGGTCACCAGCACTCCATAAAGCAGCGCCCACTTGATGTTGGGCAAGGTGACCCGGCGGAATATCTGCCAGCCACCGGCTCCCAGGCTGAGTGCAGCATACTCTTCATCCGACCCTTGAGTCTGCATGAGCGGAATGAGGATGCGGGCAACATAGGGTGACGTTACGAAAATAGTCACCAGCACGATGCCGGGCCAGGCAAACATGAGCTGTATGCCTTGCCCGTACAACCACTTTCCGAAGGCACTTTCCAAACCGTAAACCACCAGGTAGCAAAGGCCAGCGACTACTGGCGAAGTGGCATAAGGAATGTCGATCAGCGTGGTGAGGAAGCGACGTCCGCGGAAGTCGTAACGTGTCACGCACCAAGCCAGCATGGTGCCAAAAACAAGATTGACCGGAACCGTAATACCGGTCGCGAGCAGGGTCAGCCAAATCGCATGCTTCATGTAGCCCTGCCCCAGGTTCTCCACGAGCAGTGACCAGCCACCACTCAGGGCCTTGGAAAAGATCAGCACGAGAGGCGTGACCAGCAATAGCGCAGCGACGGCAATACCGATACCTATAAGCAGCCACTGACTCCAGTGATTGGGCTTTTTCATTGTTGTCGCTGCCATTTGAATATACGCCCCTGCAACAACTGTAACCCGAACAACAGCAACAGGGAGGTCAGCAGTACGACGGAAGCTACAGCGGCGGCAGCCGGGTAATTGAACTCCTGCAGCCGCACGAAAATCATCAGCGATGACACTTCCGTCTTGAAGGGAATGTTGCCGGCAATCATGATCACGGCGCCAAATTCACCCAGACTGCGAATGAAGGCCTGGGATGCTCCCGAGAGCAATGCCGGTGCCAGCGTTGGCAGGATGACGCCCAGAAATACCCGTCCCTGACTGGCACCCAGTGTAGTGGCAGCTTCTTCATACTCCGTTCCCATATCTTGCAACACCGGCTGCACGGAGCGCACAACAAAGGGCAGACTGGTAAACGTCATCGCGATCAGGATGCCGG
The DNA here is from genome assembly GCA_037189985.1 of Moraxellaceae bacterium. Taxonomy (GTDB): domain Bacteria; phylum Pseudomonadota; class Gammaproteobacteria; order Pseudomonadales; family Moraxellaceae; genus UBA2031. The sequence continues at coordinate 9,501 of JBBCJX010000024.1, forward strand.
GATAGGCATAGGCAATCTTGATTCCAAGAGGTGCAAACCACTGGCCTATCCAGCCACCGGGCACCAGCAGTGCAGAAAGCGTGATGCCCGCCACAGCTGTCGGCAGGGCGAAGGGAAGGTCTACCAGCGAATCAATCAGGCGTCGTCCCGGAAACTCGTAACGGGTAATGATCCACGCCAGCAAGAGACCACAGAGCGTCGCTGCAATGGTTGAATAAAAAGCGCCGCTGACCGTGACCTTGTAACTGGCCACCACACGCTCATTGCTGATGGCGCGCCAGTATTGCGCCCAGGAAAGATCACTGGTGTAGAGAAGCAGCGCCGAAATCGGCACGAGAATGATGAGGGTGATATACAGAAGGCTGACGCCAAAGGTCAGCCCGAAACCCGGCAGGGTGGGACGCTGGGTAAAAAACCACGAAGCCTTGCTCACATTGACTCACTGCAAACCACGCGCCTGCACACCATGCATGGCAGGCAAACCCCTGAAAGAACTGCGCCGCCGGATTACGGCGGCGCAGTCGTCAACAGCATCAAGCCGGGTACTTGCAGAAGGGCAGCTCAGGGCCTCTTCGCAAGCAACTGATCAAGAATACCATCGGCCGCGAAATGAGTGTCCTGAATCTTGTCCCAAGAGCCCAGCACGGTATTGGGATTGATGAGACGAATCTTGGCAAACTTGGAAGCCGTTGCCTTGACCACATCCGGATGATGCACACGGAGGTTGAAAGTGGTCAGGAGTTGCTGGATTTCCTTGGTGTACTGGTAATCCAGGTACGCCTTGGCTTCCTTGCGGGTGCCCTTTTCATCAACAACCTTGTCCACGATGGCAACCGGGAACTCGGCCAGCACGCTGACCGGCGGCACCACGACCTCAAAACCACCAGCCTTGAACTCATCGCTGTTGGCAATATTGAAGACTTCGGATTCAAAGGTCAGGAGTGCGTCACCCTGGCCATTCTGGGCAAAAGCCACGGTAGCTCCACGGCCACCCGTGGGGAAGTTCTCCACGTTATGCAGGAGCTTGCCCACGAACTGCTTGATCTTGGCTTCGTCACCCTTGAACTTCTCGTTGGCATACAGCCAGGCACCGAGATAGCTGTAACGGGCATTGCCAGAGGTCTTGGGATTGGGGAAAACGAGTTTGACGTCGCTGCGCACCAGATCATCCCAGGTCTTGATGTTCTTGGGGTTGCCCTTGCGCACCAGGAAGGCCGTCGTGCTGTAGTAAGGCGAGCTGTTGTTGGGGAACTGCTTGGCCCAGTCAGCACGCAGCAGGCCACGCTTGGCCAGGATGTCCACGTCAGTGACCTGGTTGAAGGTGACGGTATCGACCTTCTTGCCCTGGATGATGTCCTGCGCCTGGCGTGAGGTACCGGCAAAGGACTGGTCTATCTTCAGCTCCTGGCCCGGTTGCTTGTTCCAGCTTTCAAGGAATTTGGGGTTGATCGCGGCAAAGAGTTCACGGGCAACGTCATAGGAAGCATTCAGCAGAACCTTTTCTTCTGCCAGTGCAGGGCTGCCGCCAAGCAGCGCTGTTGTCAGGGCGGTAGCCGCCAGGATTTTCTTCAGCATTTTCGGATTTCCTTCAGGGAAAGCAGGCAGGGATGATCGTGCTTATAATTGTGTATGCCGGAATCGGCACAGACAAATACGGATTAGTTATTTACTAATTCCGGCAGCATCTGCGGCTTTCAGCTTGATACGGCCTCTCCACACCGAGCGTGGGTCAGCCGAGGAGGCGGGATTCCAGCGCATCAAGATCTGGAATGACGGCCAGGTCGCCGGCATAGCGTACCTGCAGGAACTCTACGGGGCCGACAGGTGCCCCTTCCAGATCCTCCAGCTCAGCGATCTTCACTTTGGCGAGTCGCGGGATGCCCTGAACCACAATGCCGTAAAACGGCAGGTCACGCTGGGCACTGATGCCGTTGACGATGGCGATGTTCTCACTTTCACGAGGCACGCCCTGCCCGTTCAACCCCTCGAAGGCAACGACGGGGACACTTGCACCGCGCCAGACGACACTGCCAATCCGCCAGGCCGGGCTACCGTCCGGTGCAGCAAGCAATTCCGTCGCGGGAATCACTTCGGCAACCGTGACATTGGGCAGAAGCAGTTGCTTGCCCGTGATGGGCGTCAGCAGGCAGGCAATGGTGCCTGTGGTGGCGCCCAGCAGAGTGGTCTGGTTAAGCGTAAGTTGGGTGCTGGCCATGATTCATTCCGTATTCAGGCAACCGCGCCGAGGCGGCTGCGTACAAATTCCACAAGACGGGCCGCCAGCTCAGCCGGAGTACCGTTGAAGCTCACCACACCAGTGGCGCGCATGGAGTCAGGCTGGCTGGAGCAGGCACAACTGGCAGCCGTTTGCGCCCAGAGGAAGCCACCGGCATCCTGCATGATGGGGCCGGAAATTGAACCATCACCGCCCATGCCACTGAAAATCAGGGCGCCGGCACGCTTGCCGAAACGTCGCGTCACGTTGGCCAGCACCTGGTCTATCGAGGGCGAATAGGGGCCATCCCACTTGATGTTGCGCACAACGACATCGCCTTCGGCAGTGAAATCGATCTCACTGGCCACCGGAGCAATCAGCAACTCGCCATGACGCAGGCGATCACCGGCTGCCGCCACCTTGCAGGGCATGCCGTTATGGCGAACCAGAACGTGCGCCAGCGTTTCCTGCATGCGCTCGTCAATATGCTGTGCCAGCACGAATGCCACCGGCATGCCCTTTGGCAGGAAATCGAGAAATTCCTTTACCGCAGCCGGCCCACCCAGCGATGCCGCCAACACCACGACAAGATCCAGTCCTTCTGCATCACGCTGTGCCAGTTCAGGAGGCAACTCCAGCGCAACCGGCGTAACGGGGCCTGCCTGCTCCAGAACATCAAGCTGCTCTTCCTGCACCGGCTCGCCGACAGTTTCCTTGAGCTTGACGAAGACCCGGCGCTCCCAGCGCGGGTAAGCACGTGAGCCCTGAACAGGAGCCTCTTCAAGACCGAAAAGGATGGGCGCCGCAGAGTGGTCCAGCAGACGATCGAGAAACGCATCATCCTCGTCCTGCATGTCGACGACCCAGACATCCAGTTGCGCACCATCCAGCGCCGACTCGTCCAGCTTCTCCGGCGTGGTATTGAAACTGAGTTCATAGCCATGCCCCTTCACCGCCTGGGCCAAGGCCAGGCGCTGCAGGTTGGAGTCGCTGACTACACCGACACGCGGATTGCGACGCTCGTTCATTACCGGCTCCTCACTTCACCGTCGACGCTGCCAGCAGTTCGGCAATGGTTTCGAGCAACTGGTCTTCCTGGAAAGGCTTACCCATATAGGCATTCACGCCGATCTGGAAGGCACGCTCTCTGTGTTTTTCACCCGTACGTGAAGTGATCATGATGATGGGCAGGTCTTCCAGGTTCGGATTGTGGCGTACCAGGGATGCCACCTCGAAACCGTCCATGCGCGGCATTTCGATGTCCAGCAGCATGATGTCAGGATGGGTATCTTCCAGCTTGGCAATGGCATCCATACCGTCCTTGGCCAGCAGCACGTCATAGCCATGACGCTCAAGCAGACGCGATGTCACCTTGCGCACGGTCACCGAGTCGTCGACCACCATGACGGTACGTGTACGACGGGCCTCTGTGCTGTCCGGCGCGGCAAGCGCGCCCATCGACTCCAGGGAAACGGCAACGCGTGGCTGCGTGAGCGTAGCGGCACGCAACATGGCGATGACATCCAGAATGATGACGACGGCGCCATCCCCCAGGATGGTGGCACCGGAAATACCGGCAACAGAAGCAAGCTGGGCACCCACCGACTTCACCACGATTTCACGCGAGCCGATTAGCTGGTCCACCTGAATGGCAATATGCTGCTCGCCGCCACGGATGAGCAGCACAGGCAAGGGCATGGTATGGCCGAATAGATTGGGCGATTTCACACCGTGTACGAACTCGCCCAGATAATTCAGGCGGTAGGCAATGCCGGCATATTCGAACAATGGAGCATCCGGTGCGTAATAGGTTTCCAGCTCATAAGGGCTGGCACGCACGATACCTTCGATCTGTGACAAGGGAATGGCATAGCTGTCTTCACCCACGCGCACCATGAGGGCACGGTTGACGGCCACCGTGAACGGCAGGCGTATGGTGAAAGTAGTGCCCTTGCCGATGACAGAGTGAATGGAAACCACGCCCCCCATCTGCTTGATCTCGGACTGCACCACGTCCATGCCTACGCCACGGCCGGAAATCTGCGTCACCGCCGACGCCGTCGAGAAACCGGCATGGAAAATGAACTGGATGACTTCCTGATCGGAAATGTCCTGTCCTTCCTTGATGAGCCCGCGCTCCAGCGCTTTCTTGCGCACAGCCGGCACATTGATGCCGCGGCCATCATCGGCCAGCGTCAGTACCACTTCGCCACCTTCACGTGCCAGCGTCAGTGAAACACTGCCCTGCGCCGGCTTGCCGGCAGCAGCACGACCCGCAGGGTCTTCAAGGCCATGGTCAACGGCGTTACGCAGCATGTGCTCCAGCGGAGCAACAATGCGCTCGAGCAAGGTGCGATCCATTTCCCCTTCAGGATTGATCACATCCAGGTCGGCAGGTTTGCCGACTTCCTGGCCAATCTGGCGAACGATACGTTTGAGGCGAGGTACCAGACGCGAGAAGGGCACCATGCGCGAGCGCATGAGGCCTTCCTGCAACTCCGTGTTGATGCGGGACTGCTGCAACAACAGCGTTTCTGTGTCACGCGCCTTGTCGATCAATGTGGACTTGAGGTCCAGCAAGTCGGACGCAGACTCTGCAAGTGCCTTTGAGAGCTGGTTCAGAGAGGAATACTGGTCCATCTCCAGTGGATCGAAGTCTTCATACTTGCCACCGGTTTCCTCGTTATGGCGCGCAACGATTTGCGTTTCCATTTCCGAATCCATGCGGCGAAGCTGGTCTGCCAGACGCTGTATGGTGGAACCCATTTCTTCCACGGTCTGCGCAAAGCCGTGCACGCCCATTTCCACGCGCGAACGGGTAATGGAGGTTTCGCCTGCCAGGTTGACCAGCTTTTCCAGCAGATCAGAAGGCACACGAATCATTTCCTGGGGACCACGCGCCGCGCTGTCTTTCTTGAAGCCGCCCAGCATCGAAGGGGGAGTGGCACGAGGTGCGGCAGACACCGATACCGCCACAGCCGGCTCGGAAGCAGGTACCGGGAAGGGAATGACGGTGGCTACGTCATTCCGCTCAGGCTCGGCCGCCGGCACTTCATCGGCAGCAGGCTCGGCAAGCACTTCGGTAATCGCAACGGGCTCGCCTTGTACTCTCTGGCGCACAGAGCGGATGCCAGCGAGAACAGCCTCCTGTCGAGCCCCCAAACCATTGAAGAAAGCATCATCTGCCTGGGCATTGCCATTCTGTATGGCAACCAGATCGTTTTCCCAATCGTGAGCAAGGTCACCAAGCTCCTTGAGGCCGGCGAGACGAGCGCCGCCCTTAAGGGTATGCAGGTGACGCATCAGTGCTTCCAGCGGCGCACTGGCCTCGCGATTTTCCAGCCACTCGCCCAGCGAAGCCTCGATACCTTCTGCCAACTCGTCCGATTCCTCGAGAAATATCTCGAGTATGTCGCTGTCCACATTTTCAGGAACCGGAGCGGCCTCAATGGTCTTTGGTGCGGGTGGGGAAACAGCAGGCTCAACAAATTCTTCCGAAGCATCTGCTGCTGGCACATCAACCGGCGTCAGCGTGACAACAGTCGGTGTATCCTGGAAATGCTCAGGGTCTGCAATATAGGACTTGATCTGCTCAATCAGATCGGCAGTGGCAGGACATGCACCATGTTGACTCAGTGTCTCGACGGCTTCTGCAAGACGGTCATGGCAACGATGCAACAAAGAGAAGAGTACAGGCGTAGGCGTCATCAACCCATCGCAGACAGCCTCGTACAGGTTCTCCATGTGATGGGAGAGGTCACCCAACGCCGAAATCTCTGCCATGCGTGCGCCCCCTTTCAGGGTGTGCAAGCCGCGCTGCAGTTGCTGCACAGGCAGGGTATTCGCGGGATCACTTTGCCATGTCGCCAGTTGCTCGCTCGTGGCATCAATGATTTCGCCAGCTTCTTCCATGAAAATTTCCAGAAGCTCGGGATCAAAACCCTGCTCCTGGGGGGTGACTGAAACAGGTGGCGGTGCCAGAGGCGCCTGAGCCTGCTCAACCACCACTTGCACGGGCTCGACAGTGGCCGGTAACGGCTCTTCAACCACGCTTTCTGGGAAGAACTCTGCAAAAACAGCGTCATTGTCAGGGGCTGCGCCACTATCCGTGACCACCTCCTGTGCAACAGCCGCTTCCTGTGCATCCCACTCAGGCTCCAGCGTCACGGTCTCCACAGGCTGTGCCGCAATTCCAGCCTCTGTGGCATCGGACAGCGCAATCGCATCGACTGCTTCATCGGCAATGGCGGCACCGGGATCACGGCGATATCCGTTAATGGCATTTACCAGTGCCATGCCACTCGGACATTCACCACTGGCACGCAACTCCGCCACCATGTCGGAGAGCTTGTCATGGCAACTCTGCAACAAGCGGACGAGATCAGTAGTGGCCTGATAGCGGCCATCCACGAGTCCTTCGTAAAGGAACTCGAGCTCATGTGCGAGATCCCCCAATGGCCTGATTTCGGCAAGGCGCGCACCGCCTTTCAGCGTATGCAAATGCCGTTGCAAGGCAGCCAGTGCAGGGATGTTGTCATTGTCATGGCGCCAGCTCTCAAGCTCCCCCTGCGCGGCATCAAGTACTTCATCAGCCTCTTCCAGGAATATTTCCAGAAGCTCAGGGTCCACCGGATCGGCACCAGCAATCTCTGCAGGCTCCTGCCATCCTGCCGTATCGGCATCGGTCATGAGCTCGGCCAGGCCCTGCTGGGCTTCCGGTTCAAAAGCCGCTGCAGAGGGCTCGTCATTTGGCGCAGGCACCACAGTGGCCTGCGGTGTTTCCAGACAATCCAGCAAGCGGGTCAGGACTGCTTCGTTGGGTTGTACCGTCTGGCTTGCCGCCAGAGTGTCAAAAACATTGATGATCTCATCATGGGCCGCTGCAAGGTCATTCAGCAGCTCGCCCTCAGGGGCTAGCTCCAGTGCCCCCATGCGCCCATACACAGCCGCCAGCCTTTCACAAAGCAGTGCCAGAGGCGTCACGTCTTTTGCTGTTGCCGCCTCTTGCAGCCGTTGCAATTCATGCTGCAAGGCCTCAATTTTTTCATTGGCCTGAGTATTGGCCAACCAGCCTTCCAGCTCCCAAGGTGCATCCAGCACATTATCCAGACCCAGCTCCATGAAGCTGGCAACAAGCCCTTGCGTAGCGGCGGTGAGCGAAGGAACGCTGCCATCGCCCAATTTCTCGGACTGCTCCCTTTCAAGTTTGGCAAGCCTGTCCTGATCAAGCTGGCGAATATTCGCAATCAGCTCGGCAATACCCTCAACACGGCCGCTGCCACCCTTCTGAAGATCGGCAATACTGGCATTGATGGTGTAATGGCCTTCACGCAGCACCTGCAAATGCTCACGCCTGGCACTGCCCATCTGATTACGCAGATCCTTGAAAAGATGCTCCATGGGAGCAGCAATTTCAGCTACGGGAAAAATACCGGCCATGCCGGCCGAGCCCTTCAGGGTATGCAATGAGCGCAGTACTTCGTCACTGATGCCAGCCGAGCTTCGCTCCGGGTCAATCGCGTCGAGATAACGTCCGATTTCATCAAGATGGGATTCTGCTTCGCTGGTGAAAATTTCCAGCAAGGCAGGATCAATTTCGGGCACGGTGACTTCTTCAACAATATCTGCAGTCACGTCGTCTGCAACGAAAACCTCATCAGCCGCTGTCACATCAACCTGTTCATTGACAGGTGAAAGGCTAGCCGCCAGAGCATCAAAATCCTCGACACTGCCACTCTCGGAATCGGCAAGGCCATGTACCTGCTCAGCCGCATGAGCCACATCCAGTGTGCTGAATGGCTCGCCGCGGGAAACCGTTTCGGCTGCCAACATGAGCGGGCTGGTGTTATAACGCGGGGATTGTCGCTGTGAGAAGTCCTCGACAATATCAGGAATGATAGCCAGTGTTTCCGAAACAATATTCACCATCACCTGATCAGGCACGAGAATCTTGTCACGCACCTTGTTCAACATGTTCTCGATGGCCCAAGCCAGTTCGCCAACCACCTTGGCGCCCACCATGCGGCCCGAACCTTTCAGGGTATGGAAACCACGCCTGAACTCGAGAAGTGCCTCAAGATCATCAAAATTTGCCGCCCACTTGGGGAAGTACTCGCCAATGTTCTGCAGTACTTCCTCTGCCTCTTCAACAAAGATCTCGCGGATTTCTTCATCGAAATCATGATCATCCTGGGGCATGGCCGTCAGTACGGGAAGCACGGGTTTGACGGGAACGGCTGCCACAGAGACCGGGGCTGGCTCTACCTCCGGCACAGCCTCCTGCATGGTCAGCGGCAAACCGGCTTCTTCGACCGCGTCCAATTCTTCTGGCACCGGCTCTGCAAGGGCTGATGCGCCGTCAAAACCGAGTGAAGTCTCGTCAACAAAGAAACTGCCGTCATCAGTAACTGGCACAACCTCGGTCACGTCCTCGCCGGAGGCAGACTCCAGATCTTCGATGGCGAATTCTTCAGCGCCAGCAGAAATGGTGACCAGCTCGTCTGGCAAAACCTCGGGAGAAAGACCGGCCTCCAGAGACTCCAGCGGAATTTCCTCAAAGCCAAGGCCTTCACTGGCCAGCCATTCATCGCTGATGGCCGCATCTGCTGCTTCTCCGGCAGCACCAGACAACTCAGGCTCAAGAAGTTCTGGCGGCACTGCGCGCATCAACGTGTCACTGGTACCCGATATCAGCACCTCGTCTTCCCGGGTTTCTACCGGAATCTCGACTTCGGGCTCATCCAGCGTGCTTGCCATTTCTGCCTCAAAGGCAGCCGCATCATCTGTATTCCAGGAGCCTTCATCTGCATTGTCAGGCTCGGCATCGGCGACCTCAGGAGAAAAGCCGGCAGATGCAACCTGAAAACCCAACTTGCCCAAGCCGCGCTCGGCAATATCAAGAATGCTGTCACTGCCGTGCGTGTCGTTGGCAATGCGCTCAAGGTAATACTCGACAGAAGTTATGACATCGGCCAGCGTGTCCATTTCCTGCCAGTCGGGCCTGTGCTGTCCGGCAAGCAGCCGCTCAGACACATAGCGTGCAGCACCTGCCAGAATATCGGCAGGCCGCCCCAGATTCAGGATGGAGAGACTTCCGCGAACGGTATCGATCAGCTCGGGAATGGATTCCAGATGCGAAGGATTCCACTGCGAAGCAATGTACTCGATGATGGAGTCCTTAGCCTTTTCAAGCGCACCACGTGATTCGCGCAAGACAGCTGCCTGAGCTTCTGACAACTGGTCCTGTGCCGAAAATTCTGACGCCGCATTGACACCAGCATGGCCGAGTGGTTTCTCGGCCACCATACCCATCAAGGTGGCTTCCACATAAAGCAGTGCACCAGCGATATCCAGAAGCACGCCATCCTGGGGAATGCTGCCCGCCGACGTAATGCCATCAACCGTCTCAATCTGCTCCTGCAAGATACGCCGCGGCTGCCCCAGACCCAGTACGGCCACCGTATCCGCCACCTGCTTGAGGATGGGCACCATCGCCGTGAGATCGGAGAGATTCTTTTCCGTGTCGCTTTTACGCACAAAGATATCAAGCGCATCCTTGACGCGAGCAAGCTCTTCGCAAAGCGCGTCCACCACCGACTTCATGGCTTCGCGATCCGGGCCACTCATGCGTGCCCGCTCTTCGTTAACCAGAGCATCGCCCGGGAGAGCATCATCCAAACGATAAAGGTCTTTTACGCCACGCAGTCGTGGGGACTCGCTGCCACTTTTGGCAATGTAATAGAGAAGATTCTTGAGCAGTTCTACAGGAGCACGCTGATTGCCATCTTCGCCTGCCATGCGCAACTGGCGGTCTATCTGCCCCAGCAGCATCTTGACCGACGTGCCAGCTTCTATGCTTTTCTCGCCAAGCCCTTCAACAATTGCCGCGCCCACCAGCCAAAGCTCGCGCATGGGAGATGCGCCAGCAAGCTTCTCCAGGCGAGCAAAAACCTGCTCCATGCGATTCAGGTTTTCGGGAAAATTCTCATTGCGGATAAGGCCCAGCAATGCCAACTGATAGGCCTGACGTATGCGCTTTACAAGAGCAGGATCAGCCGCTGCCGGGCTGACCTGGATGGGAGCACGCTCACCCGCGGAAAGATCCGGCGTGAAAAGCGCTGTTTCCGACATCAGTGGCTCGCCACGTACGGCACGCAAATCATTCAGCAACGGCAACAGGACAACCGGCAGATCACGGCGCGAGGCCTTGACACGATCCAGATAGGGCGGCAATTGCAGAATCGCGCGCATGAGGACTTCCTGCCCTTCTGCCACGCGCGACACCTGTCCGTTGATGAGGGCCAGACAAAGCTTTTCCATTTCCTCGGCAAGCAAGGCGGCGCCGTAAAACTCCACCATCTGCAGAGTACCGAAGACCTGATGCAGATAAGCCAGACAGAAGCGCATCTGCGCATCGTCTTCCGTATTTTCGACATACGCTTCCAGCGCCTGACGCGACTGCTTCAGCGTTTCCTCGATTTCACCCTTGACCCAGTCCAGGGCCAGAAAGCTGTGGTTGTCACCCATCATCAATGCCCTCAGGGGCTCAAACGTTATTCTGGCAGGACGGCATGCCGCCCCTTGTCATAAATGCATCATGCCGCTGGCATGCGGCTGCCCATCAGGACTTGCGACGAAACGCCAGCGTGTCCGGATAATCCACTCGAATCAGTTGCGGATGCGCCCAGTCAACCGCTTCACCCACGCCAAGCACCATGATGCCGCCCGGCGCAAGTCGTATCGCAAGATTGGCCAGGATGTCCCGTTTGCGGAAACGGCGGAAATAGATCAGGACATTCTGGCAAAAAATCACGTCCATGCCGCCCAGTGGAGCGCGATCCAGCTCCATGATGTTGATCTGCACGAAGGCGACCCGCTTTTTCAACTCATCCGTAACTTGCAACTCCCTTTTTCCGGGAATTGGCTGGAAATATTTGTCTTTCCAGGCTGTCGGAACATTGTGCAGGCGGCGCTCTATGTAATTACCGTTGCGTGCACGCGAGAGGGTAGGCAGGCTGATATCCGATGCCGTCACACCGAAATAAACCTTGTCGCGCTTCAGCTCCCTGAGCTGGGCATCTGTCTGCATGGCCAGTGAATAAGGCTCTTCGCCCGTGGAACACCCAACGCTCCAGAAGTTGAGAGATTTACGCGCCGGGTTCTGCAGCAAAAGCTCTGCGACGTGCGCACGCACCAGCGCAAAGGAACTGGGATGACGAAAAAAAGAGGTTTCCTGTACGGTCAGCCGGTCAACCAGCACCGCCCACTCGCGCTCTGCAACAGGGCCGGCCATGAGTTGCTCGTAATAGGCTTCGTAGTCACTGATGCCAATCTCGCGCATGCGGATGCCGAGATTGGTCTCAAGGAAGGAGCGCCGGGCTATGCCTATGGTCATCCCTGTCCGGGCTTCGATAAGCGTCTGCCACAACTCGAACTGTTCATCCGAGATCGGTGCAAGCGACTTGATGCCCCAGCGATCGGTGGCCACATCGGTCGTCCTGTACATGGGCGCCCCTCAAGGCCTCGTGGCCTCAGGCGTGCTCTGGCAGCTTGAAACCAGCCACCGACTGACGCAGCTCGTTCGCCATTTCGGCAAGATTACCAATCGAACGCGCCGTGGCGATGGTGCCTGCGGTGGTCTGGGAGGTGATTTCCTGAATCACGTTCATGGTGTTGGAAATGTGGCCGGCAGAGGCTGCCTGCTGACGGGCAGCATTCGAAATGTTCTGAATGAGGTCAGCGAGGTTTCTCGACACGGTTTCAATTTCTTCCAGTGCCACACCGGCGTCTTGTGCCAGACGGGCACCGCGAACCACTTCGGCAGTCGTTTGCTCCATGGAGATAACGGCTTCGTTGGTGTCGGTTTGAATCGTCTTCACCAACTGTTCGATCTGCTTGGTAGCAGCAGCGGAGCGCTCTGCAAGGCGCTGCACTTCGTCGGCCACCACGGCGAAACCGCGACCGGCTTCACCGGCCATGGAGGCCTGGATGGCGGCGTTAAGAGCGAGGATGTTGGTCTGGTCGGCGATGTCGTTAATCAGGGACACGATGTCACCGATTTCCTGTGACGATTCACCGAGACGCTTGATTCGCTTCGAGGTTTCCTGGATCTGCTCACGAATCGTGTCCATGCCAGAGATGGTGTTCTGCACCACTTCCGCGCCTTTGTGCGCGATGGCCACGGAGCGTTCGGCCACTGCGGCGGATTCGGCGGCGTTGGCAGACACCTGGTCAATGGAGACGGCCATTTCGTTCACAGCGGCGGAGGCGCCGGCGATTTCCTGGGCCTGGTGCTCGGAAGCTTCGGCCAGATGCATGGCGGTGGACTGCGTTTCCTGAGCAGCAGCAGACACCTGCACCGCGGTCTGGTTGATCGTAGTTACCAGGCCGCGCAACTGGTCAATGGAGTAGTTGATGGAGTCGGCGATGGCACCCGTGAAGTCTTCAGTCACTGTTGCCTGCACGGTGAGATCACCGTCTGCGAGGTCGCCGAGTTCGTCAAGCAGACGCAGAATGGCGTCCTGGTTACGACGGTTTTCCGATTCGATGTGTTCGGCGCGCTCCATCTCGGCATAGCGACCAGCTTCTGCCGTTACACGATCCTGGTCAGCGCGGATGGAGATCAACTTGATACCACAGAGGATACCCACCAGCAGTGCCAGAATACCAACCACGGTATAAAGCGATGAGTCGGCACTTTCTGCCACGAACAAAGAGAGGTCTGTTGTCGTTTTCAGCAAATTCTGGGAGTTGCGGAAAATGGAGTCGGCGGCCTCACGCACCTGGAACAGCTCGGGAGAGGTTTCCAGAATGGCATTGGCAGACTGGCGAACAGAACGCTCGAAACTGTCCGCGATGGCGGCCAGGGCATCCTGTGCCTCAGGATCTGTCACCTGCTGCACACCAAGCGCCTTGTCTCCATCCAGCATGCCCTGGAGTACACGCTCGAACTGGGAGGCATCACGACCGAATGCTTCGGCCGATGTCACGGCATCAGCACCACCCTGCAACACCTTGTTGACGGAACGCAGGATACGCTCGGCTAGTACGGACTGCTGTTTTGCCACCGCAATCTGGGAAGGCGTCGCCTTGGTACGCAGCATGCCTTCAACAACGATGTCGTATTCGGCCTGCAGGTCTGGCACGGTTTCTGTCAGTGTCTGGGCCAGTTCGTTCAGCTCTGTCACGGAAGTCTGACCGTCAAGCACACTCTTGGCATTGTCAGAAACCGGCTTCCAGATTTTCTCCACGGCAACGACCTGCTCTGCATCGTCACCCAGATAGTCTTTCAGAACATTCCATCCGCTGGAGAAGCCATCATGGGACTTCTTGAGCTGAACAAAGGCTTCTTCGTTACCACCGGCAGCTTCACTGGCGTTCTTGGCAATATCCTGGGAAAGAACCCGAAGCTCGGAGGCATGGTTGATCATGGTCGTGGCGTTGTAGCTCTTCACGCCCACCACAAGGAAGCTGCCCACCACAACGAGAAGGGCAACCGCCAGGCCTATGGCCCAGGGACGGGTATCTGCCTCCGCATTGCCCTCATTACGGAAGAGGGAGGCCCAAGCCTCACGCCGGAACAAGGCGCGGAAGCTCTCCTTGGAGAAAACTCGCTTCCATTCAATGTTTGCGACCTTGTCGCGCGCTGCCTGCAGATTAGGATTCATACCACCAGCCCCCGACGGCCCCCAGTTGTATTTATGTTTGGCGCACTCATCCAAAGGAAGGATGCGCTGCAGTTGCCAGACTCAGGAATTAGCAGCCTGCAAAAATTGCGGATCTTCCACCAGCCGGCTCATACTGAAAATCGCCCAGTTTTTCTCTTCTCGCCGGAAAGCGCCCTGCACGAAAGGCTTCAGCTCCGAAGGCACTTGCGGCACCTCCAGCGAATAATCCTGTACCGGAAAATGTTGCATGCCCAGTACGTCATCCACCACCAGCCCGCTGAAGATGTCACCCTGATCGATCACGATCAGGCGACGGCGATGCTCCTGCAGACTGGAGGCGCGGTTGAAATAGCCCAGCAAATCCATGATGGGGAGCAAGCGGCCACGCACATTCGCAATTCCCTTCATCCATGGCTTGACGCCCGGAACATGGGTATAGCGCGGAACGGCAAGTACTTCGGAAACCTCGCCCATGGCAGCCAGATAATGCTGGCCATCCAGGGTAAAACCGATACCGCTCCAGTATTCGACGGCCTGGCCGTCCACGAGCAGGCCCACCGTGCGCTGCCTTGAACGCTCGGCAATTTCGAGAAGCTTGATGAAGCCCTTGGCCGCCATGATGCCCGCTGAATTGGTTTACTGTTGATTACTTGCCCGGAATCAGGCTGGCAATGGTCTGCAGGAGCAGCGTTTCATCCACGGGCTTGGTGAGATAGTCACGTGCACCCTGGCGCTTGCCCCACACCCGGTCCGTTTCCTGGTCCTTAGTGGTCACGATGACGATGGGAATATGCGCCGTATCGTCTCCCTTGGTCAGCTGACGGGTAGCCTGGAAGCCATTGAGGCCGGGCATGACCACATCCATCAGTACAAGGTCCGGCTGCTCAGCACGTGCCACGGCAACGCCATCGGCCCCGTTCGTCGCCTCCAGCACCTGGTGTCCATGCTTTTCAAGGATTTCACGGAACCGGTAGGTTTCCGTGGGTGAGTCATCAACTATCAGGATACGTGCCATGATTCCCCCGCAAATGCTCGCTCTCAGGCCTTGATCTGGACATGCTGACGTATGGCGCCCAGCAACTCTTCCTTGCTGAACGGCTTGGTCAGGTATTCGTCCGAACCCACGATACGGCCCTTGGCCTTGTCGAACAGGCCATCCTTGGAGGACAGCATGATCACTGGCGTGGACTTGAAAGCCGAGTTGTTCTTGATCAGGGCACAGGTCTGATAACCGTCCAGCCGCGGCATCATGATGTCGACAAAGATGATGCTGGGGTTGGTGTCGGCAATCTTGGCCAAGGCATCGAAGCCATCAGTCGCGGTAATCACCGTGCAACCGGCCTTCTGCAACAACGTTTCTGCGGTACGGCGGATGGTCTTGGAATCGTCGATTACCATGACCTTCAGGCCGTCAAAATTCTCTTCTGACATGGGGGCAGCCTTCTTCAACGGATGAGGCTTTTTTATGAGCCTGCTTCGGGCAAGAAAAAACCGGAACAGCGCCGCCGGTCAGCCAAAATGGGCCGAAACGACGGATTCGCCCCGTTTTAACACAGATTTACAGGGCCTGCTATACGGCCCCAGGGGAAAACCACCCAGCGTGAATCAAGTCACGACAAGGGGTTAGGTCATCATCCTGATGCAATACTCAAGCTTGTACCCGGCAAATAGCCCAGAAACGCAAACGCCCCGGAGCCGGGGCGCTAGAAAGAGCCGACAGACTAGCTGGCCACGGGGGTTTCCGGCTTGAGGAAGACCTTGAGATGGCGGGGCCTGAACCAGATGCGGTCCCCTGCCACAAACTGGCCTGCCTGATAACGTTCGCGCGTCAGCTCCACCTCGACACGCTCGCCACCATGGTTGATCTCGAGACGAACCAGAGGGCCGATTGCCCTAACCTCGACCACCTCGCCCGCCAGTGAGCCCGGCTCAGCCTCACGGGAAATGTCAATGTCATGCGGGCGCACATAGGCGACGGCAGGTGCATCGGCACCTTCAAGCTCCGGCGTCGCAAAGCGGGACCCGCCTACATCTGCCCAGCCTTCGCTGACACGGCTATGGAAGAGATTCACATTACCCAGGAATTCATACACGAAAGGCGTCGCCGGACTCTGGTAAACCTCGTCCGGCGTGCCCACCTGCTCGATGTGACCTTTGCTGAAGACGACAACCCGGTCCGCCACCTCCAGAGCCTCTTCCTGGTCATGTGTCACGAACACGGACGTGATGTGGATTTCATCATGCAACTGACGCAGCCAGCGGCGCAGATCTTTGCGAACCTTGGCATCCAGCGCACCGAAAGGCTCGTCCAGCAGCAGCAGGCGAGGCTCCACTGCCAAGGCACGTGCCAGGGCAATACGCTGGCGCTGGCCACCGGAGAGCTGTCCGGGGTAGCGGTTAGCCAGCCAGCCCAGCTGCACAAGGTCCAGCAAGGCATTGACCTTCTCCCGGATTTTCGCCTCCGAAGGGCGGCTGGCACGAGGACGCACACGCAGACCGAAGGCTACGTTCTCGAAAACGGTCATGTGACGGAAAAGCGCATAGTGCTGGAACACAAAGCCCACCTGACGCTCACGCACATGCTTGCCGGTAGCATCATCACCATGAATCACGATCTGGCCGGAATCCGGGGTTTCAAGACCGGCAATGATACGCAGCAGCGTGGTCTTGCCACAGCCGGAAGGGCCCAGCAGGGCAACCAGCTCACCATTGCCAATGTCCAGATTGATGTTGTTCAGCGCCGTGAAGGAACCAAAGTGCTTGTTGATGCCACGAATCTCGATACTCATGAAAATATTCCCCTTCAGGAAGCCGTGAGCGGCGCTGGTTTGTCATCATCGTCACGCTGCGACTGCAAGATATCGCAAGCGACACGCCATTCCACATAGGATTTTGCTGCCAGCGTGACCAGCGCCAGCAAAGCCAACAGCGAGGCGACCGCAAAAGCCCCGACGAAGTTGTATTCGTTGTAGAGAATCTCGACATGCAAGGGCATGGTATTGGTGAATCCGCGGATATGCCCCGAAACAACCGACACCGCCCCGAACTCCCCCATCGCCCGCGCATTACAGAGAATCACGCCATAAAGCAGGCCCCATTTTATATTCGGCAGTGTCACCTTCCAGAATGTCTTGAAACCCGATGCACCAAGAGTGATTGCCGCTTCTTCCTCTTCCGTCCCCTGAGACTGCATAAGCGGGATAAGCTCACGTGCAATATAGGGAAAGGTCACGAATATCGTGGCCAGCACGATACCCGGAACGGCAAACAGAATCTTGATATTGTGCTCCGACAACCAAGGGCCGAACCAGCTCTGGGCACCAAAAAGCAGTACAAAAACCAGCCCTGATACCACGGGTGAGACTGCAATCGGCAAATCTATGAGGGTGATGAGAAACTGCTTCCCGCGGAAATCATATTTGGTGATTGCCCAGGAAGCCGCCACTCCGAACACCAGATTTGCAGGCACAGCGATGGCAGCCGCCAGCAGCGTGAGTTTTATGGCCGCATAAGCGTCAGGCTCACTGAAGGCTGCCAGATAGACACTCCAGCCCTTGCGCAATGCCTCCGAAAACACTGCCAGCAGCGGCACAATCAGGAAAATGGCAAGAAAAATCAGCGCCACAAAGATAAGAACCGCGCGCACCCAGAAATTTTCGTTGACCGCTCCACTACGGCGACCACCGGAAGCACTATGACTCAGAATCGACATGATGCCTCCTTATTCAGTGACGGCGTTATGACTGCGCCGCGCCCAAGCCTGCAAGCCATTGATGGCCAGCAGCAGAATGAAAGAAAAAACCAGCATGACGCAGGCAATTGCCGTCGCACCGGCATAATCGTACTGCTCTAGTTTGGTAAGAATCAGCAGCGGTGTGATCTCCGAAATCATGGGCATGTTGCCAGCAATGAATATAACCGATCCGTATTCGCCGACACCCCTTGCAAATGCCAAGGCATAACCGGTAAGAAGCGCAGGAAACAAAGTCGGGAAAATTACCTTGAGGAAAGTTTGGAGGCGTGTTGCACCCAGACTGGCTGCTGCCTCTTCAATCTCGGCTTCTAAATCTTCCAGGACAGGCTGTATGGTTCTTACGACAAACGGCAAACCAATAAAGGTAAGCGCAATGACAATGCCAATCGGCGTAAAAGCCACCTTGATACCGATGGCATCGAAGTATTTCCCGAACCACCCATTGGGCGCATAAATTGCAGCTAACGCAATCCCGGCCACCGCCGTCGGCAAGGCAAACGGCAAATCCACGAGCGCATCAATAATTCTCTTCCCCGGAAACTGGTATCGCACTAGCACCCAAGCAGCCAGAAAGCCAAATACAGCATTGATGAAAGCCCCCAGAAGGGCAGCACCAAAACTGAGCTTATAAGAAGCGATCACCCGAGGTGAAAATGCTGCGGCCACAAACTGGTCCCAGCTCAATTCAGCAGTCTTGATGAAAAGCCCCAAGAGCGGGATAAGCACCAGCAAGGAAAGATAAAGTACCGCGTAACCGAAAGTCAGACCAAAACCCGGAATGACGCTATGACTACGCCAGGAGGATGTTGCCATAAATGAAATAGCCCTTGAATAGCAATCAGACCTGTTTCAAGGTCTGGTTTAAATCGGTGGCCAAGTTACGCCGCGACAATGAAGAATCAATCTTTCGTATTCAAGACGCGAACCGGATTCCTTCGACTTTATCTGCACGCTTACGTGGAGTCTCGCTGGTAAAGCGGTAGCCACTACCTCGAACTGCCTCCACCAGATGACCATATCCGTAGCGGGCAAGCTGGTTCCGCAAACGGTAAACATGCACATCCACCGTACGTTCCTCGACAAAACCCTGGTCTGCCCAGACCGTTTCCAGCAATTGTGCCCGCGTATAAACACGCCCGGGATGAGCCATCAGGAAATACAGAAGACGAAATGCCAAGGGAGTCAGGTTAAGATGAAGATGGCCGACAAACGCCTGCTGCTGCGAAGGATCAAGCTTCAAGCCTTCACGCTCCAGCGGCAACTGCTCGGAGGGGCCGGGGCGTAACAATGACCGGAGACGGAGCAACAATTCACGCGGATCAGCCGCTACACGCTGTACCGAAGGCGAAATTATGATGTCGGCGCTTTCGTCCAGCACAAGAACCGGGAGGCGCCGGGAATCCGGCAAGTGCCGGCGCAAAGGCGACGCCAGAACGGCTGCATGCTGGGTGCTGCCCACGACAAGCACATCCGGTATCACGGCAGGCTCCTGCTGATGCAGAAGTTGCAGCGCCGTATCACTGTCTGCAGCGGCAATCACGATATGACCACCCTGCTGCTCCAGCACATGCGCAACAAAGCGCCGTGCAAGCTCATGCTCATGTACCAGCAGGATAACCGTACTCATGATACTCAAGCTCCTCTTGACCAGCCTCAGAGAATGGCCAACGCCACTTCTGTGGATTTCACCAATGCCACCACCTCCGTCCCGATCGCAAGATTGAGATCCTTCACAGAGCGCGTGGTGATGACAGAAGTCACCACGCCAAAAGGCGTCTCCACCTCCACCTCGGACACCACAGGACCGGTGATGATTTCTTTCACACGACCGCGGAATTGGTTGCGGACGTTGACTGCTTCAATGCTCATGATGCGCTCCAGATAACGGACATACTCATGACATTTCCCGGCGGCCAACAGGCGCGGCCACCGGGAAATCTGGCACATTATTTCTTGGTGTAGATCTGATCGAAGATGCCGCCATCGGAGAAGTGCACCTGCTTCGCCTTGGTCCAGCCACCGAATGCCTTATCGATGGTAAACAGCTCCACATTGACGAACTGGCTCTTGTACTTGGCCTTGGCCTTCTCACTGGTCGGGCGGTAGAAGTGCTTGCCGGCAATGTCCTGGCCTTCATCAGAGTAGAGGTACTCAAGGTAGGCCTTGGCCACGGCTTCGGTGCCATGCTTCTTGGCATAAGTATCCACAACCGTCACGGTCGGCTCCGCCAGGATGCTCAGAGAAGGCACCACGATCTGCAGCTTGTCGGCACCGAACTCTTTCTGTGCCAAAAAGGCTTCGTTTTCCCAGGACAGGAAAACGTCACCCACACCGCGCTGTACGAAGGTAGTCAACGAGCCACGGGCACCGGAATCCAGCACAGGCACATTCTGGTAAAGCTTGGTTACGAACTCCTGTGCCTTGGCATCACCGCCATACTTGCGCTTGGCAAACTCCCAAGCCGCCAGATAGTTCCACTGGGCGCCACCGGAGGTCTTGGGATTAGGGGTGATGACCTGCACGCCAGACTTGACGATATCGTCCCAGTCCTTGATGCCCTTGGGGTTGCCGCCACGCACCAGGAACACGATCGTGCTGGTGTAGGGAGCGGAGTTGAGCTTCAGACGCTTCTGCCAGTCAGCAGGAATCAGCTTGCCGTTGGCATGCAGAGCATCCACATCCCCTCCCAAAGCCAGTGTCGCCACATCGGCCTCCAGACCATCGATGATGGCACGTGCCTGCTTGCCGGAGCCGCCGTGAGACTGCTTGATGACAACGTCATCACCGGTCTTGGCCTTCCAGTACTTGGCAAAAGCCGGATTGAACTCCTGATAGAGTTCACGGGTTGGGTCGTAAGAAACATTCAGCAGGTTGACTTCCTTGGCACTGACGGCAACCGAGGAAAGTCCCAGAGCAAGCGCCAGAGCACTCAGACCCAGGCGGGAAAACGAAATTTTCATGGCATACCCCGAAACGGAAAGTGGTTTACGGGATTGATGCTATTGTGACGTCGAAGAATTTAAAAAGAATAAATACTTATTCATTTATAACCAAATATCGATTATCCCATCCACCAGCAGCTTTACCCCCACCACCATGGTCAAGACTTCAAAGGCCCTTTTCACATGGCGGTTACCCTGTAGCAGAGCCCAATGAGCACCAATGTATCCTCCCAGCAATGACCCAAGCAGCAGGGCGGGCAGCCAGTCCCACCGGACAGGCGCCTGCACAGACAGCATGGCAGCGCCCAGGCCGTTCCAGAACAGCCCCACCAGGATCAGGGTATGGGAGACCGCCCGCAGGTAGTCCATGCCGAACCAACGCACCAGCCACAGGGTGACAAAAAGGCCGGTGCCAGAGGTGAGGGAGCCGTTAAGTATGCCGATCAGGAAAATGACGAGGCCGCCAATAGCCATGCCACGGGAGTCCCGATGCATACTCTGGCTTTCCTGACCCAGACTGGGGCGCCCCCAGGAGTACACCCCCAGACCAAGGGTGAGCAGCCCCAGTGCCAACTGTGCCCAGTGGTCAGGGATGGAAAGGATCAGCTGTGTGCCCAGCAGCACCCCAGGCAAGCCACAGCCCAAGATGAACAGCACAAAACAGGCCTCCAGACTCCCTTCCCGCCAATGCCTCAAGGTCGCGCCCACCCCCAAAGCAACGCTGGCAATCTTGTGGGTTGCCAAAGCGGCGGGGAAAGGCAGGCCCAGCATCAGCAAGGCAGGCAACTGCAGCAGGCCTGCCCCGCCTCCCGCCAGTGCAGACAGGGCATTCGCCAGCAAAGCCACCAGAAACAAAACCACGACATCCATCACTGTCCGCCCATTACCCCTGCCCCTAGAATGGCGGGCGATTATTATAGTGACCCTTGGCCCGGCCTCAGGAAAAACCCATGCCCCTGCTGAAACCGCTACTTGTGTCTCTGCTGCTATGTGCCGCCACCTTGGCGCAGGCAGCCGCACAGGATGCCCGCTGGTATCGCTATTACGATGAAAGGCGCCAGCCCAACGTGACGGACAAGATCACTCCTGAACACGTCATATACGGCTACGATGAACTGAACACCAACATGCAGGTAATCCGGCATGTGCCGGCTCAACGCCCACTGACAGCGGAAGAGCTAGCTGCCGCCAAAGCCAGGAAGGAAGCCATTGCGCAACGCAAGCATGACGACCAGCAACTGCTGCGTCTTTATACCGTGCCTGCCGATGCCGAGCATGCCCGCAATCGTCTGATCGACGCCATCCAGGTTCGCATTGATTTCAACAACAGCTCACTTGCCGGACTGCGCCAGCGACGGGCCACGGAAGCACAGAAGGCGGCTGTTTTTGAGCGCACGGGCAAACCCGTTCCCAATGACCTGCGCGAGAGCATTGCCAGCTATGACCGGCAAATCCAGGCTACACAAGCTGAAATCAATCAACGCAAGGGCGAGCAGGACAAAGTCCGTGAAGACTTCGTTCCTGTCATTGAGCGCCTGCATGAATTGACAGGCAAGCCCTCCCCGCCCTCAACTCCTGCACAACCATAATAAAAAAACCGGCCTCAAGGCCGGTTTTTTATTCACACACTACACACCGCGATCAAACAGAAAGCTGATGAAAAAGCTTCTCTGACAAGAATGCCCACTGCGCTTCCCAAGACTCGGTCGGTTTGCGCCGGAATCCGGAACGCACAAACTGGCTGATGTGCCCGTCTACCAGTACCAGCATCAGATTGGCAGCAGCAGAACTTGTCATGGCAGTCCCCAGTGACTGCTTCAACTCGGCTTCTCTCAGGATTTGCCGGAGTTGGGTTTCGAACCGTTCAAAGAACTGTGCAATCCGTGACTGCAGGCGCTCATGCTCGCCGATCAGTGCATCTCCATTGAGAATGCGCGTAATGCCGGGATTGCGCTCGGTGAAAACCAGCAGCAAGGACAATATCTGTTCACAACGGCGGCGCGCATCAGGCTCTTCCTGCAGGATCAGGTTCACCCGGGAAAACACCACTTCTTCAATAAACTCTATCAAGCCTTCAAACATGCGGGCCTTGCTGGGAAAGTGGCGATAAAGTGCCGCCTCCGTCACGCCAACCTCTTTGGCCAGAGCCGCTGTGGTAATGCGGCCGCCAGGCTGGCTCTCCAGCATGGCGGCCAATGCCTGAAGGATATGCTCGCGGCGCGACATTTTTTGCTCGGCAATGCTCATGCTTGCCTCCTGAATAACCTCAGCTCTCGCGAACCGAAGCTTTGGGTTTCCCTTTCTTGTTGCTGATCAGCGTACCCATGCCCGCGTCCGTGAATACTTCCAGCAGCGTGGCATGTGGCACGCGACCATCAATGATATGGGCACTGACAACGCCACCTTTGACGGCATCCAGCGCACAAGCAATCTTGGGCAGCATGCCGCCGTATATGGTGCCGTCTGCAATCAGTTCATCAACGTCCTGGGTAGAAAGCCCGGTAAGCACCTGCTTTTCCTTGTTCATCACACCCGGAATATTGGTGAGCAGGATGAGCTTTTCCGCCTTGAGTGCCTCGGCAACCTTCCCCGCCACAAGATCAGCATTGATGTTATAGGACTCCCCTTCATCACCAACGCCGACTGGCGCAATCACGGGAATGAAATCCGAACCGATCACCATTTCCAGCACGTCCGTCTTGATGCCGGCTACTTCACCCACATGACCGATATCGATTTTCTCAGGCTTGCCGTCTTCACCCGTTTTTTCCAGCAGCATCTTCCGGGCACGAATCAGGTTGCCATCCTTGCCCGTCAGGCCGACTGCGCGGCCACCGTTCTGATTGACGAGATTGACGATGGACTTGTTGACCAGACCACCCAGCACCATCTCCACCACGTCCATGGTTTCCTCATCTGTCACGCGCATGCCGTCCACGAATCTGGACTCCTTGCCCATACGTGTCAGCAAGTCGCCAATCTGGGGGCCACCGCCATGCACCACGATCGGATTGAGGCCGACAGTTTTCAGCAAAACGATGTCACGGGCAAAGGAGTTCTCCAGCACCGGATCGGTCATGGCATTTCCACCGTACTTCACGACAATGGTCTTGCCGTGAAAACGCTGGATGTAGGGAAGAGCCTCAGTCAGGACCTTGGCAATATTCAGGGCAGAATCGTTTGTAAGCGCCATTGCTCCAGCTCGCAGCAATCAGAAAGGGATCTTGAGAGCAGGGTCAACGCCTTGCAGCAATGCCCTGAATTTTTCCTGCACAGAAGCCAGAGCCTCGGGGGTTTTCCCCTCGAAGCGCGCCACCAGGCAGGGAGTGGTGTTGGAAGCACGGATCAACCCCCAGGAATCGGCAAACTCCACTCGCACACCGTCAATGGTGATGACATTGGCATCCGGGAAGTCAGCACTGTACTTCAGCGCCTCCATCAATCCGAACTTGCCTTCGTCAGGTACGGGAATATTGATTTCCGGCGTTGAAGGATTCTCCGGGAACTCTTCGAACATGGCATCGGAGCTACCGTTCTCCAGAGAGAGAATTTCCAGCAGGCGTGCAGCGGAATAAATCGCATCATCAAAGCCGAACCAACGGTCGTTGAAGAAAATATGCCCGCTCATTTCACCAGCCAGTGCAGCACCTGTTTCCTTGAGCTTGCCTTTGATGAAAGAGTGGCCCGTCTTGCACATGATGGGTCGCCCTCCGAGACTGCTGATCAGGGCAGGCAGGTCACGCGTACATTTCACATCAAAGATGATATCCGCCCCAGGATTGGTGGTCAGCACATGCTTGGCATACAGCATCATCAACCGGTCAGAGAAAATATTCTTGCCCCCCGCCGTGACCACACCGATGCGATCACCGTCACCATCAAAGGCAATACCGATATCTGCATTGTTGGCCGCCACCACGCCCATCAGGTCTTCAAGATTCTCGGGCTTGCTGGGGTCAGGATGATGATTGGGGAAATTGCCATCCACCTCGCAGAAGAGAGGAATGACAGCACAACCCATTTCTTCCAGGGCACGCGGGCCAATGATGCCGGCCGCGCCATTGCCCGCATCCACCACCACGCGAAGCGGCCGGGCCAGGGCAATGTCGGAAGTGAGGCGGTCAACATAATCCTGTGCCACGTTTTCCTGCCGGAGACCACCCATGCCCTTGGTGAAGTCCGAAGACTCGATACGCTGACGCAGTGCCTGTATTTCATCGCCTGCCAGCGTATCTCCGGCCAGCATGATCTTGAAACCATTGTAGTCGGGAGGATTATGGCTACCAGTCACCATGACACCACTGCCGGTAGCGATAGTTTTTGCGGCGAAATACAGCACGGGTGTAGGCACCATGCCGACATCAACTACATCACATCCGCTGTTGCGCAGACCCTCGATCAAGGCTGCGCTCATGTCAGGCCCTGAAAGGCGTCCGTCACGTCCGACCACAACTGTGCTGTCTCCGCGGGCATAGGCTTCACTGCCAATGGCACGACCCAGAGCTTTGGCGACATCCTTGTTAAGCCCCTTGCCCACCACTCCTCGTACGTCATAGGCCCGGAATATTTCCGGATCCAGCGCAACCGGAGCAGGCTCCTGCTTTTGTGCCGCCTTTGCCTTGGGTGCTGGCGCCTCACCCAGCAATCCTGCGTCATCGCCGGAAACACTGATATCGCCAAGATTATCCGACGGTGCCTTCGCAACGGCCCTGCCGGCACGCAGCTCACTGCCGTACTGATCCAGATGAGCAAGCAGCAAGGAAAAATCCCTGACATGCAACTGCGGCCGCTGGCGGTTGCCATACCGGAAATAGTTTTCACTGAAGGCATCAACTGCTTCGATATCTTCACGGATGGCGCGTTGCAGTGAGAGAAGTATCCACGCCAGCAAACCGGCAACCGCCAACGCTGCAAAAATACCCAGTGCCAGAATGATGGTGACTTCTATGCCCGGCTTTCCAAGTTCGGTAGAAGGCAGGAAACGAAGCTCCCATCCCGGATTATTGGTATTACTGCTGAGCGCTCCCGTTTCCTGGCCTTCTCCCGCAGTCAGGATGACCGCCCGCTCACTACCGATCTTTTGTGCCAACTCCACGCGGCCAGCATCAGGAGCAAAACTTTTCAGGGAATTTGCAACCGTCTTGAAAGGAAAACTGACCAGGAAAACTCCGGCCGGGGCGCCCGATGCATCCTTGAGAAGGCGGCCATGCGTCACCACCTGTTCTTTTACATGGCCGCCATCGTAAAAGCTGATTTCCGGGCGAACGACCTGGCCCTGGGAAAGGCGCACAGCCATATCATGTAGCGCAAAGCTCAAACCATCTACTTCGGGATTCGGGTTCAGCGGCACCACACGCGCAAACAGGGTTCCCGGAAACCGTGCGCCCAGCCCGGTATCCGGCTGGGCTGCTTCCTGCAGGAAAGGCAAGAGCTCTGCATCGGGAACAGCCTGGGCCACCTCATCATTGCCGCGCCCATAGGCATCCAGCATGGATACATAATGCTGTGTGTACAGCCGAACCATGGCATCCCGTTGCACCGTCAGGGCCTTGCTCGCAAAGAAATAGATGCTTCCCTGTACTGCCAGCAGCAATAAGACCGTCAGCACCAGCCCCGGAATCGCACGCTGCATGAGCGTCGCTTCATTACGCTTTTTTTCCTTTTTCGGCTTGGTGCCACTTTCTGCAGGTTTACTTTCTTCCGGCAGATCAACCTGCGAATTTTTCTTTTTCCTGGCCATGCTTCCCCCTGATAAGCCTTTCGTGCCGACTTTTAATGTTAGTGACGGCCCGACGATCCAAAACCACCAGCACCCCGTTCACTGGCGCCAAATTCTTCCACCATGCGGAACTCTGCCTGTATCACGGGCACCAGCACATACTGAGCAATGCGTTCGCCCGGCTGGATAGTGAATACCTCTTTGCCACGATTCCAGCAGGACACCATGAGTTCACCCTGGTAGTCGGAATCAATCAGGCCGACAAGATTGCCCAGCACGATGCCGTGCTTGTGGCCCAGCCCTGAGCGCGGCAAAACCAGACCGGCAAATGCTGGATCAGCAATATGAATGGCGAGGCCCGTGCGAATCAGGCTACTGTCACCTGGCGCCAACGTCAGCGGCTCATCAAGGCAGGCCCGCAGGTCCAACCCGGCAGAGCCGTCTGTTGCATAAGTCGGCAAAGGAAAGACGGAGCCCACACGCGCATCCAGCACTTTTACATCCACTGTCTTTTTCATCAGATCCTGCCTACTCAAGAAGATTTCTTCAGATAGTGCGCACAGGCAATCGCCGAGCCAACAGAGCAACCAACTGGCGTGCGATCTCGGTCTTGGGGGCTTTCTCCAGCACTTCAACGCCCTCAGCCCATATGACGGTCAAGGCATTGTCATCACTCCGGAAGCCGATGTCCGTGCGAGCCACATCGTTGCAGGCAATCATGTCCAGTTTTTTGCGTGCCAGCTTGTCGCGCGCATGTTCCACCACTTTCTCGGTTTCAGCCGCGAAACCCAGTACAAAGGGTTTGTCTGGACGAGCAGCTACTGTCGCCACGATGTCCGGATTACGCACCAGTTCGATATTGATGGTGTCAGCCGCTTTCTTGATTTTCTGTTCCGCCACGCTGACAGGGCGATAGTCGGCGACAGCCGCCGTGGCAATGAAGACATCTGCGCCCTTCACTGCACGTTCGGAGGCTTCAAGCATCTGGATGGCACTGGAGACGTCAATGCGATGCAGGCGATCCGGTGTCAGCAGGGAAACCGGACCGGCGATCAGTGTAACGTCGGCACCCGCCTCCACGCAGGCCTGGGCAATCGCGAAACCCATCTTGCCGGAACTGTGATTGCTGAGATAACGCACCGGGTCGAGTGCTTCTCGCGTAGGACCGGCCGTAATGACGACACGGCGCCCGGTCAGAGACGCTGTCTGGAACTGATCGGCACAGCACTCAGCAAGCTCGACAGCCTCCAGCATGCGGCCCTCACCGATGTCACCACAGGCCTGGCTGCCAGCAGCCGGACCGAACACGGCCACTCCGCGCTCCCGCAACACGGCAAGATTGGCCTGCATGGAGGAGGCCGCCCACATCTGCTGGTTCATGGCCGGAGCAACCGCCAGGCGCGCCTTTGTGGCCAGCCAGAGCGTGGTGAGCAGGTCGTTGGCAATACCCTGTGCAAGACGGGCAATGCAATCAGCACTGGCAGGAGCAACAAGTACCAGGTCGGCCCAACGCGCCAACTCGATATGCCCCATGGCCGCCTCTGCCTCCGGGTCCAGCAGATCCGTATGAACAGGATTGCCAGACAATGCCTGAAGCGTCAGGGGAGTGATGAACTGCTGGGCCGCTGCCGTCATGACAACCTGAACGTCGGCGCCTGCATCACGCAGCCGGCGAATCAGGTCAGCGCTCTTGTAGGCGGCAATGCCGCCGGAAACACCGAGCACGATGCGTTTATGAACAAGCCGCGCATGCATGTGAAGCATCCGGAAGTAAGGGGCAGGTGACGAAAACAGGCGGCAAAGATACCATCGGGTCGCGATATTGCGTAGCGCCGACACGGAAAAAGTCAGCGCCCACTGACCGGCAAGGAGGCCGAAAAATGCCCATCTGTGACTGGCCCGAGGCCGAACGCCCTCGGGAAAAGCTGTTGTCTCGCGGGGCGGCGTCCCTTACGGATGCCGAAATCCTCGCCCTCTTCATACGTACCGGCCTTCGTGGCCGCACTGCCGTGGACCTGGCGCGCGAATGGCTCTCCAGCTTTGACGGCTTGCGTGGATTCTTGGAGGCCGGGCCCTCCGCCCTGACCGCCCTGCCCGGACTGGGCAATGCCAAATACGCTGAACTGCAGGCCGCACTGGAGCTTGGACGTCGGCACTTGGCCTGCACTTTGGAGCGTCATGATGTCATGACCAGCCCCGAAGCCACACGGCACTACCTCAACTCCCGCTTGCGCGGCCTGCGCCGGGAAGTCTTTGCCGCACTGTTCCTGGACAGCCAGCATCGCCTGATCGCTTTTGAAGAGCTGTTCCAGGGCTGCCTGGACAACTGCTCCGTACACCCCAGGCAGGTTGTCGAGCGCGTCCTTGCCCTCAACGCCGCAGCCGTCATATTTGCCCACAACCATCCTTCCGGCATTGCCGAGCCTTCGGCAGCTGACCGACACATCACCGATCGCCTGCGCCAGGCGCTGGGGCTGGTGGACGTGCGTGTGCTGGATCACCTGATCATCGGGGAGGGCCGGCCAGTGTCATTTGCCGAGCGCGGCTGGCTTTGAGCAACAACGGCGGGCGGGACTAAGGGCGCCATGCCAAATTCCGCCCGCCCCCCACTCCAGAAGAGATACGCGATTGCACGGCTTGGCCTGCTCTGGTATAAATCGCACCCCTTTGAAAGCGCCGGCCCTTTTTGCCCCGGCGCCAGCGCCTTTTTATTAAGGGCGGAATGCGTCGCGGAGCTCAG
Organism: Moraxellaceae bacterium; assembly: GCA_037189985.1. GTDB lineage: Bacteria > Pseudomonadota > Gammaproteobacteria > Pseudomonadales > Moraxellaceae > UBA2031. Next base: position 38,537 of record JBBCJX010000024.1, read on the forward strand.
TCATGTCCAAGGTTTGCCAGGTTACCGGGAAGCGTCCCATCGTCGGTAACAATGTTTCCCACTCGAACATCAAGACCAAGCGTCGTTTCGAGCCAAATCTGCACTATCACCGTTTCTGGCTGGAAAGCGAGAAGCGCTTCGTGCGTATCCGCGTGTCCGGCAAGGGCATGCGCATCATCGACAAACTGGGTGTTGAAGCCGTTGTGGCTACGCTGCGCGCCCAGGGCCAGAAGGTCTAAGGAGCCATCATGCGTGACAAAATCCGCCTCGTGAGCACAGCCGGTACCGGCTACTTCTACACCACCGACAAGAACAAGCGCACCATGCCCGGCAAGTTCGAGATCAAGAAATTCGATCCCGTGGTCCGCCAGCATGTGCTGTTCAAGGAAGCCAAGATCAAGTAATCCCTTCTGGGCCATTGATCTGCTCCCGAAAAAGCCCGACTTGCTCGGGCTTTTTCATGCCCGCCTGACAGGCGTATCGTCAAACAGCCCGCCTATGTGGAAATCCCGCATGCCCGAACTTCCCGAAGTCGAAACCACGCGCCTTGGCATCCTGCCAGCTGTCGAGGGACATAGCGTCACTTCTGTCACGGTGCACGATGCCCGTCTGCGCTGGCCCGTCCCCCCTGAGCTTGTCGCCATCAAAAAACAGCGGGTGCTGTCTGTCACGCGCCGGGGCAAGTATCTGGTTTTCCATACCAAGGCGGGCTCCGCGCTGGTTCACCTGGGAATGTCCGGCAGCCTGCGGCTGGCCCACCCCGGGGAGGCACGCCGCACCCATGACCACGTCGAGCTTGGCCTAGACTCCGGCTGGACCCTGCGCTTTCACGACCCACGACGCTTCGGCTGCTTCCTCTGGCTCACCGAGCCGCCCGAGCAACATCCCCTGCTGGCCAGCCTGGGACCCGAGCCCTTGGAGGACGGCTTTGATGGCAAACACCTTTTTCTGCGCTCACGCGGGCGCAACGCGCCCGTGAAAAGCTTCCTGATGGACAGCCATGTGGTCGTCGGGGTCGGCAACATTTACGCTAACGAGGCTCTGTTCAAAGCCGGAATCCATCCCCTGCGGGCAGCCGGGCGTATCGGTGAAGACCGCTACGACAGACTGGCTGGAGAGGTCCGCAGCATCCTTGCCTATGCCATCCAGAGAGGGGGGACAACATTGCGGGATTTCGTCAGCGGACATGGCGAGCCCGGATACTTCCAGCTTGAACTGAATGCCTATGGACGCAAGGATGAGCCCTGTCACAACTGCCAGACACCCATGAAGGAGGTCCGACTGGGAGGGCGCAGCACCGTGTATTGCACCCGCTGCCAGCGCTAGGTCTGTGACCGATTTCAAGCAACACCGGCTTGCAAGCCGCCCTGACTAGGATTAGAGTCCACAAAGTCGATAAGTTTCATGATGTTGTGGCAACTTTCTAACATCAGTTATACGATCCAGCCCGGACAGATAAAACAGAACACAGCTTCTTAGAGGGAAATCGTGATGGAATCCATTCAGCGCCGCCTCGTTGCCCTGCTCATGAGCCTCATGATCGGTGTGGCCTCACTGCCCGCTGCCGCAGAAGAAATCCTGGACGACCAGATCAACAATCGTCCCAGCCCCATGGCCATACTTGGCGATGTTCTGGTAGCCCGCCCCATCCTGCTGGGCGTCACGGTCGTAGGGACTGCCCTGTTCGTTGTAAGCCTTCCCTTCTCTGCCTTGGGCGGCAATGTCAAGGAAGTTGCCCAGACCATGGTCGTGGGTCCGGCCAAGTCGACGTTTACACGCTGCCTCGGCTGCACGGCAACCCAGGACGAGTGGAAAAACAAGCAGATCGCCAATCAGTAAATCGATTCTGTTTCTCGACAAAAAGGCCGCTGATAGCGGCCTTTTTGTTTTGGCTCCAAAGCTCAATGCCCCCCGGTAAGCCGTCGATATTTTTCCCTCAGCATCTCTTCGGTTTCCACATGCTGCTCGTCATGAGGAATACAGTCCACAGGACAAATGCTGACACATTGCGGCTCGTCGAAATGCCCGACGCATTCCGTGCACAGATCAGGATCAATCTCGTAAATGCGCAAGCCCAGCGAGATGGCCTCGTTGGGGCACACAGGCTCGCAGACATCACAATTGATGCATTCGTCAGTGATCCTGAGCGCCATGCTGCGCCCTCACTTGCCCAGTTTGGCCCGGAACGCTTCGGCCACCTGTGAAGGCACAAACTTGTTGATGTCACCGCCCAGAATGGCAATTTCGCGCACCAGCGTGGACGAGATATAGGAAAGATGCTCGGCCGGCGTCAGGAAGACCGTTTCAAAATCCGGCATGAGCTGACGGTTCATGTTTGCGAGCTGGAACTCGTACTCGAAATCCGAAACAGCCCGCAAACCTCGCAGCACCACATTGGCATTCTGCTCTTTGACAAAGAATGCCAACAGCTTTGAAAACCCCTGAACCTCGACATTCGGCAAATGGGCAAGAACGTCCCGGGCAAGGCCGACGCGCTCATCAAGATCAAAAAGGGGCCCTTTCTTCTGGCTGGCAGCGACCGCAACAATCACATGATCGAACATACGTGCAGCGCGCTCGATCAGGTCCTTGTGGCCATTGGTGATGGGATCAAAGGTGCCGGGATAGACAACTCGCGTATGGCTCATTCAAGACTTCCAGTAGACCAGACACAGGAAGGCAGGATAACGGAATCCGTCCCCTCATGTCTGCCCGGATTCCACCGCCGCTGCCGGCCGGAGCTCACGGGCAAGTTGGTCAGCAAGCTTCGCCACCAGGCCGTAAATGGACAATTGCGGATTCGCCCCGATGCTGGTGGGAAAGAGAGAACCATCCATCACAGACAAGCCCTCCAGATGATGGAAACGGCCACTGTTATCAACCACGGAGTGTTTCTCATCGCGACCCATCGCGCAGCCACCCATGACATGTGCCGACCCCAGGCCAGTCCTGAACTTCTCGATGTCATAACCCTGAATGGCTGTACGGCACGCTTTCCAGGAGGTATGGAAAGGCTCGTTTATCTGCTTGGGCTTGACCGCCTTGGCGCCAGCCGCGAACTGGATCTCAGCCATGGCCAGGAAGGCTCGACGCAAACCATCCCTCAAGGAGTCCGTGAGGGGATAATCCACCGTCGGCGAGCCATCATCACGCAGACTTACTGTTCCACCGGGACTGTCTTCTACAAAGCCATCACGCAGCAAAGCAATAAGGCCATTGGTATGACTGAGCTGATTCATGCTGGCCGCATGCTCCTGACCATGACCTCCGAGCAAACCCGAAGCCAGGGCAGGATGCAGTGGAATGGCCTCCAGCTTGAACCCCATGGGACCGGTGCTGCCATCTTTCCACTGGAAATGATCTGAATAAACTGACTGTGGCGCACCAAACCATGGCGCCACCTCTTCATCAAATCGCGCAAACACCATGTTCACGGGATGAAGAAAGGTACGCTTGCCTATCGTACGATGCGGATCCGGCACACCCGAGCGCAGCAACACACCCGGGCTGTTGATACCGCCTCCGGACAACACGACATGACGGGCCCTGATCATCAGGCTGTTTCCCGCCGCAAAGACACCATCTTCTTTCATTCCACTGCACTGCACGCCATGAACACGGCGGCCATCCATCAACAATTTTTCGGCACGCGCACGGTAATAGAGTCGTGCACCCGCCTTCAGGGCTGCGGGAATGGTGGTCACCAGCATGGACTGCTTGGCATTGGTGGGACAACCCATGCCGCAATAGCCAAGATTCCAGCAGCCCGTGACATTGCGCGGAATATCCGCCCAACTCCACTCCAGCGCTTCGCATCCCGCTTTGAGGACATTGTTGTTTGGATTGGGAGACACCAGCCAAGGCTGAATGCCCAGCCGGTTTTCCATGCGCTCAAACCACGGCGCCATTTCCTGCTCACTCATGCCCCGCACGCCGTGCATGGAAGCCCAGTGTTTCAGTGTCGGCGCAGGTGTACGAAAACTTGACGTCCAGTTGATGGTGGTAGAGCCACCCACTGCACGCCCTTGCAGAATGGTGAAGCTTCCATCCTTGGTAACCCGGCCCGCACCTTCTTGATACAGGTCCCGATAGGCATCTCGCTCTACCAACCCAAAGTCCTTGCTGCTACGCAAGGGCCCCTCTTCGATCAGTACGACATCCAGCCCGGCTTGCACCAGTATTTCTGCTGCGGTGCCACCACCGGCTCCGGTACCAATGATGACGACATCACACTCAACTGCCTCATCACGCCCCAGTTTTCCCGCATTCCATACCCTCCAGCCACTGGCAATGCCATTGGCCACAGGATCGACAACTCCGCGGATCTCCATCATGCCGCCTCCCCTGCAACAACACGGGGAGGCGCATAACCGATTGCCTCCCCTGCCTCAGGCTGCAGATACCAGCTCATGACAATCAGTTGCGTAAGCCCCTGATAACCCGCACGCAACAACTGAAACCGGCTGTATCGCCATTTATCGAGAAAAGCATTCAAATCCTGCACAGAAGACTTTCCCCAGTCCTGAGAAAGCCCTGCCATTGTGTAGCGGGTAAAAGGCATGGAAAGCAGATCGAATAACTGGGAAATCTGCTTGTGGCTCGCAATGCTGGTGCCATACAGGAACTCATCCAGCGAATGCAAAGTTGTTTCGACAAAAGCTGTCCGGCCATTTTCAGGAAGCTCTACAGTCAGCACAACCGGTAGCAATGCCCGCAAGACCTGCAGATCACTTTCCCGCAGCAAGCGAAATCCCGATGCCGCCGGCGGGGAACTGCAGCCTGTCAGCATTGCCGACACGGAAATCGTGGAGAGGGCGAGCGTGCCAAGCACACCTACCCTGAGGAAATTGCGACGCGACAGCTCATGGCTTACGTTCATGTCATTGCCACGCACCGGGCTCTCCAGTTCTTGTTGTTTTCTGGAACTGCTGGGTCAAAAGAAAAGGGCGGGATAACCCGCCCTTCCCATCACTCTTACTTCAGCAAATATTTCTTGGCGAACTTGTGCAATCCCTTGTTGAAAGGTGGCAGGAAATATTTCAGTGCATAGAACTTGGGTTTCTCGAGGACGGCCTTGGCATTGGACATCGCCAAGAAACCCTCATGGCCGTGATACTTGCCCATGCCCGAAGCACCAACACCACCGAACGGCAAGTCATCAGCACCAACATGACTCATGGTGTCATTGATGCACATACCCCCTGAGTGCGTATTGGCAGCTACATATTCGGCTCGACCGGCATTCCAGTCGAAATAATAGAGAGCCAGGGGGCGTGGCCGGTCATTGATGTAACGCAGGGCATCATCCAGCGTGCTGTATTCCATCACGGCCAGCACCGGAGCAAATATCTCGTTCTGCATGATCTGCATGTCCGGGGTGACACCCGTTACCAGCGTGATGGGAATCTTGCGCGTATTGCTGAAAGACTCGTTGGCCGGATTGATTTCCACGACTTTCGCGCCCTGTGCGCGTGCATCATCCAGATAACCCTGGACACGCTTGTACTGTTTTTCGTTGATGACGCTGGTGTAGTCCGGATTGTTCAGCATGGTCGGATACAGCTTGCTCACCTGAGTCGTGAAGGCATCCACGAATTCCTGCGTCTTGCCCTGTGGCAGCATCAGGTAGTCCGGTGCCACGCAGGTCTGGCCGGCATTCCAGCACTTGCCAAAGGAAATGCGCTCGGCCGCATCACGGATCGGATAGGACTCATGCACGACAACAGGCGACTTGCCTCCCAACTCCAGCAATACCGGTGTCAGGTTCTTGGCAGCCTGCTCCATCACGGTACGCCCCACATTTGTGGAGCCCGTGAATGTCAGTTGGTCGAACGCCAGCCTCGAAAACTCTTCAGATATCTCGCCACGGCCAGTGAAAACTGCCACATGATCCTCACTGAATGCCTCAGCCAACATCTTCTTCACGGTCTCCCCTACACGCGGGGTGAAACCGGACATCTTGATCATGACGCGATTACCGGCAGCCAGCGCACACATCAATGGTCCGGTGGCCAGGAAGATCGGATAGTTCCAGGGCACGATCACCCCGACCACGCCCAAAGGCTGATAGTAGACACGAGCACTTGCAGGCATCTGCATCGGACTGACATGGCGCTTCTCAGGGCGCATCCACTTACGCACGTTCTTCTGGTAATACTTCACGCCTTCGAGCGTAGTCAGTATCTCGGCAAACTTCGTTTCATCCTGCGAGCGATGCCCGAAATCGTCAGATGCTGCCTGCGCCAGCTCATCCTGGTACTTCACCATTACGCGACGAAAGCTGGCTAGATGTGCGATACGCTCATCAGCACTGGGCATGGGATGTTGGCGATACGCCTGCTTCTGGGCCTTGAAGATGCGATGCAGATCGGCAACCTGCGGACTTCCCGCAGCCAGTTCCACGACATTGGCAACCATGATGAATCTCCTGTCGGCCGCTCCTCTGTTGGTCAGGGACGGGAGCTGGCAGTGGTGAAGTATGCAGTGCGAGCCACTTGGGCTGTTGTCATGCGAAAGAGGCGCACCATGAGGGAATGTCTTTTCTAGAGTATTTGCTCTAGACTGTCAATTACGATCCGTTATCCGGTACTGAAACAACAGGAAGCTGCGTGAAAACCCGAGACAAGATACTCCAGAAAAGCCTGGAGTTGTTCAATGAGCAAGGCGAGCGCAAGGTCACTACCAACCACATCGCCGCTGCACTGGATATCAGCCCGGGCAACCTCTATTACCACTTCCGTAACAAGGAAGAGATCATTTATGAGCTTTTCCTTGGATATGAAGGGGTTACCGCGAAGCTTCTGGTGCCGCCCGCCGATCGTCCAATGACCTATACCGACAAGCTCGGCTATTTTGAAGGCATTCTCGATAACATGTGGGAATACCGCTTTCTGCACCGCGACCTGGAGCACTTGCTGGGCGACAATGGCCGACTCAGGGAGCGCTACCAGCAGTTCGCCACACAGGTCATGGCGCAAGGCCAGTTGGTTTTCCACGGACTGGTCGACTCCGGGCTGGTAGAAGCCAACGAAGAAGAAATCGAGGCTCTCATCATCAATATATGGGTCGTCATCTCAAGCTGGATACCTTTTCTGCACACCTCTGGACTATTCGGAGCCGCCGACAACATCAGCCGTGACCTGCTGAAACGGGGAATACTGCAGATCATTCAGTTGGAAGCCCCTTATCTAAGAGGTGAGGCTTGGGAAAAGCTGCCGGAGATGAAGGCTAAATACGGCTAATCACCCTGATACTGCACCGCTCACCAGCGGGAAGGCCGCGGTCAAAACATCAATAAAGTGATGGCCTAGAAAACATCAAGCCGCCCGAAGGCGGCTTGATGTAGAACCAATCATCTATTGAATACCAATGGTGCGGGTAAACTCTTCTGCCCCACTTTTCACCGTCAACGTAACGGGTTGTACTGCGGTCGGAGGAGTATCAGGCCCAGTCAACACGAATCTGCACCACTTCGGCTCTGTCCGGCTTTCAACCGTACATGTAGTAAGGCCCACAGCCCTTGCCGATCCCGGATTGAGCGTAACCGTAGCTCCTACCGCCGGAGCATTTCCATTCAAATCTGCCAACAGGACACTGAGAACTGCCGCTGACGTACTGAGCTGCGCCTGGCTGAGCCTCAATGCCTCACCGTTGGCTGCAATCGCCAAGTAAGGAGCTGTAAGCACACCATTGAAAGAGGTACCGGTGGCTACCGTAGAAGCCCATGCCGATGGCGCACCGCCTCCAGGCGCTGTCCAAGCGAAATTTGTAAAGTCCACATTAGGGCTGTCAGCGTAAATGTAAAGTTGTAGTCTTTCAGTGGAAAGCACGATCACATTCGAACTGCGAACATTGACCAAGCTCTTGCAATGATTCACGGCAGCAGCAGCAGTACACAAGGTACCGTTATAGGCTGGCGTTACTCCGCCATCAAAGGCAGCAGCATTGCTGTATGAACCATTTTCATTGAAGTCGATGAAGGTTTCATCGTTATCTCTGATGCCATTCTCATTGTCATCCCGGAATGCCTCAGGAAGGTTTGCAAACAAAACCTCTCCATTGTCATAACGATTATTAGTGTTGGCATCAATGAAGCTCTCTTCGCCCACTGCATAGGCCAAGATGGTACTGCGGCCATAGCGGTCATGAATACCATCCATCTGCGTCTTGAGCCCTTGCAAATCTTTCTGATCGGACGTCAGTCCCGAGCCAGTACGCCCAGCCCGTGCAGGGTCATAACGGGCTGAGCGGGCACCAGAGCTAACCCAATCAACAGAGCAAGCTCCATTCTGGGTCTGACATTGCGGACCGATAAGGCCCAGCTCACTGATGAACTGGATTACAGTGCCGTTAGGCACCGGGTTGTTAAAATGGTCTGCAGCACGTGCCGTCACCGCAACAGTCGTCCCGTCATGAGAACCTGCTGCCGGGCTTGGGTTACTTACAGACACGGCCACTGAGAAGGCATTCTGTACCGGCAAACCCGTACTGACTGAAAGTGCGTCCGATACGGTTTCCGGCTGAGGAGCCGCTCCAGCCAGCCTTGCCGTCACACGCACGGGAGTGGGTACCGTTCCTGCCAGGACTGTAGCTTTGACCCTGCCAGCTACATCGGTTACCGCCGAGTCCGTGCCCAAACCGTTGGAAAAAGACAGGCCGCCAAGCAAAGTATTCAAGCTGAAGTTCACTGCCACGCCCGCACCGACAGGCGCGCCAACAGCATTGCGCACCTCGAAGACAACATCAGAGGACTCAAGTCTTCCACTGCCGCCCGTACCCTTGATGGCAATGGTCATGGGGTCAGCATTGACGAAGCTTATAGAAGATGGGGGAGCCGCCAATACTGTCAGCGTAACCTGGGCAGTTCTGGTTTCGCCGTTGAGCACGGCCTCAGCAGTGATCACATCAGAACTACAGCCAGTAAGCCCTCGATATGTTGCTGTTGCCACACCCGACTGAGAAATGATCGTGCTGTCAATCTCCGCTGTATTATTGAGCGAGCAATTGCTCCTGAATGTCACAGAAACAGGAGTGTTATGTGATGTACCAAGTGTTAGGTTCTGGATATTGGCCGTCACGGTTGCTGTCGAGCCAGCAGGCAAGGAGTTCGTGGAAAGCAGCAAACTGCCCTCGACAAACCCGCCACCAGTCCCTCTGCCAAGAGCAAGCTCATCCTGTTTGACAGTCAGCACTTGGCTGTCCGAGAAGGTTGCACCACTGATACTGGTGCTAGCCCGGACCAAGCCGGGGCCATCACTGTCACCAGCTTTGATGCGTATGACGGCAACACCGCCAGCATTCGTCAACGCCTTGCCATTGGAGGGAGAAAGCTCACCAATATCCGTTGTGAAGGTAATTATCAGGTTAGGGACGCCGTTGCCATTAGAGTCACGCGCCTGCACCCGATAAAAGCCATCCTGAGACGAAGTAACCTGTGAAATGATCACTCCACCCGTGCTGGCACTGAACAAGCCCAGCGAAGATAAAGAGCCCGCACTGCCACTCACACCACCCGATCCATCTGTCGTGAAGCTGACATCGGCAGAAGCCGTACCAAACGTGGCTCGCGCAGTGCCAGCACCACCAAGCGTACCCGCCGACAGATTGACCAATGCATAACCATTGGCATCCGTCAGAGCAGTGCCTGTGGCCGGGTTTATATCGCCAAGGGATGTAGTAAACGTCACAACCTTGCCAGCTTGCGGCACATTGGCGCTGTCCGTCAGCCTTGCCTTAAGCAGGCCCGGTGCTGCACCCGTGATCGCAGTTATGCTGCTTGTATCCAGCTGATTGCGCAAAACGAGGGTCATCTTCAGACCCGTACTCACCGAACCAGAAGAAGTGTCGTCACCCAGCGTGTTAAAGGTTTTGCTTGCCGTAGCCGAACCTTCATTGTTCTGGAAGTTAGCCACTATAGTGCCAGCGCCCTCCACGTTGCCTGCACGGAAAGCAAGGGTCGCAACGCCACTACTATCCGTCAGTGCAGAACCACTGCTGGGGCTTACTGTGCCCAGATCACTGGCAACCTTCACAATCTGATTAGGCTGGGGTACACCATTACGCATCACCGTAACCTTGACCGTTCCAGGATTCGAGGCACTGATTGGAGCTGCCGTCGAACCAGTTGAAGCGCCAGCCGCATTCAACAGTTGAAGATTCAAAGCAAAGGAAACCGTAGGCGTTGTGCCAGGGTCGGTTCCTCCCGCCGCATCACCTGCTGTTGTAAATACTTGGGAAACCTGCCGTTGATTCCCGCTGGAATCCGTAAATTTGGCAACTACGGCACTGGGGCCAGCAACTGAGCCCGCTGTGAGGGTTACGGTGGCAATACCGGATGCATTTGTTGTAGCTGTGGTTGCCGATAGTCCGCCCAATTGGGTGCTGAACTGAACAGGCTGGCCGGCAACAGGAGCAGCCGTGGGCGAAAGCACTGTAGCCGTTACCGTGACTGGCGCCGCAGCCGTTACAGTGGGCGAAGACAGGGAAAGCTGGAGAGTATTGGCTGAAATGCCAGCCAGCGGCACGCTGGAGTCTCCGCCGCTACCGCATGACGCCAACACAAAGGCCGAAAGCATCCAGAAGAATGCCTTGTAATACCCCATGATCATCTTCATCGAATCGCCCTCACTGACGATTATTGTTGTTCTTGCCATTACCGGCATAGCCCATGGATTCGCCATGAGTTGCCCGCAACAACGGACTCCATCACTTTCCGAGAATACTTAGCCCTCCAGCCGATTGCAAGAGAGATATATCAGCAATATCAGTCTATTAGAGAGCAATTCCAGAATCAGCTTGAATTTGCCAACGCAGTCGCATAATCTCGGCCCCAATTAATCACGATAGCCCCGTATTCTTATGGCTGTCATCAACAACAAAGGCAAATAAGCCGAAATCCATTCGGGGTAGGAATGCCATGAGCAAGAGTCGTATATTGTTATCCACCTGTGTCTTGGCAGGATTTGCACTTGGTAGCCAGTTCACCATGGCTACGGAAATCGAGAGGCCTTATCTTGGCCTGGATTACGCCCTTTATACTTATGAAAACGCCAATGCGAATGCGTCGGATGCCGAGCCCTCTGCAATACGCCTGCGTGCTGGCAGTGTTGTTGCCAAATACCTGGCTGTAGAAGCGCATCTGGCAGTGGGTGCCGGCGATGATGACATCAAGATCACCACTATTGGCGGCACAACTGCGCACAAGATATCCAGCCCCATTGCTTATGGCGTGTTTGTACGCCCTCAAATTGCACTGGGGGCACTGTCCCTGTATGCCTTGGGCGGCTACTCCTACGTCGAGTTCGAACTTTCACCTGCACCAGCAGCCTGGTCAGATAACACAACCTCTACCAAAGACTTTTCCTTTGGCGGCGGCGTGCAGATTGACTTGGGCAACAACCTCGGCGTCAACGCAAGCTACATTCAATATGTAGAAGGACTGAGCGCCGTCAGCGGTGGACTGATGTACCGCTTCTAATACCAACGCGGCACACCTCAAAATCCCGGAACTCCTGCCTCCAAGCAATATTGCAGGAATTCCGGGATTTTTCTTTCCAGATAATAACGTGGCACACGCGGCTCACCACCCTCTATGAAGCCTACATGCCCCCCTTGCATACTCAATTCAAAATGAATACTGCGAGACAGCTCATTGGCTGATGGCAATATGTCGGGCGACATGAAAGGGTCATCCTGGGCCTGAATGACCAAAGTCGGCACCTGGATTCCTGCAAGGAATTTCCGGGAGCTGGCTTGAAAGTAATAGTCATGCACGTCACGGAAGCCATGCAGTGGCGCCATCAGGTCATTGTCAAACTGCCAGAATGAACGGAAAGGGGCTGTATTCAGACGTGCGCGGATATGATCGACGGCAGCCATATCACCAAGCCTCTCGAAGTGGTTCAGCTTGGCCTTCCACATCCCTGTAAGCTCAGTCATGAAATGTCGTCGATAGACTCGCGAGAATCCTCGGTCCATGCGGTCGGCACAGGAAGACAGCATGAAGGGTACTGACACAGCCACTGCCGCAAACACAGGAACAGCACCTTCTTGCTCACCCAGCATCTTGAGCACCATGTTGCCGCCGAGCGAATAACCAACTGCCGCAACAGGCACATCAGGAAAGCGGGCCTGCACATGATGCAAAGCATGCAGCAGATCATCACTTGAGCCCGCATGGTAAGCCCGGGGCAGATTGTTGGGCCGGCCACTCGCACCTCTGCAATTGAGTGCCACGCTGATCCAGCCTTTCTGTGCCAGAGCCACCTGCAGCCCCAGCACATAATGGGATTCGCTTGAGCCCGACAAACCATGCACGATCAGCACTATCGGGGCCCCAGCCTGCCTGATGGCTGGCCAATACCAGTCAAGATCAAGAAAATCGCCATCACTCAGGGCAAGGGTTTCACGCTCTCTTGGCAAATCCGGCAGCTTGCGAAAAAAAGACGAGAACAATGTCTGTGCATGGGCATTGCGCAACCACCACGCCGGCCTGAATGAGCTACTGAAAATTCCTCTCGGGAAAATTTCCGGAGAGAATCGTGATGTCATGTCACTGGCTCCGACTGTAACGTGCGAGATAGGCTTGTACCTGCCCTGCGCGCGTTTTCTTTTGCAAGACATACTGCGGCGCTAATTCAAGGTCATCCCACTCTGCTTCGGACTCCACATAGACAAAGGAGTTTTGCTTGAGCAGGGACTGCTCATGCAGCAATGCGCAGGTTTCTGGCAACAGTGAACGATGAAATGGTGGATCCAGAAAAACCCCGTCAAATCCTTCCGCAGGCAGCCATGCCGATTTCTGTCGCAGCAAGGAAAGCGTATCTCCACAAACAATGGCCATGTTCTCGGCCTGAAGCTCACCAGCCGCCTGCTGTAACGCACGATATTGTCCGGCGTTTTTCTCGAGCATGACAACACGGCCTGCGCCACGAGACATGGCTTCAAATCCCAGCACACCACTGCCCGCAAATGCATCAAGACAGACGGCTCCGACAATCTCGGCCTGCAACCAGTTGAACAGCGTCTCGCGCACGCGGTCAGGTGTAGGTCTGAGCCCCTCGCCATCCGTGAAGCGGATACGGCGACTGCGCCAGCGCCCTCCCACAATGCGCAGTGTGTTGCCAGCGCCTGGCCGACTCAAGATGCACTCTTCCCTACAGTGACAACCAGAAGTTTTGCAGGATCGATATGGTGCTGAAAAGCACGGCGAATGTCTTTTGCAGTGACTGCCTGAACGCGATCCAGATACTGGTCAAGATAGTCCAGCGGCAAGCCATAAAAACCAATGGCGCCAAGATACCCGGAAATGCTGGCATTGCTGGCTGTGGACAATGGGAAGCTTCCGATAATGTTGGCCTTTGCCTCTCCCAGCTCACTATCCGATGGTCCCTGCCTGACATAATCAGCGAGAAGGCGTCGCAAAAGCACCAACGCCTCTGCCGCCTGGTCCGAGCGGGTGGAAAGGCTGATGGCGAATGGCCCTGCAGCACGCATCTGCGTAAAACCGGAGCTCACGCCATAGGCCAAGCCTCTCTGCTGCCTGACTTCTTTCATCAACCGCGATGTGAATCCCCCGCCACCCAGTATTTCATTGCCAACCATGAGGGCAAAATAATCAGGATCACCGTAAGGGACTCCCGGTTGCCCTACAAGGATATGCGTCTGTGCAGAGGGGAACTCCTGATGCAGATGACGGGCCTTTTTGAGTGCAGCCACTTTTGGCAATGCCGGTGCCGGCGCGCCAGCCGGCAGGGCAGCACTGGCACGCTCTGCCATCATTTCCGCCTCTTGCCTCGAGAGCGCACCAACAATTGCTATCGTAAGATTCCTGGCCACGTAATAGCGCTGATGAAAAGTGGTCAGCTCATTCCGCCCGATCATGGACAGGGTGGTACGTGTACCCGTTGGGGGCTCTGCATAAGGATGCGTGCCGTATAACGCCTTGTAGAACAGTTTTCTTGCGAGCGCAGCAGGTGACTGCTCCTGTTGCTGCAAGCCGACCTCACTGCCCTGCATGATTCGGGCAAGAGCCTCTTCCGGGAACTGCGGATGAGCCACAACATCTGCAAAAACATCAAGAGCAGGGCTTCTGTAGGCAGGGTCACTCAATACACGCAACTGCAAAACAGCCATGTCCCGATGTGAGCTTGCATTGAAGCGGGCCCCCACATGCTCAAAATCGGCAGCAATTCTCGAAGTGTCACGAGTCGGAGTGCCTTCACTCAACATGCGGTTAGTGATGGAGGCCAATCCGGCCATCACGCCGTCGCGAGCCCCTCCTGCATCAAAGACAAACCGCAGGTCCACCATGGGCAGTTCGCGGGCCTCGACAAAATAGACACGAGCACCATTCGCAGTAACCCAATGCTGAATGGGGACCTCACGGCGCGACTCCGGAGCGGGAAGATCCTTCAGACTGGAAAGCTTCTCCAGCGCCGTCATCGGGCCTTCGGTGACAGCCGCTCCTTCATGCCCGGCATGAGCACCCACGGTTATCACCATCAGCATCAGCAGTGCGATTGTTCGGCAGAGCAGAGACATACTACTCATTGCGCAGCCTCCCCGGGCAACAGATGCAACACTGCACGGCGGGCAGGCACCAGAAAGGTACGTGCAGCATCACGCACTGCATCCGGAGTCACTGCTCGCAAGGCTTGTGGCCACTCGTCCAACATGCGCCATGACTGGCCGACACTTTCCAAACGTCCGATACTGTTGGCCTGCTCCTGAACCGAATCGCGCTCAAACACCTCTCCCGAGAGAAAGCCTGCGTAAACACGATTGAGGTCTTCGTCAGTAATCGTTTCTGATTTCAGGTTCTCGATTTCCTTAAGCAAAGCCGCCTCAAGCTCATCAAGTGATCTCCCGGGAGCAGGCACCGCAGTGATCATGAAAAGCGTGTCACCTCGGGCAAAGGCGTCATAGCCCGATCCCACGGCCGAGGCGATCCGTTGCTCACGGACCAGACGGGTTTCCAGACGGGCACTCATACCCTCGTCCATGACGCCTGCCAGAAGGCGTAGAGCCTCCGCCTGCCCGGGCTTGCCAGTATTGAGGGACGGAACGTTATAGCCCAGATAGAGCGACGGGACCTTGCCCGGCAGACTGAGCTTCATCCGCCGGTCGCCAGGCTCAGGCAACTCTGTGGGCAGTCTGGCAACAGGCAGTTCCCGAGCCGGAATAGCGGCAAAATAGCGCTCTGTGAGCGCTTTCACCTTCACCGAATCCACGTCGCCTGCAATGACTAGCGTGGCATTGTTGGGGGCATACCAGCTTTCATACCAGCGCCGCAGATCATCCACGGTCATGGCCTGAAGATCGGCCATCCATCCCACTGTCGGCTGGCGTGCCGGGCTGGTCAGGAAGGCCAGTGTCATGAAGCGTTCCATGGCCAGGGACTGTGGCTTGTCATCCGTGCGCAGACGACGCTCCTCCATCACCACACGGATTTCCTGGGCGAATGATTCGGGCTGAAGCACAAGATTGCGCATACGATCCGCCTCCAGCTCAAGGGCCAGGGCCAGCTTGTCGGCGGTGTAGACTTGGTAATAGGCGGTGTAGTCATCTGTGGTGAAGGCGTTGTCCTGGCCTCCGTAGAGAGAGACGATGCGCGAAAACTCGCCCTCGGGCACCAATGATGTTCCCTTGAACATCATGTGCTCAAGCGCATGCGATATCCCCGTCAGACCTTGGGGCTCATGGCTGGAGCCCACCCTGTACCAGACTTGGGCTACGACGACAGGAGCACGATGGTCTTCACGCACCACCAGCTTGAGACCGTTGTCCAGCCGGTATTCGGTGGTTTTGGCAGAAGCATGGACCCATCCACCGCCCATCAGGGAAAACCCCATGAAAAGACAACACACAAACCTGCGGGGCATGAAGGCTCCGTAGCTGATAATTCAAAAACCAGGGATGACATGAGTTCCGGAAACCCCTGCCACCGTATCTCGCAAGGCAGGTTCTGGCTGACCCGAAGGGCTGGTAGCATAGCCCATCCCGCCAGGACACTGCAGTTCGCGGCGGCCTTGAGTTTGTAGCATTCATGTCTGATCCGAAATCCCCTGACACTCCTGACAAACCCTTGGGCCAGTCCTTGAAGAGTTGGTTCAAACGCTCTTCGGATACTGGCAGTGTGGCCGCATCGCCTGTCACGGAAATCCAGCCCCCCGTGCTTTCGCCAACTGATGCCACTACTGACCCTGCCGACGAAGTCACGGAAGGCAGCTTCCTCCAGCGCATGAAGCTGGGCCTTTCACGCACGCGCGACTCCTTCAGCAACGGCATGGCAACACTGCTTATCGGCGCCAAGGAAATCGATGACGAACTGCTGGAAGATATTGAAACCCAGATGCTGGTGGCCGACATCGGAGCCAATGCCACACGCCGCATCATCGATGCCCTTACGGCACGTGTTGCCCGCAAAGAACTGACACACTCACATGCTCTCTACAAGGCATTGCAGAGTGAGTTGGCAGAGTTGCTGGCACCACAGGTGGCGCCGCTCGTCATTGATACAACAAAGAAGCCTTTCGTCATCCTGATGGTGGGTGTAAACGGTGTCGGCAAGACCACCACCATCGGCAAGCTGGCCAAGCGCTTCCAGAAAGAAGGAAAAAGCGTGATGCTCGCGGCGGGGGACACCTTCCGTGCTGCCGCTACCGAGCAACTCGTTGTCTGGGGCGAGCGCAACAATGTGCCCGTGGTGTCACAGGGGGCCAACGCAGACTCGGCCTCTGTGCTTTTCGACGCGCTCTCCAGTGCCCGGTCAAAAAACATTGACGTGTTGATTGCCGATACAGCTGGACGCCTCCATACCAAATCCAACCTCATGGAAGAGCTCAAGAAAGTCTTGCGTGTCATGCAGAAGATAGACCCCTCTGCCCCGCACGAAACCATGCTGGTGGTTGATGCCGGCACAGGCCAGAATGCCTTGTCACAAGTCCAGGAGTTCCATCAGGCCGTGGGCCTGACAGGCCTCACCATCACCAAGCTCGATGGCACTGCCAAGGGTGGCGTTCTTTTCAATATTGCCAGCCGGACGAAAGTACCCATCCGCTTTATCGGTGTGGGAGAGAAAATTGATGATCTCCGGCCATTTGAAGCAAAAGACTTTATCAGCGCCTTATTTGACAGGGATTCTTAAATGACCCGAACAACGAAAAGAAATATCTGGAAGAAGCTTCTAGAGCTCCTGCCCTGGAGCTTCGATTCTTCCCGGAATTATTGGCTGGATCGTTATAATCAGGAAGGCGACTCAGGAAGTGGCTCGTATGGAGAGTTGGCAAAATTCAAGGCTGACTTCATTAATGAATTTGTCAAAAGCAATGACATAGCTAGTGTTCTTGAGTTTGGATGTGGCGATGGCAATCAGCTGACTCTTGCAGAGTATCCGGAATATACAGGGGTGGATATCAGCCCTGAGGCCATCAGACGCTGCAAGGAAATTTTCTCGAAAGACAGTAGCAAGTCTTTTCTGCTGGACAATGAATACAGCGGCCAGAAAGCTGATCTTGTCCTGTCACTGGATGTACTTTACCACCTTGTCGAAGATCAGGTTTTTTCGGATTACATGCAGAAGTGCTTCAGAGCTGCAAATCACTTTGTGATCATATATTCAAGCAACCATGCAAATAACTCGCCTTGGCAAAAGCGCCATGTCCGGCATCATCGCTTCAGTGACTGGATAGCAACTCATCATCCCGAATGGCGCCTCATAAAAACCCATATGCGCAAAGAGTATCTTCCTCCTGCCATCGCAGCAGGCTCTTTTGCTGACTTTTATGTCTACTCAAAATGATCACCTTCAACAACGTCAGCAAGACTTACCCGTCCGGCTATGAAGCCCTGAAGCAGGTCAGCTTTTCGCTGGGGGCTGGCGAAATGGCTTTTCTCACGGGGCACTCCGGCGCCGGGAAATCCACACTGCTCAAGTTGCTGCTGCTGACAGAGCGGGCCAGCTCTGGGCAAGTAGAAGTCAACGGCGTTGACTACTCCCGCCTGAAGGGTCGTGGCATTGCCCACGCACGCCGCCGCATCGGCATGGTTTATCAGGATCACAACCTGCTGGATGACCGCAGCATTTATGACAATGTCGCCTTGCCACTCATCATCAATGGCCTGGACAGCCGGGACATCCCGCGCCGGGTTCATGCTGCACTGGACATGGTCGGCCTCGCCCATCGCGCCAAAGCATTGCCTGTCACTCTTTCAGGCGGTGAACAGCAACGTGTGGGCATTGCTCGTGCCGTAGTCAGCAAACCGTCGCTGCTGCTGGCGGATGAGCCCACCGGAAACCTGGATCCGGATCTGGCGACCAGCGTCATGAACATTTTCGAGGAGCTTTCATCAGTCGGCGTCAGCATTCTTGTTGCCACGCATGACCTGCCCCTGATCGCCCGCTATCGCCATCGCCTGCTTACGTTGCGGGATGGCCGCCTTGTGGGAGATGCCGTATGAGTGGTGCACAGAAGTCACGACGCAGTCTGTCTGCCTCCCTTGCCCACTGGCGGGCACACCATATGCGTGAGGCAGGTGACAGCCTGCGCCGGCTGACCGTCACGCCCGTTGCCACACTGATGACGCTGCTTGTAGTGGCATTGGCGCTGTCCCTGCCCGCATCCCTCTACCTGCTGTTGGGGAATGCAGAGCGCCTTGTCGGCAACTGGGACGGACAGGCACAGATATCCCTCTACCTGCATGAGAATCTTTCCGCCGAACGTCAAACCTCCCTGCGGACCCAGCTTGCCGGGCGTGATGATGTGGCACAGGCAAAACTGATCACACCCGCCGATGCCCTGGAGGAATTCCGCGATCTCTCAGGTTATGGCGAAGTACTCAACCTGCTGGAAGGAAATCCCTTGCCGGCCGTGGTAGTCGTGACCCCGGCCGATATCTCGCCGGCTGCCGTCAAACGACTACGTGACCAGTTTGCAGGGCTCCCGGAAGTGGAGGGAGCAGACATAGACCTCGCCTGGGTACAGCGCCTTGCCGCCATCCTGGAACTGGGCCAGCGCTTGCTGCTCGCCCTGGCACTGGCCTTGGGAGCCACCGTCTTGCTGGTCATCGGCAACACCATACGGCTAGGCTTCGAGTCGCGTCGTGACGAGGTCCAGGTCCTCAAGCTGCTGGGAGCAACGGATGCCTTTGTACGCCGCCCCTTCCTCTATGCCGGCCTCTGGACAGGACTGCTAGGCGGACTGCTGGCATGCCTGGCCGTCCTGCTTCTCTTCCTCTGGCTGACGCCTCCTTCACAGGAGTTGGCCAGCCTGTACGGCAGCAGCTTCATGCTCTCGGGATTAAACCTTTCCACGGCACTTGGGCTGCTGGCCAGCAGCACCCTGCTTGGCACCCTCGGTGCCTGGCTAGCCGTTGGTCGTCTGCTCAGGGCAATGGAGCCCTGAGCCCAGCTCTCTCCAAGGGCTCAGGCGCTGTTACAAAAGCCCCCCAAAATCGCCTCTTTCCATGCTTTAGCACTCTCCCCATGAGGGTGCTAATATCGGTGGCATATCGAGTCACCCACTCCTTTCACAGACCATGGAGTCAACCATGACGAACAACCAGCTGGTGCCGGTTTCGCTGGCGGTACCCGGGGTCAACCTGGGCTCCTACATCACCACCGTGAACAGCATTCCCGTGCTGTCCGCCGAGGATGAGCGCGCCCTTGCCGAACGCTATTTCGAAGACGAAGACGTGGATGCTGCACGCCAACTCGTATTGGCCCACCTGCGCTTTGTCGTGCACATCGCCAAGAGCTACGCCGGCTATGGCCTGCCACAGGCAGACCTGATCCAGGAAGGCAACGTCGGTCTGATGAAAGCCGTGAAGCGCTTCGACCACACCATGGGCGTGCGCCTCGTTTCCTTTGCCGTGCACTGGATCAAGGCCGAGATCCACGAATACGTGATCAAGAACTGGCGCATCGTGAAGGTCGCCACGACTAAAGCCCAGCGCAAGCTGTTCTTCAACCTGCGCAGCAAGAAGAAGGGTACGGGCCGTCTCAGCATCGCCGAGGCAGAGCGCATTGCCGGCGACCTGAACGTCACGCCGGATCAGGTACTGGAAATGGAAGGCCGTCTCTATGCCTATGACGCCTCCTTTGATGCCGCACCGGATGAAGATGAGGACCGCGTCGGCCAAGCGCCTGCCTACTATCTGGAAGACAACCGCTACGACCCGGCGGTACAACTGGAGGAAGCCGATTGGGAGGCCGACTCCACCGAAAGGCTGATGAATGCCATGGGCAAGCTGGATGAGCGCAGCAAGAACATCCTTGCACGCCGCTGGCTGGCCGAAGACAAGGCAACATTGCATGAGCTGGCCGCAGAATACGGTGTGTCTGCAGAGCGCATACGCCAGCTCGAAAAGAATGCCATGGAGAAGATCAAGGCTGTCATGGTGGCCTGACTTCGCAAGGTATGACCGTTACACTGAACGCCGCGCCCCGCGCGGCGTTTTCTTTTGGCAAAATCAGCATGCACCAAGAACACAAACGCTCCAAGGCAGCACATACCAAGGCCAATTCACGACAGGACCGGAAACATGGGTATTAATTTCATTTTCCTGGGCAGCCTCAACCTGATGTTGGCCGTGATACTCGGCGCCTTCGGTGCCCACGGCCTCAAAGCCCGCGTCAACCCCGAGCAGCTTGCCTGGTGGCAAACCGGGGTGGATTACCATTTCTGGCATGCCCTGGGCCTGTTCGGTATCGGCCTGCTACTTCTGCACCAACCCCTGCTGGCCTACGCACGTTCCGCTGGCTGGCTGCTGCAGGTCGGCATCCTCATTTTCTGTGGCTCGCTATACGCCATGACACTGGGCGCTCCGCGCTGGTTTGGTGCCATCACGCCGATTGGCGGCCTGGCCATGATTGCAGGCTGGGCATTGCTGGCCTGGGCCTCGCTAAAGCTTGGACATTGAAAAGCCGGAACACCGACATGCAGATACTCCTGAATGGCGAAGTACACGAAACTATTGCCACAACCGTGGCAGCCCTGCTGGATGAGCTGGAGCTGACCGGCAAACGGATTGCCGTCGAACTGAATGGTGACATTGCACCACGCAGCCAGCACATTGCCATTACCCTGCAAGCCAATGACCGCATCGAAATCGTGCATGCCATCGGTGGCGGCTGATTCAACCCATCCTCACGGTATTCAATCAGAAAGATTTCCGCCTGCGCGGTAATGATGGTGAAAAAATGACAGATACCTTTTCTCTCGCTGGCAAGACTTATTCATCGCGCCTTCTGGTCGGCACCGGCAAATACCGGGACTTCAACGAAACCCGTGACGCCATAGAGACCTCCGGTGCAGAAATCGTCACTGTGGCCATCCGCCGCACGAACATCGGCCAGAATGCAGGCGAACCCAACCTGCTTGATGTGATTCCACCAGAGAAATACACCATCCTGCCAAACACGGCTGGCTGCCATACCGCTGACGATGCCGTGCGTACCTGTCGTCTTGCCCGGGAACTGCTGGGTGGTCACAAACTGGTGAAGCTCGAGGTACTGGCCAACGACCACACGCTCTATCCCGATGTGGTGGAAACGCTGAAAGCAGCGGAAGTTCTGGTGAAGGATGGCTTCGATGTGATGGTCTACACCTCGGACGACCCCCTTGTCGCCAAGCGCCTGGAAGAAATCGGCTGCATCGCCGTAATGCCCTTGGGCTCGCTGATCGGCTCCGGCCTTGGCGTGGTGAATCCTTACAACCTGCGCATCATCATCGAACAAGCCAAGGTACCCGTACTTGTGGATGCAGGTGTCGGTACTGCTTCCGATGCCGCCTTCGCCATGGAGCTGGGTTGTGATGCCGTGCTCATGAACACCGCCATCGCCAAGGCGCAACAGCCCGTGCTCATGGCCTCCGCCATGAAGAAGGCCATCGAAGCCGGGCGTGAGGCCTTCCTTGCTGGACGCATGGAGAAAAAACTCTATGGCTCTGCCTCCAGCCCCTTGTCCGGCAAGTTTTTCTGACCCATTCCCTGTAGCTGCGAATTCATTTGCACCCACAAAAGAAGCCATTGTGACTGATACCGAGAACAAACCCTTCATGCGCCGCATCCAGACATTCATGCGGCGCTCATCGCCTTTCACGGCCTCGCAAAAGCAGGGCATGGAGGAATTCGCATCGCGCTTCCTGCTTCCGCGCAGCCGGGCAGTTTTCGATGCCCAAGCCGTTTTCAGCCGTGAAGCGCCGCTGACGGTTGAGATCGGTTTCGGCATGGGCCACACGCTGGCAGAAATGGCACTGGCGGCTCCCGAGCGCGACTTTGTCGGGATAGAAATCCATGAGCCCGGCGTGGCACAGCTCTGCTTCGAGCTTGGCACGCGCAATATCTCCAACGTGCGCATTCTGGATGAAGACGCCCTCGAGTTGCTGGAGCAGTGCTTTACCGATGGCAGCGTGGATACGGTGCAGCTCTATTTCCCGGACCCCTGGCAGAAAGCACGCCACTACAAACGTCGTTTCGTGAATCACGCCAATGCAGAGCTGGTGCGCCGCAAGCTGAAGACAGGCGGTCTTTTCCATATGGCAACCGACTGGCAGAACTACGCCGAATGGATGCTGGAACACATGGAGACCGCACCCGGCTACGAGAATATCGCAGGCCCCGGGCTCTACCATCCGCGCCCGAATTTCCGCCCGCTGACCAAGTTCGAGGCACGCGGCCATCGCGCCGGCCATGGCGTATGGGACCTGATTTACCGCAAGCAATGAGCGCCGCTCAGGCCAGAAAGGTTTCCAGTACGGTATTGAGGTAATTGAAGCCGGTGGCTGTGCAGGCCAGCCGGTTCTCGTCTGCCACCAAAAGGCCCTGTGTCCGCAAATCCGCAAGTTGTGTGGCGATACTTCCGAGAGGAACGCCACAACGCGGCTCGAACAATGCTGCCGGCACACCGTTTTTCAAGCGCAAGGCATTCAGCATGAGTTCGAAGACAAGTTCTTCGTCGCGCACAAACCCCGAGGATGCCGTGAACTTTCCCGAACCTCTGGCCGCCAGATAATCCCTCGGCAAACGTGTCTTGTTGTAGCGGAAAACACCGCCCTCGCGCGTGATCTTTCCATGCGCGCCGGCACCCAGCGCCAGATAGTCGCCAAATTCCCAGTAATTACGATTGTGACGGCACTCCTTTCCGTTACGGGCATAGGCCGAGACTTCGTACTGGTCATAACCGGCACCCGCCAGTATTTCCTGCCCTGCCTCCTGTATTGCCCAGAGCGTATCGTCGCCGGGCAATACCGGCGGATCACGATAGAAAACCGTATTGGGCTCTATGGTGAGCTGGTACCAGGAAAGATGCGTGGGCCCGAGTGCAATGGCCTGCTCCACATCAGCCACTGCTTCTTCCAGGGACTGCCCAGGCAAGCCGTGCATGAGATCGATATTGAAGTTATCGAAGCCGGCTTTGCATGCCGCCTCCGCCGCATGCAAAGCCTCATCACGACCATGGATACGGCCCAGTGCTTTCAATTTTCCGGGGGAAAAGCTTTGCACACCAATGGACAAACGATTGATGCCTAGCGCGCGATAAGCGCTGAACTTCTCCTGCTCCACCGTTCCCGGATTGGCTTCCAGCGTGATCTCGATATCAGACGCGAAAACCAGATGCTTCTGCAGGCCGGCAAAGATCGCCTCGTAAGCCCCCGGCGAAAACAATGAAGGCGTACCACCTCCGATGAAAATGGAGGATATTTTCCTCCCCTGAAAAAAATCCGGGTACTGCCGTAGATCATGTTGCAAGTCGGCCAACAATGCCTGAACGTAGTCTGCCTCCGGAATGGCGGGGCCCGCCTCATGGGAGTTGAAATCACAGTAGGGGCATTTGCGCACGCACCAAGGCACATGGAGATAGAGCGCGAGCGGCGGCAGTGCGATCATGGGTGTGGCTTCAATACAGGCTTCGAAAAGCAAAGGGGAATGGAAATGGCCTGCTGGCTATTGAAATCCGAACCGTCGGTGTTTTCCATCGACGATCTGCAAAAGCGCGGCACTTCCCTGTGGGATGGTGTACGCAACTATCAGGCCCGCAACTTCATGCGTGAGATGAAGGTGGGTGACCAGGCTTTCTTTTATCACTCTAGCTGTCCGGAACCCGGCATCGTCGGCCTCATGACCATTACAAAGCCGGCCTATTCCGATCCCACCCAGTTCGATCCGGAAAGCCCGTACCACGATCCCAAATCGGCCCGGGACAAGCCACGCTGGGACAGTGTCGATGTGCGCTTCCAGGAGAAATTTCATGCAGTTCTCCCGCTCGCCACGCTCAAGGCCGCTGCGGCGCTTTCCGGCCTGGCGCTTGTACAAAAAGGTTCGCGACTTTCCGTCATGCCCGTCAGTGACAAGGAGTGGCAAATCATCCTTGGACTTGCCAGGTCGTAAGGCTGCCTACGACAGGAAATCAGAAATGCCTGCTTTCAGCTGCTGCAAGGCACGGGCTCGATGACTGATCTCGTTCTTGCGTTCACGCGGCAGCTCGGCGCTGCTCATTGCCTCGCCGGGCACATAGAACAGCGGATCATAACCAAAGCCCTGTTCACCGCGCGCTGATGCCAGAATTTCTCCCTCCCATACCGCCTGACACAACAGCGGCAGGGGGTCATCGGCATGGCGCACCAGCGCCAGCACGCAGACAAAGCGGGCTGTCAACGGACTGCTTCCGCGCAGGGGCAGAAGGGCCTGCAAAAGCTTCTCGTTGTTGCTGGCATCCGTGGCACCTTCGCCGGAATAGCGTGCGGAATAAATGCCAGGTGCGCCACCCAGCACATCCACACAAAGACCGGAATCATCTGCCAGTGCAGGCAGTCCTGTGGCGCGGGCGGCATGGCGTGCTTTCAGGATGGCGTTCTCGACAAAGCTGAGGCCGATCTCCTCGGCATCACTCACGCCCAGGGATTTCTGCGAAATGACTTCAAGACCGCTGTCTTGCAACAGGGCCTGGAGCTCTTTCAGTTTTCCGGCGTTGCCGGTCGCGATAACGATTCTGGACATGGCAGCTGCTCAGACAGCAACACGGAAAGGCAGGGGCTTGCGTGTCACCCGGTAGATGGCGATTTCGCCAAAAAGATTGGGGAAGAGGCGTGCCAGAATGCTGCCCTGCTGTCCCCCGTCCACTGCCAGCCGGTCCAGCACGACGATGTTCTTAGCGGCACAGAGCGCATCAAAATCATGAAAGGTGCAAAGATGGATGTTGGGCGTGTTGTACCAGGTATACGGCAGGGCTTCGGATACCGGCATCATGCCCTTCAGCGTGAGATAAAAGCGTGTTGTCCAGTGCGCAAAGTTCGGGAAGGTAATGATGGCCTCACGCCCCACGCGCAGCATGTCGTCCAGCAGCGCATCCGGCTTTTCCACCGCCTGCAGAGCCTGCGTCATGATGACGGTGTCGAAGCTGGCATCGCGGAAATTGTCCAGCCCGAGATTGAGGTTCTGCTCAATCACGTTCACGCCGCGATAAACCGCCGCCGTGATCTTGTCAGGGTCTATCTCAAGTCCGTAGCCTCGGACACCGAACTGGTCACGCAGGTCTGCCAGCAATTCGCCGTCGCCGCAGCCCAGATCAAGCACGCGGGTTCCCGGTTTTACCCATTGTTCGGCCAGTGCAAGATCAAGGCGCATTCCGGCCTCCTGTCGCAATGCCTTTCATGTAGGCGCCGAAAATGTCGGTATAGCGTGGAATGGGCAAAAGAAAGGAATCATGGCCCTGCGGCGCGTCCACCTCGGCATAGACCACATCCTTGCCTTCCTGCATGAGTGCATCGACGATTTCACGCGAGCGTGCCGGCGAGAAGCGCCAGTCCGTGGTGAATGACACCACGAGGAAACGGCATTGCGCCCGCGAAATGGCTTTGGCCAGATCGTTGTCGTATTCCCGCGCGGGATCAAAATAATCCAGCGCCTTGGTCATGAGCAGATACGTATTGGCGTCGAAGTTGCGCGAGAAAGTCTCGCCCTGATGCCTCAGGTAGGACTCCACCTGGAACTCCACGTCGAAGCCGTACATGAACTGGCCTGAGCGCAGGTCGCGTCCGAATTTCTGCTTCATGGCCTCGTCGGAGAGATAAGTGATGTGTCCGACCATGCGTGCGAGGATGAGGCCGCGCTTGGGAAAAGTGTCGTATTGGTAATAGCGGCCGCCGTGAAAATCCGGATCGGAAATGATGGACTGCCGCGCAACCTCGTTGAATGCGATGTTCTGCGCCGACAGCTTGGGAGCACTGGCAATCACCACGGCATGGCGTATGCGCTCGGGATAATCGATTGCCCACTGCAATACCTGCATGCCGCCCAGCGAGCCGCCGACCACAGCCGCCCACTGTGCAATATGCAGATGATCGGCCAGGCGGACCTGCACATTCACCCAGTCCTTTACCGTCACCATGGGGAAATCCGGCCCGAAGTTGAGCCCGGTTTCCGGATTGAGCGACGAGGGGCCGGTGGAGCCGTTGCAGCCACCCAGATTGTTGAGCGCCACCACGAAAAATTTGTTGGTATCGATGACCTTGCCGGGTCCGATGCACTCATCCCACCAGCCCGGCTTGCTGTCGTTCATGCTGTGGTAGCCCGCCGCATGGTGATGACCGGAAAGCGCATGGCAGATGAGCACGGCGTTGTCCGCAAGCTCGTTCAGCGTGCCGTAGGTTTCATAGACGATGTCGAAGCCCGCGAGCGTGCGCCGGCATTCGAGCATCAGCGGCAGGGCGAAATGCACGGTTTGTGGGGTGACAAGACCAACTGAATCGGCAGGAATGGATGCGGGCATGGTCGGATCGGGGAATCACTGGCCGGCAAGTGTATCGGCGGGGACCGGGCGTGAGAAGGCAGACCGGCTGCCTTCTCGCGATACCATCATGCTCAGGCCGCCCGGCTGGCGGCCCCCAGCGTCGGGTCCTTGAGACGGCCGAGGATATCCTCAAGCAGGGTCTGCTGCTCGCGCAGGGATTCGCGCTGCTCCTTGAGGGATCCACTCTTCTCGAAACGGTCTTCGCCAAAGTTGCGCAGGCGCTCCAGCTTGGCCAACTGCACCTCCAGACGCTTCTTGTATTCCAGCGTCTGCTGCATCAGGGGCGCCAGCGCCTGCTTGCACCAGCGCTCGGCATCACTGCGTGCCTGCGTGTAAACCGTACCGGCCTCGCGCGCCACGGTCTCGAAGAAACGGTCGGAGACCTTGGTCTGGCTGGCCAGCAGGTTGCCGAAACGGTTCTTGTAGGGAGAGGCCTGATTCTCCAGTTCGTCCAGCTCACGCAGGTAATGGCTGGCATCCAGCCGCGGCATGGGAGGCGCAGCGCTGCC
Organism: Moraxellaceae bacterium; assembly: GCA_037189985.1. GTDB lineage: Bacteria > Pseudomonadota > Gammaproteobacteria > Pseudomonadales > Moraxellaceae > UBA2031. The sequence continues at coordinate 65,834 of JBBCJX010000024.1, forward strand.
GGTTTCCTGCGTATAGCGCTCGTAGAGCTTCTGGATAAGCAATTGGGTGGTCTCGGCTTCCTGCCGGAAGCGGGAAAGGTCGCTCTTGAGCCCCTGGAAAAAGGCACTGACGGCCGTTGGCAGGCCCAGACCCAGACGATTGCCTTCTGCCTGCTCCCGTGTGCGGGTGAAGTGCGACTCCAGCTTGACGGGAGCCACCACGCCCAGAAGGCGTGGCAACTGCTGCTCCAGCAGCTTGCGACTCTGCTGCAGCATGGCCAGGCGCTTGTTGTAAGCAAGCTGGTCCTGCTGGGTGAGGCGGGTCAGCGTCACCAGTTCGTGTTCGGTATCGCGATGCCCGCTGGCCTGCACACGCTCTTCGGCTTCCAGACGCACGCGCTGGGCCAGCACGGCCTGACGGCTGGCCTCGACCATGTTGGTGAGTTCCGTCACCAGCGTGGCCTTGAGGGCGGCTTCCTTGGCATGTACCACGGAACGCGCCAGTGCCGACTCCAGATATTCCAGGCGGCTGCGCGAGAGCAGCTCGGCATCGTTGCTGAGCCGGGCCTTGAGCCCCTGCTTGGCCGAGAGCGGCATCACATTGTCGGGTGAGAGATGCAGTTGCTTGGCAGTCAGGCGCGAGAGCCGGAGCACGGCCTCTTCGGCCTCCTGCGGGTCTTCATCTTCGTCCCACATCAGGTCGATCTTGTTGAGCACGGCGTAGAGCGCGGCGCCGCGGCGCTGGGCAATGTCGTGCACATGACCGTTCCAGATGGCGAAGTCGCTGGCCGTCACGCCGGAATCGGCAGACAGCACAAACACCAGCGCCTGTGCATCCGGCAGCAAGGAGAGTGTGAGTTCGGGCTCCGCGCCCAGTGCGTTCAGGCCCGGCGTATCGATGATGGCGAGGCCCTGGCGCAGCAGGGGATGATCAATATTGATGAGGGCATGTCGCCATGCCGGGATGTGTACAAAACCGTTCTTGCCCAGCGAAGGCTCCAGATACTCCACCTCGAAACCCAGTTCGGAAGCGATCTCGACGGTCACCTCCCGGGTCTGCGAAACCTCCATGAAGGCTTTCTTCATGGCGGCCGGATCATCCAGGTTGATGGTCAGGTGCACCCAGTGCTCAAGCTGCTCCTTGTAACGCGACAGAGTCACCCTGTCGCCACGGGTCTGTATGGGTAGCAGCTTGATGTAGGCACCGGTGGCAGCCGGGTCGTAAAAGAGTTCCGTGGGGCACATGGTCGTGCGGCCGATACGGGTCGGCAGCAGGCGCTGGCCATAGTGGCGGCCAAGGATGGCATTGATGAGCTCGGATTTGCCGCGCGAGAACTCGCCCACGAAAGCCAGCAGGATGCGGTCGAAGCGCAGGGTCTTGAGCGCTGCCCCAAGGCGCTCGTCCACCTCGCGGTTGTTGATGCCCTGCTGGTTAAGCCAGCTGCGGTAGCGGGCAATTTCACGGGCAATGGCCTGCTTCCATGCCGTGAACGCCTCTACCTGATGCGCCAGTTGATTCTTGTCCGTCATGCCCCTTCCTCAAGCTGTACCAGCGTCGTGCCTGTCCCCGGGCAACCGCAAGCGGCTTGCCAGTGCCGACGTCTTTTTCACTGTCCCGTTTTTATTGACTCGGGAATCCCCAAAACAGGGGTAAATGATTTGCTGCCTCTTCTTATATCACCCGCCAGCCGGCGAGGGCAGCCGGCCACTGCCGCGGCGCGAGAATCTTCACCCGTTTGCGGCGGGCACTTTCCCCGCTGAGCAACTCCACCGCAGAGAGCGGCACGCCAAAGGACTCTGCCAGAAAACGGCAAAGCTCGCGGTTGGCACGCCCTTCCTGCGCCGGCGCCGCCAGCCTGACCTTCAGGGCATCGCCATGCTGGCCGGCAAAGTCACTCTGCCTGGCCCCGGGCTGGGCGTGGATGCAGAGCAGCACGTCCTCGCCCAGAAACTGGAGCGGGTCCGTCACAGTCCGATAATGCGTGCTATCTCCCCTGCCGACCAACGCATCAGTATTTCAGCAATACGCAGGCCAAGAATGGCAATGATGGGTGAGAGATCCAAACCACCCATGGACGGCAACAAGCGCCGGCAAGGGCCGAGAACAGGCTCGGTGATCTGGAAGATGGTTTGCCCCGCCGGATTGTGGGGCGCCACCCAAGACAGGATGACGCCAGCAATGATGGCGTAGAAATAGAAGTTGATGAGCAGCGCTACCAGCCCCGAGAGACTGAAGATCACGTTCCCTGCCGTAGGGAAATTCAGAAGCGCGATATAGGCCGTCAGCACGGGAGGAGGCTGCTGGCCATTGGCCAGCACGCTGACGGCGGTGATCTGCAGCAGCTTGATCAGGAAGATGAGCAGCAGCGCCCCGAAGCTCCAGCGGCTCACCTGCCGGCGCATGTTGATCACGACACCAGCAGGCGGGCGCCGCTGGAACAGCCGATCCAGCGGGTCCACCAGCTTGCGCGTGGCTGCTACCGTGAACTGCGATAGGGGATTGTAGAAATCGGCACCCATGGCCTGCAGGAGAAAACGCAGCCAGAGGATGAAGATATAGATGTCGACACCGGTATTGAGGATGAGACGGGCGATTTCCTGCAAGGGGTTCATCTGGGCTTCCTGAAAAGAATAATAGATCTGTTGCCGGACTCAGCCTTGCCAGCCCAGCAAAGGACTTTAGTCATCATCATGCTCAAGTCCGTCAAAGAGCTTGGCGCCATGAAATCCCTTCATGTCTTTGGATAGAGGAATATCCAGGAAATCATCATGCTGCATTTTTTGTCGCAGCACTCTGGCACTGAAAAACAAAAAAGCGCCCGGCAGTGCAAACGCTAGAGCTGCCAGAAACCACTTGAAACTCAGCCAGTAGCCAAACGGCATCATGACTACTGCAATCATCAAGAGAGTCAGGCCTGCAATCTCCCTGAGGCTCATACCTCTCCCTGGCCTATCTTTCCCAATTGCTCGGCCAGTTCTGCGCCGCGGGCAGCGCAGGCCTTGAGTGCACGCTCGACGACCGACTGCAGGCCGGCTTCGTCAAAGACCGCAACGGCGCGCTCGGTGGTACCGCCGGGCGAAGTGACACGACGGCGCAGTTCGGCCGGGCCGACATCGGCCGTGATGGCCATCTGCGCTGCACCCAGCGCTGTCTGCAGGGTCAGAGCGCGGGCCGTGGCCTCGTCCAGGCCCAGCTCACGGCCGGCAGTCATCATGGCTTCCATGAGATAGAAGAAATAAGCCGGGCCGGAGCCCGATACCGCCGTGACGGCATCGATCAGGCTCTCGTCGTTGACCCAGAGCGCAATGCCCACCGCCGCCAGGATGGATTCGGCAGCCGCGCGCTGCTCATGGCTGACCGCCGCATTGGCAAAAAGCCCTGCCGCACCACTCTGCACCAGCGCCGGCGTGTTGGGCATGGCACGTACCACAGGCAGCGCGCCGCCCAGCCAGTGTTCGATGCTCGCGACCGGGATACCGGCGGCGATGGAAATCACCAAGGGTTTCTTCTGCCGGGCACGTGCCGCCAGCGGCCGGAGTACCTCGCCCATGACCTGTGGCTTGACGGCCAGTACCAGCACATCAGCATGGTCCAGCAGGGCAAGATTGTCGGTGGTGGTGAAAAGGCCACGTTCGGCATGGCTGGCCAAGGCATCGACAGAGGTATCGGAAAGGGCGATGTCGGCAGTCTGCCAGCCACGGGCCAGCAGGCCGCCCACCAGCGCCGAGGCCATGTTTCCTGCACCGATGAATCCGATTTTCTTCATGAGTCCCGCATCATCCCGTCTACAGAAGGCATCCGGCCACCCTTGGCGCCAGTCTCAAGACTTGCTCAGGGCTTGGCCCGACTGCCGAAAAGGGCGCTGCCGATGCGCACCATATTGCTGCCGGCCGCTACAGCGGCCTCCAGGTCATCCGACATGCCCATGGAGAGCGTGTCAAAGACCCCGCTTTCAAGGCCCGGAATACTAGCGAGTAATTCCTGTCGTGTCTGTGCGAGGGCGGCGAAGGCGGCACTGTTGCCGGGGCGGGGAATGCACATGAGGCCACGCAGTGTCAGTCCGGGCAGTGTCAGCACCGTACGCACCAGGGCAGGCAAGGCTGCCGGGCTACAACCTGATTTGCTGTCTTCCCCGTCGATATTGACCTGCAGGCAGACCTGCAAGGGTGGCAGATGTGCTAGCCGCTGCTCCGCCAGGCGGCGTGCCACCTTTTCCCTGTCCACGGAGTGCACCCACTGGAAAGCCTCTGCCACATCCCGGGTCTTGTTGCTTTGCAGGGGACCGATGAAGTGCCATTCCAATGCGGGGCCGGAAAGATCGGCAAGCTCGGCGATCTTGGCCAGGGCCTCCTGGACGTAGTTCTCGCCGAAGGCCTGCTGCCCGCAGGCATGGGCCGCCCGCACGGCTTCGGCGGGCCAGGTCTTGCTGACGGCAAGCAGCCTTACGCTGCCCGGCGTGCGGTCGGCCGCCTGCTCCGCTCGGGCGATGCGCAAGCGCAGCCGCTGCCAGTTTTCGGCAATCTCGGTCGCTGTCTGGGTCATTGTTGAACGGGTGCCTGCGAGGCGTTAAGTTAGCCGGGCTGCCGGTTCATGCCGGCCCGGCCTTTGCACAATCAAGAACAACACGATTCTGGCAGAGCGGCACTCTCGCCGCGAGCCCGATCTGCCTGCGCCCCGCCGCAGGCGTTTGCCCCGGAGTATTCATGGACATTACCGAACTGCTTGCGTTTTCCGCCAAGAACGGTGCTTCCGACCTGCACCTGTCGGCGGGCCTGCCGCCCATGATCCGCGTCGACGGCGACGTACGCCGCATCAACCTGCCGCCCCTGGAACACAAGGAAGTCCACCGTCTTGTCTACGACATCATGAATGACAAGCAGCGCAAGGATTTCGAAGAATTCCTCGAGACCGACTTCTCCTTTGAAGTCCCCGGCGTGGCCCGCTTCCGCGTCAACGCCTTCAACCAGAACCGTGGCGCCGGCGCCGTGTTCCGTACCATTCCTTCGAAGGTGCTGACCATGGAAGAGCTGGGCATGGGCAAGGTCTTCCAGAGCATTTCCGACATCTCCCGCGGTATCGTGCTGGTGACCGGCCCGACCGGCTCCGGCAAGTCCACCACGCTGGCGGCCATGCTGGACTACATCAACAACAACCGCTACGAGCACATCCTCACCATCGAGGACCCCATCGAGTTCGTGCACGAATCCAAGAAATGCCTCATGAACCAGCGTGAGGTGCACCGCGACACACTGGGCTTCTCCGAAGCACTGCGCTCCGCCCTCCGTGAAGACCCGGACATCATCCTCGTGGGCGAAATGCGTGACCTCGAAACCATCCGCCTGGCACTGACAGCGGCAGAAACAGGACACCTGGTCTTCGGCACCCTGCACACGACCTCGGCCGCCAAGACCATGGACCGTGTCATCGACGTGTTCCCCGCCGAAGAAAAGGAAATGGTGCGCGGCATGCTCTCCGAATCCCTGCAGGCTGTGATCTCGCAGACACTCCTGAAGAAAAACGGTGGCGGCCGCGTGGCGGCCCACGAGATCATGATCGGCACGCCGGCCATCCGTAACCTCATCCGCGAGAACAAGGTGGCCCAGATGTATTCCGCCATCCAGACCGGCGGCGGCCTCGGCATGCAGACGCTGGACCAATGCCTCAAGGCGCTGGTCCAGAAAGGCCTGATCACGCCGCAGTCGGCTCGTGAGAAGGCCAAGGTGCCGGAAAACTTCTGATCCTCTGATCTTGTGGGAGCGGCTTTGGTCACTCCCCCGGCCCAGGGCAAAAGACAACTACACTTGAGTTCCCCAGAGGGACACACGGCGGACTTCCGCCAGAGGGCAAGACCATGGAATTCGAAGACCTGCTCAAGATCATGGTGCAGAAAGGCGGCTCCGACATGTTCATCACGGCCGGCGTACCCCCTTCCATCAAGCTGCACGGCAAGGTCATGCCCATCACGAAGACGCCGCTTTCGCCGGAAATGACCCGCGAAGTGGTGCTTGGCGTGATGACCGAGCAGCAGCGCAAGGAATTTGCCCAGAGCAAGGAGTGCAACTTCGCCATCTCCGCGCGCGGCATCGGCCGTTTCCGTGTCTCCGCCTACTACCAGCGCAACCTCGTCGGCATGGTGCTGCGCCGCATCGAAACCAACATCCCCAAGGTCGATGACCTCAAGCTGCCCGAGATCATCAAGGAACTGGCGATGACCAAGCGCGGCATCATCATCTTCGTGGGCGCCACCGGCACCGGCAAATCCACGTCTCTGGCTTCCATGATCGGTCACCGCAATGCCAATTCGCGCGGCCACATCATCACCATCGAGGACCCCATCGAGTTCATCCACCAGCACAACGGCTGCATCGTCACACAGCGCGAGGTGGGCATCGACACGGAAAGCTTCGACATCGCCCTCAAGAACACCCTGCGCCAGGCGCCGGACGTCATCCTCATCGGCGAAATCCGTACCCGCGAGGTGATGGACTACGCCATCGCCTTCGCCGAAACCGGCCACCTCGTACTGGCCACGCTGCACGCCAACAACGCCAACCAGGCGCTGGACCGCATCATCCATTTCTTCCCGGCCGACCGTCACCACCAGTTGCATATGGACCTTTCGCTCAACATGAAGGGCATCGTGGCGCAGCAGTTGATTCCGACACCGGACGGCAAAGGCCGCCGCGCCTGTATCGAGGTGCTGCTGAACACGCCGCTGGTGGGCGACCACATCCGCAAGGGCGAGGTGCACCTGCTGAAAGAGCTGATGAAGAAATCCCGCGAAGTCGGCATGCAGACCTTCGACCAGGCGCTCTACGATCTCTATAGCGCGGGCGAAATCACCTACGAGGATGCGCTCAAGCATGCCGATGCGCCCAACGACCTGCGCCTGATGATCAAGCTGGGCTCGGAATCCGATTCACGCTACCTCGACCAGGCCACGCGCGGCCTGACGCTGCAATCGGCAGACTGAGCACCATCCGCGGAAAAACCGGCGCAAGCCGGTTTTTTTTGTCGCTCCCCCTCCTGCTCACACGGCAACGGCGCAATATGAGCACGACATCCGGAACACCTCTCGTGATACGCGCCCGGCTCATGCAGGGCGATGAAATCGCCATGGGGCCAGGCAAGCTGGAACTGCTGGACGCGATAGAAGCCACCGGCTCAATTTCCGCCGCCGCCCGCCACATGGGCATGAGCTACCGGCGCGCTTGGCTGCTGGTGGACACCATGAACCGCTGCTTCAAGTCAGCGCTGGTGGCATCGTCGGCCGGCGGCCCGCAGGGCGGCGGCGCCAGCCTGACCGCGCTGGGCGAGGAAGTGCGCGAAGCCTACCGGGCGCTCAGTGATGACCTGGAAAAGACGGCTGCCCGGCATGTCAGCCCCTTGCAGAAGCATCTGGCACGGCAGCCCAAAGCCTGATCACGCCAACCCCGCCAGCCACCGCTCCCAAACCCTTGTCGCCGCCTGCTGCAAGCGCCCGGCCTGCTGTTGCGTGGCAAGGCGCAGCGCCGGGATGTCGATCTTCGCCACCGACAGTTCGCAGGCATGGCCGATCAGCCAGCGCTCCACGTTCTTGCCAAGGATTTCCGGGTGGAATTGCAGGGCCAGTCCGTAGCGGCCGACGGCAAAGGCCTGGTTGGGATAGAGGGCGCTGCTGGCAAGATGCTGCGCGCCGGCAGGCAGGTCGAAGGTGTCGCCATGCCAGTGCAACACCTGCACGCCCTCCTCGAACAAGGGCGACAGCGGGTTTTCCGCCGACGCTCCGGCTGGCGGGAGCAGCGGCGACCAGCCGATTTCCTTGCCGTGGCCGGGATACACCTTCGCACCCAGCGCCGCCGCCATCAGTTGCGCGCCCAGGCAGATGCCCAGCACCGGCAGGCCGGCTTGCAGGCGTTCGCGCAGCAGTGCGATTTCATCCATCAGGAAGGGATAAACATCCGACTCGTAAACGCCGATGGGGCCACCCAGCACCACCAGCAGTTCGGGATTCTCGCGGCTGACGGCGCGCAGGTCGTCCACGCCCGCTTCCAGGTAGCGGATGGTGTAGCCCTGCTCCTCCAGGGCAGGTTCAAGGCTGCCCAGGTCCTCGAAGGCGAGATGGCGTATGACCAGCGCCTGTTTCATCGCAATTGCTCCTCATGTTGCTGTCGTCCCCGCCTGCGCGGGCGTGGCAGAGTATCAGCCCGCCAGACACCGGCCGTCGCTGATTTCCCACACCGCCTCCGCCAGATAGGCCACTTCCTCCGGCACATGGCTGACGTAGAGCATGGGCATGCCCAGTTCGTCGCGGATGCGCAGCAGGAAGGGCAGGATTTGCTGCTTGCGGCTGCTGTCCAGCGAGGACAGCGGTTCATCCAGCAGGAGCAGGCGGGGGGAATACAGCAGGGCGCGGCCCAGCGCGACGCGCTGTTTTTCGCCGCCGGAGAGCAGGCGCGGGCGGCGTTCCAGCAGATGGCCGATTTCCAGCAGCGCGACGATTTCCTCAAGGCCGAAGCGGCGTTCGGCCGGCTGCCGCCGGCGGAAGCCGTAAAGCAGGTTGTCCTGCACCGACAGATGCGGGAAAAGCTGAGCATCCTGGAATACCAGACCCACCTGCCGTTGCTCCGGCGGCAGGAAGATTTTCCCTTCCCTGTCCACCAGCACGCGGCCATCCAGCACGATACGGCCGGCATCCGGCTTCTGCAGGCCGGCCACCAGTGCCAGCAGCGTGCTCTTGCCGGCGCCCGAGGGTCCGCAGAGGCCGGTCACGCGCGCGTGCATCCTTGTGTTGATGTGCAGGGAAAATTCACCGCGCCGCCAGCGCAGGTCCAGCTCAAGCATGGTCGCGATACCCGAGCTGGCGTTGCAGGCGGCGCTGTATGGCATTGCCGGCGAGCAGGGCCGCCAGCGCCAGCGCAATCGAGATCCACACCAGACGCAGAGCCGGCTCCTCGCCGCCGGGCTGGTGGATGTAGGAGTAGATGGCCAGGGGCAGCGTGCGCGTCTCGCCTTCAATGTTGCCGACGAAGGTGATGGTGGCGCCGAACTCGCCCAGGCTGCGGCTGAAACCGAGGATGGCGCCGACCAGGATGCCGGGCAGGGCCAATGGCAGCGTGATGGTGAAGAACACCCGCCAGGGGCCCGCGCCCAGCGTGCGCGCGGCGTTTTCCAGGCGCGAATCGATGAGTTGCAGGGACAGGCGTATGGGCTGCACCACCAGCGGCAAGCCCATCACCAGCGCGGCCAGCACGGCGCCGGTCCAGTGGAAGGCCAGGCTGACGCCGAAAGTCTCGTGCAGGAATTTCCCGGCCGGCCCGTTGCGGCCGAAGGCCAGCAGCAGGAGATAACCCGGCACCACCGGTGGCAACACCATGGGCAGGTGCACCAGCGCATCCACGAGCGCCTTGCCGAAGAATTCCCGCCGCGCCAGCAGCCAGGCCAGGGCGATGCCGGGCAAGAGGCCGACGGCGGTGCACCAGGCGGCCACCTTGAGCGAGAGGCAGAGGGCGGTGATTTCTTCGGGGGTGAGCATGAAGGCTAGGGTTTCCGGTTTTTTCGTGTTTGTCGTCCCCACGCCCCGAAGGGAGAGGGAGCATCAGGTGAGAGGCTCTTAGAGCTTGTTTACGATCTTCATTGTTTGTCGTCCCGGCGTAGGCCGGGACCCATGCGGCGGTGATTTTTTCACCGCCGCATGGATTATTCGCTGCGCTCACCCCTTCGGGGCCAGCCTCCGGCTGTTCTGCGCTGCGCTGGTCCGGCCTTCGCCGGAATGATGTCAGGAGGGGGAAAATCCTCTCTTCAGAGATCGTAAACAGCCTCTCACGGCTTGAGCACGGTAAACCCATACCGCACAAACACCGCTTCGGCGTCGGCCGTTTGCAGCCAGGCAAAGAACCGCTTCGCGGTTTCACCGGCGCCCGGCAGCAGCGCGAAAGGATAAACCACCGGGTCGTGGCTGCCAGCGGAGAAGCGACCGGCGATCATCACCTTGTCGCTGACCTTCGCATCGGTCTCGTAGACGATGCCCAGCGGGCATTCGCCGCGCTCGACGAAGGCCAGTGCCGAGCGCACGTCCTCCGTGCCCACCACGCGCGTCGAAAGTGCGGTCCACCAGCCCAGGTTTGTAAGCGCCTGCTTGCCGTAGATGCCGGCCGGCACGCTGGCGGGCTCGCCCATGCAGAGGCGGCCCTTGAAGTCGGGCACCCTGCCCTTTTCCATGGCCACCGTGGCCGGCTCGGCGGCGGGCGCGATCAGCACCAGCGCATTGCCCAGCAACTGGCGGCGCGACGCCTTGTCGATGAGGTTGCGTTCCGCGAGGTAGTCCATCCACTTGACGTCGGCGGAGGCGAAGATTTCCGCCGGGGCGCCGGCCTCGATCTGCCGGGCCAGCGTGGAGGAGGCCGCGAAGGATGTCTTGAGCGTGTCGTCCTTGTGCGCGGCCTGCCAGGCCGTGACCAGGTCCTTGAGGGCATTGGTCAGGCTGGCGGCGGCGTAGACGGTCGCCTCCCCGGCCTGTGCGCCCATGCTGCACATGATGAGGGCGAGCAACAATATCCAGCGTCTGGCGTGCACCAGCATGGTGATTCTCCTGCGTCGTTTTCGTGCGTGTGATGATGCAGCCTGACACGGCCTTTTCGCTATATCCACTTGAATACAGCGAAAACCGTGGCAAACTGCCGGCCGTGTGGCTCTTTACCTTGCGCCTTCCAGGGCTCCTGTCGCCTGCTCCCACAGACGGCGCTGTATCAAAGCAAATACAGCGCCAACTTCACACACAGGAGTCACCCATGAAGCAACATCCCCTTTGGCAGGGCCTTTTGGCCGCTGCCCTGGCTGGCCTTGCCAGTCACTCACTCGCAGCCGACCCCACGCTGGAACTGCTGGCCCAGAAAGGCATCATCACCGCCGAGGAATATGCCCGCATCAAGGCGGCCCGCAAGGACGAAGCCACCGTCAGCCTCAAGGACGGCCTGAAAATCAGCAGCGCCGACGGCAAGGGCACGGCCCAGATCGGCACGCTGATGCAGATGGACTTCGCCCACATCGACCAGCAGAACCGCGACGCGCCCTCCGGCTCGGAAATGCGCCGTGTCCGCCTCTCCCTGGGCGGCAAGCTGGAGGCCTGGAGCTACCGCCTGGAGACGGAGTTCGCCGGCACCCCCACCTTCACCGACGCCTGGGCGGCCTGGAGCGGCCCCGTCACCGTGACCGGCGGCCATTTCAAGCAGCCCTACAGCCTGGAAGCACTGATGAGCGACAAGGACCTGGCCTTCATGGAACGCTCGCTGTCGTCCAGCCTGCTGGCCGTGCGCGCACCCGGTTTCATGGTGTCGGATGGCGGCAGCCGCTGGAGCTGGGCCGCCGGCCTCTTCGGCGACCCCCTGAGCACGGCCACCACCGACGACGAAGGCGGCGGCCTGAGCCTGCGCGGCACCTGGGCGCCGCTGCTGGGCGATGGCCGCAGCCTGCACCTGGGCGCCTCGCTGCACTGGCGCGAACCCGGACTACGCACCACCACCGCCCCCACCGGCATCCCCACCTGGAGCCTGGCCAGCAAGCCGGAAATCAACCTCTTTCCCACGGCAAACCGGCAACTGAATACCGGCAATATCGCCGGAGATGTCGACAACTTCCGGCTATTGGGACTGGAAGCCGCCAAGGCGTTCGGCCCCCTGCTGGCCCAGGCCGAGTACAGCTTCGTGAAACTGGACCGCGACGCCGGCAGCGACCTGGATTTCCAGGGCGGCTACCTGCAACTGAGCTATGCACTGACCGGCGAGGTCCGCCCCTACCAGGGCAACCGCGGCATCTTCGGCGGCATCCGGCCCAAGGGCGACGTGGCCTGGGAAGTGGCCCTGCGTCTCTCGCAACTCGACCTGGCCGACGGCAATGTGGCCGGCGGCGAGCAGCGCAACGCCAGCGCCTCGCTCAACAGCTATGTCGGCAACGCCATCAAGCTCAGCCTGAACTACGTGCAGGCGCTGGACGTGAAAGCCGGCGGCCCCAACGCCGCGGACGGCAAGGCGCGGGCGCTGATGATGCGGGCACAACTGGCCTGGTGAGTCGTCAAGCCCAAATACTGTTCATAAGAACAGTATTTGGGCTTATAGTGTGGCCTCTGCCCGGAGGCCGCCATGAGCATGAATCCCGATGGCGTCCGCAAGGGGCGTGGCGCCACCCTCAATCCCGACAACCGCTTCTTCCGCTCGCACAGCGAGGCAGAGGATGACGGTTGGGCTGGCTATCACGAGGAGCAGGCGGACCTGCTGAAGCCGCTGGAAACCACGGTGACGGTGCAACAAAGCCGCACCATCATTTCCCGCAACCACTCGCCGGACATTCCCTTCACCCAGTCCATCAACCCCTACCAGGGCTGCGAGCACGGCTGCATCTACTGCTATGCCCGGCCGACGCACGCCTACCTCGACCTCTCGCCGGGACTGGATTTCGAGACGAAGCTTTTTGCCAAGCCTAATGCGGCCGAATTGCTGCGGCGCGAACTATCGCATCCGCGCTACCACGTCAGCGTCATCAACATCGGCGCCAACACCGACCCCTACCAGCCCATCGAGCGCGAATGGAAGATCACGCGCGGACTGCTGGAAGTCATGCTGGAAACCCGGCATCCGGTGGCGCTGGTCACCAAGAACGCGCTGGTGCTGCGCGACCTGGACCTGCTCACGGAACTGGCACGGCTCGGGCTGGTGCAGGTCTTCGTCTCCGTCACCAGCCTGGACCCCGCGCTCACACAAAAACTGGAGCCCCGAGCCAGCGCCCCGCACCGCCGCCTCATGGCGATTGAAAAACTCGCGGCCGCCGGCGTGCCCGTGGGCGCCATGGTGGCGCCGCTGATTCCCTTCCTCAACGACGCGGAAATGGAGGCCATCCTGGAGGCCGTGGCCAAGGCAGGTGCCACCACGGCGGGCTACACCTTCGTGCGCCTGGCCCATGAACTGAAAGCGCTTTTCCGCGACTGGCTGGCGGAGCACGAACCGCTCAAGGCCGAGCGCGTGATGGCCGCCATCAGCGCCGCACGCGGCGGACACGACAACGACCCGCGCTTTGGCAAGCGCATGCGTGGCGAGGGGGACATGGCGGAATTGCTGCGCCAGCGTTTCGAGGTGGCCTGCCGGCGCCATGGCCTGAACAAGCCACAGCGCAGCCTGCTGCGCACGGATTTGTTCATGGCGCCGGCACGGCCAGCGAAGGGAAAGGAAAAGCAGATGCTGCTTTTTTGACTCGCCATCGGCACAAGCAACCGGCCAGCCTTCCGATAGAAGTGGCGCCCCGACGCAACATCAGTCGGCGTGACAACATGATGGAAAACATCACGACGGGGCACCACTTCTACGGGAAAGCCGGGCATAAAAAAACCGGACGCGCCGATTTAACGTCCGGTCTTCTTACCCACCCCTAGCCGGAAAGCGGTTTTCCACCAGCCGGAGGCAGTGACTGCAGCACTCACTTATCAAGCTTCGTGCCACCCTGATTAACACCTTGTATTTCATATACTTGAGAAGCTTCACCAAGATCTCAGGAAAACTGCAACCTGCCAATGTGTCGCCGGACGGCGACATGATTTTCGACCCTCTCGGCAAGCGCTTGTTTTTACAGGAGAGCGGGCGTCGTCATTCAGCGACGGCACTGTCGCCCCGGAACAGTCCGGGAGTCAGGCCATGCTTTTGCAGCAGACGGTAGAACTCGGTGCGGTTGCGATCGGCAAGCCGGGCGGCGTCAGCAACATTGCCGTCGGTGAGCTTGAGCAGGCCGACAAGATAGTCACGCTCGAAGCGCTGGCGCGCCTCGGCATAGCTAAGCACCTCCACCGAGGGCGTGCGCAGGGCACGGCTCATCAGAGAAGGTGGGACCAGCGGCGTGGTCGCCAGTGCACATACCTGTTCAACCACATTGTGAAGCTGGCGCACATTGCCGGGCCACGGAGCGGTTGCCAGCGCCTTGAGCGCCTCCGGCGCAAAGCCATTGAGTTTCTTCTGGTACTTCTGCGCCAGGGTGTCGAGAAAATGATTGGCCAGGAGCGGAATGTCTTCGCGCCGCTCTGCCAGCGATGGCAACACAAGACGCACGACATTCAGACGGTAATAGAGATCCTCGCGAAAGCTGCCATCGGCCATGGCGGCTTCAAGATTGCGGTGCGTGGCAGAAACCACCCGCACATTCACGGGAATGGTGTGGCTGGCTCCCACGGGGCGTACCGAGCGCTCCTGCAGGGCACGCAAGAGCTTCACTTGCAGCGGCAGCGGCATGTCGCCGATTTCATCCAGGAACAGCGTGCCTCCTTCTGCTGCCTGAAAAAGTCCTTGGTGATTGGCAATGGCACCGGTGAACGCGCCCTTCACATGGCCGAACAGTTCAGACTCAAGTAACGCCTCGGGAATGGCGCCGCAGTTCACCGCCACAAAAGGTTTTTTTGCCCGTGGACTGGCGCGATGTATGGCCTGCGCCAGCAACTCCTTGCCGCTGCCACTCTCCCCCTGGATAAGCACGCTGGCTTCCGAGCGCGCCACCAGTCGCGCCTCGGACAAGACCTCGTCCATGCGGGCCGAGCGACTGATGATGTGTTCACGCCACCAGACATCCACGGTCGCCTCATCAGAGGCGGCGTCCTTGGCAGGCGCCGCCACCGCCAGTGCTTCGGCAATCTTTTCCAGCAACTGCTTGCTATCAAAAGGCTTGGTCAGGTAATCGAAAACACCTCTGGCGGTCGCTTCCACGGCATCGGGAATGGTGCCGTGTGCCGTGAGCAGGATGACGGGCAATCCCGGATCAATCTCGCGGATACGGTCAAAAAGTGCGAGCCCGTCCAGACCGGGCAGGCGGACATCACTGACCACGACCTGGGGCCGCTCGATGGCCAAACGAGCCAGTGCAGCCTCGGCACTGCCCACCGCAGTCACCTGATAGCCGCTGGCGCTCAAGCGCAAGGACAACAGACGCAAGAGATCGGCGTCGTCATCCACCAGCATGAGTTGCGCAGTCATGGCTGGTTCCGCGCCGGGGATGGCAGCACTGGTGCCTCCGGGCTGGCCGGTCGTTGCGGAATGCTGAGCTCTATCGCTTTCAATGCTTCCAGCTTCTGGTTGAGCTGGCCAATGCGGTCATTGAGCTGCTCGTTCTTGCGCTGGCTCTCGCGCAACTGCTGCACCTGCTGTTCAAGTTTTTCATTCAGTTCCTGCTGCTCCTTGCTGGCACGTTCCAAGGAGTCGAACAGGAAACGCGCCACCGGCTGCCAGGGAGCTGTTTCCGCCACGACCGGCTGCTTCAGGGGCTTGAGCAGTTGCAAGGCCCGCGCACGATCCTGCTCACTGCCTTTTGCCAGCAACAAGGCCAGCTCCATGGTCGCCGCCGGTGCCGGCAAGGCTGACTCGAGGCGAGCCCTCTCCTGCTGGCGTTGCTCGGGCGTCATCCGTGCCTGACGCTCATCCCAGGCCAGCACCTGGCGCACGGCACGGTCCGTCACCGTCAAGGGATCCACCACATGGGGTGCCGGTTGCGGAGTCGCACAACCTGCCAGCAAAACCGCCGTGCATAGCAACACGGCCAGACATTCATTTTTCCGCATGCGGGAACTCGACATGGAAATGGGCGCCGACTTCCGTCGGCAGCAATTCGATACGGCCGCCATGGGCAGCCACATATTCACGGACAATGGAAAGACCTATGCCACTGCCCTTGGGAGCATCCGCCGCCTGCCGCTCGCCACGGTAAAAAGGCTCGAAAATCAGTTCCCGGTCAGCCGGCGCAACACCCGGCCCCTGGTCGGTGATATCGATGGTGACCGTGCGCGGCTGGCGCGTGAACGCGATGGCGATACGCCCGCCGGGCGGACTGAAGCGTATGGCATTGGACAGCAGGTTGCCCATCACGGCCGCAAATTTCTCGGTATCAACCTCAGCATGCACCGGCCCGCCTGCGATCTGCACATCCAGCCGTCGCGATTGCCATTGCAGCCGCTGTGAGTCCACCACTTTCTGTACGAGCCCGGACAACTCGGCACGCCGCGGCGAAAGCCGCCGCGCCTCAAAAGCCGCTGCGTTGAAGCCCAGCAGGCTTTCAATCTGCTCCTGCAGCACCTGCACATGCTGGCGCAGGATACCCACCACCTCGCGCTGTTCTTCGCCCAGCTCGCCTGTCACGCCGTCTTCAAGCAAGGCAACGCCTTCGCGCAACGCAGCAAGCGGTGTTTTCAACTCATGCGACACATGGCGCAGGAAGCGTGCCTTGTCGGCATCCAGCTCGGCCAGTCGCAGCCGCAGCCAGTCCAGCCGGCGCCCCAGCGCACGCAGGTCTGCAGGCCCCGGAATGACAACTTCGTTCTCGAAACGGCTGGCGCCCATGTCATCAATGGCGCTTTCCAGACGTTTGAGCGGACGCCCGAACCAGTAGCCAAAACCCAGTGCCAGCGCGATGGCCAGAACCACCACCGCCAGCATCTGCCGGCCCAGTTGCCGCCGGCCCTCGTCCAGCTCGGCCAGTGTTGCCTCGCTCTGGTGACTGATCACCAGACGCACCTGCCCGGCCAGCGCTGCATTGAGGACATCCAGCCGGCGGAAGACACCACCAAGGCGCTGCTCTCTCTGCGCCACGCTGGCCTGCGTGCCCTTCAACTGGGCGACCACGACACTGCTTTGCGCCCGCCATTCCTGGATCACGTCTTTTTCCGGCAGGACCTTCTCCAGACGCCCGAGAATCTCGGATGCATCCCGCGCCGCCTCGTCAAAACGCTGGCGCAAGGCATCATCATCCAGAATGAGGAACTGCCGGGCAGCACGCTCCATGCTGATGCTGCGCTCCGCCAGCAACTGGACATCGGCACTCAGCCTGGCTGCTTGCGACACACTGTCATGCGACTGCGATACCAGATGCTCCAACGCCAGAAGCCCGCGCAGAGGCGCAATGGCCAGCAGGCCGGCAACCAGGAGGAAAGCCAGCAAAAGGTACTGACGGAAAGAAAGGCGGTGCAGAAAAGGCATCAAGGCGCATCCGCAGGCACAAACCCGCTATGGGACGGGAATCCCGGTATTACCACAATCCTGTTTTTGTTATTACGCCGGGTAACCCTCAAGGGCAAGGTCAGGCCGGCGCCAGCAGCCACTCATGCAGCAAGGCATACTCCGAACCCTCCGGCGTCAGTCGCGAGCGCAGCAAGGCTATTTTTGGCGCCTGCCAGTGCAACACCGGCCAGACCGGAAGGGCCGGGCCTGTCACGGCGATATTGCGCGCCAGCGTGACATGCGGCCGAAAAGCCCTTGCCTCCACACTCACCCCTGCCATCTGCAAGCCGGTATGCAACTGTCCGGCAAGCCGTGCCAGCGCTGGCGGTGTGTCCGCCGGGCGCAGGCAGGCCAGTCCTGCTTTTTTCCAGCATTCGATGGCATTGAATCGAAGGGCAATGGCACTTGTCGGCAGATCATCACCCAAGCGAATCAACTCGGGCACACGATCGCCGGGGAGCTCCCCGAGAAACGCCAGCGTGAGATGCAGGTTACGCGCAGGCATACGTCGCCCAGCCAAGGGCGAAAGGAAAGCAGCCAGTTCATGGTGCCAGTCCGTCTGCGTGGCCGCGTCGGGCCAGAGGGCAAAGAAAAGACGCATCAAAGCCAGTCCCGGAAACGGAGTCGTGATGTCAGAACGTGATTTTCACGGAAGATGCACTGCGATTGGCCTCGCCATGATAAACGGCTTCGATGTTGTTCCCGTCAGGGTCCAGGACAAAAGCGGCGTAGTAGCCCGGATGATAGGCGCGCTGACCGGGTGCACCATTGTCCTTTCCGCCGTTGGCCAATGCTGCCCTGTAGAAGGCATCCACCATGGAAGGGGTTTGTGCCTGGAACGCCAAATGATGACGTCCGGTCAAGGTGCCTTGCGCGGCCTCACTGCCTGCGGTTGATACGAACAGTTCGTCCGCCCAGAAAAACCCGTCGCCCGTGCCGCCCATGGGAACACCCAATGTCTCGAAGATTGCAGCATAGAAAGTCTGGGAGGCGGGAAGGTCCCGCACGACCAGCTGGATGTGATCGATCAGTCGCCCACGATGAAGTTCCTGTGTTTCCATTTTCTACCCTCCTTCTAGTGATGTCAGCCTCATGAAAACTTCTGGCAATTCGCCACAATTTCATTCACTACAGAGGCAATTGGCCTCTTGGTCTCCACTTTTCGTGCAGGGATATCAACATAAGTTGAAAACCGCGAGCGGATGACATGCTCTTCACGCTGAGGTGTACGGGCGAACGGACGCTGCAACTGGCGCCTGACCGTTTCAGCAACACAAGCCTCAAAATCAAGGGAAGGGAGGAGAACAAAGGCATGTGTGCTGGCGACAATCTGCTGTCGCAGAACAGCATACTCCGGGTGAGCAGCCTCCCGGTAAGTCATGAACCCGGACGAGAGAGCCATGATGTCCGGAGGATTCTGGTCCCCAAGCACAGTCAGGCAGACATCAACATTCCGCGCGGCATAGGACTCATATCCATGCGAATCGATGAACGCCGAGATATCGCCATGTCGGGTAATGAATTCCGCATCCAGATCGACAAACCGGCGTTCGAGATGCTCCGCCAGTGCAAGACCGGTCGTTGTCTTGCCGGCGCCTCCCGGGCCAATCAACTGGATCATGAGCTTCGGCTCTTTCTTCTTTTACAGCGATTGAAACCGGTCCTCTGCATGACTTTCTTCCCAACACCATCCCGCAGGAAAATCAGGCCTGCCCCATCATTCTGAGCATCGACCAGACCAAGGGCTGCAGGCCATGGGCCACCATCGCCAATACGATACACAATAAAATTGGCGATGCTGCAATCAGGGCCGACTCGCCAAACCTCAGAGAAGGTCGTACGAACCTCCCTGCCACCCAGTGGGCACCAAACCAGAAAATCGGGACGATCGTGAGCAGCAGTGCATAGAAGAGCGCAAGTGCCTCCATCCCTGATGTATTGCGTGCAGGAATAATGACTATGGCGACTGCGGCCGATGCAATCGGGATTGTTGCAATTCGCACCCGGAACCAGGAGTTTCCTTTCCCCTGTTTCAGGAAATGGCCACGCTCCCAGCGGAGCATGGCCACAAAGGCTGCAAGTGAAAGAATGACAAACACGACCAGCAACACATGGAACGGGTGCATCGCACGTCCCCTTCTTTGTCAGCACCAGCCGAGCCTGTCGGCAGGCACCTCAAGCCTCCGGCACTACCGAAGCACACTGAATCATCAGTGCGTGATCATCCGGCCCTCGCCATCGATCAAGACCGTATCGATAACGAGACCACCCATGACACAAAGGGCTTCAGTTGAAAACGCGTACCACCCTTCCCTGTACTTCACGTTTCAGCCAAGGGGTATTTTTTCCGGTGGAGAGCAACGTCTCCGGATTCACGCCCCACTTTTCCTGCGGATTGACCAGCAACCAGCCTGACGTTTTTTCCAGATTCAGGATGCGTGCCGGACGCACGGTGAGAGCGCTCAGCAGCTCGACTTCCGTGAGCACGCCTTCACGAACAAGTTGCAGGCCTAGCGGCAGCACAGTTTCAAGCGTGCTCATGCCGGGCTCGGTGCTGGGAAAGGGAGCGAGTTTGGCGCTGGCATCCAGCGGCTGGTGATCGGAGCAAATGGCATCTATCACGCCGCTTTTCACGCCCTCACGCAATGCCTCGCGGTCTTCTTCGCGGCGTAGTGGCGGACGTACATGGGCCAGGCTGTTGAAGCCGTCGATGGCAGCCTCGGTGAGATGCAGGTGATGCATGGCGACATCGGCAGAAACATTGAGACCCTTTTCCTTGGCAATGCGGATCAACTCGACAGAGCCCTTGCAGGAAAGCTGGCCGAAATGCGCTTTCACGCCGGTCTGCTCGACAAGCAGTATCTGCGTGGCAAGCGCAATGGTTTCTGCCGTATCGGGGATGCCGGGCAAACCCAGGCGGGCTGCCATGAAACCGTCGTGGGCACAGCCGCGGGCCAGGCTCTGCTCTTCGGGCGAGAAGAAAACCGTGAGGCCCAGCGTGGCGGCATATTCCAGGCAGCGCAGTGCCGTTCCGGCATCGGCAAAGGGAGCACGAGCATTGCCCACACCATGGCAGCCGGCCTTCTGCAGCCTTGCCATATTGGAAAGTGCCTTGCCTTCCAGACCGCGTGAAATGGCGGCAATGGCATGCACGCGCACATGGCCTGCATCTTCCGCGCGCTCCAGCAACTGCGTGATCAGTGCGCCGGAATCCAGCACGGGTTGTGTGTCCGGTGGCACCAGCACATCCAGAAAGCCACCAGCACGGGCCGCACGGCTCTCACTGGCAACACCACCGTGCTCACGCGGGCCGGGTTCGCGCAGGCGTGCACACAGATCCACAAAGGCGGGAGTCAGCCAAAGGCCTTGGCCATCAATCACTTCGGCTGCCGTCACACCGGCACTGCCTGTCATCAGACGGCCGTTTTCCAGAATGACACTGGTGACGGCATCATGCTCTGCAGCCGGATCGATGAGACGGACATTGTCGATGCGAACAGCCATGGCGGCTCCTTGAAATCCCTTCCCGAAGGGAGAGGGAGAAAAATCAGCGCTGCGCTAACTGGCCCTGCATGGCAAGACTCAGCACAGCCATGCGCACGGCAATACCGTAATTCACCTGCTTCAGGATCACGGACTGCGGACCGTCGGCCACATCCGAGGCGATTTCCACGCCACGGTTGATGGGGCCGGGATGCATGACCAGCGCACCGGGTTTGGCATGTTTCAGTTTTTCAGGTGTGAGGCCGTAGAGCGCGTAGAACTCTTCCGCGCCGGGCAGCAGGGCAGACTCCATGCGCTCGTTCTGGATGCGCAGGGCTATGGCCACATCCACATCCTTCAGGCCGTCTTCCATGCGCTCGAATACCCTGATGCCGAGCTGCTCGAAATCCCGCGGCAAGAGAGTACGCGGACCGATCACGCGGATTTCGCGCGCACCCAGCGTTTGCAAGGCATGGATTTCCGAACGCGCCACACGGGAGTGACGGATGTCACCGATGATGGCCACCGTGAGGTTCTCAAACGCGCCCGCATGACGGCGGATGGCCAGCATGTCCAGCATGGCCTGCGTGGGGTGTGCATGGCGGCCGTCGCCGGCATTGATGATGGCCACCTGCGGCGTGACCTGGCTGGCGATGAAATGTGCCGCACCGGAATCACCGTGGCGCACCACGAAGATATCGGCCGTCATGGCTTCAAGATTCCACAGCATGTCGCGCAGGGTTTCGCCCTTGCTGGTGGAGGACTTGGAAATATCGATATTGAGCACATCGGCGCTGAGGCGCTTTGCCGCCACCTCGAAAGTGGTGCGCGTGCGCGTGCTGGGCTCGAAGAAAAGGTTCATCACCGTGCGGCCGGCCAGCAAGGGACGGTTCACGATGGCGCCTGTCACCGGATCGATGAAGCTTTCGGCAATATCGAGTATTTCGGTGAGCAGTTCGCGGGAAAGGCCTTCGGTAGTGAGGAAGTGCCGCAATTGCCCCTGGGGGTTGAGTTGCAGGCGGCTGGCTTCATGCGCGGAGGAGAAGTGCATGTGAGGGTTCCTGTTCGGCCGCGGCGATTGTACAGGGCTGACGGGGGAAACGTGAAATGGTGCGGGCGTCTGGCTTGTCAGGGTTTGAGCAAGCGAGGCTCGGCCAGCCAGGCCTCGGCAATGAGTACGGCGGCGGTGGAATCGAGTGCCGGCAGCCGGCCGCGCCGGCGCTCCTGTACTTCCATCAGCAGGCCGCGTGCCGAATGACTGGAAAGGCGCTCGTCGCACATGAAAACCGGCAGCCGGGAGCGCGCGACCATGCGGCGGGCAAACTTGCGGGCCAGGTGCGAAAGCTCGGACTCGCTGTCATCCATGTTGAGTGGCAGGCCGACGACAAGCGCATCGGGCTTCCATTCCGCCAGCAGGGCATCGAGCCTGTCCCAGTCGGGAATGCCGTCACGCGCCGGCAAGGGCGGCAGGGGCGATGCCGTGCCGGTAACGGCCTGGCCGCTGGCCACGCCGATACGCTTGGTGCCGAAATCAAAACCCAGCACACGCTGATAAGGAGAGTCTGTCATGGGGTGATTCTAAGCGAGGCAGGCTTGCGAAAGCGCCGGGATAATTGCCGGCCTAGTCGTCAGGCGTGACCCGCCTCGGAGGCGAGGAAGGCCGGGTCTACGCCCAGGCTTTTGATGCCGGCACTCCAGCGCTGGTCGAAAGGCAGGCCAAAAAGAAGGTCATCGGCCACCGGACAGGTGAGCCATGCATTGGCGACCATTTCCTGCTCGAGCTGGCCGGCACCCCAGCCGGCATAGCCCAGCACGACAAGATAATCATCCGGGCCACTGCCCTGAGCGATGGCATCCAGGATGTCACGCGAGCTGGTGACGCAAATGCCTTCGTGTATGGGCAAGGTGCTGTTCCAGTCACCTTCGTCACGGTGCAGCACGAAACCCATCTGTGTATTGACCGGTCCCCCGAAAAGTACGGGACGCTCTGGATCACGCAAGGGCGCGACGACATTACTGCTGATTTCCGAGAGCAGCTTGGTGAGGGAAAGGTCCAACGGCTTGTTGACGACAAGGCCGACAGCACCGTCCTCGTCGTGCTTGATGATGTAGGTCAGTGCATGGGCGAAACGGGGGTCCGCCATGGCAGGCATGGCGATCAGGCACTGATGCGTGAAATTCGCGTTCTCTAGCGTCATGGAAGCAGTATTGGGTGCACCCGGTGACAACTCAAGCCGTCATGACAGACGGCCCCTTAACTCCTGCAAGTGGCGGACAGGCAGGCCGTGGCCTTCGCCCAGTTGGACATAGCTCTCCAGCATCTGCCGCGTCTGCGTGCCGACCTTGGAAAAGTGATATTCGAGATAGGGCTCGAGGGCCAGCGGCAACACGCGCGGCGCCAGTGCCAGCAAGGCACGGCTGGCCAGGGGATTCAGCAACAGGCGGGTACGGCCTACGCGAGCACCGTGATCACGCTCGAGAATGGACAATGCCTCCAGTGCCGCTTCGCGCCCCAGCGTGAACTCGTCACTACGGCCGAAGCTGCCCAGCTCCCACCGGTTCAGCTCCAGTGCCGCCACCAGTGGAATCAGCATCCCTTCTCCACCGCCAGCCTCTTCATCCAGGCTGCCGACCACGCGCGCCGCCATCCCGCCCTTGCGCAATGCCTGCACGACATCTTTCACGCGGCCAGCCTCACCACTGAACAGGCCTGGTGCCAATGCAGAGAGGTAATAGGCCATGCCTTCCGGGCCGGAATGCCCCGGCAAGGGTGACTGGTAGCTGATAAAGGTGATCAGCCCCTGCACGACCTGATGCGGACTGGAAAGCTGCTCACGGATACGGACGGCATCATCGGGTCCCGGCTGCAGGCAGACCACGGTGGCCTTGCCAGCCCGTGCAAGGATTTCCCGGGTCAGCTCCGAGCGCAGGGCATCCGAAGCCACGCAAAGCCATATCTGGTCCCAGGTTATGGCAGCAATCTCTGCCGTGCTGCTGATGACCCCGTAATCACGCCAGGTTTCCGAGCGCGTACGCAGATGTCCCAGCCGATGCAGGGCCAGCCCGGATGACACCTCCTCGGCATAGCGGGGTTTCACAAAAAAGGTGATCTCATGGCCGGCAGCCGCAAGATGCCTGCCGTATACCTGCCCCACCGCGCCTGCGCCGATAACCAGAATCTTCATGACGGCTCCGAATATGATTCCGCAACGGACCCAAAGGGCCCCGATGGCGACATGCTAGCAGAACACATTGATACTTTGACAAGTATCGAACTATTAAATATCCTGCCGCTCATCTCGTTACCCATGGAGAAACTGCCATGTCACAGCAAGCCGCCTCACCCGTTCTTGCCACCGTCATCACCGGCGCCTCCAGCGGTATCGGTGAATGTTTGGCGCGCCAGCTTGCCGCCCGAGAAAAACAGGCACTGGTGCTGGTCGCCCGTCGTGCAGAACGCCTCACCGCTCTCGCAGCCGAACTGGCCAGTGCACACGGCATTCGCGTGGAAGTGATTGCCCTGGACCTGGAACAGGCCGGCTCCTCCCGGCAACTCCTGGACGCCGTCGCCGGCAAGGGGCTGGCCGTTGATACGCTGGTGAACAATGCCGGTTTCGGCATCAACGACCACTTCGCGGACATGCCTCTGGAGAAAGTGCAGGGCATGATGCAGCTCAACATGGTGACATTGACCGAGCTCTGCCATGCCGTCCTGCCCGGCATGCGCCAGCGCCGGCAGGGTCGCATCATGAACATCGCCTCGGTGGCGGCTTTCCAGGCCTGCCCACGCTTTGCGGTGTACGCGGCCACGAAATCCTTTGTCCTGATGTTTTCAGAGGCACTGGCTGTTGAAGAAAAAGCACACGGCATTCATGTCACGGCTGTCTGCCCTGGTGCCACCCGCACCGCTTTTCACGACATTGCCGGCAATCACGGCACATTTGTCTCCCGCATCATGGATACGCCGGAAATGGTCTCCGATGCAGCCATTCATGCTCTTGACCGGGGCCAGTCCGTCATCGTGACCGGCTTGCTCAACAAGCCTCTTCCCTTCCTGATCCGGCTCACTCCGCGCTCACTGGTGACCTGGCTGGCCGGCAAGCTGGTGGAACGCAAGAAGGACTGATGGAACGCGGGTGAAAAAAAGCGGCCCGAGGGCCGCTTTTTTCATTTGGTGCCAGCGCCATTGATCAATAGCGGGGCTGCTGCACGTCCAGCTGCTTGCGATCAGCTTCGTGCTTTTCCTCCAGGAATTTTTCTTCAGCCTTCTGCTGTTCCTTGAGGTTCTTCTTTTGCTCCTTGGTGGCGCGCTCGGCATCCTTGTTGGCTTCCTTGCGGGCCTTCTTGGCATCCTTGCGCTGGTCATCAAGCTGGTCGCGCTGTGCATCCGATTGATAGGCACTCGGAGCAGCCGGTGCATTGTTGTCCGCCATGGCGGCAGAACTCAGCGCGAGTGCGCCGATGGCGCCAAAGATTGCATGTGAAATTTTCATGAGGGCATTCTCCTGTCCTGGTGATGATGCGTCATGAGTCCGTGTACTGCCTGATCCTGAACATCAGGCCTGACAGCGTTCCGTCCTTGACACCCGGCACAGTCAAACAGACCGGCAGGCGGCTGTGCATTTCCATTCGTTGCAGGAGCGTAAGCTTCGCCGCAAGCATGTGAAGATTTATTGCTACCCACGGCATTGCTTGAAGAAAAAGCCTTTTGTTGTTGCAGTTGTACGAGTGCACCCACGTAACCGGATATTTCAGGCCTGCTTGATCGCCTGGGCAACCGTATAGGTTTTTCCCTGCTTGAGCTTGTCGTAGTTGCCGAATACTTCCTTGAAAGTGCGTGCAATGAACTCACGCAGCCCGTTTATGGTCACCACGACAAAGCGGCCACCCGGACGCAGGCGGGAATAAGCATCGAACAGATAGAGATAATGCTGTTCGTTACCGACCTTGGCAGGCAGGTTGGAGACAATCAGGTCGAAGCGGTAATCCGGCGGGATCTGGTTGAAGCCGTTGCTCAGGAAAACTTCGGTATTGCCCAGCCGGTTGCGCTCGCAATTGCGGCGTGTGTAATCCACGGCAACAAAATCCTTGTCCACCATGACGGATTTCCCCTGCGGCGCCAGCGCAGCCAGTGTCATTCCCAGCACACCATAGCCGCAGCCCACATCCAGACAGTCATCACCAGGATTCACGTCGAGATGATCGAGAAGCAGCCGTGATCCCTCGTCGATACTTCGTGGCGAAAAAATCCCCCACGTTGTATGGAAATTGAACTCACAGCCACGCACAGATTCGGTGAACACGATATCTTCGCGCCACCGTGCCACCGTGCTCTCATCCGGGATACCGCGGCTCACTGCTGCGGCACTGTAATTGGGGTATCAGGGATCACGATGGGCGCATCGCCCAGCGCACGCAATCCGGCTTCTGCCGCACGCATGGCTTCTTGACCCTCACGCACAGCCTTTTCGCCTGCTGCCACATCCTTGGTTGCTGCTTCTGAAAGCTTTCTGGCTTTTTCCAGATTCAGATTGCCTTTTTCCATCAGCTTCTGGCCCTTGGCTCGTTTGGCTTCCCCGGCATTCCATTTCTTGGTAAGGGCCTGTTTTTCCTTGTTGTGTGCTTCCAGTTTTTCACCAAATGTCAGAGGCGTGCTGGAGCAGGCTGACAAAGCCATAACGGCAGCCACAGTGGATGCAACAAGCAATTTCTTCATGATCAATTTTCCACACTCCAAAAGATCGGCTGCCCTGAACAAAATTATCAGGTCAACCTTATAAAATACCTTTCTGCAAGCAGGCGCACGTGATGCAGGAGTAAGTCTCTTGCTCAGGCGTCGTACTGCATAACAATTCAGATCGCTGTATCGTAATCCAGGATCAAGGGTGCATGATCCGAGAATTTCTCGTTCTTATAGATGCTGGTGGACTTGATTTTTTCCTTCAGGTCAGGAGAAACAATCTGGTAATCAATACGCCACCCCACATTCTTGGCATACGCCTGACCACGATTTGACCACCACGTGTATTGGTCCGCTTCATGGTTGACCACGCGGAAGGCATCGATATAACCCACTTCATCAAAAAGCTCGGTCAGCCATGCGCGCTCATGCGGCAGGAAACCGGAATTCTTGAGGTTGCCTTTCCAGTTCTTGAGATCGATTTCCTTGTGGGCAATATTCCAGTCACCGCACACGATCATCTGGCGCCCTTCTTTACGCCATTGCCGCATGCGCGGCATCAGCTCACCCAGGAAAACATCCTTGCGGGCCTGTGCTTCTTCACTGGCAGAACCTGAAGGCAGGTACAGGGAAACAATCGTGAGCTTGCCGAAATGCGCCTCGATCCAGCGCCCCTGCGTGTCACAAATCTCGAAGCCGAGACCCACCTTCACACTGTCGGGTTTCTTCCTGCTGAAAATGGCCGTACCGCTGTAGCCGGGACGCTGGGCATCATAAAAAAAGCTGTTCCAGCCATCGGGGCGATGCAGCAAATCCAGCTGATGCTCCTGGGCCTTGGTCTCCTGAATGCAGACAACATCGGCCCCCGAGGTTTCCATCCAGTTGAAAAAGCCCTTGCTGGCGGCAGAGCGTATGCCGTTGAGGTTGGCCGATACGATTCTCATGGAGAGCCTTCTTGCGGGAATGATGCGTGGCAGGTCAAAAAGCGAGCGGCTATGATAGCGGCCTGCCCCCTTACAACCAAACGGCCTTCTCCATGCGTGACTACCAGCGCGAATTCATAGGATTCGCCCTTCGCCACAGCGTGCTGCGTTTTGGCAGCTTCACCCTCAAGTCCGGGCGCCAGAGCCCCTATTTCTTCAATGCCGGCCTTTTCAACACGGGCCGGCAGCTGGCAGAGCTGGGACGCTTTTATGCCGAGGCCATCCGTGACTCCGGCGTGGAATTCGATGTCCTCTTCGGGCCTGCCTACAAGGGCATACCGCTGGCAGCGGCCACGGCCGTGCAGATGGCCGACGAGCTGCTCATCGACAAACCCTGGTGCTTCAACCGCAAGGAGGCAAAGGATCATGGCGAGGGCGGCACGCTGGTGGGTGCACCGCTCGCCGGCCGCGTGCTCATTATCGACGACGTGATCACGGCCGGCACTGCCATCCGCGAGGTCATGACCCTGATCAAGGACGCCGCGGCACAGCCGGCGGCCGTGATCGTGGCACTGGATCGCCAGGAGCGCGGCAAGGGTGAGCTTTCCGCCATCCAGGAGGTAGAGCGCGATTTCGGCATTCCTGTGATTTCCATCGTCAAGCTGGAACAGATCATCGAGTTCCTGGAAGAAGCCGGTGATACGCCCGAATATCTGGAGCAGATTCGTCGTTACCGCCGTGAATTCGGTGTCTGAACACAGCGCTGTCCCAGCCGCAACATGGCGGCTGCACATGACGACAACGAGGCCCACCGCATGTCACTGAACATTGCCGTGATCATGGATCCCATCGCGGAGATCAAGATCAAGAAGGATTCCACCATTGCCATGCTCTGGGCAGCGGCCGCCCGCGGCCACACCCTGTGGTATCTGGAGCAGAACGATCTCTTCGTGCGCGACGGCCAGGCTTTCGGCGACATTCGCCCCTTGCGTGTTTTCGAGAACCACGAGAAATGGTTCGAGCTGGGAGAGGCGGAAGCGCGACCACTGGCCGACATGGACGTGATCCTGATGCGCAAGGACCCGCCCTTCGACATGAACTTTGTCTACAGCACCTACATCCTGGAAAAGGCCGAGCTGGCCGGCGTGCTGGTGGTGAACAAGCCGCAGTCCCTGCGTGACTGCAACGAGAAATTCTTTGCCACGCATTTTCCGGAGTGCATGGTGCCCACACTGATCAGTGCGGACATGAAAAAGCTCCGCGCCTTTGTCCATGAGCAGGGCGATGCCATCGTGAAGCCGCTGGACGGCATGGGCGGCACCGGCATTTTCCGGCTGACCGCCGGTGGCCCCAATATCGGCGCCACTCTGGAAAGCCTGACGCTGAACGGGACTGTGCCCATCATGGCGCAGCGCTACATCCCGGAAATCAGCAACGGTGACAAACGCATTCTCATGATCGACGGCGAGCCCGTGCCTTATGGCCTGTCGCGCATTCCGCAAGGCGACGAAGTCCGCGGCAACCTGGCAGCCGGAGGCCGTGGTGAAGCCCGCGAACTGACGGATCGTGAGCGCTGGATTGCAGCACGCGTCGGGCCCGAACTGAAAAAGCGCGGGCTGATCTTTGTCGGCCTGGACGTGATCGGCGATTACCTGACCGAAGTGAACGTCACCAGCCCCACCTGCATACGTGAAATCGATGCTGCCTACAGCTACGGTATTGCCGACAAGCTGATCGCCTGCATTGAGCAAAAGCGCCAGCACTAGCTTCTGATGCACCAAAAACTCACCGCAGAAATCCGCAAGACCCTCTCTGCCGCCCGCATCGTACCGGTGACACTACCAGACTGCGCCGGTCTGAAGCTCCATCTGCTGGCAGATGATTTTCCGCAGGCGCCACTTTCTCCTGAAGAAATAAGCGCCGCCATGCACGAACCGGCCTACTGGATTTTCTGCTGGGCTTCCGGCCTGGCACTGGCCCGCCGCATACTGCGTGAGCCGTCACTGGTACGAGGCCGCAAGGTACTGGATTTCGGCACCGGCTCCGGTGTTGTAGCCTGTGCCGCCGCTCTCGCCGGCGCCGGCGAGGTAGTGGCCTGCGACATTGATCCCGCCTCCCTTCGCGCATCGGCCGCCAATGCCGTGCTGAATGGCGTGGATTTGCGACTGGCCGAGGATTTCTTTGCCCTGCAGGAAGATTTCGACCTCATCCTTGCGGCCGACGTGCTCTATGACCGCGCCAATCACCACTTCCTGTCAGCCTTTCTGGAACGCTCCCCCGAGGTGCTGGTGGCAGACTCGCGCGTGAAAGACCTGCAGATAGAGCCTTATCAGCTTCTTGGCGAAGAAGAGGCTGGTACGTTGCCAGACCTCAACGAGTTCGACGAATTCCGCCGTGTCCGTTTTTACCAGGGATGCCGATAAGGCAACTGCAAACCCATCATTCGCGGGGACGACACTCATCACGCAGAGTCACTGTCGCGGAAACCGCGACACCGTGCATGGACAAGGGCCAGCCCGGCAGGCAGACTTCGGGCTTGTTCGCCGACTGAATCATCAGAAAAAATGTCCGCGCAGGCCGCCGTCTCCTCTTCTGACCGCCTCAGCTTCACGATCTTTGTCGCCGTGGTGTTCCACGCCATCCTGATTTTCGGGGTGGTCTTTGCCGCGCCCAAAATCCAGATGCCGCATGTCATGGAAGTCACTCTGGCCCAGCACAAGAGCCAGGATGCCGACAAGGACGCCGATTTCCTCGGCAATGCCAACCAGCGCGGCAGCGGCACCCTGGACAAGGCAGCGCTGGTCACCAGTCCGCACCAGTCACGCTTCCACGACGACCGCATCAACGACATCCAGCCAGAAGAGCGCCGTGCCACCAGCCGGGCCTCCGAAGCGGAAAGCCGCCAGGTCATCTCGACCACAGCCAAGTCCAGCACACAGTACAACAACAGCAAATCGGCCCAGAAGCAGCAGGAGCAGGTCGAAGCACGGCAGGCCCAGCTCGCCATGGCCTGGCAGTCCGACGAGATTTCCAGTCTTGAAGCCCGACTCGCCGCACGCAAGCAGGCTTACGCCAAGCGGCCACGTGTGCGCACCGTGTCCACCGTCTCGACCAAGTACGATCGCGATGCTGCCTATGTGGACGCCTTCCGTTCCCGCGTGGAGGAAATCGGCAACAAGAACTATCCGGCCCTGGCACGACAGAAGAAGATCTCCGGCAATGTGCGCCTGATGGTGTCCATCCTGGCGACCGGACAGGTCAAGGAAATCGTGGTGCTGAAATCGTCAGGCTATCCCGTGCTGGACGAGGCCGCGCGCCAGAGCGTGCGCCTCGCCGAACCCTTCCTGCCCTTCCCAGCCGCCATCCGCAAGGACACTGATGTCCTCCAGGTCATCCGCACCTGGAAATTTTCCGATCGCCTGACGTCGGAAAGCTGAACCAGTTCCCCTTGCACCGACCTACCAACCCAGCGCCCGCTGCTGCAACTGCACAAGATCCCCGATGCCCTTCTCCGCCAATGCCAGCATGGCATCAGTTTCGGCGCGCGAGAAAGGCTGGCCTTCCGCCGTACCCTGCACTTCCACAAAGCCGCCATGCTGGGTCATCACCACATTCATGTCGGTTTCGCAGGCCGAGTCTTCCGGATAATCCAGGTCCAGTACCGGCTGCCCCTTGTACATACCCACTGACACAGCGGCGATCAGCCCGGTGAGCGGGTCCTGCTTGATGGCTTTCTTCTGGAGCAGGAAGGACAGTGCATCCACCAAGGCCACGCATCCACCGGTCACACTGGCCGTGCGGGTACCACCGTCTGCCTGGATGACGTCGCAATCGATGGTGATGGTGTTCTCGCCGAGCTTTTTCAGGTCCACGCAAGCACGCAAGGAGCGTCCGATGAGGCGCTGGATTTCCAGCGTGCGCCCGCCCTGCTTGCCACGGCTGGCTTCACGGTCGCTGCGGGTATGGGTAGAGCGTGGCAACATGCCGTATTCGGCCGTGATCCAGCCTTCGCCCTTGCCCTTCAGGAAACGCGGTACGGAATTCTCCACGCTGGCGGTGCACAGCACCTTGGTGTCACCGAACTCCACCAGCACCGAACCCTCGGCATGACGGGTGTAATGGCGGGTGATGGTGACGGGGCGCAGCTGATCGGGGGCACGGCCGGACGGACGCATGGAAAACTCCGGGGACATTCAGGATGGGGAGGGCGGCGAGTATACGGCAAGGACCCGTCTGGCTGGGGTACAATCCCGGCCCACTACTGGAAAACCCGTGCGCCGGGAGCCCGCGATGATACGCAGCATGACCGCCTTTGCCCGGTCCGAGTCCCGCGGGGATTACGGCCTGATAGCCTGCGAAATCCGCTCGGTGAACCATCGTTTTCTGGAACCCGGCTTCCGTCTGCCCGAAGCCCTGCGCGATATCGAGTTTCCTCTGCGCGAGCGTTTGCGCCAGGCCCTGACCCGCGGCAAGGTGGATGTGCAATACCGCTTTGAAGCCGCCGACGCGCGCGAAGGCAAGGTCGAACTGGATCACTCGCTGGCGGCGCAATACGTGGCGGCGGCGGCTGAAATTGACCAGATGACCCGTCACGCCGCACCCTTGAATGCCAGCGACATCCTGCGCCTGCCCGGCGTCATCCGCGCTGCCGAATCCGACACTGCAGCCCTTCAGGCCGCCGCGCTGGCCGTGTTTGATACCGCCCTCAAGCAATTCATTGCCATGCGCGAGCGCGAGGGCGCGGAACTGGCTCGCCTCACCGAGGAGCGGCTGGCCGCCATCGTGGCCGAGACCGGCAAAGTGCGGGCACGCATGCCGGTCATCATCAGCCACTACCGGGACCGCCTGCTGGGCCGGCTCGCCGACATCAAGAGCGAACTGAACGCTGATCGACTGGAACAGGAAATGATCCTGTTCTCGCAGAAGATAGACGTGGCAGAGGAAATGGACCGGCTGGAGTCACACGTGGCCGAAATACGCCGCGTGCTCAAGGAAGCCGGTGCGGTCGGTCGACGCCTGGACTTCCTGATGCAGGAGCTCAACCGCGAAGCCAATACGCTGGGCTCAAAGTCGGTGAATGCCGACAGCACCCTGTCATCGGTCGAACTCAAGGTGCTGATCGAGCAGATGCGCGAACAGATACAGAACATCGAATAAGAAAAAGGTTGCAGGGGAAAATCGCATGTCCGGAAGTCTCTTTGTCGTCGCGGCCGCCAGCGGCACCGGCAAAACCTCGCTGGTGCGGGCTCTGGTGGAAGGACTGGAGGGCATCGGCGTATCCATCTCCCATACCACCCGGCCCATGCGTCCCGGCGAGGTGGATGGCGTGAATTACCACTTCACGGCCCGCGAGGAATTCGTGCGCCTGATCGGCGAAGGCGCCTTCCTGGAACACGCCGAAGTTTTCGACAACCTCTACGGCACCTCCCGCGACTGGGTAGTAAGCGAGCTGCAGCAGGACCGCGACGTCATCCTTGAGATCGACTGGCAGGGTGCCGCCCAAATCCGTCGCCTGCTGCCCGGAGCCGTCAGCATTTTCATCCTGCCCCCGTCTCTCGAGGCCCTGCGTTCACGTCTCGACCACCGCGGCCAGGACAGTGAAGAAGTCATCGCCCACCGCCTGCGTGAAGCCCAGGGCGATATCTCCCATTACGGCGAGTTTGACTATCTGGTGGTGAACGACGACTTCAATGCCGCCCTGGCCGACCTCAAGGCGGTGGTGCGAGCCAGCCGCCTTTCCTGTCGCTCACAATCAGTGCGGCAGGAACAGCTTATTCAAAAGCTGCTCAACGCAGCCGGAGCCTGATCTTGGGCACCATATCTTCCAGCGTGGCTGTCGTGATTCCCTGCTACCGGGTCCGTAAAAGCATACTGCCACTGCTGTCGCGCATACCTGCCTCCGTCAGCGCCATCTATGTCGTTGATGACTGCTGCCCCGAGAATTCCGGCCAATATGTCAAGGACAACATTGCAGACCCTCGTGTCACTGTTCTTTTCAATGCGCAGAACATGGGTGTAGGCGGTGCGGTGATGGCAGGTTACAGGGCAGCCATCGACGACGGCATGGATGTGCTGGTGAAAATGGATGGTGACGGGCAGATGGACCCGGAACTGCTGCCTGCTTTTGTCACGCCAATTCTGCAAGGCGAGGCAGACTATACGAAAGGAAACCGTTTCTTCGACACCGAAACCATGCACTCCATGCCAGCCATGCGCATGATCGGCAACATAGGTCTTTCTTTCCTGACAAAGATGTCATCAGGCTACTGGAATCTCTTTGATCCTACCAATGGCTATACCGCCATCCATGCCAATGTTGCAGCGGTGCTACCTCTCGGAAAAATCAGCCAGCGCTATTTTTTCGAAAGCGACATCCTGTTCCGGCTCAACACCATACGTGCAGTCGTCATGGACATTCCCATGTATGCCAAGTACGAGGACGAAGAGTCCAATCTGGCCATCCGGCAGCAGCTCTCTGTTTTCCTGGCCGGCAATATCCGGAACACCCTGAAACGCATTTATTACAACTACTTCATACGCAACTTCAATTTTGCATCCATAGAGCTGGTTTCCGGCTTGTTGATGGTTGCTTTCGGCATCACGTTCGGCAGTGATGCCTGGTTACGCAGTTATCGCGATGCTTCTTTTGCCAGCGCAGGCACCGTGATGCTTGCCGCCATGCCAATAATCATCGGCTTCCAGTTACTGCTGGGCTTTTTCAATTTCGATGCCAACAACATTCCTGTGTCTCCTCTTCACAAACGGCTATACGCAGATGCACGCCGCCTGACCCGCTCAAAAAACAGAGAGCGTCCCGCAACAGAAAACTCACAGGACACTTCCGCGTGACCCCCTATCTGGCTGCGTTAATTTGCGTGATAGGCATCGCCATCGGCCAAGTGCTGTTCAAGGCCTGTGCTGCATCCCTGCAGGCGGCAAACGGCCAGCTTTCCATGCAAAGCGCAATGTACATGAGTGCAGCCATGGTGCTGTATGGCATAACTTCCATTGCCTGGGTACTGGTGCTCAAACATGTAGAACTTGGAAAGATTTACCCGTTAATGGCTCTGGCTTTCCTCATCGTCCCAGTCTTCAGCTATTTTATCTTTGGCGAGAAATTCAGCCCCCATTATTTCATTGGCGTTGCACTGATCATGGCTGGTGTATTCATCACCACTCGCGCCGCCTGAAACCACAGGACAAAAACATGGCAGCCGCCATTACCAAAGAAAAAGGAATCCTGGTACTGCTTGTCGCCATCATGCTTCTGGGCTGCTATCTGCGCCTTAGCACCCTGAATGAGTCACAAGTGGAAAGCCCAATACGGGGTGATGCCAGATCCTATTTTTTCTATGGCGTCAATCTTCAGGAAAGTGGAGTGTATTCGCGCTTCACACCACCCCTCTTCGGCGGATCTGAAGTCAGACCCGATGCCGATGTCGTGCCCGTGTATCCGCTCTTTGTGGGCATGACGCTCGCGGACCGCTGGAAAGAAGGAACCCGGACCGCAGTGGAGGCCAGCATACTTCCTACCCTGGCACTACAAACCCTGCTCAGTCTGCTGGTCATTGTGGCGAGCTTTGCAGCAGGCCGTCTGGTCGCGGGAAACACGGCAGGATTATTGGTCGCATTGCTGGCCGCGGTTTCCCCTCATCTGGTCAACAGTAATATCTATCTTCTTACAGAGTCACTTTTCACCACCCTGTTCGCGTCAGCCTTCTGTCTTGTCCTGGCATGGTTTGCGGGCAGCCCGAAACCACGCTACGGGCTCTGCGCCATAGCCGGCCTGCTCTTCGGTCTGGCCTGCCTGACCAGGCAATCGGTCCAATACCTGCCCTATCTGCTTGCAGCTTTCAGCATCTTCCTTGCACACCGGAATTGGCGCGAAGCCGCTGCATTGTTGCTGGTCTTTCTTGTCACGGTCGGGGCATGGCAAGCCAGAAGCCATTCCGTCCCGGCATCACCCAACAGCTTCTCGCCCATGGTGACAACGATCCAGCATGGCAGCTATCCGGACTTCATGTTCAATGGCATCGCCGAGTCTTCCGGCATTCCCTACCGTTTCGATGATGAGCTGCCGGCAGCCAAGACCCTGGGGGACACTCTGGGCATAATTGCCGACCGTGCCCGGCACGATCCCCTGACTTATCTGCACTGGTATACAGTCGGCAAGGTGAAGAGCTTCTTTCACTGGAAAACCGAACCCATCGGCACGGCCGACACTCGCCTCCTTACCAGTGGCGACATCTATATTTACCCGACACCTGTTACTCCCTATGCCAGCAACCCGGTACATGTAACGACTTATCTGTTCATGTATCTCCTGCATATGCCCAGTCTGCTATTAGCGTTTGTGGCAGGGATTCTGGCCTGGACTCCGATAGGCAGCCGGCTGTGGGGCAAAACCACCCTGCTGGTCAGGCTTACCAGCCTGACCCTGGCCTATGCCACTACCATTCACATGATCGGAGCCCCCTTCCCGCGCTATGCCATCCCCTTCCTGCCCTTGGTTTATCTCCTGGCGGTCGCCCTGCTGGTGCGGCTACCGGCATTGGCCAGCGAGATCCAGCGCCGGGTTGCGGCCAACGGCCCGCTTCCGTAGACTCCGCCCCCCTGACCCCCCTTTATGAATGCTTAGCCGAGGTTCCCCATGGCCCGCGTTACCGTTGAAGACTGCCTGGATAATCTGGATAACCGCTTCGAGCTGGTACTCGTGGCTGCCAAGCGTGCCCGTCAGCTTGCCACCGGTGGCAAGGAGCCTGCACTGGCCTGGGAAAACGACAAGCCCACCGTCATGGCACTGCGTGAAATCGCTGCCGGCCACGTGACTCGCGACATCCTCACGGCCAAGCCGGAAGAAGAGGAAGACGCTTTTGCCGATCTGATCGACCTCAATGCCGCTCCTTCTGCTCAGCCTGTTGCCGACGACGACGATCTCTGAGAATTTCTCGCCATCAGGGGGCCATGCCCCTTGACGTTGGTCACGCGTGCGCCGGAGACTCAAGACATGAGTATCTCCGGCATAGACGCCCTATGTTCACGCCTCGAAAATTACCTCACGCCCGATCAGATAGCTGATATCAGGCGGGCCTATTTCTTTTCCGAAAAAGCCCATGACGGCCAGTTCCGTCGCAATGGCGCGCCCTACATCACCCATCCTCTCGCTGTTGCCAACATCCTTTGCGACATGCACATGGACCACCAGAGCATCATGGCGGCCATGCTGCATGACGTCATCGAGGATACGGGCGTCAGCAAGGCGGACATTGCCGAGCAGTTCGGGGCCGATGTAGCCGAGCTTGTCGACGGAGTGACCAAGCTGACGCAGGTGCACTTCAGCTCCAAAGCCGAGGCGCAGGCCGAGAACTTCCGCAAGATGATGCTGGCCATGACACAGGACACCCGCGTCATCCTCGTCAAGCTGGCTGACCGCCTGCACAACATGCGCACGCTCGATGTGCTCAGCACTGAAAAGCGCAAACGCGTCGCCACGGAAACCCTGGAAATCTACGCGCCCATCGCCAATCGCCTGGGGATGAACGACTTCCGTGTGGAGTTCGAGGACCTCGGCTTCAATGCGCTGTTTCCCATGCGCGCGCCGCTGATCAAGAAAGCCGTGATGGCGGCACGCGGCAACCGCAAGGAAATGCTCAACACCCTCAAGGAGGCACTGGAAAAGCGTTTGGCGGAAGAGGGCTTGAGCGTACGCGTGACCGGGCGCGAGAAACACCTCTACAGCATCTACCAGAAGATGCGCGAGAAAAAGAAATCCTTCTCGGAAATCATGGATGTCTACGGCTTCCGGCTGGTGACTGACAATGTCGATGCCTGCTATCGCGCGCTCGGCATCGTGCACAACCTCTACAAGCCCATTCCGGGAAAATTCAAGGATTACATCGCTATTCCCAAGGCAAACGGCTACCAGTCCCTGCACACGGTGCTCAAAGGCCAACGCGGTGTTCCTATTGAAATCCAGATTCGCACAGAGGCCATGGAAGCCATGGCAAACAACGGTATTGCCGCGCACTGGCTGTACAAATCGGATGGCGAGGGCTTTACCAACACATCACAAACGCGCGCACGCGAATGGATGAAATCGCTGCTGGATATCCAGAAGAACGCCGGCGATTCGATGGAGTTCATCGAGAGCGTCAAGATCGACCTCTTTCCTGACGAGGTTTATGTCTTCACACCTCAAGGACGGATATTGACACTGCCCGTGGGCGCAACCCCGGTGGATTTTGCCTACGCGGTACACACAGACATCGGCAACACTTGCGTTGCCGCTCGCGTGGACAACCGGTTAACGCCGCTCAGCCTCACACTCACCACGGGCCAGACGGTGGAGATCGTGACGGCACCGGGTGCACGACCCAATCCCTCCTGGCTGAATTTTGTCATCACCTCGAAAGCCCGCTCGAGCATCCGCCACTTCCTGAAGGACCAGCAACATTCGGAAGCTATTGATCTTGGCCGGCGCCTGCTTGAGAAAGCACTGACGACACAGGGGTTTTCACTGGCAAAAGTACCGGAGGCGCAATGGCAGGTAGTGCTGGCCGAGGCAAACCTGACCGATCTCGATGCGCTGCTTGAAGAAATCGGGCTGGGCAACCGCGTCCCGCAGATCGTGGCGGCACGCTTGCTGCCCGAAGGACTTGAGAGCCTGAGCGGCGACCGGGCCGGTGGCAGCAACCGTGGCATTGCAATCCGGGGCACGGAAGGACTTGTCATCACCTATGCGCGCTGTTGTCGCCCGCTGCCAGGCGATGCCATCGTTGGCCATCTCTCGGCTGGTCGCGGCATCGTGATACACCGCGACAACTGCAACAACGTACTGGCCGAACTTCGCGACAACCCTGACAAATGCATGGCATTGCGCTGGTCCGAAAAAGTGGACCGTGAATTCCAGAGCGAGCTGCGCATCGAGCTGGAGAACCAGCGTGGCATGCTGGCCGAGATTGCCCGCCAGGCCACAGACCTGGATGCCAACATCGAAGGCATCAACATCCAGGAAAAGAGCGCACAACACGGCGTGATCAACCTCAGCCTGCAGGTCAAAGACCGCATTCATCTTGCCCGCATCATCAAACGCATGCGCACCATCGCTGGTGTCGAGAAAATCACGCGCGTCCGCGCCTGAGATCAGGGAGCTCGCAAAACCATGACTGACTCACGGGAACGCTTCGACCATCTCTCCAGAACAGCTGCGATTGCCTTTGTATTTGTCTGGTTCGTGGTCGGCGGGCTTGGCCACTTCGTGGCCGCCGAATTCTTCATCAACATCGTGCCGCCCTATATTCCTTATCCCGAAGCTGCCGTTTATGTCTCGGGTATTTTCGAGCTGCTGGGAGCGGCTGCGCTCCTGATGCCGAAATGGCGCAGGCTGGCCGGCATCGGCCTTTTTGTGCTGGTGCTGTGCGTGACGCCCGCCAATGTACATATGTGGCTACACCCGGAGCAATTCCCGCTCATGCCGGAACCATGGCTGTCACGTGTGCTGACTTTCCGGCTGCTGTTGCAGGTCTTCCTGCTTTTCTGCATCTGGTGGGGCCCGATACGCAGGCAGGCCGTATCACCTTCCTGAAACCTTTGTCTGCACATTTGTTTGTGCAACAGAACACGATACCAAGAGGACATCATGAATCGCGCCATCATCAAGACTGACAAGGCCCCTGCCGCCATTGGCACCTATTCACAGGCCGTCAAGGTGGGCAGTACCGTTTATCTTTCCGGCCAGATTGCACTGGATCCGGTCACCATGGTGTTGAAAGAAAACATCGGTGAGCAGATCACACAGGTATTCGAGAATCTGAAAGCCGTTTGTGAAGCCAGTGGTGGCAGCCTCGCGGACATTGCCAAGCTCAACATCTTCCTCACCGACCTTTCGCACTTTGCGCTGGTCAATGAAACCATGGCCAAGTATTTCAAGGAGCCCTATCCGGCCCGTGCAGCTGTCGGTGTTGCCGCTCTTCCCAAGGGAGCGCAAGTGGAAATGGACGGCATCATGGAGTTGCTGGATTAAGTGCCGGCTATTTTTCTGGACATGCAAGGCTGAAACAAAAAACCACCCGCAAGGGTGGTTTTCATTATGCTGACTGCAACCGTTCAGGATGCCGCTTTTGGTGGCGCGACGGGTTGTGTTGTAGCCGGTGCTGGCGCACGACCGGTCAGCACTTCCCATTCGCGGGCCAGGGCATCAGCACTGGCCTGTTTGTCGGCGGGGAGGATACGGGTCAGCAGGGCTTCGCCGGTCTTGGCCTCACCACTGCCGGCTTTTACAGCAAGGCGGTACCACATCAGGGCGTCCACCATGCTGACATCGACACCCAGGCCATTGCGGTAAAGATCGCCCAGGCTCCTCATGGCTTCGGCATGCCCCGCTGAAGCGGCCTGCTCGAACCATACACGTGCACGATCATAATCCGGCGGCAGGCCGCTGGAGGGACTGCTCAGGTCGCGCCCGTAGAGATACATGCCCTCGACATTGCCCGCTCGGGCAGCCCGCTCATGCCAGGTACGGGCCATGGCAAGATTGGGGCGCACGCCAGCACCACGGGCATGAATATCCGCGATGACGAGCATGGCCTCCGGCACTCCTTTTTCAGCAGATTGCTGGAAAAGCTTTTCGGCACGTTGCTTGTCAACGGCAAAACCGCCCAAGCCTTCCTGATACATACGGCCCAGGTAATACCAGGCTTGTGGATTTTCGGCCGCTTCCTTGGTACTGAGCCAACGGCGGGCACCGCTGTAATTCGCGCTTTTGAAGGCGGAGATACCCTGATCGGTCTGGGTCTGCTGGAAAACACTGTTGGCCGAGGCCTCTGCGCCTATGACCAGCACCATCGCCAGAACGGCATTCCGAACTGCTTGAATATTCACTTCTGAAAACCCCTTCAATGCCATCTGCAGCCACCATGCTGCAGTACACCGCATCGGTCCGGCCGCCGAGCTTAACGGATTTGGTCTGGCTGTCCCATGACAGCCGCGTAGCCGGATTGATAATCAGGAAAACGGAAGACATAACCCAGCGCCGATATTCGCTGATTGGAAAGTCTCTTGTTGCTGCCAGCGCCCGGACGGGATTCGTGAGCGACGCATGGCAGGCCCATCCGGTCGGCCATCCAGTCCAGCACCTCGTGCTGCGGAGCGGGATGATCGTCGGCGCCAATATAAACAGAAGCGAGATTCGTGCCTGCGATGTCCCGCACAAACAGGAAAGCCAGCAGGCCGGCACAATCATCGACATGGATGCGGTTGGTCCAGGCCGGCGGATCGGCCTGGACAGGCTTGCCCTGACTGACCCAGTTCAGCAGACGCAGGCGGCCAGGACCGTAAATACCGGCAAAACGCACTATCGTGGCCGGCCAGGGCACGGTCTCGAAAAGCCTTTCGGTTTCACGCAGCACTTGGTCTGTCGGTCCGGCAGGGTCAGCCGGTGAGCTCTCATCCACCCACTCGCCCGACTCCTGGCCATACACGCCAGTGGAGGACACCCAGAAAATGCGCCTGGGATTCTGGCCCTCCAGGCGATCAAGCACGTTTCTGGTGCCTTGCAGGTACACGCGGCGATAGGGCTCTTCGCCATACTCGCCCGGTGCCAGGATCACGAAGACGTAATCCAGCCCAAGGGGAAAGCTCAGGCTGTCCGGATGAGTCACATCTCCAGTAAGTGCTTGCACACCCGGAATATCAAAGCCGGAGCGACGCAGGCCGTGCACCTCATGCCCCTGCTCCACCAGCAGCCGGGCAAGGCGACTGCCCACGTCGCCACAGCCCACTATCAATATTTTTGCCATATATCACCGATTCCGATAGCGTCAGGCAATATTGCCTTGCGAATCCGCCATGACCCTGACCGACCTGCGCTACCTGCTTGCCCTGGCTCGCGAACGCCATTTCGGCCGTGCCGCCGAAAGCTGCCATGTCTCCCAGCCCACCCTCAGTATCGCCATCAAGAAGGTGGAGGACGAACTGGGCCTGGCTCTCTTCGAGCGCCATCGTCACGAGGTGTTGGTGACTCCCGGCGGGGAAGTGATTATCCGCCAAGCACAGCGTGTGCTGGAAGAAATGGATGTGTTGAATGCTGCCGCCCGTGCAGCAAGAAACGAGTTTGCCGACCCTCTAAAGCTGGGCGCGATCTTTACCACAGCGCCCGATCTCTTCCCGCCGCTGGTACGTGCCCTGAAAGCCGGCGGCAGCGGCCTCATGCTTTATCTGGAAGAAAACTATACGCATGTGCTGAAAGAGAAACTCGCCAGCGGCGAGTTGGACGCCATCATCGTCGCAACACCTTTCGATGAGCCGGAAACACATGTGCAGGCACTCTACCGGGAAGATTTTCACCTGTTGCTGCCGGCGGACCATCCCTGGACCGCACGCGAGAGCATACGTAGCAGTGAACTGCAGTCCGACAACCTCTTGTTGCTGGGCGAAGGCCACTGTTTCCGTGACCAGATACTGGAAGCCTGTCCACATCTGGGCGGCCATGGCAGCAACATGATGGGGCCGGCCAGTTCCCTGATCACCCTGCGCCACATGGTCGCCTCCGGCCTCGGCCTCACACTGGTTCCAGTCAGCGCCATACCCGCACTGACGGAGGGCGGAGAAGTGGTGACACGTCCGCTGCTGCCGGCGCCCTCCCGCGAAATTGCCATGGCATGGCGTCGCCGCTTTCCGCGGCCGCAGGCCATCAAGGCCCTGCTTTCTTCCCTGCAGGGCCTGCATCTGCCGGGAACCATGGTGCCGTGAAGAGCGCCGTGAACCCGGAGGGTCCCAGCCTCGCCTCCCTGCCCGTAACCACACTCAAGGGGGTGGGATCCGCACTGGCCGAGAAACTGCTGCGGCTGGATATACTCAGCGTGCAGGACCTGCTTTTCCATCTGCCGCGGCAGTATGAAGACCGCAGCCGCGTCGTGCCCATCGGCAGTCTGCGCCCGGGGCTCTCGGCACTGGTGGAGGGCGAGGTCCAACTCGCCGACGTGGTCCTGGGCCGGCGCCGCTCGCTCATGGTGAAAGTGCACGACGGCACCGGCCTGCTGACATTGCGCTTTTATCATTTTCGCCTCAGCCAGAAAGACAATCTGCCGCGCGGAACCCGCCTGCGGATTTTCGGAGAAGCACGTGCCGGCGCCAGTGGTATCGAGATGTACCACCCGGAATACCAGACCTCACCCGAACCACTGCCACCCCCGCCGGAAACCCTGACGCCCATCTATCCCGTAACGGAAGGCGTGACGCAGCTGCGCCTGCGGCCACTGATTGCACAAGCCCTTGCCCGCATGAGCAATGGCAACCTGCCTGACTGGCTGCCCTCCACCAGTAACCAGGGCTGGCCCCTCTTGAAAGCACTGCATCATGTGCACGCTCCTCCCAAGGAAGCAGACCGCAAGCAACTGCTGGAAGGCCGCCATCCCGCGCAGCAACGGCTGGCCTTCGAGGAACTCGCCGCGCACCAGCTCAGCCTGCAAAAACGCCGTGCGGAAATACGGGCGCAGCGCGGCCCTGTCCTGCCGGCCACGCCGGCACTGATGAAAAAATTTCTGGCACAGCTGCCTTTCCGACTGACGCAGGCACAGCAGCGCGTACTCGGCGAAATTGCGCGTGACCTGCATTCCGGCCATCCCATGCTGCGGCTGGTACAAGGTGATGTCGGCAGCGGCAAGACGGTGGTGGCCGCGCTCGCGGCCTGCCATGCGCTGGAGGCGGGTGCACAGGTGGCATTGATGGCACCAACGGAAATCCTGGCCGAACAGCATGCCGTGAATTTTTCACGCTGGTTTGCTGCCCTCGGCATTCCGGTAGCCACGCTGCTGGGCCGGCATGGCGTGAAGTCCCGCCGTGAAACCGCCGCCCTCATGAGCGGTGACGGACCTGCCATCGTCATCGGTACCCATGCGCTGTTTCAGGACACCGTGGATTTCCGCGAGCTGGCTCTTGTCATCATTGACGAGCAGCACCGCTTCGGTGTGCACCAGCGCCTGGCACTGAAACAGAAAGGTGAGCGCGCCGGCCTCATGCCACACCAGCTCATCATGACGGCCACACCGATTCCCCGGACGCTGGCCATGAGTGCCTACGGCGATCTGGATACGTCCGTGATCGACGAGTTGCCACCGGGCCGCACGCCCATACAGACACTGGTGGTTCCCAACGAGCGCCGCGCCGAAATCGTCGCACGCATACAGGCACAGTGCGCTACCGGCAGACAGGCTTACTGGGTGTGCACGCTGATCGAAGAATCAGAACAGCTGCAGGCGCAGGCCGCCGAAGTCACCTTTACGGAATTGCAGGCCGCGTTGCCGGCACTCGCCATCGGGCTTGTACATGGCCGCCAGAAGCCTGCCGAGAAAGCGCAGGTGATGGAGGACTTCAAGCAGGGAAAAATCCAGCTGTTGGTCGCCACCACCGTCATTGAAGTCGGCGTGGATGTGCCGAATGCCACGCTCATGGTGATAGAAAATCCGGAGCGTCTGGGGCTGGCCCAGCTCCACCAGTTGCGGGGCCGTGTCGGACGCGGATCGGAACAGAGTTTCTGCGTGCTGCTCTACCAGTCACCGCTCGGCCTGCTGGGCAAGGAAAGGCTTTCCACCCTGCGCGAAACCACCGATGGCTTCCGCATTGCGGAAAAGGATCTGGAATTGCGAGGGCCGGGCGAGGTACTGGGAACACGACAGACCGGCCTCATGCAGTTCCGCATTGCCGATCTCTTGCGGGATGCCGACCTGCTGCCGGAGGTACAGGAATGTGCGCGCCGGTTGCTGCAACATGATCCTGTTGCGGCAGAAGCCCTGCTCACACGCTGGGTGGCCAGCCGTGAGCACTATGCACAGGTGTGATTGTCCAAATGCAAAGGCAGACGCACTAACCTAGGGCGATGCCCGTGTGGAAGCATCCGGTCGCGCTCGCGGTCGTCGTGGCTTGCCGGGCTTGAGGTATTTGCCCACACCCATGAACCACATGAGCAAGGTGTAGTCGCCCGTGATTTTCACCTCGCCTGTCTGCACACCGGCCATGAAGGCATTGGCATCCCCTCCCGCGATCAGGCGGAAGGCTGCTTCGTCATTGCTGAAATGCAGGGTGAGGTCCGGCGACTCATGGATTTCACCGCGCGAGAACACGCGGTTGTGATAAATGCGGAAATAGCGGTTGGCAGCTTCGTCAGTGGAAATCTGCAGGACAAAATCACGACCATGCAGGCGTGCGATGAATTCCGGATGCGTGCGCGCCAGCAATTCCATTCGTCGCGCCATGTACCACAACACCACCCTGAACTTCATGTGCCGCCCCCCGCTGACCGACCTTCCTTATAAAGCGCCACGCCGCAGGCGACAAGAGCACATTCGCGGTTACGTCCTACACTTGGTTCACATTTCTTAGCGCAAAGGAAACAGGCGGCCTCTCTCGCCCCTGACCACAATGGGGGCAGGACCGTGCCCGTCTGGCACATGCCCCTTACGACAGGAGTCGCTATGAACAGCGTGCTGCTCATCCTCATCCTTGCCACTGCCATTGTCATGCTTTTCAGCCCGCGCCTCGGCCTGCTGGCTACCTTGGCACTGGGCATCACCCTGCTCACCTGGCAATTCCGTGACACTCCTTACTGGACATGGCTGTGGCTGCCCTGGCTGCTGTTGCTGGCCTGGAGCCTGAAGCCCCTGCGCCGCCTGCTGGTCACGGGGCCGGGCTTGCGTATC
Source organism: Moraxellaceae bacterium (assembly GCA_037189985.1). Classification (GTDB taxonomy): domain Bacteria; phylum Pseudomonadota; class Gammaproteobacteria; order Pseudomonadales; family Moraxellaceae; genus UBA2031. Next base: position 110,587 of record JBBCJX010000024.1, read on the forward strand.
GTGCGGCGCATGCTGCCGCCCATTTCCGAGACCGAACGCGATGCCATCGCCGCTGGCACCACCTGGTGGGAAACCGATCTTTTCAGCGGGAGCCCGGACTGGAACAAACTGCTGGCCATCCCCCAGCCACGGCTCAGTCCCGAAGAGCAGGCCTTCCTGACCGGCCCCACGGAAGAACTCTGCGAAATGCTGGACGACTGGGCCATCAATCACGAGCTGCGTGACCTGCCACCCCGCGTCTGGGATTTCATACGCAGCAAAGGTTTTCTGGGCATGATCATCCCTCGCGAATACGGTGGCTTGGGGTTCTCTGCACAGGCGCATTCCGCCGTCGTGGGAAAGATCGCTTCACGTTCGGTCTCTGCCGCCGTCACGGTGATGGTGCCCAACTCGCTGGGGCCTGCAGAGTTGCTGCTGCATTACGGCACCGACGACCAGAAAAACCATTACCTCCCGCGCCTCGCCAACGGCCAGGAAATACCCTGCTTTGCACTGACCGGCCCCGAAGCAGGCTCCGATGCCGGCTCCATTCCCGATACCGGCATCGTCTGCCGGGGCATGCATGAAGGGCAGGAAATGCTGGGCATACGCCTGATCTGGGAAAAGCGCTACATCACGCTGGGGCCTGTTGCGACCGTGCTCGGTCTCGCCTTCCGTCTGCATGATCCCGAACATCTTCTGGGCAGCGTTGACGATATCGGCATCACTTTGGCGCTGATTCCGGTGAGCCATCCCGGTGTCAATATCGGTCGGCGCCACTTCCCCGGCAACCAGGCCTTCATGAACGGCCCCAATCACGGCAAGGATGTGTTCATCCCTCTCAGCTGGATCATCGGCGGCCGCGAATATGCAGGACGCGGTTGGCTCATGCTCATGAACTGCCTCGCTGCCGGACGCGCCATTTCCCTGCCGGCACTGGGCACCACTTCTGCAAAAACGGCGGCACGCTATTCAGGCGAGTACGCGCGCGTGCGCAAACAGTTCAAGCTGCCCATCGGCAAGCTGGAAGGCGTGGAAGAAGTACTGGCGCGCATCGGTGGCCATGCCTACACGCTGGAAGCAGCACGACGCATGACTTGCGTAGGCCTGGACATGGGTGAAAAGCCGGCCGTGGTCGGCGGCATCATGAAATACCAGGCCACCGAACGCATGCGCATCGCTCTTAATGATGCGATGGACATACACGGCGGCAAGGGCATCTGCGAAGGACCGAAGAATTATCTTTCATCCGCCTACCAGGCCATTCCAATCGGTATCACGGTAGAAGGCGCCAACATCCTGACACGCACCCTCATCGTGTTTGGCCAGGGTGCCATGCGTTGTCATCCCTTCCTGCTGCAGGAAGTCGAGGCTGCCGGTGCAGACGATGTCGAAGCCTTTGACAATGCCTTCACCGCACACATCAGCCACATCATGCAGAACGCCGTGCGTGCTTTCGGCCATGCCCTCACGTTTTCGGTGTTCGCCTTTGCGCCCTATACACCGATACGTCGCTGGTACCAGAAGCTGACACGACTCTCCGCCAGCTTTGCACTTGTCGCGGACGCCGCACTCGGTCTGCTGGGCGGTGAACTGAAACGCAAGGAACGGCTTTCCGGCCGCTTTGCCGATTGCCTTGCGGAGCTTTATCTCGCCAGCGCCATTCTCAAGCGCTGGGAGGACGAAGGCCGCCCGGCAGAAGATCGTCCGCTGGTGGATTACAGCCTGAGTGTCTGTACGCACAAGATCGAGCAGCAGCTGCATGCCATTCTGGTGAATTTCCCGTCACCCCTGATTGGCTGGCTGCTGCGCCGCGTGGTCTTTCCCTGGGGCCTACGCCTGCGTGAACCGCCAGACACCCTTGGCCACAAGGTGGCGACGCTCATGCTCAAGCCTTCCGTTTCCTTTGATCGCCTCAGCGATGGCATTTTCATCAGCCGCAATCGTGCCGATGCCACCGGCGCGCTGGAATACGCCTTCCAGATGGTGACGGACACAAAGGCCATAGAAGCCCGCATGCGCGAGGCGCGCAAGAGCGGCGTGCTGCAGGAGGAATCCGTGGAGCTGGCTTTGTCAGCCGGAGTCATCAGCGCTGCCGAAGCACAACTGCTGCAGGACACAGCCGCCGCTGTACGCGAAGTCATTATGGTGGATGACTTTTCCAACGAAGAGCTTTCCGGAAAAGGCGTAGCGCTGGTCCGCCGCGAAGACGCCGCATGAAGCGTCCTGACACCCGGGATTTGCGGGCTGTCAGTGCGTCGCCGACTGCGAGAAAGCATTGATGACGATCACGCCGGCCACGATCAGGCTCATGCCGATGATGGCCGGGGTATCGGGAATCTGACGGTAGAGAAAAACACCCACCAGGGAAATCAGCACAATGCCGGCGCCGGACCAGATCGCGTACACCACACCCATGTGCAGGCTGCGCATGACCAGCGACAGGCAGACAAACGCCACGCCATACCCGACCACAACAATGAGAGAAGGCCAGAGCCTGCTGAAACCGTCCGAAGCCTTAAGTGCCGAGGTGGCAATCACCTCGGCACCAATCGCAATCGCCAGATAAAGCCAATGCATTGCTCTGCTCCTTGAAAGAAAAAAGCCCGCGCAGGCGGGCTTTCTAGCATGGATAGCGTGTTCGATGTCAGGCCAGTATCGGCGGCAACTGTTTTGTCAGCTCCATCTTCACCGCACCACTGCCAGCGGGAGCGCCCGTGAGTGCAAAACCCAGCACCTGCCCTTCGGGGCTCTTGAAAACGGCTTTGACATCGTTGCCTTCCGCTTCGATCTCCCAATCGCCGGGTGTACCGGGAATAACGGGCGAGACCACCACGGGGCATACCGGTGTCTTGATCTGTACCGGCATGGCCGGGTACTGGACGGCGGTTGCCTCGCCGGCCAGCGTCTTCGCCAGTGCACGCGCTGCCGCCATCAAGGGCAACACGTAGAGCAATACCTTGCCGTCCACTTCGGCAGCATCACCGAGAGCATAAATATTGGCATCGGACGTGCGCAGTAAACGGTCAACCTTGATGCCGCGTCCCACTTCCAGACCGGCATCCAGTGCCAACGAAACGCGTGGCCGCAAACCGATGGCCGACAGCACGAGATCACCGGCAACGCGTTCGCCATTGCTGAGCTCAACTTCCACACCGCCTGCTTTCGACCAGACACCTTTCACGCTGTGGCCAAAATGGAATTTCACGCCCAGCGAAGACAGGCCGTTGGCCACAGCTTCCGAAGCACGCTCCGGCAAGAGTGAAGGCAACACACGTCCCACGGGCTCGACAACTTCCACCTGATAACCGCCACTGGAAAGATCATTGGCAAATTCACAGCCAATCAGGCCGCCACCAATGATGATGATCTTTTTCTTGCCAGCGGCGGCAGCGCGGAAAGCAGCGTAGTCGCCGAGGTCATTGATAGACAGCACATGTTCCAGACCATCGCCGCCAAGATCGGGACGGAAAACATCGGCACCGAGTGCCAGCACGAGATCACCATAGGCCACCGTTTCGCCTTCCACATTCAGCGTCTTGGCAACCCGGTCGATGGCATTCACTCGCACACCGGTACGAATCTCCGCCTTGAGCTGTTCGCACATCTGCTCGACGCTGCCCATGGCAAGACCATCCGCATCCTTGCCCTTGGCAAAACCGGTGGACAGCATGGGCTTGGAATAATTGCGGCCATCATCGGCAGTAATGACCAGCAAGGGACGCTCGGCGTCATGCTTGCGGAATTCCTTGGCCAGGTTGTAGCCGGCGAGGCCGGTACCGATGATGACAAGCGGATTCATGCTGCTTTCTCTCATGAAGGCCCTCTGGGCCGTTACTGCTGATGAAAACGGGCCTGCAAGGCAGACCCGTTTCGGAATGACGGCAGCAGGAAGTTCATGCTCGCCCACCACCCGGGACAGTCCGGCCCTGAAAGCCGGCTCGCAAATCCCGTGTCAGATTTCCACCACCTCGAAATCTTCCTTGCCCACGCCACAGTCCGGGCAAACCCAGTCGGCCGGAATATCGTCCCACTTGGTGCCGGCCGGAATACCGTCCCACGGCATGCCTACGGCTTCGTCATAGATGAAACCGCATACCACGCATTGCCACTTCTTCATGTTCTAACCTCGTTAGCGCCGTCGGGCGGCTGCCTGCTGATTCCTGAAAAGCCGTCGCCGGCATGGGGAGCTGTGACTCCCGGGCCGCGCGAGTCTGCCAAAAGCGGCCACCGGTTTCCAGTTTCAGGGCGCCGGGCGACCTCTGCAATGCGCTTGTCAGCCGCTCCTGCAGGCGGCATGCTCGCCGCATCTGCAACGACGCCACCCTCATGTCTGTCTGGAATCCTCCCCGCCAGTGGCTCCCTCCCCGCCGCCACTGGCAACTGCATCCCTCGCCCCTGATCCGTGACTGGCTGCTGGAAGAAGGCTCGCTCACGGCCCGGCTGGTAGCGCTTTCCGAAGGGGATTTCCGGGTGGAGCTGCTGGCCCAATACTGGGGGCGACCCGCCGTGGAAGAAGCGCGACGCCTGCGCCTGCATCCCGGCCGTTTCGCCCTGATCCGCGAAGTCGCACTGCTTGGCCATGGTCAGCCTTGGGTACGCGCGCGTAGCGTGCTACCTGCCAGTTCCCTGACCGGTGCCGGACGGCGCCTGCGCAAGCTCGGTAACCGCTCGCTGGGCCACCTCCTGTTCCGCGACCCTACACTGCGCCGCGGGGATATCGAGGTCGCCCGCCTTGGGCAACCCGAGGGACTCGTTTTTGCCCGGCGCTCGCATCTGGTCTATCACGGCCGTCCCCTGCTGGTGGCCGAGTGCTTCCTGCCAGCGCTTTTTACCGCCACAGAGTCTGCCGGACCGCACTGAACCGCCTGGGCTGGCGCTGTTGTCGCAAGACACGGGCGGGTAGACTCGCCCTTGCCTTGGCTCCAGCAAACTCCTCATGCGCCCACAACCTCTTGCTCCCCTGCTTGCCCGCTTCCCGCGCCTGCCCGACTTCCTCAAGCTGGCCCGCTTCGACCGCCCAATCGGTATCTGGCTGCTGCTCTGGCCCACCCTCTGGGCAGTCTACATAGCCGGTGACGGCAAACCGGACTGGCACATCGTCCTGGTGTTCACACTGGGCGTTGTGCTGATGCGGGCAGCTGGCTGCGTGATCAACGACTGGGCCGACCGTGACTTCGATGGGCAGGTCTGGCGCACCAAGGAGCGGCCTCTGGCAGCCGGCAAGATCAAGTCCAAGGAGGCGCTGGCCTTCTTCGCCCTGCTGGTGGCGCTGGCAGCGTCGCTGCTGCTCTTCCTGAACCTGCAGACTTTCTATTGGTCCTTCGGCGCACTCGCCATCGCTTCGGCCTATCCCTTCATGAAGCGCTACACCTACCTGCCACAGGTGGTGCTGGGCGCGGCCTTTTCCTGGGGCATCCCCATGGCCTTCGTGGCGCAGGGCAAGGTGCCGGGGCCGGAGTGCTGGCTGATTTTCGCCGCCAACCTCTGCTGGACCGTGGCCTATGACACGTACTACGCCATGGCCGACCGTGATGACGACCTCAAGGCCGGCATCAAGTCCACCGCCATCCTTTTTGGCGAAATGGACCTCATGATCATCGGCAGCCTGCAGGCCCTCTTCCTGTTCGCGCTCTGGATGCTGGGGGGCCGGCTGGGCCTGGCCTGGCCCTTTGCCGTCTCGCTGCTGGGCGTGATCGCCCTCTTTGCCTGGGAGTTCCGGCTGGCAGGAGAACGCGAGCCCACTCGCTGCCTGCAGGCCTTCCTGCATAATCACTGGGCAGGCGCCTTGCTCTTCGCCGGTGTTTTTCTAGGCTATCTTTTTCAGGTGGCGCCAGCCCTGCCGTCCTGAAGACAGGCTCCGGCTGAAACAAAAGAGCCGCTGTAATATTTCTGCAACATGCTCAGGCTGTAATACGCTCGTCACTAAAACACGAGAAGAGAACAGGCTTGGTGCCATGAAGAACGAAAAGATACTGATTGTTGATGATGAAGCCGCCATCCGCGAAATGATCGCCATCGCGCTGGACCTGGCCGGCTTTGACTGCCTGGAGGCGGAAGATGCACTCGCGGCCCATCACCTCATCGTCGACGAGCGCCCCTCCCTCATCCTGCTGGACTGGATGCTGCCCGGCATGAGCGGCATTGAGCTGGCCCGCCGCCTCAAGCGCGACGAGGCCACCAGCGAAATCCCCGTGATCATGCTCACGGCGCGTGGCGAAGAGGACAACAAGATCCAGGGTCTGGATGCCGGCGCCGACGACTACATCACCAAACCCTTTTCCACGCGCGAGCTGGTTTCCCGTATCCGCGCCGTGCTGCGCCGTTCCTCCAGCCTGAGCTCGGAGAAGGCCATCGAGGCCGAAGGCCTGAAGCTGGACCCTGTCAGCCATCGCATCACGGCCAATGAACAGCCGGTGGAAATGGGCCCGACGGAATACCGCCTGCTGGCCTTCTTCATGAGCCATCAGGAGCGCGCCTACTCACGCTCGCAAATGCTGGATCAGGTCTGGGGTGGCAATGTCTATGTCGAGGACCGTACCATCGACGTGCACATCCGCCGTCTGCGCAAGGCGCTGGAGCCCTTCGGTTTCGACCGCTTCATCCAGACGGTGCGTGGTACCGGTTACCGCTTCTCCACCAAGGTGGAAGGTCCGCGCGAAGCCGTGAGCGCCGAAGCCTGACGGCGGGCAACAGCATCCCGAAGGGACGCACGGCAAAACCCCAGCACAGGAAGCGTCTGTGAGTGACATGATGAAACAGGAGGCACGTCGCCTTCTGGTTTTCCTGCTGCTGTTTGGCTTGGCGGGCTGGCTGCTGGATCATCCGGTCGGCGCCATCATTGCCGGCCTGCTCACCTGGGCTTTCCTCCACCTGCGCCAGCTTGAGCGCCTGCATCGCTGGCTGCGCCAGAATCCGGAAGCGGTCAATGTTCCCGAGGCCACCGGTATCTGGGGCGACATCTTCGACCGCATACATTCCTTGCAGCGCAATGAACGCCGCTCCCGCGAAAGCCTGATCAGCATCATCGAGCGCGCGCGCGCCTCTGTCTCCGCACTCAAGGACGCCGTGGTGCTCATCGACGGACGCGGTGACCTGGAATGGTGGAACCCGGCTGCAGAAAAACTGCTGGGCCTGCAATCCCCCACCGATCTTGGCCAACCCGTGGCCAACCTCATCCGTGATCCGCTTTTCATACGCTATTTCGAGGAAGGCCGTTTCGAGGATTTCCTGCAGCTGCCTTCCTGGGTACAGCAAGGCCGGCAGCTGCAATTCAGCATCACGCGCTTTGGCGGCAATGACAGGCTGATGATCGTCACCGACATTACCCGCCTCCATAACCTTGAGCAGATGCGCAAGGATTTCGTGGCCAATGTGTCGCATGAGCTGCGTACGCCGCTGACAGTGCTCAGTGGTTACCTGGAAACATTGCTTGGCCAGGAAGATGCCATCAATCCACGCTGGCGCCGTGCATTGCAACAAATGGATGCGCAATCCACGCGCATGAACAATCTGGTGAACGATCTCCTTCTGCTGTCGCGACTGGAAAATGATTCAGCGCAACGTGAGCACAAGCCGGTCAACGTGCCCGCCATGCTGTCACAACTGCGCAGCGAAGCAGCTGCTTATGGCACAGAAAAGCGACAGCACATCACACTGGATTGCGACAACTCCCTGCGCCTCACCGGACTGGAAGACGACTTGCGCAGCGCCTTCTCCAATCTGGTGACGAACGCGGTGAAGTACACGCAGGTGGAAGGCGAAATAAAACTGCGGTGGTGGGCTGACGAAGCACATGTGTATTTCAGCGTGAGTGACAACGGCAGCGGGATTGATGCCCGCCACATTCCCCGCCTCACCGAGCGCTTCTACCGGGCCGATGCCGCACGTACCTCCAGCACAGGCGGTACCGGACTCGGGCTGGCCATCGTCAAGCATGTGCTGCTGGAACACCGCGCCCGGCTCGATATCCAGTCCGCCCTAGGCAAGGGCTCCACCTTCACCTGCATTTTCCCCGGCACGCTGGCCGTGCGCTGAGCCCTGCCTCTTTCATCACAGCCTGCCATGCCACAGGCACCACTCTTGACTGACATCCATGTCAGCCAGGGCGCATGCCTTTCTTGCTGATCAGGCCAGAGTGTGTGCATCCCGGGCCAAATTCCTGCCATTGCTTCTCACCTTCCAAGCCACTCCGTATGATCGGGGACCCCATGACAGAAGCCTGCTCCCGCAGGCCGCACTTGACCACTACACAGACCGGCCACAGCCGGCACCAAGGAGACATGCCATGTTCGGCGCCATGATGGACAGACCGCTGCTGATTTCCAGCCTGCTTGAGTTTGCAGTGGAGAACCACCCGGAAGCCGAGATCGTTTCTCGCCGCGTGGAAGGCGACATTCACCGCAGCAACTGGCGCCAGATCGCGGAGCGCAGTGCCAAGGTTGCAAATGCCCTGGCGCGCCTCGGAATCAAAAGTGGCGAGCGCGTGGCTACGCTGGCCTGGAACACCCATCGTCATCTGGAGCTTTATTTCGGCGTCTCCGGCTCAGGTGCCGTGCTGCACACCATCAATCCTCGTCTCTTTCCCGAGCAGATCGGCTGGATTGCCAATCATGCCGAAGACCGCCTGCTTTTCACCGACCTCACGTTCCTGCCGCTGGTGGACGCGGTTCGTCCTCATCTGAAGTCCGTGGAAAAGGTCATCGTGCTCTGTGCCCGTGAATCCCTGCCGTCCGGCCGCAACGATCTGATCGCTTACGAAGACCTGCTTGCACCCGAGGCTTCAAGCTACGACTGGCCCGCACTGGACGAGCGCTCGGCGTCTTCGCTGTGCTACACCTCCGGCACCACAGGCAATCCCAAAGGCGTGCTGTATTCGCACCGGTCCACCGTGCTGCATGCCTGGGCCAGCCTGCACACCGGCGCACTCGGCATCACACGCGATACAGTGATATTGCCCGTGGTTCCGATGTTCCATGTGAATGCCTGGGGCACGCCCTATGCCGCCGCCATGTCCGGCGCCAAGTTCGTGCTGCCTGGCCCCGGCATGGACGGCAAAAACCTGCACGAACTGATTGCTGCCGAAAAAGCCACGCTGCTCCTGGGCGTGCCCACCGTCTGGCTGGGCCTGCTTACCTACCTGGACAGCATCAATGCAAAACTCGACAGCGTGAAGCAGGCCGTTGTCGGTGGCTCTGCCGCACCCTTGGCCATGATCCGTGCCTTCGACGAAAAGCATGACGTTTTCCTCATCCATGCCTGGGGCATGACGGAAACCAGCCCACTCGGCACCGTGAATGCGCCCACGACAGAACTCATGTCACTGCCTGCCGAAGAACGCTACAAGCGCCAGCTCAAGCAGGGGCGCCCCATCTTTGGTGTGGAACTGAAAATCGTGGATGACGACGGCAAGCGCCTGCCTCATGACGGCAAAGCTTTCGGCCGCCTGCTGATCCGCGGCCCTTGGGTCGCTGCCAGTTATTTCCGTCAGGAAGACTCAGCGCTGGTGGACGGCTGGTTTGATACCGGCGATGTCGCCACGCTGGATGAACACAACACCATGCAGATCGTTGACCGCCGCAAGGATGTCATCAAGTCCGGTGGGGAATGGATCAGCTCGATTGACCTCGAGAATGTCGCTGTCGGCCATCCTGCCGTGAAGGAAGCCTGCGTGATCGGCGTCCCGCATCCGAAATGGGACGAGCGCCCGCTGCTGCTCATCGTGCTGAAAGAAGGCGCCTCCGCTGACAAGGATGACATCCTTGCATTCGTCAGCAAGAGCATCGCCAAGTTCTGGGTGCCGGATGACGTGATCTTCGTGGCAGAGCTACCGCATACCGCGACTGGCAAGCTGCACAAGGTGCCGTTGCGCGAGCAGTACGCCGGTCACCTGATGGGCTGAAGTCTCAAGAATAAAAAAGCCGCGCAATTGCGCGGCTTTTTTATTACTAGCAAACCGTCAGATCTTGAAGCCGATCTGGAGTGCAGCACCCAGGGTTTCCCCCTTGCCCTTGGCGGCACCCAGATCAATGTTGAAGCGATCCCACGGGGTGATGCCAATGCCGGCCGTCACGAGATCAGAAACATTGTCCTTGGTATCGACACGATAGCCGGCACGGATGTGGAAATGGCGTCCGGCGGAAAGCTCGATGCCTGCACGTGCGAACTGGGTTTCGAGAATACGGTCAAATCCTTCCCGCACTGTCAGGTCAACACTCACTTCTGTCTTCAAATAGGAGTTTCCATAACCTACAGCAGCTACAGCTACTGGTTTCATCTTGAAATCAGACTGTGTACCACCTAAGGGAACCGGCCCTTGAAATGTTTTGGGAATAAGATTCTCGATAACACCGGAAATGACAAACTGGCCATCTTCACCTAAGCGTAGGTTAGCGCCCACATCCAGATTCAGATGATTGTATGATGTATTATTGTTGCTGTCCGTGGCATCGTCTTCATCAAAATTGGCCACATTCTCACTGTACTCATAGAGCTCAATACGCTGGGCTTTTACCAGAATCCCGGTTTCCACAGCACCAAATTTCTTGCCGAACAGAAAGCCTGCTTCTACAAGGCCAATAGCAGACACACCTGCCTCTGACAGCAAATCATTATCCGTATTGGTGCCTGCACTTATACCTTGCAGAATGGCAGCATCTGCTGTGTTGTAATCAAATCCGATACCCAGAGTCACCTTGCTCTTCACCACTAGGGCGGTGGATAAAGTATTGTTCGGAATAGCGATCATGAGGCCCGCACCGATATCTACCTGGGCAAAGGCTTTGTCATAGCTCTGCATGCGGCTGTTGATTTCCGTGGCCTTGGCAGAATTACCGTTGGGGTAGAGTGCGCGGATGTCATCACGAATTTCCTCAGCTGCATCCACGAAGCCGTCCTGGTCCGAAGCCAAGGCCCCCACATTGAGGGCAAAACTGAAATCGTCGTTCTCGTCAAACTTGTTGATGAGGGCAGGGTTCGCCATGGCCTGATTGTATTCGCCCATGGTCAGGCCCGTACCACCACGCGCCATCACGCGTGCGTCGAACACATCTGCCATGCCGGCAGCTGGCATCAGCATGGCGACAGCCAGCAGGGTCTTTCTTGCTTTCATTGGTTGTATCCCCTTGATTGAAAATCCGTATCCTGCGGCTCCCCTTGCAGGCCGCGTTCGCTCTTTTAGCCCAACACAAGCCTGCCCACAAGAGACAAGCGGCCTGCCGGGTCTACGTCAGCGCTTTCCGTCCAGCCGCTGGCGAATCTGCTCATAGCTGGTGTGGCGCACGTCCGCACCCTTGACCAGGAAAATGAGCTGTTCCGAGATATTGCGGGCGTGGTCGCCGATGCGCTCCAGCGAACGCAGCACCCATATCACATTCATCACGCGGGAGATGGCACGCGGGTCTTCCATCATGTAGGTAACGAGGGCGCGCATGGCTGTCTTGTATTCCGTATCAATGGCGCCATCGGCCTGCATGACCTGAAAGGCAAGGTCGGTATCGAAGCGGGCAAAGGCATCGAGAGCGTCATGCAGCATGATGCGTACCTGACTGCCGATATGCCGGGCCTCGACGTAACCGCGGGGCGACTCCCCTTCTTCGGTCAGTGCCAAGGCGTAGCGCGCCACCTTGGCCGCCTCATCACCGATGCGCTCAAGGTCCGTGATGGATTTCCCGATGGCGATGATGAAACGCAAGTCGCTGGCAGCAGGCTGGCGACGCGCCAGAATGCGTACCAGATCTTCGTCGAGCTGGGTTTCCATGCTGTTGATCTGGCGATCCTTGGCCTGCACTTCGGTAGCGAGTTGCGAATCGGCATCCAGCAGGGAAACGATGGCATCGGCCACCTGCTTTTCTACCAGGCCACCCATCGCGAGAAAATCACTGCGAATTTCCTCAAGCTCGGCATTGAACTGCTGGGATATGTGCTGCCCGTAATTGTCTTTGCTGCCCATGACATGTTCCTGTTACCCGGTTTCAGGGGATGTTTCTAGCTGCTTGTCACGTCACCCTGCAAGAACCAAGGTGACCATGCTCCATGAAAAGAGTTTCACGGATATTGCTTCAACCATAACGACCGGTAATGTAATCCTCGGTCTGCTTGTTGCCCGGATTGGTGAACAGGGTGTCCGTGTCGCCAAATTCGATCACTTTGCCCAAATACATGAATGCCGTGTAATCGGAGACACGTGCAGCCTGCTGCATATTGTGCGTGACGATGACAATCGTGTATTTCTCCTTGAGTGCGTGGATAAGCTCCTCGATCTTGAGCGTGGAAATGGGGTCCAGCGCAGAACAGGGCTCGTCCAGAAGCAGGACCTCGGGCTGCACGGCAATGGCCCGGGCAATACAGAGACGCTGCTGCTGTCCACCGGAAAGGCCAAGCGCCGAATCATGAAGCCGGTCCTTCACTTCCTCCCACAGTGCCGAGCTCTGCAAAGCGGTTTCCACCACTTCATCCAGCACACGCTTGCTGTTCACGCCCTGAAGACGGAGCCCGTAGGCCACGTTCTCATAAATCGACTTGGGAAAAGGATTGGCCTTCTGGAAAACCATGCCGATGCGCCGGCGCAGGTTGGTAATGTCCACACCCCGGTCGAATATGTCTTTTCCTTCCAGCAACACTTCACCGGAAACGCGGCAGCCGTCCACCAGGTCGTTCATGCGGTTGAAAGTTCGAAGCAAGGTGGACTTGCCACAGCCGGACGGGCCTATGAAGGCCGTGGCGCGGCGGCGCGGGATTTTCATGCCGATATCGAAAAGTGCCTGCTTGTCGCCATAGAAAAGGTTGAGCTGGCGCGTTTCCAGGCAGATTTCCTCGTTCTGCAATTGCCGGCCACGGCGACTGCGGTTGTTGCCTGCGCCGTCATGAGCCATGTTTGACTCCAGGCGAAGCCCTTTCTCCGGCAGGCTTGTCGTATTCATGGGGCTCAATTCTCCAGTGCCTTGTATTTCTCGCGCAGCCGGTTACGCAAGGCTACGGCGCCCAGATTCAGAAGTGCAATCACCAGTACCAGCAGGAAAGCCGTGGCATAGACCAGCGGTCTTGCCGCCTCCACATTCGGACTCTGGAAACCGACATCGTAGATGTGGAAACCCAGATGCATGAACTTGCGGTCCAGATGCAGGAAAGGCGCATTCATGTCCAGCGGCAAGGTTGGCGCCAGCTTTACCACGCCCACCAGCATCAGGGGTGCGACTTCACCGGCAGCACGCGCAATGGCGAGGATCATGCCGGTCATGATGGAAGGCGACGCCATGGGCAGAATGACGCGCCACAACGTTTCAGCCTTGGTCGCACCCAAAGCCAGCGACCCTTCCTTGAGTGAGCGCGGGATGCGTGACAAGCCCTCTTCCGTTGCCACAATCACTACCGGCAATGTCAGCAACGCCAGCGTGATGGAAGCCCATAGCAAACCCGGTGTCCCAAAAACAGGGGCCGGTGCAGCCTCCGGGTAAAAAAGCCGGTCGAGATTGCCGCCCAGAAAATAAACAAAGAAGCCCAAGCCAAACACGCCGTACACAATCGAAGGCACACCCGCCAGATTGTTCACGGCTATGCGCACGGTCTGTGTGATCACGCCCTGGCTGGCGTATTCGCGCAAATAGATGGCAGCAATGACGCCCAGCGGCGTCACCATGACGGTCATGATCAGCACCATGAGCACGGTCCCGAAAATAGCCGGGAAAACACCACCTTCGGTATTTGCTTCACGCGGTCCGTCAACGAGGAAGCGCGTGACGTTTCGGGCGTAGCTGCCCAGCTTGCTGACCACACCCATGGCATTGGGCTGGGTCGCTGCCACGATCTTCATCAGCGGAAATTCGTGCTCGCTGCCATCGCTGGCCAGAAAGACAGCCGTATCGCGCGCCATTGCCACATTCAGGGCATCCAGCCGGGCACTGATTTTCGCATAGGCCTGGTCTTGCACCTGCCTTGCTGCGGCCAGTCTTTCAATCTCGGCAGGGCCGAGACGGCTCTCGATACTCAGCCGACGCTCTTCAAGCCGCAACTTCTCCAGTGCAAAATTGATTCGGCCGATCTCGGCTTTCTCGATAGCGGAAATTTGTGCATGAAGCTCGTTGCTGCGCTTGAGGCGACTTTGCAACTCAGCCCAGGCCTTGTTACCAGAGGCAACTTCAGCACCCCCTTCCTTGACGCTTTTCAGATAGCCATAGAAATTTCCCCATTCGTAGCGCTCCAGCGCCACGATTTCCTCAGGGTAGGAAATCTCCTGCAGACCAGAAGCAAATACCCAGCGGAAATCCGCGCCGTGGATGTCGCGATTGCCTTGCTTGATGAGAAGCCGACGAACAGCCTCTTGCCCGACCGGTAGCTCGATTCCGGCCTCTCGCATGCGTGCGGCCGTGTCCGTACGCTCATCGACATGCTCACCAATGATAATGCTGCTGTTGCCGGCCGGATCGGTATAGCGGGCCTGCATCACATCCGCTGGCCAGAAGTGGCCAAGACCACGCACGGCAATGAGCCCGATCACACCAACCACCATGATGAGGGCAATGGCCACCATGCCGGCATTCAGCCAGACCCAGGCATCCCCTGATTTGAAGTACTCACGCACTTTCATATCCGTTTCCTTGCATCTGCGAACACTTTGATGGATTCGCACCTGCAGTCTTCAAAGCGAACCGTATTTCTTGCGCAGGCGACTGCGCACGATTTCAGCCACGGTATTGAGTACAAAGGTCAGCACGAACAGCACCAGCGCGGACAGGAATAGCACACGGAAGTGCGTGGAGCCCACTTCCGCCTCCCCCATTTCCACAGCCACATTGGCCGAGAGCGTGCGCATGCCTTCAAAAATGTTCCAGTCCATCACTGGTGTGTTGCCGGTGGCCATGAGCACGATCATGGTTTCGCCCACGGCACGGCCAAAGCCGATCATGACGGCAGAGAAAATCCCCGGCGATGCCGTGGGCAGCACCACACGCATCAACGTCTGCCAGGGCGTGGCGCCGAGAGCCAGCGAACCGTTGGTGAGATGACGCGGAACAGCAAAAAGCGCGTCTTCCGCAATGGCATAGATGTTCGGGATGACGGCAAAACCCATGGCCAGGCCAACGATGAGTGCATTGCGCTGGTCAAAGGTGATGTCCATTTCATTACGCAGCCATTGGCGCAGGTCTCCACCGAAAAAATGCAGCTCTATCGGTTGTGACAGTGCAAACGACAGCCAGCCGGTGAACAGTACCGGCACGATGAGCAGCAACGGAATCCAGCCATCGGCCAGACTGCGTTTCTCTCGCGGCAGCAAGGACCAGAGCAGGCCGCTGAGAAGAATGCCCAGGGGCGTCAGCAGGATCAGGCTGAAAATGCCGGGCAGGTAGGCCTCTATCGTGGGTGCCAGCCAGAGTCCGGCCAGAAAACCGAGAATGACGGTGGGCAATGCCTCCATGAGCTCGATGGCCGGCTTGATCTTGCGGCGCAGGCGCGGCGCCATGAAAACAGCCGTGTACATGGCGGCGCATATCGCCAGCGGAGCACCGAGCAACATGGCATAGAAAGCGGCCTTGAGCGTGCCGAAAGTCAGCGGCACCAGTGACAACTTGCCTTCAAAATCAATGTTGCCCGACGTGGACTGCCAGGTGTATCCGGGTGACGGATACGATTCGTACCAGACCTTACCCCAGGCCGAGTGCAAGGAAATGTCCGGATGCTCGGCATGCAAGGCAACGCTGGCCTGCCCTGTGGCTGTTTGCGCCACGATCATTTCGGAGCGCGCGGAAACGGCAATACCGGAGACGGCTTGAGGTGCTGCCTGCACGACACCGAGGCTGCGCTCGGAGGTGGTGTAGAAATAGCCCACGTGCCCTGCACTGTCGCCGGCAACAAAACCCTTGCGCCGCTCTTCGGGCGTAATGGCCGTCACGGCTGCATTGCCAAGCTGGAAACCGCGAATGCGCGTCATGCTGAAGCGGTCTGTCCCCGAGCTTTCGTCACGCACCATGAACCACTGGCTGATGCGGCCAGTGTCGTCACCCAGCAGCAAAGAGACATTGCCCAGCAAGGCCGCTGCGGCTGTGATTCCGGCAGAGCCGGTACTGAGCTGCTGGTAAAGCGCGGGACCGTTTTCGCCTTGCAGACTGAATACTGCCAACTGGTTCTGCCCATGGACGGCATAGGCCCAGCGCGCATCTTGGCCAATAACCAGAAAGCGTGCGTGCGCAAATTTAGCCGGCAGGATTTGCTCCTGCTGTCGCACCCACTTGGCGTCATCCGACAGCGTGCTGGTACCGAATAGGTTGAGTCCGCCACCTGTGCTGCTTTCGCTGTCAAAGCGGCTGAGCACCAGCGCATCGCGGTTCATGCCCATGAGCATCAATTCGCGCTCGCCACCACGCAAGGCCAGCACCTGCACGGCTGCCCTGCTGTCATCCAGCGGCAGTGCAGCCTGCCCGTAGGGATAGGTGATGCCAGGGCTGATGTGACGCGTTCCGGTTTCGTCCAGACGTGCGTCGTAGGACGGCTTGATCACCAGCACCTGGCCGTTGGACAAACCGAGGCCGATCAATCCGCTGGTGACAGAGGCGCGGGCCACGGTGCTGATTTTTGCCCCTGCCGGCAGGGGCAAGTGCTCTTCGCCCAGTGTCCCTCCGTCGCTGACACGAAAATAGACAATACGGCCATCGGCCTCGATACGCAGACCGCTGTAACTGTATTCGTCAATGTCCACAAAGCTGGAAGCCTGCGTGACATGCCGGGCCACGGGCTCCATGCGCGCGGACTGCAGCAGTGGCCAGACTTCATACAGCAGGTAAAAAAAGATCAGCGTGATGGCGAGGATGACGAACATGCCACCACCGCCAATGGCGGCATCGGCAAAGCGGTCACGCAGATGACGACGCCGGGCACGGCGATCCAGCTCGTCAGCAGGAGGCAGGATGCGCTTGGGATCGTGACTGAGTGACATGGTGCGGCTGATCCAGAAGAAGCAGTGAGTCGGGTTGGGGCAAGGCCGAAGCCCAGGTTACAGGCCCAGCATCTTGCGGACTTTGCCAGCCTCGGATTCCGGCAGGGGAATGTAACCGTCCTTCTCCACGATTTCCTGCCCCTGACGCGACAGCACCAGCTTGAGGAATTCCGCTTCCAAGGGTGAAAGCGCCTTGTTGGGGTGCTTGTTCACGTACACCAGCAGCGGGCGCGCCAGCGGATACTTCCCCGAAAGTGCATTCTTTTCATCAGCCGCGTAGAACTGGCCATCGCGACCCTGCAAGGGCACGGTGCGCACGCTGGAGGTCTGGTAGCCCAGCCCCGAATAGCCGATGCCGTTGAGGGAAGTCGATACCGACTGCACCACCGAGGCAGAGCCGGGCTGTTCGTTCACGTTTTTCTTGAAGTCGCCCTTGCAGAGGGCGTGCTCCTTGAAATAGCCGTAAGTGCCGGACACGGAGTTGCGGCCGAATATCTGCAGGTCACGCCCTGCCCAACCACCGGCAAGACCGAGATCACCCCAGGTCCTCACACCTTTTTCGTAGCCGCATTTGCGCGTGGCCGAGAAAGCCGCATCCACCTGCGCCAGCGACAGGCCCTTGACCGGGTTGTCCTTGTGCACAAAGACTGCCAGCGCATCAATGGCAACCGGCACCGCCGTCGGCTTGTAGCCGTGGCGCTTTTCAAACGCCTGGATTTCATTGTCCTTCATCGGGCGGGACATGGGACCGAAGTTGGCCGTGCCCTGCTCCATGGCGGGCGGCGCCGTGGAAGAGCCGGCGCCCTGGATCTGGATGTTCACGTTGGGGTACTGCTTCTTGAAAGCCTCGGCCCAGAGCGTCATCAGGTTGTTCAGCGAATCGGAGCCGATGCTGGAAAGGTTGCCGGCCACGCCCGTGGTTTTCTGGTAGGCCGGTAGGCGGGCATCCACGGCAGCCGGGGCAGTGACCGGCAAAGCGAGGGCAAAAGCAGCAATCAGGTGCCTGAGGGTCATGGGAGCGCTCCTTGCATCGTGGAATGTTGCAAAATCTAGCTCGGTTTCATGAAAGTTTTATGACAATTCGACGTCAGGCGGGCGCGCAACCGGGCCGTCGCGCCCTGATACAGGGCACAGGATTGGCGGGCACCGCCAGGAGCCCGCGGGCTATACTCGCCACATTGCCTACGGAGCCGACCATGAGAAACCACGAAGAAAACCCGCCCCGTCCCCGCGGCGAGCTCTGCCTGCAAACCCTGGCCATGCCCAAGGACGCCAACCCCAACGGCGACATCTTCGGCGGCTGGCTGGTCTCGCAGATGGACCTGGCCGGCGGCGTGGCCGCCCGCAAGCGGGCACGCGGCCGCATCGCCACCGTGGCCATTGATGCCATGGTCTTCCTGCGCCCGCTCAAGGTCGGCGACATTGTCGGCTTCTATACGCAGGTGCTCTCCGTCGGACACTCCTCCATGAAGATACTCATCGAAGTGTGGAAAACCGACGACGTCGACGGCACCCACACCAAACTGACCGAGGGACTCTTCACCTTCGTCGCCATCAACGAAGCCGGCCGTACACGGCCTGTTCCGAGCTGAGCCTGGCATTGCAGGCGCAAAAGAATTCGCGCCCGCAATGCCAATCCCTTCTTCAAGCACCTCACCCACTGTCATAAAACTGTAGCCAAAGCGTCGCATCCTCTGTCTGCCCGCCGGGTGTCACACGACTGAAACACCCGGCTCCCAGAATTCGCTCACCCAAGGCCCATGCCGCCGGGAGCGCCAGTACCGCAGGTGCTGGTCTGACGAATACTTTGAACAGCAGATGAAGAGGATATGACAATGCGCTTCACGAAACGCACTCTCGGCCTGGCCTTTGCGGCGGCTTCCACCCTTGCCCTGGCTGCACCTGCCATGGCCCGCGACAACATCCAGATCGCCGGCTCCTCCACCGTGCTGCCCTTCGCCAGCATCGTGGCCGAGGAATTCGGCAACTCCTTCCCCAAGTTCAAGACCCCGGTCGTGGGCTCGGGCGGCACGGGCGGCGGCCTCAAGCAGTTCTGCCAGGGCGTGGGTGACAACACTACCGACATCGCCAATGCCTCCCGTCCGATCAAGAAGGCCGAAGTGGCTGACTGCAACAAGAACGGCGTGACCAAGATCCACGAAATCCAGATCGGTTATGACGGCATCGTGTTTGCCTCCCGTTCCGACAAGAACAGCAAGCCCTTCGCCCTGACCCCGCGCCATGTCTTCACGGCTGCTGCCGAGAAAGTGGTTGTGGGTGGCAAGTTTGTGGCAAACCCCTACAAGCGCTGGTCCGAAATCGACCGCAAGCTGCCTGACCAGGAAATCCTGCTGGTGATCCCGGCCTCCAACCACGGTACCCGTGAAGTGTTCGAGGAAAAGCTCCTGCACGCCGGTGGCAACAGCTACCCGGAAATCAAGGAACTGGACAAGGACGCCAACAAGAAGGCTGTGTCTTCCCTGCGCAAGGACGGCCGCATCATCGAGATCGCCGGTGACTACACCGAAACCCTGGCCCGCCTGCAGGCCCAGCCCAACGCCGTTGGCGTGTTCGGCCTGTCCTTCTACGACCAGAACCGCGACAAGCTGCGTGTTGCCACCGTTGACGGTGTGACACCCAGCCTGGAAACCATCGGTTCAGGCAAGTACCCCGTCTCGCGTCCGCTCTACTTCTACGTGAAGGGCGAGCACCTGGCCTCCATTCCTGGCCTGGCCGAGTACACCGAGTACTTCCTGAATGCCAAGGTGTCCGGTTTCGGCAGCCCGCTGGAAGAAGCCGGCCTGATCCCGCTCTCCGACAAGGAACGCGCCAAGGTGCAGGCTGACTTCAAGGCCCGCAAGGTTGCCGTAGGCCAGTAAGCAAGCCCTTAAGGACAGGGATGAAAAGGGCAGGGATGTAACCCCTGCCCTTTTTTGCCTCCGTAACACGGCAAGCAACATCGTAAGAAAAACTGCAAGCAAACCCGGCAACCACGCCAGCGGCGTGCCCGAACGGGAGAGGTAATGAACAACCTGACTTTAATTGTCGTGCTGCTGGGAATCGTGGCCGTGGCCTACCAGCTGGGCTTGCGCAAGAGCCGCGCCGTGGCTGGCGGCAAGACCACAGCGCTGCATTCCCGCCCGATCTATTACGGCGTGCTGGTGGCACTGTGGTGCGGACTGCCAGCCTTTCTGGTCTTCGTGCTCTGGGCCGGACTGGAGCCCACCGTCATCCGCAACATCGTACTGGCCGGGCTGCCGCCCGAACTGGCCAGCATCCCTGCCGAGCAGGCCAACGTACTGATGAGCCGCCTGCAGAACATTGCTTCCGGCTTTGGTGTTTCCGATGCCACGCCGGCCGAACTCGCGGCTGCCGCCCATCTTTCGCAACTACAGAGCACGGCACAACTGACCAAGCTCACGGTGCTGGTACTGATCGCCATCGGCGGCCTGCTCTACGCCCGTTCACGCATCGTGCCGGTATTGCGCGCCCGCAATCAGGTAGAGCGTGTCATCAGCTGGTCGCTGGCTGTCTGCTCCGGTATCGCCATCCTCACCACCATCGGCATCGTGTTTTCCATGCTGGGAGAGGCGATCCATTTTTTCTCTTTCGTGAATCCGGTCGACTTCTTCTTCGGTACGACCTGGAACCCCGGCTTCAGCACCACCGGCAAGGGTTCCGTGGGTGACTACGGCCTGCTGCCTCTGCTCTGGGGCACGCTGATGATCAGCATCATCGCCCTACTGGTGGCCGTGCCCATCGGGCTCATGACGGCCATCTACATGGCCGAGTACGCGCCCTCCTGGTTCCGCTCCTTTGCCAAGCCCGTGATTGAAGTGCTGGCCGGCATTCCCACCATCGTCTACGGCGTGTTCGCGCTGATGGTCGTGGGTCCCTTCTTCGCTGACATTGGCGATCTCATCGGACTGCAGGTACGCGCCACCAGCGCGCTCACGGCAGGCTTCGTGATGGGTGTGATGATCATTCCCTTCGTCTCCTCGCTTTCCGACGACATCATCACGCAGGTGCCGCGCGCCATGCGCGACGGTTCGCTGGGCCTGGGTGCCACAAAATCCGAAACCATACGCCAGGTGATCTTGCCGGCGGCGCTGCCCGGCATCGTGGGCGCCTTCCTGCTTGCCGCCAGCCGCGCCATCGGCGAGACCATGATCGTGGTGCTGGCAGCCGGCAACAGCCCGCTGCTGCACATCAATCCGCTGGATGCCGTCTCCACCGTGACCGTCACCATCGTCAACCAGCTTACGGGCGACACCGATTTCGCCAGTCCGCAATCACTGGTGGCCTTCGCACTGGGGCTGACGCTCTTCGTCATCACCCTGGTCCTGAACGTCATCGCCCTCTACATCGTTCGTAAATACCGCGAGCAATACGAGTAAGCGCCGTGAATACGACCACCAGCCTTCCCAACAATCCCAGCAATACCCCCGAGCGCAGCCAGGCCCTGTCCAGGGTCGAAGCTTCGCTGCGCCGTCGCCACAGCAGCGAGCGCCGCTTCCGCTTCATCGGCCTTGCCGCCGTGCTGGCCGGCCTGGCCTTTGTGGCCCTGCTGTTCAGCAGCATCCTGATGCGCGGGCTGCCCGCCTTCTGGCAATCCACCATCACGCTGGCCGTTCATTTCGATCCGGCTCTCATCGATGTACCGGCCAAGCCGGTGCGCGAGGCCGGCGAATCGGAAAACGCTTTCCGCGACCGCGATTACGCCTGGCAGAGCGAGCTGGGCATGGTCAACTGGAACCGCATCCTGGAAGACAGCATCATCGCGAAACGCCCGGAGCTGGAAGACCAGCGCCGTGACGTGCGTGCACTGTTCACCAGCGGCGAACGCTTCCGTTTGCGCGACATGGTGGTGGCCGACCCTTCGCTGATCGGCAAGACCGTGACGCTGGACATGCTGACCGATGCCAACGTGGACGTGTGGTTGCGCGGCAATATCGATCGCGACCTGCCGGATGCGCAGCAGCAACTCCGCCCCAATGTGCGCCGCCTGGCTGACGAACTGCACGAAGCGGGCGTCATCAGCACCAAGTTCAGCAAGGCCTTGTTCAGCAATCCCGATTCGCGCAGCTCGCTGGCCTCGGCCGGTCTTGCCGGCGCCTTCATGGGCTCGCTGTTCATGATGCTGATCGTGATCTTCCTGTCCGTGCCGGTGGGCGTGGCCAGCGCGATCTATCTGGAAGAGTTCGCGCCGCGCAATCGCATCACCGACCTGATCGAAGTGAACATCAACAATCTGGCGGCGGTGCCTTCCATCGTGTTCGGCCTGCTGGGTGCGGCCATCTTCATCAACGGCTTCCACATGCCCCTGTCGGCACCGCTGGTGGGTGGTCTCGTGCTGTCGCTGATGACACTGCCGACGGTCATCATCACTACCCGTGCCGCACTCAAGGCTGTCCCGCCCTCCATCCGCCAAGCAGCGCTGGGCTTGGGTGCCTCCAAAGTGCAGACGGTGTTCCACCACATCCTGCCGCTGGCACTGCCCGGCATCCTGACCGGCGCCATCATCGGTGTGGCACAGGCACTGGGTGAAACCGCACCCCTGCTGCTGATCGGCATGAGCGCCTTCGTGGCCAACATCCCGGCAACACCGGTGGACCAGTCAACCGCACTGCCGGTGCAGATTTATCTCTGGCAAGGCAACGAGCTGCGCAATTTCTTCGAGGCCCGCACAGCGGCCGCCATCATCGTGCTGCTGGGGCTGATGATCAGCCTGAATGCCTTCGCGATCTGGCTGCGTAAAAAATTCGAAACGAGGTGGTGAGAATGAACATGGTCGATCCCGTAAACATGATACTGAGCAAAACCGCCGGACATGTCGGCACCGTATCCAGCCTGCCCGAAACGGTGGCCGGCACCGCCAAGATGAGCGCGCGTGACGTGCGTGTTTTCTACGGCGAAACGGAGGCCCTCAAAGGCATCAGCCTGGACATCATCGAGAACGAAGTGATTGCCTTCATCGGCCCGTCAGGTTGTGGCAAGTCCACCTTCCTGCGCACGCTGAACCGCATGAACGACACCATTGATGGCTGCCGCGTACAAGGCAAGGTGACGCTGGATGACAAGGACATCTACGACCCTTCACTGGACGTAGTGCTGCTGCGCGCACAGGTCGGCATCGTTTTCCAGAAGCCGAATCCTTTCCCGAAATCCATCTACGACAACATTGCCTACGGCCCCAAGCTGCACGGCCTGGCCAGCAGCCGTAGCGAGCTGGATGAAATCGTGGAAACCAGCCTGCAGCGTGCCGGCCTCTGGAATGAAGTGAAGGACCGCCTGGCCCAGCCCGGCACCGGGCTCTCGGGTGGGCAGCAGCAGCGTCTGTGCATTGCGCGCGCCATTGCCGTGAGCCCGGAAGTCATCCTCATGGACGAGCCCTGCTCGGCACTGGACCCGATTGCCACGGCCAAGGTGGAAGAACTGATCGACGAATTGTCGAGCCAGTACACGATTGCCATCGTGACGCACTCCATGCAGCAGGCAGCGCGTGTCTCCGACCGCACGGCGTATTTCCATCTGGGCGAGCTGATCGAGGTCAATGCCACCGACAAGGTGTTCACCCAGCCGGATCACGACCTGACCGAAGCCTACATCACCGGCCGTTTCGGCTGATCGTTACCGGCATTCAAATTTTTACAGAATCTGCGGAGTGTCCTCATGGACCGCATCAATCTCGGCAAACACAGTTCCACCCAGTTCAACGACGAAATGGAATCCATACACAATCACCTGCTGGAAATGGGTGGTCTGGTGGAGCGGCAGGTCAGCGATGCCATGCAGTCACTGCTGAAGTACGACACGGCACTGGCCACACGCGTGCTGAAAACGGAAGACCGGGTGGATTACCTGGAAAAGAAGATCGACGAAGAGTGTGCACGCGTGCTCGCCTTGCGCCAACCAGCCGCCACGGACCTGCGCATGCTGATTGCCGTTTCCAAATGCATTTCGGACCTGGAGCGCGTAGGTGACGAGGCGGTGAAGGTAGCCACCATTGCCGTGCAGCTGACCGAAGCCGGTGACACGGACAGCGATGACCACAACGAAATCCAGGAAATGGGTGATCACGTCAGCCGGATGCTGCACTCCGCTCTCGATGCCTTTGCCCGTTTTGATGCCGACCTCGCCGTGGAAGTCGCTATCGACCTGCAATACCGCACAGCCATGCGCTCCTTCACCAACCGTGAAGTGCAGGATCCCAGCGCCATTCCGCGCGTGCTCAACCTGATCTGGACCCTGCGCTCGCTGGAACGCGTGGGCGACCATGCCCGCAATATCTGCGAGCAGATCATCTATCTGGTGAAAGGCAAGGATGTGCGGCACATTTCAGTGGAACAGATAGAACGGGAAGTGAAGGGTTCGGTCTGAGGCTGCTTCCTCATCCAATGCCCTGCGGTCGAGTGGCCACAGGGCATTGGATTCTGGTCCCAAGCCTCAGTGCGCGGGCTCTTCGACTGCTAGCGGCACAGGCTGCCAATTCGCCATGCTGCCGTACTGCTGCTCCAGCCGCCGATACGTCTGCTCCGGACTTTCCGCTGCCAGCTTCCGGCTGTCTTCCTGCCGACTAGCCACAAGCTCTGGAGACTCCTCCAGCATCGGCACACGCGCATCAAGCCATTTGACGATGTCTGCCCAAACTTCCCCCCGGCCGGTGTCATGCAAGGTGCAATGCGACATGCCGGCATAGACATGGCGGGTCCGGTCGGTACTGCCGGTCTTTTCCATCAGCACCCGGCCCGAGCCCGGGGTCGACACCAGATAATCCTTTTCCCCCTGTAGCAGGATGAAGGGCTCCTTCACTTTCCCCGCTTTGGCGCGGAGCTTTCCCGCGCCTTTTTCCAATGCGGTGACATAGACCGCTGCAATCGCGCTGTGCGTGAAGTTCGGCTCTGTCTTGATGGCCTGCAGGCTGAACTCATCGAATATGGCCTTGCCCCATATCCAGGAAAGGGCCCATTCCTTCTGCATGGGGAAAAGCGGCGCATTGGGCACCAGCCGGCCGACAAGGCCCACGCTCCAGTTCATGGAGGACGCCATTCCGTCAGGTATCCGCGGACCCACCTTCAAATTCACGTAGACCGGTGGCGCGTTCAGGATCAGCCCCTGGATGGGAAAGCCACCCCGGATGCTGGCCTGCAAGGCGACGCTGGCGCCCAAGGATTCTCCCTGGAGATAGACAGGCTTGCCGGGATAGACCCGCTCGGCCTCGGCAAAGGCCAGCTTGAGGTCGTCCACGTAGTCGTCGTGGCTGCGCACGAAGGCGCGGCGGCCGAAGCCCTGGGACTGGCCCCAGCCGCGCATGTCGAAGGCAAAGAGGGCATAGCCCTGGCCGGTCAGGTACTCGGCCCAGGGCGTATAGGCGCCGATGTGGGCAGCCGTGCCGTGCAGCAGGATGACCACGGCCCGGGGCTCTTCCTGTTTGGGCTTCCACCACTGGCTGTAGAGCGTCAGCCCGTCGTCCGTTTTCAGGAGGCCGGGCTCGGCGCCGGGATAGACCATGTACTGGGTCGGCAGCGGACTGGCCGAGGGCAGCGAGGTACAGCCGGCAAGCCCCAGGGAAAGCGCGGCCAGAAGCACCAGCCCGAAACGGGGCAGCCAGAAGAATGGGCTTTTCATGGGAATCAGGGTCTTGTTGTAATGGACCCGACTCTATGACGGGACACGCCCGTGAGCCATGACAAAGAACGACACGGCCTGGTGCAACACGACGCCCCGATAAACGGATCAGGGCGTCGCGTCAGGCTGGCGAACAACAAGCCTCAGAGACCGGCTCCTTTCAACCGGTTGGCCTGCTGCCGGAACACGGCAACGGGATCAGTGGAAAAGATGTCACGCAAACCGAACAACTGGTTCACCTCGTCGAGGTGGTTCATGTTGTAGTTGTCGCGGATCACCATGCCAAGGTGGCTGGAACAGCGACCCACCAGCCCGTCATTGGCCTCAGGGATCACCAGGCCTACGGCTGCCAGCGGAATATCCAGCGGGTCCAGCAGGTTGGTCACACGCCCGGTGCCGCTCCAGGAGTAGTAGCGCACACCGTTCACCGTGTAGGCGCCCTCGCCACAGGCATTGTTGCTGGCCGGAATACCGGCCGGGAAACGCTGGTTGAAAGCAGCCGCACCCGCCGTGGTCAGTGAATCCATGCCGGCCAGCGAGTTCTGGCGATAGGCCTGGCCAGAGAGCACGTCGACAATGCTGAAAAAGCCGTTGATGGCGCCGCTGATGAGAGGCGTGGCCACGGGGCCGAGGCCGGGAATGTTCGTCACACCCTTGATCACGTCAGCCGCCGGGGAGCCCGTATTGGGGCCACCTACCGCAGTCGCTGACGCCACCCGGGCCGGCAGGACACCCGCCACATAACGCACGGACTGGCTGCCGTGGCTGTGGCCGATCAGGTTGACCTTCTGTGCGCCGCTGATGGCCAGGATTTTCTGCACCTGGTTCAGAAGCTGCTCGCCGCGTGCCTCGGAGGACTCGAAGGAAGCCACCTGGGTCACATAGACCGCCGCGCCATTGCGGGCCAGGTCCTGCGGAATGCCGTACCAGTAATCCACCGGGCCGATCTTGGAGAAACCCGCCATGCCATGGGCGAACACGATGGGATGTTTGGTCTTGGCGTAGCTGCTTTCTTCCCAGGGCCAAGCAAAGAAAGACTCCTTCTTGCAGCTTGAGGCCGTGCAGATCTGGTAGCTGGCGGCCATGGCGGGAAGACTGGCGGCCATGAGACCGGCAGACAGGAACAGGGAGGCAAATCTGGGATTCATGCGAACGTCCTCGAGCTTGTTGTTCTTTTGGTGCCCGTCCTGGTCCGGCAGGCACTTTATGGGGTAGTTGCTGCTGGCGAAGCATAGGAAGGGGCTGCCGGCACACGTAGTACCGAAAAGGACAGGGTGATAAACCCAAACGGCCAGACAGCGGCTTGCCGACCAATGGCCAGTTGGCAAGAAACCGGGGTATGGCCCATAGTTTCCGGCCATAGCGGTGCCTCAAAACAAGAAAATACAGGCTCCTTCGACATGCCCCACACATCCCCCGGTCACGTCTCACCCGGCATTTCCACCCTGGTGGTCAAGCAATGCCTGGAATTGGCAGCAGCGAGGGGCGTCGATGTGCGACGCATGCTGAGCGAGAGCGGCTTTCGCGAAGAGTGGCTGAACCAGCCCGGAGACTGGCTCAGCTTTCTGGATGCCGAGCGCATGCTGCGTCGCGGCCTGGAGCTGATGGATGATCCGCTGGCCGGGCTGCACGGCACTTCGCACATCACGCTCACCACCTTTGGTGTCATGGGCTTTGTCGCCCAGACCAGCAGCACCCTGCGAGACCT
This sequence comes from Moraxellaceae bacterium, assembly GCA_037189985.1. Classification (GTDB taxonomy): domain Bacteria; phylum Pseudomonadota; class Gammaproteobacteria; order Pseudomonadales; family Moraxellaceae; genus UBA2031. The sequence goes on from JBBCJX010000024.1 coordinate 137,829, forward strand.
TATCGAAGCCTCCTGCCGCTTCGAGCGCCTGATCAGCGATGTCGGCACCACCAGCCTGCGCCATGAACCCGGTGCCGCACTCTGGCAATGGGAGTGCAGCATCCAGGACCCCGTGGTGGCGCGCCATGCCACGGAATGCATTCTGGGCTGCTGGCTGGAGCGCATGCAGCTCATGCGACAACGCCGGCCACGCTCCCTGCTGGCGGTGTACTTCCGTCACGCCATTCCTGACGAGCGCCTGCAGGCGGAGTACGAAGATTTTTTCGGCTGCCCCGTGCACTTCCAGCAAGCTGTATCGGCGCTGGTGCTGCCGCCTTCACTGCTGGCAGAGCCCTTGTCACTGGCAAACCCGGAGTTGCACAGGACACTGGAGCAACATGCCCAGCAACTTTTGCAGGCACGGCAATCCGAACACGGCATCATCGAGCAGACACGGAACACCCTGCGTCACTTGCTGGCGGAAGAGCAGGCACCCTCGCGCGAAGCCTTGGCCCACCGGCTGGGCATGAGCGGCCGCAGCCTGCACCGCAAGCTGGAAGAAGCCGGCAGCAGTTATCGCGAATTGCTGGATGCCTTGCGGCTGGAAAAAGCGCGGGATGCTCTGGGTGACAGAGCCCTGTCCGTAGAGGCTGTTTCACAATTGCTGGGCTTTCAGGAAAGCCAGTCCTTCATACGCTGGTTCAAGCGTCTTGAGGGGACCACGCCCGGCGAGTTCCGCCAGCGTGGCAATGCCTGAAAGAGGAAAACAACGCGGAAGCAGTTCATGCTCCCATGCATGCAAGTTTCTCAGCGCTTTGCCGCACGCGGCTTCACGGGGCCACAGTCATCGCTGACATGTGCCCACTTCATCGTCATGGCATAAGGTTGCTGATGGCCGCTCTCCTTGATCACGCCCTTCACCGCCACGGTGTACGCCTTCGGGCTGTCAAAGGTGGCGACGGCTTCGCCCGTCATCGCCGGCTCGGTGCAGGTCATGGTGGCTGACCAGCGCTTGGCATTCTGCTCGCGGATGGTGTGCTTGCAACGCTCGTCGTGCATCGGGATTTGCTGACGCTGGATGTCTTCGCGGGTCATGCAGATGCGAATGCCGCCTGAAGCAGTCAGGCTCATGCCCATATTGCCCATCTGCTCCTCCATCATCTTGCGCTGCTCCGGTGGCATCTTGGACATCTGCGCCTTCATCTGCTCCATGGCCTGCGCCATCTTCGCCATGTCGGGCATACCTGCGCCCTTCATCTCCTGCGGCTTCATTTCCCAAAGACCGGGGCGGATATCCGGGGCTTGCGCCTGCACTGTGCCCGCTGCCAGAGCAAAGGCCATCAGGGCACTGCGGCAGGTGACTGTCATTGTTGTTTTCATCTTCTCTTTGCTCCTGTTGTGAAATCACCGGGTAAATCCGTATTACCACTCCGAACCCCACTGGTCTTGCGGAATCGGTTCTTATCGCGACACTGGTCCGGACTTTAGCCGCTATCGCGGCCAAAGCCGACCCCGGAAAAAGCCGCTGCTTCTACACCGCCTCCAGACGCGCATACTGCGCCACCAGCCACTTGCTGCCCACCTCATGGAAATTGACTTGTATGCGGGCATTGGGGCCGTTGCCCTCGAACTTGAGGATGGTGCCATCCCCAAAGCGGGGGTGCCGCACGGCCTGCCCCAGACGGAAAGTTCCGTCACCGGAGTCGCTGCCGCCCAATCGCGATGGCGCCGTACTGATGGACTCCGAAGGAAAACTGAAGCCGGCACGTGCCACACCGGCACGTACAGGCTGCATCAGACTGGCCGGGATCTCACGCAGGAAGCGTGACGGGACATTGTGCTTTTCATCCCCATACAGGCGCCGGATTTCAGCATAAGTCAGCACCAGCTCTTTCATGGCTCGTGTGATGCCGACATAGCAAAGCCTGCGCTCTTCTTCGAGGTTGTTGTCCTGCAGGGCCATCTCGTGCGGGAAGAGCCCTTCTTCCATACCGGCGATGAAGACCAGCGGAAACTCCAGGCCCTTGGCAGCATGCAGTGTCATCAACTGCACGGCGTCTTCAAATTCACCCGCCTGTGCTTCACCGGCCTCCAATGCGGCATGGTCCAGAAAGGCAGCCAGTGCGGAAGGCGCGTTTTCTTCGTCCCATTCAAATTCACGGGCAGCCGCTACCAGCTCTTTCAGGTTTTCAAGGCGGGCCTGTCCTTTCTCACCCTTTTCTTTTTCGTGGTGGACCCAGAGTCCGCTGCCATGGATCACGGCATCGACACGCTCATGCAGCGGCACATTTTCCGTGCTGCGCTCAAGCTCCCGCACCAGATCGGTGAAGACACTGAGCTTGCTCACCACAGGCCCGGGCAAGAGACGTTCACTGGCTGCCTTGTGCACGGTCTGCCACAACGAAACACCCAACTCTTTGGCCAGTGCGCGCAGGGACTCAACGCTCTTGTCACCGATACCGCGTACCGGAAGATTGATGACACGCTCGAATGCCGTGTCGTCATGCGGATTAGCAATCAGGCGCAGGTAAGCCACCGCATTGCGGATTTCCGCACGCTCGAAAAAGCGCAGGCCGCCGTGTATGCGATAGGGCAGTTGGGCACGGATGAGCGCTTCTTCTAGCACGCGGGACTGCGCGTTGGAGCGGTACAGGATGGCTGCCTCACGTCGTGCCAGGCCACGTGATATTGCCTGCTCGATTTCGCGCACGATGAACTGTGCTTCATCAAGATCATTGAAGGCTGCATAGAGCTTGAGTGGCACACCTTCTGCATCCTGCGTCCACAGCTCCTTGCCCAGACGCTCGGCATTGTTGGCAATGACGGCATTTGCCGCTGCCAGAATGCTGGCCGTGGACCGGTAATTCTGTTCCAGGCGGATGATGTCGGCGTCGGGATAATCACGCTGGAATTCACGGATGTTTTCTATCTTGGCACCGCGCCAGCCGTAAATGGACTGGTCATCGTCACCCACCACCGTCAGCATGCCACCCTGCCCTGCCAGCATGCGCAGCCATGCGTACTGCACGGCATTGGTGTCCTGGAACTCGTCCACCAGTACTTGGCGGAAGCGATGCTGGTAATGGGCAAGCAATTCCGGATTCTTGAGCCACAATTCATGACTACGCAGCAGGAGTTCCGCAAAGTCCAGCATGCCGCCTCGCGCGCAGGCTTCTTCATAGGCCTGATAGATGCGCGCCATGGTGGCAAGGAAGAGATCGCCGTTGTGATTGATGTGCTGCGGACGACGGCCATCATCCTTCTGGCTGTTGATGAACCAGGCCGCCTGGCGGGCCGGCCACTTCTCGTCATCCAGCGACAGCTCGCGGATGATGCGCTTGAGCAGGCGAACCTGGTCATCCGAATCAAGGATCTGGAAATTCTGCGGCAAGCCGGCCTCTGCCCAGTGCGCACGCAGGAAGCGGTGGGAAAGACCGTGAAAGGTCCCCACCCAGAGATTCTGGGTCGGAATGCCCAGCAGCGACTCCAGCCGGCCGCGCATCTCTGCGGCTGCCTTGTTGGTGAAGGTCACCGCCAGCACGCTCCAAGGCGAGAGCCCGTGTTCCTGGCAGAACCAGGCAATGCGGGTGGTAAGGACGCGGGTCTTGCCGGAGCCGGCCCCGGCCAGCACCAGAAGATGCTGGGCATCGGAGGTGACGGCGGCTTGCTGGGCAGGATTCAGGCGCTCTATGAGTTCGGAGGGCGGCTTTGTGAGTTGCATCGCACTATTCTATATAAGCCCGGCGTAGTTTCGGGGAAGATGTGGAGCGCTACCCCCTCAAACAGGGGGTGGCTTGTGTCAGGGGTTATGTGGCAGCACAAGATATGGGTTCCACTGCCAAGATGCCTGCCTCTCTGTCGACTCTTTGTTAACAAGTCGATCCGGAGAGTGCTATCTTCGCCGCAGATTGTGCCTTTGCAGGCACAAAGGACATCCCAGGATCGGCCACGGACGCCTCCAGATAATAAGAAGTACACGGGAGATGAAGTCAGATGTCCGTGAATCGTGACAGCGGCCGTGCCGCTGCCATTTCCTCCAGGGAGCCTTCCCGGCCCGCGCCCTTGGCGCCGGCCTCGGCCAGCACCCTTGGAATCATGCAGAACCGGCAGATCTATGATCAGTTGCCGGTGTTCATCCTTGTATCCACGGTTTCCGCCTTTGCCACCCTTGCCCTTTACTGGAACGACCCTCTCGTCAGCCGGGAGTACCTCCAGACCTGGCTAGGCCTTTTCCTGGGTTTCATGCTGATCCGCTCCGTCATCGTCTGGCGGGTGCGCCAGAACATGATGGACAACCCCCAGCGCATCCGCACCATGGTGACGCTGGCAGCCGCCCTGACAGGCAGTTTCTGGGGTGTGGCCAGCGTCCTCTTCAACCCTCATCTGTTCCCGGAAACCGGCGGCGGCGAAACCTTCTTCCAGCAAGCCCTGTTTGGCGCCTTGCTCGCCAGCCAGGGCATTGCTGCCATGGCCTGCTATTCCGCCCACTATCCGTCCTTCATTGCCTTTATCACCACCGGCATGCTGCCCGGTCTGGGCTACATGCTGTTACAGCCCTCGCCAACGGCCAATGCCGTTGCCGGTATTGGCGGCCTGCTGCTGGCATTCCTGGCCCTCAGCTGCCGGCGCATCAACAACACCGCGATTTCCTCCCTGCGCCTGCGCCTGCGCAACGAAGACCTGATCCATTTCCTGGAAAGCTCCAAGACGGAAATGGAAAGCATCAACCAGAAGCTGGCACTGGAAATCTACGACCGCAAGAATGCGGAAGTGCGCCTCCAGGAAATGAACGACAACCTCGAGCGCAAGGTGGCAGAACGTACCCAGGCACTCTCAACGCTCAACGATGCCCTGCGCCAGAGCCAGGAACGTCTTTCGCTCGCCATCGATGCCTCCGGGATCGGCCTGTGGGACTGGAGCCTGCCCACGGACGACATTTACCACTCCAATTTCGAGCAGTTGCTGGGCTATTCCAGCAAGGAGCTGACCGGCTTCATGGGTCACCTCAAGCCGCTTGTGCATCCTGACGACTACGCCATGGTCAAGAAAGGCATCGTCATGCACCTGCGCAAGCGCACACCGATCTACAACGTGCAGTACCGCATGCGCCATCGCCGCGGTCACTGGATATGGGTGGAAGACAACGGCCGCGTGGTGGCCTGGAACGACGAAGGCCGCGCCATACGCATGATCGGCACGCGCCGAGACACCACCAAGGAGCGCGAACTGGAGGAGCGGCTCAGGCTGTCTGCCTCCGTGTTCCTCCACGCTGCCGAAGCCATCTTCATCCTGGACCGCGATTTCCGCTTCATTTCCATCAATCCGGGCTTCACGCAGATCAGTGGCTATACCGAAGCAGAAACCGTCGGCATCCGCATCACCGAAGCCCGTCCGAACTACCCCGAAGTGCTGACCACTTACCAGCAGATTGCCCAGTCACTGGAGCAGCACGGGGAATGGCAGGGAGAGTTCACGGATTACCGCAAGAGCGGCGAGTCCTATCCACAGTGGCTGCACCTGACGGCCGTGCGTGACGACAGCGGCAAGGTGACCCACTACATCGGCCTCTTCAATGACATGACGGCGCGCCGTGAAGCCGAAGAACGCCTGCGTTACCTGTCCAATTACGACAAGCTCACCGGCTTTGCCAACCGCAACCTCTTCCGTGACCGTCTGCATGCCGCCATTTCACGCGCACGCGACGTGAACCACCAGGTTGCCCTGCTCTATATCGACCTGGACCGCTTCCGCCAGATCAATGACACACTCGGCCACGAAATTGGTGACGAGCTCCTGAAGAAAGCCGGCAAACGCATCAGCTCGGTCGACGCCAATGTCGACACGGTATCGCGTATCGGTGGCGACGAATTCACCATCATCGTTGACGACTACCGGGATCGGGCGGCACTGGAACATTTCTGCGAGCGCATCATTGCCGAACTGCGTCGCCCCTTCCGTATCGGCGAGCACGAGTTGCTGCTGGGTGCCTCCATCGGCATTTCCGTTTTCCCGGAAAACGGCCGCGAACTGCAGATACTGCTCAACCATGCCGACATTGCCATGCACCAGGCCAAGCGCATGGGTGGCAACATCACCAAGTTCTACACCAATGACCTGCGTGTGGCCTCCATCGAGCAGCTCAACCTGGAAACCAGCCTGCGCAAGGCCATTTTCCGCGACGAATTCGTGGTGCACTACCAGCCCAAGATGTGCCTGCGTACCAACCGCATTGTCGGTGTCGAGGCACTGGTGCGCTGGGCACATCCCACACTGGGCCTCTTGCATCCCAGCGAATTCATTCCGCTTGCTGAAGAAACCGGCCTCATCTCCGCCATCGGCGAACTTGTCATGGACAAGGCCTGCCGTCAGGCACAGCACTGGAAAGAGAGCGGGCTCGGTAATATCCGTACCTCGGTGAATATTCCGGCTCACCAGATACGCAAGGGCAATCTGGTACAGGTCGTCAAGCGCGTGCTCGACAATACGGGTCTTGATCCCCATTTGCTGGAGCTGGAGCTGACCGAGTCTTCTCTGATGGACGATGGCGACAATGTTCTCGCCATGCTCAATGACCTGCGTGGACGGGGCATCGAAATATCGCTGGATGACTTCGGTACCGGCTACTCCTCACTCTCTTATCTCAAGCGCTTCCCTATCGACACGCTCAAAATTGACCAGGCCTTCATACGCGACATCGGCAACAGCCCGGACGATGAAGCCATCACCCGCGCCATCATTGCCATGGCGCACAGCATGAACATGGAAGTCGTGGCCGAAGGCGTAGAGACGGATGCCCATCTCGATTTCCTGCGCCGTGAGGGTTGTGACTATATCCAGGGCTACCTGCTGAGCCGGCCGGTGCCAGATGAGGAGCTGTCGTTGTTGCTACGGCGTCAGGGCTGATCACTGAGGCTGATAAACGCCCCTCCAACAAAGCTTTTATTAGTTTCCATAAAGAAAAGGGCCCGCATCTGCGGGCCCTCTTTACTGCTGTCTATACGATCCTGAAATGAACTTAACCTTTGGACATCAGAAGCTCACATCCACACTTGCCAGAATGGCACGCCCCGCTCCCGGGATAACATGCCCCCCAGTAGCACGGTCTATATATTTCTCATCCGTGAGATTGTTGACGTTCAACTGCAGGGTAACCATCTTGTTAAGCTCATAAGAAGCCATAGCATTCACCAACCAGTAACTAGTCAGATCATTGATAGCCTTACGGTTCGGCGTACTAAGCCCAGCGGCCCCATTATTGTTGTGGAATATTCCATCAGCGTGCTGAACACCTGCCCCTGCTGTCAACAAGGGAAGAATTTTGTAGGTAGACCAAAGGGTAAATGATGTTTTTGGCAAGAACTGCAATTGCTGGTCATTTGCCGTAACAACGCCTGTATTGTTAATAGTCGTTGCAGAACTATCCATCCAAGCATAACCAGCCGTGATTGCCCAGTCATCAGTAATACTTCCTGCAGCCCCAATCTCTATGCCACGTACTTCTTGGCTACCGGAGTTGTACGCCACGGAGCCGGTGGTATCCCAAGCAAGAATGTTATCTTTCTTCGTCTGAAAGAGCGCGCTGGTGACAGACAAGCGTTTGCTTATGACATCCCATTTTACCCCTGCCTCATTGTTGATACTTTCCTGAGGCTCCAGCTTCTGAGTGCTGCCAGTTACACCAAGACTCCAAGCCCCTGCCGCTGACGGCGTATAGGAGTTGCTTCTGGCAATGTAAACGGTTCCCTCTTCAACGGGCTTGTAGGCAAGGCCCGCATGATAGCTAGTCATTGAATCTTCAGATCTGAAGCTGCTGACTGTTACAACATTTGTGGTTGTGTTGACACTCAAATTATAGGTATTGGCATTCAGAGTTTCATGCCGTATTCCACCACTCAGCTGCCATTGCTCGCCAAATTTCAGGGTATCAAATGCATACAGTGCAACAGTGGTCCCTTCCGTTTCACTCTTTGCTCCTGTGCGATATACAGAAAAATTCCCGAGGGGCCTGTTGGGATCAGGGTTATAAAGGTCCGTTACAGGTATGCCATATGTCGGATCTGGCGTAAACGCTTTGCTGTAGCTGTCCTGGCGTTCCCTTGAGTATTCCAAGCCTGTCACTGCTTCATGCTCTATGAAACCGGTCTTAAACGACCAATTCACGTCTGTTTGGTTGACAAATATTCCATACTCTCTGTCTTGTGCCTTGAAGTCATGCATACCTATTTGTGGCAAGCTGGCGTTGTATCCCGTACCAGCTGCACTGGCAGCACGCGGAGGAGTGTAAACAGCGTCTCGTGTAGTCCTTCCATAACGCGTCAAATTACGCAAAGAAACGCTCTCGTTTATCTTCCGTGAAAATACGGCTGTAAAAATGTCGCTATCTATATATTCATAATCACGCGCAGTAACACCGTAGAAATTGCTCCAGTTGATATCCTTGATAGTGGCATTTGGCACACTTGCTGGCATACCAACAGCGAACCCCATATCTGGCATATTATCTTGTGTAAGGCGTTGATAACTTAGGTGTACCTCAGTATCAGTACCAAGCCCAAAGCCCATATCAATGGCACCGCCCCACGTTTTGTTGTATGCCTCATCACGGCCAGGTACACCTGCGTCCATCCATACACCATTAACGCGAATAGCCGTCGTGTCATCTATGATGTGATTGGTATCCAATGTGGCTCGCATGTATTCCGCGTTACCGCCGGTAAGGCGCAGATTATTAAAATCATCAAGCCTTGCTTTCTTGGCAACGGTATTTACTGATCCACCCGCCGAGCTTCTGCCACCTGCCGAAGATGATGCTCCCTTACTGATTTCAACCGACTCCATGTTGAAACTATCACGGCTATAGGCTCCGCCATCACGAGCACCATCAATGTAAATTACGTCGCTAGCATTAAAGCCGCGAATGAATATGTTATCGCCTGCCGCTGTTCCTCCTTCACCTGCCTGCATGGTAATGCCCGGTGTGTTGCGCAAGACATCACGCAATGAGGTCACACCTTGATCTTTGTAAACTTGCTCAGGAAGTACAACAACCGTCTTTGGAGTGTCACGAAGTGGCTCAGTAAATTTAGGCGAACTGAGCGCATTAGCTTTATACGGGCTCTCAGCTGCTGCCCTTACTGTTACTTCCTCAAGCTCTTGAGCATTTTTCGTCGTCCCGGAGGTAACCTCAATTTGAGGGGCAACAAGCGGAGCTGCCACAGGGGCAGGGGTTTCGGGCTCTACGACTTCTTCAGCCAGAAGCGGTGCGCTATGCAGGGCCAGCAGACTGAGGGCGATCGGGCGGTACTTGAAACGCGACATGGGGGTCTCTCCGGGATTCCTGATTGAGGGGTTCCCGTTCTTTAAGCTGTCTGCCTTGTAACGGGATTGTCAGGTCCGTGTAACTTTGGACGGGTGCGAAATGTAAATCAAATGATAACCATTCGCAACAATGGGTGATGAATACCCCTGACAAACACTCCCCCCCCCTGCTCAGCAGGGGCAGCGCCCCCCTCCCTTGCCTCCATAACGCGCCACCATCCGGTCCTGCACAAAGGCCTCGCGGCTCAAGGGCACATGATCCGGGTGCTTCTGGCGCATATGCGCCAGATAGCGCTCATAGTCCGGGACCCCCACCATCAGGGCCCCTCCCTCACGCAATCGCTGCCACAAGCGGGAAACCTTCATCGGGCCTCCCGAGGCTGTCCGGTCAGGGATTCACGTGTCGTAACGGCCGGATCACGGAACGCCTGCCACATGGTCCTCAGGGCGAAAGCCAGCATGGACAGCAACACGCCCAGGAAAATGAGACACAACGCCGCATCGATACGGTCATTCATGATGATCTGGTGCATCTGGGCCATGCTCTTGGCGGGCGCCAGGATCTCACCCCGCTCCGCGGCGTTACTGAACATTTCGGCATGGGCAAGGAAGCCGATACGCGGGCTTTCATGGAAGAGCTTTTGCCAGCCAGCGGTCAGTGTCACCACCAACAGGATCATCGTGGGCACCAGCGTGACCCAGGCCCAGCGCTCGCGCTTCATGCGGAAGAGGATGACCGAGCCCAGCAGGAGGGCAATGGCTGCCAGCATCTGGTTGGCAATGCCGAAAAGGGGCCAGAGGGTATTGATGCCGCCCAGGGGATCAATCACACCCTTGTAGAGAAAATAGCCCCAGCCGCCCACACACAGCGCCGTGGCCACCATGTTGGCCAGCCAGGACTCGGTGCGGGCCATGGGTTTGTACACACTGCCCAGCAGGTCCTGGATCATGAAGCGGCCGACACGGGTGCCTGCATCAATGGTGGTCAGGATGAACAAGGCCTCGAAAAGAATCGCAAAGTGATACCAGAAGGCCATCATCTCCCGCCCACCGATGACACTGGAAAGAATGTGTGCCATGCCGACCGCGAGTGTCGGTGCTCCACCTGCACGCGAGAGAATGCTTTCCTCGCCAATGTCACGAGCTATCTGGGTCAGCGCATCCGGCGTAATCACGAATCCCCAGGAAGAAATCGCCAGTGCCGCACTCTCCACCGTGCTACCTATGAGTGCAGGTGGTGAATTCAGGGCGAAGTAAATACCGGGCTCAAGCACGCAGGCCGCCACCATCGCGGTCACCGCCACAAACGACTCCATGAGCATGGCGCCATAACCGATGAGGCGGATGTCTTTTTCGTTATGCAGCATCTTTGGTGTCGTGCCCGATGACACCAGCGCATGAAAACCACTGACTGCACCGCAGGCAATGGTGATGAACAGGAAGGGGAAGATGTTGCCGGAGAAAACAGGCCCCGTTCCGTCAATGAAGCGCGTAACGGCCGGCATGTGCAAAGGCGGCATGACAAGGAAGATGCCCACTGCCAGGCCGAGGATGGTGCCGATCTTGAGAAAAGTGGACAGGTAATCGCGGGGAGCCAGGAGCAACCATACCGGCAGCACGGAAGCCACAAAACCATAACCAATCATCAAGAGGGCAATCGTTTCGCCCTTTAGCGTGAAGAATGGTCCCCAGAAAGGATGTGCCGCGACATGCCCGCCATACCAGATGGACAACATCAGCAAGGCAAAACCGATAATGGAAACCTCGCCGATTCGCCCGGGCCGGATGAAGCGCATGTACAGACCCATGAAAACAGCAATGGGCATGGTGGCTGCAATCGTGAACATGCCCCAAGGCGAGTGCGCAAGAGCTTTCACCACCACCAGCGCAAGCACCGCCAGCAGGATGATCATGATCGCAAGAATGCCGATGCCGGCGATCATGCCGGGCACAACACCCATTTCCGTCTTGATCATGTCACCAAGTGAACGCCCGTCACGCCGGGTCGACACAAAAAGGATGACCATGTCCTGCACGGCACCAGCCAGCACGACACCGGCCAGCAACCACAGCGTACCGGGGAGATAACCCATCTGTGCTGCCAGTACGGGGCCAATAAGTGGGCCTGCTCCGGCAATGGCGGCGAAATGATGGCCAAACAGCACATAACGATCTGTCGGCACGAAGTCCATGCCATCGTTATGACGGACAGCAGGCGTTACACGGCCAGGATCCAGTTGCAGGACTTTGTCAGCAATGAAGCGGCTATAGAAACGGTAGGCAATGAGATAAACCGATATCGCTGCCGTCACCAACCAGACGGCATTGATGCTCTCGCCACGATGCAGTGCCAGCACGCCAAGGGAAAACACTCCCACCAGTGTAATTAACGACCACAGCAGGATTTGCCTTACTGAAGGCATGAAGAGCTCCTTTCTTTTTGTTTTCCGGAGTACTACTTTTCGGTTTTTATTCTACCGTCACGGACTTCGCCAGGTTCCTCGGTTTATCGACATCCGTTCCTCGAGCCAGTGCTGTGTGATACGCCAGAAGCTGTACGGGTATCGTATGCACAATGGGCGAGAGAATGCCGGCATGGCGAGGGGTGCGTATCACATGAACGCCCTCTGATTCGCTGAAGTGCGAATCAAGGTCCGCAAACACAAAGAGCTCGCCGCCTCGGGCCCGTACTTCCTGCATGTTTGATTTCACCTTTTCCAGCAAGGCATCGTTGGGGGCAATCACGACGACAGGCATACTCTCGTCAACAAGCGCCAACGGTCCGTGCTTGAGCTCGCCCGCGGGATAGGCCTCGGCATGGATATAAGTGATTTCCTTGAGCTTGAGCGCTCCTTCCAGCGCAACCGGGTAATGTACGCCGCGGCCGAGGAAGAGTGCGTGGTTTTTTTCCGAGAACCTGTCTGCCCATGGCTTTATTTGTGGCTCAAGATTCAATGCATGTTGCACGCTACCTGGAAGATGCCTGAGCGCATCGAGATACTCTGTCTCTTTCTCGGCTGATATGCGCCCGTTGACTTTTCCCAGCGTCACTGCCAATGCGAAAAGGGCTACCAATTGCGTCGTGAATGCCTTGGTAGAGGCCACACCGATTTCCGCACCCGCTTTGGTATAAAAGACCAATGCAGAAGATCGTGGAATAGCTGACTCACGCACATTGCAGATGGAAAGAATTTTCTCCTGGCCCAGGGACTTGGCATATTTCAACGCCTCCATGGTATCCAGCGTCTCGCCGGACTGCGAAATTGTGACAATCAGGTTGTCCGGGCTGGCAACCGCATCCCGATACCGATATTCACTGGCTACTTCCACGGCACAGGGCAGACCCGTAATGCTCTCTATCCAGTAGCGGGCGACTGAGCCTGCATAAAAACTGGTTCCACAAGCAATTATCTGCACACTTCTCACATTCGTGAAAACATTGGCAGCGTCTCCCTCAAACAACAATGGAGAGAAGCCTGCTTCCAGAATATTTTCTATCGTATCGGAAAGTGCACGCGGCTGTTCGTGGATTTCTTTCTGCATGAAGTGGCTGTAAGGCCCAAGCTCAAGGGAAGCAAGGGAAACATCGGAAAGGTGAAGCTGGCGCTCAGCCGGGTTTCCCGAGGTATCAAAGACACTGACCTTGTCACGGGTTATGCATGCCACGTCACCCTCTTCCAGATACATGACACGGCGAGTTGCTGAAAGCACTGCGGAAACATCCGAGGCTACAAAATTCTCACCGTCACCCACGCCAACAAGTAAGGGGCAACCCATGCGGGCGACCATCAGTATGTCTGGCTGATCCTTGGCCAAAACAGCAATGGCATATGCGCCAACCAGTTCTTGAACGGCAGACTGTACTGCCAGGAAAAGATCACGGCTTTGAACATAATGGCGATGCACCAGATGTGCGATGACTTCGGTGTCAGTTTGCGAAGTGAAAACGTAGCCCTGGGCCTTGAGCTCCTCACGCTTCTGGTCATGATTTTCAATGATGCCGTTATGCACTACCGCAATCAGGTCATCCGAAACATGTGGATGTGCATTGGGCTCGGTCACTCCACCATGTGTTGCCCATCTCGTATGGCCAATGCCGATATTGCCCCTGACATTCTCTGTGGCCACGGCAGACTCCATTTCTGCAACCCGGCCGACTCGGCGTACACGCTTTATGTCACCATCCAGTATGGCAATACCTGAGGAATCGTAGCCACGGTATTCAAGACGCTTCAAGCCGTCGACAAGGACAGGAACAATATTGCGATCACCTATGGCGCCGACAATTCCACACATGTGCTGAATCCTCAGGATTTCTTTTTGGGCCGCTGCCAGCCCTCTATCAGTACCTGTTTGCCTCGCGCCACGGCTAACGCACCAGCAGGTACATCTTTACCGATTGCCGAACCAGCTCCAGTCGTGGCCCCGTCACCTACACTGACAGGTGCAATGAGCGAATTGTTCGTCCCGATGAAAACATCATCACCAATGGTGGTCAGATGCTTGTTTGCACCGTCGTAATTGCAGGTAATGGTACCGGCCCCGATATTCACATTGCTGCCGATATCAGCATCGCCCAGGTAGGCAAGGTGGTTAGCCTTGGAGCCTTTGCCGATCACAGCCTTCTTGGTTTCCACGAAGTTGCCGATATGGACGTCTTCAGCCAACTCGGTGCCCGGGCGCAAACGAGCAAAAGGACCAATCTCTGCACCTGCTCCGACGCGGGCCTCTTCAATCAGTGAATTCGGCTTGATGACGACGTTGTCACCGATCTCACAATCCCTGAGCTGGCAGTTGGCACCAATGCGTACATTGTTGCCAAGCACCACATGCCCCTCAAAAATCACATTGGGCTCTACATATACGTCCATTCCATGCGTGACACGTCCACGCAGGTCAAACCGCTCCGGGTCAATCAGCGTAACGCCAGCCCGCATGAGGCTTTCGGCCTGTACACGCTGGTACACTCGCTCCAGTGCCGCCAGTTGCAGCTTGTCATTGATGCCATCCACTTCCCAGGCGTGAGCCGGCTGTACGGTTTCAATCCGGATGCCGTCTGCAGATGCCATGGCAATGATGTCTGTGAGGTAATACTCACCCTGGGCATTGATGTTTTTGAGTGTGGGTAGCCACTTGTGCAGACAGCGGTTAGGCACGCAGAAAATACCCGTGTTTATTTCACTGATTGCTTTTTCAACCTCGGTGGCATCTTTCTGTTCAACGATACGGACAACCAGGCCCTCTCTATTGCGAACGATGCGGCCATAGCCCGCAGGATTGGACATTTCCAGCGTGATCAGTCCGACGACGTCATCCGCACTTATCCTTCCAACTAGTTGTTGCAGGGTAGCAACCGTCGTCAGCGGTACATCGCCATAAAGAATGAGGGTTTTCCCATCTACAGGGATTTGCGACAAGGCAACCTGCACGGCATGCCCAGTACCTTTTTGTTCGGCCTGCTCGACCCACAACAGCTTGTCATCCTGGGCAAACGCCTGCCTGACGAGATCGCCTCCATGACCGTATACCACCACGACTGAAGTGGCACTCAGTTGACGGCTCGTATCGACCACATGTCTTAACAATGGGCGGCTTGCCAGTGGCTGCATGACTTTTGGCAGCAGGGATTTCATGCGGGTTCCTTTTCCTGCTGCCAGAATGACCACATTCAGTTCCATGCTCATGCCAACTCCTTCTTCACCAGCACGGCACAACTCACGGTCAAGAGAGGCGGCCAAGCCGGCCACCCTTTTCCTTTAAGCAGGGCCTGTATCTGATACATCACAGCTGGGTAAGTCCAAGGCAGTTTGCCGCAATTGAGCCGAACTGCATCACGCGTAGTGAAGTAGTCGTCGGCATTGAACTCGTCCTGTACAGGAATACCCAATTGCTCGGTACCATCAAAATATCGCTCGAGCTCCTTTATCATGATGGCAGCATCCTCCAGGCTGATATCCCGGTTGCCATCGAGAGAAATATCAAAGCTTACAATCAGACGCCCACCCGGCCGCAGGACACGTGCAAACTCCTTCATTGCCAATGCACGGCCCGGAATATGCTCAAGCACGGAGACACAATAAAGACCATCAAAGCTTTCAGCGGGATAAGGCAATGCGGTCAAGTCTGCCATACCGAATGCAGGATGCCTCGGATGATGGGCAGAGAGGCGCTCATACAACTCCTGCAATGAAGCATCGATATCACAACTGCTGATCTCAAGACCGGGATATCGTTCCAGCAGGAAATAAGGAAAAAACGTCAGGCCACAACCCGCATCCAGCAGTCGTACAGGAGCAGCCCGGGCCATGTCCGCAATTGCAGCGTGCATAAATGCATATTCCCACTGCCTGCTCCATTGGTGCAGAGGATCAAGCACCCACTTTCTGGCATATGGTGCAAGTAACTCACGATGGCGATGCAAGAAGCCTTCCGAGTAAACCTCAAGCTCCCTGAAGGCAGGGTTTCTCACCATATTCAGACAGTCTTGTGGCGATGGGATACCACCGCTCAATGCGTCATGCATGGCAATGCTCTCTTGATATTCATGACCAAGGCCCGCGCTGGTCCTGCAAACCAGGCAACCAGACTCAAAAAAAAAGGGTAGCTTAGGCTACCCTTTTTTAGTGCGGCTTACACCGCACATGCTGCCGTCAATCAACCGCGGCCAGCACGATTCTTCATTTGCTGCAAGGTACGCAACTGTGCAGCAGCCTCGGCCAATGCGGCCAATGCGGCTGAAGTGTCCATCTCGCTCTTCTGGTTCTGCAGGGCATCCAGCGCCGCCTTGCGGGCTTGTTCAGCCGCCGCTTGGTCAACATCGTTGGCACGTACTGCTGTATCAGCCAGCACAGTCACGATCGTGGGCTGTACTTCCAGTACGCCGCCGGAAACGTAGTAAACCTCTTCGGAGCCATCTTCGCGGGTCACGCGAACCGGACCAGGGTTCAACTGCGTCAGCAGCGGGGCATGGCCGGGCAGGATGCCAAGGTCGCCCTGGACACCATGCGCCACCACCATCGTGACGTTTCCGCCGTAGATGGATTCATTGGCACTGACAATGTCACAGTAAATGGTATTTGCCATCTCGATTCCTCATCGGAAATCCCTTCTCCTGAAAGAGAAGGGAGGCTTCCATCAAACCTTCTTGGCCTTCTCGACGGCTTCGTCGATGGTGCCGACCATGTAGAAGGCCTGCTCCGGAAGGTTATCGTATTCGCCAGCCAGGATGCCCTTGAAGGCACGGATGGTTTCCTTGAGGGAAACGTACTTGCCTGGCGAGCCGGTGAACACTTCGGCGACGTGGAAAGGCTGTGACAGGAAACGCTGGATCTTACGAGCACGGTACACCACGAGCTTGTCTTCTTCAGACAGTTCGTCCATGCCGAGAATCGCGATGATGTCCTTCAGTTCCTTGTAGCGCTGCAGCACGGTCTGCACACCACGGGCCACGCTGTAGTGCTCTTCACCCACCACCAGCGGATCGAGCTGGCGCGAGGTGGAGTCCAGCGGATCCACAGCGGGGTAGATACCGAGGGAAGCGATGTCACGCGACAACACGACAGTGGCGTCCAAGTGGGCGAAGGTGGTCGCCGGGCTCGGATCGGTCAAGTCATCGGCGGGCACATAGACGGCCTGGATGGACGTAATAGAACCAGACTTCGTGGAAGTAATACGCTCCTGCAGCACACCCATTTCTTCAGCCAGCGTCGGCTGGTAGCCCACGGCGGAAGGCATACGGCCGAGCAGTGCGGACACTTCGGTACCCGCCAGTGTGTAGCGGTAGATATTGTCCACAAAGAGCAGCACGTCACGGCCCTTGCCGGACTCGTCCTTCTCGTCACGGAAGTATTCAGCCATGGTGAGACCTGTCAGGGCCACACGCAGACGGTTTCCGGGAGGCTCGTTCATCTGGCCGTAGACCATGGCCACTTTGTCGAGCACGCCCGAATCCTTCATTTCGTGATAGAAGTCGTTACCTTCACGAGTACGCTCACCCACGCCGGCAAACACGGACAGACCGCTGTGTGCCTTGGCGATGTTGTTGATGAGCTCCATCATGTTCACGGTCTTGCCTACGCCGGCGCCGCCGAACAGACCCACCTTGCCGCCCTTCGCGAAGGGGCAGAGCAGATCAATCACCTTGATGCCGGTTTCCAGCAGCTCGGTAGAACCTGACTGTTCGGCATAGGTCGGGGCCTTGCGGTGGATCGCCCAGCGCACGTCTTCACCAATCGGGCCGGCTTCGTCTTCCGGGTTACCCAACACGTTCATGATGCGGCCCAGAGTCTTCTTGCCAACCGGCACGGAGATGGGTGCATTGGTGTTGGACACATCCAGGCCACGCTTGAGGCCTTCGGTGGATCCCATGGCAATGGTGCGCACCACGCCGTCGCCCAGCTGCTGCTGGACTTCCAGTGTGGTCGCCTTGCCGTCAACGGTCAGGGCGTCATACACCTTGGGCACGCTTTCACGCGGGAATTCGACGTCGATAACGGCGCCGATGATCTGCACAATCTTGCCAGAGCTCATGGTTGATCCTCGCAAACTAAAATTCTTAAGGGTGTGCCGCCTCAAACCGCTGCCACAACACCCGTAATCCTGTTGTTCCCGTTAAACCGCAGCAGCACCGCCAACGATTTCGGAAATTTCCTGGGTAATGGCCGCCTGGCGCAACTTGTTGTACACGAGCTGCAGCGAGCGGATCAGGTCACCCGCGTTGTCGGTGGCGGACTTCATGGCCACCATACGCGCCGCCTGTTCGCAGGCGATGTTTTCCACCACACCTTGGTACACCTGGGACTCGATGAAACGCACGAACAGTGCGTCGAGCAGCGACTTGGCATCGGGCTCGTACAGGTAATCCCAGTTGTGTTCGCGCTGCTGCAGAGCCTGCTTCTCATCAGCTGCCAGCGGCAGGAGCTGCTGGACATTGGGCTTCTGCGTCATCGTGTTCACGAACTCGTTGTACACGATGTAAAGACGATCAATGCTGCCGCTTTCATAAGCATCCAGCATGACCTTCACGGTACCGATCAGCTGGTCCAGCGAAGGGGCATCACCCAGATGGGTTTTGACGGCAACAACCTTGCCGCCCACGCTCTTGAAGAAAGTGGTGGCCTTGGTACCGATCAGGCAGAACTCTACCTCCACACCCTGCTCATGGAATTCGCGCACGCTCTGTGCCGTCTTCTTGAACAGGTTGATGTTGAGGCCGCCGCAAAGGCCACGGTCGCTCGACACCACGATATAACCCACGCGACGTACCGGACGCTCCACCATATAGGCGTGCTTGTACTCCGGCGTTGCCTGCGACAGGTGTGCAATCACCTGGCGGATCTTCTGTGCATACGGTTTGCCACGGGCCATGCGTTCCTGAGCCTTGCGCATCTTGGACGCCGCTACCAACTGCATTGCCTTGGTAATCTTCTGCGTGCTCTTGATGCTGGCAACCTTGCTGCGAATTTCTTTCAAGTTGGCCATGAGCCGACTCCAACCGATTGTCTGCACCCTCTCCCGCCGGGAGAAGGTTGGGATGAGGGACTGGCTGCTTCAGCACAGGCCCTCATTCGCCCTGCGGGCACCTTCTCCCAAAGGGAGAAGGAAAACCGCTTACCAGCTCTGCGTTGCCTTGAACTTTTCGATGCCGGCCTTGAACTGGCCTTCGATTTCGCCGTTCCAGTCAGCCGTGGCATTGATCTTGTCGACCAGTGCCTTGTACTCGGCATTAAAGAAAGCATGCAGGGCCGCTTCGAACGCCAGCACCTTGTTCACCGGCACATCGTTCAGGAAGCCTTCGTTGGCGGCATACACGGACACAGCGAGCTGGAAGATGTCGAAGGGCTGGTACTGCTTCTGCTTCATCAGCTCGGTCACGCGCTGGCCGTGTTCCAGCTGCTTGCGGGTCGCTTCGTCGAGGTCGGAAGCGAACTGGGCGAAGGCAGCAAGTTCACGATACTGGGCGAGTGCGGTACGGATACCGCCGGACAGCTTCTTCACGATCTTGGTCTGGGCAGCACCACCCACACGCGACACCGAGATACCGGCGTTCACGGCAGGACGGATGCCAGCGTTGAACAGACTGGATTCCAGGAAGATCTGGCCGTCGGTGATGGAAATCACGTTGGTCGGCACGAAGGCAGACACGTCACCGGCTTGCGTTTCGATGATGGGCAGAGCGGTCAGGGAACCGGTCTTGCCTGTCACGGCGCCCTTGGTGAACTTCTCGACATACTCTTCGGAAACGCGGGAAGCGCGCTCCAAGAGACGGCTGTGGAGATAGAACACGTCGCCAGGATAGGCTTCACGTCCTGGCGGACGACGCAGCAGCAGGGATATCTGGCGGTAAGCCACGGCCTGCTTGGAAAGGTCGTCGTAAATGATCAGGGCGTCTTCACCACGATCACGGAAGTATTCGCCCATGGTGCAACCGGCGTAAGGAGCCAAGAACTGCAACGCGGGAGATTCGGAAGCGGAAGCGGCCACCACGATGGTGTAGGCCAGCGCGCCGGTTTCTTCGAGCTTGCGCACGACGTTGGCGATGGTGGACTGCTTCTGGCCCACAGCCACGTACACGCACTTAATGCCGGAATTCTTCTGCGCGATGATGGCGTCGACAGCGAGGGCGGTCTTGCCGGTCTGGCGGTCACCGATAATCAGCTCGCGCTGGCCGCGGCCGACGGGGATCATGGCGTCGACGGACTTGTAACCGGTCTGCACCGGCTGGTCCACGGACTTACGCCAGATCACGCCCGGAGCCACCTTTTCGACAGCATCGGTTTCCTTGGCATTGACCGGACCTTTGCCGTCAATGGGGTTGCCCAACGTGTCCACGACACGGCCGAGCAGCTCGGGGCCAACCGGCACTTCAAGAATGCGGCCCGTGCTGCGAGCCTTGGCGCCTTCCTGCAGGCTGAGATAGTTACCGAGCACCACGGCGCCAACGGAATCCTGCTCGAGGTTGAGGGCCAGACCGAAGAGGCCGCCGTCAAATTCGATCATTTCACCGTACATCACATCGGCCAGGCCGTGGATGCGCACGATACCGTCAGACACGCTGACGATGGTGCCTTCGTTGCGCGCTTCAGCGGATGCTTTCAGATCCGTGATGCGGCTCTTGATCAGTTCACTGATCTCGGAGGGATTCAGGTGCGAAGACATGATGCTCGTTTCCTCAAATCAAGAATTCAGGGTGACGCCAAGCTTGTTCAGCTTGCCGCGCACGGAGGCGTCGATGACCAGATCGCCGGAACGGATAACGACGCCACCAATGAGCGAACGATCCACGGTCACTTCATCAATCGCGATTTTGCGGCCGAGCTTCTGGCCGAGCTTGGCAGCCAGCGCATTGCGCTGCGCAGCATCCAGCTCGAAAGCGGACGAGACAACCACGTCAGCAGACTGCTCGAGCTCGGCCTTGTAGGCCTCAAACAGCTCGGCAATCGCAGGCAGTGCCTCGATACGCTTGTTGCTCACGATTTCAGTGACGAAATTGCGGGCATCACCATCCAGCTTGTCACCGGCGGCCTTCAGGAAGGCCTCGGCCTGCTTTTCGGCTGTCAGTGTCGGACGTGCGAGATAGGCGGCGAAATCCGCATCCGCAGCCAGCGCCGCCGCGAGAGACAGCTGCGCCGACCATTCGGCCAACTTGCCTTTCTCGCGGGCAAATTCAAACGCTGCCTTGGCATAGGGCCGCGCTACAGTGGTCAGTTCTGCCATGTCAGTGCGCCTTCCGGATTAAAGCTCAGCAGCCAGCTTGTCGAGGATGCCGGCATGGACCTTGGCATCCACCTGCGCCTCGAGAATCTTCTCGGCACCGGCAACGGCAAGGGCAGCAACCTGCGCACGCAGAGCGTCGCGGGCGGTGGCAATTTCCTGTTCGATCTGGGCGCGGGCCTGGGCAATCTGGCGCTCGCCTTCAACAGCGGCAGCAGCTTTCGCTTCTTCCACCATCTGGTTGGCGCGCTTGTTGGCCTGGTCGATCAGCGCTGCAGCCTGCACCTTGGCAGCCTTCAGCTCTTCACCCACCTGGGCATGTGCACTTTCCAAGTCACGCTGGGCCTTGTCGGCGGCGTTCAGACCTTCTGCAATCTTCTTCTGACGTTCTGCCAGGGCAGCCGTTACCGGCGGCCACACGAACTTCATGCAGAACCAGACGAAGACCGCAAACGCAATGGCTTGCCCGATCAGGGTTGCATTGATGTTCACGCTATCACCTCATTCATTCATCCGGCCACAGGAGCGCGGCCGGAAACCATTCGCCGGAAGCGGAATTAGTTGATGAACGGGTTGGCGAACAGCAACAGCATGGCGATACCGACACCGATCATGGGCACGGCGTCGAGCAGACCGGCAACGATAAACATCTTCACCTGGAGCTGCGGGCCAAGTTCAGGCTGACGGGCAACGCCATCCAGGAACTTGCCACCGAGCAGGGCGAAGCCAATGCCGGTACCAAGTGCACCCAGGCCGATCAGCAGGGCAACGGCGATCAGGTTCAGGCCAGTGATGAGTTCCATCTTGAAGTCCTCTTTGGTTTAAGTGTGGAAAGCAGTTAAAAGTTGATAAAGCAGTGCAGCAAAACAAAATCAGTGATCGTGCGACTCCGAAGCCATACTCAGGTACACGATGGTCAGCATCATGAACACAAAGGCTTGCAGCGTGATGACCAGGATATGGAAGATCGCCCATACGATCTGCAAACCACCACCCAGCACGCTGAGCGCAAGACCGCCCGTGAACATGAGTGCAATCAGGATGAAGATCAGCTCGCCGGCATACATGTTGCCGAAGAGTCGCAGGCCCAGCGAAATTGGCTTGGTGATGAGGCCAATGCCTTCAAGGACGAAGTTGAAGGGAATCAGGGCCCAGTGATTGAAGGGGTTCAGGGTCAGCTCTTTGGTAAAGCCGCCAACGCCCTTCATCTTGAAGCTGTAGAAAAGGATCAGGAAGAACACCGAGAAGCTCATGCCCAAGGTGGCATTCGGGTCCGTGGTCGGGACCACTTTCATGTAGACGTGGTGCGGGTCCAGGCCCATGAAGGTGGAGCCGATCCAAGCGGCCGTGGCCGGCAGGAAGTCCACGGGGATCAGGTCCATGAAGTTCATCAGGAATATCCAGACGAAGATCGTGAGGGCCAGAGGCGCAATCAGGGAGGACTTACCGTGGTAGGTGTCACGCACGTTGCCATCGACAAACTCGATGATCACTTCCACAAAATTCTGCAACTTGCCGGGAACACCGCTGGTGGCAGCACGCGCGGCCAGCCAGAACAGGAAACAGAAGATCACGCCAAGGCCGACAGACCATCCCATCGTATCCAGATGGACGGCCTTGAAGCCCATGTCCTTCGCTTCCTGAGCCGTATGGGCAACAGTCCACGTGGGCTGTGTAAGTACTTCTTCACCATGTTCGGTGTGGCGAACATAGCCTTCAGGCAGCTGTCCGTACGTCAGGTTGGTCAGGTGATGCTTGATGTATTCGGTGGAATTGCCAGCCATATTTCAGCAGCTCACTGTTTCGTTCTCGTGGTTGCCGCGAGCAATACGCCCCAGGCCACAAGCTGTTCCAAGATGAATCCGGTCAACAGCCAGCCGGTCTCCAGGGGCCTGACCCCTATGAAAACGGCCGCAAAAAGGAGGGCCGTGATAACGAGTTTCCCGGCCGCACCCTTGTAAAAACTGCGCACAATCTGCGGCGCCTGTGTGGCGCCCGCATGACGGAAAGCTTGCAAGGCAAAATAAAGGCTGCCTGCGATGGCGATCCCGGCACCCAGGCCTATGGCTATGGCGGCCCCTGTACCAATGAACAGGGCCAGCGTGGTCAGCAACAAGGCAAGTGCCATCTGCCATTTCAGCAGAAGCAGGGCCTGTGATCGGTCCACCAAGGGACGGGGCTGACTCACAAACACATCCAAGACTTGGGCACAGCGACAGACTGGCGAGAATTTGACCAGTCCTTTAGAGCGCGGCGGATTATAGAGAGACGGGTTAGGGGAAGCAACGCCGGATAGCCGCACTCGCGTGGTTTTTACGCGATGAAACAAACGATTGAACACAAGCAATGGTAGGCAATTTTATGTTCTCCCCCTCTATCTTGTGGTCAGATAAAAAAACCGCTCTTTCGCAAGTCGCCTTGAGCACCGAAAATGTCATTCCTGACATCTTCAAATTGCCGTTTCCGCACACCGTCGGCCAGCCGGATTGCCAAGACTTGCGCAGCTATTTGAAGGCTGATGAAAAAGTCTGATATGTCAAAGGCATAGGCAACAAACCCTCAACACAAGGGGAACGCATTCATCGTTTTTGTCGACAGACACCGCCGCTAAGGTGGTCACGTCATTTAAAGCAATGCCGCTTTGGCAAGGAAGGACATCATGATGAAGCATTACATACTGGCCAGCGCCCTGGCCCTTGGAGCCACAGGGATTGCCACTGCTGCCCCGTTTTCCTATGACTACATAGAAGGCGGATACGGTGAGATCGACGACGCTGATGCACTCTTCGTGAATGGCAGCATGTCTCTAGACAAGAACCTGTACGCCTTGGGTGGTGTTCACGCCATTGATGCCCCGGGCGATGTCAACGGCATGTATCTCTCCGGTGGTATTGGCTACCACGTCCCCCTCAGCCCCCAGGCTGACCTGTTCGGTAATGCCCAGTTGCTGTACGCCAACATGAACCATGTCGGCCCCAACGACGACGATCTGGGCGCCATTGCCCGCGCCGGTATTCGCTTCACTCCTGTCGACAAGGTGGAGCTGGAGGGCTCTCTTGCATTCAGCTCCAACGACTGGCTGATAGACGATGGCATCGGTCTGAGTGTGGCCGGACGCTATCACTTTGATCCCCGCCTCTCCGCATCGCTTGGCTACAGCTCCGATACCGAACTGGATGGCTTCAATGTAGGTGTGCGCTATCAGCTGAAGTAACGGCTCCAACAAAGAAACAAGAAGGCCCGGCATATGCCAGGCCTTCTTTTTGTTGGGCTTTGCCTAGCGGCCGAGTGCTTCCATCTCAATGATCCGCTGATCTGCCGGTGTCGCACTGTCTATGCGTACCCGGAAATAGCGAATCGACTGGGCAGCAGAGAAAGCACAATGCATCCTTACGGCATTTGCCAAGAGACTTGAGCACGCGATATCTCCACCTGCAGGCTGGACTGTTTTCTGCCAGTTGGTGTTGTTGGCTGAAACCTCAATGTATTTCTCCGGTGAAACAGCGTTGAATGTGGTGTCATTCGTGTAGACCGTTACTGATTTTACTGAGCGCAGTTGGCCGAAATCGATGGTAACCGTATCTCCCGGGATATTCCCTGCCCAGAAATTGGCCACTGTCGTACTGTCGCCATCATTCACGAAAGCAGCCGTTACCAAGGGATCATAGCTTGCTGTTACCGTTGCTCCATTTACTGGCAAAGCCACGTTGATCTGTGTCGAGACCGAATAATCCTGACCCTCTCCGCCGCACCCCGCAAGCAGGGCTGTGCCGGCACAGAACAGTATCAATCGTCTGGTTTTCTTCATTGCAATCTCCACGACCAATAAATACAGCATCAGTGACGGATTACCTTCCGGCTCACACTATGCTGTGCACCCATGTAACTCCATTAACCGCAAGTTACTGGCTCAGATTAATCTGCAGCAATGAATCCGCTTTTATCAACAAGAATCCGTTGGGTATTCGTCAGGATTCGCGGATATACGCCAGATTTTTCTGCCGGTATTTGTCGCGGGTCAGCATCTGACGCAAGAATTTCAGTGTCTGGGCAGGCTCGTCGGGAAGGTTGTAATTGAACAGTACGGGGGGCATGTAACCGCCGGGATTTCCCTGACCCCACATCTCTATCTTGATGACGCCATTGGCTTCCGGCGTCAGTCGCCAGGTACTCTGCATGTCCGTCAGGCGTACACGCTTGCTGTTGGCCGGAATGAATCCCTTTTCGGCGCGCGTCACCACCTCCACCACACCGCTTTTTTCCTGACGCAAGGAGGAATGCAGCACTGCTTCACGATCAATGAAGGGATACGGCAGCTTGTAAACGCTGTGCACCCAGAGGTCTGTTTCTGCCTGGCTCTTGAGGATTCTGGCCTGGCGCATGCGGGCAATCCATTCCGGCATGGCATGGACATCAGACAACACGGCAACCACCGAAGAAAGCCGTGTCTGCATACGTGTCACAGCATAAAAACCCTGATAGGAAGAGCCGGGAATTTCCCGGAGATAAACACGAATGTCGCGGGCAGTGTCCTGTCGCACAAGCTCCCAGCCTTGGGCCTGCACAGACCCTGCCAGCAGGAGGAGAAAACCAACAATGACACGCAGGCCGCTCATAAGGGGCCACGCTCCCTGCAAGAATGATTACCGGATATGTGCCAGGATGCCATCGAGCTCATCCAGCGAGTTGTAACTGATGACCAGCCGGCCCTTGCCCTTGGCGTTGTATTCGATTTGTACCGGGGCGCCCACTTTCTCGGCAATTTCATCCTGGAGCTTGCGCACATTCGGATCAAGGGTCTTGTCGTTTTCCGATGACTGATCTTTTTGCGCCAGTAGTGCGCGCACCATGGCTTCGGTCTGGCGGACGGAAAGCCCCTTGCCGACCACGGCACGGGCAGCCTTGCCCTGCATGGCATCGGGTAATCCCAGCAGAGCCTTGGCATGGCCCATTTCCAGGTCACCGTGCTCCAGCAGTGCCTTGGCTTCGGCATTCAGAGCCATGAGTCGCAGCAGGTTGGTGACAGTGGCGCGGGATTTTCCTACTGCATCGGCAATTTGCTGGTGGGTAAACTTGAATTCGTCGGAGAAGCGCTGCAATGCAATCGCTTCTTCCATGGGGTTGAGGTTTTCGCGCTGGATGTTTTCGATCAGCGCCATGGCGATCGCGGTTTCATCCGCAATCTCGCGGATGATGGCAGGAATGCTATCGATGCCAGCGAGTTGCGTCGCACGCCAGCGCCGCTCACCGGCGATGATTTCGTATTTGTTTTCACCAATCGGGCGCACGACTATGGGCTGCATCACGCCTTGGGTCTTGATGGA
Organism: Moraxellaceae bacterium; assembly: GCA_037189985.1. Lineage (GTDB taxonomy): Bacteria > Pseudomonadota > Gammaproteobacteria > Pseudomonadales > Moraxellaceae > UBA2031. Next base: position 164,162 of record JBBCJX010000024.1, read on the forward strand.
ATCGGCCAGCTCCTGCAATGCGGCCGGGTCCATGTCTCGGCGCGGCTGATAACGGCCGCGCTGCAGGAACTCGACAGGAAGATTGCGCAGCTGGCCATCCGTGGGCAGCTTGCCCTCTTCCACGGCAGCCACCGTTTCCTTTACCTGCTTTACACCGGAAAGCAGTGCATCAAGGCCTCGGCCACCGCCCAGTCCACGTTTCTTCGTTGTCGTCGTCATGATGCATGCCTCACACAGTGCAGTGCACTGTCAAATCCGGTGAATTAATGAAAATGCCTTTCAAAAAATGAAAGGCAAAAGCAATGGGGAGGAAAACCTGTGATGACGCCTCCCTGCGTCATGGCCATCAGAGGACCTCGGCAACGGTCTCGCGCGAGCTGTCCTGACGGCGCAAAAGCTCCGCTGCCAGCGTCAGGTAAGACATGGCACCGCGTGATGCCTTGTCATACATGAGCACCGGCATGCCATGTGCCGGCGCTTCGGCCAAACGCACATTGCGCGGAATGATGGTGTCGAAGAGCCGGTCCGGGAAGTGTGCAAGCAATTCAGCCGAGACATCCATGGCCAGTGTGTTGCGTGGATCAAACATGGTACGCAGGATGCCGGTAACGTGCAGGCCCGGGTTCACCGTCTGCTTCACCTGTTCGATGGTATCCATGAGGGCAGCAAGTCCTTCCAGCGCGAAGTATTCGCACTGCATGGGAATGATGACACCATCAGCAGCCACCAGCCCGTTCACCGTCAGCATGTTCAGCGACGGCGCACAGTCGATGATGATGTAGTCGTAGCGATCCGCGACCGGAGCCAGTGCCTGCTTCAAGCGTAATTCGCGACCGATGGCGTTCATCAGCTCGACTTCGGCCGCCACCAAGTCGCCATTGGCACCGATCAGGTGGTAGCCCGCCTCCAGGCCCGTGACGATGGCTTCATCGACCGTGCACTGCCGCGTCAATACTTCATACACACCATTGTTCATCTCGTGCTTGTCGGCACCGGAGCCCATGGTGGCATTGCCTTGCGGATCCAGATCAATGAGCAGGACGCGGCGCTTGGTTGCCGCCAGCGATGCCGCAAGATTGACGCTGGTGGTGGTCTTGCCCACGCCGCCCTTCTGGTTGGCTACCGCCAGTATCTTGTCCATGTTTTCTCCGCAATCGTGCCGGTCGTCATCATGACCGGCACATCATTTCTTTTTGAGCCTGACAAGATGCCTTTCCTCATCCAGGAAAGGCACCTGCAAAGGCAGGATTTCCGTTACTGCCACCGTAGGCGGCAGTGCAGCGATTTCTTCATTCGGGTGCTGCCCCTTCATGGCAAGAAACTCGCCATCGTCACTCAGCAGCTGTCCGCTGCCTGCCACCATATCAGCCAGTGTGGCAAAAGCGCGGCTGGTGACCACATCAAAACGTTCTGCAAAATCCTCGACGCGACTTTGCACGGCTAGCGCATTACTGACGCCCAGATCAGCAATCGCTTGGCGCAAGAACCGCACCTTCTTGCCATTGCTGTCCAGCAGCGTCACCTTGAGACCGGGTCGGGCCAGCGCAAGCACGAAACCCGGCAAACCTCCGCCGGTTCCCACATCAATCAGCGACGTTCCCTTTACATGCGGCAGAATGCTGAGGCTGTCGAGCAAGTGCCTTACCACCATCTGCTCCGGATCACGGATTGCCGTGAGGTTGTAGGCAGCATTCCATTTCACCAGCATGGCCAGATAAGCAAGCAGTCTTTCTTCAGTACCGGGCTCCAGTTGCAAACCCAGCAAGCCGATTCCTTCATGCAGTTTTTCTGCCTGCTTATCCGTCAATACGGCTTTCATCAGGCAATCTGTTCCGCAACACCGGATGACAGCCGCTGACCTGCTCCATGCTTTTTCAGCCAGATCATGAGCAGCGATACCGCCGCTGGCGTCACACCGGGTACGCGACCGGCCTGCGCCAGGGTTTCCGGCCGGGCCTGCTTGAGCTTGGCACGCACTTCGTTGGAGAGGCCTTTCACGTTGTCGTAATCAAAACCGTCAGGCAGCCGAGTTTCCTCGTGGCGACGCAGGCGTTCGATTTCTTCCGCCTGCCGGTCGATGTAGCCAGCGTAACGGGCCTGGATCTCGATCTGCTCACCCACGGCAGGGCTCACGTCGCTCCCGCCCAGGGCCTGTATCTGTGCATAGCTCACCTGCGGACGACGCAGGAGGTCCATCAATGAATATTCACGCCCCACGTCCTGACCGGTGCTGGCCGTGAAGCGCGCCGCCTGCTCCGTGCCCGGATGTATCCAGGTGCTGCGCAGGCGCTCGGTCTCGCGCGCGATGGCTTCCTGTTTTTCGCAATAAGCAGCCCAGCGGGCGTCGTCCACGAGACCCAGCTCGCGGCCTTTTTCGGTGAGGCGCTGGTCGGCGTTGTCCTCACGCAGCATGAGCCGGTATTCGGCACGCGAGGTGAACATGCGGTAGGGCTCTTTCGTGCCCAGCGTGATGAGGTCGTCCACCAGCACGCCGAGATAGGCGACATCGCGCGTGGGATACCAGCCTTCTTTTTCCTGCGCGCGCAGCGCCGCGTTCAGGCCAGCCAGCAATCCCTGTGCACCGGCTTCTTCATAACCCGTGGTGCCATTGATCTGGCCGGCGAAGAAAAGATTGGCGATGACTTTGGTTTCCAACGTGTGCTTCAAATCACGCGGGTCGAAAAAATCGTATTCGATGGCATAGCCAGGGCGCGTGATGTGTGCGTTTTCCATGCCGCGAATCGAGCGCACCAGTGCGATCTGCACGTCAAAGGGCAGCGAGGTGGAAATGCCGTTGGGATACAGCTCGGTGGTATGCAGCCCTTCCGGCTCCAGGAATATCTGGTGCGAGTTCTTGTCGGCGAAGCGGTGGATCTTGTCCTCGATGGACGGGCAGTAGCGCGGCCCCACGCCCTCGATCACGCCGGCATACATGGGCGAACGGTCGAGGCCGCCGCGGATGATGTCGTGCGTTTTTTCATTGGTGCTGGTGATCCAGCAGCTCACCTGCTCGGGATGCAGGTCGCGGCTGCCCATGAAGGACATCACCGGCAGTGGCATGTCGCCGGGCTGCTCCTGCATGACCGAGAAATCCACAGAGCGAGCGTCGATGCGCGGCGGCGTGCCCGTTTTGAGCCGACCGACGCGTAGCGGCAGCTCGCGCAGGCGGTTGGCCAAGGCAATCGAGGGAGGATCGCCTGCGCGACCACCACGATGGTTTTCCAGGCCGATGTGGATGGTGCCGCCGAGGAAGGTGCCGGTAGTCAGCACCACCGTTTTCGCCCCAAAGCGGATGCCGGTCTGCGTGACCACGCCCTTCACGGTCTTCCCTTCCACAACCAAGTCGTCCGCCGCCTGCTGGAAGATGTCGAGATTGGGCTGGTGTTCCAGCATCTGGCGGATGGCCGCCTTGTAGAGCACACGGTCGGCCTGGGCACGGGTGGCGCGCACGGCCGGGCCCTTGCTGGCGTTGAGGATGCGGAACTGAATGCCCGCCCGGTCCGTCGCCAGGGCCATGGCCCCGCCCAGTGCATCGATCTCGCGCACCAGATGCGACTTGCCGATGCCGCCGATCGCCGGGTTGCAGCTCATCTGGCCCAGCGTCTCCACGTTGTGCGTGAGCAAGAGCGTCTGGCAGCCCATGCGCGCGGCCGCGAGCGCGGCCTCGGTGCCGGCATGGCCGCCGCCGATCACGATCACGTCATAGGTCTTGGGATAGCGCATGGCGGCTGGGGTCGGGGGGCCGGAAAAAAGGGGAACGTAGTATACGGGCTGGTCGGGTAAAGAGAAGCGGGCTGTTTGTTTTTTGAACAATCAGACCTTGCCTTACTCCCGTGTGGGGCTTTCCATCTAATTGATTTAAATAGGGTTTATATCAGAAAATCATATCGACCACGCATTTGAAAGTGATTCCGCCTGCTGCAACACCAACTCCACGGCTTCAGGCTGCCGGTCTGGCGGGTACTTCCACTTCTGCAAGATGCGCCGCACCAGAATCCGCAGTTTGGCGCGCACGCTCTCGCGCACCTGCCAATCCACCGTGGTGCTGTTACGCAGTTTCTCGGTGATCTCGACAGCGATCTTCTTCAAGGTGTCATCACCCAACTCGCGCACCGCGCTTTCGTTGTTGGCCAGTGCATCGTAGAAGGCGATCTCGTCCGGGTTCAGCCCCAGCGCGGCCTCACGTTCCAAGGCCGCCTGAAAGTCCTTGGCCATCTGGATCAATTCCTCGATGACCTGCGCAGTCTCCACCGCCCGGTTGTGGTACTTGCGCAAGGTTTCCAGCAGGCGGTCGCCGTACTTCTTCTCCTGCACCACGTTGTTGCGTGCGCGGGCCTTGATCTCGTCGCGCAGCAGCTTTTCCAGCAATTCCACCGCGAGATTGCGGCCAGGCATGTTGCGCACGTCTTCCAGGAATTCTTCCGAGAGCAGGCCGATGTTGGGCTTGTCCAGGCCCGCCAGGGCGAAGATGTCCGCCACCCCGTCCGCCACGATGGCGTTGTCCAGGATTTGCTTGAGCGCGCTGTTCTTGTCTGCGTCGGAACGCTTGCGGTCCACCGTGGTGAACTTGACGATGGCGGCTTTGACGGCAGCGAAGAAGGCAATTTCGGTGCGCAGCGCGGCGGCATCATCCAGCGTGCTGCACAGGGAAAACGCTTTGCTCACCGCCAGCATGGCATCGAGGAAACGCTGTTTGCCGTCCTTCAGCCCCAGGATGTGGTTGGCCACCGGCACCAGCAGCTTCATCGCGTCGGTCTCGAACTCGCTGTAATCGAAGCCGTGCATCAGCCCGCGCACGATGTCGAGCTTCTCCAGCAGCACGGCTAGTGCTTCGGCTGCGTTGTGCGCCGGATCACCCTTACCCTTGGACTCGGTGTAGGTTTTGAGTGCTGCTTTCAGTTCGTTGGCAATGCCGATGTAATCCACCACCAAGCCACCGGGCTTGTTGCGGAATACCCGGTTGACTCGGGCGATGGCCTGCATCAGGTTGTGGCCCTTCATGGGCTTGTCCACGTACATGGTGTGGCAGCAGGGCGCGTCGAAGCCGGTCAGCCACATGTCGCGCACAATCACCAGCTTCAGCGGATCCGTCGGATCCTTGAAGCGCTTTTCCAGGCGCTTCTTCACCTGCTGGCTGTACAAGTGCGGCTGCAACAAGGCTTTGTCCGCTGCCGAGCCAGTCATCACCACCTTGATCGCGCCCTTTTCCGGGTCGGCGTCGTGCCAATCCGGGCGCAGGGCGACGATGGCGTTGTACAGCTCGGCGCAGATATCGCGGCTCATGCACACGATCATCGCCTTGCCGTCCAGCGTGGCGGTGCGCGTCTCGAAGTGCTGCACCAAGTCGGCAGCCACCTGTTCCAGACGCGGCTGGGCGCCCACCAACTTGGTCAATGCCGCCCAGTCGCTCTTGGTCTTTTCGCGGGTGGTGATGTCTTCCTCGTCCTCGATGACCTCATCCACCTGGGCATTCAGCGCATCGATCTCGGCCTGGTTCACGTCCAGCTTGGCCAGGCGGCTTTCGTAGTAGATCGGCACCGTGGCGCCATCGTCCACCGCATCCTGGATGTCGTAGATGCTGACGTAATCGCCGAACACCGCCCGCGTGTCCTTGTCTTCCAGGGCGATGGGCGTGCCGGTGAAGCCGATGAAGGTGGCGTTGGCCAGCGCATCGCGCATGTGCTTGGCATAGCCGAACACGTACTTGCCGGTCTTGGTGTCGAGCCGCCCTTTCATGCCGTACTGGCTGCGGTGCGCCTCGTCGGAAATCACCACGATATTGCTGCGATCCGACAGCCGCGGGTGCTGTTCCTCATCGTCCAACAGGGCGAACTTCTGCACCGTGGTGAAGAGGATGCCGCCCGCCTCGCGCGAGGCCAGCATCTCGCGCAGTTCCTCGCGGCTGCCGGCTTGTACCGGCGTCTGCCGCAGCAGGTCTTCGGCCGCGCAGAAGGTGCCATACAACTGCCCGTCCAGGTCGTTGCGGTCGGTTACCACCACCAGCGTGGGGTTCTTCATCTCCGGCTGCTGCAACAGCTTGCCCGCATAGCAGGCCATGGTGATGCTCTTGCCCGAGCCTTGCGTATGCCACACCACACCGGCCTTGCGGCTGCCGGGCTGCACTTCCTTACCGTAGGTGGCACGCGGCTCCTGCACTTCCAGCATGCCCTTGTTCGGATTGCTGGCGGCGATCACCGTGGCCTTCACCGCCTCGCGCACCGCGTGGAACTGGTGGTAGCCGGCGATCTTCTTGATGATCTGATCGGCATCCTGCTCGAACAGCACGAAGTGGCGCACGTAGTCGAGAAACAGTGCCGGCTCGAAGAAACCGCGCACCAGCGTTTCCAGTTCGAACTCCAGCAGCGGCCGATCGTCTTCATTGGCAATCGCCCGCCAGGGCTGCATGCGCTCCTGGTTGGCCGTGACCGACCCCAGCCGCGCCGTGAAACCGTCGCTGACCACCACCGCCACATTGGTGTTGAACAGGTCGCCGATCTCTTCCTTGTAGGTCTGTATCTGGTTAAAAGCATCCCAGATGTCGGTCTGCTCGTTGGCCGGGTTCTTCAGCTCGATCACCGCCAGCGGCAGGCCGTTGACGAAGGCCACCAGATCGGGACGGCGCGGCTGCTTGGTGCCGGCCACGGTGAATTGGCTAACCAACAGGAAGTCATTGTTGCGTGGGTTGGCGAAGTCGATCAGGTTGACCAGGTCGCTGCGTTTCTCGTCGCCCACTGAAAACTCAACCGGAATGCCGGCCAGCAGTAAGCGATGCACACGACGGTTGCGTGCGATCAGCAGCGGCTCGCTGACCGTAAGAAGCTCGTGTGCCGCCTGCTCCAGCGCCGCAGCGGGGATGTGCGGGTTGATGCGGGTGAGCGCAACCAACAGGCGTTCGCGCAGCACCACATGGCGGTAGTCGGTGCGGGCGGGGTTGTCGCCATCTGGCGCAATGTCTGGACCGTTGACGTAGCGCCAGCCTAGTTCACCAAACCAGCCAATAGCGGCGTCTTCGAGTTGCTGTTCGGTAATGCTCATGTCGTCCGTTCTCCCGTATCGCCTTTTAGCTGCATGAAGCACTCGACCAGCCGCATCATCCGTTCCTTATGTGCGGATAGCAGCGCTTTCTTGGCAGCAGTTTCCGACAGAACATTAGTCAGCTTTCTCCACGCTTGGCTCTACAGCGTCTTTTGCAACACTGGCGTAATGAAATTTTGTGAGTTCAGAAGTTAGGAAGTCATCCATTAATACCTTGATGAACAAGTCCTTGGAAACTTTGGTATCGAGCATCACTTTATTGCCTTCTTCATTAAATCGAACACGACCAACTAGATGGGGAAATATCTTGCAAAACTGGACAATGCTTTCTCCTGAAATACCAGCTTTAAGTACAGGGGAAGCCTTGGCAATCTTGGTGAGGCGACGAGCATATTTCACATCATCGACAAGCTCTCGCAAGACATCCGGATTGGTTACCAACGCTGCCGAGACAATGGCATCAATGCCCAATGCGGCCTCCTTTTTGATCACATCGTGAAACCCGAAGTTATACTCCAGTGCTTCAAGATTCAGCACCAGCAAAGCATCATTAATCCGCAACATCTGAAACCCGGCACTGACGCGCAGAAATTCGTCATTCAGCCGTTCAAGTCGACTTTCATGTTTACGAAGAAAAAAACTCGATCGACCAAAGATATTGACGGGAGCCATAGTCTTGTACAAAACCAACTGGCCGATGTCGTTACCCATTTCGATGAGTAGCGCTTTGATCGAAGACAGACTTTTTTCATTCAAATCCAGCATGGGCAGATCATCTTGAGCAATGACAGCCCCAAGTGATGTCAGCTCCTCGGGTATATCGAGATCGTAAACATAGATGGCATTGACACGCTCATCCGCACTAGACAAGGCAAGCACCGACAGTTCCTCTTTGCTGGAAATTTCGTCCCGCAGACTTTGCAGGAACAAAGCCTTGAGTCCAGCTTCTGCATTAGCTTCAATATCCAGCTTGAAGGGACCAGGATTCTCTGCATCCTTCATCAGCGCGTACACGCAAACGCCGATATTGGCCTGATCGTTATAGTAGGCCTGTAAGGCTGCTTTCAATTCATCGACAGTCACTTTGTCCCCCTGACGTAATAAATTCTCTCATCCAGCTTTATGTAGGAAAGCTTTTGGTTCTCCACCAATCGCTCACGACAAATCAACGTGATGCCTTCTCGATCGCCATTCTTGAAATGACCGTTTGCACGGTAGATGTGGAACCCAAGAAGTGCCAGAGATGGATTGGCGTAAAACAGATCTGTCTTGATGTAGATGATCCCCATCACTACCAGTAGCAACGCCAGTACAATCATTTGTCGGCCACTGCCGAAATCGAAGCTGATGAGTGGCACCACATAGGTGGCTAGAAATGTCAGGTGCTCGTAGTTGATGTTTTCCAGCTTCTTGACTTCAAAAGGTATCTCGTTAGCGCCTTTCAAATCGAAGTCAAAACGAAAGTATGCAAACAGGCAGTAAAGCAACCCCAATATCGAAACCACGGGCAAAGGATTGTTCACCACAAGGGCTTTCCAGTTCCCGGTATCCTTGAAAGAAAAGGAAGAAGCTGGAGGCTCCGCAGCAATAATGATAAAGAAGACGAAGAGCAGCCCGAGAGACAGGATGTAAAGGTCCACTTTCCGGCGCACGTTTGTCATGGTCACACCTCCTCCGCAATATGCTCAATATCAGGAACTTGCAGCTCGCCGGAGAGGAGTTTGGGGAGGAGGCTGTCGCGGAGTTCTCGCAAACTTTGCTTTTGTCGCTCATTCGCCTCTATTTGAAGATGGATATTCGTAACTTTTTTCGAAAAATCTAGGCAAATATCGGCAGTAGCTACTACCACATCCTTTGAAATCAGCTCCATCCAGTGGCGCCGGTATTCTTGGAATTTCTGCTTTTCTTTGACCGCGTAGTAAACCCAAGCAGTAGCCCGATTTTTTCCTTTCAGAGGAATCACATTCTGGGAAATATCAAATGGCTGGCAGGAAAGCCGGGTGACGCACGTATGGTCACCAAAAATAAATATCGGATTTTCTGAACTGGCCTGATAGTAGGCATCCCTATTGCGATAGCCCAAGAGTATTGATGCGCCCTGCTCAAAAACAGGTATTTGACCGTACTCTGAAACCTGTCCTTTTGTGTATCGCGTTTTTGCAGAAAGTCGCGACAACAGTGTTTCAATCTTTGAAATACTCCACCCCTTCGGAATCTCCCCCAACTCCGATTCTTCCATTGCATCGGGAAACAGCGCGGCGGTAGCGGCGAGTTGGTCGTAGTGCTCGCGGGGCATCTGGTCGAGTTCGGCGTCGGTCTTGCCGCTGATGGCGCGCATGGCGGCACGCAGCGGGTCTTCGCCTTGTTCGATGGCGGCGATCTTGGCTTTGACCGGGTCGAAATCGACAAACCAGGATTTGAAGATGGCTTGCGCCATGGCTTCGAGGGTTTGGGTGATGTGGCGATTGAGGTCGATTTTGTCGTCAAGACTGCGTAAAACGCTCGAAATACGCACTTGTTCCGACCGGTTTTCTGGGATCGGAATTTCAATAGCTCGAACAGACGTTAGGGCCTGTGCTATGGCAGGAACACCCACCTGAGAGACATTGGATAGAAGCCGCGATTGTCCTAGCGGTGATTTCAGGAAGTAGTAGACGAAATATGGATCAACTCGTTTGATATCAAAGGACATTTTGAGCTGACTCTGAGAGACGACATACTCTTCATATTTTGAGTTTTCTGGTATTAAACCGACTTGACCGAGAGTACCTCGATGTGTGATCACAATATCCAGTCTACGAGCCTTCGCGGATTCCAGTTCATCAGCTTTCTCTTGGGTCAAAAAATCGAAGTCCGACTCATCTAGGTATGTCGCATTGAGATTGCCGCCCTTGATTACAGGAACTCCAACGGTCGTGAAGTTTTCTGCCTTAATCTTTGAGCCAAAAGGCCCCATGGCGAAGGCACTCTTGGTCTGAGCTTTGAGCTGCTCTAGTGGCACTTCCACCCATTTAGAGACCATATCCCAACCCCGCCAGATTCTTCTTGATCTCTTTCTCCAGCTTCGCACTCTCCGCAAACTGCTCTGCCAATCGCGTCGTCAGCCGCTGCATCTTCTCGGCAAAGGGTTCGCCGTCGTCTTCCTGCTCCGCCGCGCCTACATAGCGGCCCGGCGTCAGCACATGATCATGTTTGCGTACGTCCTTCAATTCGGCCGAATAACAAAAGCCCGGTACATCCTCATACCCCTCGCCCTGCTGCCAGGCATGGAAGGTGTCGGCGATCTTCTGGATGTCATCCGGTTCGAAATCGCGCAGTACGCGGTCTTTCATGTAGCCCATCTGGCGGGCGTCGATGAACAGGAATTCGCCGCGCCGGTCGCGCTTTTTCTTGTCCAGCGCAAAGCCGTTCTGCTTGTCTGTAGTTAGAAACCAGATGCAGGCCGGGATCTGGGTGTTGGTGAACAACTGGCCGGGCAGCGCGACCATGCATTCCACGTAGTCGTCCTCGACCAGCCGCTTGCGGATTTCGCCCTCGTTGTTGGTGTTGGAACTCATGGAGCCGTTGGCCAGCAGCAGCGCCATGCTACCGGTGGGTGCCAGGTGCCAGAGCATGTGCTGCAACCAGGCGAAGTTGGCGTTGCCCTGCGGCGGTGTGCCGGCGATCCAGCGCGGGTCGGCGGCGAGCTTTTCGTTCCACCACTCCTTCATGTTGAAGGGCGGGTTGGCCATGACGAAGTCGGCGCGCAGGTCCGGGTGCAAGTCGTTCAGCAAGGTGTCGGCCGGGCCGCTGCCGAAGTTGAAGTCGATGCCGCGAATGGCCATATTCATCGCGGCCAGCCGCCAGGTGGTGGGGTTGCTCTCCTGCCCGTAGACGCTGATCTGCCCGCTCTTACCGTTGGCGGCCTTGCCGCCATGCTGTTCGATGAACTCCTCGCTTTGCACGAAGAAGCCGCCGGAGCCCATGGCCGGGTCATAGACGCGGCCCTTGAATGGCTGGAGCATTTCTACGATCAGGGTGACGATGGACTTGGGCGTGTAGTACTGGCCGCCCTTCTTGCCTTCGGCCAGGGCGAACTGGCCGAGGAAGTATTCGTAGACGTGGCCGAGGATGTCCTTGGATTTCAGATCCAGCGGCTGGCCCTTGTATTCCTTGGCGCTGAAGTCGGTATCCGAGAAATGGCTGATCAGCCCGGCCAGCTTGCTGGAGTCGAGCTGCACACGGGCGAAGTCCTTGTTGAGCACGTTCTTCAGGCGGGCGTTCTCGCGCTCGACGGCTTCCATGGCGTTGTCGATCAGCCAGCCGACCGAGCGCATTTCCTCTGGCTCGTCCTTGCCCGGCTTGTTCCATGGCAGCGCCGCCTTGGGCGGCAGTTGCGCGCAGTCGCGCAGGGTCTGCCAACGGGCTTCTACCGGCACCCAGAACACGTTTTTCTCGGTGTAGTAGTCGCGGACTTCAAGCTCGGCGGCGATATTCTCTTCGTACTCCTGGGTGCTTGCGCCGCCGTATTCGTCCGGGTCCATGTAGTAGTCATGATCCGGGTTGGTGAACTGTTGGCGCAGTTCGCGTTGCCGTTCCTCGAAAGCATCGGAGACGTACTTGAGAAAGATCAGCCCGAGCACGACGTGCTTGTAGACGGCGGCATCGAGGTTGGAGCGCAGCCTGTCGGCAGCGGTCCAGAGCTTCTTTTCCAGGTCGTTGAAGAACTGCTGTTCGATGCGCTGCATACGGCGTTATTCCGGAAATGAGTGAAAAGCTAAAAGCTCAAGCTGGCCAGTACAGCCGCTTCAGCGGCACGATGCGTTTGGTTTCAGCATCGGTGGCGTCGTAATGCTCGATCAGCGCGCGCACTACATGGTCCAGCGTCCACATTTGCAGGGGGATGGAGGCGCGGTCGGCTTCGTACTGGGCGTCCTTGGTGAAGCCGCCGGTGCTGACGTAGAGGCCGCGGTCGTCCTTGTGGCGGCCACCCAAAAAGCTGCGGATGTCCTGGCTGCCCATCTGGCCCTTGCGGTGCTTGACCTCGACCACGATGCGCGGGTGCTCAAAGCCAAAGCCGTCGGGGGAGGCGACGATGTCCTTGCCCCGGTCGGAGCCAGGCGGGGAAACCTGGGTCTTGTAGCCCATGGCACGCAGGATGCCGGCGACGAGTTGCTGCATGTCGTCCCAGTCGAGTTCGTTGACACGGTCCTTGATGCGCTCCAGCGCCTGGGATTCGATGTCAGCCAGCGGATCAGAGACCGTTTCTTCGGTTTCTTCCGGCGTGGGCGCGGGCTTGCCCTTGAGGGCGGCGAGGATTTCCTGCGCGGCGGACTCGGAGACTTCAAACAGGGTGGAGATGGCGCCTAGGCTGTTCTTGGTGGCGGTACTCAGGCTGTCGCGGGAAAGCTCCCGCTTCTGCCATTCGACCTTGCGCACCAGGGCCATGCCCTGCTCCGCCCCGTCTGGCCGGTGCTCCGAGGGACCGACCACCTTGCCAACCAGATAGGTGCGATTGGCAGGGGAATAGGTGACAAGCCAGTCGCCCGGCTGGATATCGTTGACGAAGCGCCAGACCTGCGAGGCACCGGATATGACGGTGCCGGGGCGGGTCTGCGGTTCGGCCGCTTGGTACAACTCGGCCAGTTGCTTGCGGGTCACGCCCGGTTTGGCGTGGGCAGCCAACTGATTCCAGCCGATGGCGGCAACGCCTTGCTCCCGGAAGGCGTCATAGAGACTGCCGCCCTCGCCTCGCACCATCCACATCCGCGCCATATCGTCCCCCTTGCGGCTTTGTTCTTGTCAGCCCGCCTCTGGCGGTCAAAGGCCGAATCGTACGACGGGGCGCTTTTCTTTTCGAGGTTTGGAAGTAGGCCTTATTTGCCAATGCAGAAGCTGGAGAAGATGCGCCCAAGCAGATCATCCGGGGTGAATTCACCGGTGATTTCCGAAAGGGCGTTCTGGGCGGCGCGCAGGTCCTCCGCGACCAGTTCGCCGGCGGCGCGTTGCAGGAGCTGTTCGCGGGCCTGGTCGAGGGCGGCGGCGGCACGGGACAGGGCGTCGAGATGGCGGCGGCGGGCGGTGAAGAGGCCGGTGCTTTCGCTCTGGAAGCCCATGGCTGTTTTCAGGGTTTCGCGCAAGAGGGGGAGGCCCGTGCCGTGGCGGGCGGAGAGGCGGATTTCGGTGTAGTGCTGGCCGTTGATTTCGCGGTCAGTTTGGCAGGCATTGTGCGCGGGCAGGAGGTCGGCCTTGTTGGCGATGAAAAGCAGCTTTTCAGGCGCGGGCAGGGGCGAGAAGAAACGGGTGGCGGCCTCGGCTGGGTCAGCTTCGGTCGCGGCATCGAAGACGAAGAGGATCCGGTCGGCGCGCTCGACCTCGCGCAGGGCGCGGCGCACGCCTTCCTGTTCAACGACGTCGGCGGTCTCGCGCAGGCCGGCGGTGTCGATGATGTGCAGAGGCATGCCGTCGATCTGGATACGTTCACGCAGCACGTCGCGGGTGGTGCCGGCAATGTCGGTGACGATGGCGGCGTCGAAGCCGGCCAGTGCGTTGAGCAGGCTGGACTTGCCAGCGTTGGGCTTGCCGGCGATCACAACCTGCATCCCTTCGCGCAGCAGGGCGCCCTGACGGGCCTCTCGCTGGACGGCGGCGAGCATCTCGCGCAGGTTTTCGAGTTCACCGGCCACATGGCCGTCGCTCAGGAAGTCAACCTCCTCGTCGGGGAAGTCGATGGCGGCTTCCACGTACATGCGCAGGTGGATCAATCCTTCCACCAGCACTGTGATTTTTTCCGAGAACACACCAGAGAGCGAACGCAGCGCGGAGCGGGCGGCCTCCTCGGAGCCGGCGTCGATGAGGTCAGCGATGGCTTCGGCCTGGGCCAGGTCCAGTTTGTCGTTGAGGAAGGCTCTTTCGGAAAATTCGCCCGGACGTGCCATGCGTGCGCCGTAAGCGAGGACTTGCTTCAACAACAGGTCCATCACCACAGGGCCGCCATGGCCTTGCAGCTCGACCACGTCTTCGCCGGTGAAGGAATACGGGGCCTTGAAGGCCAGAAGGAGGCCGTGGTCGATGGCCTCACCGTCTTCCGTACGGAAAGCGCCGAAAAGAGCATGACGAACCGGCAATGTTTCAGTGCTTCCGCGCAAGCGGGCCGCAATGGCAAATGCCCCGGGCCCGGAAAGCCGCACGATACCCACACCGCCCCGACCGGGAGGGGTAGCAATAGCTGCAATGGTGTCGTTCGTCGTCATGCGCTGGAGCCTATCGCGTGGCCACAAGAAAAAGGCCCCTCAAGGGGCCTTTTGCTCAGGCTTTTTTACCTTCGCCTTTTTCGATCTGCTTCGTGATCACCCACTGCTGGGCAATGGAGAGGATGTTGTTCACCACCCAGTAGAGCACGAGGCCGGCGGGGAACCAGAGGAACATGAAGGTGAAGACGATGGGCATCATCTTCATCACTTTGGCCTGCATGGGATCGGGCGGCGGCGGGTTGAGCGCAAACTGCACGAACATCGAGGCGCCCATGATAAGGGGCAGCACGAAATACTGATCCATCACCGAGAGATCGCGTATCCACAGGATCCAGGGCGCATGGCGCAGTTCCACGGACTCCATGAGCGTCCAGTAGAGCGCGATGAAGACCGGCATCTGCACGAGGATTGGCAGGCAGCCGCCCAGCGGGTTGATCTTCTCTTTCTTGTACAGGTCCATCATGGCCTGCGACATCTTGGCGCGGTCATTCGCATGCTGCTCGCGCAAGCGCGTGATTTCCGGCGTGACACGGCGCATGTGTGCCATGGACTTGTAGCTGGTGGCCGAGAGCTGGAAGAAGGCTGCCTTGACCAGCACGGTCAACAACACGATGGACCAGCCCCAGTTGCCGACAACGCCGTGGATCACCGTCAACAACCAGAACAGCCCCTGAGCAATGAACCACAGCCAGCCGTAATCCACCGTGAGCTCAAGACCATCGGAAATGCTCTCCAGCGTCTTCTGGATTTTCGGGCCGGCATAAAGTGCGGCCGAGACTGTGCGGCTTTCGCCGGGCGCCACGATGACTTCTGAACCGGTGTAGCCGATGAAGTTTTCACCGCTGTCTTTCTTTACACGTGTGGTGTAGGTGTTTGTTGCCTTGGCATCCGGCACCCAAGCCGTGACGAAATAATGCTGGACGATAGCGGCCCAGCCACCCGTGACGGTTTCCTTCAGTGGCTTTTCTTGGAAGTCCTTGAGCGAAAGCTTGTTGTAGGATTTTTCCGGCGTCCACCAGGCTGCACCCAGGAAGGTCGACATGCCGAAGCCTTGCGATGCCGTGCTGGGATCCTTGCTGTTGTCACGCTTGAGTTGGCCGAAAATCAGGCCGCTCCAGGGTGCAGCGCCCTGGTTCACGATTTCGTAGTGTAGCTTTACGAGATAATCGCCACGGGTAAATTCATAAATCTTGCGGATTTCAACGCCGTTTTCAGCAGGCAGGGTCAGCACGACACGCAGTGTGTTTTCACCTTCTTTCAAGGCAAACGCGTTTGCATCGGCACGATAGAGCGGCCGGCCACCGGCAGCAGCATCAGGCCCGTTGGTGCCGATCAGGCCGCTCTGTGCCGTAAAGGTACGGCGTGCCGAATTGTCGAGAAGGACAAAAGCATTGGGGTTATCAACCGTTTCCGTATATGCCGGCAATGCAAGGCGAACAATGTCGCCGCCACGCGGATCCAGCTGGATATCCAGAACATCCGTACGCACGCTGATGACAGCCTTGCTGGGCGCTGCCGTGACAACCGGGGCATCCGTCTTCTGTGGGACGACGGGAATGTCGCCGACCGAAGCTGCGGCTTCCGCCACCGGTTCTGCCGGCAGGTCCGTCACGCTTTCAGCAGCCGCTTCGGCAACCACCGGTGTCTGGTCAGCATTACCGTAGTCACGCTGCCAGCTGATCATCAGGAAATAGCCCACCACGGCCATGGCGACTATCAGGAGTGTGCGACGAAGTTCCATAAATCAGGACGCCTTGCTGGATTGCGACTCTTTGCAGAAAGAGGCGCGAAATGAAAATTGTTCGGGAACCGGATCAAAGCCCCCATCAGTCAGGGGATGGCAACGCAATATACGGTGTGCCGCCAGATAAAGCCCGCGTGCCGCTCCAAAGCGTGAAACGGCTTCTTCGGCATAGGCGGAACAACTGGGATAAAAACGGCAATGTGGCGCCATCAGCGGACTGATCGCCGTGCGGTAAAAACGTATCGGAAGAATCAGGAGAATCTTCATGCGGGAGGCTTCCCGTCCGCTACCGCTGCCAGAGCCTTGGTGGACTTGCGACTCATACGCTTCCAAGCCTGGTCCAGTGCCTGGCGGAATGCAGGGCCGGGAAGTGTCAGAATGTCATGACGTGCCATGAACACTACATCAGCAGCAGGCAGGGATGACTGGTACAGGCGGAAACTTTCACGGACGGTGCGCTTGAGCCGGTTTCGGTCCACGGAACGCCGGACCTTCTTCTTGGCTATGACCAGACCCAGACGGGGATGACTGAGACTGTTGTGGCGAACCAGCAGCAGAAAACCTGATTCGCCAACCTTGAACGTCGTGCCGTCAAAAACGGCCTGGAACTCCGCCGGTCGCAGCAGGCGCTGTGCCGGGGTGAACCGTTGCGAGACGTTCACATCGTTACGTTCGGGGCGATCAGACAGTCAGCTGCTTGCGGCCTTTGGCACGACGACGTGCAAGGACGGCGCGGCCGTTCTTGGTGGCCATGCGGGCACGGAAGCCGTGGACACGGGCGCGTTTCAGGGTGCTGGGCTGGAAAGTACGTTTCATGATGGTCGCTCAGACATGACCCGACCGGGCCGTTAAAGGGGCGCCATTCTAGGGAGAGCCGGGACAATTGGCAATGGGCAGCTATGCAGGCCATGGCGGTTCTTCGCCGAGCCGCTTGTGGCGAGGCGGTGTTGGCTTTCAAGGTCTTCCATAAAGAATATAAAGAGATTTTAAGAAAGGACTATGAGTACTCTTATTAGTAACGGGCTGGGCTGTGGACAAGTCATTATTGTTCAGATGAATCAGTTGCTTAGACGATGTGGAAAATTGTGGGTCAGTAGCGGCTCTGGCACTTGATAATCTGTGGGTACTTGTGGATAACTTGCAGGCTTGCTCTTGTCCCCCTTGTCTGCACCGGGCTCGTGGTCATTCATCCACAGGGTTTCCGGGCGGGGTTTTGAACAAAGCGGTTTTCCGGATTTCTTTGTCTTGCGCTCATTCATGCACCCGGTTCCCCGGTTTTTGACGGGATTGCCGATGCTTCTTCATGACGTGGACACAAGGGATTCGTCCTTGTTTCTGGTTTTCGTTGTTCAGGATGATGTTGTGGCAATCTGGCCTGTCTGTCTGGAGCGTTTGCAGGATGAGCTCCCGCAGAATCTCTTCAATATGTGGATACGGCCCTTGCAGGCCGAGGAAGGCGCCCAGTCGCTCCGACTGCTTGCGCCCAATCCCTTTTTTGTCCGCCATATTGCCGACAAGTATCTGGGCCGTATCCGTGAACTGAGCCTGGATTTGAGCCAGGGACGATTGCAGGACGTGCAACTTGAAGTCGGTAGCCGGCAGGATCGCCCGGTGGTATCGGCTCCCAAGGCAACTGTCGCGCCTGCTGCTGGCTCTGCTGCAACGGCCACTGCAGAAACCTTGCCCCGTTTTGTCAGCAACCTGAATCCCCTCTTCACTTTCGAGAATTTTGTTTCCGGCAAATCCAACCAGCTTGCTTTCGCAGCTTGCCATCAGGTTGCCGAGAAGCCGGGTAGTACAGGTCACAATCCCTTGTTCATTTATGGGCCGACTGGCTTGGGCAAGACCCATCTCATGCATTCCGTGGGTAATGCGGTGCTCCGGGCAAATCCGCAAGCCCGCATCTTCTATGTGACCTCGGAAACCTTTGTCAGCAATTTCGTCACTGCCCTGCAGCGTGACTTGATGAATGACTTCAAGCGCCTTTACCGTTCTCTGGACGTGCTGCTGATTGACGATATCCAGTTCTTCGCGGGCAAAGGGGGGTCGCAGGAGGAGTTTTTCCATACCTTCAATTCCCTGCTTGAAGGATCGCGTCAGATCATCCTGACATCTGACAAATATCCAAGAGAAATCAATAACTTGGATGAAAGACTCAAGTCCCGGTTTGCTTGGGGATTGACGCTTCAGGTCGAGCCGCCGGAACTGGAAACCCGGGTAGCCATTCTCATGAAAAAGGCTGAGCAGAACGGCGTCCCTTTGCCCCAGCCTTCTGCTTTTTTCATTGCCCAGAATGTACAGGCTAACGTCCGGGAACTGGAAGGCGCTTTTAACAAGGTTGTTGCCACGGCGCGTTTCAAGGGTCGTCCGGTCGACATGGACCTGGTCAAGGAATCACTCAAGGATGTGCTGGCGGTACGTGCCAAGCAGATCAATATCGAGAATATCCAGAAGGTGGTCGCCGAGTATTACCGCATTCCCTTGCGTGAGTTGACCGGCAAGAAACGCAACCGCTCCTATGCAAGGCCACGACAGGTGGCCATGACACTGTCGCGTGAACTGACCTCGCACAGTTACCCCGAAATCGGTCAGGCTTTTGACGGACGTGATCACTCCACAGTGATACATGCCTGTGAAAAGATTGACGATCTGAAAAAGTCCGATCCCAACATGGCCGAGGACTACAACAACCTTCTCCGCTTGCTACAGGCTTGAGCACAAGGAAGCTAGACCTATGAAACTTTCGATTTCCCGCGATCAACTGCTGAAACCCCTGCAGCAGGTTTCCGGTGTGGTGGAAAAGCGCCAGACATTGCCCGTGCTGGCCAATGTGCTGGTCGTGGTGGATGCCGGCAAGTTGGCCCTGACAGGAACAGATCTGGAAGTGGAGCTGATTGCCCGCACGGAACTGGCCGGCGAATTTGGCGATGGTGAAGTCACTGTCCCGGCCCGTAAGCTACTGGATATCTGCAAGTCCCTGCCCGCCTCGGCTGAAATCGAGCTCAAGCTTGATGCCCAGAAGCTCACCCTGAAATCCGGCAAGAGCCGTTTCACGCTGGCTACCTTGCCTGCGAATGAATTTCCCAATCTTGAGGAAGGCGTGGGCGCCTTCAGTTTCACGATTGGCCAAGGCGCCTTGAAGAAGCTGATCGACAAGACTGCCTTTGCCATGGCCCAGCAGGATGTGCGTTATTACCTGAACGGCATGTTGTTTGAAGTGACGGCAGGACGCCTGCGTACGGTGGCCACCGATGGCCATCGCCTCGCCATGTGTGATGCCGATGCCCGTACAGAAGGCAATGACCGTATGCAGGTCATTGTTCCGCGCAAGGGCGTGCAGGAGCTGTCACGCCTGCTGACTGATGAAGAAGGTGAAGTCACCATCACCCTGGGCACCAATCATGTGCGTGCCACGGTGGGTAATGTCACCTTTACTTCCAAGCTCATCGACGGCAAGTTCCCGGATTACGAGCGTGTGCTGCCCAAGGGTGGAGATAAGGTAATTCTGGCCAACCGTGAAGAACTGCGTCAGTCCCTGAGCCGTGCCTCGATTCTTTCCAACGAAAAATACCGTGGCATTCGTCTGCAACTGACACCAGACCTGCTGCGTATCCAGGCCAACAATCCTGATCAGGAAGAGGCTGAAGAAGATCTCACCGTGGAGTACAACGGTGCCGGTCTCGAGATCGGCTTCAATGTGCAGTACCTGCTGGATGTTCTGGGAGCGCTGGAAACGGCAACGGCCAAGCTCACACTGGGTGATGCCAACAGTTCCGCGCTGGTCCAGGATGCTGACAACGGCAAGGCGCTGTACGTCGTCATGCCCATGCGTCTCTAAAGGCCGATTTATTCCATGTCAGTCACCCGACTGGAGATTGCCCATGTGCGTAATCTCCAGTCTGTTTCCCTCCTCCCCCACCCCTTCCTGAACTTGCTGGCTGGCCCCAATGGCAGTGGCAAGACTTCCGTTCTTGAAGCATTGCACCTGTTGGGACTCGGCCGATCCTTTCGCTCTGGCCGGGCACGTCGCTTGGTGCATGACGATCACACGACCTGCACCGTCTTTGCGGGGTTTGCCGACAGTGGGCATGCCGGTATCCAGCGTGGCGCCAATGGGGATACTGCCCTGAAGCTGGACGGACGTTCGCAGATAACACTGGCTGAACTGGCACAACGCCTGCCTTTGGCCCTGTTGGATCCTGAATCCATGGACTTGTTGGATACGGGGTCCAAACCTCGGCGCGCGCTTCTGGATTGGGGAGTGTTCCACGTGGAACATCGCTTCTATCCCGTATGGCAGCGTTACCAGCGTGCGCTCAAGCAAAGGAATTCCCTGCTCAGATCGGGTAGTATTGGCCGCTTGGAATCAGCCGCCTGGAACCGAGAGCTTTCGGAGTCAGCGCAGCAGCTTCACTCCTTCCGTAGCAATTACCTCAGTCGCTGGCAGCCTGCGTGGGAAGCCAGGATGAAGGGGTTTTTGCCCGATGTGGAGTTGAGCCTGGAGTACCTGCCGGGCTGGGATGCTGATCTCTCGCTGGAAGAGCTGCTGGCAGAGAGTTGGGAACGTGATCTTGAGAGAGGCCATACACAGACCGGCCCTCATCGGGCTGATCTGCGGGTAAAGCGGGGAACTGCTCCGGCAGATGAAGTGCTTTCCCGAGGACAAAAGAAACTGGT
Organism: Moraxellaceae bacterium; assembly: GCA_037189985.1. Lineage (GTDB taxonomy): Bacteria > Pseudomonadota > Gammaproteobacteria > Pseudomonadales > Moraxellaceae > UBA2031. Next base: position 184,850 of record JBBCJX010000024.1, read on the forward strand.
GGTTTGTGCTTTGCGATTGTCACAGGTGGGCCTTCTTCAGGAAGATGGCCGTGATTGCGTACTGCTGGTGGATGATCTGGCCTCCGAGCTGGACGCCGGGGCCAGGCGCCGATTGATTGATTATCTGGCGGCATCAGGAGCACAGGTGTTTATCACCTGCATTGAGCCTGAGGCAGTGGAACCGATGCTTAAGGATGGCAAACAGGGCTACAGGATGTTCCACGTGGAACATGGAGTCGTCAGGGAAGTAACAGCATAACCCTGCGACAGTAGTAAGACGCAGCAACAAAGTGACCGAATCCAGCCGTGGAGCGCGCAGGCGCAGCGGATTGCAGGACGTCCGGAGAGCAGAGATGAGCGACAACAAGGAATACGACAGCAGCAGCATCAAGGTACTGAAAGGCCTGGATGCCGTGCGCAAGCGCCCCGGCATGTACATCGGCGATACCGATGATGGTTCAGGCCTGCACCACATGGTGTTCGAGGTGGTGGACAATGCCATCGACGAAGCTCTTGCCGGCTACTGTACCGAGGTCAACGTCATCATCCATCCGGACGAATCCATTACCGTGACTGATAACGGCCGTGGCATCCCCGTCGACATCCATGAAGAAGAAGGTATTTCGGCAGCCGAAGTCATCATGACGGTGTTGCATGCCGGAGGTAAGTTCGACGACAACAGCTACAAGGTTTCTGGTGGTCTCCACGGGGTGGGCGTTTCCGTGGTGAACGCCCTGTCCAAGAAACTGACCCTCACCATCCGCCGCAACAACAAGGTTTACGAGCAGGAATACCAGCACGGCGAGCCGCAATACCCCCTGCGGGAAGTCGGTGAAACCACAGGCCGTGGCACCGAGGTACGCTTCCACCCTTCCGCCGAGACCTTCACCAATATTGAGTTCAAGTACGACATTCTGGCCAAGCGGCTGCGCGAGCTTTCCTTCCTGAACTCCGGCGTTCGCATCGTTCTGAAGGATGAGCGCACTGCCCAGGAAGACATTTTCGAGTATGTCGGCGGGTTGGCAGCCTTCGTGGAATACCTGAATACCAACAAGACTACCCTGTCCGGCGTTTTCCATTTCATCGTGCCGCAAAGCCAGGCCACAAACGGCATTGGTGTGGAAGTGGCCCTGCAGTGGAATGACAGCTATCAGGAAGGCGTCTACTGCTTCACCAACAACATTCCCCAGCGTGACGGCGGCACACATCTGCAGGGTTTCCGTACCGCCCTCACCCGCACCCTAAACAACTATGTGGAAAAGGAAGGCCTGCTCAAGAAAGAGAAGGTTGCCACCACGGGCGAAGACATGCGCGAAGGCCTCACGGCAATCGTGTCCGTGAAGGTGCCTGATCCCAAGTTCTCCAGCCAGACCAAGGACAAGCTGGTGTCCTCGGAAGTGACCAATGTGGTTGCCTCCACCATGAACGAGAAATTCGAGGAATACCTGCTGGAGAACCCCAGTGCCGGCAAGATCATCGCCGGCAAGATTCTGGATGCAGCCCGTGCCCGTGAGGCCGCTCGTAAGGCCCGTGAAATGACCCGCCGCAAAGGTGCGCTGGATATCGCCGGCCTGCCCGGCAAGCTCGCCGATTGCCAGGAAAAAGACCCTGCTCTTTCCGAGCTTTACCTGGTGGAGGGTGATTCCGCCGGCGGCTCCGCCAAGCAGGGCCGTAACCGCAAGATGCAGGCCATCCTGCCGCTCAAGGGCAAGATCCTGAACGTGGAAAAGGCCCGCTTTGACCGCATGATTTCCTCCGCCGAGGTTGGCACGCTGATCACGGCGCTGGGATGTGGCATCGGGCGCGACGAGTACAACGTCGACAAGCTGCGATACCACAAGATCATCATCATGACCGACGCCGACGTCGACGGCTCCCACATCCGCACCCTGCTTCTGACCTTCTTCTTCCGTCAGCTTCCCGAACTCATCGAGCGTGGCCACATCTATATTGCCCAGCCACCGCTCTACAAGGTGAAGAAGGGCAAGCATGAGCAGTACCTCAAGGACGACGATGCTATGGGAGAGTTCCTCACAGCTGCCGCCATCGAGAACGCCGCCCTGTTCACGGCACCCGGCGCTCCCGGCATTGCCGGCTTGGGCCTTGAGTCGTTGATCAACGAGTACCGTGGTGCGCAGAACGTCATTGACCGTATTTCCCGTCTCTACCCGGAAACGCTGCTGAATGCCCTGCTCTATTCCCCCGGGCTGGATGTGGAAGCGCTTACTGACAAGACACAGGTAGAGGCTTGGCTGGCTGCCTTGCAGACCCGGGTCAGCAACGATGCCGATGCCACGGAACGCTTTCTCTTGCAGGTGGTGGAAGATATCGAGCACCGCCGCTTCCTTCCCCAGATCGAACTGGTGGCCCATGGCGTGCCCTACACCTATCGCCTGGGAGCAGACTTCTTCGGCTCCGGCGAATACCGCACCATCAATGCCATGGCCCGTAAACTCGAAGGATTGCTGGAAGCGGGCGCTTACATACAGCGTGGCGAGAAGCAGCACCCGATCAGCAATTTCCAGCAGGCACTGGACTGGCTGATGGCCGAGGCCCGTCGCGGCACCGCCATCCAGCGCTACAAAGGCCTGGGTGAAATGAACCCCGAGCAACTCTGGGAAACCACCATGGATCCCGAGGTGCGACGCATGCTCAAGGTCAACATCGAGGACGCCATCAAGGCCGACCAGATGTTTACCTGCCTCATGGGCGATGCCGTGGAGCCCCGCCGCGAATTCATCGAAAGCAATGCCCTGCTGGTGGCGAATCTCGATATTTGACGGCCCATAATTTATCCGGGTAATATTGATGAATTGAATATACCCGGGTAAATTACGCCTTCATATCCTGAATGAGGGCTCGTCATGTCTCTTGCATTACTTGTCAGTGTCACGGCCTTCCGCGAGGGCCAGTGTCTGGCCACAGGTGCTTTGTCCGAAATCCTCCCTGGCTTGATGCGTCAGCAAGAGGAACATCCCCAGGCGCCCATTCTTGTTTTCAATGATGAAGATGGTCGTCTTCTCGAGACGGACCTGCGCGGCGATATCAACGACCTTCTTGCACGACTGGCGCCGAAGTCGGAAACAGAAATACAGGGTGCCGATACTCACCGGGGGCCGGGTCGCCCACGTCTTGGTGTGGTCGCCCGCGAGATCACGCTGCTGCCGCGCCACTGGGAGTGGCTGGCCACACAACCCGGTGGTGCCTCGGTGGCCTTGCGCAAGTTGGTCGAAGAGGCCCGGCGCCAGAGTGGTGAGAGTGACAGGAAGCGACATTCCCGGGAGGCAGCTTATCGCTTCATGTCCGCCATTGCGGGTGATGAAGCCGGTTTTGAAGAGGCCGCTCGAGCTCTTTTTGCTGAGCGTCATACGGATTTTGTCGAAGCCCAAGCATCGTGGCCCGCAGATATCCGTGCCCATGCATGCCGGCTGGCGGAAGCAAGCTTCGCACGAGATTGAGATCGCTTCGCAATCAGGGGGGGATTTCGCTTGATCCAGGTCATATCCCTTATGAAAAGGGTGCAAATGGATCAGGCTAGCGGCTAGAATCGCGCCTCAGGCAAGTCTGGTCCGGCAAAGGGCCAGACCGTCGAGGCGCATCGTTCCAGGCCGTGTCGAGACCCTGTTTTCCACGCCCCTGAGACGATCCGGTATCCTTTTCAACAGCCGTGCACTTGCCAGGGTAACCCAGCATGTCCGTCACCCTCTCCCCCGAGTTCTGGGCGCTCGCCATCTTCTTTGTTGGCGTGATCGGCATGTGCTGTTTCATGCTCTTCGTCCCGGTCTGGCTGGGTGGTCGTGACTGGGGTCGTGCCAAGAACGAGCCCTTCGAGTCCGGCGTCGTCGGACAGGGCGGTGCCCGCCTCCGCTTCTCCGCCAAGTTCTATCTTGTCGCCATGTTCTTCGTGATCTTCGACGTCGAAGCTCTCTTCCTTTATGCCTGGGCCGTGTCCGCCCGTGAGTCCGGCTGGCTGGGCTTTGCCGAGGTCACCCTTTTCGTGCTTTTCCTGTTGGCGGGCCTCTTCTACCTCTGGCGCCTGGGGGCGCTGGATTGGGCTCCGGAGGCCAGACGCCGCCGTGCCCAGCAGCGTATCGAGCCGGAATCGGCAACAGGACTTCCAGACTGAGGCGGCCATGAAATACACCCTGACCCGTATCGACCCCAATGCGGCCAATGACCGCTACCCGATACAGCAGAAGGAAACTGTGGCAGATCCGCTGGAAGCGGACATTGAAAAGAACATCTACATGGGCCGTCTGGAAGAAATGATCCACGGCGCCGTGAACTGGGGCCGCAAGAACTCCCTCTGGCCTTACAACTTCGGTCTTTCCTGCTGCTACGTGGAAATGGCCACCGCCTTTACGGCGCCCCATGACCTGGCCCGCTTCGGTGCCGAGGTCATCCGCGCCTCGCCGCGCCAGGCCGACGTCATGGTTGTGGCCGGTACCTGCTTCATGAAGATGGCTCCCGTGGTCCAGCGCCTGTACGAACAGATGCTGGAGCCCAAGTGGGTCATCTCCATGGGTGCCTGCGCCAACTCCGGCGGCATGTACGACATTTACTCCGTGGTTCAGGGCGTGGACAAGTTCCTGCCTGTGGACGTGTACATCCCGGGCTGCCCGCCGCGCCCCGAGGCTTTCATGCAGGCATTGATGCTGCTGCAGGAATCCATCGGCAAAGAGCGCCGGCCGCTGTCCTGGGTGGTGGGTGACCAGGGCGTGTACCGCCCGCAGATGCAGCCTGAGCGTGACCGCAAACAGGAAGAGCGCATCGCCGTCACCAACCTGCGCACGCCCGACCAGGTTTGAGGACCGGATGATTTGCCCTTTTCTCCCGCATTGGCGGTGAGAGAGGGGACGAAAGATTTTTAAATATTGCGGCGACAAAAAAATGGCCGATACCACCCCGCTTCCACAGGGAACACCGGGTGCCGAATACGAAGTCGTGCACGAGCTGCAGTCCCGCTTCGGGGATCAGCTCGTCTTCCAGCCGACCAAGGATTCCGTACCTACCCTCTGGGTTCCGCGTGACCAGCTGATCGAGGTGCTGCGCTTCCTGCGCGGCCTGCCCCGCCCCTACGTGATGCTCTACGATCTCTCTGCGATCGATGAGCGCCTGCGCAAGCATCGCGATGGCCAGCCCAAGTCTGATTTCACGGTGTTCTATCACCTGCTCTCCATCCAGCGGAATTCGGATGTGCGCATCAAGGTCGCGCTCAACGAAAGTGACCTGCATGTACCGACCGCCATCGGTGTGTGGCCGAATGCCAGCTGGTACGAACGCGAAGTCTGGGACCTGTTCGGCATCACCTTCGACGGGCATCCGCATCTTTACCGCATCATGCTGCCGCGCACCTGGACCGGCCATCCGCTCCGCAAGGACTACCCGGCGCGAGCCACGGAGTTCGATCCCTTCGTGCTGACGGCCTTGCGCCAGGATGCTGAACAGGAAGCGCTGCGCTTCAATCCTGAAGAGTGGGGCATGAAGCGCGGCACGGCCGACGAGGACTTCATGTTCCTCAACCTGGGCCCCAACCATCCTTCTGCCCACGGTGCCTTCCGCATCGTGCTGCAGCTCGATGGCGAAGAAATTGTCGATTGCGTGCCAGACATCGGCTACCACCATCGTGGTGCCGAAAAAATGGCCGAGCGCCAGAGCTGGCATTCCTTCATCCCCTACACCGACCGCATCGATTATCTCGGCGGCGTGATGAACAACCTGCCGTATGTGCTGGCAGTGGAAAAGCTCGCCGGCATTGAAGTGCCGGACCGCGTGAAAGTCATCCGCGTGATGATGGCGGAATTCTTCCGCATGACTTCGCACCTGCTTTTCCTCGGTACCTACATCCAGGACATCGGCGGCATGACGCCGATCTTCTTCATGTTCACCGACCGCATGAAGGCCTACGACGTCATCGAAGCCGTCACCGGTTTCCGCATGCATCCAGCCTGGTATCGCATCGGCGGCGTGGCCCATGACCTGCCCAACGGCTGGGAAAGGAAAGTACGCGAATTCGTGGAGTGGATGCCCAAGCGCCTCAACGAGTACGAAAAGGCCGCCATGCGCAACAGCGTCATGAAGGCACGTACCGTGGGTGTGGCGCAGTACAACGCGAAAGAGGCGCTGGAATGGGGTGTCACCGGTGCCGGTCTGCGTGCCACCGGCGTGGATTACGACCTGCGCAAGAAGCGCCCCTACTCCGGCTACGAGAATTTCGATTTCGAAGTGCCACTGGCGCAGAACGGCGATGCTTATGATCGTGCCATGGTGCGTCTGGAAGAAATGCGGCAGTCGCTGCGCATCATCAAGCAGTGTCTCGAGAACATGCCAGCCGGCCCCTACAAGGCAGATCATCCGCTCACTGTGCCGCCGCCCAAGGAGCGCACGCTGCAGGACATCGAAACCCTGATCACGCACTTCCTGTCCGTGTCCTGGGGTCCGGTGATGCCGGCGGGTGAAGCCTCGCAACTGATCGAGGCCACCAAGGGCATCAACAGCTACTACGTGACCTCCGACCAGGGCACGATGAGTTACCGCACGCGTATCCGTACGCCGAGCTTCGCGCATCTGCAGCAGATTCCGGCAGTGATTCGCGGATCCATGATCCCGGATCTGATTGCGTACCTGGCATCCATTGATTTCGTGATGGCGGACGTGGACAGATGATGACCGACAAGCTGATTGCCACGAGCCGCTTCACGCTGGCTCCCGAACTCCGTGCAGAAATCGAGCACGCTGTCCACCATTACCCGGACGCACGTGCAGCCAGTATCGATGCGCTGAAAATCGTGCAGAAGGCACATGGCTGGGTGCCCGACGGCGCCATTCCCGCGATTGCCGACGTGCTGAAGATCCCTGCTTCCGACGTGGAAGGCGTGGCTACTTTCTACAGCCTGATTTTCCGGCAGAAGGTTGGCCGTCATGTCATCAAGGTCTGCGACAGCATGGTCTGCTACATCAATGGCCACGAGCAGGTGATGGAAGCCATCACGGCGAAATATGGCATTGGTGTTGGCGAAACCACCGACGATGGCCGCTTCACCCTGTTGCCGGTGTGCTGTCTCGGTAACTGCGACAAGGGCTCGACCATGATGGTGGATGAAGATACCCATGGTGGCCTGACTCCCGAATCCGTCATCGGCTTGCTGGAGGCATACAAATGAAACTGTCTTCGGTTGGGCCCGCCAACAAGATTGCCCGCACTGCCGAAAGCCACCCGCTGACTTGGCGTCTGCGTGATGATGCCGAGCCAGTGTGGCTGAAAGAATACGAAAGCAAGAACGGTTACGCTGCCGCGAAAAAGGCGCTGAAAGAACTGGCCCCAGACGACATCGTCAATGCCGTGAAAGACTCCGGCCTCAAGGGCCGCGGTGGTGCGGGTTTCCCCACTGGCGTGAAATGGAGCCTGATGCCCAAGGACGAAAGCCAGAACGTCCGCTATCTCCTTTGCAATGCCGACGAGATGGAGCCGAACACCTGGAAGGACCGTCTGCTCATGGAGCAGATGCCGCACCAGCTGATCGAAGGCATGCTGATTTCCGCGCGCGCACTGAAAGCCAACACGGGTTATATCTTCCTGCGTGGCGAGTACATTGATGCGGCCCGCAACCTGAACCAGGCATTGGATGAGGCCCGGGCTGCCGGATACATCGGCAAGAATGTGCTGGGTTCCGGTTTCGATTTTGAATTGTATGTGCACACTGGTGCTGGCCGTTATATCTGCGGCGAAGAAACGGCACTCATCAATTCCCTGGAAGGCCGCCGTGCCAACCCGCGCTCCAAGCCGCCTTTCCCGGCTGCTGTGGGTGTGTGGGGTAAGCCCACCTGTGTGAACAACGTCGAGACACTGTCCAACGTGCCGGCCATCGTGGCCAATGGCAACGACTGGTACAAATCACTCGCGCTGGCTGGTTCCGAAGACCACGGCACCAAGCTCATGGGTTTCTCCGGCAAGGTGAAGAATCCCGGTGTATGGGAACTGCCCTTCGGCATTACCGCACGTGAGCTCTTTGAAGATTATGCCGGCGGCATGCGTGACGGCTTCACGCTGAAAGCCTGGCAGCCCGGCGGTGCCGGTACCGGTTTCCTGCTGCCCGAACATCTTGATGCACAGATGTATGCCGGTGGCATCGCCAAGGTCGGCACCCGTATGGGTACGGGCCTTGCCATGGCGGTGGATAACACCATCAGCATGGTCTCGCTGCTGCGCAATATGGAAGAGTTTTTCGCCCGCGAGTCCTGCGGCTGGTGCACGCCCTGCCGTGATGGCCTGCCCTGGAGCGTGAAGCTGCTGCGTGCACTTGAGCGTGGCGAAGGCACGGCTGCCGACATCGATGTGCTGCTGCAACTCGTGGGCTTTCTCGGTCCGGGCAAAACCTACTGCGCGCATGCGCCCGGTGCGGTCGAACCGCTGGGTTCGGCCATCAAGTATTTCCGTTCCGAATTTGAACAAGGCATCTCGACCACGGCAGTTGCTGCACCTGCAGCTGCTCCCGTGCAAAGCGGGGTGAGTGCGTAATGGCAACGATCAACGTAGACGGCAAGGTTTACGAAGTCGATGGCGCAGACAACCTCCTGCAGGCCTGTCTCTCCCTCGGTCTCGACATTCCCTATTTCTGCTGGCATCCGGCACTGGGCTCCGTGGGTGCCTGTCGCCAGTGTGCGGTGAAGCAGTACGCCAATGCCGACGACAAGCGTGGCCGTCTGGTGATGTCCTGCATGACCCAGGCCACCAACGACATGTATATCGCCATCGAAGATGCGGAAGCGAAAGAGTTCCGTGCCTCGGTCGTCGAATGGCTGATGACCAACCACCCGCACGATTGCCCGGTCTGTGAAGAAGGTGGCCACTGCCATCTGCAGGACATGACCGTGATGACGGGTCACAACACCCGTCGTTACCGCTTCACCAAGCGCACGCACCAGAACCAGGATCTGGGTCCTTTCATCAATCATGAAATGAACCGCTGCATCGCCTGCTACCGCTGCGTGCGTTACTACAAGGATTACGCCGGCGGCACCGATCTCGGTGTCTATGGCGCGCACGACAACGTGTATTTCGGTCGTGTTGAGTCCGGCACGCTGGAGTCGGAATTCTCCGGCAACCTCACCGAGGTTTGCCCCACCGGCGTGTTCACCGACAAGACCCACAGCGAACGCTACAACCGCAAATGGGACATGCAGTTTGCGCCCAGCATCTGTCACGGCTGTGCTTCTGGCTGCAATATTTCCCCGGGCGAACGCTACGGCGAGCTGCGCCGCATCGAGAACCGCTTCAACGGTTCCGTTAACCAGTACTTCCTCTGTGACCGTGGCCGTTTCGGCTACGGCTATGTGAACAGCAAAGACAGGCCGAAGCAGCCGCTGCTGCGTGTAGGCGACAGCTTCAATCCGCTGGGCGCCGATGCGGCACTGGATAAAGTGGCGGATGTGCTGCGCAGCGTCAGGCGTGTGATCGGTATCGGCTCGCCACGTGCCAGCCTTGAGGCCAACCATGCTCTGCGTGAGCTTGTCGGTGCAGAGAATTATTTTGCCGGTGTTTCGGCAGATGAACTGGAACGCCTGCAGCTGGTGCGCCAGATTCTCACGCGCGGCGTACGCACGCCGACGCTGCGTGAAGTCGAAGAGCACGATACCGTCTTTGTGCTGGGTGAAGACCTGACGCAAACCTCTGCACGCGTGGCATTGGCGCTGCGCCAGTCGGCAAAGAACAAGGCCATCAGCATGGCTGCCACGAATCGTGTGCAGCCCTGGCAGGCCGAAGCCTTGGCGAATATCGCCCAAGGTGAGTTGAGTCCGGTCTTCATCGCCAGCTTTGAAGCCACCCGTCTTGATGACATTGCCGAGGCCACGTATCACGCAGCCGCCGACAATATTGCCCGCCTCGGCTTTGCCGTTGCCAACCTGATCGACAGCAGCGCGCCTGCCGTCGGCGCACTGGATGTCGACACGGCAACTCTTGCCCAGCGCATTGCCGCCGCCCTGCTTGCTGCCGACAAGCCTCTCGTGGTGAGTGGTGTTGGTGCACAGAGCAAGGCCGTGCTTGAGGCTGCTGCCAATATTGCAACAGCCCTGAAAAAGGTCGGGAAAAATCCCGGTCTGACGCTTTGCCTCAGCGAAGCCAACAGCCTGGGTATTGCCCTGCTCGGTGGCGAGTCGCTTGATGCTGCTCTTACTACGCTGGAGCACGGTGATGCCGATGCGGTGGTGATCGTGGAAAACGATCTTTACCGCCGCGCCGAAAAATCGAAAGTGGATGCTGCCCTGGCACGTGCTGCCCATGTGATCGTGATTGATCACCAGCAGACGGCAACCACACAGAAATCCGCTTTTCTACTGCCCGCGGCGAGCTTCGCCGAAGGCGACGGCACGCTGGTGAGTTCTGAAGGCCGCGCCCAGCGCTTCTTCCAGGTTTACGACCCGGTCTATTACAAGCCGGAAACCGTGATCCACGAATCCTGGCGCTGGCTGCATGCCCTCCATACCACATTGGAAAAGCGCGAGCTGGACTGGACGCAGCTGGATGACGTGACAGCACACTGTGCCGCAGCCCATCCAGAGCTGGCCGGTATTGTGGATGCTGCACCGAAGTCCTCTTTCCGTATCAAAGGGCTCAAGATTGCGCGTTCGCCACGCCGGTACTCTGGCCGTACGGCCATGCGCTCGCCGATTTCCGTGCACGAGCCGCGTGCATCGCAAGATGGTGATTCCGCTCTCGCCTTCTCGATGGAAGGTTATTCCGGGCCGAACGAACCGTCGTCGATGATTCCCTTTGCCTGGGCGCCGGGCTGGAACTCGCCGCAATCCTGGAACAAGTTCCAGGACGAAGTTGGCGGCCATCTGCGTGCCGGTGATCCCGGTGTGCGCCTGCTGGAAGGTTGCAATGAGCTGGAATATTTCAGCCAGGTTCCTGCTGCCTTCGTAGCCTCTGGCAGTTTGCGTGCACTTCCGCTCTACCATCTCTTCGGCAGCGAAGAGATGTCGGTACGCGCGCTCCCGGTGAAAGAACGCATACCCGAAGCCTATGTGGCAATTGCTGCTGCTGACGCTGTCCGCCTCGGACTGGAAAGCGGCCGCAAGGCCAGCGTGAAGATCGGTGACGACCTGCTGGAGCTGAAAGTACGCGTGAGTGACTCACTGCCGGTCGGCACGCTGGGTCTTCCCGTGGGTGTGAGCGGTGTCGTGGCCTTTGCCGGCAAGAGTGCACTGGTGGGAGCAATGGCATGAACGGAGTGTTCGAAACCGTGGTTGCCTGGTTCACGCCCGATGTCGTTGCCATCCTGATTGCCATGGCCAAGGCCGTGGTCATCCTGCTGGCCACCGTGATCTGTGCCGCTTTGCTGAGTTTTGTCGAGCGTCGCCTGCTGGCACTCTGGCAGGACCGTTATGGTCCCAACCGTGTCGGCCCCTACGGGATTTTCCAGCTCGCGGCCGACATGCTGAAAATGTTCTTCAAGGAAGACTGGACGCCGCCCTTCGCTGACAAGCTGATGTTCTGGATTGCGCCGGCCATTGCCCTTTCGGCGCTCCTGCTGGTGATGGCGGTGATTCCCATCACGCCGACCTGGAGCGTGGCGGCAGACATGAATGTCGGCCTGCTCTTTTTCCTTGCCATGGCAGGCATCGGTGTTTATGCCGTGCTCTTCGCCGGCTGGGCCAGCAACAACAAGTACGCGTTGCTGGGTGGCCTGCGTGCTTCCGCACAGACACTCTCCTATGAGGTCTTCATGGGCATCGCGCTCATGGGTGTGGTGGTGCAGACCGGCTCATTCAGCATGGCCGCCATTGTCGAGGCGCAGCGCGACATGTGGTTCATCATTCCGCAGTTCCTCGGTTTCTGTACTTTCCTGGTGGCCGGCATTGCCGTGACACACCGTCATCCTTTCGACCAGCCCGAAGCCGAGCAGGAACTGGCCGATGGCTACCACATCGAATATTCCGGCCTGAAGTGGGGCATGTTCTTCGTGGGTGAATACGTGGGCGTGGTGGTGATCTCCGCACTCCTCACCACGCTGTTCTTCGGGGGCTGGCTCACGCCTTTCGGTGAAACCCTGCCCTTCCTGAACGTGATTCCGCCTTTCTTCTGGTTTGCCGCCAAGACCGGCTTCTTCATCATGTTCTTCGTGCTCATTCGCGGTGCACTCCTGCGCCCGCGCTATGACCGCGTGATGAGTTTCGGTTGGCTGGTATGCCTGCCGCTGACCCTGCTCAACCTGCTTGTGACCGGAGCCGTTGTGCTCTGGCTGAATCCGTGAGGACCCTGCCATGACGCTCAAAGGTCTTCTGATCGGCACATTCACCCAGTTGCGCAGCATCGTGATGGTGTTCTCGCATGCCTGGCGCCGCCGCGACACCATCCAGTATCCCGAAGAGCCCATCTATGTGCCGCCGCGTTATCGCGGCCGCATCGTGCTGACGCGCGACCCGGATGGTGAAGAGCGCTGCGTGGCCTGCAACCTCTGTGCAGTGGCCTGCCCTGTCGGCTGCATTTCGCTGCAAAAGGCAGAAAAGGAAGATGGTCGCTGGTATCCGGAGTTTTTCCGCATCAATTTCTCGCGCTGCATCTTCTGTGGCATGTGCGAGGAAGCCTGCCCGACCAATGCCATCCAGCTCACGCCGGATTTTGAGATGGCCGAGTTCAATCGCCAGAATCTTGTCTATGAAAAGGAGAATCTGCTGATTTCGGGCCCCGGCAAGTATCCGGATTACAACTTCTATCGCGTCGCAGGCATGGCCATCGCCGGCAAGCCAAAGGGAGGCGCCCAGAACGAGGCTGCTCCCATCGACGTGAAAAGCCTGCTGCCCTGATCGGCCGGTCTGTTATCGGAGAAACAGCAAAGTGTCTCTACTGGAAATCGGATTCTTTCTTGCAGCCGGCGTGGCAGTTGCCGCTACGCTTGGAGTGGTACTGGGGAAAAACCCCGTGCACTCCCTGCTCAACCTCATCATCTCGCTGCTGGCCGTGGCCATGATCTTTTTCATGCTGGGAGCGCCCTTTGCCGCCATGCTGGAAATCATCGTTTATGCCGGCGCCATCATGGTGCTCTTCGTTTTCGTGGTGATGATGCTCAACCTCGGTAGTGCCACCGAGCAGCAGGAGCGCCAGTGGCTGCGGCCCCAGGTTTGGGCCGGCCCCGGCATTCTTGCCTTGATATTGCTGGGCCTGATGGTTTTTGCCCTCAGCAATGGCAGCCTGCACGCCGCTGCGCAAACCACCATTGATGCCAAGCAGGTCGGCATTGCGCTTTATGGTCCTTACCTCTTGGCTGTGGAGCTGGCCTCCATGTTGTTGCTGGCTGCACTGGTGACGGCATGGCATCTGGGGCGGCATGACGAAAAGAAGGAGTCGGTGCAATGAGTTCGATTCCCATGGAATACGGCCTGCTGCTGGCGGGCACGCTCTTCGCGCTGGGTCTGGCTGGCGTCATGGTGCGACGCAACCTGCTCTGGATGCTGATGAGCCTGGAAGTGATGATGAATGCTGCTGCGCTGGCCTTCGTGGTGGCTGGTAGTCGCTGGGCACAGCCCGATGGCCAGGTCATGTTCATTCTCATCCTGACCCTGGCGGCGTCGGAGGCCGCGGTTGGTCTCGCCATCCTGCTCCAGCTTTACCACCGTTTCCGCACGCTTGATGTGGATGCAGCCAGCGAGATGCGCGGATGAACGCTTTATTCCTCACCTTTCTTTTTCCGCTGATCGGCTTTCTCCTGCTGGCGTTTGCGCGTGGCCGCATTTCTGAAAATGCCGCTGCCGCCATTGGTGTTGGCTCCATGGGGCTTTCTGCGCTGACAGCGCTCTATGCCGGTGTGGATTTCATGCAGAACACACCGGAGTCCGGCGTGTTCCGGCAGGAGTTGTGGAGCTGGATGAGCGTGCCCGGCTTCACCCCGCAGTTCGCCCTGCAACTTGATGGCCTTTCCCTCACCATGCTGGGCGTCATCACGGGCGTCGGTTTCTTCATCCATCTCTTCGCCTCCTGGTATATGCGTGGCGAAGATGGCTACGAGCGTTTCTTTTCCTACATGAACCTGTTCGTGGCCAGCATGCTGTTCCTGGTGCTGGGCGACAACCTGCTCTTCCTGTATCTGGGCTGGGAAGGCGTGGGCCTCTGCTCCTACCTGCTGATCGGCTTCTATTACAAGGACCCGGCCAATGGTTTGGCTGCACGCAAGGCGTTCATCGTCACGCGTGTGGGCGACACCTTCATGGCCATCGGCCTTTTCATTCTCTTCCTGCAGTTCGGCACCCTCACCATTTCTGAATTGCTGGTGCTGGCGCCTGAAAAATTCGCCAATGGCGATCCCATGCTTTCACTGGCCGCGCTGCTCTTGCTGGGAGGTGCTGTCGGCAAATCGGCGCAGTTGCCCTTGCAGACATGGTTGCCGGATGCCATGGCCGGCCCCACACCGGTGTCCGCCCTCATTCACGCAGCGACCATGGTGACGGCCGGTGTTTACCTGATTGCGCGTACGCACACGATCTTCATTCTTTCGCCGGAGGTGTTGGAGCTGGTAGGCATCATCGGTGCCGTCACCCTGCTGCTGGCCGGTTTCACGGCACTGGTGCAGACCGATATCAAGCGCATCCTTGCCTACTCCACCATGAGCCAGATCGGCTACATGTTCCTGGCACTCGGCGCGAGTGCGTGGAGCGCTGCCGTATTCCACCTGATGACACATGCCTTCTTCAAGGCGCTGCTTTTCCTCTCGGCTGGTGCCGTGATAATTGCCACGCATCACGAGCAGGACATTTTCAAGATGGGCGGCCTGCGCAAGAAGCTGCCACTAGTATATGCCTGCTTCCTGATCGGGGGCTCTGCGTTGGCAGCCCTGCCCTTCTTCACCGCCGGTTTCTGGTCCAAGGATGAAATCCTCTGGGAAGCCTGGGCCAGTGGTCATCAGGGCTTGTTCTACGCCGGCCTTCTCGGCGCCTTCCTGACCTCGATCTATACCTTCCGCCTCATCTTCATCGTTTTCCATGGCCAGGAAAAAACCGATGCGCATGCCGGGCACGGTGTTTCCTACTGGTTGCCCTTGTCCGTACTGCTGGTGCTGTCCACCTTTGTCGGCGCGCTCATCCATCCACCGTTGGCCGGTGTCTTGCCGGAAAGTGCCGGTGCTGCCGGTGGCGAGATGAAGCACACGCTGGAATACATTTCCATGGCGGTTGCACTAGCGGGTGTGGCACTGGCTGCCGTGCTTTTCCTGGGCGAACGCCGTTTTGTCGCGGCGCTTTCGCAAAGTGGCCCGGGCCGTCTTATGGGCGGGCTCTGGAAGAATGCCTGGGGCTTTGACTGGCTCTACGATCACATTTTCGTCAAACCTTTCATGTTCCTCGTGCGCATCAATGCACGCGACTGGGCAGATGCCGCCATCGGCTTCTTTCCCTGGGCGACCACCAAGGGCAATGAGCTGCTGGCGGTCACGCAGAGCGGCAAGCTGCGCTGGTATGCCGCGACCATGACGATCGGCCTCGTGGTGGTGATTGCCGCCTTTGTCTTCGGCTTGCAGAGATTCTGAGCATGATTCTGCCTTGGCTCATCCTCATCCCTTTCATTGGCGGTCTGCTCTGCTGGCAGAGTGAGCGCTTCGGTCTCAATGTGCCGCGCTGGATTGCGCTGATCTCCATGCTGCTGGTGCTGGCACTTTCCTGCTGGCTCTGGGTGCAGGGCGATTACTCGCTGGCAAACATCGGCAATCAGCCACAGTGGCAGGAAGAGTTCCGTGCGCCGTGGATTCCGCGCTTCGGCATCAGCTTCCACCTGGGGCTGGATGGTCTTTCCCTGCTCATGCTGCTGCTCACCGGCCTCTTGGGTGTCATGGCGGTGGCCTGTTCCTGGAGTGAAATCCAGAAGCATGTCGGCTTCTTCTTCCTGAACCTGCTCTGGAACTTGGGCGGCGTCATCGGTGTCTTTCTGGCACTGGACCTGTTCCTGTTCTTCTTCTTCTGGGAAATGATGCTGGTGCCCATGTACTTCCTGATCGCGTTGTGGGGACACAACTCGCCGGGAGGCAAGGGCCGTATCTATGCCGCCAACAAGTTCTTCATCTTCACGCAGGCCAGCGGCCTGATCCTGCTGCTGGCCATCCTCGGTCTGGTACTGGTGCACAACCAGACCACGGGCGTGATCACTTTTGATTACGATGACCTGCGCGGCACGGTGATGACGCCGGCGATCGAGATGGTGCTCATGCTGGGCTTCTTCATTGCCTTTGCCGTGAAGTTCCCCGTGGTGCCTTTTCATTCCTGGCTGCCGGATGCGCACTCGCAGGCACCTACCGCCGGCTCGGTGGACCTTGCCGGCATCCTGCTGAAAACGGCAGCTTATGGTTTGCTGCGTTTTGCCTTGCCGCTTTTCCCTGAGGCCTCACGCGACTTTGCCCCCATTGCCATGACGCTGGGCGTGCTCGGCATTTTCTACGGCGCTGTGCTTGCCTGTGCGCAGCATGACGTGAAGCGCCTGATTGCCTACACCTCCATCTCGCACATGGGCTTCGTGTTGCTGGGCATTTATTCCGGCAGCGAGATCGCCTTGCAGGGCGTGGTGATACAGATGGTGGCACATGGCCTCTCGGCCGGTGCGCTCTTCATTCTCTGCGGTGAAATCTACGAGCGCATGCACACGCGTGACCTGCGCGAGATGGGCGGCTTGTGGACGCGACTGCGCTACCTGCCGCCGATTGCGCTCTTCTTCACGGCAGCCTCGCTCGGCCTGCCTGGTCTCGGCAATTTCGTGGGCGAGTTCCTCATCCTGCTGGGCAGCTTCGGTTCCGCACCCATACTGACGATACTTGCGACCTGCGGACTCATCCTGGCCGCGATCTATTCCTTGCTGATGATGCAGCGCGCGTTTTTCGGCCCGGCCAAAACGGCGGAGCCATTGCCGGATCTTTCACGCCGAGAGATCAGCATCATGCTGAGCCTGATGGTGGCCCTGCTCTTCCTGGGCCTGTATCCGCAGCCGGTGCTGAACACCTCGGCAGCAGTGATGTCGGCGGTGCATCAGGTTTATACGGTGGCCCCTGTTGTGGAAGCCATTCCCCTTATGCCCGTTCCCTCCGTTGCTCCTTAAGGCGCCAGCACGATGAACAAACACCAACTGATCGCGCTCCTGCCCATCATCATCACGGCCTTCACGGCGATTGCCGTGATGCTCTTCATCGCGCTTCGCCGTCACCACTGGTGGAATGCCACACTGACGGTGATCGGCCTTAATGCAGCGCTCGCCTCGGTCGTGTACGTGGTGTATTCGCTGCCGCCATTGGGTGTGACGCCGCTTCTGGTCGTGGACAGTTTCTCGGCGTTCTACATGGGCCTCCTGCTCATCACCACGCTGGCCTGTGCCACGCTCTCGCATGCCTACATGGAGGGTTACCAGGGCAACCGTGAAGAAATCTATTTGCTGCTGGTTTTGGCCGTGCTGGGTGCACTGGTGCTGGCCTGCAGCCGCCATCTGGCTTCTTTCTTCATCGGCCTTGAGCTGTTGTCTGTGCCGGTTTACGGCATGGTGGCCTACACCTTCCGCAACCAGCGCTCGCTGGAAGCCGGCATCAAGTACATCGTGCTCTCGGCCACCGCATCGGCCATGCTGCTTTTCGGCATGGCACTGATCTATGCCGTGAGCGGCACGCTTTCCTTCAGTGGCCTTGCACACAGTTACCTTGGGCCCAACCTGCTTGATCCGGTGATGATGGCTGGTACGGCGCTGGTGGTTGCCGGTGTTGCCTTCAAGCTTTCCATCGTGCCTTTCCATGCCTGGACAGCCGATGTGTATGAAGGCGCGCCTGCGCCTATCGGTGCTTTCCTGGCAACGGCCAGCAAGACGGCCGTGTTTGCCGTGCTTGTGCGTTTTGTCTATGAAAGCGGCGCCGTGCATTCCTTGCTGTTGCAGGACGTGCTGGCTGTGCTGGCAGGTATTTCCATCGTGGTCGGCAACCTGCTTGCCGTGCAGCAGACCAATATCAAGCGCCTGCTGGCCTACTCCTCGATTGCGCACTTCGGCTACCTGCTGGTGCCCATCGTTGCGCACTTGGGTTCGCCGGAAGCCGTGACGGTTTATCTGGTCACCTACATTGTCACCACGCTGGGTGCCTTCGGCGTCGTCACGCTGATGTCCAGCCCCTTCCGCGGTCAGGATGCTGACCAGCTTTTCAATTACCGCGGCTTGTTCTGGCGTCGGCCTTACCTCACGGCCGTGATGACAGTGATGATGCTCTCGCTGGCCGGCATTCCCGTGACGGCCGGATTCATCGGCAAGTTCTACGTGGTAGCGGCAGGTGTGGCGGCACAGCTCTGGTGGCTGTTGGCGTTGGTGGTCATCGGCTCTGCGATCGGCCTCTACTACTACCTGCGCGTGATGATCACCATGTACCTGCCGCAGGCCGGCATGCATCGCTATGATGCACCGCTGAATTGGGGCATACGTGCCGGTGGCGTGATGGTACTTGCACTCACGGTGCTGATGTTCCTGATAGGCATGTACCCGCAGCCCGTGCTCACGCTGATTGACTGGGCACGTCCGGCGGTCATGCAGTGACTGTCAGCCGGAAAGCAAAAGGCCCTGCGGGGCCTTTTGTGTTTATGGCCGCTGTCGGCGTTTGCGCGACATGAAAATCTTTCTCGCCCCCATGGAAGGCCTGACTGATTTTCACATGCGCAACATGCTGACGCGCATTGGCGGCTTCGATGCCTGCGTGACTGAGTTCATTCGTGTCACGGACAGGCTGCACCCTGCCCGCGTCTTCTTCCACGCCTGCCCCGAACTCCACACGGCCGGGAAAACTGCCGCCGGCACACCTGTGCATTTGCAATTGCTGGGGAGTGATCCTGACGCTCTTGCAGACAATGCCGCACGCGCGGCCGAGCTGGGTGCGCCGGCCATCGACCTCAATTTCGGCTGCCCGGCAAAGACCGTGAATCGTCATCGTGGCGGTGCCGTGCTGCTGGACGAGCCGGAAACCGTGCATGCCATTGTCGCTGCTGTACGGCGTGCCGTACCCGGACAGATTCCGGTGAGTGCCAAGATGCGGCTAGGCATGCGTGACCATAGCCGCATGCTGGAAAATGCCTTGGGTATAGAGGCTGCCGGAGCTGACACGCTGGTAGTGCATGCGCGTACGAAAGAAGACGGCTATCGGCCACCAGCCCATTGGGAGGCGATTGCCCGTATTGGCGCTGCCGTGAAATTGCCGTTGATGGCAAACGGTGAGATCTGGACAGTTGATGATGCGCGGCGTTGCCAGCAGGTCTCTGGTTGCAATGACCTCATGCTGGGTCGAGGCGCCATCAGTCACCCGGTGCTTGCCCTGGAGTTGCGCGGTGAGCAGGTGATTTTCGGCTGGCCCGAGATCGTGCACTGGCTGGCGCATTTTCTGGATGCCATGCAGGCATCGGGAAATGCAGACAGCCCTGATGCCTGCGCACCCGCATGGACAGAACAGGGCGCGATCGGCCGCTACAAGCAGTGGCTGGGCATGCTTGTCAGGAATCATGAGCCTGCCCGCCGGCTTTTTGACCAGACCAAGACACTGAGGTCCCTCCCCGAGATCCAGCGGCTTCTGCATGTGTCGCTGGCCGGTTCGGCCGGGTGATTAAAGGGTGAAGCCGTCGGGCGCAGCCTGTAGACTCCCTGCCGCCATGGATGTCCTCGAGCAGCATTGCTCCTCCGCCCGGCAATGGGGCGGGCACAACAATTACAAGATCACCGAGGCTCCCCATGCAGCATTACCAGCGCACGATATTTGACACGCCGGTTGTCAATGTTGTGCTGCGCACGCTTTCCCTTGTCATCCTCAGGCTCTGTGGCTGGAGTGTTCGTGGCAGCCTGCCACCGGACCTCAAAAAAGCCGTACTCATTGCCGCACCGCATACCAGCAACTGGGACCTGCCCTTCACGCTTTTCGTGGCGTTCGCATTACGCCTGAAAATTTACTGGATGGGTAAAGAGGAACTTTTCCGTCCGCCCTTTCGCGGCATCATGATGTGGCTGGGCGGCATTCCGGTACAGCGGAGTGCCTCCGGCAACATGGTGGCCGCATCAGCCGAAGCCATACGCACGGCAGACAGGCTGATGCTGGTGGTATCACCGGAAGGCACACGCAGCAAGGCGCTCTACTGGAAGACAGGTTTCTATCACATCGCCCATACGGCTGATGTACCTGTGGTGATGGCCTATCTCGATTACGAACGCAAGATTGGGGGCCTGGGCCCCGTACTGCGTACGACAGGTGATGTCGAAGCCGACATGCAGGTCATCAAGAACTTCTATAAAGATATCCGTGGCAAGCGCCGCGATCTTTTTCATGCAGACTGAATTTTCAAAAAGAGCCCACCAATAAAAAGCCCGGCATTTGCCGGGCTTTTTATTGGCCTGCAATATCAGTAGCGGCGGGGAACACCACAAATCCCGGCGGCTACTTCCAGTTCGCGAATACCGTTTTCCAGATAGTCCAGAAGACGCTGCATGGAAGGCAGTGTGCGGCGGCAACCGATCAGGCCGAACTCCAGCGAGTCACAGTAACTTGTCAGCGTGATGTTGAGGGCAATGCGGTCCAGTGCAATCGACACCGGGTACATGCCGTTCAGGCGCGCGCCATTCCAGTACAGTGGTTCCTTGGGGCCCGGCACATTGGAAATCACGACATTGAAAGCCTGCCATTTTGGCGCGAGGCCGGTGAGCAGGTTGATGCCGGTGGGAGCAAGCGTGAGTGCGGTGTAGTTCAGGATTTCTTCCTGGCTCATGCTGTTGAAGCGGCACTTCGCTTCCTGTACCGATGCCTTCACCACCTGCAGGCGGTTCATGGGGTCAGCGATATGCGTGCCTAAGTTGGCCAGGATCATGGCGATCTGGTTGCCGCCGTCGCTGTCATCCTTGCGCAACGAGACCGGCACCATGGCAATCAGCGGCACATTGGGCAGTTCGTGCATGCTGATCAGGTAGTCGCGCAATGCGCTGCCGCACATGGCCAGTACAACGTCATTCAGTGTCGCATCAAACGCCTTGGCAACACTCTTGATGCGTGACAACGAATAAGACTGGGCTGCAAAACGGCGTGAGCCCGTGATGGGCTCGTTGAGCTGACAATGCGGCGCTTGGAAAACCGATACGTAATTGGGATCACGCTTGGCCTTGTTGGAAACCTTCATGACCTCGCGCATCACGTTGGGAATCGTGGAGGCCTGTTTGCCGATGCCGGCAACGAGGTGCGCCATGCCGCTGGCCACATCGGTGGGGCTGGGCAGGCCGCTGGCGACAGGGCGCTTGCGTTGCATGGCCCACACGGGCGGCAGGTCACGTGCGGTCGGGTCGGTGGAAAGTGCGCGCATGCCCATGCGCATGGCGCCAATGCCGTCGACAACGGAATGATGGATTTTCGAATAAAGCGCAAAGCGGCGATTCTGGATGCCTTCGATCAGATGCACTTCCCACAGCGGGCGTGCACGGTCCAGCAGGTTGCTGTGCTCGGCAGAGATCAGTGCCAGCAGTTCGCGGATGCGTCCGGGCTTGGGCAATGCCTCGTGGCGGAAATGATGGTCGATATCAAAGTGCTCGTCCTTTTCCCAGAAGCCCTGCCCGAATCGTGTGACCAGGCGCTTGTTGAAAGGTGCCTGTGGCTGGTCATAGGAGCGCATCTGTTCAGCCAATTCACGGATGTACTTCGGACCTGCGTCTTCCGGAAAGGTGAAGAGTTGCAGGCCGGCAACGTGCATGGGCTGCTGTCGTTTTTCCAGCCAGAGAAAAAGCTGATCGACAGGACCGAGAGGCGTCATGATGATGATCCTTGTTGGCGTCAGGACAACGCGGCCCGCAAGACTTCTTCCATGACGGCACCGCAAAAGGGCGCATAGGATACCGCATGCCCCAGCAATGACGATGCAGTAACAGTGCCGAATCTGTCGCCCGCAGGTTACGCTACGATAAACGGCTGGCAGCCGGCTTGATCATTTTCCAGTGAGACAGTTATGACTGATCGCCACGACATTGCGGCCATTCGCCAGGAGTATTCCAGACAGAGCCTCTCCCCTGCCGACTGTCTGCCCGATCCCCTTGCGCAGTTCAGCCGTTGGCTGGATGAGGCCATTGCCTCCAGGGTGCATGAGCCCACGGCCATGCACCTGGCCACGGTCAGTGCCGAGGGCAGGCCTTCGGCACGCATAGTGCTGCTCAAGGGACTGGAGGACGGCCGCTTTGTTTTCTATAGCAACTACGAGTCCCGCAAAGGCCGCCAGTTGGGCAGCAATGCCTTCGTCGCCCTCACATTCTTCTGGCCCGAGCTGGAACGTCAGGTACGTATAGAGGGTTGGGCTGAAAAGACCAGCCCCGGGAACTCCGACGCTTATTTTGACTCCCGCCCCTACCAGAGCCGCATCGGTGCCTGGGCCTCACTCCAGAGCCAGCCACTGGAAGGCACGGCCACCCTCGTCGCCCGCGCTGCCCGATATGCTGCGCAATACATCACTGGTGTGCCGCGCCCACCACACTGGGGAGGTTATGCCATTACCGCCGACCGCATCGAGTTCTGGCAGGGCCGGCCCGGCCGCTTGCATGATCGTGTGGAATATCTTGCGGATGAGCACGGGAAATGGGGAAGGCAGCAGCTTTATCCCTGAACGGCGACGTCACAATGACGGCCCCGGTGGCTCCGTCAGCCCGCCAATGAAGGCCTTGACCAGAAACACCATGCGCGACAAGAGCAGCAGCACAGCGGTGACCAGTGTCGATGTTGCCCCGGAGGTTCCCGGTGTCATGTGGCTTGCCCAGTAAGAGCCTGCCAATCCGAAAAGCAACAATATCGAGCCGATGCCGACAAAGAGGCAACTGGCAAGAATGGAAAGCCATCTTGGCAAGGGAAGGAAAATCGAGGCCCATGCCGCAATGACCAGCAGCGCATAAATCACGGCAAGTCTCCGGAATGTTCCGACATTTTCATGTTGATGCAGCCTGAGCCTGCATGACCTGGAAATAGTTGCCGATAAGACGGCCCGCCCATGAGCGTGGTGTCCAGCCTTCATAATGTGCGCAATGGCTGCCCTCTGCTGTAGTCACCAGAATCACGTTCGGCATTTTCTGCATGGCATCCAGATAAGGCTCGACATTCGCGATGCGGCAGACGGGGTCGTCTTCGGCATTCAGGATCATCAGGGGTGTGGTGATTGCATTGAACACCCGCATGGGATTACTGGCAGCAGAATAATCCTCATAGCTTCCGTAGCCTGCGAGCTCGTACATGTTGCGATAAAAATCGGCAAGATTCCCAGCACGCGCCAGATGTCTGGTTGTAGCCATGTGTGCCAGTTTTTGCGCATGAGGGCGAATGAACTGGCGTACCAGTTTGCGCACCATTACCCGGCTGTAAAACGGGTGTGCCTTGTCAAAGGCCTCATCTGTGTTGTAGCCCGGGCAATAGGCAAACGTTGCGTGAAAAGGCGAGGCACTCCCCTCTTCTCCCAGATAGCGTACCAATAGGCCGGAGCCGGCAGACGAACCCACGCCATAGAGTGGCGAGTCTGGGAACTGCTGGCGAATGATTTTCATCTGCTCACGCAAATCATCCGTGGAGCCCAGGATGTTGAGGCGCGGCACGGTAAATGGGAGGCCGGCATGCCCGCGTCGCAGACAAAGCACGATACGCCAGCCCGTAACGGCATGCAGGTCATCCACCAGCTCAGCCATGCTTGCTGGACTGCCTGCCAGCGTGTGCAGGACGACAATCGTGGGCGTGTTGGCCGCCAGAGCGTATCCACGCCAGACGAGCGCCGTATGACCGCCATCCGCCATGACAAGCGGTTCGAAACGGTCATAGCTGGCATCGCCCCGGCCCTTGCGGGAGTTATGCAGTATCAGTTGCAGATGAGCATTGAACAGCCAGGGCGTCGGCCGGAAATCCTCATGCAACTGTCGCAATGCTGCCACGACCTGCTGGTTGTCATTGTTGTCATGGCAGTACACGCGGGGTGTTTTTTGTTGCCGTCTGCGGAAAGAAAATGTGCGGGCCTTGCCAGTATGCGAAGACATGAGACGGGCCCGGATTTCCTGCATGGATTTCACCTGTGGTATCTCCCTTTACCTATTGCTGCCTGAGGAAATGGAATTCCATGCAGCCTGTGCCAGTTGCTGGCGGTAATGATCCGGCGGCTGCTTCACACGGCCGGCAAGCCAGGCCCGAGAGTAGCTCTCTGCCTGGCCGATGATGAGGGCAGGCAACAGTTCGGCAGGCCAGACCTTGAATTCAGTGCCACTGGCCGCCGCCACCAGCTTTCCGAATATCTGCCTGTTGCGCAGCAGATTACGCTTTTGAAGCTCTTCGCCTCTGGGGCCCTTCGCAACAGAGGCACTGGCCTGGTACTGGAAGCGTACAAGATCCGGCTGCGCCACTACCCAGTCGACATAGCTGTGCACCAGGGCAATCACCACATCGCGCGTTGTCTTTGCATCGGACATATAGTCCAGCAATTGATGCTCCTGAGCTTCCAGTGCACTGAAAAACAGCTCGGCAATCAGCCCTTCTTTGTTTCCGAAGTGATGGTAGATGTTGCCGACACTGGTGTTGCAATGCACCCGAATCATTTCGATGGTTGTCAGCTCCAGCCCGTTCTCGTTGAAGCAGGCCAGAGCACTCCGCAGGATGTCCCGTTTCAACTGGGCGCGCTTGCCGGGGTGTTTGCGCTCAAGCACGTCCGCAGTTGCCACCTGAAGTCACTCCTTGGATTCGGATAAGGGAGGGGTTGGTTGCCATTGATCATAGCTTGACAGCTCGGCAGCCAACAGAATAATGTTCTAAAACAGAATATTATTCTGTATTGGCGGGACCCTGTCCCTCGGTACCGCCTCTATCAGATCAGCCGCTGCCGAAGTCGCTTTGCAGCGGTCTCGGCCCCCAGTCAGTCAAGAGATGTGCCATGCACTCGGCAAAAACGCCCTCCAACCTGCTTGCCAGGCAGGGAGCCCGCTTCGGCAAGCAGGTTGCCGGCGTGTTGCTGGCACTCCTGCTGCTTATCACGGTGCTGTCAGGCTGGATCAGCTTGCATGAAGGCATGAGCCGCTTCCTCTGGCCCTTCACACTGGAAAACCCCATCGCATTTGCGACGGAGAAGCTCGCTACGCTGCGTGAGGAGCCGGACAGCGACAACATACGGGCGCTCAGTATTGAACTCTGGGGATTGTCGAAACTCACCTCGGTCGAACATTTCGTTGATTCAAGATTGCCTGAGCACGGGTTGTATTACGCCACCATGCCACGCCTCAATCAGGCGCTCATGCTCGCGCATGTACTGCTGGCAGCCTTCTGCATGCTTTTTGGAGGCCTGCAATTCTGGCCTTCTTTCAGAAAGCGCCATATGCGGCTGCACCGGCTGATCGGCACCATCTATGTCATCACGGTCCCGCCCGCCGTACTGACCTCGCTCATCTATCTCGCCGTGACGCCACCGCACCATATTTATGATCATCTGGTGGCATGGATTGCACTCTGGGCTTTTGGTCTCCTGGCCATTGTGGCCGTCATCATGGCCGTACTGGCCATTCGTGCACGACGCATCCACGAACACCAAGCATGGATGGCCATTTCATTCGGCTGTCTGCTGGTGGCGCCATTGCTACGCTGGAACTGGATCTGGCTGGCCTGGATGTTTCCCGGTATCGATCAGGAAACGCTGAATCTGGTAACCATGGGAGCCATGCTGCCGCAATCCGTTTTCATCATGTATTTCCTGATCCTGTTGAACCGCCAGTACGAGCGCCCCATGTTGCGACGCCCCGTACATGCAGTGGCTGCAATATTTTCACAGGGGTTCCTGCGTCTGCTTCCGGGTTTGTATGCGTTGTCGGCATTGCTGGCTTTGGTCACGCTAACGCATTTTCTCGTGAAGCAAGGCATGGCAGGTCATGAGTGGTTTGCCACCCTTGTTTCAACAGCCCTTGTTAATCAGGAGCATGCGGTACTGATGGCACAGCCATTGACCCGCTACGGTCTGGCTATCGGCTTGAGCCTTGCCGTGCCGTTTGCCCTCCATGTGTTGGGCCAGCTATTACGAGTGACGGATGTTGCCCACCTTTCTTCATTTACCCGCAGGCTCAGTGTACTGACGGCGACTATTGCCCTGTTGGCCGGATTTTCTGCTATCAGCATCGGATGGGGTATCGGTCTCGCTCACGACAATCTCTGGTTTTCAGGTGGGACGTTTTATACCGTCAATGGTGTCGTCATTGCCGCGCTTGCACTTTTTCATCTTTTTGCCAGCCGGTACGGGCAATTGGCATTGATGAAAGAAAGTCTGGTATTCCTTCTTGCCTTGCTGCCTTTTCCTGCCCTTTTTCTGACCAGCAGCTGGATTCTGTACCAGATCGGGCTCCCACCCGAATATCTGGCTGCAGGACAGGGTTTTGTGCTGCCTGCAGGATTAAGCACCGCATTGCTGTTCCCTGCCATTCTCCATGTGGTCTACAACCAGGCCACACGCGAACACAACTGATTCAGGATGCCATGTCATGAAGATTGCCGACTTCTTCGTCAAATCCAGCAATGTCGATATTGCTGTTTATACATGGGGCCAGAAACCGACAGCTGAGCACCCTCGCCCCGTGGTGGTGCTGGCACATGGTTTTCCTGACCGTGCCATCTTCTGGGAGAAAGTTGCACAAGCATTACAGGATGCGTTCTTTGTTGTGGCTTATGACATGCGTGGTTGCGGAGCCTCGACCCCCATCCGTGGGACACGTCATTACCGTTATGATGTGCTGCTGAAAGATCTGTATACCGTTATTGATGCTGTCAGCCCGGAGCAGCCAGTTCATCTGGTTGGCCACGACTGGGGTGGCTTGTACGGATGGGCCGCCATTGCTGAGCCGGAAGGCGTTCGCCGCATTGCCTCCTTCGTGACGCAGTCGCCCAGTCTGGAGCAGATCGGCTTCTATCTGCAGCGGCGCATGCTCAGGCCAACGCCGCGCAACCTTTTGCAGCTGTTTGGCCAATTGATCAGAAACAGCCTGATGATTTCCTTCACCCTACCTTTGTTGCCCGAGCTGATTTTCCGAACGGGCCTGGGCACAGCCCTCTTTCGCGTTGTAATGAAACGCTACGAGCCACTTGCCGTCTTTCAAAAAAATGAGGGCATGGAAGAAGATGCCATTCGCTACTTGGGCATTTATCGGGCAAACCTTTTGCAGCGCACACTTCTGCCCAAAAGGCAGCCTCCCAGCCAGGTACCTGTGCATGTCCTGATGTCGAAGAATGACCCCTTCTTGCCGCCGGCAGTATTTGAAGACAGCGCCAACGGGGCAAACCGATACAGTGAGTCCCTGATTGATGCTGCACATTGGGCACCGCTAAGCCAGCCGCAGGCATTTGCCCATGCTGTGACCAGTTTTATCAGTAATATAAAAAATAATGGCTGACATGATTCGGTAAGAAAAAAAGTGAGAAAAGTAATCCCAGCCTTGATGAATATATTGCTCGTTATAGCACCCGGATTGTCCTATGGAGGGTCTCCGCGGAAGGTGCTGGTCAGGATTCCTGAGATGGTTCTGAGTATGATGATATAAATTTCTAAACTAAATTTTCAAATTCTGTTCTCGTCACGTGCACCACATCAAAAAAGCCCGCAGTTGCGGGCTTTTTTATTAAAGCAGGAAATCCAGGGGCTATGTCAGCGTGGCAGCGAAGCCTCGAATTGCGCTGTCAGCAGGGCTGCAATAGCGCCACTGGCCACATCTTGTGCAAAGATGCTGTTGGCATTGCGGTTGTCCTTGCTGTTCAGTTCCTTCAGGTTGGGTACAGGTACGCGAATTTTCATGGGGCTTTTCCCGGGCAGGCTAACAGTTTTGCACTGGCCGCCGCGATTGCAGACCACAGTATCTGCAGCTACCAGCATGTCGTAGTCGATCACGATTTCTTCTCTCATCTTGGAGAGTGATGCTGTGCGCTTATCAAAGTAGACCTGTACTCGTGGAAAAACCACGGTATCGACTTTCAGGGCGTTGGCCAGCGCGGCTGCTTGGCTGGGGTGATAGTAAGCCTGCTTTTTCGAGACATAAGGGTAAGGCCCTTCACCAGGACCAGTGCTCACATCAACGGCAAAATCATGCTTGGGAGGATTGCTGCCATTGATGTTGATTGCTTCAGAATCCACAACGGTGTAGTTCTTCTGCTTAAGGTTGGCAGCCAGAATCCTGTAGCTGATGTTGGAGATGTATTGCATGGCCCAACCACCGTTATCAGGCTTGGCGCCCCACCAGCCTACATACTCCGAAATCGCCTGATTCTTGAAGTCTATCGAATCGAGATACCTTGCCGACAAATATACGGGAGCAATCAGCACTTCGGCAGGTTTGTTGTAGTTGTCTCCCTTGATGGTGAACTGTGTGCGTGCCATATCAACAGCCGGCTTCGCCTGCACGGTATAAGCTTCGGGTGCATTGGCCGGAAGACTGGACAGGACGGCAGAAGCACAGCCGCTCAGAATGCCGGCAGCAGCCAGAAGAAAAAGGGGGCGTATCATGGGAGCTCCTTGATAGAAATGTATGCTGTGTACCTACGCAGGATGCGCTGTGTATAAGGCTAACGATTACTAAAGGCGTGGCCATCTCCCTGAACAGGGGTGCTGCTATATAAGCATGCAGCTTGATATAGCTGATTCAGGTCTTGCCGTGTGATCTGCGACAGAGCTTGATGCAGTCCCCTGTACATGACAGACCGGGTTTACCAGACCCTGAAATGACGCTGGGAGATTAGTACCGGAGCCTACGTCTTTCAGAACCAGGAAGGCGGCCCAAGGGGCAAAGTCACCGTCTCCATCCGTAAGGCCATCCAGAGGGCGGGATTATGGATTAACCGTAGCTTTCTTGAGAGGTCAGGATATGCAAAAAATTGCATTTTAAGAAGATTTAATATGCCACTCACATTGAACTTAGTTGTCTCACTCTGTCCAGTTCGGGAGGAAAACTGTGGGCCCGACGATCTGTAATCTCTTGTGGGTCGAACCAACCCTAATAGCAGAGGTAGCCATGAGCACCAAGAGTGAGACATGTATAAGTAAGGCAACAAAAAATCCGCTTACAGAATATCTAACTGAAGTAGAGGCGGAAGTAGGCGCAAATTATGCAAAAATAAATCACGGAAGAGAGCTGGCCCCTTATCAATGCGAAAAATGTCGAAAATGGCATTTATCTCCTACCGAAAGACAAACCCCAAGCGAACCATGTGAATTTTGTCAAGATAGTTATGGAGATACAAAGAGTCTCTATTTCTCTGAAGAGTCGGCACAAAGGAGGGCCAATATTTTAGAAAGAGAGAAAAATATATATTTGCGTGTTTATCCGTGCCCATATCAGCATGGCTGGCATTTAACACATACATGAGAGACTTTGTTTTCCAGATTAAATTAAATTCTCTCAATTGCAAATCAAAGCCTAAAATGAGCATCCCTCAGTGGCGCGGAGGGATGTCTCTTAGGACATGGGAAATTATAACTAATGCAACATGGAAAAAGGCTTGGCCTTCTAAATGAGCCCCTTTCCGTCTTTAAGATGTTTGTGTCCTAGCAAGGGGTGATGCTCCTTCCCAATTTCTATTAGTGGATTGTTTAAAGAGCCACCTTCTACATACTTCCACCAAGCCATGCAGGCATCTGTATAGACAGACTGGATTTCCTTGAACTCTGTAGGAATGGCACCCGCTTTAATAGTCTCAATAGCTATGGCGTGCATAATCCGTGCAGCCAAAAGATTTACTGAAAGTATTGTGGCGCCTTCGCTATATATAGTCTTTTTCCCCTGCTCATCTTTTATCTCTATTTTTGTTTTTCTTTGGATACAATGAATTATCATGGAAAGACTGCGCTCACTTGGGAGGCTGCCAGAGGTTTTTGCAGATAGCCAATCATGTAATTGCTTTTTTCCAACATCTAATTCTTCCGCAAGCTCAGAAACTGAAAATGGCTCTTTAGAAACCGAAAATATATTTTCTTCGGCTCTTGCTTTATTAATATTTCTTAGCCTTTCAGGCGAAATTCTTTCAAATGTGCGCTTCAAATCAAACAAAGAGATTACCTCCCCTATAGAAGGTAGCCCAGGGAGTTCTTTGTCAATTCTGGTTTTCTCTCTTAATTGGTATGCCCACCACCACAAAGGCATTCTTGTATTGGAAGCACCATTCGGGTCGCGCTGAGGAAAATAATCGCACCAATATGATGTCCAACTTTCTGCTCCAAAATTTGGAAGCATTTCAATAGATGCCATAAAACCAATGATTATCGTCATTCTATAGATGGCAATGCTTTTTCTTTGGTCTTCATCTATATTTGAGTGCTCTATCATGATGGATGAGAATTTTGACTCTATAAACTCATCTAGCGCACAACGAATTTTTTCTATTGGATCAGAGTATTCTTTTAGCGCTATTCTAATTTCATTAGATGTGACTCTTGGAGAGACAATTTTTGAGAAATATTGCATACCTAATTCGATTGAATTTAATATTGCCTCCTCTGATGCGTGATTTATTTTGTTTCCTTTTAGTGCCCTTGAGATTGTTTTTGCCGATGGGCCTCCGTTGCGACTCAAGAAATTAGGAATTTCCTTGGCTGGCACTCCAATCAAGATGAATAAGTCATGCCAATTAACGTTTATATCGATTTTCATTTTGGCAAATTTTCATAAAATTTTGAGCACTATAGAATCGGATTGCCAAGTAAATCCATAATGGTTACTTGGCAATGCTAATAACTAACCTCTACTTGCGGAGCTGGCGATATAAATAAACTACAGCCCAACTGAGAATAATACTAGAAGCCCATTCGCATCCCTAGTCTTGTATTCAATCTGAGTCCCAGCCGGTACAGTTTGACCTTCCTGTAAGCCACCACCTAGCTCTTTAATGCGCGATGTACTGGCACCAAATCCAAGATTGAAATACATTCCTGTTGGTTTCTCTCTTTCGTCAACCTTCCGCCAAGAAAGCATATATCCAAGCGCAGATCCATTTATTACAGAGTCTGAGTCACTCACATTTACAGCAAAAAATGGCCCGTGGAAAAATCTCTTGGGGCGGAAGTAAATCTCGCCTTTCTTAATGGGCTCATTCTGCTCATTCCGTATATTATAAACAAAACATTCATCCGCAAGGCATTTCCATGTGGTGTATTGCTTGCCAAAGCTATAATGCGCCTCAAGCCAAAACTGTGTCTTTTTTCTGCTTTCATTCTCCACAATAACGGCGTTGTTAATAATTTTAGCGCTTTCGATTGATTTTTTGGATAGGGTATTTACTCCAATTCCCACACCAAACCCAAGCCCACTGATATCTGGGGATGAAACACCTAGAGCTTTAGTCGTTATATTTTTTTCTTGGATTACACCCTCAATATCCTTCTCTTTAACAGCCTCAACTGCTTTTCCTGGGTCAGCAACCGGTTCTTCTTCAGCCTGCGCTGCTGATGTAAGCCCAATCATAGTGAGAAAGAGGAAAACAGGAATTTTTACGATTCTCATGGCTTTTCCTTGTTGGTAAAGACTATTAAAAATCCATCGACACTAAATGCGGTAGAGCATTCCATAGCTTGTCCCCTCTCACCATTTCGGGAATTACTGAAAAGGCATGGGGAATACCTCATTCATAATCTCGTGAAGCTAACGCCATAGCTCTGAACGTTCGCCCGCTCCGCGAGCAAAAAGGGCTCACTGACATCAGTGGGCCCTTTTCTATGACGACTACGGGTGCCATCCACTCGGGAATCCTTGGCCCAACATCCAAGGCATCATCCCTACCCAATCAGCCCCAGCATCGCTATAGCCCAACAGATCGCTCAAGACGGTTAGTCGATTAGCAGGGGCAAGACCCTCATCCCCCTCAAACCGGGTAGGAATCCATCCGCCCACCTTGCGCCCGATGAGGCGACGGCACCCTGTCCCTACGGTCGGAAGGACTCCACCGTGGACCGAGGGTAGGGACGACCTATAGGGACGGTTTTTTTATGGTGAGAAAATTTTAACGGGGTCCACGACGTGACGCGGACCCTGTGACCTCCCACCCGGCACCCCATTCCAACCCAGATCGATATATCTCTACCCAACCGGGAAAAATTCCCACGATGGTGATGGCCATGGTGGGCACGGATAGGGCGTAAGTTATTCTTTAAACAATCATTAAAATCGCTATCTGTGGCCACCGTCCGGGCGACGTCCCCCCGATTTCGTGGGCACACATTCCCGAGGATTAATACGGTAAATCAACAAGTTACCAGTAGGGATGATGAAGGGAGGATACGAGGTACGTATAAACCGCAATGAGGGATACACAGGTCAGCGGCATGTACGCACCGAGGAATTTTCCCCGAAATCGCCCATGACCGTGCCCACATGGAACGGGTGGAAAAGGGCGTAATCCTGCGCCTTACACCGTGTCCCCAGTAGCGCCTGTGATACCAGTAATGTCCCCACTGAGGACATCCCCAGAGGGAACTGAGGGGGATTCCTGCGAAGGTCCTGAGCTCATGTGATGCCTTCCCAAGCTAGAGCCGTGGGTTCGATTCCCATCGCCCGCTCCACTTTAGTCCGCTGTTAATCCACGTGTTTTCGAGGTCAGGGGATCATCGCAAGGATGGTTCCGACGTGACTGGTAAGACTTTTATGCAGACCCTGAAACGGACAGGTTCGCCGCTCCATTCCCTAACAGCCCTGCCACCCCTAATCCTCTAACACGACTGTTTCGATGGTTGGGGCGAGTAAAACCTTCTAATGTGCGAAAAGCTCGTTCTGCTCGTTTCTCAGAGCCTCAATTTTTACGGATAACTTAATTTTTTCATCCGCTTTGGCTCTGGTATGTGGAGACATATACTGAACGAGTTTTTCTAGCTGAGCCACATCGCCAACATTGATAAAGATCTTTTCCTTATTGATGAATACTACAGATTTCTTTTTTTGATTTAGCAACTCAATGACATTATTAAGAGTGCCCGTGCTCTTCGTGTCCCATATCATCAATCCATAGTCAGCCACTCGCGCCATTTCAATGTCCTTGACAGTGAAGAACGCCCGAGTTCCTGTGGCATATCGTGCTTCAATGGG
Organism: Moraxellaceae bacterium; assembly: GCA_037189985.1. Lineage (GTDB taxonomy): Bacteria > Pseudomonadota > Gammaproteobacteria > Pseudomonadales > Moraxellaceae > UBA2031. Next base: position 217,908 of record JBBCJX010000024.1, read on the forward strand.
CTGGACCTGCCATTTTCCAACGTTGTTTCGTGGAGTAGGGCCGCTACAGAAAACGGTTGCGTGCTTTACTCCTCGCTCAACCAAATAACTCTGGATTGACATATCAACGCCATCCGCGTCGCCAACCACAACATCAAAATCAGACTCTACAATTCGGTCAATTCGCTCTTTGACCTTCTGATCTAGATGCTTGATGCTCATCGAACCGGCAATAAATACGGTGGTCATGACAACTACCTCCAAGTTACAGCCGCAACGAATATTCGACCAATCTTCGTGTAGCTTCGCAGCGCAGCACAGGCGGCCTCCATGGAAGCGCCAGTGTGATAAAGATCATCTACCAACAAGGCATTCCAACACCCTTCGTTGGAAATGCCTTCGCGCAGGGTAAAACTATTAGCTAACGCAGCCTGCTTTTCGGCTTTTGTACCCATATCTTTAAGCTGCTGACCATTTGCCGTCTTTGTTAATAATTCATCAAAAACCGGCTTCTGAACAATTCGTCCAAGCGCCTCGACAACTTCTGCCACAGGCTGGCGATTACGATGATTCGACGCAGGCATAGGAACGATTAAGCCAACACCGTCAAATAGAGGATATATCGACTTCGCCAGCTCTGTGGCAATAGGCTCGACCATAGTGAAGTCACCTCTGTACTTCAGCTGAAAGAGCGCCTCCCCTGCCTCACTTCGGGTTGTATCCCATACTGGATGACCGTACTCATTCTGGCCGACAAGTTCACTACGAACCGTATGTTTGTCCAGCACATACCCAGCGTCCCAGTTGCCGTCGATTTTCCTAATGTTGATCTTCAAATGCCTTCCCCATTTTCAGGAAACTTCGATTTCCACAAATAATCCACACCAACAGTCTCTAGACGGAACTGAGCCTGAGGCCTTTCTTGCTACCAACTTCCCTAGAGCCTTGAGAGGTCCCAATCAAGCCGGCAACCATGTTCTCAATTTCATCCATTGGGATATTCAATTCAGCGGCAATATGGTTCTTGGTGATTCGCTCGCTCCAAAGCTCACTGAAAACCTTTCCCCATACAGCAGACTCCTCTGGATTAATTCCGTCCGGCTCGGAAACTCGATAGCCTCTTTGAGTCATTTGGATGCAAAACGTCCGGTACTGCCAATCAGACAGCACGCCAAGCTTATGTAACCGATAGGCAAGAGCAGCAACAGACACGCGCCACCGCTGCTTCAGCAATACCAGTTGATCCAGCGATGAAACGAATGAAATACGGGAGGTAACATCATCTGCCGGCATCAAAAATGAGGAGGCAAAGTTGTTTGCTTCTGCCTCTTCCGGCCTTCCGCCCTTGCTAACGCCACCATGTCGATGGAGAACCAGATGACCAAGTTCATGTGCAGCATCAAATCTGCGATGCTCAACAGACTTGAAGGTGTTTAAGAATATGTATGGCTTCCCATTTCTCCAGCAAGAAAAGGCATCTACGTTCTTTGTGTTCTCCGCAAGCGAAAATACACGAACCCCTTTTGCCTCAAGAAGCTTAATGATGTTGCCAACGGGCTTTTCGCCGAGCCCCCAATGACGCCGAATTGATATTGCCGCCTCAGCTGAATCCCTCTCAGTTCCGAGATCTAGAAGATCCGGTTGAGGAAGATTGAATCTGTGCTCAACCCAATCAGATAGCAAGTAGGCAAGAGAGCCTGCCGACAACGCAGAATCTCTTTCCTTCGCGGTCATTGAGGTAAGGCTACGGAAGCTCGCAAACTCTCGATTAAGCTCATCCAAATCTCTCCCAAAGAAGAACTCACGGGGAAAATTTAGAACTCTTGCAAAGGCGTCTACTGTCTCTGGGTCAGGTTCGTTACTTGCCGTCTCCAACCTGCTTATTGTGACATATGAAAGGCCAACGCGTTCGGCAAGTTCCTTTCCAGAAAGCCTACGACGTTTTCTAGCAAGCTTTAAGCGATTTGGATTGAACATCTCTTACTTTCTGGTTACTTCAACTTCAAAGTCGTCAATATCATCATCACCGTCTTGCTTGACACTCGCCAAGCCGCCCCATTCACCCTTCTGGACAATAAGTACTCTTTCCTCAAAGTCTTTAAATTGTTTGGCTTCAATCGAGCGCGGGCGACACAGCTCTGCACGTACGTCATCGCCATACTCGCCCTCGACAGAAACACAGAAATACCAAACCGCCATGCTATCTAGCGCAGTTAAGTGTGCCAGCGTCTGCGCTTCCTCCTGCTCCCACTCCGGGAAAAGAAGGATTTGAGCTGTATTAACAATGCGTGCGCTGCCATTGCCTTTGTCCGATATGGCCTTGGGGCCCTTTAGTGGATCAGCAGCCCGCTCAACGTTCTGGTAGATCACCCGGATGCCAAGTTTTTTGTTGATCGTAGACTCAATGTTGTCTGTCCGATCAATTTCCCATCCCTCTTTTGCGAGCAACGTTTGGCGCAACGCTCTATTACCATAGATGTACGCTAACTGCCCCGGAGCACTGATGGGGTCAATGGAAATAGACTCATTTCGTGCCGATGCAACCTTGTGAGCTATGGTCAGGCACTCTGCCTTTGTAAGGCCCAGCAGGCTCTCCAGTCTGGATACGACATCGGGCAGATCTTTGATCAGTTTTGTAGGCCGCATCAGGCAGTCCCATGTTAATTTCCGGGACCTCAAATGTGGACCTTTTTTTTAACATGGTCAAGTGCGGTATTGCCCAAACCGGGCATTCGATTCGATGCCCCAAAGATAGGCTGGTAGCAGCGGTAAGTAGTCCACCCGCCATGACGCTCATACTGTTGGGGAGGATTAAGCCCACTAGGCCAACCATCGAAACAGTCGTGTTAGAGGATTAGGGGTGGCAGGGCTGTTAGAGAATGGAGCGGCGAACCTGTCCGTTTCAGGGTCTGCATAAAAGTCTTCCCAGTCACGTCGGAACCAACCTTGCGATGATCCCCTGACCTCGAAAACACGTGGATTAACAGCGGACTAAAGTGGAGCGGGCGATGGGAATCGAACCCACGGCTCTAGCTTGGGAAGCTAGGGTATTACCATTATACGACGCCCGCTTTGGCACCCGGGCAGAGCTGCCGGACACAAGCAGGGGCGATTGTAGGCTGGCAAAGGGTCAAAGGTAAAACTGTGGCAGACCCTGCCCGGAGCGCACGACCGGGAATCTGATACCAACAAAACACAACTCTCCCTCAACAAATCTTCCCCTGTTCACTTACGGAGAAAACCACGCTTCCTGCCTAGGGTTTCGGCAGGCCGCGCTGCATCTCCGTTGTCAGCCTCTTGTGCATTACTGCAGCGGACATGCAGCGGCGGCTAACAAAAAAAGGGATAACAAACAGAGGGAACCCTGATGCCTGCCCATTCCTGCACTGCCCGGCTGCTGGCCGGCGCGTTGTCACTCGCTTCTGCTCCTGTTTTTGCCGCCATGGGCAATATCGCCACCACCTACGGTCTTTTGCCGGGGGATGTGGCCTCGGCGCAGGGGCTTTCACTCTTTAATCCTGATGCTTCGGCGGTCTATTACAACCCGTCCTATCTGGTGGCCGACCCGCGCGGCGAGCTGACCGGTGGCCTGTTGTATGCAGACCATGCCATCGATGCCAACAGCCTGGGGGGTACGGCACCCCTGATCCGGCAGGGAGACGAGTTACCGGTCGATCCCAGCAAGCAGGTATTGCTGGGGCTGAAAACCAATCTCAGCTCGCTCACGCGTGCCGAACATCCGCTCTATCTCGGCGTGATGATCGGTGTAGAGAAATACGGCCAGACCATGCTGGCGTTTGATTCCGGCACTTCGGTGCAGGGGCAGTATTTCCAGTACGGGCGCCAGCCGCTGTTTCTGGCCGTGGGTGGCGGTACCACCTTGTTCCCGGGTGTGGATGCTGGGCTCTCATTCCGCGTCACGTTACACGCGGATGCCACGCTCACATCTAACAGCAATCTGGCCGGACAGACGGAATACGAAAACCTGAGCGTGAATGCCAAGCCGGTGCTCAAGCCGATTGCCGGACTCACCATCGACTGGGGTCGCATGCTCTGCCCGGAGGGTGATTGCCTCATGAGTGGTTGGGAAACCGCCATGGCTTTTCGTGCCTACTCCAATACGCAGACCAAGGTCACGGCCAATGCGGTGATTCCGCAAACCGTGCCAGCCCCGGGGCTGGAGCTTGCCATCAGTACGCTGGACGCTTACCAGCCCAATATTTTCACGCTGGGTGTCCAATATAAAGGCGAGCGCTTTCGTGGCGGACTCACGGCAGAGTGGCAGCAATGGTCAAAGCTGGCCGGTGAAATGCGGGACGACACCGTGCGTGACCAGGCTAATCTGGAATTCAAGGACATCGTGATTCCGCGCCTTGCCGGTGAGTTCCGCCTGAATGAAAACCTGGCGCTGACAGCAGGCCTTGCCTACCAGCCTTCTGCGCTGGAGTCTGACCGTTCGCTGGATGTGAACTATCTCGACAACAACCGCTACATCGTTGGTCTGGGGGCCAGTGCCCAGTTTAAGGACCCCTGGCTTTTTGCCTTCCCGGTGCGCCTGGATTTCGGTTACCAGTTACACCTGCTGCAGGACCGGCAGTTCCAGCTTACCAGCAGCCAGACCAACAACGGCGCTCCTTACGAAACCCTGGAAGTTGGCGGCACGGTGCATGTGTTTGTCGGCGCCATGACACTGAAGTTCTGAGGAGGTGGCCATCATGCGCAAGCTCCTGCCGGTTTTCCTGACGCTTTTGCTCGCGGCCTGTGGTGGTGACAAGCAAACCGCTACTCTTCCCGAGTCATGGTCGCCCGACAACAGTCTGACGTTTGCCTATCCCTATAACGGGCAAAGCCTGATCGCGCCCACCTCGCCGGTGGTGCTGCATTTCGCGGCACCGCTTTCGGAAACGTCGCCGGCGGCCCTGAAGTCGCACTTCCGCATCGCAGGGCCTAGCAATCCGGATTTCACGGTGAGCGTGGTGGATGACGGCAAGGGCATATTGCTGCAACCCGTGACGGCTCTTGCCGAAAATGCCGAATACACCGTGAGCTGGGAAAACCTGGCCAGTGCCGATGGCAATATCCAGCCTGTGCCGCTGACTTTCCACACGCGCCCTTCCAACAAGGGAGCGCGCTCGCTGATGAGCAGTGGCAGCGGTTTCTCGGTGGCACGCTCATTGCCGGTGCAGGCGGAATTTCCGCTGATGGATTTTTCTTCACTGCGCCTGCAGTTTACGCAACCGATTGATGCCAGCACGCTGAAATATGGTCCGGGCGAGAGCGTTAGCCTGATAGATGCCGCCGGTGAGCTGGTGCCGGCACGCATTCTTGCCAGCAACCGCCTGCTCACGATTGATCCCGTGGATGATCTGGTGCCGGGCGAACAATACAGCCTGCGCCTCAGTGCTGCGCTCAAGAGCACTCTTGGTGAAAGCCTGACACCCGGTGCTTATGCCGACTGGCGTTTCCGCCCCAGGGATTCCAATCCGCGTGCCACGGCCGTGTTGCAGGCACCGGATTCCGATGGTGGCAATGTGGTGTCGATGCTGACGGGCCGACCCATCAACAATGTTCCCATTGCCTCACGCTTGCTGGGCAACAACAGCGCCTCGCAGCAGACCGGCCATCTCTACACCGATCTGGCCTTTGTCCCCAATTACCCGAATGCCACGCCCCTGCGTGTCCCGCGCGGTGGCCTGCTCACCGGTAGCTCGGTGGACGTGATGATCATGGGTGCCGTACCGGCCGGGTTGAATACCGGTGCGATCCGCGTCGACATCATTTCCGATGCCAACGGCTACATGACCGACAACCCCTACACCACTGACCCCAATGTGCCGCGGCAGGTTTACCTCACCATGGATGCCGCCATGTCGTCGGCCAATGCATCGGCCAACGGCGCCTTCAACCAGAACATCATGCATATCGAAGTCGTGGGCATGGCCATCGTGAAAGAGGGCCGGCTCGTGATGGATGGCGTGGGCGTGGTGGAACTGGATGTGCTGGGGCTGGACCAGGCCTCCGGCGTGCTCTCTTTCCATCTGGAAGGCTATGTGGATGCCGACGATGCACCACCGCCTGCCAGCGACACGGTGGCACCGGTGCTGCAATCTTGGTTGCCCGGCAATGAGGCAGGCCGGGCACGACCCGGTGACCCCATCATCCTCACCTTCAGCGAGCCGATTGATCCGGCCTCTGTGCAGAAAGGCATCAGCCTGAACCTGCTGCGTGACGATGCCACGGTTGACTTCGACTGGCGTGCCGACGGGACGTCGCTCGTGATCCAGCCCAAGACCCCGCTGGCACACAATGTCGGCTACAAGGTCCAGTTCACCAGTGCACTCAAGGATCTGGCCGGCAACGGGGTCAGTGACAGCGGTGGCCATGTACGCAGTTTCCGGCTGGCCGATTTCCTCACGGCCAATCCCCGGTCGCCGGTCGCCCTGTCCACCTATCCCGGCTATCCCTGCGCAACCACCGGCCGCAATGCCGGCAGCAACATCCAGGGACGCTGCGTGGGTGGCAAGGGCAGCGATGACGCCCTGCCCATTCCGGTGATGCCGGAAAACCGCAGCATCCAGGTGCGGTTCTCGCAGAGTATCAATCCCGATACCGTGGTGGCCGGTACCACCTTCAGGGTGCAGCGTCAGAACGGCGGCAGCTGGGACAACGTGCCGGGGCAGTTACAGAAGGAACCGCAGGGCCTGAGCTTCACGCCCAACACGCCATGGGCCGCTGGCCAGACCTACCGTTACATCCTCGGCTCCAACGGGAATCACCGCTCGGATGGCAGTGCCGCGAGCAGCCGTTGTGGCAGTGCTGCCATCTGCGGCAGCAACGGCCTACCCCTGCAGACCCAGAGTCTGGGGGTAGACCATGACAATGCCCCCACGGCCGGTGGCGGTGGCCCGGACATGGAAATCTGGTTCAGGGGCGGCCCGGCCACCAATCATGTTTTCCAGAGCCTGCGTGGTCTGCCCAACCATGACGTGAACGGCAATTTCCTCCACGAGTCTGGTGAGACGGGACCGTCCTTGCAGGACGGTCTGCTGGTGGCACCGAACGCGGCACGCCTGCGGGCCACCGGGACCAGCGGGCTGGTGACGGGCGCCAAGATCGGCTGTGCCGTTGGCTCCAGTTGCGATGACAAGGAGTTCCTCTACATCGCCACCGCGCTGGATGCCAATGTGGCGGAGCTGGAAGGCAGCGACCAGGTCAAGGTTCTGATCGAACCAACCCAGCTCATTGCCAGCAGCATGGATGTGTACGCGAATGCCGTGCCGCTCTTGGTGTCGGTGGAGAATCCCACCCGCACCGGCCCGCAGGTGATGCGCATCCGCTATGCCGGCCCCAATCGTGACCAGCCCGTGACGGCCTACATTTTCCGCAACACCAGCGGACAATTGAGCCTGCGCGGTACGCTGGAGCTTTATCTTGATGCCCCGGCATTGGTCGGGCGTGCCACGGCCATCGGCATTATCCCCACCCTGCTCACCCATAACCTGCACAGCTTCCCGCTGACGGTGCAGGTAGAAGGGCCGGTGAGTTTCCTGCCGGACGGGCGCATGCTGGCGCGCCTGGAGAACACGGCAGACATCACACTGAATGTCGAGCTGACGGCGAATGTCGTGCTGGATATTCCAGGCGGCAGCATCACGCTGACCATTCCGGCACGCACCATGGTGATGGAGGGCGTGTCCATTCCCGTCAAGCAGTGAACATGTCGTTGCCCTCTCCGACGGCAGCCTTCGTGGCTGCCGTTTGGGCTTGCAGGAGGGGCTTCGGGCGTGATGGCGGCCCAACTATCGCACCTGAGGTCTTCCCGTGGGAAAGGGCGTAAAAGAGGATTTTGGATATACCGGTGTGGCTGGCGGTATGGCAAATGAGTCTCCACAATGGCGCCCAGGCGATTCTTGCCCCGACGCTTGCGGCCCCTACCGATGCCACCGATCCTGCTCCCGCGTTTTCTCCTGCTTGTGCTGGCCCTGCTGCTGGCCGGGCATGCAGCGGCTGTTGAACCTGTGGAGGTTGTCGTGGGGCCGGGGGAGTTCCGCAAGGACCTCGGACGTCACCTGTCTTTTTATATCGATGAGAGCCGCCAACTCACGGTGGAAGACGTCCGGCAACTTCCACAGAGCGCTTTCACACCCAGTCGCTACGACATACCCAACCTGAGTTTCACCCCCCACCATGTCTGGGTCCGGCTGCGGGTGGACTGGCAGGAGCCGGACCGCGACGGCTATACGCTGTGGCAGCAATATGCACTGACGGACCACTTCACGTTTTATCGTCCGGAAGACGACGGCAGCTACAGCGCCAGCCGCACGGGAGACCAGTATCCCTTCCGCCAGCGTGAATTGCCCACACGCGCTTTCGGCTTTCCCCTGACACCGCGCCCGGGGCAGACCGACACCTATTTCATGGAGCTGCACGGTGCCGGCACCATCAATATCGATCTGCAGCTCACTAGCAACAACACGGCCATTGCCGATACCGAAACCCGGCACCTGATACTGGGTCTTTACTACGGCGGCCTGGTGGCCCTGCTGCTTTACAACCTCATCCTGTTTTTCACGCTGCGTGAAAGCATTTATCTCTATTACACACTCTATGGCTTCGGCCTTGGCATGGCGTTCTTTGACGTGAACGGTTTGGCGTTCCGTTATTTCTGGCCGGACTACATCCGGATGAATACCTGGTTTCTGGTATTTGTGTTCATCAGCATGCATGCACAGGCCCAGTTCACCCGGAAATTCCTCAATCTCAAGAGCGAGTGGCGCTGGCTGGACAAATTTTTCCAGGCCTTCCTGATATTGAATGCACTGGCGCTGGTCATGGTGTTCACGGCACCGGACAACATCCTGTATCCCACCAGCCAGCGCCTTGCCTTTGTGGTGGCCATGCTCTGCCTGTCTGCCGGTATCGGCTTATGGATGCGTGGCTACAAGCCGGCACGTTACTTCACCATTGCCTCCGGATTTTATGTCGTCGGCATGCTGGTGTACGTGGCGCAGAATTTCGGCGTGATTCCCACCACGGTGCTCAGCAATTTCTCCGTGCAGATCGGTTCTTCTTTCGAGCTGGTGCTGTTTTCGTTTGCACTGGCAGACCGCATCAACCACATGAAGGACGAGAAATCGATCCTGGAGGCGGCGGGCCGCAAGCAGTTGCAGGAGCACAACCAGACGCTGGAGTTCAAGGTGCATGAGCGCACGCAGGACCTGCTCAAGAGCCTGCGTGCCGTGAATGCAAAGCATGAGGCGCTCGTTGCCACCCAGCAGCAGCTGGTGCAGGCAGAGAAAATGTCCAGCCTTGGCGGGCTGGTGGCCGGGGTGGCCCACGAGATCAACAATCCGGCCAACTTCACCCGTCTGGCAGCCGAGAATCTTGAGCGTGACATCCTGCGCCTGCAGGATTTCCTGAACGGCCTGACCGATGACAACAGTGATACCGAATTGCTGGGGGAACTGAACAGCCGCTTCTCCCGCCTTGAGGAACAACTGGCGCTGGTGCATGACGGGACACGCCGTCTCAGCCACATCGTGCGCGACCTGCGCAGCTTCTCCCGCCTGGACGAATCGGAAACGCAGATTGCTGCGCCGGATGAAGGTCTGGCTGCCACGCTCAATCTGGTACGGGCGCAGTATGCCGACCGTATCAGCATCGTTTTGGAGCAGGCCAACCCCCATGCCACCGGCTCCTGTCACCCCGCCGCACTCAATCAGGTCTTCATGAATCTTGCAGTCAACGCATGTCAGGCCATACTGGAGCGTGCCGGTGAGGAACGCAGCACCCTCCCGCTGGGAGTGTTGCTGGTGCAGACACAACTAAAAGAAGAGGCCGGCAGCCCTTGGTGGCAGGCGGAATTCATTGATGACGGCACCGGTATGGATGCGTCCACGCAAGAACACATCTTCGAGCCGTTCTTCACCACCAAGGATGTCGGTTCCGGCACGGGCCTTGGCCTGTCAGTCTCTTACGGGATCGTCCGCAAGCACAATGGCGACATCAGTGTGCAGTCCAGCCCCGGCATGGGTAGCCGTTTTACCGTGCGGCTGCCCTTACCGCCTGAGACCCCTGTTCCGGGCACGGATTTATCGGAAGTCTGAATGACTCAGCCTTCCGGGCAGCAGGAATACTGCCGACGGTCCTTGCCAACGCACGTGGCCAGGACCGGGTGAGCCAGCCGGCTCACCAAACAAGACTGCTGCCGGGGCAGGAAAGCCCGAGGCAGCACCCGACACAGCAAGGAGAAGGGCCATGGGCCTGTTTGACCGCCGCGAACGCGGCCCCGAGCTGCCGGCACGTGCGCCTCGCTATGGTGTGTTGCTGGTGGATGATGAAATTCTCAACCTCACTTCGCTGGCGAGCCTGCTGGAAGACGACTACCGCGTGCACGTGGCCTCCAGTGCCAACGATGCCTTGCAGCTTCTTGCCGACCCTGCCTTTGCCGCTGGTATCCACGTGATCCTTTCTGACCAGCGCATGCCGGGCATGACCGGTGTGGAACTGCTGGCACATACGCGCGAGCTGCGGCCGGACGCCAAGCGTCTGCTACTGACGGGCTATACCGACATCGATGCCATCGTTGGCGCCATCAACCAGGCCGCCATTTACAAATACCTGCGCAAGCCCATCGACAGCCAGGAGCTCAAGCTCACCTTGGCCCGTGCCTGCGAGGCCTGGCAACTGGAGCAGGACAACCAGGGGCTGCTCGCCGAACTGAAGCGCACCTTCGCCCAGCTTGCCTTGCTGGATGCGGACAAACTGGCCTTCCTGCGCTATCTCGCCCACGAGATGAACACGCCCCTCAACTGGCTGTCCGCCGCCCAGGTCATCGACCGGCAGGCCCTCAGCGAAGAAACCCGGGAAATGCTGACCTTCGTGGATCAGGGACAGGAGCGCCTGCGTGGGCTGCTGGGCACAGTCCTGCGCTACTTCCAGGCCGCCGGCCTGGAGCTGCGGCCCTGGCATGAGCAGGTGGATCTTTCCGTGCTGCTGACCCGCCAGATTGCCGAGTTGCAGCAACGCCACGGACAGAGCGTGATGATCCGGCTGGAGCAGCCCGTCACGCTGACACTGGAAAGTGATGGCTCCCTGCTTCAGGAAACCCTGGATCACCTGCTGGAAAACGCCGTCAGCCATGCCGGTCGTGAGGCCAAAGGCATGCCCGAGGTCAGGGTCCGTGTGCAGTCAGGTGAGCACGGTGTGGTGATCGAGGTGCATCACTCAGGCCATGAGCTGGATGACGAGGCGCTGGAGCAGGTTTTCCGCCCCTTCTTCTTCTGTGGCTCCTCCCACAGTGCGCGGGGATTTGGGCTGAGCATGGCCACGGCCCGTGCCTTGGCCATCGCACTGGGCGGTGATCTCAAGGGCAGTCCACAGGGAGAGCATGGCGGGGTAGGCTTCCGGTTGCAGTTACCCTTGGTCCTGCCGGCACGGCGTGCCATTCCCAAAGTCCCGGCCTGAGGCAAATTGCGAAGCAGTCTTTGCAGGGATTGCTGAAAGAGTCCCCGGTTTTCGCCTTACCCTGAAGGCTGGGGACGGCGATGCTTCAAGGGCCGGGGCAGGCTCTCAGGCGGGGCTCAGCCGGCAGCGGCAATGGCCTTCGCCATGGGGGATGAAGCCAAGGGCCAGCAGCATTTCGGCAATGCCGGGCTGCTCCAGGTTGAAGTGGGCTTCCAGCCACTCGGCACCTTGGGCGCCTTCCAAGCGGCGTACCTCCGCAACCAGGCGCTCTGCCACGCCCCGCCCGCGGGTAGCGCCATGCACGCAGAGATAGCGCATATACCGGGTTTCACCCTCCCCTCCCACCAGTACCGCCGCAATGTGCCGCGAGTTGAAAACACCGGCATACAGCGTGCTGCCGGCTTCCACGGCCCGGGCCAGCACGGCCAGCGCTTCGCTGGAGTCGGCAAATTCGGGGGAGTCCCCGTAAATGCGGGCCAGCTCGTCGGCGGTGGACGGGGAAAGCGGAAAAGAGAGGGTTTCAACAGCAACAGGCATCGGTCACTCCCGGACCAGAAAGAAGGAATCGGCCTGAAATTAACACAAAGGCCGTGGTGCGTGGCCGGCCCCGGTCGCAAACCGCTATAATCGCGGCCTTTCCAAGCACAGGGCTCGTTCGCCATGACTGCTCGCCAGGCCGAGGTCGTCCGCAACACCAACGAAACGCAGATTCGCGTCGCCATCAATCTCGACGGCACCGGCAAGGGTTCGCTCAACTCCGGCATGCCCTTCCTGGACCACATGCTGGACCAGATCGTGCGCCACGGCCTCATCGACCTTGATGTCGAGTGCAAGGGTGACCTGCATATAGACGACCACCACAGTGCCGAAGACACCGGCATCACGCTGGGCATGGCCTTTGCCAAGGCATTGGGTGACAAGAAGGGCATACGTCGTTACGGCCACGCCTACGTGCCGCTGGACGAAGCGCTTTCACGCGTGGTGCTGGACATATCCGGCCGCCCCGGACTCGAATTCCACGTGGACTATACCCGCGCCCGCGTGGGCAGTTTCGACGTCGACCTGTTCTACGAATTCTTCCAGGGCTTCGTGAACCATGCCGGCGTCACGCTGCATGTCGACAACCTGCGTGGCAAGAATGCCCACCACCAGATTGAAACCGTGTTCAAGGCCTTCGCACGGGCGTTGCGCGCTGCTGTTGAACTGGATCCGCGGATGCAGGGTGTCATGCCGTCCACCAAGGGCTCGCTCTAACTTTTGTTCCCTCTCCCGAAAAGAGAGAGGGAGGACTGACGAATGACCACTGTTGCAGTTCTGGATTACGGCATGGGCAACCTGCATTCGGTGGCCAAGGCCATCGAGCATGTGGGTGCCAGCCGTGTCGATGTCACCCATGATCCGGCGCGCGTGCGCGCTGCCGATCGTGTCGTGTTGCCCGGTCAGGGAGCCATGCGCGACTGCATGGCAGAGATGAAGAAACATGGTGTGGATGCCGAGGTGCGCGAAGCCCTGAAGAGCAAGCCGCTCTTGGGCATCTGTGTGGGCATGCAGGCCTTGCTGGCCCGTTCTGAAGAGAACGGCGGCGTTGACGGCCTCGGTATTTATCCCGGCGATGTGAAATTCTTCGGCCATGATCGTGTGGAAAACGGCGAGAAGCTGAAGGTGCCCCACATGGGCTGGAATGAAGCCTGGCAGACACAAGAGCATCCGCTCTGGGCAGGTATTCCGGATGGCTCACGCTACTACTTCGTGCACAGTTATTTTTGCCAACCAGCGGATGATTCACTTTCCGCCGGCCGCTCGCACTTTGGACTAGATTTTTGCTGTGCACTGGCGCGTGACAATGTTTTTGCCGTTCAGTTCCACCCGGAAAAAAGCTCCACGGCCGGGCTTACACTGCTGAAGAACTTCCTGCACTGGAATCCCTGATTCCCCCTCCCCTTTCTGTTCCGAGATTCCACCATGCTCATCATTCCCGCCATCGACCTCAAGGACGGCAAATGCGTCCGCCTGAAACAGGGCCGCATGGAAGACGACACCGTTTTCTCCGATGATCCGGTGGGTATGGCCACGCACTGGGTGGACCAGGGTGCGCGTCGCCTGCATCTCGTGGACCTGAACGGCGCTTTTGCCGGAACACCGATTCACGGTGAGATCGTCACCGCCATCGCGAAAAAATATCCGCAGCTCCCCATACAAATCGGCGGCGGCATACGCTCGCTGGAGACGATTGAGGCCTATGTAAAGGCCGGTGTTTCCTTCGCCATCATCGGCACCAAGGCCGTGAAGGAGCCGCAGTTCGTGGTGGAAGCCTGCAAGGCCTTTCCGGGCAAGATCATCGTCGGCATCGACGCCAAGGACGGTCTCGTTGCCACTGATGGCTGGGCCGAAGTTTCTTCCGTGAAAGCCACTGATCTCGCCATCCAGTTCCGCAGCGCGGGTGTTTCCGCCATCGTCTATACCGACATTGCCCGCGACGGCATGATGCAGGGCGTTAACGTGGAAGCCACCGCCGCACTGGCGCGTGATGGAGGCATTCCTGTCATCGCTTCCGGCGGCGTCACCAACATTGACGACATAAAGCGCCTCAAGACGGTCGCCAGCAGCGGCATCATCGGCGCGATCACGGGCCGTGCCATTTACGAAGGCACGCTGAACGTGGGCGAGGCCCAGGCACTGGCCGATGCCTGAGGCCACTGCGGTGAAAATGTCATGAACCATGACAATATCCGCGCCTGGGTCCGCCTGCCCTCTGGCAAGCGCCTCGATCTTCTCAATCCCACACCCTTCGACTGGGATGACGAAGACCTCGCCATCGGCCTTGCCCGTACGTATCGCTGGGGCGGGCACTCGGCCTGGCCGTTGCCGCTTTCGGTGGCCCAGCACTCGCTGACTGTTCTCGCGCTACGCCGCAATGCCGAGCCTACCGGCTTGGCTGCGCATGCAGAGTTGCGCGAGTTGCTTCACGATGCCGATGAAGGCTTGCTCGGTTTCGATCCTCTCTCCGTGATCAAGCCGTTTCTGGGTGACGGTTTCCACGAACTGGCCGGGCGCCTGCAGAATGTGGTCTTCCAGCGCTACGGTATCCAGTACTGGACGCCCGAAGAAAAGGAAACGCACAAGCGTGCCGACCGCGTGGCGGCAGCCAGCGAGGCTGTGCATGTGGCTGGCTGGAGTGCCGAGGAAGTAAAGCAGGTGCTGAAAATTCCTTTCCGGCCCGTGAAGGTTGATCCACTCATTGCCATTTATGGTGGCAACCCTTGGGAGCCCTGGGCACCGGATGTTGCTGCCGAGCGATTTCTGAAAGAATTGCAGCGCATACAGAAGCGTCTCTGACGACGCAGGAAATCATCATGTCTCTCGCCAAACGTATCATCCCCTGTCTGGACGTCGACAAAGGCCGTGTCGTGAAAGGCGTGAAGTTCGAAGACATCCGCGACGCGGGAGATCCCGTGGAAATCGCCCGTCGTTATGATCAGGCCGGCGCGGACGAAATCACCTTCCTCGACATCACAGCCAGCCATGAAGGCCGAGCTACTACCGTGAAAACCGTGGAGCGCATGGCCTCCGAGGTTTTTGTGCCGCTGACCGTGGGCGGCGGTATCCGCGAGATAGCCGATATCCGGACAATGCTCAACGCCGGTGCTGACAAGGTCAGCATCAATTCAGCCGCCATCAGCAATCCGGATTTCGTGAAGGCAGCCGCTGACAAGTTTGGCGCGCAGTGCATCGTGATTGCCATTGATGCCAAGAAGGTTGCCGAAGGCCGTTGGGAGATATTCACACACGGTGGTCGCAAGCCTACCGGCATCAATGCCGTGGAGTGGGCCGTGCGCATGACCACCGATGGAGCCGGCGAAGTCCTGCTTACCAGCATGGATGCCGACGGCACCAAGGCGGGCTACGACCTGCAACTGGTCCGGGCGATATCGGATGCCGTGACTGTGCCGGTGATTGCTTCCGGTGGTGTCGGCAACCTACAGCACTTGGCTGACGGCATCCTGCAGGGCCATGCCGATGCTGTGCTCGCGGCCAGCATTTTTCATTTTGGTGAATACACGATCCCGGAGGCCAAGCGCTATCTGGCCGACAAGGGTATCGAGATGCGGCTGTGAGGGGCTCTCACACCTGACAGGATGAGTCTGAGGGGCGCGGGCAAATAAAAGCCCAGCACCGCGCAGCTCCATTATCATTTTTTCGGTTTAGCCGCCTTGGTATCAACCTTCGGTGCAGTGGTGGATGGCGCTTCTATTACAGGCTTCGGCATGAAGAGCGTTGCCGCCTTCAGCACATTGACTGCTTCTGCCATCTGGTAATCCCGCTCGACAAGTGCCTTCTCGGTTTTCTTGTTATCAGCCTTGCTGTCCGCCACCGCCCCTTTCATTGCAGCGCCTTCGTTATCCAAATGGCCTTGCAGATCTGCCTCATGAAAAAGATCTCCTCCTTCGACAAGGCTGACGCGTGCCGGCAGTACTTCGATATCCGGCTTGATGCCTTCGGCCTGGATAGAGCGTCCGTTTGGCGTGTAATACCGTGCGGTAGTGAGCTTGATGCCACGACCGGATGCCATCGGAAGTACCGTCTGCACTGAGCCCTTGCCAAACGTTGTCGTGCCCATGACCACGGCACGACGATTGTCCTGCAGCGCGCCTGCCACGATCTCGGAAGCGGAAGCTGATCCGCCATTCACCAGAACCACAACTGGGATGCCGGGCAGGAGTTCGTTCGCGCTGGCGCGGAATTCCTGCTCGTTGCCGGCACTGCGGCCACGCGTGGAAACAATCACGCCGCCGTCCAGGAAAATGTCGCTTACGGCAATGGCGCCATCCAGAACACCACCTGGATTGTTGCGCAGGTCCAGAACAATCCCTTTGACCGGGTTCTTTGTATCAGCCTTCAGTTTTTCCAGTTCTCGGCGAAGATCGCGGCCGGTATGTGTCTGGAACTGGCTGATGCGTACGGCAACAATCCCGGCCTCGAGCATGCGGCTTTTCACGCTGCTGATTTCAATGCGCGCCCGGACTACATCGATATCCTTGGGTTCTTCGCCCTTGCGCATGACGGTGAGCGTGAGGCGGGTACCTGCCTTGCCGCGCATCATGTTGACGGCATCCGCCAGCGACATGCCTTGCACGGATTTACCATCGATCTTGATGATGTAGTCACCGGCGCGAATGCCTGCCTTGGCAGCGGGTGAGTCGTCTATGGGGGAGACTACGCGTACGACACCGTCTTCCAGGCCAATGTCGAGACCGACGCCGTCAAAGCCGCCAGTGGTGGCTGTCTGCAAATCCTCGAAACCTTTCTTGTCGAGATAGGCCGAATGGGGATCAAGCGATGTCAGCATGCCGCGGATGGCGTTTTCAAAAAGCGTTTTGTCTTCCACCGGCTCGACATAAGAGGCACGGATACGCTCGAAAACCTCCACGAAAGTGCGCAGGTCATCCAGTGGCAAGGGTGCGGCCCCGGCCCCGGGCGAGAGAGTGATTTCTTCCGTGACGACACCCTGAGCAGCCTCGTTCGCGGGCAGTTCGGCGGCCTGCACGGCAAAGGCCGTCAGGCCCGTCAGCAGAACCCATGTGTTGAAACGCATATTGCTCTCCGCTTACCCGTTGCCCACGACTCTGTCCGGCACATCATGATGGCTGAAACAAGACGCTATTGATATCCGCACCAGTTGGCAGGATCCACCGGTTTTCCACGCATGCGTATCTCGAAGTACAGGCCGTCGGCATCACTGCCACCACTGTCTCCGACCTTGGCGATCACTTCGTTGCCGCCGACCTCTTCACCTGCTTTCTTCTGCAGGCTCTGGTTCTGGCCGTAAAGAGACATCAGGCCGCGACCGTGATCCACGATGATGAGGAAGCCGTAGCCTCGCAGATAGTCTGCGAATGCCACTCGGCCCGGCCGGATCGCCCGCACCGGTGTGCCGGACGGGGCTGCCACCACGATTCCGTTCCAGCGCAGGCCCCCGGCCCGTGCACTGCCAAAGCTGGCCAGTACGCCACCTGTGACCGGCAAGGGGCAGCGGCCACTGTAAGGAGCGAGTTGGTAATCCTTGCGCTCCGGGGCGGGTGCAGCAGGTTTGCTGCCGCTTGTGCCGGCTTGTGTCTCGGCGGCTTTTTGCTGGGCCTTTGCCTGTTCCTGCCGGCGCTTTTCTGCCTCGCGTTCAGCCGCTTCGCGTGCAAGCCGTTCCATGACAGCTTGCAGGGCCTGCTGGTCGCGGCGCAGCTTCTTCAGTTTGTCGTCTTCGTTTTCGATCTGGGCATTCAGCACGCGGATGGTCTTGCTGCGCTGCTGCTGTGCACTTGCCAGCCGAGTCTGCTTTTTGTGCAAGTCTTCGCGTGCTGCCTGCAGGCGCTGCACTTCCTCTGCCTCCTGGACAGCAATTGCTTCAAGTCGCTCCATGCTTTCATTGAGGGCGATGACGCGTCCCCCACGGGCTTTTTGCAGATAGCCGTAATATTTCATAAGGCGTGCAAAGGTTTGTGGGTCCTGCTGGTTCAGCAGCAGCTTGTAATAATCTTGACCACCCTGGCGTTGTGCCATGCGCAAGTCGGCACGAATGAGGTGCACAAGACGGTCTCGCTCGGACTGGCGCTCGGCTTTCTCGGCACGCAACTGCAACAGACGCTGTTCGTGACTGCTCATTGTCTGTTGCAGTGAGCCCATGCTGCCCTTGATTTCTCCGATCTCGGCCTCTGCCTGTCGCAACTCTGCTTCCTTCTGCTCGCGCTGCTCACGCGTCAGCTTGATACGATTCTCGGCAGAACGTATCTGCTCCTGCACGCGGGCGAGATCGCCCTGTGTGGGAGTGCTGGTCGATTTTTTTGCCGGTGCTTTCTTGGCAGGAGTTGTTTTCTTGCTCGTCTGCTTGCTGGTAGTCGTTGAGCTTTTTTTTGTTTCTGCCTGTGCCGGCGTTGCCAGCATGACTGCCAGCAGGCCTGCCATGAAAAAACGGCAGCAGGTGACGACAGCCTTTCCGGCTGTCGTCACGGGATGCATGTGCAATGCAAGGAAAAGGCTCACGAGTTATTACGCAGCACTATTGTTGACCAGCACGAGATTGCGTCCGGTCATCTGCGGCGGCAGAGGAAGGTTCATCAGCGAAAGCAGCGTGGGAGCCACGTCAGACAGGACACCGCCCTCTGCGATGGTTGCGGGGCGCCCCACGTAAACGAAGGGCACCAGCTCGCAGGTATGTGCCGTGTGGGCCTGTCCGGTTGCCGGATCGGACATCTGCTCCACATTACCGTGATCTGCCGTGATCAGCATTTCGCCACCAACTTCCCTGACGGCTTCATATAGCCTGCCAATACAGATATCCAGCGCTTCCACAGCTTTTACGGCAGCTTCGAAAATGCCGGTGTGCCCAACCATGTCGCCATTGGCATAGTTGCAGACCAGTACATCGTATTCACCGGACTTGATGGCCTTGACGAGTTCGTCTGTCACTTCGAAGGCACTCATTTCCGGCTTGAGATCGTAAGTGGCTACTTTTGGAGAGGGAATGAGTATGCGATTTTCGCCAGCATAAGGCTCTTCGCGACCACCACTGAAGAAAAATGTCACGTGCGCATATTTTTCCGTTTCGGCAATGCGCAGTTGGGTTTTGCCCAAGCTGGCAAGATACTCTCCCAAGGTATTCACCAGCTTTTCCGGCGTATACGCCACCGGTGCCTTGATGGTCGCCGCATACTCGGTGAGCATGACGTAACCTGCCAATTGTGGCCGAACCTTGCGTTCGAAGCCGCTGAAATTGTCATCCACAAAGGCACGCGTGATTTCGCGCGCGCGATCAGCACGGAAGTTCATGAACACTACGGCATCGCCGTCTTGAAGGATGGCAGGCGTTTCTCCGGCTGCCGCGATTACCGATGCCTTGACGAATTCATCGCTCACATCCTCGGCATAGGAAGATTCGAGTGCCTCCAGTGCTGTAGCGCTGGTGCGCACGCCTACAGCTTCTGTCAATAATCGATAGGCTTGCTCGACGCGATCCCAGCGATTGTCGCGATCCATGGCGTAGTAACGGCCGATGAGGGATGCGATACGGCAACCGTTGCCAAGCGCACGCAGCCTGGCATCCATTTTCTCGATGGAGCGGGCCGCGGATTTCGGTGGCGTGTCGCGACCGTCGAGGAAGGCATGTACATAAATGCGGCGTGCTCCACGCTTTGCAGCAAGATCCACCATGGCTGCCAGATGGTCTTCGTGCGAATGCACGCCGCCATCAGACAGCAGGCCGAGAACATGCACGGCCTTGTCGGCTACCACAGCCTTGTCCACGACGCTGGTAATGGCCGGGTTGTGGAAAAAATCGCCGTCACGGATGGCCTTGGTGATGCGTGTGAAATCCTGATAGACCACGCGTCCGGCCCCGAGGTTCATGTGCCCTACCTCGGAGTTCCCCATCTGGCCGTCGGGCAGGCCGACGTCTTCACCGGAGCCTGACACGAGACCATGCGGATTTTCCTGCAGAAGTCGGTCCCAGTTCGGTGTACGGGCGGCCATGATGGCGTTGGAATCAGGGTTGTGGCTGTGGCCAAAGCCATCCAGCACGATCAGCACATAGGGCTTGCGGGAAGCGGTCATGGGAAAACAAACGGTCGGGAGAGAGGAAGGCGAAAGTGTAACAAGGCAGGCATGAGCCCGGCGAGCCGGCAGCATGCCTGCTTTTGGAGCAATGTCACCGGGAAGACACAAGCCTGCTGCCCAATATGACGAAACCGGACATGTCTGCCGACAAAAGCTCTCTTGTCCCCCAGCCTCAGGTATGGTGGCCGGCCCGGTGCCCGCTTATGATCAGAGCCTTGTGCCTTTTGCGCCCGGATGCTGGCGCGCCTTCATTTCATATTCAGGGAATCGAACCATGAGACGTTCTGCCGCCGTCCTTGCCCTCTTCGTGCTGTCACCCTTGGCCACTGCTGCCAGCAAGGATCCTGTCATCGCCCAGGCTGAAAGCTTCCTTGCCAAGCGTCAGCCCAACAGTGCCTACAACCTGCTGGTGCCACTTGAGGATGAGCGTGGCGGTGACCCTGACTTTGATTACACCCTGGGCGTGGCAGCCTTGGACTCTGGTAGAGCCAACGAGGCAGCTTTTGCTTTTGAACGTTGCCTTGCAATAGAGCCCAAGAATGGCCCCTGCCGTGTACAGATGGCGCGTGCCCACATGGCACTGGGCGAGAACAACAGCGCTCGCGGCGAGTTACAGACCGTCAATGAGAGCCAGCCGCCTGTCGAGGTACAGAATCTGGTGGCCCAGTATCTGGGCGCGCTCAACCAGCGGGAGGTCGGTGAAAAGCGCCGCATCGGTGCCTGGGCGCAGATTGGCATGGGACGGGACAGCAATGTGAACAGCGCTACAGCTGACAGCAACATTCTGGTTTTCTTTCCGGGAGGCGGCTCTCTGCCCATGGTCCTGAACCAGAATGGCGTTGAGCAGAGCGACACTTTTCTCCAGGGCAGTGCTGGTGCCAGCCTGCAATACAAGCTATCCCCGGCTTTCAGCATTCTGGCTGATGTGGGTACCAGTAGCCGAGGCTATCAGGAGTGGGGTGGGGATAACGGCTTCAACAACATCGCTTTGGATGGAGGCTTGGGGCTGGCCTGGAAGACTGGGCACAACAGCCTGCTGACCAAGCTACAGCAGCAGGCTTACTATCTGGACAGTGATCGCTACCGCAACTACACCGGCCTGCTGACGCAATACCAGTACGCACTTTCGGAGGCAGCCGCCTTCTCCGCCTATTTTCAGGGCAACCAACTGGATTACCGTGGTCGCCGGTCTGACGCCACCCGTTACACACTGGGAACCGGTTACTCCCAGGCCCTGTCAGGGGCACTCTCCCCGGTGTTCTATGTGGGCCTCTACGGAGGAGCCGAGGAAGCCGATAACAACACCCCAAAGTTCAACCAGAACTTTTATGGTGCCCGCTTTGGCGGGAGCTTGGGGCCAAGTCGTGCCTTGCGCTTCACGGGCTCACTCAGTGTCGAACAACGCCTGTTTGATGGCTTCGACCCAGCTGTTATGACAGCCGATCAGGAAGACACCCAGATTGACCTGTCTCTGGGCGCCGTCTATCAGATAGACCCTCATTTGAGTGTGAGGCCGACCTACACCTATACCGTCAGTGATTCCAACAACCCGCTGAGTGACTACGATCGTCATGTCGTCAGCATCGATTTCCGCTACGAGCTGTAAGGGAGAGCCAGCATGAAAGCATTCAAACCGATGTTGAGTGGCAAGGGCCTGCTTGCTGCCTCCGTGGCCATGTTATCCGGGGCGGCACTGGCGGAAACCGCCGGCCGGGTCAGTTTTGTCACGGGCGATGTAACCGCCTCGGCAACGGATGGTACGACCCGTACCCTGCGCCGTGGCGATGTCATCAACGGTGGTGACAAGATCAGCACCCGCGCCGGGCGCCTGCAGATCCGCTTCACCGACGGTGGCTTCGTTTCCCTGCAGCCTAATACGGTCTTCGGGGTGGATGAATACCTTTATGCCAACCGCAAGCCGGAAGAATCCTCCCTGTTCTTCAGCCTGCTGCAAGGTGGCATGCGTACCATCACCGGCACCATCGGCAAGGTGAACAAGCAGAGCTACAAGGTGCGTACCCCGGTGGCCACCATCGGTATCCGTGGTACCGGTTACCGTGCCAAGATCACCAACAAGGGACTGCTGGTAAGCGTCGGCTCTGGCTTCGTGAACGTGTCCACCCGAGCCGGTGACATCACGGCCGGTGCTGGCCAGAACATCCAGGCTCTGAACGAGAACAGTACGCCGCGCCTGACGGATGAAACGGCCGACGTGACTGCCAGCGGGGTGAACGGAGACCAGGAGGAAGAGCTTCAGGAGCAGCTCGCCGAGGAAAACAGCCATGACAGCCATGAGGGCAACACCGTTGCCATCACGGATCTTCAGGACGAGAACGGCTATACCGGTATCAAGGTGACGGATGCACAGGGCAATACCTATGACTTGAATACCCATGGCACGAACCCCCTGCCCTCCCATGGTTCTCCAACACCGGCGACGCTGGGTTATGTCACCTCCAGCTATCCCTTTTACAGCGCCGGACTTACGGCCACTCATGACGCACAGGGGTTGCTCTCCATCTCTGGTGGCGAGGGTGCCGGTTTTGAACGTGGCACCCTGAAGGTCGTGAACAAGGGAAACTCTGGAACGGCGCGCTGGGGTGAGTTCACGGATGGTATCAGCGGCGTAAACCAGATTTTCAGTGGCGCTGGCAGCCCCATGGAACTGGGTCCCAACAGTTTCCTGCCCTGGATCACTGCTGCCCCGTTGAGCCTTGCTCATGACAAAGGCAGTGCCACTTACGCCTATGCAGGGGGTACTGCTCGTGGCAGCGCCGGACAGGGAGCCATCAACCAGTTCGATATCACCTATTATTTCAGCACCAACCTCGCAGACGTTCTCCTGAAGGTGACTTCGCCTTCAGCCAGTGGCAATGTGGCCTACCAAGCTTTGGGTACTGGTGTTTCTGCTAGTCTCCACAATGGCAGCTTCAATCTTTCAGGCCTGACGACAACAGCCAGTGGCGGCAATGGCCAGGCCTGTTCAAGCGGTGGTGGGTGCAGCACTCAAATCAGCGCTTTCTTCTCGGGCGAGGCCAACGCCCAGATCGCCGCTGCCTACAAGATCAGTGACTTCACGGGTCCCGGTGCATATGGCGTCGCTGCCCTTAACCAGACCGGCTATGTTGCTCCGCAGCCTGAACCTGAGCCAGAGCTCACTACCGTTCCGGGGCAGCGCCTGGCTTCGGCTGTGTTCGGCTCTTCGAGCAACCCTGGCATCTACGGCAGTACCGTCACGGCCAATTTTGACGAGAGTGGGCTTTTCTCACTGACGGCGGGTGAAGGTAACACGACGCTCTTTGAGCGCGGCACTCTGCAAATCGAGAGCAGCGGCTCAAGCGGCGATCTGCGCTGGGGCCTGTTCAACAACGGCACTAGTGGCATCAACACGGTGTTCTATGGCGGTGGGAGCAATCCGGTAACGCTAGGGCAGACCAGCTACCTGCCTTGGATCATCGGCGCCCCGCTCACTGCCAGCCATACCACGGGCTCGGCCTCCTATTCCCTGCAGGGTGGCCAGAGTGACGGTACCGCCAGTAATGCCTATGGTGTCGGCCACCTCAACAGCTTCAACCTGACCTATCACTTCAGCACCAATCTGATTGACCTGGACTTGAATGCGTCCGTGTACAACGACCAGTACAACAGCGTGACCTATGTCGCCAGTGGCACCGGTCTCCAGACCAGTCTCTTGACCGATGGCTCCTTTGAGCTCCTTGGCGTCAATACCTCTGCCAGTACGGGCAGTGGCCACTGCCTGGATGGTTGCAGCACGGATATCAGTGCCTTCTTCTCGGGCAGCGGCAATGCCCAGATCGGTGCCGCCTATCGCATTACCGACAGTTCGGGCCCCGGCGCCTATGGTGTGGCCGCGCTTGGCCAGGATAGTTACACGCCGCCCAATACGGCTCCCACCCTGCAGAACTCCGTGCTGGATGAGCAGAACCCGCTTTACTACTACAGCCCGGCCTACAGCCTGCTGGGAGTCAGCTGTTATGAAGGCATCTGCAACTCCAGCACTGTCAACGTTGGCATGGGTGCCAGCTTTGATCAGGGCGAAGGGAGTACACGTGGTGGCCTGGTCAGCGTGGGGCAGGCTGTCGATGAAGGGACGGTTTATGAGTCCCCCCGTTTTGATATCGGTACGCTCAAGACAGTTTCCATAGGCACTCAAGGCGCCTTGAGTTGGGGCGAGTTTACGGACGGTAGCACCAATAATGCTGAAATCTTCGACATATACAGCCCCCTGACCCTGGGCCAGGGTGATTACCTTCCCTATATCATTGGCCTGTCACCTACCGAATTGCCTGTCACGGGTGCTGCCACCTACTCCTATGTGTCCGGTAGCGGGAGCGGGCGTAACGCTCAAGGGGCTCTTGCAACTGTCAGCCAGTTCGACATCACCTTCAATTTTGACCTAGCGACCATCGACCTCTTGCTGGCACTTGAGGTGGGCGGCAGCTCCTACACCGTTACCAGCAATGGCCCTCACGGCTCGATGTATGTGGGTGGCAGCTCACCCTATTCCACCGCCTTTGAGCTGGACAGCAGCGTGTTGAGCGTGAATGGCAGTGGTGTCTGCTCCAGCGGAACGTGCACAGCTTCGATCCGAGGTTTCCTGGCGGGTGCCACGGGTAACCAGTTGGGCGCTTACTACGGGATCGATACCAGTGGCGGCGACATGCTGGTACGCGGGGTGGCCGGCCTTGCGAATGAAGAGCTGAGTCCTCCATCCAGCCTGCCTACCAGTGGCAAGGGCTACAGCGTGGCTTTCAGCTTCTTCGACGGCAGCAGCATTGCTGCCGGCAACGACTGGAGCGGCAGCGGCTATGACGACGAAAGCCAGACCCAGACCTTCGATGCGAACGGTGGCTTGACGCAATCTACCTGGAGTGCCGGAGAGGGTTCTGGTACCACCCTGGACCTGGGTGATGCCACTGTTGATCAGGCCAGTCTGGGCCGTAGTGCTGTCAGCAGCATTGCGGCGGCTCCCCTTCTGGACTGGGGCCGCTGGTATGCGGGCCCTAGTGGTGCGGAAGTCGTTGCCAATGGTGAAAACTACACTCTGGATGACGACACTTACCTGCACTACATCACGGGTGTCATGACCAGTGCCGCCTCCTTCCAGACCTTTGCGGGAGCCGAGGCTACCTACAACTATATCGGTGGCACCACGGCTACCGGCAGTGACGGCAGTACCAGCAGCAGTATCGCGGGCTCCCTCAAGGTTACTTTCGGATCAGACCAGGCACGGCTGAATGTTGACCTTGATGTCAACATGAGTGACAGCACCGGCTACAAGCTCTTGACCACGGGAGACGGCATCTATTTCTCGGGACCCTCATTTGCCGCTGCCGGCAGTGCCCTTTCCATAAGCAGCAACAATGGCAGTGGCTCTGGCTCGGCCTGTTTCAGCAACGGCGGCTGCACCGGCAACATCAGCGGCTTCTTTGCCGGACAACAGGCGCAGCAGATCGGACTGGCTTACCACATTCAGGACAACGGCATGCTCAACCGTGCTGTGGATGGTGTTGCCGGCTTTGAGCGTGGAGGTTTTGACCCGGCAACCAATCCGGTGCCACCGGTTGGCCAAGGCATGTAAGCGGCATGCCCCTGTCCCGGGCGGCGGCGCTACTGCAAGGTGGCCATGCCGCCCGGGCCCTACTCCTTCTTGACGCAGTGCCACCGCCGCATGACGCCCGTCATGCCTTCCTGCGGGGTGCCTGCGCCCACCAACTGGGTGATCTTGCTGGAGCCATCGACTCCTTCCGCACGGCGCTGAGCCGTGACCCTGCCCACGCCCAGGCCGCCTGTGCCCTGGCCACCCTGTTGCTGGAGGATGGCCGGGCCGGTGAGGCTGAAACGGTGCTGGGCGCCGTGCTGCAAAATGGCGGCACAGACCCGCAACTTCGCTTCAACCTTGCCGTAGCGCTGGAGCAGCAGGAGAAACTTTCAGCCGCGGAAGAGATCTACGACCAGTTGCTTCTGCAATATCCCCGGCATTACGCGGCGCGCCTGAACCGTGCCGGCCTGCATGTCCGTCAAGGTCGGCCGGAGGCAGCCCTTCGGGACTGTCGCGAGCTTACGGAGCAGTATCCGCAGGAGAGCACCGCCTGGTTACGCCTGGGTGACATCGCGGTGGCCGGCGGCCACTACGATGAGGCTATTGCCGCTTTTGAGACCGCGTCCT
This sequence comes from Moraxellaceae bacterium, assembly GCA_037189985.1. Taxonomy (GTDB): domain Bacteria; phylum Pseudomonadota; class Gammaproteobacteria; order Pseudomonadales; family Moraxellaceae; genus UBA2031. Next base: position 244,144 of record JBBCJX010000024.1, read on the forward strand.
GGCATGATCCGGCCAACGGCCCCATGCTGGCGGGCCTGGCGGGTGCGTTGGCCGCCTGTGGCCGGCTGGCTGAGAGCCGGCAGGTATTGGAGCGGCTGCGGCAGCACGACCTCTCCCGCTGGGAAACGGCACGCCAGCAGCTCAACGGGCAGCGCGGCAATGCCCTCGATATCGACCCCCGGCTGATCTTCCTCCGGCGCGGGGCTGACGATCTGGAGGCTGGAGACTGGCGTTACTGGGCGCGCTGGTGCGAAACCTTGCGGGATCATGTTGCCAGCCCTTCCGGGGGCGACACACTGCCCTTGGCCTGGCCTTCCCTGCTGGCACCGCTGACGGCCCCTGAGCAGTGCCGCTTCATGGCCGGAATCGCTGGACAGGCCGCACAACGGGCAGCAGCCTTTTCGTTGCCCCGTCTCGTCGGTCCGACTCCCTCGCGTCTTCGCGTCGGCTACATCGGCCCGCTGCTGGGCGAGCTGCATGTTACCCGGCTCAACCTGCAACCCTTGTTCGATGCCCATGACCCGGCAGTGGTCGATGTGTTCGTCATCGCCTGCGGTGCGACCACCACCCCGGCTGCAGAGGCTCCCCGCATGCTGCGGCCCGGCCTCTGGTACTGGCATCCGGGTGCCCTGAGTGATGCCGACATCGTCGCCGGGCTGGCCGCCCTGAAACTGGATGTGCTGGTGGACGTGGCTACCTACAGCAACCGGGCCCGCCCGGAAATCCTCGCTGCCCGCCCGGCCCCCGTACAGGTTGCCTGGATGGGGGCGCCCTATAGCAGTGGCGGCCACCATCACGATTACTTCATCAGCGATGCCCGCGTGCGTCCGCCCGACGAGGACGGTGAGCGCTGGTGTAGCGAAGCGGAAGTGCTGATGCCCCACAGCTATTTCTGTTTCGGCCAGGGTCTCGCCCCGGCTGCCACACCCTCCCGCTCCGCACTGGGGCTGCCGGAAGACGCTTTTGTCTTTGCCAACCTCGGCAACCCCGGCAAGCTGACACCCGAAGTGTTCGCCTGCTGGATGCGGGTGCTCACGGCCTGCCCGGGCAGCCTGCTCTGGCTGCTGCAGGGCCTGCCCGCCCTTGCGGACAACCTGCGCCGCGAGGCGACAAGGCAGGGCGTGAATCCGGCACGGCTCGTCTTTGCCGAGCGCATCCCGTCCTTGGCACACCGGGCGCGCCAGGGGGCTGCCGACCTTTTTCTGGATACCTGGCCCCACGGTGGCCACACGACTCTGGCAGAGTCGCTGGTTGCAGGGACACCCGCCATCAGCCTGCCGGGCGCCACCTTTGCCAGCCGTGTCGGCGCCAGTCTCTTGCATGATGCCGGCCTGCCCGAGCTGGTGGCGGCCAGCCAGGCAGACTATGAGGCCCTGGCCATTGCCTTGCATCGGGACCGCCTGCGTCTCGATGCCTTGCGCCAGTGCTTGGTGGGCAAGCGCCCACATTTCCATTTCACCGACATGGCTGGGCAAGCCCGCGCGCTGGAAGCCGCTTATCGCCACATGTGCGAGCGCCTTGCAGAGGGGCTGGCGCCGGTCGGTTTCGATATCGCCCCATTGCTGGAAAATACGCCCCCGAATGGCCATGAAAGCCACGTGACCGAAAACCCTTGCTGATATGCTTCGGCGATGACAAATACCGCCTTTTCCCGTGCCATCGGTTTCCTGCAAACCGGTGATGCTCTCTCCGCCCGTGCCGCCTTGCTGGAGTCGCCGCTGGAAGACGCGCGCTACGATTTCCTACTGGGCGCCTGTGCCCATGCGCTTGGCGAAATCCCGCAAGCCGTGCGGCACTTCACCGATGCCCTGAAGCGTGATGCCCGCCATGCGCAGGCGGCCTGTGCACTCGGCAGCCTTTATGCCGGGCTGGGGCATCGCGCCGAGGCCGAAGCCCTGTTCCGCAAGACCCTGCAGCAGGTGGATGACCTGCAACTCCGCTTCAACCTGGGCGTGGTGCTGGAGGACAGCGGTCGCCTGCCCGAGGCGATGGCGGAATACAGCCTCATCCTGCAGCGTGACCCTAGGCACTATGCCGCCCGCCACAACCGTGCCGGCCTGCATGCCCGCGAGAAACGGCTGGGCGAGGCGGTGACGGACTACCGCACGCTGGTGCGGGAGCATCCGGCACAGACGCTGCCTTGGCACAACCTGGGCGAGCTGGAGCTGTCGCTGGGTCATTACGAAGAGGCCATGCGCCTCTTGGCCGAGGTGTTGCAGCGCGAGCCCGGCAATGGCAAGGCCCGCCTCAGTTTGGCCATCGCCCAAGCCGCCAATGGCGACATCGTGGAAAGCCGCGCCACGCTGGAGGCTCTCCGGCAACAGGCTCCGGCAGTCTGGGAGGATGCCCGTGTCCGCATCAACCACCTGCGCGGGACTGACCCGGGCATTGACCCACGCCTTGTCTTCCTCGTGCGGGCACAGGAGCATCTGGCCGCCTGCCACTGGCGGCACTGGGAACGCCTGACCGAGGTGTTCCACGACCTTGCCCGCCAGCCCTCTGATGGTGACTCGCTGATGCTGGCCTTCACGACCCTGCTGGGGCCGCTGGATGCCCGTGAGCAGCTCACCCTGATGCGCCATATCGGGCAGCAGGTCAGCCGCCGCGTCACACCCCTGCCGACTCCCGCCGCTGCTGCATCCTCGGCCCGGCTGCGCCTGGGTTATGTCGCCCCTCACTGGGGGCACCACGTCACCGGCATCCTGTTCCGCCAGGTCGTGGCCGCGCATGATCCCGACACGACCGAGGTTTTCCTGATCGGTGTGCGCCGGCCTGATGACAGCAGCAACCTCGCGGCCCTGCGTGCCAATTCAGCGCTGCATTTTGTGGACGTGAGCGAACAGGATGACGATGCCGCCGCCCGCACCCTGCAGGCATTGCAGCTCGACGTCATCGTCGACCTTGCGGTGTACAACGATGACAACCGTCCGGAAATCCTCGCCCACCGTCCTGCCCCCGTACAGGTAAGCTGGCAGGCTGCCGCCTACAGCAGCGGCGCGCCCTGGCTGGACTATGTGATCTCGGATGCCATTGTTCGTCCCGGTGACGGCTGGTGCAGCGAGGCCGAAGTGCTGATGCCGGGCAGCTATTTCTGCTTCAGCCACGAGCCCGAGCCCCCTGCGGCACCCCTACGCGCCTCGCTGGGCCTGCCGGAGCAGAAGTTCGTGTTCGCCTGTTTGAACAACCCGGCCAAGATCACGCCCGGCCTGTTCCGGCGCTGGATGAGCATCCTGAGGCAGGCGCCGGAAAGTGTGCTCTGGCTGCTGGTCAACGACAGCGCCGGCATCCTCAACCTCAAGCGCGAGGCCGAGTGGGCCGGCATTGACCCCCGCCGCCTGCTCTTTGCCCCCCGTGTCACGCCGGAAGCCCATATCGCCCGGCTGGCTGCGGCCGACCTCTTTCTGGACACCGAGTTCTTCAACGGCCACACCACCTTGGCCGAATGCCTCTGGGCGGGCACGCCCGCCATCAGCCAGCCCGGCCATACTTTCGCCAGCCGAGTCGGTGCCAGCCTGCTGCACAGCGTCGGCCTGCCCGAACTGGTGGTGGATTCTGCCGAGGCCTACGAGGCATTGGCACTGCGGCTCTACCGCGAGCGCGACACCTTGGCCAGCCTGCGCACCCGTCTGGCAGAAAACCGACTGCACGCCGCCTGCATGGATGTCCCCGGCCAGGCCCGCTGGCTGGAAAAAGCCTTCCGCCACATGCGCGCGCGCTTCGCCGCCGGCCAATCCCCCCTGCCTTTCGCCATCGCCGATCTGCCCTGAACCGGGACGACGGTGGCATGGCAGTGGGGGCACTTCGGTGTCCTTCCTGAATCGAGAATCGTGAGCAGGCACCAGAAAAGTGGCGCCTGTCACCGGACGAAATACCTCGCACCACCCCGGTTCAGGGAGAGGCTGCCTCGTAGCGCGGCCGTCATACTCCTGTCTGTCAGCCACCTGCACGAGCCATACGGACATGCCCCGCTTCCCCCTACTCTTGCCTTTGCTGTGCCTGTTCCTCACTGCATGCTCCACCCCAAAGAGTCCATATCAAATGACCGAGGCCCAGCGCATCCGCGCCGCCAACAATGGCGACCTCAAGGCGGCCTTGGCCATGCAGTTGTCGTATCCCGACAAGAACGGGAAACCGCAACCTCCCAGCAAGGAAACCCAGCTCAAATGGTTGCTCAAGGCCGCTGAGTTGGGAGACGAGGTTTCCCAGTATCGTGTGGCCTACCTGTCGCTTTATGGAGCGGCCCCGGCCAATGCCGACGAACCGGCGGTTTCCTACAGCCCGACCGAAGCCCGGCGTCTGGCCCAGGCGGCTGTCATGCACTACTGCAAAACCATGGATGACCGCTGCATCTACAGCTATGGCGGAGGCGCTACCAAGGCCAAGAAACTGATGACCAAGGCGGAAACGGTCATCCAGCAACAGCCCCTGGCGGAGAAGGGGGATGTCGCTGCCATGTATGCCCTGAGCCAAGCCTATGAGCCACCGGACTACAACGGCGGCATGAGCGAGCAGGGCAAACTGCCTCCCCAGTACAAAGTGTGGCTGCGCCGTGCCGCTGAGGCCGGACATGCCGATGCCGCCCAGAAAATATCCACCTATGCCAGCTCAGAAGATGAAAAACAGGAGTGGCGACAAAAATCGCTGGCCTTGAGGGCCGAGACCGGTGACGCCTATGCCCTGCTCTCGCTGGGCGACCAGCTCCGCGCCAAGGGCGACGACAAGGCCGCGCTGGAGTGGTATCGCAAGGCGGCGGCCAAGGGCAGCGAACCGGCCCAGAGGGCGGTTGCCCAGCTCACCGATGCCACGGCATTGCGGCTGCAAGCCGCTGCGGCGGCGGGTGATGCCGATGCCATGTACCAGTTGGCCGAGTATTTCCGAGGTGGCAACTGGGCCGGGAAAGACATGGCCCAAGCCCGCAACTGGTATCAGGCTGCCGCCAAGGGCGGCCATGCCAAAGCCATTGCATGGGTGGCCGAGGAAGACCGGCAACGAGTCACCGAGAAACAAAATCAGCAGGCCGAGGCAGACCGCCGTGCCGCCGCCGACAAGCAGCGCCAGCAGCAACGGGCCGAGGATGATCGTCGCCAAGCCGAAGCCCGGTATCAGCAGCAACAAGCGTTTGTGGCCCGCATCGACCGCGAAGGCAGCACGGACTTCACTGAAGTCGAGCAGTACTGCAAGTTCGGTGGCCGCCGCTGCGATGAACTGCGTGTGACGGCGCGCCGCGCCCTGGAGCAGCAAAATCGTAATGCCGACGCCGCCAACAGGCGCCGGATACAGGATGTCTACAGCACGGACAAGCGTACCCAGGAACAGAGGGACCAAGACTATCGGGACCGCAGCGAATGCATGCGCCGCAAGACCGAATCCATCCAGCGCAGCAACAGCGGCCAGCAGGACTGGCACTTTACGGGTGACTGCTGATCGCCGGCAGGCAATCTCACGGGCAGCGGTCTTTCACTCCCTGCAGGTGCGATATAGGTGCGAACCCATTCGCACCTACGCTGTTTTCCCATGGGAGTGGCTTTGGCTGCGATGCTTTTTGCCGATCGCAAGGCGGGCATCGCCGCTAAAGCTTCCAAGGCCCCTTTCTGCCCGTCGCCCCCTGTTCCGGGGGAAGCTTCCACGGCGCCATGACGGCATACTTCGACCATCCTCTGCCTCTGTGAGTCACACGGACATGCCCTCCTTTCTCCGCTTCCTGCCGGGCTCTGCCCTGCTCGCCTTCTGTCTCCTGCTCACCGCCTGTGCCAGTACTCCCAAGAGCTTGTGGGACATGAGTGAGGCCCAGCGCAACCGTGCCGCCGAAAATGGCGACGTCAAGGCTGTCCGCTTCCAGCAAAGCTTCAATTACTACGACAAGAACCGGCAGCAGCATTTGCGCAGCAAGGAAGACATCGCCAAGTGGATACGCAAAGGCGCCGAGCTTGGCGATGGCGCTTCCCAGTACCGCATGGCCTTCCTCTCGCTCTATGCCGATGCCAACAGCCCGCCCATTCCCCACAATCCGGCAGAAGCCCTGCGTCTGGCCAAGGCGGCCATCACCACCCTGCCCCTTTCCGATGAGCCCGCCTATCGTCGTCAGGTAGACGATGCCAAGGTGCTGGCTGCAAAGGCCGAAACCATCGTCCAGCAACAGGCGCTGGCGGAAAAGGGTGATGCCAATGCCATGTATGCCTTGAGTCAGGCTTATTTGCCGCCGAGTTTTGCCGGGTACCAGAACACCAAGACACCCCCTCAGCAGGAGCAGTGGCTACGCAAGGCGGCGGAGGCTGGTCAGGCGCAGGCTGTCATGGAGATGGCAAGTCGTGCCAAGACACCGGAAGAAAAGCTGGCCTGGCAGCAGAAGGCTGCTACGGGTGGAACGCCTGAGGCCATGGTGCAGATGGGTGACCATCATCGTGCAAAGGGCGATAGCAAGACGGCGTTGGAGTGGTATCGCAAGGCAGCGGCCAAGGGCAATGAGCCTGCCCGGAAGGCCGTGGCCCAACTCACCGATGCCACAGCGTTGCGCCTGCAAACGGCCGCCGCTGGTGGTGATGCCGAGACCATGTACCAGCTTGGCGAATATTTTCGTGCCGGCAACTGGGCCGGCAAAGATGCTGCTCAGGCACAGGACTGGTACCTGAAGGCAGCGGCCAAGGGTCATGTGAATGCGAACTACCAGGCCGCACTGGGCAGCACGCAGGCCGCTGACAAAGGCCGGCTGATGCGTGTTGCCGCCAAGGGCGGGCATGCGGATGCCGCCAAGTGGGTGGCCGATGACGACCGCCGGATTGCTGCCGAAAAACAGCGCCAGCAACAGCAGGCCGAGGAAGCCCGCCGTCAGGCCGAAGCCAAGCGTCAGCAGCAGATTGCTGACCAGCAGGCTTTTGTTGCCCGCATTGATCGCGAAGGCACGACAGACAGCTACGAAGCCGAGGTCTACTGCCGCTACGGTGGCCGTCGGTGTGACGAGATGCGCAGGCAAGCCCGTGTCGCCCTCGAGCAGCAGAACCGCGCTGCCGAAGCGGCCAACATGCGCCGCATCCAGAACCTTTACAGCGATGGCAAGAGCGCAGACCAGCGCAATATGGAATACCGTAACCGCAGCGAATGCATGCAGAAGAAAACGGAATCACTGGACAAATACAACCGTGGCCAGCAGAGCTGGTATTACGGCGGCGAATGCAAATAAAGTCCGTGCAAATAAAAAAGCAGGCGAAAGCCTGCTTTTTTATTTGCGGAGAGTGACGCCCCAGCCGTGCTTCAGGCTGGCGGTACCGTATCGCGAAAACTCGGGCGGGCTGCCAGTCTTTCTTCCAGTGCTTTCAGTGCCGGAAACCGGTTGCGCCAGCCGATGTCGGCAAACCGCAGGTCGAGATAACCCAGCGTACTGCCGACCGCAATGTCGGCCAGCGTAAACTCTTCTCCCGCACAGAAAGGACTGGTGATTGATGTATTCATCGTCGCCAAGCCGTTCTCGATTTTTGCCTGCTGGCGGGCAATCCAGTCCGGGCTTTGTTGGGCCTCCGGACGGCGCCGCTCCAGGAAAATGGTGGCAGCGGCATCACTCACACCATCGGCCAGGGCCTCCCATTTCTTCACGGCAATACGCTGCTCGCTGTCTGCCGGAACCAGCAGCGGCCAGGGTTTTGTTTCTTCCAGATACTCCACGATCACGCGTGAGTCGTAGAGCGTGTCGCCGCCGTCACGCATCAGCACCGGCACCTTGCCCAGTGGATTGAATTTCGGCACCTCGGTGTCGGCATTCCAGGGGATATCGACAATCAGTTCGAAAGGAATGTTCTTTTCTGCCAGCACAATGCGCACCTTGCGCGCAAACGGGCTGGTCAGTGAGGCAATCAGTTTCATGTGTCGGCTTCCTGAGTGTCTGGGGTTTCGGGCAGGGCATCGTCGGCTAAGTCAGCCTCGGCACTGTCGATATCGAATTTCTCCGTGGGTAGGGCCTTCTTGGCATTTGCACCCAGCTTCTTCAGCGCTTCCACTTTGCCCACGAGGCCGCCACGCCCGTTCAGGCTGGTCATGGTTTTGTCGTAGCTCTCGCGGCTACGCTCCAGTGCACGGCCAAGATCATCGAGATGGGAGAGCAACGTCGCAAACTTGTCATGTAGCCGCCCGGCCTCATTTGCGATTTTTTCAGCATTCTGGTTCAGTCGCTCGTAACGCCAAATGGATTCCACCGTACGCAACGTGGCCAGCAAGGTAGTAGGGCTGACGATGATGATTTTCTTGTCGAAAGCCTCACGGAACAGTGCCGGATCGTGTTCGACCGCCAGCATGAAAGCGGCTTCCACGGGCATGAAGAGAAACACGAAATCCAGCGTGCGAATGCCTGGTAGGCCCTCATAGCGTTTCTCGCTCAGGGCCTTGATGTGGTTGCGTATCGCCGCTGTATGCAGCTTGAGCAGGCGCTCGCGTTCGGCCGCATCTTCGCTGCTGCAATAGCGCTCGTAGTCGTTGAGTGAAACCTTGGCATCGATGACGATGTCGCGGTTTTCCGGAAGATGCACCACGACGTCGGGAAGTCGGCGTTGGCCTTCATCGTCGGTGACGCTGAACTGGGCCTCGTATTCATGGCCTTCACGTAGACCGGACTCTTCCAGCACGCGCGACAGGATCACTTCTCCCCAGTTGCCCTGCAGTTTCTTGTCCCCCTTGAGGGCGCGGGCAAGGTTGCTGGCATCATCGCTGATCTGCCGGTTAAGTGCTTCCAGTCCGGCGATCTGCTCCTTGAGGGCAAATCGTTCCCGGGCTTCGTTGTTATAAGTGTTTTCAACTTTCTCGCGGAAATCCTTGATCTGCTCACGTAAGGGAGAAAGCAGAACATCCAGCCCGGTTTTGTTCTGCTCCGTGAATTTCTGCGCCTTTTCTTCCAGGATGCGTGAAGCCTGCTGCTCGAACTGCAGTTGCAGGGCTTTCATCTGCTGCTCTACAAAAACAGCCTGCTTGGCCAGCTGTTCGCGCTCGCCGGCCAAGCGTGTTTCCAACTCGGCAAGACGAATGTCGCGCTGGTGCACGGTATCCGTAAGGCTGCGGCGCTCATTCTCAAGCTGGTCACGCAGTTGAGCACTCCCATTCAGCTGCTCATGCGCGGCTTCAAGCTTTGCCCGGAACCCTGCCAGTTCCTCCGGCAGAGTGCGCAATGTGGCCAACTCGCCTTGAAGTCGCGTCTGTTCCGCTTGCCCGTTGGCGAGCGTGAATGTCTGCGTCTGCAACTGCTCGCGCAGGCTTGCGAGCCTTGCTGCCCGCAGGAAATGCAGCAGCAGGCCGCCGGCCACGAACCCTGCAAGGGTGGCCAGTGCAAGAGAGGTCAAGAAACTCATTCAGTATCCTTCATTCGGGAAGTGCGAGGCCTTCCGGTGGCAGTGTCAGTCCGGCGGGCGGCAGGTACAGCTCGGGTGGCAGGTCGAGTTCGACCGCCAGCGGGCGATGGTCGGAAAGCCGTGTATCCAGTGCCGAGGCATGTCGTACCGGGAGGCTGTCACTGACAAGGATGTGGTCGATCTGGCGCACCGGCTTCCAGCTCGGATAAGTGTGCATCGTCTCGTCCAGCCAGCGCCACTGTCGCCGGCCGAGTGAAGAAAGTCGCAACTCTTCCGGCGTGCAGTTGAGGTCGCCCATGATCACCACGTGCCGGGCATCCCCCACCAGTTCGTGAATGAAACCGAGTTGGTGACGGCGCGCACGGGCGCTGAGCGACAGGTGCACGTTCAATACCAGCAGGGGTTCTGCATGACTGCCGAAGCGGCTGAGGATGGCCCCCCTGCCCCGCAGTCCTGGCAGTGCGTGGGCTTCGACGGACCAGGGAGCATGCCGGCTGAGCAGGCCGTTGCTGAACTGGCCAAAGTGCCCGAGATCGCGGTTGAGCTGCTGGAACCACCAGGGAAAGCCGGCGCGCTCGGCCAGATGGGCAAGCTGGTGGGTGTATCCGCTGCGCAGGCTGCCGCCATCGACCTCTTGCAGGGCGATGAGGTCGTAATCCGTCAGCAGGCGGGCGATCTGCTCGAGATGCTCGTGACGGCGGCGCTGGGGAAGCAGGTGGCGGTGGCCACGGGTGAGGTAGTGATGCGGGGCATGTATGCCCATGCCCGCCTGCATGTTGAAGCTGAGCAGGCGCAGATGGCGCTGGGGCCAGAGGGAGGATTCCGTTGCAGGCGCCGGTCCGGCCCGTTGCGGCCGGGCAGGCAGCAGACGGGTCAGACGGGTCAGCATGCGGGCTCCGATACTTACTTCCTGAGGGCAGCGCGTTCCTTGGCGATCAGGGCATTGATGGTCTCGATGACCTTGGCAGTCTCGCCCTTCACCAAGTACTTGCCGTTGACGACCACGGCCGGTACGCCATCCAGGCCATACTGCTGTGCCAGCGACTTGCTCTGGGCCACCTTGCCAGAGACGGCAAAGGAATTGTAGGTGCTGGCAAAGGTCTCGGGATTCACGCCGAAGCCGCTGTAGAAGCGGGTCAGCGAGCCTTGGTCAAAAAGGCGCTGCTTGCCCACATGGATGGCCTGGAACAAGGGCAGATGCGTCTTTTCCACGAGGCCCATGGTTTCCACCGTGTAGTAGCCGCGGGCATTGGCTTCCCAGACCGGATTCAGGGCGGCGGGGCTGCGCACGAAGTTGACGTCGGCCGGCTTGGTCTTGGCCCAGTTGGCGATGTGGGGCTCCAGCGTGTAGCAGTGCGGGCAGCCGTACCAGAAGAATTCGCGGACCTCGATCATGCCGGGCTTGTCGACACGGCCGGGCTTGGCCAGGGTGGTGTAGCCGTCATTGGCCTGTGCCGGCAGGGCGGCAAAACCGATGGAGACGACGGCAAAGAGGGCGAGAAAGCGCTTGATCATGAAAGCTCCTGGGGAACACGCGGTCAGGGGGCCGAGGATAGCGAAGGCTGCCATGCCCGGAAAGGCAGGCTAGCGAGTGATTTGTCCCTTTCTTGTGGAAACGTGGAGAGGACGCGATCGTTGACAGCAGAAATGACAAAGGCGGCCGAAGCCGCCTTTGTCGTCATCCCTCACCGTCAGGGTGAGGAATATATGCGCTTGCTCAATGCAGGCCGGAGATGAAGCTGGAAACGGCTTCGATTTCCTCGTCGCTGAGCTTGGCGGCAATCATCTGCATGGGGCCCTGCTCGCCCGGCTTGGCGCCGTCGTTGACACGCTTCAGCGAAGGATCAGCGACGATGTCGGCACGGCCGGCGGCACGGAAGGTCTGCAACTGCTTCTTGATGTAGTCGGCATGCTGGCCGCCCACATGGGGGTAGCCGGCCAGAGCATTACCCTTGCCTGCCGGATTGTGGCAGCCGGCACAGGCAGCCAGACCCGTGTTGGCATTGCCGCCGCGGTAGATCTTTTCACCCTTCTTCACGAGTTCAGGCTTGGCCTGGCCGACTCCGCTGGTCTGCTCGGCATAGTAGGCGGCGAGGTCAGCCATGTCCTGGTCAGACAGCGGCATGGCCATGGCCTGCATGGAGGCATCGTTACGGCGGCCGGCCTTGAAGTCCTGAAGCTGCTTGTAGAGGTACTTGGCATTCTGGCCAGCCAGGCGCGGCCAGGCGGGAGCCACGCTGTTGCCGTCGGCACCGTGGCAGGCGGCACAGGTGGCAGACTTGGTCTGGCCGGCAGCGGCATCGCCCTTGGGCAGGGTGGATGCCTGGGCCAAAGAGGCCATTCCCAGGGAAAGCGCGGCAGCAGCGAGGAACTTCTTCATGGTGGATTCCGTCTTGAGATGCAAATCAGGGTGGAGCAGTAAATTCAGTTGGCCAGGTATTTGACCAGTGCCTTGAATTCGGCATCGGTGCAGTCCATGCACAGGCCCTTGGGCGGCATGGCCTTGTAGCCTTCCTTGACGTGCTTGACGAGTGTGGCCTCGCCCAGCTTCATGCGCGCCGCCCAGGCAGCCTTGTCGCCCTTCTTGGGAGCACCTGCCGCTCCGGTGTTGTGGCAGGCCGCACAGGACTTGTTGTACTTGTCGGCAATGCCTGCAGCCTGCACCTGCGCTGTGGCACACAGGGCAACAAGGGCAGCGGCAATCACGAGTTTCTGCATTGGCTGTCTCCAACGCCCGGGAGCGTGAGAATGGCTGTAATCCTGGAAAAGCCGCACGGCTGGCAAGGGTATGGGCGCGCGAAGCCGGCGGATTATATACCACATGTAAATATCTGAAATAGCCCTTAAAATCCTCGCGGATTTTCCTGATCCGGCGATCCTCATGTCCTCCCCTTTGCACCCGGTTTTGCAACTGACGGCGCAAGCCCGCTTCCAGATCAGTGCGCCTACCCTGGTCCTGTGCCCGCCGGATACCGGACGGGAAGTGGCCTTTGCCGGGCGCTCCAATGCCGGCAAATCCAGCTGCATCAACACGCTGGCAAGGCAGAAGCAGCTGGCGCGTGCCTCCAAGACCCCGGGCCGTACCCAGCTCATCAATTTCTTCACCCTGGAAGAAGGCAACCAGCGCCGCCTCGTCGACCTGCCAGGCTATGGCTATGCCCGCGTTTCCCATGACATGAAGGATGAATGGCAACGCCATCTTGGGCACTACCTGCAGGGTCGGCAGAGCCTCGCGGGTCTGGTCCTGCTCATGGATATCCGCCACCCGCTCACGGACTTTGACCGGCACATGCTGGAGTGGGCCGCTGAGCGCTCTCTCTCCGTGCACTGTGTGCTGACGAAGGCTGACAAGCTCAATCGTGGTCCGGCCATGAATGTGCTGCAGAGTGTCCGCCGTGATCTTGAGGTGGCGGGTTTCAGTGCCTCCATCCAGCTTTTTTCTGCGCTCAAGCGTGAGGGGCTGGAGGCGTTGGGGGACAAGTTGGGGGAGTGGTTGGAGTATCCGCCCCGGGGGGATTTGCTTGAACCGGCGCCGGATGACGGAATGCCGGTGGAGGCCAGGTCGCGGTTGGCTTGAGTTTGGGCGGGGTGTGCGGGGGCTGGGCTTTGCTTGCCGGCTGCCTGTTTCTTCGGCCCGGATGACAGGCTTCTGTACCTACGGCCCCGACAGTGCTTCAGGGAACAGAAGCTCATCGCGAGACGCCGTATGGCGCGAGCATGACCACGTTGCCTTTGCTACTGGCGCCAACGTCATAAGGTGAAGGGCCCTCCGCAGGAGTCGGCTTTCTTTGCTCACTTTCTTTACCGAAGTAAAGAAAGTGAGGCCCCGCCGGCAGGGCGCACCGCCAGAGAAAGCAAGCAGCAGAAATAACGTGCTACAGGAGCCACTCCCTTAAGCGAGCAAGCGTTGGAGTCTCCGCTACCTCAGTGCGCCTCATCCCAGTTATTGCCCACTCCCACATCAACAATCAGTGGCACGGACAGTTCGGCACCCTCGCCCATTTTTTCCTTCAGCAGTGCGGTCACTGTCTCCACGACATCGCTGCGGACCTCCAGCACCAATTCGTCATGAACCTGCATGATGATGACGGCATCCAGTTGCTGCGTCGTGAGAGCGGTATCCACCTTGATCATGGCGCGCTTGATGATGTCAGCGGCTGTGCCTTGCATGGGAGCGTTGATGGCGGCACGTTCGGCAGCCTGGCGCAATGAAGGGTTCTTGGCGTTGATGTCGCGCACCATGAGGCGCCGGCCGAAGAGGGTTTCCACATAGCCCTGCGATGCTGCCAGCTTGCGCGTATTTTCCATGTACGCCTTCACGCCGGGGTAGCGCGCGAAATACATGTCGACATAACCCTGTGCTTCGTTGCGACCGATGCCGAGTTGCCGCCCCAGGCCAAAGGCTGACATGCCGTAGATCAGGCCGAAATTGATGGCCTTGGCATTGCGGCGCTGGTCAGGCGTCACTTCTGCGATGGGCACACCGAAGACTTCCGCCGCCGTGGCACGGTGCACGTCTTCACCGTGACGGAACGCATCAAGCAACCCTTCATCACCGGAAAGGTGCGCCATGATGCGCAACTCGATCTGCGAATAGTCGGCGGCCACCAGCTTGTAGCCTTCAGGCGCCACGAAAGCCTGGCGAATGCGACGGCCCTCTTCCGTGCGTATAGGAATGTTCTGGAGATTGGGGTCGCTGGAAGACAGGCGTCCGGTTGCGGCGACCGCCTGGTGATAGGAGGTGTGCACGCGACGGCTTGAGGGCTCCACGAGCTCCGGCAGCTTGTCCGTGTAAGTTGATTTCAGCTTGGCCAGAGAGCGGTAATTCAGCAGCAGGCGTGGCAGCGGATGGTCAAGCTGCTCCAGCACGTCTTCGGCTGTCGAATACTGGCCCGTTGCCGTTTTCTTCGGTGCCGGGATGCCGAGTTTTTCGTAGAGGATGTGGCCGAGCTGCTTGGGCGAGCCCAGGTTGAACTCCTGCCCTGCCATCTCGAAAACCTGTTTTTCCAGCGCCAGCATGCGTTCGCCAAGCTCACGGCTTTGTACGGCCAGCATGCCGGTATCAATCAGGGCGCCGTGGTGCTCCATTTTCTGCAGCAGGGGAGCGAGCGGCATTTCGATGTCGCGAAAGACTTTCTCCAGTGCAGGCTCTACGGCCAGTTTTTCGGAAAGCACGTCGTGCAGGCGTTGCGTGATGTCGGCATCTTCGGCGGCATAGTGTGCCGCGCCGGGATTTTCATCGTCGCCGATGGGAATCTGGTTGAAGCTGAGCTGCTTGACACCTTTTCCGGCAATTTCTTCGAACGTGGTTGTTTTTACGCCGAGATAAAGTGCGGCCATGTCGTCCATGTTGTGACGCGTGGCGGTGGCGTCCAGTACGTAGGAGGCCAGCATTGTGTCGAAAACGATGCCGCGCAGACTGATGCCGTGATTGGCCAGGACATGGGTGTCGTATTTCAGGTGCTGGCCGATCTTGCCGATGGCTGGATTTTCCAGCACGGGCTTGAGGCGTGACAGCACACTGGCCTGGTCAAGCTGATCGGGTGCCCCCAGGTAGTCGTGCGCCAGCGGTACATACCAGGCTTCTCCCGCGGCAAGTGCGAAGGAGAGTCCGACGATGCGGGCCTGCATGTAGTCGAGGCTGGTGGTTTCAGTGTCCACGCAAAATGCCGTGGCATTTTCCAGGCGGGAGAGAAGTGCTGCGAAGTCTGCCTCTTCAAAGACGGTATGGTAATTCCGCTCGATAACGGCTTCCGGTGATGCAACGACTCCTTCGCCACTCGTGCCGGCTTCCAGTTCGTGGTGCCAGGTGCGGAACTCCAGCTCGCTTGTCATGCGCAGCAAGGCGGCATTGTCCGGGGGCGAGGGCTGCAAGGCATCGTGTGTCAGTGGCAGGCCGACATCGCACTTGATGGTGGCCAGCTCGCGGGCAAGCCCGATGGTGGGCAGGGCGTTGCGCAGGTTTTCGCCGGCCTTGCCCTTGATGTTGTCGGCAGCGGCGATCAGGCCGTCCAGCGAGCCGTATTCCTGTAGCCATTTTGCGGCTGTCTTGGGGCCGACGCCGGGCACGCCGGGAATGTTGTCCACGGAGTCGCCCACCAGCGCGAGGTAATCGATGATGCATTCGGGCGGCACGCCGAATTTTGCGATCACGCCGTCGCGGTCCAGCACGGTATCGGTCATGGTGTTGACCAAGGTGATGTGCTCGTTCACGAGCTGGGCAATGTCTTTGTCGCCCGTGGAAATCAGCACCGGTACCTGTTGCAGGGCAGCCTGGCGGGCCAGCGTGCCTATCACGTCATCGGCTTCCACACCGGCCTCGCAGAGCAGGGGCAGGCCCATGGCGCGTATCAGCGCATGCAGGGGCTCTACCTGCGAGCGCAAGTCGTCAGGCATGGGCGGGCGGTTGGCCTTGTACTCGGGGAAAATGTCGTCACGGAAAGTGCGGCCCGGCGCATCAAAGATCACAGCGATATGCGTGGGCGAATACGTCTTGATGAGCTTCTGCAGCATGTTGACGACCCCTTTCACGGCGCCGGTGGGCTGTCCGCTACGTGTGGACAAGGGCGGCAGGGCATGAAAGGCGCGGTAAAGATAGGAAGAACCGTCGACAAGGATGAGAGGGGCGTCAGGCATGGCAGGTTTCCGCCTCCGCCAGTGGCGAAGGGTTGCTGAAAATGGGTAAAGCGAAACAGGGGAGGGAGCATATCAGCCCAGGCCCAGCCATGGGCTGATATGCTCACCGGCATGTCTGCCTATACA
The DNA here is from genome assembly GCA_037189985.1 of Moraxellaceae bacterium. Classification (GTDB taxonomy): domain Bacteria; phylum Pseudomonadota; class Gammaproteobacteria; order Pseudomonadales; family Moraxellaceae; genus UBA2031. The sequence goes on from JBBCJX010000024.1 coordinate 260,232, forward strand.
CATGTTGATCTTGCCGATGTTCAGCCGCTGCTGGCGGCCTGTGCCATGCCTGCGGCTGTCTCGCTCACGCCCATCAAGGGCGGTATCGAGAACAGCAACTATTTCCTGACGCTCGCGGACGGGAGCCAGTGGGTGCTGACGCTCTTCGAGGAGTTGTCAGCCGGGGAGGCGCATTTCCTCGGCCCCTTGCTGACCCATCTGGCCGCTGCCGGCCTGCCTGTTGCAGCGCCCTTGCATGACGCGTCCGGCAACTGGCTGCACCGGCTTGCCGGCCTGCCTGCACAGCTTGCTCCACGCCTTTCGGGGCAGCATCCGCTGCATCCCGATACCGGGCAATGCCACGCCATGGGGGAGACGCTTGCCCGCCTGCATCTGGCCCTGCGGGACTATCCGCTGGCGCGCAGCAACGCCCATGGCCCTGATTGGTGGGCAGCGGTGGCAGCCCGTTGGGAGAAGCGCCTGCCGGAGGCTGATCGCCAGCTCCTGCAGGCCACGCTGGCCCGCTACCACAGCCTGCCTGTCGATGCCTTGCCGCAGGGCCTGATTCATGGCGACCTGTTCCGCGACAACATGCTTTTCACCGATGACCGTGTCAGTGGCGTGCTGGATTTCTCGGAGTGCGGGCATGATCACTGGCTGCTGGACATTGCCATCACCGCTAATGATTTCTGCCGGAATTGGCCTTTGCATGCGCCGGATCCGGTGCGGCAGGAAGCCTTTGTCAGCGGCTATGAATCTCTGCGCCCACTGACACAGGAAGAAAGAAAAGCGTTTCCCGTTTTCCTGGCAGTGGCTGCCTTGCGTTTCTGGCTCTCACGGCTGGAGGTAGAGGAACGGAACCGCGAAGAAGGGCGAGGCGGGGAGCACGTATTACAAAAAGACCCGGCAGAAATGCGTGAATTGCTGCGCCGCCTGTTGGTGTTGCCGGGCTAAGGAAAACCCCGCCGGCAAGGCGCACCGCCCGGCCTACAAACCATCCGTGCAGCGCATGATCCCGTCTGCTATTTGCTCCAGCCCGCGCTCATAGCCCGTAGCACCGGAAGGCGCCTGCGTGAACATCTCGTCCACTGACTCCATACGCAAGGGACGGCCTCCGGCCATACGCATCGCCAGTGCCTTGTCGAAACCGGGCTCGGCCAGCAGGCAGCCGATCTTTTCGCTGCGCATGCGTTCCACCATCACCTGGAAATGCCGGGCTCCCGGCTTGTTCTCGGCGTCCAGGGTCAGGCTGCCGCGATAGCGCAGGCCCAGTGAGGACTCCAGGTACTGGTAGGCATCGTGGTAGGCCACATAAGGCCGGCCGGTGGGAGAGGACGGCTTGCCGAGACGGCGCTCCAGCACCTTGAGGCGCTCTGCAAACTGCCGGGCATTGTGGTGGTAATCGGCAGCATGGGCCGGGTCGGCCTCGGCAAGTACCCCGGCAAGGGCCTGAGCAATCACCGCTGCATTACCGGGGTGAAGCCAGAGATGGGCGTCCACGGCCGTGCCTGTGCCGGCGCTGCCATCCCGCTGGCGCTGGCGCAGCAGGGTCATGCCTGGAAGTGACTGCGACTCCACGGTGATGCCGGTGCGTCCGGCCAGGGCCCGGTTCAGGAAAGCATCATGGGCAGGGCCGACGCGCAGCACGATGTCGGCCAGAGCCAGGGCCTGCCGGTCCGATGGGCGCAGGGCGTGGTCATGGGAGGAGGCACCATCAGGGACGAGCTGGCGTACCTGAGAGGGCTGAACCACCACAGCCTGGGCGATCAGTGCGAGTGGGCGCACACTCGCCAGCACCTCCAGTGCCTTGGCCGGAGTAGCCAGTGACAGACAGCCGAGAAGGAGAAGAGCGGTGTGCAACAGGGAGGGCTTGAGTCTGGAGCTGGACATCGGAATGTGGCGATCGTGGTCAGGCGAAGGCCGCAGATGTTATATTGTTGCCCTTGATTTGTCCCGAGCTTGCCATGACTGCCGCTTTCCATTCCCACGATCACAGCCACTGCGTGCATGACGCGCTGGCCCTTGCCGACAGGTTGTGCGCGGAAAGCGGTGCCCGCCTGACACCCTTGCGCCGGCGTGTACTGGAGCTGGTATGGAGCAGTCATCAGCCTTTGGGGGCTTATGACCTCCTTGACCGTCTGACGGCAGAGGGGCACAAGCCGGCGCCGCCTACGGTCTACCGCGCGCTGGACTTCCTGCTGGAGCAGCGGCTGGTCCACCGTATTGCTTCCCGCAACGCCTTCATTGGCTGCACGCATCCCGAAGGCGCACATGCCGGCTATTTCCTGATCTGTGCCGACTGTGGCAATGCCGAAGAGATCATCGAGACCGAGGCGCTGGGCCGCGCCATCGAGACAGCGGCCGGGCAGGCGGGCTTTTGCATCCAGAGTCAGATGCTGGAGCTCACCGGCCTCTGCCAGCACTGTCAGAGCTGACCATGAGCGCAGCCTTGCTGACACTCAGGGACATTTCTCTGCATCTTGACGGACGTTCGGTGCTTGATCGCGTCAGCTTGCAGATCAATCCCGGCGAGATACTCACCCTGATAGGCCCCAACGGCGCTGGCAAGACCTGTCTGGTGCGTATCGCCCTTGGCTTGCTGGCGCCGCATGGCGGCAGCCGTCAGGTCAGGTCCGGCCTGCGTACGGGCTACCTGCCACAGAAACTGGGTCTCAACGAGTCTCTGCCGCTGGACGTGGCGCGCTTCCTCACACTGGCCCGCCCCGGGCTGAAAGAAAGAGACCTGCGCAACGCACTGGCGGAAACCGGTGCCGGCACGGTGTTGCACACACCGGTCACCCGGCTTTCCGGGGGCGAACTGCAACGTGTGCTCCTGGCCCGTGCGCTACTGCGCGAGCCTGAACTGCTGGTGCTGGACGAGCCTGCCCAAGGCGTGGACATCACGGGGCAGGAGGAACTTTACGGTCTGATCGCCCAGGTTCGCGACGAGCGACGCTGTGGAGTGCTCATGGTGTCGCACGACCTGCATCTGGTCATGGCCGCCACCGATCACGTGCTTTGCCTGAACCGGCATGTTTGCTGTGAAGGGCATCCGGAGTCAGTGGGCGCTCACCCTGAATATTTGCGGCTGTTTGGCGCGCAGGGCGTGAAAGGGCTGGCCGTCTACAGCCACCGCCATGACCACCATCACGATGCCCATGGCGAGGTCTGCAACCATGAGCACCATTGAGCTTTTCTGGCCCGCCCTGGCGGCAGGCTTGCTGGTGGCACTGGTGGCCGGGCCACTGGGCTCCCTGCTGGTCTGGCGCCGGCTGGCCTGGTTCGGCGACAGCCTGGCCCATGCAGCGCTCCTGGGTGTTGGTCTTTCCCTGCTGCTGGCCGTGCCGGGTGTGATGGGTATCAGCGTGGTCTGCCTTGCCGTGGCTCTCTTGCTGGGCTTGCTCCTCAAGCGCCCCGAAATCGCGACCGATACCTTGCTCATCGTGCTGTCCACCACGGCACTCAGCCTCGGGCTCATCGCGATCGGCGTGGCTGGCGTGCGGGTCGACATCAACTCCTATCTTTTTGGTGACCTGCTCAGCCTGGGCGCAGCTGACCTGCCACCGCTGCTTGCCGGTGCGGCGCTGGTGCTGGGCCTCCTGGCCTGGCAATGGCGCGCTCTGGTGCTGGCATCCGTGAATGAAGAAATGGCGGCGGTGGACGGCATACCGGTAATCCGGTTGCGCTTCCTCCTGCTGCTCTTGCTGGCGCTGACCGTAACGGCGGCCATGAAGGTGGTGGGCGTGCTGCTGATCACCGCTCTTCTGGTGATTCCCGCTGCCACTGCCCGCCGCTTCAGCCGCACGCCCGAGCAGATGGCGCTTTTCGCCAGTGCGCTCGGCATGCTGGCTGTGTGTCTGGGGCTGGGCGGCAGCCTGCGCTGGGATTTGCCGTTGGGGCCGGCCATCGTTGTGGCCGCCAGCGTGTGCTTCATGGCAACAGCCTTTCTCTTGCCTGTCCAAGGCAGACGCTGAGGGAGTTCAGGAGAGTGTCTGCACTACCGGTGTGTCAGGATGATTGCCCCATTCCGACCAGGCGCCGGCATAGCCGCGGATATTGCGAAAGCCCAAGATCCTGCCCAGCAACCAGGTGAAGCTGGAGCGGTAATGGGTCTGGCAATGGGTGATGATTTCTTTCCCGTCCACAATGCCGAGTGCAGCAAGCTCGCCGCGAATTTCTCCAAGATCACGCAGCCTGAGGTCGCGATCTTTGTCCATGGCGGTCGTCCATTCGTAATGCACGGCACCGGGGATATGGCCGGCCCGCTGGGCCAGCATACGGCTTCCGTCAAACTCCTCGCGCGAACGGGCATCCCAGATCACCACATCCGTTAGCCTGAAGCGTGACAGCAGTTCATCGAGAGAGACCAGCGGCTGCAGGTTCAGGTTGCCCAGCACATAGTCAGACGGAGTCGGCAGGGAAGGGTGGGTCTCCACGGGCAGATCTTCTGCCAGCCAGGCATGAATGCCGCCGTTGAGGAAACTCGCATGCGGGTGTCCTGCGATCTCCAGCAGCCACAGAAAGCGGGCGGCACGGCCGCCGCCTTCATCGTCGTAAGCCACGATCTGTCGCTCGGGAGTGAGCCCGATGTCGGACAGCAGGGCCGTGATGTCTGCCGGCGCGGGCAGGAGGCCCGGGGCCGGCAATGTGCCTTGCTGCAAACGGCGGTAGTCCACATGAATGGCCCCGGGGACATGTGCCTGCCGGTAAATGCCTTCCTTGCCCAGGTCCACGATGAGCAATCCCGGCTCGTCCAGATGTCTTGCCAACAGTGTCGGCTCAAGTAGCAGGGGAAATGTCGTCATCGGCTGAACTCTTCTCATCAGGCATGCGCTTGCATGCGGCAATACCCTCTTGCTGCGGGGAATTTTGTTTTTCTTCATCTGTCTGTGCCCGCCACTATAAATCAGCAAACAGTTCTCCCAGATTTTCTTTTTGCTATTTACTTATTCATTTTTTAATCGCATCCATGGGTGTTGCCACGGCAACAGTTTGCTGTTGGCTTTCCAGCATCTGCTGCACGGGAATCCATTGGATTTTTTCGCGTAAACCTCCAGAAGCCGCAAGACACAAGGCTTTGATGGTGTTGGCACGCTTCCTGTATTTGCGATGCCAACTGCCAGAAGACAGATGCCGAACAGTAAAAACGCGCCTCTGTCATGCAACACGGAGGTGGCAGCCAATGGTGATGACGGTGTGACAGGAAATCTCGCACCAGCACCGGAAACGACAAGGGTTGCAGAACCACCGTCGCCACAAGATGCCTCCGCGTATTGCGTCATACGATGCAAGGCCAGCCTGTCTGCCCGTCTTGTCCGCCGTTCCTCTGCAATCTTCAACCAAGACATCTGCAAACAGGAAACGGCTAGATCATGAACCTGAATTTCTACGGAAGCCCTCATCACAAGCGCTTTCTGGCAGTGGCTGCCGTCAGCGCACTCCTACTTTCCGGTTGCGGCGAAGAAAGCAGCGACAGCAACCAGTCCCCCACCGGCAGTGCCGCCGTCAAGGTCAACACACCGGCACAGATTGCCCAGGAATCCGCTGACAACTACGACGATAACGTCAACGGCCTCATCACCGGCAAGACCCTGAAGCGCTGGATCAGCAATTGGGAAAAGGAAAGGCCGGCAGGCATAAAAGGCAAGCTGGTGATCCTCCAGCAGACAAAAGGTCCGGCCAATTACCAGTTCATCAAGCCGAACAACGTCAATGTTTTTACCTATCTCACAAGTGGCGAATGGCGTGAGCCCCGCTCCAATGGCGTTACCGAAATTGCTGGCATTGTGATTTCCGGACCCACCACCGATGCTTTGCTACGCCAATTCGGTATCGACGTGAAGAACGACCTGATCGTCTGCGCCCAGGGTACTGGTGGCGGCGCTGCCATGGAGCAGGGCCGCTGCTGGTATACCTTGCGCTACTGGGGTGTGGACAAGAAGAACCTGGCGGTGCTGAACGGTGGCAACAACTACCTCTCCGGCACATGGACAGCCGCTGATTTCACCAGTACGCCGTTCTCCGCGGCAGAGCCCAACCAGCCCAGTCCCATCATCAACAAACAGGTCAGCAGCGTTCGTGACTTGCTCGTGGACAACACAGCACTGCAGGCCACGCTGGAAGATGTGATCAACGCGCTGCCAACCCAGGACGTGAACAACAAGACCGATGGCTATTTCCTGTGGGACGGACGAAGCCTGGACCAGTTCAGTGCGGGTGAGTCATCTGAAACAGGCGTTGCGCTGACTGACCGTTATGACTCCTTTCAGAATAGTGGCAGCCGTCAAGGGCACCCACGTGGTGCCGTGCAACTGAACTGGCAGAATCTTATCAACTCGACAACGGGTATTTACAAGTCAAAAGCGGAGCTGCGGGCCTATCTCAACGGCGAAACCGATCTCAACGGCAAAGGTTTTGTGGATGGCACTTACCAGTTGCTGGGTATAGGCAATGCCTACCAGAAAGGAGATACCGCGATTCTCTGGTGTGAAACATCGGCGCGTGCAGCCGTCACACAGATTGCCAGCGCCGTCATTCTTGGTCTGCCGACACGCCTCTATGATGCAGCTGCCATCGAGTGGAATTCTCTCACCGGCGGTGCCGTCGACAAGGATGGCGACCCCATTCTTCCGGCTGATTCGCCCTGGCGTACCGACGTGCTTTCAGCGCCTTACTTCCCCAATCAGGTTGCTAGAATCGGTGCCCGCAATGCCTGGTCCGATACGACCAATCCCAAGGTCACCAGTGCTCCCCGAATCCTCAATCCGTACGCTGCCAAGGCAAATGCCGTGATTGTCGCGGACAAGGCCTACAAGGTGCCTGCAGACAGTGGAAGTGGCAGTGGCAGTGGCAACGGCAACGGAAATGGCAGCAACGGCGGTAGCAGTGGCCCAACGCTTCCTGCCAACCCTTGTGGCGGTTGATCCGGAGCTGCTTGTTCCGGCGAATCGCCGGAACAAGCAGCGGATTTCATCATGAAAGGCTCCAGTTTTTTCCCGACATGGCTGGCACTGCTACTGTTGCTGCCGATGCCTTTTGCCGTTGCCAGTGAAGTGAATCAGACATTGCAGGCGAGCTCAGGCCCGAGCGCTGCCGATTCTGAACAGGCAAGCACGGAAAGCCAGCCGCGCAAGCGGCTGCGCTTCCGTGATGGCCCGGTCTGCATGTGTGGTGATGGTCTAAAAGAGAGTGACATTGCCGCCGGCAGGGAGACACGTCGGGGTATCCGGGAAGCAACCAAAGAAACACCGAAAGAATAGGCAGGCATTGTGAAACCCACCCCGTTTTTTTCCACCGTCATTGCGCTGCTGCGACGCTCAGGACGACTGAGCATCAAGAGCGGTCTGTTGTTGCTGACGCTGAGCGTGGCCGGTGCCCTGGTTGCAGGCGCCAGTCATTACCTGCACACATCGCAGCAGGTGCAGTTTGAAGAAACCAGCTCGCAGGCTGTTGCGATTGGCGACGTGCATGCTGGCTGGGGAGCAGAAGCTCTTTATGCCGTGCAGGAGCATCTGGAACAGGTGTCGCCCGTGGCACTGGCCAATGCCTGCGGCCTGGGCGCATCGAGCTGCTTCCGTTGCCACAACGGCAAGCGCGCGCCCGCGCCGCAAAGCAATGCAGCGACAGCGCCCTGGCACCAGCAGCACAGCAGCGTGAACTACTCCTGCGTGGGATGCCATCAGGGCAATCCGCGCATCCTCAAGCAGGACATCGCCCACAAGAACCTGATCGTGAATCCGGTCGCCTCGCCCGAGAAAACCTGTGCCGGTTGCCATAGCGCAACGGATGCACCGCGCCTGGCCGAGGCTTACCGGAAAAGCCACCCCCATCTGATCCGAGGACAATAACGTGTACGTCAAATCCCCTTTCCACCGCGTCCTGCGAGTTGCCTCACTGGCTGCACTCGGCCTCGGCGCCTCCAACATCACCCATGCCGGCCCGGTTTTCGATTTCGGTGATGCCGGCCAGGTCCAGCTCGGCTATGCCCTCCAGGTCTGGGCACAGAACCGCAGCTATACCTCGCTCAACCATGACGGCAATTCCACCGACATCTTCCTGCGGCGCAACCGCATCACCCTGAGCGGCCAGAAGAACGACCAGATCGGCTTCTATGCACAGCTCGAAGCCGGCAATGACAGCAAGGGCGCCAACGACGAACGCAGTGTCTACTACCGCGATGCCTACATCACATTGGATTATTCGGATGCCACCCGCTTCATCGTCGGCCGCTTCAAGAACACGTTCTCGCGTGAAAATCTGGAAGCCTGCCTGGAGCCGCTGACCCTGGATCGTGGCGACATCGCCTACACGCCGTTTGGTGGCACGCGTGATACCGGCGTGGCCATCTGGGGCAATCTGGCTGATGCTGCTTTCCAGTATCGCGTGATGTTTGCCGATGGCCGTGAAGGGGAGGTTGTTCCGGAAAAGAGCCCGCGCATCACGACGCGCGTGCACTGGAGCGCGCTTGACCCGGAATACGATTACGGATATCGCGGCACCTATCTCGGTACGCGCAAGGTGTTAACGATAGGTGCGTCTTACGACTACCAGGCCAGTGCCGCGTATTCCGACTACTCGCTCAAGAGCGGCATCGAAGATTACAAGGCCTGGACTGTCGACGGTTTTCTGGAATATCCGCTGAAGAGCGGCACCTATACCGTGTCGGCGGCTTATTTCAATTACAGCCTGGGCAATGCCATCAACCAGACACCGGATCCGCAATTGCCGGCCACCACGGAGCTGGAAGGTTTCTATGCCAAGGTTGGCTATTTGCTGCCACAACCGGTTGGCCCCGGTCGCCTTCAGTTTTTTGCACGGCACGATGCCGGCGAATACCAGTTGCCCGGTGGTGTGTTTGATCGCCGCATCAACAGCGCTGGTGCCAACTATTACCTGGATGGCCAGAGCCTGAAGCTCACGCTGGAATACCAGGGCACTGACTACGCCAATCCGGTTTCGGGTAATCCGGCGCTGCAGGACAACCACCAGACCACGCTGGGCTTCCAGTTCATCCTGTAATCCGGGCCTGTCATGTCTTCTGATGTTGCTTCCTCCTCTCCCGCGCCGGTTGCCCGGCGCCGGGGAGTGCTGAATGCCAGCCTGATCCTGCTGTCGGTGCTGCTGGCGTCCGGTCTTTACCTCTGGGTGGATACGCGCTTTGCCTACCTGCTGGTCTACGCCTGGTTCGGCCTGGTCTACGGCCTGCTGTTGCAATACGGCCGCTTCTGCATGGCCTCAGCCATTCGTGACTTGTTCGCCGTAGGTGTGCCGCGCATGGCCGTGGGCGTGCTGATTGCCGTGATGCTCTACGCGGTGATTTCCGCGCTCGTGCAACAAGCCGGCTTCAATACCTTCCATGCCCATCCGCTCGGATGGCATGTAGTGATTGGTGGGCTCGTGTTCGGTTTGGGCATGGTGCTGAGTGGCGGCTGCGCGTCCAGCTCGCTGTACAAGACCGGTGAAGGCAATCTGGGCGGCGTGCTGGTGATTTTCTCGATTTCCTTTTCGCAAGCCTGGATCGTGAGTGCCGGTGGCTGGCTGGACAAGCTGGTGCCCGCCAGCTGGCATGTGCAGGCACTGGCCACCGACATGCCGGCCGAGCTGTCAGTCAGCCAGGGCTGGTTCGATCAGTTCACGGCCGGCTATCTCTGGCATTTGAGTGGTACCACTGCCGCTGAATGGCTGGAGCTGCCGGCGAGTCTCGGAAGCTACCTGTTTGGCAACGCGCTGCTGGTTGCCATATTGCCCGCGCTGGTCATGCTCCTGCTGCTCTACCGCTTCAACTATCGCCGCATCTATCTGCGCGCGCATCCGGCCACCGCCTTTTCCTGGCGACACGAGGTGCGTGGCCTCTGGTCGATGTTCACGCAATCACGCAACACGGCGCTGGCCGGTCTCGGCCTTGGCATTTTTGCAGGCCTGCAGATGCTGGTCACCGGCGAACTGCGTGATCACTACGAGATTTTCAATTTTGGCGAGCTGCTGGGGCAGATGGGTTTCAGTACTGGCCTGTCCCTGCAGGACAGTGTGTTTGATCCCGGCTATTGGTACATCACCACGCAGGAAGCACAGTGGGGCGGCTGGTTGCTGGAAACGCTGGGCATCACCATGCGTGACAACATTTTCTTCGGGCTGGAAAACGGTCTGCCCAATCCGCTGCTGAATGCGCCCGGCATGATGTCCGTCGGCATCATCTTGGGCGCCGCTGTGCTGGCCAACCTGAACGGCGAATTCAAATGGAAATGGCCCAACGCAGAAACTGCCGTGCTCGCCCTGCTGGGCGGCGCTCTCATGGGCATCGGCTCGCGCATCGGCATGGGCTGCAACATCGGCGCCTTCTTTGCCACGGTCACCAACGGCGACATCAGCGGCTGGATTTTCCTGGCCGGCATGACACTGGGCGGTTTTCTTTCTGTCCGTCTTCTCAAGCGCTGGATCGAGTGGCGCATCACCCGCAACAGTTTTGATTTCTGAACCGGAGTCTCTTCCATGGCCATCAAGCTCAAGGAAACCGTGGTCTTTGAAAAAACCGGTGACGGTCGTTTTTTGCTCGACGTCACCGGTTATGGCTGCCCGCATGTGCAGATATTCACTGAGAAAGCGCTCAAGAAGCTGGAGAGCGGCAACGAACTGACGGTCGTCTTCGATAATCCTTCATCGGGCGAGTCCATCAGCTATCTCTGCATATCCAGTGGTGACGCCCTGCTGGAGCGTCGCGAAGACGCCGGCACCTTCACCTGGCAAATCCGACGGGCCTGATGCCAACGGGGGCTGCGCGGTGGGCGGGGGGTACGGTGCTGGCGTTGGGTCTGCTGGCAGGGACCTGGCTGCTCGTGCGTAGCGCACCAGTCCCTGTGGCCCCCGATGCGACGGCCGCTTTTCTTGCCCGTCACTGGCAGCAACCACTCCCGCCGCAGGGTCCCGTACCGGCCGGATTTTCCGCTCTGGAGGCCTCCCTTGCGCCGGAAAGCTGCGGACAGTGCCATGCCAGCCAGTACCGTGACTGGCAGCAAAGCCTGCACAGCCAGACCATGACGGCCGGCATCCTGTGGCAGATGCGGCTGATGCCGCAGGCGGAAGCCAACCAGTGCCTGAATTGCCACGCCCCCCTGGCGGAACAGAAAGCCCTGATCGCACAGGAGCATGGCTGGTCGGGCGCGCCGGCAACGCCACCGCCTGCACACGTTCCGGCCTCTCTGGGACACCAGGGGCTGGTGTGTGCTGCCTGCCATGTGCGCCAGCACGAGCGCTTCGGCCCGCCACCGCGAGAAGAGGCCGGAGTTTCTACCCCTGCCTCTGCTCATGCCATCCACGGTGGTTTCACCATGAGCAAGGCGTTCGAGGACAGCCGCTTCTGTGCCGGCTGCCACCAGTTCCCGGCCGACGGCCCGCGCACGGCCGGCAAGCTGCGTGAAGACACCTGGGAGCAATGGCGGGCCAGCCCGCAGGCCGCCAGCGGCAGCACCTGCCAGTCCTGCCATATGCCTGACCGTCAGCACAAATGGCAGGGCGTGCACTCGCCCGAGATGATCCGGCGCGCACTCAGCACCACGCTGGAGGTGAAAGACGGCACGGCTCGCGCGCAGTTGACCAATACCGGTGCCGGTCATTATTTCCCGACCTACATGGTGCCCAAGATCCACGTGCAGCTCTGGTGGTTGCAACACGGCATGGAATCGCTGCTGGTAGAAAGCGTGATCGGCTGGCAGGTGGATGTGTCACTGGAGAAAGAAAGCTTCGACACCCGTTTGCCACCCGGCAAAAGCCTGGAGCTGACCGCGCCACTGCCGGCGGACAGGCGACAGGGTCGGGTGGAACTGCGCGTGCTGGTCGCCCCGAAAGAACATTACGAAAGAACGTACGAATTCATGCTGGCACAGGCCGACAAACTTGATGCCGTCACCCTGGGGCTCGTCAAGACCGCTCATGCCGAAGCCCGGGCTTCCCGCTTCGAAGCGCTGCGCCTTGCCACCCCGGCCACACCCTGAGAGAGGAACATTCATGAACCGCTTTCTGCTGTTTCTTTTTCCTGTTTGCTTGCTGACGGCCTGCGGCGGTGGGGGCGGCGGTACAGGTGGTGGTGCCACGACGACGCCCATCGAACCTGTCGTCACACTGCCCTGCCTGGAGCGGGAGAGTGGCGCCAGCCAGATCGCCTGCCTTGAAGGCACGCTGACCCCCAGCAATGTCTATCTGGGCAATACACCGGCCTGGAGCCAGCTCATCATCGGCAGCGATGGCAGTGCCAGTTTCCAGGGAGAAGAAAGTCTTTCCTTCCAGGCGACCGACATCCAGCGCGTGGAAGACTTGCGCGCAACCGAGGGCCACATTCTCGTTGAGGTCGCACGCGCCGGCGGCAGCACGCAGGAGTTTCTGCTGGTCCTGCATCCGGATGGAAAATCCGTGCTGGACATCGAGTACTGGCAGGCTGGCACGCTGCACGGCATCAGCGTCGCCGAGGTCCCGGACTGGCAGGACAATCACGTCGGCAGCATCGGGAACGGGGTCAATGCCAATTTCCGTGCGCAGAAAATCCAGACCGCCATCGATCATGCTATGTCGGAGCCTTCTTATGCCGATGCGACCGGCCTGCATGTCAGTGCCATCGAGAACCGTGGAGATACTGACGAGAAAGGCTGGCGCATCCATGTTGCCAATTTCGATCCCCGCGATTTCCCGCGGGACTACGCCTGCCAGGCAGGCAGTGATGCGATCTATGTCGCGCTCAAGCTCGAAGGGAAAGAATGGTCAACCGCTACGCCGGGGCGCTGCGTCATCAATATTGCCTACATCGAATACACCGATCCGCGCGACCGCAACAGTCCCATCGACTATATCGACGGACATTTCGTGGCTGAGCTGCAAGCAGATACGGCTGCCCGCCCGGAGCGGGTCTTGGACGGCATTTTCCGTTTCGATGTGAATTGAGGTATGGCCGGGAGCAGGCCGGCTACCCGACGTCAGGGCTTGGCTTGCGGAAAGCGGACGATGCCTGTTTCGCTGTCTGCAACACTGCCGACAGGATGCTCCGGCGCTTGCGGTTCGGCACTTTCATAACCGCAAGCCACGCATTCAATCCATTCACGCTCGCCATCGCGGCACAGTCGCACCTTGTCCTCGGCATTGCAGGAGGGGCAACGGGCGCCGGCGATGAACTGGCGTTTTATGCTCACGCTTGAAGACCCGAATGACGCAGAAGCGCATCCACTTTCGGTTCACGGCCCCGGAAATCCACAAAGAGTTCGAGGGCATCGCGGCTGCCGCCCTGGGCAAGAATGGTTTCGCGGAAGTTGCGTCCGGTTTCCTTGTTCATCACGCCCTCTTCCTCAAAGCGCGAGAAGGCGTCTGAAGAAAGGACCTCGGCCCATTTGTAGCTGTAATAACCGGCCGCATAACCGCCGGCAAAGATATGGCTGAAGCCGTGCTGGAAGCGGTTGAAGGCGGGTGGCTGCATGACGGCGATACGCTGCCGCACGGCATTTAGTTTTTCTTGCACGTCTCCCGGCTGCACGTTCTTGAGAGAATGGATTTCCATGTCGAAGGCGGCGAATTCAAGCTGGCGCAGCATCATGAGGCCAGACTGGAAATTCTTGGCGGCCAGCATTTTTTCCAGAAGGTCCTGTGGCAGAGCTTGTCCGCTCTCGACATGGCCGGAAATCAGGGCCAGCGCTTCCGGTTCCCAGCACCAGTTCTCGAAGAACTGGCTGGGCAGCTCCACGGCATCCCAGGCAACGCCGTTGATGCCGGAGACAGCCGCAATCTCGATGCGTGTCAGCATGTGGTGCACGCCATGTCCGAACTCGTGGAAAAGCGTGGTGACTTCGTCATGAGTCAGCAGGGCAGGCTTGCCGTCGACCGGGGGATTGAAATTGCAGGTCAGGAAGGCCACCGGCTTTTGCAGGGAGCCATCGGGCAGACGGCGCCGGACACGGCAGTCAGCCATCCATGCGCCGCCACGCTTGCTGGTGCGGGCATAGGGGTCCAGCCAGAAACTGGCGATAGTCTGGCCGCCTTCACTGATTTCGTAGAAAGTCACGTCCGGATGCCATTTCACGACATCATGACGTTCACGGATTTCAACGCCATAGAGGGTTTCGGCAATACGCAGCATGCCGTCAATCACGCGCGGCGCTGGGAAATAAGGGCGCAGCAACTCCTGGGAGATGGCGTATTTTTCTTCCTTGAGTTTCTCGCTGGCGAAAGTCACGTCCCAGGCCTGTAATTCTTCGATGCCAAGCCGGCGTGCGGCAAATTCACGAAGCTCGGCCAGCTCTTTTTCGGCCCCCGGCTTGGTACGCCCTGCGAGGTCATCGATGAATGCCATGACATCACCGGGCGTGGCAGCCATTTTCGGAACGAGTGAAACCTCGGCGTAGCTGGCATATCCCAACAAGAGTGCTTCTTCTTCGCGCAGACGCAGGATCTCGTTGATCAAGCCGGTATTGTCATGCTGGCCGGCATTCGGGCCCTGGTCCGAGGCACGTGTGACATAGGCGGTGTAAACCTCCTGACGCAATGAGCGGTCTTTTGCATGAGTCATCACGGCCAGATAGGAAGGAAAGTCCAGTGTGACGCGAAAGCCGGTTTTTTCTTTCTGTGCCGCCAGGGAGGCCAGCAGGGCAAGGGCGGAATCCGGTAGGCCATCAAGTCGCGACGCATCAGGCAATACCAGCTCCCAAGCCTGGGTTGCATCAAGTACGTTGTCAGAGAAGCGGGATGACAGCTCCGATAGCTTTTCAATGACTTCGGCGAAGCGCTTTTTCTTTTCCGCTGCCATGCCGATGCCGCTGAGGCGGAAATCACGCAAGGCATTGCGCACGGCTTTTTGCTGTGCAGGTGAAAAACTCCTGAAGCCTGCGCTCTTCTCGATGCTTTCGTAAATGCGGAAGAGGTCTTCGTTCTGGCCCAGTTCGGTGCCATAAGCCGCCAGCTTTGGTAGGGCTTCGTTGTAGGCGGTGCGCCACGCCTCGGAATTCATGACGGCGTTGAGATGTGAAACCGGAGCCCAGGCTTGATCAAGGCGATCCTGCAGCTGCTCCAGTACCGCAGGGACAGCCTCCCAGGTTGCTGCGGCCTGGGAGAGACCGGCAATGGCTGCCCGGTTTTCTGCCAGGATGGTGTCGATCGCCGGCTGCACGTGCTCGGGCAGGATGCGGTCAAACGGGGGCAGGGCATGGGACTCGAGCAGGGGATTGGTCATGAAAGCATCCGTGGTTGGCTCTCCCCGCCGGGGCGCGCATGGGAGAGAATCAGACATCCGGTAAAAAGACAGGGTTATGGGGAAATAATGGTGACCGCGATCCGTACCTACAAGGGCATGCAGCCACAAATCGACGAGAGTGTATTCGTGGACCCGACAGCCGTCATCATCGGCGATGTGGTCATCGGCCGCGACAGCTCGGTCTGGCCTTATGCCATCGTACGTGGCGACATGCACCGTATCCGTATTGGCGAGCGGGTCTCCGTGCAGGATGGCAGCGTGCTCCACATCACGCATGCCAGCAGTTACAACCCGGACGGCTTTCCGCTGACCATCGGCAATGATGTCACCATCGGCCATCAAGCGACGCTGCATGGCTGTACGGTGCATGACCGCGTACTCATCGGCATGAAGGCCATGGTGATGGACGGTGCCGTGGTGGAATCGGAGGTCATCCTGGGTGCAGGTGCCGTGGTGCCTCCGGGCAAGGTGCTGGCTTCGGGCTTTGTCTATGTCGGCAGCCCGGCCAAGGCCGCACGTGCCATCACGGAGAAGGAGCGGAGTTATTTCACCTATACAGCAGCGAACTATGCGCGATTGAAAGACGATTACCGTAAGGAAAGTGGCGAAGTCTGAATGAAAAAAGCCGGCACACTGCCGGCTTTTTTCATTTTTCATTCAGGAAAGGAAAGCTTATTTGAAGCGGTAGTTCAGGCCAAAGGTTGTCAGCGTGTCCTGGGTATCGCTGGGGCCGCTGTCATGCTTGGTTTCGTAGGCGAGATTGAGGCCTACCACATCCGTGATGTTCACCGTCACGGCAGAGCGTGTGCGCAGGACCGTGCCACTGTCTCCGGTTTCCACGGAGGCATCTTCATTGAAGCGGGCATTCGGCGCGAACTTCCATTCAAGCTTGAGTGCCACATTGCCCAGTGCTTCGGTTTCGCTGCCACCGACAGCAGAATCCAGTTTGCTGTAGCGCGAACCGGCACCAAAATCCATGGACAGGAACAGTGTGTCCGATTTCAGGAACTCGCGACCGTAACCGATGGCGAGGAAGGCCTGGTATTCAAAACCGGATTGCAGGTCTTTTTCCCACTGCGGCTTGATGAAGATGTAATCCCGCTCGGTAAAGCTCCAGCTGGATTTTTCCATGACCAGATAGCGCTCGATGCTGCGAATGCCGGTGTCGTTGTCGACTTCGTTCAGGCCTTCGGCCTTGAGCTGGTGTGCCCAGCGCTCCTGCTTGTATTGCGTATCGAAACGGCCCTTGAGTGTTTCCTTGTTGCTGCTGCCCGTGGACTTCATGTAGGCGGCATCCACTTCACCGGTGAAGGCCCGCGTGGGCTCGTCGGCCAGTGCAGCCATGGAAAGGGGGGCCAGCAAGGCCGCTGCCAGAATGGATCGCATCACTTCTTACTCCTTGTCACCTTTGAATCAGTCATTGTGCTTGCGGGTCAGGCTTGCCCGCAGGCTGGCCAGTACCGCTGCCGTGGGGGGGAGAACCTGGCGCCATAGAAAAAATGCTTCGGCAGCCTGCTCGACCAGCATGCCAAGGCCGTCGCGAATGGTTGCCCCCTCGGCACTTGCCCACTGCAGGAACGCCGAAGGCGCCGCACCGTACATCATGTCGAAGGCCAGTGCATCCTTGGCGAGCAGTCCCGAAGGCAGGTCCAGCCCCGCACCCTGCAGGCTGGCAGAGGTCCCGTTGATGACCAGATCAAACTGTCTGCCTGCAAGCCTGGCCGGCGAGACAGCCTCCACCTTGCCTTCGTCATGAAACAGCTCTGCCAGGGCCTGCGCCTTCGCTTCGGTCCGGTTGGCGATCACGAGGGCAGCTGGCTTTTCTGCCAGCAAGGGCCCCAGCACGCCACGGACTGCTCCCCCGGCACCCAGCACCAGTACACGTTTGCCACCAAGCGCATAGCCGGCGTTCTGCGAAAGATCGCGCACCAGGCCGATACCGTCAGTATTGTCTCCGTACAGTCTTCCGTTTTTGCCGGGCAGCAGGGTATTCACAGCCCCTGCCTTTTCCGCACGCGGACTCAGCACCTCTGCCAACTGCCAGGCCTCCTCCTTGAAAGGAACGGTGACATTGCAGCCGCGGCCACCTTCGGCCAGAAAGGACTGCAGGGCTTGGGCAAAGCCTCCGACAGGGGCCAGCCGTGCTTCATAGACCAAGGCTTGGCCGGTCAGTCGCGCAAATTCGGCATGGATATGGGGGGACTTGCTGTGGGCAATGGGATTGCCGAAGACGCAATAGCGCTCCATCATTCGATTTCCTCCGGCTGGCGAGCTTCATGGAGATGTGCCGGAGCGTCAACTCGCTGCCTTCGTTTTTATACCGTATTCCTGCCTGCCGACCTGACCGGGAGATTCCTGCATGCATCATGTTCGTCTGCTGTACATCAGCCTGCTGGCGCTTGGCCTGCTGGCGTCGGCGGCTCGTGCCGAGATCGCGGCCAGCGAACTCCAGTCGCTGCGTGATGGTGCCTATCGCAGCACCAGTCAGCTTTTCATGTATGTCATCCTGGAAAAGGCCGGAGAGCGTCGCCAGGATGCCCTCGCGTTGGCCGGCAAGCTGGATACCCGGGTGAGTGCCCTGAATGATGCCGGCCTGAAGACGAGCTGGGTGGCCCTGCGTGATGTGCTGAAGCGAGACCTTTATCAGGATGGCGAAGCCAACCAGCTTGCCATTTATGCGGCGGAAGATCTCACGACCCGGTTTGCGGCCGATCTCGAGCAACGCATGCCGACAGGGACGGATCCGGTGAAACTGGCCCTCTACGACCTGGCGGGCCGCATGCAGGTGATGATGACGATCTATCTGCGCAACGGCGCTGATCCGCTGGGCGGCTCCAACTACTCCGGCGTCAACCGGAATCTTGATCCTGCGGTGCTTGCTGCCGAATTCTCGGCACGGCTCGACAAGCTCGGCAAAAGCCAGCCTGCGCTGGCGCCGGCACTTGCAAAGGTGCGCAGCAAATGGGTCTTCCTTCTGCCGCGCCTGACGAACTTCAACGAAAAGAGCGTGCCTTATCTGGTGGACCTTTATGGCCGCCAGATCATTGACCAGTTGCTGGCCGCAGCATCCTGAAAAGCATCGTAGCCATGCCGCCTGTGACCGGGCGACATGGCTACGGCGAGATCAGACCCAGTCGCGTGGCTTGAGATAGCGCTCGTAAAGCAGGGATTCCGGCGTACCCGGTTCCGGAGCCCAGTCGTAGCGCCAGCTCACCAGATTCGGCAGTGACATCAGTATGGATTCCGTACGGCCACCGGATTGCAGGCCGAACAGGGTGCCACGGTCAAAAACCAGGTTGAATTCCACATAGCGTCCGCGCCGGTAAAGCTGGAAGTCGCGTTCGCGATCTCCGTACGGCGTGTTCTTGCGGTTTGCCACGATGGGTTGGTAGGCATCGATATAGCCGTTGCCGACGGCCTGCATGAAGGCAAAGCATTTTTCTGCGCCCCAGGCATTCAGGTCATCGTAGAAAAGTCCGCCAATGCCGCGGGGTTCGTTGCGGTGCTTGAGAAAGAAATATTCATCGCACCATTTCTTGTAGTCGGCGTAAACCGTGTTGCCAAATGGCGTACAGAGGTCATGCGCAACCTTGTGCCAGTGTCTGCAGTCTTCGTCCGTGGCGTAGTAGGGCGTGAGGTCAAAGCCGCCACCAAACCACCAGATCGGTGCCTGGCCTTCTTTTTCGGCAATGAAAAGTCGCACATTAGCATGTGATGTCGGTACGTAGGGATTGCGCGGGTGGATCACCAGTGAAACACCAAGCGCCTGCGCCTTGCAGCCGGCCAGTTCCGGTCGGTGTGCGGTGGCTGAGGCTGGCATGCTGTTGAGATGGACATGCGAGAAAAGCACGCCGCCTTTTTCGATGACTTTGCCGTTTTCCAGCACACGTGAGCGCCCGCCGCCACCTTCGGCGCGTGTCCATTCATCCGTGCGGAAACAGGGTTCACCTTCCTCGGCCTCCAGCATCGCGCAGATGCGGTCCTGCAAATCCAGCAGGTAGTTCTTGACGGCGTTGATGTCTGGCGCAGAAGCAGGAATGGAGTGACTCATGGCACCTCACCGGGGTCTCAGGACGACGCCGGTTTCAGCGTCGCGTATTTCACTGGGGCGGGCATCTCCACCCAGAGCGCCTGGCACGATGGCGGCAAGACCGGCGCCGAATTGCTGCTCCAGTTCTGCCATGCCCTGCACGGGCGCCTGGCCACTCAGGTTGGCGCTGGTGGATACCAGCGGACCGCCCCATGCCTCGCAAAGTGCACGCACGCCTTCGTGTGCCGACACACGGACCGCGAGCCCGGCGTGTTCGCCGCGCAGCCAGTGCGGGGCATCCGGCGCTGGCACGATCCACGTGTAGGGGCCGGGCCAGCTTGCCAGCAGCGCCGGTTTTTTCGACGCTGACACAGCAGCAAGCCAGGGTTCGATCTGGGCGATGCTCGCGGCAATGATAATCAGGCCCTTGTGGCTGGGGCGTTGCTTCAGATCAAGCAGACGGCAAACAGCCTGCTCGTTGAACGGATCGCAGCCCAGCCCCCAGACGGCTTCCGTGGGATAGGCGATGACGCCACCGGCTTTCAGGGCTTCGACGGCCAGCTGCAAGTCATGGGCGTAAGGAAGACGTGTCGTATTCATGGCGGCGCAGTGTAGCACTGAGCCACTCAGGCAATCAGCGCAGGCGCTCGTAACCGCCTGCCACGGCTGCGACATGTCCGCCCAGCTCCAGCTCGACCAGCAACCGCAACACCTGCGCCGGTTTTTGCCCGGTTGCCTGGATCAGCCAGTCTGCATGCCGGCATTCGCAGCCCAGGGCATCCAGCACCTGGGTGGCTTCTACAGACAGCCGGGTTTGTGTTGTTGCTGAAGAAGAGTTATCCCGTGCGGTGACCTGCTCACGCAGCCATCCTGTCATGGGTGGAAGGTCGGAAAGAATCTGTGCGGTATTGACCACGGCCGTGGCACCTTCGCGTATCAGCTTGAGGCAACCTTGAGCCTGTGGATGGTGCCGTGAGCCCGGCAGTGCCCATACGGTACGTCCTTGTTCTGCTGCCATTCTCGCGGTGATGAGGGAGCCACTTTCCGGTGCGGCTTCTACTACAAGCACGCCAAGGCTGAGGCCACTGATGATGCGGTTGCGTCGCGGGAAGTGAGGTGCCAGTGGCAGAGTGCCGGGCAAGAACTCACTCACGATCAGCCCGCCTTCTGCGACAAGGCGATCATAGAGTCCGGTGTTCTCGCGAGGGTAGGCACGATCTGCGCCGGTGCCCAGAACCGCGACTGTCTGGCCTCCGGCGTTGAGGGTGCCTTCATGCGCGCAGGCATCAATACCGCGTGCCATGCCACTGGTGATGACCAGGCCTGCTTCTGCCAGCTCTCTGGCAAAAGCAGCAGCATCTGAACGCCCGGCAAGGGAGGGCTTGCGACTGCCCACGATGGCCAGTTGTGGCAACCCCAGTAGCATGCTGTTGCCGCGCAAGAAAAGCAGCGGAGGCGGGTCCGGAATTTCGCGTAGCAGCGCAGGATAGTCTTCATGATCCTGGGCAAGCAGCGTATGGCCCGGCTGTTCGCACCAGTGCAGCTTGGCCAGAACACCTTCCTGCATTTCACGCAGCAACGCCGGATCATTTTCTTGTTGCCAGTGAGCAAGTCTTTGCGCCTGGCCTGGTGCAATTCCCAGCCTGCGCCAGTCGGAAGGGCTGGCGGTGAGTGCATCGGTAGGTGAAGAAAATTCCTGCAGGAGCAGGGCGGTGCTGCGATGGGACTGGTGAACAAGACACCAGAGGCGCAGCCAGTCGGTGGCGGGCGCAAATGTGGAAACGGTCATGGGGCATCCTTGCCTTGAGTCGGTGTTGTCTCGTTTGTCTTGCCGGGGTAGTAATCATCCTCCTGACGATCACTTTTCTCCGGTCCAAAAAAAGGGCTGCCACTCAGTCGAGTGGCAGCCCGATTACCGCAGGCTTGCAGAGTTTTTGCAATCAGTCCGCGCTGATGGGCGGACGGAATTCGTCACCGATCTTGATGGTTACGCTGGAGCGCAGGATCAGGGCATAACTCACGTTCGAGAATGTACGGAACACCATGGCCAGCCCGGCATTCTCGGAAGGCAGGCGCACGGTTTCGTTGCTGAGCTTGTCGACAACGAGGCCGGCTTTGCGATACAGGGCAAAGGTATGGCCGGGCTTCACGCCATCCACTTCGCCGCGATTGAGCACGATCACGCTGTGTTGTGCACCGGAGGCGATGCTGCCGAAGATACGCAGCACATTGCCCGGCCGTATGCCGTCGGGATTGCTGGGATGGAAGATGGACGACACCCGACCAGCTTCGCTTTCCAGCAACTTGTCGCCTACGCGCACGTCCTGGTTGCTGCGTGACAGCAGCAGCGTGCCGACTTCCGGCTCCAGAGCCTGCAGGGTGCCGGCGCCAATGTCTTCGGCTTCATAACCGAGCAGCTTGCCTGTTTCGGGATCGATATAACGCATGCCGCCACGGTAGACGCCGTAGGAGCCGCTGGGGACCAGCTGCTTGTTCTTGTTGCGCACGAAGACACGGTCGCCCTTGCCGGCCACCACGCGATTGTCCTGCGTGGCGATCACATAAGGCGCTTTTTCCAGGTCCTCATGGCTGACGACACGCGAGTCGTTGAGGTAACGCTGGATGTCCTTGAGCGGAATGGACGGGATGGCGAGGCTGAGTGGCATCTCGCGAACTTTGGGGTGCAGCTTTATCGTGCCGTCAGGCAGCTCGGTACGCGTGGGCAGGCCACCGCCACCGGCAATGCGGGCGGCAACTTCGGTGCAGCCGCCGCCCTGGTCCACGGCCAGCACGGTGCGGCCCTGTATGCGGCAGAGCACCAGGATGTCGCCCGGATAGATGAGGTGGGGATTGTAGACCTGCTGGTTGGCTTCCCAGATTTCCGGCCAGCGCCAGGGATCGTTGAGATAGCGGCCGGCAATGCCCCAGAGGGTGTCGCCAGAAACCACGGTGTAGCGTTCGGGAGCGGATTCCTTGACCGGTACGGGCGCCTCGGCATGTACCCCGCCTGCCAGCAGGCAGGCACCCACGATTCCCAGGAGACGTTTTTTCATTATGGTTTCCCTTTATGGCTTTACCGCCAGCGATGGCCCTGGCGGTCGCTTTTTCGGCATGCGGCCTTATAATGGGGCGAAGCGACGCCAATCACTGTGACGCAATCAACAGACTTTTACAGTAACTTCATTGCCTTAGCAAGCATACTTGGGACTCTACTCCAAGTATGGCCAGAGAGCCGACCGGTTAAAAATGATTCTGCCCATCCTCGAATATCCGCACCCCCGCCTGCGCATCAAGGCAAAGCCGGTCGTGCAGGTGGATGACAGTATCCGCCGCCTGGCAGATGACATGCTGGAAACCATGTATGCGGCTCCCGGCATCGGCTTGGCCGCCACCCAGGTGGACCGCCACATCCGGCTCATCGTGATGGACCTTTCGGAAGAGAAGAACCAGCCACTGGTTTTCATCAACCCGGTCGTCAGCCCCCTGAGTGAAGAGAAGGCTCCCTATGACGAAGGCTGCCTGTCCGTGCCCGGTTTCTACGAAACCGTGGAGCGACCGGCCCGCGTGCTGATCAAGGCACTGGGCCGTGATGGCCAGCCTTTCGAGATCGAGGCCGACGGCCTCCTGGCCGTGTGCATACAGCATGAAATCGACCACCTCGAAGGCAAGCTCTTCGTGGATTACCTTTCCTCGCTCAAGCGCGAGCGCATCCGCAAGAAGCTGGAAAAGCAGCACAAGCTGCAAGCTTGAGAGACCCTGTGGACACCCCCTTACGCATCATATTCGCCGGTACGCCGGCTTTTGCCGCCGAAAGCCTGAAGGCCCTGCTGCAACAGGGCGATCACGAGATCGTGGCCGTGTACACGCAGCCGGACCGCCCTGCCGGCCGTGGCCGGGAGTTGAAGGCCAGCCCCGTCAAGGAATTGGCGCTGCAGCACCGGATTCCCGTTTTCCAGCCTGCCAGCCTGCGTGATGCTGATGCCCAGGCAGAACTGGCGGCGCTGGTGCCCGACCTCATGATCGTGGCCGCCTACGGCCTCATCCTGCCCAAAGCCGTGCTGGATATCCCGCGACTTGGCTGCCTTAACGTGCATGCCTCGTTGTTGCCTCGGTGGCGAGGTGCGGCGCCCATCCAGCGCGCCATCCTGGCCGGTGACCGTGAGACCGGCATCACCATCATGCAGATGGATGAAGGTCTGGATACCGGCGCCATGCGCTACATGGAGCGCTGCCCCATTTCTCCCAACGACACTGGCGAAAGCCTGCACGACCGTCTGGCGCTGCTGGGAGGAGAGGCGCTCGTGGCGGCCCTGGGCTTGCTCACCGATGGCGAGCTGCCCAGTGAGACCCAGAACGAAACCGATACCACTTATGCCCGCAAGCTGAGCAAGGAAGAGGCCGAGCTCGACTGGCAGCAGCCGGCAGATACTCTGGCGCGTGCCGTGCGTGCCTTCAATCCGGTGCCCGTGGCCTTCACCACGCTGGCCGGGCAGGTGCTGCGTGTCTGGCAGGCCTCGGCAACCGATGAGGTCACCACGGCACCCGCTGGCATGATCATCCGCGCGGACCGTGGCGGCCTGCATGTGGCGGCGGGCAGCGGCAGTGTGTTGCGGCTGGAAACCCTGCAACTGCCGGGCGGCAAGCCGCTATCCGTCATGCAGTTGCTCAATGCCCGGCGCGACCAGCTGGCTCCCGGCCAGGTGCTGGGCGCATGAATCGGCCCCGATGAAGCACGGCCATCAATGAAGCGCCCTTACTCATGAAGCATCATGGCAAAAGCCCTGCCCACCTGAATGTCCGGGCCCTGGCAGCACGAGCCCTGGCACCCGTGCTGGCCGGACGTGAATCCCTGAGCGATACCCTGCCGGCTGCGCTGACCAGCACCCAGCCTGCGGATCGTGGCCTGCTCCAGGCCATGGCCTACACCACCTGTCGCCATGCCCTGCATTACCGGCTGCTGCTCAAGCCCCTGCTGCAAAAGACACCACAGCCTTTGGTGGAAGCCTTGCTGCTGCTGGGCTTGGCTCAATTGCGTGATCTGCGCATCCCCGATCATGCCGCCCTCAGTGAAACCGTGGATGCTGCCCGGGAACTGGGTCAAGAGAGGGCTACGGGACTCATCAATGCCGTGCTGCGCCGCTACCTGCGTGAACGTGACAGCCTTGAGGCTGCCGCCGCAAGCGGAGTCCATGCGCACCCCGAATGGTTGAGGGTGGCACTAGTGGTGGACTGGGGGGCGGAGCAGGCGAACATCCTGATGGCGGCCAACAATCAGGAGGGCCCGCTGACGCTGCGCGTGAATGTCCGCCAGGGCAGTCGCGATGATTATGTTGAGCTGCTCGCAGAGCAGGGTATGGTGGCCAGCCTTTGTCTGCACAGCCCTGTCGGCCTGCGCGTGGAAGGAGTGGGTGATGTGCGTGCTCTGCCCGGCTTTGCTGCCGGCAGGGTGTCCGTGCAGGATGAAGCGGCACAGCTTGCTGCCCTGTTGCTGGATTGCCAGCCCGGCATGAGCGTGCTTGATGCCTGTGCGGCGCCCGGTGGTAAAACCGCGCATTTGCTTGAGCATACCGAAGGGCTGCAGCTGACCGCGCTGGATATCTCTCCCGAACGTTGTGCGCGCATTCACGAAAACCTGCAGCGCCTGCAACTTGATGCCCGCGTCATTGCTGCCGATGCGGCACGCAGTGGCGACTGGTGGGATGGTCGTGCCTTCGATCGCATCCTGCTGGACGCGCCGTGTACGGCAACGGGCGTGATCCGCCGCCACCCTGATATCAAATTGCTGCGACGGCAGGGTGACGTGGCACAAACCGGCAAGCAGCAGTCCGATCTCCTGGCGGCACTGTGGCCGCTGCTGGCGTCCGGTGGGCGTCTTTTGTATGCCACTTGCTCGGTGCTGAAGGCAGAAAACGAAAAGCAGCTTGGCCGTTTTCTGGAAAAGACCAAGGATGCGAGAGCTCTTCCCATGGCGGCTGCATGGGGACAGGAGCGCCCCGTCGGCCGTCAGCTGTTCACCGGAGAGACTGACGGTTTCTTCTACGCCCTGCTGGAAAAAGCCTGAAAAACTAGGGTTTGTCCGGACGCTCCAGCAATGCAACGATCATGTCTGCCAGCGTGCGTACCAGATGTTCTTCCCGCAGCATCGTGTTCTGCTGGTGCAGGTAACGGATGCTGGTGAATATCGTCGAGTTGATCAGCACATACAGCTTGGCCTCCAGGTTCTGTACCGGATAGTCCTCGTAATTGCGCAGGAAATAGGGCTGGGCCATGACCAGGAACAGGTGCTCGATCGGGTCTAGCAGCTTGTGCACCGGTAGCCGGTTCCAGTTCCTCACCATTTCCCCGATCAAGGGATCCGTCTTCATCATGTGCATGCCATAGGCGATGGCCAGGGTGGCCACGTCGCGCAGGGCCAGGCTGTTGATGTCGACATGCTCCGCCCGGCGGCGGAAGCCCTGCCCGATTTCCCTGCCCATACGTTCCAACAACGCTTCGATCAGGGCCTGCTTGTCCGGAAAGTACTGATAGAGCGAGCCGATACTGACGCCTGCCTGTTCAGCAATATGGTTGGTGGTGGTGTTGTCCAGGCCGCGTTCCGCAAGCGTGGTGGCAGTGGCGTCCAGAAGGCGCTCCACCATCTCGCGGGAGCGTTTTTGCTGCGGAGGGCGTCTCATTCGTCAAACCCGAGTTGAACGCGAGTAGTTGCTCATAATAGATTGGCCGCCATTGCCTGCTCAAGCCATCGCCATGACTCCCGACCCTTCTGCCCCTGATTCCGGTTTCTCTGTTCCTGAGCGGGCCCTGCCCGAGCGCTTGGCACGCCGCCAGTGGCTGCCGGCTTTTCTGGGGCGCCTTGTCTTCGGCAAGCCGCTGGCGCCCACGGCCGAGGAGTGGACACAGGTGCAGGCTGCTCTCATGCAGGGAGACGAGCCCATGGACCGGGTGGTGGCATGGATGTTTTCGGGCAATGTGCGGCAGCACAAAGCCCTGTTCGAACAGGCGCTGCTGCAGGGTATCGACAGCCTGCCGGATGCACCGCCGGCCCTGCGGGAGTTCTTTGCCCTCATCGACAAGGCGCCGGAATGGCTGGACCGGGAGCAGATGGAACTGGCGGTACGGGCCTCGCATCTGGGCGGCATGGTGGGCTTCTATGTGCTGCGTGACATGGCGCTCATGGGTGGCTATGCCTATTTCAACAGCATGAACCAGACACTGGCGCGCGCTGGTGCCTTGCACAAGGACACCAGCCTGCGGCTGGGTGAGACCGGGAAATGGTTGCAGGATGTCACCGAGCCCGACGGCATGAGCCGCTTCGGTCCGGGCTTCATCACGACGATACGGGTGCGCATGGTGCATGCGCTGATACGCCGGCACCTGCTGTCGCAGGGGGACTGGCCGGCAGCGCGCTGGGGTGTGCCCATCAACCAGGTCGACATGACGGCCACCTATCTTGCTTTCGGCCCCGTCACTCTGTCCGGCTCGCGCATGTTCGGTCTCTTGCCTACGCGCAAGGAATCGGCTGCGGTCCTGCATCTCTGGCGCTATATCGGCTGGCTTTCCGGCGTGCATCCTTCGTTCCTGGCCACCAGCGAAGGCGATGGCCTGCGCAAGCTCTATCACACCTTCCTCACGCACCGTTTGCCGGACGAAAAAATCCGCCTGCTGGGGACAGCTCTCATGCAGGAGCCGCTGACACGGCCCTTGGCGGGGCAGGAGAAACATCCCTTCCTGGCGCGGCTCAAGCGCCGCTATTTCTATCACCTGCATCTCAGCAATTCGGCGCTGATCCTGGGGCCGGTGCAGCGCTATCGTCTGGGACTGCCCTGGTTCATCCTGCCCTGGTATCCGCTTGTCTCGGCACCTCTGCTCTTTTGCAAGGTGAGCTGGTACCGGTTGCGCGGCGCAACTGCACTGCAAGCCCTGGCCACCCGCAATCGGGAGGCACAGAAAAAACTGGGCGACAGTTATTTCGGTGGCCGCGAGGCGGACATCATCCAGCCGCAGGCTGGGCATCCAGCGCATGTCGAGTGACGGGACAGCAAGCCTTCGTGCACGATTAGCTGCATAGCCGTCGTTACGTGTCGCGGTGGTCAAGCCACACCCTCAGGGGCACACTAAGCTGCCTTTGCCGAATACCGACAACATCCGCATAGCGTCAGTACAACAACAAGAACGGAGCCCACTCTGATGTCCCGTCATCTATTCCAGCGTCTGTTTGCCTTGCCCGGCCTGCTGCTTGCTGCCTCGCTCAGCCATGCAGCACCTGCGCTGCCCAGCATGGCCGGCGCGGTCCCCGGCAAGGGTGACGCACCGGCTGCCTTGCCGGCACCGGTCAGCATGCGCTTCTGCATTTTTGATCCGGTCGGTGCTGCCGGCCCCATTGCCAACATCGCCAAGGATCTGGCGCTGGAAGCTCGCAAATGGAACCTGCTGCTCACCATCAAGGTCTATACCGACGAGCGCGTGGCATCCGAAGAATTCAAGGCGGGCCAGTGTGAAGGTGTGGCGATGACCACCCTGCGTGCGCGCCAGTTCAACCGGATTGCCGGCAGCATCGATGCGCCGGGTAACCTGCGCAGTTATGACGAAGTAAAGACACTGCTGCGTGCGCTGGCGAATCCCGCTTTCATGCCCATGTCCGTAACGGGGCGTTATCAGGTGGCCGGCGTGGTGCCTATCGGTGCACTCTTCGTGATGGTGAATGACCGCAGCATCAATTCCATTGAAAAAGCGGCGGGCAAGCGCGTGGTGGTGCTGGATTGGGATACCTCGCAAGCCAAGATGATTTCAGCCATTGGCGCGCGGCCTGTGCTGTCCGACATCACCAGCTATGGTGGCAAGTTCAACAATGGCCAGGCCGACATCATTGCAGCGCCGGCCATGGCCTACCAACCCCTCGAGCTCTACAAGGGCATAGGCACGAAAGGCGGGATTTTTCGTTTCCCCCTGTTGCATGCCACTGGCTCTATCGTGATCCGCCGTGACATCCTGCTGCCGCAGATTCCCGATCTTGACGATCGCCTGATGCAGTTGCGCGGCTTCGGTCTGCGCTTTCTCGATGCTTTCATCACGACCTTGAGGGCGGCGGAAAAAGATATTCCGTCATCGCTCTATATCGACCTTACGGCGGCGGAAAAAGAAAAATACTGGAACATGCTGCGGGAGGCTCGCATTGCCATGACCCGTGATGGCATCTACGACCCTTCCATGATGAACCTGCTCAAGAAAGTCCGTTGCCGGCACGAGCCTGCCGATGCCGAATGCAGCGGCTTTGACGAGTAAACAGGCCGTACGCGTCATGAGTCGTTTCCGTAAAATCCTTCTCTGGAGCATCGGCACGCTGGCCATTGTTGCGTGTCTGGCACTTGCACTTTTTCTCATGCTGGCCAGCCCGGACCGCTATCGCGAGACACTGATCGGCGAGGTTCAGGCAAGTACCGGCAGCAAGCTGGTGCTTCAGGAGCCGCTGCAGTGGCAATTGTGGCCGGCAGGCATACGGCTGGGCCCATTCACGCTGATGAGTGCTGACGGCAAGGAAACATTGCTGAGTGCCAAACAGGCCAGTGCCAGCCTGCGCATAACTGACATCATTTCTGGTAGCGGCAGTCATGACCTTTCGCTTTCAGACTTGAGTGCCGTCGTCATTGTGCATGCCGATGGCAGTAGCAACTGGGACACCGTACTCGAGAAGCTGGCTCATGCACGGCCATCCACCCTCAATGAGGTGTCGATCAGCAAGGCGCGCATAACACTCAAGCAAGAAGGCAGTGACCAGGAAAGCACAGTCGATATCGAGAAATTTTCCCTGAAAAATATTGGCCAGGGGAAGAACATGCCTCTGCAAGGGGATTTTCTCTTCAGCCGTCTTGATGAAAGCGGCGGCAACCTGCTCCTGCAGAACTCCCTGAGTGCCAACCTTGGCCATGAGGCAGGGAAGCTGACTTTGGCCAAGAGCAGGCTGACGACAATTGTCTCAAGCACGCAATTGCCGGGGCAAACCAGTCTGGACATGCAGGGTGACATTGTCGTTGCCGACAGGGCCATTCATTCGCCGCGCCTGCAAGCCGTGGTCCTGTACAAGAACCTGACCATGCCACAGCCGCGTCAGGCCAATTTTTCCGGCGCGGCAAGCGTTGATCTGGCAAAGGGGCAAATCATGCTGGTTGGACCGGACATACGCGGCACGGGCCCTGTTGCCTATGCCGTGCAGGCAGGGCAACTGCGTGGCAACTGGAAAAATGGCGAGCTGGCAGCAGAGAAACTGGCCTTCTCCCTACGCTTGCAGGACCGTGAAATTTCCCTGCCGACAGGCAAGACCCTGGATTTTTCCGCCAAGGCCGGACAAGGGGATGTTTCCTTTTTTCTGAAGGATATTGCGCTACAGCTTGACGGATCGCGGATTTCCGGTAATGCCAGCGTGGGGTGGCCTGAAACCGGCCCCCGCTACCAGCTCCGCCTGAGTGCAGAAGCGCTGGATGCCGCGCTGATGGGTGATCTGGTGGGTCGCAAGGGCATGAGTGGAACGCTGTCCTTCAGGAGCGATCTCGAGGGTGGTGGCCTTGCCTGGGAAGAAGCGCTGTCGAGCAACAAGGGAGATTTTTCCCTGCAGCTCGACAAGGGACATTTGGCAGACATCAATCTGAGCCGGATGTTGTGGGAAAAGCTGGACGGTTACCGTTCCTTCTTGCCGACGCTTGTCGAGAAACTGCCTGATACAAGTGGCAAAGGAACCGATATCAACAAGCTCTTTGTCAAAGGCAGGATTGCTGACGGCATCATCCGGACAACGGACTTCACGGCAGATATCGGCAAGGCCGTACTGAGTGCAAGCGGGCAATACAACACGAATGACACCGTGATGTCGTATCAGGGCAAGCTGCAGATAGACAAATCCCTGTTTACCGATGCCAAGTCGCCGTATGTGATGCCTGTCACCTGTCAGGCCAATCTCAAGGAGGAACACCTGAGTTTTGCCGAAGCACTGGAAACAGGCTGCGGCATGTCGGATGAGGCGAGGCGCGAAACCCTGACCCGCACGCTCAAACTCCGCTTTCTGGACAGGGAATAAAACAAAAACGACATGTGTGTCATCAATCGAGAGACAAAGACATGAATGACCGGATACTTTTTTCTTTATGTGCTGCCGTCTTGCTGACATTTTCCGGCATTGCTTCGGCCAACGGCGTCGCGGTTCCCCTCACAAAGAAGGCCGGTTTGCCGCCACCCCTGCCAAAGCCGGTGAACGTACGCTTCTGCATTTTCGATCCCATGGGCCCGCAGGGGAAGATCACCGAGACCGCACGTGACCTTGCCGTGGCCGCGCGTGAATGGAACTTCATGGTTGATATCAAGACCTATACGGACGAGCGTATTGCCACCGAGGACTTCAAGGCCGGGCAGTGCGAGGGCGTGGCAATTTCCTCCCTGCGTGCCCGCCAGTTCAATCATTCGGTGGGTAGCATCGACTCCCCGGGCAACCTGCGTAATTACGATGAAGTGAAGTCATTGCTGACCATGATGGCCAATCCGGTGATTGCGACCATGGCGATCAATGGTCGTTACCAGATTGCAGCTGTCATTCCGATCGGCGCCATTTTCGTTTTCGTGAATGACCGCAGCATCAACTCCATCGAGAAGGCTGCTGGCAAGCGTGTGGTGGTGTTGGACTGGGACCCCACGCAAGCCAAGATGATTTCCGGCATTGGTGCGCAGCCGGTGCCGGCAGATTTCACGACCTATGCCGGCAAGTTCAACAACGGGCAGGCCGATATCATTGCGGCCCCCGCCATGGGCTACAAGCCGCTTGAGCTTTACAAGGGGCTGGGCACCAAGGGCGGTGTCATCCGTTTCCCTTTGCTGCAGGCTACCGCCAGCATCGTGATTCGGCGTGACCTCATCCTGCCCAAGATTCCGGACATGGATGCGCGTCTGAACCAGGTACGGCAGTTCGGCCTGCAATACCTTGATGTGCTGCTGACCTTGCTCAAAGAAGCGGAAAACGACGTGCCCAAGAAATTCTGGATAGAACTGCCCAAGGCAGACCAGGAGAAATATTACGCCATGCTGCGCGAGGCCCGCCTGGCGCTCACCAAACAGGGTATCTATGATCCGGTCATGATGAGTCTGTTGAAGCGCGTGCGCTGCAAGCATGTGCCTGACAATGCAGAGTGTAATCTCTTCGACGAATGAGAAAATGGTGCGGGTCGGATTGGAGCAAGGCTGACGCCTGACCCGAAATGGCTACAACCAATAATGCTCAAGAAAACCGTTACCATGAACATGGTATGGAGTGGCTCCCCCTGACTGCCTAGGCTGGCAACGCCAATCGGCATGAAACCCCAGAGGGACTCCACCATGAAAAAAACCTTCATGCCGGCTTTGCTCGGCAGCACACTGCTGGCTGTTGCGCCGACACTGACACTGGCATCCGAGTGCAAGGACGTCCCCAAGGGGGGCTCAGTCAGCCTTGAGGCCAAGTACTTCAAGATCCGGCATGATGACAAGGACTCGGCCAAGAAGTTCAGGGCCGTGCGAGTGCGTGACAACAGTCTGATCAGCCTGGACGGCCAGGTCAATTTCCGGCCTCGCAATGGCAGTTGCTATGTTGCGTATTCTCCCTACAGCGGCGACATGCCCTTGGTGTCGCGTCATCCCGGCTGTGATGCCGACAAGTGGGCCTGGGCGTCGACCGTGAGTTTCAATCAGACCGGGAAATCGGAAAACGACAATCGTGCTGAAAAGCCGGTGGGGAAGACATTCGATGGCTCGGTCCGCTTCGACATGATGAAGGCGAAATACGAGGCCAAGTACACCTATGAAGTCCTTGAAAAGAAGGATAAGAAAGACTTTTTCGAATATTATGACGTGCGTATCACAAAAATCTGTTTGCGCAGTTACTGACAGTGACCGCAGCTATTTTTCTGATGCTCATGCTTCCCTCTTGTCATGGCGCTGGCGGGGGATACTGCTGGAACGCTTTGGCCAGTGCGGCCGCTACGCGCTCTTGCGATACAGGTAGCCGCACCATGTCGGAAACCAGTGCACGCCAGACAACTTCGCCGCTGGCGGCATTTTTCAGGTCAACCCGCAATGTGGCCTGGTTGTATTCCATGAGTTGTGGTGCAGGAGACTCCTTGGGCAGTATCCGCCAGGCACCGTCGAAATAAGGCATGCCCTGTGTTTCGACGGCCTGCAGCCGGGCATCGATCCCGGCAATCACACTGACGATCAGGTCGCTGCCGCCTTTTGTTTCTGTCAGGCCCTCTTTCAGCAGTTGCTCTGCCACGGCCGCGCGCAGGCTGTCGGTGTTGCGTGATTTCACGGTGGCACCGCTGCTGCGCGTGATGGTGACTTTGTCGAAGCGGAAGGTCTTGAAGTTGTCAAAGTCGGCTTTGCGGTCCGCAAGGATACGGTACTCCGCTGCCTGAGCCGTGCTGGCTACGAGAAGTGCTGCCAGCAGCACCAATATCTTTTGCATGCTTTTGCTCCTGTCTTGGAATTATTGATCCTTGATTGCGACAGAAAGCTTAGCGGACCCGGCAGCGTCATG
>JBBCJX010000025.1:0-59984 GCA_037189985.1 Moraxellaceae bacterium
CGGCGCAGGCCGGGACCCATGCGGCGGTGATCTTCCCGTTGCCGTCTGGACCCCGGCCTGCGCCGGGGTGACGATCAGAATGTTCTGCATGAATTTTTTGGCACTCAATCATCCGGATAAAAGAAATAAAAGTGCGGCTGGGGTTCCGGCAGATGCAGGGTGCGCGTTTCCATGAAGTCCACGGCTTTGTTGAATTGTGGTTCGTCCAGCGTGCCGATGGCCCAGTCAATGAGCTTGTGTTGCAGCATGCGGGCCACACCGGCGCCACCCTGGATGATCTTGTCGGTAATGAAGCCCAGCCCCATGGCCTGTATGGATTTCAGGTAGACCTCTTCGAGCAGGCGGTCACCGATTTCGCCCAGCAGTTCGGCTGCATTTTCCCGCTGGCCTTGCCAGTTGCCGGCACGAACCTCGCGGGTCATGGTCTGGCGCAATGCCTCTACGTGATCCGGTACCACGAAACCGGTACGGGGCAGCTTGTTGCCGTTTTCATCCAGTGAATAAAGCGACAGTGAGCGTACATGCTCGGCAGCGACCTTCATCTGCTGTTCGTTGAGTTTGGGAATGACCTGCCGGGAGATTTTTGCCGTGGTGGCCGTGATGGTGGCGAGAACGGAATTCACGAAGCGCTCGGCACCTCCGCTCAGCCCCATTGCCTGTATGCCTTCCAGCGCAAAGGCTTTGCCCACTTCCTGGTCAAAGAGGCGGATCACCTCGATCAGCACCTGCTGCTGTTTCCAGTTACCTCTCTCGACTTCCTTGACCAGTGTTTCACCGGCCTTGCGCAACTCCGTGCTGGTGACAAAGGAAACATAGTAGCCGGCGGGGCTGGAGCTTTTGTTGTCAGGCATGGTGTGTTTGGCCTTTAGGCGTGCTGTCGGATTGCAACAGGCAGCACGTTAAGAGCCTTGCCAGGACTTGTCAGCGGCAGAAAAAGCCAAATGCAGTGACGACGGTTGGTGCCGGTGCGAGACAGGGAAAAGCCTGCCTTGCCCGGATTTCAGTCCAGGAGTGCCTTCAGGCCAAGCTCATGGCAGCGATTGCGCAGGCTGCTCAGGTGCTGTTCGGGCAGGTTGTGGAAAACTGCGATGTGATCAGCTTTTTCTTCGGGGGGAAGCTCTGCCAGTCGCAGCAGGACGGTGTCGCAACGCCCTTCACGGTCAGCCGCGATGAGCAGCTTGAGGCGTAGCTTGGCGTCGAGTTCGCGGGCGCGGTTCAGCAACTGGTGCTGGGCGTATTCGGGAATTTCGGTGAGCAAGTCCAGCAGTTGCTGCCACTGGCCGGAGTCCTCCAGTGAGTGCAGCAGGTCATGAAGGACATCGTCATCCTGTTCGGCAACCTGGAGGGCAATGGTGGTACGTCGCTCCGGCCGCATGAAGCTGATGAGTTCAAGCGCGGTGAGCCATTGCCGGGTGGAGGAAATGCTGTCACTCAGTTCGCGTATGGCGGCAGCATCGAATGTTTCGGCAATGCGTGCAATGCTGCGGCGTTCCTTTTCCGGCATCAGGCCTGTGAGCGATAGCAGCAGTGACCACAGTCCGTATTGGCGGGTGGCGGCCACCACGTCGTGCAGCAATGCTTCGTTCTGGAAGGCCGGGAGGCTGACCAGATGCTGTCGCGCCGTTTCCGACATGGCGGCAATCATGGGAAGGGCAAGTTGCCAGAGCTGTTGCTCGCGCACGCTGTCGATAAAGCTGCTCACCAGTTCATCATTGCTTTCGGCAATCAGCGCCGAAACCTGGGCCCGACGCTCATCGCTCATGTCGGCAACCAGCAACAGCGCGGCAGGCCAGAGTCTGTGCATGTGGCAGACGTGAATCAGGTGGCCCAGTGTGACCGGTGAGAGGCTGTCATCGGTCAGGCGCGCAGCGCGCTGACGCATCTCGGTGGACATCAGGGGAACCAGCGGCAGTGTGTACTGCCAGAGGTCGTACCGTGTTGCCGCATCCAGCAGCTTGCCAAGAACGGCATCATCCTGCACGGCCGGCAGATTGATGACGCGGCGGCGATTGGCTTCGGTCATGAGACGCAGCAACGGCAGGATGGCATGCCAGAGGTCATGTTTGACCACGCCTCTCACCATGCTGGAAAGCGTGTCTTCGTCTTCATCGACAGCCATGTTGACCAGTCGCGCCTGCCAGTGTGGCGCCACCACCGACATGAGGGCCAGGGCCTCCGGCCAGAGGTCGGTGTTTTCGTCGGCGGCGGCGTTGATGACGGAGCGCAGGTGGCCGGTGGGCAGCACATCAAGGATGTCGTCAAGCCGCCCGCTGTTTTCCACGAAAAAGGCAATGCGCAGCAGTGCTTCGCCGTCATGGATGTTGCGCAGGATGGTTTCGATCAGGAAGGTGGGCAGGGTGCTGACAAGATTGCCCATCAGGATGAATTCGCGGCGTTTCACCAACTCGTGTGACACGGCAAGCACATGTGGCAGGGGCAGGGCCAGTGTTAGCTCGCTGGTCCGTGTGGTTTCCAAGTGTACAGCGGTGGAAGCCAGGAAATCGTGGGAAAGGTGGCGTGCAATCTCTATGGCCCGTTGTGTCGACATTTCTCCGGCCACCCGTGCACAGAGCAGGGGGCCGAGTGCGCGCTCGGCCATGAACGCGATCAAGGCATTGGGCAGCAGTTTGCTGGCAACACTGATGCGCTGGAAAAGGACCCGGTGTTCCTCCAGCAGGTAGCGGCGGCAGGACTGGTTGAGCCGGCGCAGGGCGGCCGCATCCAGGGTTTCCAGGAAAGTCAGCTGGGCGGGATTGCAGTGCAGCAGGCGAGCCAGCTTCACGCACTCGGCATGCTTGCGGAAATCAGTCATGGCAACGGTCATTCCGGCCGGCAGTCTGTCCTGCAATGCCCGCAGAGGGGCAATGTCAGACAGTGGCGGCCTTGTTTATTTCATTGTTGTTTTTGGGGCCGTGCCTTGGAAGGCTGGGCCAAGGTAGCACGTGAGCCAGAGGGTCTCCACCCTTCAGTGCGGTTTTTCAGCCGGCATCCAGCAAGGGCGGCAGGCCCAGTGACTGGCAGCGCTGACGCAGTTGGTTCACCTGCTCGGCAGGCAGTTGCAGGGCCATGCTGCGAAACGCGGCATGTTCCGTATCCGGCAACTCTGCCAGTCGTTGCAGGATGGCATCCTGACAGCGCTCATCGGATGACTTCATCAGCTCCAGGCGCAAGCCGGGGCTCAGCAACTGTGCACGCTGGATGAGCTGGCGCTGGGTGTCGGCGGGCAGCTCCACCAGCAGTGCCAGAAGAGGCTGCCAGCGATTGGCCTGGTTCAGTGCCAGCAGCATGTCCTGGATGTAGTCGTCATCGTGGCTGGAAAATTGCCGTGCGATGACGTTGCGTAACTCCGGGCTCATGAGACTCATGAAATCCAGGGCTATCGGCCAGTGGGCTGCCTCGGTGATGCTGCCGCTCCAACGTTGCAGTGCCGATTCATCCAGCGCCTCGGCGCAACGCGCCACGCTGCGTTTGACGTCGTCATCCATCATGGCCACCAGCGGCAGCATGACATGCCACAGGCCGTACTGATCGGCCATCACAATGATTTCTTGCTGCACACTGGTGTCGCGGAAGAGAGGGAACCTGACGAAGCGTTGCTGCGCTTTTTCCGTCATGGTGGCGAGCAAAGGGAGGACCAACTGCCATTGCTGGCTGGCCTGCACGGTGCCGAGCAGGCCGGTGATCACTTCGTCACTGCTTTCTGCCATGAGTTCAGCAATGGTGGCGCGGCGCACGATGCCCATGTGTGAGACGAGTACCAGTGCGTGAGGCCACAGCGCACGTTCGTGAGCCAGGCTGACGAGGCGGCGGATGGCGCTTTCGCTGAGTTCGTCCGTGAGTCGTCCCATACGTAGGCGGAACGCTTCGTTCATCAGTGGCGTGAGGGGAAGCAGGTGCTCCCAGAGGTCATGCTGCTCGGCGGCACGCAGGAGGCGCCGCAGCACGCTGTCGTTGGTCAGCAGGGGCAGGTCGACCAGTCGCTGGCGGCCCTCTTCGGGCATCAGGTTCATCAGGGGCAGGGTGGTGGCCCAGAGGTTGTGCTTGTCGGTCGCCGTGACAATGGCCTGCAGTTCTTCGTTGCCATGAACCAGCGAGAGCTGCACGAAACGGTGTTGTGCTTTTTCCGTCATGGTGGAGATCAACGGCAGGACAAGCTGCCACTGATCATGCTGGTGAACCGTGGCCAGGAGGCTGGAGACGGCCTCATCGCTGCTGTCGGCCATGAGCTCCGTGATCGTGGCGCGCCGCACCATGCTCATATACTCCACCAGCAGCAAGGCGTGGGGCCACATGGCCTGCTCATGGGCCAGCGTGACAAGATTCCGGATCGTGTTTTCGCTGAGCTCGTCGGTCAGGCGGCCCATGCGACGACGCATCTCTTCTCCCATGAGGGGAGTCAGCGGCAGCAGATGCTGCCAGAGGTTGTCGCGGTCGGCTGCCCGCAATACCCGTCTCAATACGCTGTCATCGGCAAGTACCGGCAGGTTCACGAGGCGCTGCCGGCCGCTTTCCGGCATGAGCTCCAGCAGCGGTAGAGTCACCTGCCAGAGATCATGCTTCACCACGCCGCGAATCATGCTGGCGAGAGTGGATTCGTCACCATTGACGGCAATATTGACCAGACGCTCCTGCCACGGTTTGTGGACGACGGACATGAGCGCCAGTGCATGCGGCCAGAGATCGGTGCTCTCATCGGCAGCGGCCTGGATGAGGGCGGTCAGGCTGGCTTCCGGCAGGATTTCCAGCATCTCGTTGAGACGCACTGTGCTTTCCACGAAAAAGGCACTGCGCAGCAGGGCTTCGCCGTCGGTGATGCTGGGCAGTACCTGGGCAATGATGCGCAAGGGCAGCTTGTCCACGAGATCGCCGAGGATGATGAATTCACGCTGGGCAATCAGTTCGCGGGCAATGGCGGTGACACTCTTGATGGGAAGTGCGGCCGTGAGTTCGCAGGCGCGCTCGGTGTCCAGATGGACCGCGGCCCTTGCCATGAAGGCAGGTGCGAGATGCCGCGCAATTTCGATGGCGCGGTCGGTACGCATTTCATTGGCGACACGGGCACAAAGCAGCGGACCCATGCTGCGCTCTGCAATGAAGGCGACCAGGGCCATGGGCAGCAGCTTGCTGGCGCCGGCGATACGGCTGAAAAGCTTGCGGTGCTCGTCAAGCAGGAGGCGGGCAGCAGACTGGCGCAGGGAGTACAGTGTTTCCAGATCCAGCGTCTTCAGTGCGTCCAGGCTTTCGGGCGGGCAGCGGAGCAGGCGGGCAAGCTTGGTGAGCTCGGCCTGTTGGCGGAAGTCAGACATCGGTTTGTCCTCAGCCCGAGATGATCTTGCGGATGGTGCCGCGCAGCAGAGCGGGGACGTGTGAGAGGGCCTGGTCCATGGCGCTGCGGTATTCCGCTTCTTGAGTGACGCGGGCAGCACGGATGAGGTCGAGCAGGCTTTGCCGTTCGGCGGAAGACAGGGGAGCCAGATCGTCGGGATTCAGACCCGGGAGGTCTCGCAGGGAGTCAGGAGCGGCCATGATGTCCTCTTTGATTCTTGTACTTGTAGCCACTGGATCATGATGCGGGCGCGCCGGGGAAAGGTAACACGCAGGTTGTTCAGGCTCCATTGATCTGTACGGAAAAACATTGGACCAGTGCAGAAAAAACACTGGCCGGCCCGGAAAATTCCGTGGCCGGCCAGTATCAAGCACTGTGAGGCAGGATTTACTTCAGTTCGGCAGAGCTCTTGCCCAGTACACGGCGGGCAATGATGAGCTGCTGGATCTGCTGCGTGCCTTCGAAGATGTCGAGGATCTTGGAGTCGCGTGCCCATTTCTCCAGCAGTTCGTCTTCGCCGTAGCCGAGGCTGGCAGCCAGCTCCACGCACTTCAGCGTGATCTCGCTGCCGATGCGGCCGGCCTTGGCCTTGGCAATGGAAGCTTCCTTGGAGTTGGGCTGGCGGTTGTCCGCCATCCAGCAGGCCTTGAGCGTGAGCAGGCGGCAGGCTTCCCATTCCGCTTCCAGACGGTAGATCGTGGCTTCGATATTGGACGCATTCAGTGGCGGCGTGCTGTAGCTCGCATCCAGATGGTCCTTGAACAGCTCCTTGATGCGCTCCAGCGAGGCCTTGGCGCAGCCCACGGCCATGGCTGCCACCAGCGGGCGCGTGTTGTCGAAGGTTTCCATGACACCGGCGAAGCCCTTGGCAACGTCGATTTCCGGGTTGCCCAGCAGGTTGGCGGCCGGTACGCGGCAATCGGTGAAATTGATCACGGCCGTGTCCGAGGCCTTGATGCCGAGCTTGTGCTCCAGGCGTTCGACCCGCATGCCCGGTGTGCCACGCTCCACCACGAAGGATTTGATGGCGGCACGGCCGAGATTCTTGTCCAGTGTTGCCCAGACCACCACGCAGTCGGCGCGCTCACCACAGGTCACGAAAATCTTTTCGCCATTGAGGATGTAGTCATCGCCATCCTTGCGGGCTGTGGTACGGATGTTGGCGGAGTCCGAACCGGTGCCGGGTTCGGTGATGGCCATGGCTGCCCACTTGCCCTTGAAGCGCTTGAGTTGCTCGTCATTGGCAACAGCGCCGATGGCGGAGTTGCCCAGTCCTTGGCGTGGCATGGTGAGCAGGAAGCCGGTGTCGCCGTAGCAGAGCTCGAACACGCCGAGTGCGGCGGACATGTTGGCGCCGTTCTTGACGCTCCCATCATCGCTGGCACCACGTTTGCCGAGTGCGGTAGAGCTGGGGGCTTCGGCAGCACCGTCATTGAAGCCGTCCAGCAGCGAGGCCAGCATGTCCAACTCTTTCGGATAGGCATGTTCAGCCTTGTCGTACTTGCGCGAGATCGGGCGGAAGAAGTTCAGCGCGACCTCATGGGCCTGGTCGACCAGCATTTTGAATTTTTTCGGATTCTCAAGATTCATTTTTCATTTCCTCGGATTCGGCAGGCGGCTGATCAGGCGTGGAGGCCGGAGTGCATGACAGCGACGGAACGCAGGTCGCGATACCAGCGCTCAACAGGATGCTCCTTGGTGAAGCCGTGGCCGCCCAGCAGTTGCACGCCGTCGTTGCCGATCTTCATGGTCTTTTCAGCAGCGAGCAGGCGCGCCAGATAGGCCTCGCGGTGGAAGGGCTTACCGGCTTCTGCCAAGGAGGCTGCATTCCACAGCAGCATGCGCATGGCATCGATCTCTATGGCCATGTCGGCAATCATGAAAGCCACGCTCTGGCGATGCGAAATCGGCTCACCGAAGGCGATGCGCTCGTTGGCATAGTTGGCGGTGTAGTCCATCACGGCCTGACAGGTACCGACGGCGAGGCCGATCCAGGCAAGTGCACCCAGGTCCAGGAATGCCTGATAGTCAAAGTCCTGCCCGTCTTCTGAAGAGCCACCCAGCTTTTCGGCGCGCACGTTTTCCAGGCGCATCTTCAGGGTTTCGGCGGCCTTGAGTCCCATGGCCGGATCTTCCTTGAAGGAGAGCCCGGTGCTGCCGCCTTCCACGATGAACACGGCGGGCTTGCCATCCAGTTCCGCAGCAACGAGGAAGAGCTCGGCATCACGCGCCAGCAGGACCAGGGCTTTTTCGCCGTTCAGCACATAAGCGCCTGAATCGCGCCTTGCCGATGTGGAAAGCCGTGAGGGATTGAAAGCCGGTGTTGCTTCATTGAGGGCAAACGTCGCAACTGGCGGCGTTTCTTCTGCAAAAGCGGCGAGGTATTTCTCCTGCTGCTCTTTGGTGCCCCAGCGTGTGAGGGCATTGGCCACACCCATGGGCGCGAGAATGGCGGCACCGAGGGTGAAGTCGCCATATCCCAGGTCTTCGGCCATCAGCACATTGCTGACGACGGATTGCTCTGCCGCCATGCCGCCCAGTGCTTCCGGTACGGCATAGAAATTGAGCCCCAACTCCAGTGCCTGCGCGCGCACGTCTGCCGGAAATGCTGCATCGTGGTCTGCTGCGTGGGCAGCGGGGCGCAGTGCTTCTTTTGCAAAGCGCTGCAGGGTGTCGCGCATCATCTGCTGTTCGTCCGTGAGGCTGAGATCGAACAGTCCCTTGGCGGCAGCCGGCAGGCGTTGTTTGCCGTCGAGTTTATTGCCGCCTTTTTTGCCAAAGCCGCGTGCCATGGCACCCACAAGCTGGAAGCCGGTACGGCTGCCGGTATAGAGCAGTTTCTCAAACGGTTTGCGTACGCGCAGGCGGTCGGGCCAGTCGCTCTGGGCAAAGCGGTTGAGCATGTTCAGGCCCAGGCCCTGGATCTGGTTGGCGTTCATCAAGGATTCTCCCTGGAAATATCGGCATTGATGGGAACGGGGGCGACTATGCCACGGCAGCCCGTGCAGGCATTGACCGCTTTGACGCATGGAGTGAAGCAGGAAGCCAAGACAGTAGCGCCTGCGCAGCAAGGCATACTTTTCGTAGTGCTCTGCCACCCCGTGAGGGGCAAGTCTTTTCTTTGCTTCTTTCTTTTTACGCAAAAAAAGAAAGAAGGCCCGCGGCAGGCGCCCGGCCTGAGGAAGAAACAAAGGGACTAACAGGCTACGGGAGCCACTCCCTTGAGTGAGAAGGCATTCAAATCCCCGCACTCCCAGGCAAGGGGCAGGCAAAGCCCAGGCCCCGTATACCCCGTCCGAAGTGCTTTATGCCAAACCTTGGTCAAAGGCACTGGGTCCCCGCCTGCGCGGGGGGCTTGGGCTCATGCCGGCAGGGCGTTGTTCTCCCGCCAGGCAATGAGCTGGTCGATGCAGGAGAGCAGCATGTCGACCTCTTCCTGGCAAAGATCGGTACGCGGTTTTTCAGCAGGTGTCCCTTCGGACAGTTGTTGCTGGTAGAGGTTGAGCAGTGACTTGATGTCGGTTTCCAGTACCTGGGCTGCATCGCGGAGGGCCGGTACGCCGCAATAGCGGGTGGCACCGTGCAGGTAGTGCACATGCCCCAGCAGCGCTTCGATGTTGTTGTCGCCATAGGCGTCGCTGATCTTGCGCTTTTCCTGTTCCAGGCTGTTGAACAACATGATGAGCATGTCGCGGGCAAGGTCGCGCTTTCCGGCCGCGAGGCGCACGCCTTCCTGCCAGTTCACGACGGTATTGCTGCTGTCGGTAGCGGGCGGAAGTATTTTTTGTGCCGTGGCGCTGGTGAGCGGATTGCGGGGGTCCGTGCCCGTCCATTTGCTCAGCATGTGGATGAGCTGTGATTCCTGTACAGGCTTGGTGAGGTAATCGTCCATGCCGGACTTGAGCAGGGCTTCGCGCTCGTTGGCCATGGCATGAGCGGTGAGGGCGACCACAGGCAGGCGCCGTTGTGCACCGGTTTCCTTTTCATGGGCGCGTATGGCCTGGGTGGCTTCCAGCCCGGACAGCCCCGGCATCTGTATGTCCATGAACACCAGGTCGAGATTGCCCTCCTTGCAGAGGCGTATGGCCTGATAGCCGTCGGAGGCTGGCACGGCTTCGACCTGGAGGTCTTCCAGCAGTGTGCACACCAGCTTCAGGTTGGCGGGGTTGTCATCCACGGCGAGCACCCGCAGCAGCGGACTGCGGCGTGAGGGCAGCAGGGCCAGTTGCGAGGGTTGCAGGGGCAGGGTGGAGAACATCTGGGCAAGGCGTGTGTACAACTCGCGTGGCGCCACCGGCTTGGAGATCACGGCGACTTGGCCATCCTGATGGTTGGCCTGTTCCTGGGCGGCGTCGGAACTGCGGGCAATGAGCAGGATGGGGCCGCTGATCTGGCGGCGCAGCTCTGCCAGTTGCAGGTTGCTCATCACGTTGCGCGTGCCCAGGAGGGAGAGATTGATGATGAGCGCCTCGGGTGTTGCTCCCTCACGCAGGGCGGCATAAAGCGGCTCCAGACCATCCACCGTCATGCTGGCCACGCCCCAGTGATCCAGTGTGTTGGCCAGGAACTGGCGTGCCGCCGGATGCGGTTCGGCGACAATGACGCGGCGTTCGCGCAGATGGTCTCCGTAAAAGCCGGAGTGCGTGTAGTTGTCCAGTTCGGCACGCATGGTGAACCAGAAGGTGGAGCCTTCGCCGTCCGTGCTCTCGAAGTTGATTTCGCCGTGCATCTGTTCGACCAGGTGGCG
Organism: Moraxellaceae bacterium; assembly: GCA_037189985.1. Classification (GTDB taxonomy): domain Bacteria; phylum Pseudomonadota; class Gammaproteobacteria; order Pseudomonadales; family Moraxellaceae; genus UBA2031. Next base: position 10,074 of record JBBCJX010000025.1, read on the forward strand.
CGATATCACAAGGCCGAGACCGGTGCCGCCGAACTTGCGCGTGGTGGACGGATCGCCCTGGCTGAAGGCCCGGAAAAGATCGGCGCGGGCGGAGTCGGAAAGGCCGATGCCGGTGTCGGTCACCGTGACACGCAAAGTGGCATGGCGCTCGGTCAGGTTCTCTAGCATGCAGCGCACGGTGATCTCGCCCTTGGGCGTGAACTTGATGGCGTTGTTCACCAGGTTGGTGATGATCTGCTTGAGCCGTAGCGGGTCGCCCATGAGATGGCGGGGTACGTCGTCGTAGATGAAGGCGACCTGCTCCAGGTCTTTCTCTTCTGCCAGCGGTGCCAGCATGCCCAGCACGTCGAAGATCACTTCTTCGATGTCCAGCGGTGTGTGGTCCAGCACCAGCTTGCCGGCCTCGATCTTGGAGAGGTCCAGCACGTCGTTGATGATGGCCAGCAGGCTGTCGGAAGACTTGAGTATGGTCTTCAGGTAGTCGAGCTGGCGCGGCGACAGCTGTGTCTTCAGCAGCAGCTTGGCAAAGCCCATGATGCCGTTCAGTGGCGTGCGGATTTCGTGCGAGATGTTGGCCAGGAACTCCGACTTGATGCGGTTGCCTTCAACGGCCTCCTTTCGGGCCAGGGTCAGCTCGATGTTCTGCACTTCCATGGCCTCCATGGTTTCGTGCAGGTCTTCGTTGGCCTGGATCATGGAGCTCTGCAGTTCCTCGGTATCCGCGGCCAGGCGCTCCAGCAGGGCATTGATCTCGGTTTCCAGGTCCTGCAGGTCGCCACTGGCTTCGGTGAAGAGGCGCCGGTCCAGATGCTGGCTGTCCACGTCGCGCAGGGTTTCCGTCATTTCCGCCACCGGGGCCAGCCAGCGGTGTATCAGGTGCACGAGCAGGGCCGTGGTCAGGGCAAGTACGCCAAGGCAGAGCAGGGCAACCAGGAAGAGGGCTTCGTATTTGCGCAGGATCATGTCGCTGGTGCTGAACTCCAGCATCACCCAGGCCTGGCGCAGGCGGTTGTTGTCGTCAGGTACGGGGCTGGCCAGCATCTGCACATACAGCCAGCTGTCGCTGGTGAGGTAGCGCCGGACCTCGCCGTCCAGCCTGAGGACCTGGCCGTCACGGATTGCCCGGGGCATGGGGCCGCTGTGCAGCAGGGCCTGGCCGTTGGCATCCAGCAGGGTCAGCGAACGCAGGCCGGTTTCTTCCAACGCCGCCACGGCAAGGTTCTGCAGGCTGCCGGGTGTGACCTCGCGGATCTGGTCGAAGGCAAAGCGGTATTTGGCGAGCAGGATGTGGCCACGTTCATCCTGAACGGACTCCAGTCCATGGAAGCGTGCCATCACCGTTGAAAAGCCAAGGGTGAAGGTCAGCAGGGTCAGGGGGATCAGCACCAGCATCAGGATGCGGGTCTGCAGGCTCCAGGGCTTCATGCACCGTTCCTGAGGTTGTGTTGGCCGCCACTATATCAGCTTGCCGGAAAAGGTCAGGCAGGGGCGGGAGCGTTGCGTGGCGACACGGGACTTCGCGGTTTCCGCCTGCAACCCGTACAATGCCGCCCTGCCTGAAACCCAGCCGGAATGAAGTCCCGATGCCCGTTTATCCCACCATTGCCGACACCATAGGCAACACGCCGCTGGTTCGCTTGCAGCGCCTGCCGGGTGATACCAGCAATACCGTGCTGCTCAAGCTTGAGGGCAATAACCCGGCCGGCTCGGTCAAGGACAGACCGGCCTTCAGCATGATTGTCGAGGCCGAAGCGCGTGGCGACATCCGCCCCGGCGATACCCTGATCGAAGCCACCAGCGGCAATACCGGCATTGCGCTGGCCATGGCCGCGGCCATCAAGGGCTACCGCATGATCCTCATCATGCCGGACAACCAGAGCCAGGAACGCCGCGATGCCATGGCTGCCTACGGTGCCGAGCTGATTTCCGTGAGCCGCAGCGAGGGCATGGAAGGTGCACGTGATCTTGCCTTCCGGATGCAGGAGGAAGGTCGTGGTCGCGTGCTTAACCAGTTCGGCAACAGCGACAATCCACTGGCGCATTACCGTGGCACCGGGCCTGAAATCTGGCAGCAGACCGCAGGCACCGTCACCCACTTCATTAGCTCCATGGGCACGACCGGCACCATCATGGGCTGTTCGCGCTACCTCAAGGAAAAGAATCCGGATGTCCGCATCATCGGCCTGCAACCGGCCGACGGTTCGCAGATACCCGGCATACGGCGCTGGCCCGAGGCTTACCTGCCCACGATTTTCGAGCGTGACCGTGTGGATGAAGTGATGGATGTGCAGCAGCCTGATGCCGAGCATGTCATGCGCCGGCTTGCGCGTGAGGAAGGCATTTCCTGCGGTGTGTCTTCCGGCGGTACGGTATGGGCCGCACTCGAGCTTTCAAAACAACTCACGAATGCTGTGATCGTGGCCATCATCAGCGATCGTGGCGACCGTTACCTGTCGACCGGGGTATTCAGTCAGCGCTGATGCCCTGCCTGCATTCGCGAGACTCCCGCTGTCGCGGAAATGACGCAGCGGCCAACGGGGCTGAGGGAAAACAGCATGAGCAACATCTTTGTCTTTGACATAGAAACCGTTCCGGACATCGAGGGCGGGCGCCGCATTTACGGTCTGGACGGGCTGGATGACCGGGATGCAGCCAGTGCCATGTTCAATCTGCGTCGCCAGGAGACAGGCGGATCGGATTTCCTGCGTCATCACCTGCAGCGCATCGTCTGCATTTCTGCCGTGCTGCGGACCCGGGAAGGGCTCAAGGTCTGGTCGCTGGGCGATGAAAGCTCTGGCGAAAAAGACCTCATTCAGCGGTTCTACAGTGGCATCGAGCGCTACCTGCCGACACTGGTCTCCTGGAACGGCAGCGGCTTTGACCTGCCTGTGCTGCATTACCGTGCCCTGCGTCACGGTGTGAGTGCGCCGCGCTACTGGGATCAGGGAGAGGATGACCGCGACTTCAAGTTCAACAATTACATCAGCCGCTTCCACCTGCGCCACACCGATCTGATGGACGTTCTCGCCGGTTACCAGCCGCGTGCTGCACAGCCCTTGGATCAGGTGGCCTGCCTGCTGGGCTTCCCCGGCAAGATGGGCATGAGTGGCGCCAAGGTCTGGGATGCCTTTCTGGACGGCGACATTGCCGGCATACGCAATTACTGCGAAACCGATGTTCTCAATACCTGGCTGGTGTACCTGCGCTTCCAGCTCATGCGCGGGCATCTTGATCCCGGGGCTTATGAGCAGGAGCTGGAGTTGACGCGATCACTTTTGCGCAAGGAAGAGAAACCGCATTTCACTGAATTCCTACAGGCATGGCAGAAAAATGCCGTGGACTGACTCCCCATGTGTGACTGCCTCTGGCAGTCGCCATGAACTGCAAGGCCCGACATGACACGACGTGAAAAAATGAGGGCCCGCCCGCCCGTTGAGCTGCTGATCGAAGGGCTGAGCCATGAAGGGCGCGGTCTCGCCCGCCTTGATGGCAAACGCCTTTTTGTGGAGGGCGCACTGCCCGGTGAAACCGTGCGGGCGACGTATACCGCCACCCACAAGAATTATGACGAAGCACGCGTGCAGACCGTGCTGAACGCTTCTTCTGATCGTGTGGAGCCGCCCTGCGACCACTTCAGCATCTGTGGCGGCTGTTCTCTCCAGCATATCGCCCGCCCTGCACAGATCAGCTTCAAGCAGTCTGTGCTGGAAGAGCAGTTCCGTCATTTCGGAGGCATTGTTCCAGAGGCATGGTTGCCACCGCTGGTGGATGATGAAACGGCTTACCGCCGCAAGGCGCGCCTGGGGGTCAAGTTCGTCATCAAGAAAGATGCCTTGCTGGTGGGCTTTCGCGAGAAAAGTTCCAGCTTTCTGGCTGACATAGAACGCTGCGTGGTGCTGGACCGCCGCATCGGCAATGAACTGCTGGCCCTGCGTGCCATGGTCAACAGCCTGGAAAAGCGCAGCCATATCCCCCAGATAGAGGTGGCAGCGGGTGATGAGGATGTTGCCCTGGTGTTCCGTCACATGGAGCCTTTGCCGCTGGCCGACATCCAGACATTGACGGCTTTTGCCGCAGAGCGTCACTGGCAGCTCTACCTGCAGCCGGCCGGCCAGGATTCCGTGCACCGGATTTTCCCGCAGGAAGGCGAAGACAGGCTTTTCTACCACCTGCCTGACTTTCACCAGCCAGATGGAAGTGGCTTGACGCTGGCCTTTCATCCCATGGATTTCACCCAGGTCAATGCCGGCATCAACCGCCGCATGCTCTCGCTGGCACTGGAATTGCTCGACCCACAGCCAGAGGACCGGGTGCTGGACCTGTTTTGCGGTCTGGGCAATTTCACGCTGCCGCTGGCCACCCGGGCAAAAGAAGTGGTGGGCGTGGAGGGGGTACAGGCCATGGCGGATCGCGGCATGGAGAATGCGCGGCGCAACGGTCTGGGTAATCTTTCTTTTTATGCCCAGGACCTGACGGCGGATTTTTCACAGCAGCCCTGGGCCCGGCAGGGCTTTGACCGCATCCTGATCGACCCGCCACGCAGTGGCGCACAGGAGATCGTGCAGTACCTGCCCAAGTTCAAGGCGCGTCGCGTGGTCTATGTTTCCTGCAACCCTGCCACGCTGGCACGGGATGCAGGGTTGATGAAGGAAGCGGGTTACCGGCTGACCAAGGCCGGCGTCATGGACATGTTCACGCACACCACGCACGTGGAATCGATTGCGGTGTTCGAGAAGAAGTAAGGCGAGTGATGCATGGTAAAGGTTCGCGAAGACTATCCCACCCGGGCTGACGGCAATGTCGACCTGGATGCTTGGCTGGCACGCCTGCAAACCAAGGTGGAGCTGCACGATCCCGCCGAGCTCAAGCGTGCCTGCGAGTTCTCGGCAAAAATTGACAGTGAGCGCTCGGCCCAGGCACATACGTGGTCTACACGAACCTCCAGCTTCCTCACCGGCCTTGCCATGGCTGACATCCTGGCCGACTTGCGTCTGGATCAGGAGTCCCTGATTGCGGCGGTGCTCTACCGTGGCGTGCGCGAAGGCAAGACCAGTCAGGCAGTGATCGAAAAGGAATTCGGTCCGGACATTGCGCACCTGATCGAAGGCGTGCTGCGCATGGCTGCCATCAGCCAGGTCATCAATCCCGACAAGAAAATCCAGTTCGGGCAGAGTCAGCAGCAGCTCGACAATGTGCGCAAGATGCTGGTGGCGCTCATCGACGATGTGCGCGTGGCCCTGATCAAGCTGGCCGAGCGTACCTTTGCCATACGCGAGATCAAGGATGCCAGCCCGGAGCGCCGGCAGCGTGTGGCGCGTGAAATTTTCGACATCTATGCGCCGCTCGCGCACCGGCTGGGCATCGGCCACATCAAGTGGGAACTCGAGGACCTGTCCTTCCGCTATCTTGAACCCGAAGCCTACAAAAACATTGCCCGCCTGCTGGATGAAAAACGCCTGCAGCGTGATGAATACATCCAGAGCGCGACCAAGACGGTAAAAGACATTCTTGACCGCATGGGCATGGCCTCGGAGGTGAGCGGCCGCGCCAAGCACATCTATTCGATCTGGCGGAAGATGCAGCGCAAGAAGATTTCCTTCAACGAAGTCTATGACGTGCGTGCCGTGCGCATCCTCGTACCGGAAGTGCGTGACTGCTATGCAGCTCTCGGTGTGGTGCACTCGCTCTGGAAGCACATTCCCCGCGAGTTTGATGACTACATCGCAACGCCCAAGGAAAACGGCTACCGCTCCTTGCACACGGCCGTCATCGGCCCTGCCGGCAAGCCCATGGAGGTACAGATCCGCACCTTCGCCATGCATGAAGAAGCCGAGCTGGGCGTGTGCGCGCACTGGGTCTACAAGGAAGGTGCGCATGCCGCCAAGGGTGCCGGCAAGGATGCGGGCTACGAAGGCAAGATTGCCTGGCTCAGGCAGGTGCTGGAGTGGCACGAAGACATGGGCGATTCGCAGCTCGAGGATTTTGCCGAGCAGCTCAATCACGCCATTCACGACGAGCGCATTTACGTCTTTACACGGGACGGCCATGTCATCGACATGCAGTCGGGCGCCACACCGCTGGATTTTGCCTATCACGTGCATACCGAGATCGGTAACGCCTGCCGCGGTGCCAAGGTCAACGGGCGCATTGTCCCGCTCAGCTACAAGCTGCAGACCGGAGAGCAGGTGGAGATCATGACGGCCAAGGGCGGCGGGCCCAGTCGTGACTGGTTGTCGTCTTCCCTCGGTTATCTCAATACCTCGCGTGCCCAGGCCAAGGTCAGGCACTGGTTCAAGCTCCAGGACCGCGACAAGAATATTGCCGAAGGCCGCGAGCTTCTGGATCGCGAGTTCGAACGGCTGGCGCTCAATCTGCCGCGCAGTAATCTGGATGGCATTGCCGAAAAACTGAATGTACGTACCGGCGAAGATGTGCTGGCCGGTATCGGAGCCGGCGACATCCGCGTGGCTCAGGTCATCAACCTGCTGGGAGCACGTGTCGAAACCGTCAGTGCCCAGCAGGAGTTGTTGCCGCAGGAAATTGTCGGGCGCTCACGGCAGCGTGTGGGTAACTCGCCCATCATCATCGAGGGTGTCGGCAACCTGTTGACGCAAATTGCCGGTTGCTGCCAGCCGGTGCCGGGCGAGCCCATCGTGGGGTATGTCACCCACGGGCGCGGCGTGTCCGTGCACAGCCGTGGTTGCCCGGAGTTCATGCGCCTGGAAGCGGACGAGCCCGAGCGCGTGGTGAGCGTGCAGTGGAACCAGGCCGAAGCCACGGTGTACCCGGTGGATATCCATGTGCGCGCCTGGGACCGTACCGGCCTCTTGCGCGACATCACCAACGTGCTGGCCAACGAGCACGTGAACGTGACCGGCGTGCAGACACGCTCCGACAAGCATGACGGCACGGCAACCATGCTGCTGACGGTGGAAGTCGGCACGCTGGATGCCTTAGGGCGGTTGCTTGCCAAGATCGAGCAGCAGCCCAACGTCATCGAAGCGCGCCGTTCAGCGCGCTGATCCGGAAACCACGGCCCGCCACTCTTGCTGCCGCAGGAGTGGCGGCGGGAAGCAGGCATGAGTGATTCACTGAACCGACTGCTGGCCATCATGGCACGGCTGCGCGATCCGCAAACAGGATGCCCCTGGGATCTGGAGCAGGATTTCTCCACCATCGCCCCCTACACGCTGGAAGAGGCCCATGAGGTCGCGGATGCCATAACCCGGCGTGACTGGCGCAACCTGGAAGAAGAACTCGGTGATTTGCTGTTGCAGGTGGTCTTCCATGGGCAGATGGCCAGCGAGCAGGGCCTGTTCAATTTTGAAGACATTGCCCGTGGCATTGCCGACAAGATGATACGGCGTCATCCGCATGTGTTTCCGGATGGCAGGATGGATGCTGTGGGTACGGATATCTCCAGCGGTGCCGTCGTGAGTAGCTGGGAAGCAATCAAGGCACAGGAAAAAGCAGCACGTGGAGAAAAGCCGCAACGCCTGCTGGATGGCATCGCTGCCGGCATGCCGGCGCTGGCCCGTGCCGAGAAACTGCAGCGCAAGGCCGGCAAGGTAGGTTTTGACTGGAATGATCCGCGTGCCGTGATCGCCAAGCTCCGTGAGGAGCTGACCGAAATCGAGGCCGAACTGGATGCCGGTAGCCGGGATGCCCAGGAAGACGAGCTGGGCGATCTACTGTTCTGCGTGGTCAATCTTGCCCGTCACCTGAAGCTGGACAGCGAGATGGCCCTCAAGCGTGCCAATGCCAAGTTCGAGCGGCGCTTTGCCCATATCGAAGACAGCCTGCAGGCACGCGGCTCCTCCTTTGCTGACTCCTCACTGGCAGAGATGGAGGAGTTGTGGGTGGAGGCCAAGGAAAAAGAGCGATAGCGGACTGCTTTTCCCTGTGAAGCATCGTCACCCCGGCGTAGAGCCAGCTCACGATCTTAATTTTCGTCGTCCCGGCGAAGGCCGGGACCCATGCGACACTCGCAACATCACTGCCATATGGACCCCGGCCTTCGCGGGGGTGACGACTCCGGGTGCAGCGGTTCTGTGCCGACGACGATGCTGGCTCTGCATTTGCAAGCCGCCACCCGCAAGACCAGAATCCAGCCATGCCATCCCTGACTGACTCCTTCCAGCGCCGCATCAGTTATCTGCGCCTGTCCGTGACAGACCGCTGCGATCTTCGTTGTGTCTACTGCATGGCAGAAGAGATGCGCTTCCTGCCCCGTGCAAGCGTGCTGACACTGGAGGAGCTGGCACGGATTGCCCGTGTTTTTGTCGGCCTGGGCGTCCGCAAGATACGCCTCACCGGTGGCGAACCGCTGGTCAGGCAGGGGCTGCCCTGGCTGGTGCGTGAGCTCTCTGCCTTGTCCGGCCTGGATGAGCTGGCCATGACCAGCAACGGCATGCGCCTCGCCCCCGTAGCCGCAGAGTTGAAGGCGGCAGGCTTGCAGCGACTCAACATCAGCATCGACAGCCTGCAGGCACAGCGCTTCCGCGAGATCACCCGTGTCGGCGAGTTTGAGCGCGTGCTCGCCGGCCTGCACGCTGCCAGGCTTGCAGGGTTCCGCCGTATCAAGATCAACAGCGTCATCCTGCGTGGCCGTAACGACGACGAGGTGCCGGACCTGGTTGCCTTTGCGCGCGAACAGGGTTGTGACATCAGCTTTATCGAAGAAATGCCGCTGGGGCTAATTGATGAGCATGATCGCGCATCGGCTTTCGTTTCCAGTGACGAGATTCTGGCCAGGCTCGCGCAACACCACGACATGATCCCGAGCATGGAGAGCACGGGCGGCCCGTCGCGTTATTACCGCTTTGCCGACAGTGATACCCGCGTCGGCTTCATTTCCCCGCACAGTCATAATTTCTGCGCCACCTGCAACCGCATTCGGGTGACTGCCGAAGGGCGCCTGCTGCTCTGCCTGGGCAATGAAGACAGTCTGGACCTGCGTTATCTGATGCGGGAGGAGGGTGCCAGTGACCATGACCTGCAGGAAGCCATTATCGCTGCCATGCAGCTGAAACCGGAACGCCATCATTTTGATCTTGCCGAACCCGTGCAGATCGTGCGCTTCATGAGCATGACGGGGGGATGAGGCTTGATGTGAGTTGTCGTCCCCGCACAGGCGGGGACCCAGTGCCTTTTTAAAATTCGTTCAAGGGTGATACCGATGAGCAAAACCGATACCCCCAAACCCTTTCTTCCTCTTCGCATCGCCATCCTCACCGTCTCGGATACCCGTGACGAGCGCTCGGATACGTCAGGCCAGCTTCTGGTCGAGAAGCTTGAGGGAGCTGGCCATCTGCTGCACGAAAAGCGTATTACCAAAGACGACATCTACCAGATACGTGCCGTGCTTTCGCAATGGATTGCCGATGCTGCCGTGCAGGCGGTTATCGTGACAGGAGGTACCGGCTTTTCAGGGAGAGACTCCACGCCAGAGGCCGTGTCCGTGCTTTTCGACAAGCATATTGACGGCTTTGGCGAGATATTCCGGCATCACTCCCTTGCCGAAATCGGCAGCAGCACCCTGCAATCACGTGCATTGGCCGGCCTTGCCAACAATACCGTGATTTTTTGTGTGCCCGGCTCCACCAATGCCTGCCGTACGGCGTGGGACAAGATCATCGGAGAGCAGTTGGACAACCGGCATCGCCCCTGCAATTTCGTACCGCACATCACCAAGGCAAATTGCGAGACGTCACGTGGCTGAACACTGCTATCCCTCCGGGCTGATGCCTGTGGATCAGGCCATCGAACGCCTGATCAACCTTGCCCGACAAAAATCTCCGGAGACGGAGAGGGTGGTTTTGTCATCGGCCATGGGGCGTGTCCTGGCAGAAGATGCCATAGCCCCCATGGACGTGCCGCCCGAGGCCAACAGTGCCATGGACGGTTTTGCCTTTTGCCATGCCGATCTGCCAGCCTCGGGATTGCTGCACATCAGCCAGCGTATTCCGGCTGGCAAGGCGCCTGCGCCTCTGGAGCAGGGCTCGGCTGCCCGCATTTTTACCGGTGGCGTGTTGCCGGCAGGTGCCGATACCGTGGTCATGCAGGAGGATTGCGAGTTTCACGATGCCGAGGTCCGCCTGCTCAAGGTGCCCACGCCTGGCGCAAATGTCCGGCCCGCAGGGCAGGATGTAGCCTGTGGCAGCACGCCTTTGCAGGCTGGGTACCGGCTTGATGCACCGGCTCTTGGTTTGCTCGCCTCCATGGGTGTCGACGTACCTCTTGTCTTCAGGCGTCTGCGCGTGGCGATGCTGGCGACCGGTGACGAATTGCTGGAGCCGGGTGAGTCCTGGCGTCCGGGCTCCATCTACAACAGCAACCGTCCGATGCTTGCCTGTCTGCTGACGGGCTGGGGCTGTGATGTCATTGATCTTGGCAAGGTGCCCGACTCCCGCGAGGCAACCGAGGCAGCTTTTGGTCGTGCACTTGAACAGAAAGCTGACGTGATCATTTCCACCGGTGGTGTTTCCGTGGGTGAAGAAGACCATGTAAAGGCCGCGCTGCAGGCAAGTGGCAGGCTGGATTTCTGGAAAATCGCCATCAAGCCGGGCAAACCCGTAGCCATTGGCGAAATCGGGCAAGCTAGCTTCATCGGTCTGCCCGGCAACCCGCAGTCGGTTTTTGTCACGGCGCTTTTGCTGGCGCGCCCCTTCCTGTTGGCCCGGCAGGGTCAGCAGCACGTCAGGCCCAGCCATTTTGCAGTAGCCGCCGGTTTTTCCCGCAAGACCGCAGGCAATCGCCGAGAATATCTGCGTGTGCAGATTCAGGATGATGGGCACGGCAGCCCCTGCCTGCGGCCTCATGCCCAACAATCCAGTGGCGCCTTGATGTCAGCGGCCTGGGCGGACGGCTTGGCTTTGATTGAGGCCGGAGCTGGCGTGGAACCGGGGCAGCCCCTGACATTTTTGCCATTTTCGACACTCTATCTGCCTTGACGCCTGCCGGCCGCTCTGTCACATATCGGGGCGCGGGATGTCATCATTGTCATCAAGATCCTCGCCCCTCCCCCGGAAGATGCCTCTTTTACCCGGGAAGCTTCCCCTCCCTCCGCTGTTATGTAATTTGAAATTCATATATTTGTCATTGAGTTGTAGCTTTTTCTTAATGTGAGGTGTAGGTTCCTGACAAGCTTCCGCGCCAAGGGAGTGCATGTACACAGGCATGTGCTTTCTTTTCGGGCAAAACCCGGCCGGTTGTCTCAATAACCCTAAAAAGTGTGTCAAGGAGATACCAAGCATGAATCGCAAACTGCTCGCTCTGGCTGTAGGTGCTGCTCTTTCGCTGCCGCTGGCGGCCCAGGCTGCTCCGACTGTTTATGGTCAGTTGAACTTGTCGGTCGACATGGCCGATATTGAAAGCGCCGATGATCCGACGACTCCTTTGGTTAATGAGGCAGTTGATGCATGGCAGGTGAACTCCAATGCGTCGCGCCTGGGCATCAAGGGTGAAGAGTCGCTGGGTAACGGTCTCAGCGCCGTTTATATGGCTGAGTGGGGGGTGTCAGGCGATGGGACGGCAGCAGATCTTGGCGCGCGTAACCGCTACTTAGGCTTGAAGGGTAGCTTCGGTACCGTCAAGCTGGGTCATTATGATAGCCCGCTGAAGACCTCCCAAGGTACGGTCGACCAGTTCAACGACATGACCTACACGGACATGGGTGCGCTGATCTCGGGTGAAAACCGCATGCATAATCTGATCGGCTATGAAAGCCCCCTGATCGCCGATGTTCTGACCGTCAGTGTGGCCATCCAGCCTGGTGAAACTACAGGTACGGATGATGGCTTGGCGGATGGCATTTCCGCTGCTGTGGCCTACCAGGCAAGTGGCTTGTACCTGGCCTTGGGCTACGACAAGGCTGTCAGCGATGGCGCCTTCGTTCCACTAACCAACCGCGACACGATCCGTGCCACGGCCACCTACACCATGGACATGCTGAGCTTGGGTGCGCTGCTTCAGACCTCGGAAAACTCTGACGAAGCGGTTGCCGGCCAAGATGACGAAAAGGCTCTGCTGCTTAGTGCTGCCTATGCGATGGGTCAAGGTGCTCTCAAGGCACAAGTCATCATGGCTAAACGTGATTTCGGTACGCCAGACGAGCAGGAGACCCTGGGTCTTGCTGTGGGTTATGACCACAACTTTACCCAGCAGACCAAGGCATATGCCCAGCTTGGCATGGCCAAGACTGACAATTTGGGTGGGGCTGCAAATACGAACGCTGATGATACGGTCCTCACGGTCGGCATGCTGACCAAATTCTGATTTGTCACAATGTATGAAAAAGCCCGCCATCTGGCGGGCTTTTTCATTGTGGCGTCACGATGGACTGTTTTAGTTTTCCGTGGCAATCAGGCAGCAGACATGGCTTGGTCTTTGCCTGAAGGGTCTGGTCAAACGGCCTTTTGTGCCAGCTTTGATGGCCTTGGGAAATAAAAAGATAAGCTTATATAAACAATGTCTAGGTAAGTCATCAATCTGTCATCTCATATACACCGTAATGTCATTTTTCCTCGGGATACTGCGCCCCAGTTGTGGATCAGCCATGACGCCAAAATCCAAGCAAGCAAGTGTCTTTTGAGGAGACCTCCGTAATGAAACGTACCCTTATCGCTCTGGGTGTAATCGCTGCCGCCGCTGCTCCGCTGGCTGCTCAGGCTGCCCCGACTGTCTATGGCAAGCTGAACATCGCGCTGGAAAAGTTCGAGCAGGAAACTGGCGCTACGACCAACTATGACAACTTTCAGTTGAGCAGCTATGCATCCCGTTTGGGTGTCAAGGGTGAGGATACACTGACTCCTTCGTTGAGCGTTGTGTACGGCATAGAGTGGGAAATAACCAGTGATGGCGATAGCCGTACTGAACTGGGGCAGCGTAACCGCTTCGTTGGTATCAAACATAGCGATTTTGGTACATTACGTGCGGGCCGCTTGGATACCAACCTGAAGAATGTTCAGGGCCGCATTGACGTATTCAATGACACTCGTGCTGACTTAGCTGGTTTCAGTTCCTCGGCCCCAGCAGGCCAGAATGGCGGTGCCATCATCGGTGGTGAACTGCGTCTTGCTAACGTTATTTCCTATGAAAGCCCCAAGATTGCTGATGCAGTTAATATCAACCTGCAGTTGATTCCAGGCGAAGGTACTGGCGCTACTGGCGCTACTGGCGTTAACGAGCTCAATGGTATTGCTGATGGCATTTCCGCTTCTGTGACCTTTGACAAGGCCGGCCTGTATCTGGGTCTTGCCATTGATAAGGAAGTACAGGGCGGTGCCTCGATTGGTGTTGCGCCTGCTGCGGGTGTTGCTGCCGTGTTCGATGGTATCCGTGTCGCGGCCTCCTACAAGTTGGCTGACCTGACTCTGGGTGCGCTGTACTCCATCCGTGAGCTTGCGGACACCACTGGCTTGGCTGCCACTGCTGCTAAAGAAGAAAAGTCTTATCTGGTAAGCGCTGCCTACAAGATTGACAAGACCACCCTGAAGGCCCAGTACATTGCTGGCGAAAACGATGCAGCTACAGCACAGGAGCGTACCCGCTATGCTCTGGGCGCTGACTATGCTCTGGGATCCAAGACCAAGTTGTATGGCTACTACACCGGCTATGAGCAGGAAACAGGTGCAACCTCTGTTGAAGCGACAACCTTGGCTTTGGGTATCGACCACAGCTTCTGATATTGAACGAGAGAACGGCCAGGGACGGCCGGCTTGCTTAACCTTACCTGTGTGTGCATGGAGCATTTGGCAAACGGATTTGGCTTGAGCCCGCGAAAGCGGGCTTTTTTTCGCCTGCCACTGGGAAAGCTGGGGCTGGCTTTGTTCGGGATTTCCATGGGGCGACTCTGGCCGCGATAACGGGTTACTTGATGTACAGCAGTCGTGGCTAAAGCTGCTCCCACGGGAGAAAAAGCCATACTGCAGTAGCTAAGTCATTGATTTAAGTCTGTCTTGCTGCCCTTTCATTGTGAGCATTCCGGCCCTCGTGATAGCATTCCCGCCCGTCCTTAGGACCGGTTTCCAAGGCCCTGTGCCCACAGTCCCAGTGCCGCCGGCTCCACCCATTGCATCCTCAAGCTGTCTGGATTTTTCATGACAAAGTACATCTTCGTTACCGGCGGTGTTGTTTCCTCATTGGGCAAAGGGATCTCTGCCGCATCACTGGCCGCCCTGCTGGAAGCACGCGGGCTCAAGGTCACGATGATCAAGATGGACCCCTACATCAACGTTGACCCGGGCACCATGAGCCCCTACCAGCATGGTGAGGTTTTCGTGACTGGCGATGGCGCCGAGACCGATCTCGACCTGGGCTACTACGAGCGCTTCCTGCGTCATGGCCGCATGACCAAGGCCAACAATTTCACCTCTGGCCGAATCTATCTGGACGTCATCAACAAGGAGCGCCGTGGCGATTATCTGGGCGCCACTGTCCAGGTCATCCCGCATATCACCGATGCCATCAAGCAGCGTGTCCGCGAAGGCGGCCGTGGCTATGACGTGGCCATTGTCGAGATTGGTGGTACGGCAGGTGACATCGAGTCCCAGCCATTCATGGAGGCCGTGCGCCAGATGCGTGTGGAGCAGGGCTACCAGGGCTCCTTGCTCATGCACCTGACGCTGGTGCCCTATATCGCCTCGGCAGGTGAGACCAAGACCAAGCCCACTCAGCATTCGGTCAAGGAACTGCGCTCCATCGGCCTGCAGCCGGACATCCTGATCTGCCGTTCCGACCACGAGATTCCCGAAGACTCCCGCCGCAAGATTTCGCTGTTCACCAATGTGGAAGAAAAGGCCGTGATCCTGGCCATTGATGCTCCCAGCATCTACATGATTCCGCTCAAGTTCCACGAGCAGGGCATGGATGATCTGGTGATAGAGCGTCTGGGGCTGGGTGCCCGCCCTGCCGCTGATCTTTCAGACTGGCAGCAGGTGGTGGATGCGCTCATGCATCCGGAGCGGGAAGTCACCATCGCCATGGTTGGCAAGTACATCGAGTTGATCGATGCCTACAAGTCTCTGAACGAAGCCTTGCTGCATGCCGGTATCCAGAACCGTGCCCGCGTGAACATCCGCTATATCGATGCCGAGTCCATTGAGGCTGACGGTGTTGCCGCCCTCAAGGATGTGGATGCCATTCTGGTTCCCGGCGGCTTTGGTGATCGCGGTACCGAAGGCAAGATCGCCACGGTGCGTTATGCGCGCGAAAACGGTGTGCCGTACCTGGGCATTTGCCTTGGCATGCAGGTGGCGGTGATCGAGTACGCCCGTCACAAGGCAGGGCTTGAAGGTGCCAATTCCACCGAGCTGAAGAAGAATCCGGTGCACCCCGTGATTGGTCTGATTACAGAATGGCGCAGTGAGTCCGGTGATGTGCAGCGGCGTGACGAAAACTCCGACCTTGGCGGCACCATGCGTCTTGGTGCTCAGGAGTGTTTGCTTGAGTCCGGGACCAAGGCTCGCGAGCTTTACGGTCAGGACGTGATCGTCGAGCGCCACCGTCATCGCTATGAAGTGAACAACAACTACCTGCCTCAGCTTGAGGCAGCCGGGTTGCGCATTTCTGGCCGCAGTGCCGACAAGAGCCTGGTGGAAATGGTCGAGATTCCTGACCATCCCTGGTTTGTGGCCTGTCAGTTCCACCCGGAATTCACCAGTTCCCCCCGTGACGGTCACCCGCTGTTCTCCGGATTCATCCGGGCGGCGTTGGAGCAGGCGGGTAAGAAATAACAAGACTGTCGTCCCCACTTTTGCGGGGACGACAAGCCAAGTATCAACAGGAATGAGCCATGGAACAGAAAACCATCAAGCTGCGTGACATCAAGATTGGCAACGACAAGCCCTTCGTGCTCTTCGGTGGCATGAATGTGCTGGAGTCCCGTGACCTGGCCCTGCGGGTTTGCGAGGAATATGTCCGCGTCACGCAGAAGCTCGGCATCCCCTATGTTTTCAAGGCATCGTTTGACAAGGCCAACCGCTCTTCCGTGACCTCCTACCGCGGGCCCGGGCTGGAAGAAGGGTTGCGCATTTTCGAGGAAGTCAAAAAGACTTTTGGCGTTCCTGTCATCACGGATGTGCACGAGCCGGAGCAGGCGGCTCCGGTTGCGGAAGTGGCCGACATCATCCAGTTGCCTGCTTTCCTCTCGCGCCAGACTGATCTGGTGGTGGCCATGGCGAAGACAAAGGCCATCATCAACATCAAGAAGGCACAGTTCCTGGCTCCCCGGGAAATGAAGCATATCCTCGCCAAGTGCGAGGAAGCCGGCAACGACCAGCTCATTCTCTGCGAGCGCGGTTCCAGCTTCGGCTACAACAACCTGGTCGTGGACATGCTGGGCTTCGGCATCATGAAAGAGTTCGGTTATCCGGTGTTCTTTGATGTCACGCATTCGCTGCAGATGCCGGGTGGGTTGGCCAATGCGGCTGGAGGGCGCCGTGCCCAGGTGACGGAGCTGGCGCTGGCCGGTATGTCGCAGAAGCTGGCAGGGCTTTTCCTGGAGGCGCATCCGGTGCCGGAAGAAGCAAAGTGTGATGGCCCCTGTGCGCTGCGTCTTTCACAGCTTGAAGGCTTCCTCTCGCAGGTGAAGACGATGGATGAGCTGGTCAAGAGTTTCCCGGTTCTTGATACGCACTGAATTGAATGTGCGGATGAATCCGCACCTATATTTGACCTTTGAACGGAGTTGAAAAATGACCCAGATCGCCGATATCCGTGCGCGTGAAATTCTGGATTCTCGTGGTAACCCGACCATCGAGGCCGATGTGATCCTGGAGTCGGGTACGGTTGGTCGTGCGACGGCACCCAGCGGTGCCTCAACCGGTTCACGTGAGGCTCTGGAACTGCGTGACGGCGACAAGTCACGCTACCTCGGCAAGGGTGTACAGAAGGCCGTGGGCAACGTGAACGTGGATATCCGCGAGCTGCTGGTCGGGCGCAGCGTGTTCGAGCAGGCTGCCATCGACAAGGCCATGATCGATCTGGACGGTACTGAGAGCAAATCCAAGCTGGGCGCCAATGCCATCCTTGCCGTGTCGCTGGCCGTGGCCAAGGCGGCAGCCCTGGAAAAGAAGGTTCCGCTGTACCAGTACATTGCCGAGCTGCGTGGCCAGGCAGAATTCACCATGCCCGTGCCCATGATGAACATCATCAATGGCGGCGAGCATGCCGACAACACCGTCGACATTCAGGAGTTCATGATCGAGCCGGTGGGCTTTAGTTCCTTTGCCGAAGCGTTGCGCTGCGGCGCAGAAATTTTCCATGCGCTGAAGGGTGTGCTCAAGGCGCGTGGCCTCAATACCGCCGTGGGTGACGAGGGCGGTTTTGCTCCCAATCTCGCCAGCAATGAAGATGCGCTCAAGGCCATCATGGAGGCCATCGAGAAGGCTGGCTACAAGCCGGGCGAGAACGTCATGCTGGCGCTGGACTGTGCCGCGTCCGAGTTCTACAAGGACGGGAAATACCATCTCGAGGGTGAGGGCAAGACTTTCACCTCGGCCGAGTTTGTCGACTATCTGGCTGGCCTTGCTGCGAAATACCCCATCATCTCCATTGAGGATGGCCTGGATGAGTCCGACTGGGCAGGCTGGAAGCTGTTGACCGAGAAAATCGGCGATAAGGTCCAGCTTGTGGGGGACGACCTCTTTGTCACCAATCCTTCCATCCTCAAGAAAGGGATCGATCAGGGAGTGGCTAACGCCATCCTCATCAAGTACAACCAGATCGGCTCTCTGACCGAGACACTGGATGCCATCTACATGGCCAAGGAAGCCGGATACGCCACCGTGATTTCGCATCGCTCCGGCGAAACCGAAGATGCCACCATTGCCGATCTTGCCGTGGCCACGGCAGCAGGCCAGATCAAGACGGGCTCACTATGCCGCTCGGATCGCGTGGCCAAGTACAACCAGCTTGTCCGTATTGAGCAGGAATTGGACCGTCGTGCCCCGTACCGTGGCAAGGCGGAGTTCCGCGGCCTGAAGTGACGGCTTGAGACGTCATCCCCGCGACAAGCGAAGCGAGTAACGCGGGGAGCCAGTGCCTTCGGTGATAAAAGCCATGGAAAAAACCCTTTTCGGAAAGTTTCTGATTGCAGCAGCGCTGGTGGCATTCGCCGCGCTGCAGTTCAGTCTCTGGTTCGGAGAGGGTGGTGTGCTGGATGTGCGTAACCTGAAAAAGGCAGTCGCTGCGCAGCAACAGGAAAACGAGAAGCTGGCCGAGAGAAACCGTGTACTCGAGGCAGAAGTGCGAGACCTCAAGAACGGTCTGGAGGCCGTGGAAGAGCACGGCCGGCTGGATCTGGGCATGATCAAGCAGAACGAAACCTTCTATCTGGTGACCGGCAACCCGGACGCCCGCAAGCCTGCCGAAGTAGCTCCCCCGCCCCAGCCCTCCACACGGGCAGCGCACTGACATGGCACTCTGGTGTGTTGTGCCTGCGGCCGGCAAGGGGTTGCGTGTCGGTGGCGACATTCCCAAGCAATATCTGCCTCTTCTGGACCGGACGGTTATCCAGTGCACGCTGGACCGCCTCAGCCTTTTGCCGGTCGAAGCCATCATCGTGGCCGTGGCGGAGGATGATGAGCGGGCGGCGGCATATGCCTACCGTGATGCCTCCCTGCTGCGTTTTGTGACGGGTGGTGCAGAGCGTGCCGATTCCGTGCTTGCGGGCCTTGAGGCCATTGCCAGTCAGGCTGCCGATGATGACTGGGTGCTGGTGCATGATGTCGCCCGGCCCTGTGTGCGTCTGGCTGACATCGAACTGCTTTTGCAGACGGTGCAGGTCAGTGCGGTGGGTGGCCTCCTTGCCAATCGTGTACGTGACACCATGAAGCGTGGCGCTGGCGACTGTGTGCTGGAGACTGTGCCGCGTGGTGACCTGTGGCATGCCCTTACTCCACAAGTATTCCGCTTCGGGCTTTTGCGGGCTGCCTTGCTGGCGGCACGCGAGCGCTCATGCGTCGTTACGGATGAGGCTCAGGCGGTGGAACTGTTTGGGGAGAGTCCGTTGCTGGTCGATGGTGCCCGCGACAACCTGAAAATCACCTATCCCGAAGACTTGAAGCTCGCAGAGGCATTCCTGCAACTGCAAGCGGAGGCCGGCCTGTGACAACGCTTTTTCCCCGTATCGGCCATGGCATTGATGTCCACCGTTTTGGCGATGGCGACCATGTCATGCTGGGCGGTGTACGTGTCCCGCATGATCAGGGCTTGATCGCGCACTCTGACGGCGATGTGGTGCTGCATGCCCTCTCCGATGCGATATTGGGTGCGCTCGCACTCGGCGATATCGGCCAGCATTTTCCGGACACGGATGCGGCTTATCGTGGCGCGGACAGCCGGGTGCTGCTGCGCCATGTGGTGGGGCTTGCCCGTGCACGTGGTTATGAGGTGGGCAATGCCGACATCACCGTGCTTGCCGAGCGCCCCAAGCTTGCACCGCATGTCCTGAGCATGCGTGAGTGCGTGGCGGAAGACTTGGGAATTCCGGTGGAACGCGTGAGCGTGAAGGCAACCACCACCGAGAAGCTGGGTTTTGTCGGAAGACGCGAAGGCATCGAGGCACATGCAGTGGTGATGCTGATCCCCGTGTGATGACCGTGATTATGGTGTGCGGTTGAAGCAGTTCCAGTGTTCGCTGTCGTCCTATCGGCCTGAACCGGATGCATGGACAAGGCGCTGCTGGAATGGTTTCAGCCGCAATTTTTTGAACAAGGCAAGATGATGGACTGGTCCCCCTGGCTGCTGGAGGCACAACCCTTTGTCCATGGCGGCCCCGTGGCTCTGGGCACGCTGCGGGAGGTGCCGGAAGATTTTCAGGTGGATGAGATCGCTGGATTCGTCCCGGATGGTGAAGGCGAGCATCTCTTCCTGCAGGTTCGCAAGCGCAACCAGAACACGGCCTGGGTGGCAGCGCGTCTCGCCGAGGCGGCCGGGGTGCGTGAGGATGCCGTGAGCCATGCCGGTCTCAAGGACAGGCGTGCCGTCACCACGCAATGGTTCAGCATTCATCTTCCTCATCGGCAATTGCCCGATCTTGCCGCCGTATGGAGTGATGACATCAGGTTGCTGGCCCAGACCTGGAATTCCCGCAAGCTCCGCCGTGGCGCGCATCAGGGCAACCGTTTCGTGATCACGCTGCGTGAGGTGGCGGGCGACAGAGCCATGATCGAACAGCGGTTGCAGGCCATCTCTGTCTCGGGCGTACCCAACTACATCGGCCCGCAGCGTTTTGGGCACAGCAATGCCAATCTGGCTGCTGGTGAACAACTGCTGGCAGGCAGGCCGCGGCGCAAGCTCGGTCATCGTGACAGCCTTGCCCTGTCCTCCGTGCGCTCTGCTCTTTTCAACCGCGTACTTGGTGAGCGCATTGCCGGGCAAAGCTGGAATCAGGCGCTGCCGGGAGATGTGCTCATGCTGGACGGGCGCGGCAGCTTTTTCCGGCCGGAACCGGGGGATGTGGAGATTCCCGCTCGCCTGCAGAAACAGGAACTGCACCCAACGGGCCCTTTCTATGGCAAGGGCGTGCCTGTAGTGAGTGATGAGGTGCTGGTGCTTGAAGAGGGCATTGCTGCAGAAGCGGGCGATATGCTGCCGGCATTGGTGAAGTTTGGTGTTGATGCCCAGCGCCGTGCCCTGCGTTTGCGTGTGGCAGATTTGTCCTGGAGGTGGGGGGATGACGACAGTCTGGAGCTGTCTTTTGCCTTGCCATCCGGTGCGTTTGCCACCAGCGTGCTGCGTGAGCTGGTGCAACTGCGGGACAGCGATGCGGGCAGTATTCCGGTTGAATGAATCTTGAACAGCTGTGCGAGCGTGATGAGAAAATTTCTGGTCAGCAATGATGATGGCGTGCAATCACCGGGCATTGTGGCCTTGGCCGAGGCACTGGCCGGTATCGGTGAGGTTACCGTAGTGGCGCCTGACAGCGAGCGTAGCGCTTTCTCGAGCGCGCTCACGCTGGACCGCCCCTTGCGCCCGGTGCGACAGGCCAACGGTTTTTGGGCAGTGAATGGCACCCCGGCGGATTGCGTGCATCTTGCCCTGAACGGTTTTCTCGATTTCGAGCCGGATATCGTCGTTTCCGGCATCAACACGGGTGCCAATCTCGGCGATGACACACTGTATTCCGGTACGGTTGCCGCCGCGCTGGAAGGGCGCTTTCTCGGCAAGACCGGTATCGCGGTCTCGCTGGCGGGGGCACATGCGCGTGGCTATGGCGTGGAGTCCTATCGTCCGGCGGCGGCCATGGTGGTACGCCTGATCCAGGGCTGGAGCCGTTTGCGTCTGCCGCATCGCACCATCCTCAACGTGAACGTGCCCGACATGCCGCTTGAGGACATCCGTGGCTTTCAGGTGACACGGCTTGGCCATCGCAACCGTGCCCGTGATGTGCTGGAACTGGAAGACCCGCGCGGCCGCAAGACCTACTGGATTGGGATTGCCGGCGACCCGGCGGATGCCGGACAGGGAACGGATTTCCATGCCGTACACGAGGGCTATGTGAGCGTGACGCCATTGCTGACCGATCTCACGCGCCACGATGCGCTGAACGATGTATCGCGCTGGCTCAAGGATTTGTAGCAGCCGGCGAAAAATGAACTGGGAGCGTCGCCCGAATTCGGGTATGACGTTTGTCTTATCGTGAAGAACCTCCGTATTGAACCGACTCATGACACCGACTGACCTTCTCGGCTCCGGCATGACCTCGTCGCGTACCCGCGAGCGCATGGTCAACCGCCTGATGGAGCAGGGCATTAGCAACCTCAGCGTCATCGACGTGATGCGGCGCACACCCCGTCACATCTTCCTGGACGAGGCACTGGCTCATCGTGCCTACGAAGATACGGCCCTGCCCATAGGCCATGGCCAGACACTGTCACAGCCCTATATCGTGGCGCGCATGACGGAGGCGCTGTTGGCAGACGGCCCTTTGCAGAAAGTGCTGGAGATCGGCACCGGTTCCGGGTTCCAGACGGCGGTGCTGGCACAGCTGGTCGGCCGCGTATTCTCTGTCGAACGCATACGGGCCCTGCAGGACAAGGCCCGCACCCGCCTTTCCCTGCTCAAGTTGCACAATGTCCGCCTGCGCCATACCGATGGCGGCATGGGCTGGCCCGAAGAGGCCGGCTTTGACGGGATCATTGCCACGGCGGCTCCCCTTGGCGTACCCAAGGCGCTGATTGCGCAACTGGCCGACGGGGGGCGCCTCATCATTCCCGTGGGAGGGGGCGAGGTTCAGGACCTTCTGCTGATCACCCGCCGCGGCGACAGCCATGAAACCCGCATGCTGGAGAAAGTCCGCTTCGTACCCATGCTGGGCGGGGTGCTTTGAGTGAGGCGTTGTCGCTGGCTGTTCCTGTTGTTGCCAGCCCTGCTGCTCGTGGCCTGTGCCAATCGCCCACCGCCCATGGTGGTGGAGCGCTCACTTACCGGGCAGAGTGCTGACACTCATACGGTTGTTGCTGGCGACACCCTCTACTCCATCGCACTCCGGTATGACCGGGATTATCGCGAGCTTGCCCGTATCAACGGCTTGGGGCCGGATTTCCTGATCCGGCCGGGGCAGCGACTGCGTTTGAGCGGCCCCGCCGTTGCCTCCAACACTGCAAATACGGTTGTTTCCCCTCCCAAAGCCGTAGCACCTGCACCGGCAAAAGTGGCAAAGCCAGCGGTTGACCGGCCAGCTCCGACGGAAAACAAGACGTTCGTCGAAAAAAAGCCGGCTCCTGTCCCTGTTGTGTCTCCTTCTGTAACTGCCGTCCCATCTGCAAGTACTTCATTAGCTTGGGGTTGGCCTGCAAAAGGTGTGGTTCTGGGTGATTTTGGTAGCAGTGGGGTTACAGGAAAGGGACTGGACATCGCCGGAAAGCGGGGAGATTCTGTCTCGGCTGCCGCTGCTGGTACTGTCGTCTATGCGGGCGCGGGACTGGTGGGATACGGCAAGCTGCTCATTATTCGGCATGATGATAATTACATCAGTGCGTATGCCCACAATGACCAGTTTCTGGTCAAAGAGGGTGAGCGCGTAAAGCTTGGTCAGGCGATTGCCGAAATGGGCGCCAGTGGCACGGATCGTGACAAGCTGCACTTCGAGATCCGTGAACGCGGCAAACCTGTGGACCCCATGCGGTTTCTTCCCGCACGTTAGGTCCAGAGGCAAAACGGGGAAAACGTGCCTTGGCACGTCGCGCTGACCAGGCAAGGACCAGCACGAGGGATGGATCATGGACAGCAAGCAGGATCGCAGTAATTCCGCAGCGGCCTCCCGGGCCGCTTCCAAGTCCGGTCGCAGTCGCGTCAGCACACTGCAATCCACACTGGATGCCACTCAACTTTATCTCAACGAAATCGGCTTCTCTCCACTGCTGACAGCGGAGGAAGAGGTTTTCTATGCGCGTCGTGCGCGACAGGGCATTGAAAGTGCCCGCAAGCGCATGATCGAAAGCAATCTCCGCCTGGTCGTGAAGATTTCCCGCCGCTACCTCAACAGGGGCCTGTCGCTTCTGGACCTCATAGAGGAGGGTAATCTTGGCCTCATCCATGCCGTGGAGAAGTTCGATCCCGAGCGTGGGTTCCGCTTCTCTACTTACGCGACATGGTGGATACGCCAGACCATGGAGCGTGCCCTCATGAACCAGACGCGCACCGTGCGCCTGCCCATTCATGTGGTCAAGGAACTGAACGTTTACCTGCGTGCTGCACGTGAACTGAGCCACAAGCTGGATCACGAGCCCAGTGCCGACGAGATCGCGCGGCTGCTGGACCGTCCGGTGGAGGATGTGCAGCGCATGCTGGGGTTGAACGAGCGTGTCAGTTCGATTGATGCCCCACTTGCCGGGGACTCCGAGAAAACGCTGGGAGAAATCCTGGCAGACAGCAATGCAGTGGACCCTGCCGACCAGGTGCAGGACGAGGACATCCGGGTCAATCTGGATCATTGGCTGGATACCCTGCCCGACAAACAGCGCGAGGTGCTGGCCCGCCGCTTTGGCTTGCGTGGCCATGAGGTTGCCACGCTGGAGGAAGTCGGTGAGGAGATAGGCCTGACGCGTGAGCGTGTCCGGCAGATACAGGTGGACGGCCTGCGCCGTTTGCGTGAGTTGCTGGAAGGGCAAGGCCTGTCGAGCGAAGCGCTTTTCAACTGAGTGTGTGATCACGCAAAAAGGCCCGGAAATATCCGGGCCTTTTTGTTTTCAGTCCCTTCATAACCAAAAAACTTGCCCCGATGCCGTCAGCCAGCGAGAATCCGCGGCCGTGCCCTGGTAGCTCAGCTGGATAGAGCAGCCCCCTCCTAAGGGGCAGGTCGGACGTTCAAATCGTCTCCAGGGCGCCATTCTTCCCGGCTGAGCCTCTCTGCTCAGCGCTCCGAGTGCCGGAATGTCGCGGGCTTTTGTGGTTGCCCGTTCATCTCCGGAATCATCTCTTGGCTCTCGCCATCATTGTCTGCATCAACCTGTGACGTCTCCTGCAGCAGTCCTGCCAGTTGCGTGCAAAGGGGCGTGTCTTTCCAGGTGCCTGGCAGGCCTGTAATTCTTTCTGCAATGGTTTGGCTGTTCATCTCAGGGCCTCTTCTATTTTCGACAAGCATGGGAGGTTGCGCCTGATGGCTGCGAAGAAAAGCGTAGAAGTCTGCCGGGGCGATGATCTGCCATTGGTCGGTTACGGTTTTGTCGTTTTGTGAAGGGACGTAAGCAGAAGTAATCAGGTCTTGCGGAAGCCAAGCAGGCGGAAATCTGCCTGCGTGGAAAAGGCCGGTAGTTGCTCGACGGCATTGCGGCGTTCGCGGGAGGCGCGCCAGTAATGCGGGGTCATTTTCAGGAGCTGTTGCAGGCGGGTGTTGTCCGTCAGTTCCAGGGGGAATTGCACGCGGGTTTCCGCATGAAACTGGAAATGGGGTGACAGTTCTTCTTCCCATTTTCCGGCCTGGTGTGGACGGACTTCGGGATAAAGCGCATCGCGCAGTTCCCACAGATGCCGCTCGCCGGGGGCCGCTATCAGGAGCCGCGCGCCTGGCTTCATGACTCGTGCCGCTTCCGTGGCATTGACCGGGCTGAAGATGGCCGTCATCACATCCACGCAGGCATCCGGTAGCGGAATGTCGTTGCTGCTGGCCACGAGCCAGGTCGTGCTGGGGCGGCCCTTGGCGGCGCGGCGCACGGCGCTCTTGCTGATGTCGAAAGCGGTGCTGGTGTTGGCCAGCATGGCGATGGCGGTGGTGTACCAGCCTTCGCCACAGCCGTTGTCCAGCAGGTGTTGGGCTTGAAGAGGAGCGATCAGCCCTATCAGGGTGTCGCGCAGCGGTGCGTAAAAGCCGGCCTCCAGAAAAGCATGCCTGGCGGCGACCATGTCGGCATCGTCACCGGGGTCCAGGCTGTTCTTTTTCTGCACCGGGAGCAGGTTGAAATAGCCTTCGCGGGCACGGTCAAAACTGTGGCCCTGCGGGCAGCAGGCGGTTTTTTCCGTGAGGGCCAGTGTCTCGCGGCAGAGCGGGCAGCGCAGTGTCATGATGGTGCGATGGCCTCAGGCCAGCAGCCGTTGCAGGATGCCTTCGTAAACGTCGGTCAGCGTATCCAGGTCGGCCACGCTGACTTCTTCGTTCACCTTGTGGATGGTGGCGTTGAGCGGTCCTAGTTCCAGCACCTGTGCGCCGGTGGGGGCGATGAAGCGGCCGTCGGAAGTGCCGCCGGAGGTGGAGAGTTCGGGGTCGATGCCGCAAATGGCACGGATGCTTTCCTGGGCAGCGGCCACCAGTTCGCCCCGGGCGGTGAGGAAGGGGTGGCCGGAAAGGCTCCAGTCCAGCCGGTAGCGCAGGCCGTGCCGGTTCAGGATGGCCTCGGTGCGTTCGCGCAACTGCTGCTCGGTGACTTCCGTGGAGAAGCGGAAATTGAAGACCACTTTCATCTCGCCGGGGATCACGTTGTTGGCACCCGTGCCGGCGTTGATGTTGGAAATCTGGAAGCTGGTGGCGGGGAAGAATTCGTTGCCGTGATCCCAGGTTTCGGCGGCGAGTTCCGCGAGCGCGGGGGCGGCGCGGTGGATGGGGTTGTCGGCCAGTTGCGGATAGGCGACGTGGCCCTGCGTGCCCAGCACGGTGAGCACGCCGTTCAGGGAGCCCCGGCGGCCATTCTTGATGACATCGCCCAGCCGCTTGCTGGAGGAGGGTTCGCCCACCAGCGCCCAGGTCATTTTCTCGCCACGTTGTTCCAGGTGTTCCACGACCTTCACGGTGCCGTTCACGGCCACGCCTTCTTCATCGCTGGTGATGAGGAAGGCGATGGAACCCTGATGGTCGGGATGCTTTGCCACGAAGCGCTCGCAGGCCACCACCATGGCGGCGAGCGAGCCTTTCATGTCGGCAGCGCCGCGGCCGATCAGCATGCCGTCGCGGATTTCCGGGGCGAAGGGCTCTACGGCCCAGTGTTCGACCGGGCCGGTCGGCACCACGTCGGTGTGGCCGGCAAAGGCGAGCACCGGACCGCTGTCGCCGCGTCGGGCCCAGAAGTTGTCCACGTCGCCGAAACGCAGCCTTTCCACGCGGAAGCCGATTTTTTCCAGGCGCTCAATCATGAGGGTCTGGCAGTTGGCATCGAAAGGCGTGACGGAGGGCTCGCGCATCAGCGCGATGGTCAGGTCCAGCGTGGGCGACAGGGTGGTCATGGGCGGGGTTCGGCCGTGGTGCACAAGGGGCGGCTAGTGTAGCGGGCGATGCTCCCGGCGTCAGGCGGGCATTCACAGGCCCGTGCTTCCCGTGGCATGCCCGCGCGGGCAATAATCCGGGCTTTGTGGGCATGCACAGGGAACCTCCATGAGGCACATGAACATGATGCACCTGAACAAGATGATGTCGCTGGCCGTGCTGGCGGCCGCCGTTGGCCTCTCCGCCTGCAGCAAGCCGGAGAAGGAAGCCGGTGCCGCCGCGGATGGCGTGCTGCGGGTGAAGATCGGCCATGCGGCTCCGCTCACCGGTCCGCAGGCCCATCTGGGCAAGGACAACGAAAATGGCGTGCGCCTGGCCATCGACGAGCTGAATGCCCAGGGTTTCGAGGTGGGTGGGCAGAAGGTGCATTTCGAGCTGCGTTCCGAGGACGACCAAGCGGATGCGCGCGTGGCCACCACGGTGGCCAAGAAGTTCGTGGATGACGGCGTGAACGTGATCATCGGCCATCTCAATTCCGGCACCACGATTCCTTCGTCGCGCGTCTACAACGATGCCGGCATCGTGCAGGTGTCGCCCTCGGCCACCAATCCCAAGTACACGCAGCAGGGCTACAAGGGCGCCTTCCGCGTGATGGCCAACGACACGCAGCAGGGCAGCGTGCTGGGGGCTTTCGCCGTGCAGGAAATGGGCGCGAAGCAGGTCGCCATCATCGACGACCGCACCGCCTACGGGCAGGGGCTGGCGGATGAGTTCGAGAAGGCCGTGCTGGCGGCGGGCGGCAAGGTGATCGTGCGTGAGTACACCAACGACAAGGCCTCGGATTTCACGGCCATCCTGACCCGCATCAAGGGCATGAAGCCGGACCTGCTGTTCTACGGCGGCATGGACGGGCAGGGTGCGCCCATGGTCAAGCAGATGAAGACGCTGGGTCTTAACGCACAATTCCTGGGTGGTGATGGCATCCACACGGCTGAGTTCATGAAGCTGGCCGGGCCGTCGGCGGAGGGTGTGACAGCATCGCTGCCGGGCGTGCCGCTGGACTCCATGCCGCATGGCGCGGAATTCCGCCAGAAATTCGAAAGCAAATACGGCGTGATCCAGTTGTACGCCCCGTACTGCTACGACGCGGTGATGGTGGTGGCCGCTGCCATGCAACGTGCCGGTTCCATCGAGTCCGCCAAGTACCTGCCGGAGATGCAGAAGACGGCGCACGATGGCGTGACGGCCCGTATCGCCTTTGATGAAAAGGGCGACCTCAAGGGCGGCTTCATCACGCTGTACCGCGTGCAGGATGGCAAATGGCAGTTCCTGAAGACCATCGGTGGTACGGCTCCCCCGGCTCCGGCCTCCTGATCTCTTCCGAAGGCCGGCCTGCGTTGTGCAGGCCGGCTTTTTCGTTTGCGTTTCTCGCGCCCGGGCCGTGCCGCCTGCCGTTGAGTCCGGCATGAATCCTGCGTAACCTTTGCCCGGCCCGGCAGACGCCCTGTTAGCCTGCGGCCTTGCCCCCGCCTCCTGCCACCTTCACCGGGACAGTCGTTTGGATATTCTGGTTCAGCAGCTCATCAACGGTCTCATCGTGGGCAGCATCTATGCCCTGATCGCGCTGGGCTACACCATGGTGTACGGCATCCTGGGGCTGATCAATTTCGCGCACGGCGAGATCGTGATGATCGGCGCCATGATCACGATTTCCTGCCTGCATGTGCTGATCGGCAGTGGCGTGGACCTGCCGGGGCTGGTGCTGGTGGCCCTGAGCCTGCTGATGGCCATTCCTGTTTGCGCGGCGCTGGGCTTTACGGTGGAGCGCATGGCTTACCGGCCGCTCCGCGGGGCACCGCGCCTGGCGCCCCTGATCACGGCCATCGGTGTTTCCATCGTGCTGCAGAACCTGGCCATGATCATCTGGGGGCGCCAGTACGTGGCCTTTCCGGCCGTGCTGCCGGCGGAGCCGCACCGTTTTCTCGGCGCCTCCATCACGTCACTGCAAATCCTCATCATCGTGCTTGCCGCCGGCATCATGGCGGGGCTGCTCCTGCTGGTGAACCGCAGCAAGCTGGGCCGGGCCATGCGCGCGACGGCGCAGAGCCCGCAGGTCGCGCAGCTCATGGGTGTGAACATCAACCACGTGATTTCCATGACCTTCGTCATCGGCTCCTGCCTGGGGGCCGTGGCGGGGGTGATGGTGGCGGCGAACTACGGGCAGGCGCATGCCTACATGGGTTTCATGCTGGGCCTGAAGGCGTTTTCCGCCGCCGTGCTGGGCGGCATCGGCAACCTGACCGGGGCGGTGATCGGCGGCTTGCTGCTGGGCATCATCGAGTCGCTGGGTGCGGGTTATATCGGGGACTTCACGGGTGGCGTCTTCGGCAGCCAGTACCAGGATGTCTTTGCCTTCATGGTGCTCATCCTCGTCCTCGTGTTCCGGCCCTCCGGCATCATGGGCGAGCGCGTGGCGGAGCGTCCCTGACATGGCCGGCCGCATCCCCGCGAAAGTCTGGGCCTCGTATGTGGCGATGGCGCTGGCCCTGTTGCTGGCGCCCTTCGTGATCGGGGCGGGCTTCGGCAATTCCTGGGTGCGGGTGCTGGATTTCGTGTTGCTCTACGCCATGCTGGCACTGGGGCTCAACATCGTGGTCGGTTACGCGGGCCTCCTGGACCTCGGCTACATCGCCTTCTATGCCGTGGGGGCCTATCTCTTTGCCATCCTCGCGTCCCCGCATTTCGACATCCACATGGCCGCCTGGCTCATCCTGCCCATGGGCGCTTTGCTTGCCTGCGTGGCGGGGGCGACGCTGGGTGCGCCGACGCTGCGCCTGCGCGGGGATTACCTCGCCATCGTGACGCTGGGCTTCGGCGAGATCGTGCGCCTTTTCCTCAACAACCTGGACCGGCCGGTGAACCTCACCAACGGCCCCCAGGGCATCAACATGATTGATGGCGTCACCCTGTTCGGCTACCGGCTGGAAAGCGGCTTCACGCTTTTTGGTACCCGTTTCAGCGGGGACTATGCCTATTACTACCTTTTTCTGGCGCTGGCCCTGCTCACCATCTTCATCTGCATGCGCCTGGAGAATTCCCGCATCGGCCGGGCCTGGGTGGCGATACGCGAGGATGAAGTCGCGGCGCAGGCCATGGGCATCAACACGCGCAATGTGAAGTTGCTGGCCTTTGCCATGGGCGCGAGTTTTGGCGGTGTGGCGGGCGGGTTGTTTGCGTCCTTCCAGGGCTTTGTCAGCCCGGAGTCCTTCACGCTGATGGAGTCCATCATGGTGGTCTGCATGGTGGTGCTGGGCGGCATGGGCAATATCGCCGGGGTGTTGCTGGGGGCCTTTCTGCTCACCATCACACCGGAGTTCCTGCGCGAGATCATCAATCCGCTGCAGCGCGAGCTGTTCGGCCGCATGGTGGTGGACCCGGAAAACCTGCGCATGCTGCTCTTCGGACTGGCGCTGATCGTGGTCATGCTCTTCCGCCCCGCCGGGCTCTGGCCCTCGCAGCGCCGTCGTGAGGAGCTGGAGGAAGGCCATGGCTGACCTGCTCCGGTTGACGAATATCGAAAAGCGTTTCGGCGGCCTGAAAGCCCTGAGCGATGTCAGCCTCACGATTCCCGATGGCTGTGTCTACGGCCTGATCGGCCCCAATGGCGCGGGCAAGACCACGCTGTTCAACGTGATCACGGGGCTCTATCAGGCGGAAGCGGGAGAGCGGGTGTTGGCGGGGGAGGTCCTGCCCCTGCGCCTCAAGCCGCACCTCATCGTGAAGCGCGGCATTGCGCGCACCTTCCAGAACATCCGGCTGTTCCAGCACATGACGGCGCTGGAAAACGTGATGGTCGCCCAGCATGGCCATGCCCGCACCGGCGTGCTGGGAGCGATTTTGCGGCACCGTTTTGCCCGTGCCGAGGAGGCGGCCATCCGGCGTCACGCGCTTCAGTGGCTGGATTATGTTGGCATTGCGGCTTCGGCCCAGCGTTTGGCCAAGGAGCTTTCCTATGGCGACCAGCGCCGGCTGGAGATTGCCCGCGCGCTGGCGACGCGGCCCCGCCTGCTGGCGCTGGACGAGCCGGCCGCCGGCATGAATCCCACGGAAACGGCGGGCCTGCGCGACCTGATCCTGCGCATCCGTGCCGACGGCATCACCGTGCTCCTGATCGAGCATGACGTGAAGCTGGTGATGGGGCTGTGCGACCGCGTGGCCGTGCTGGATTTTGGCCAGAAGATTGCCGAGGGCGTGCCGGCGGAAGTACAGAACGATCCGCGCGTGATCGAAGCCTATCTCGGGAGCGGTGCGGCATGAGCCTGCTGGAGCTGGAAAACCTCGGCATTGCCTATGGCGGCATCCAGGCCGTGAAGGGCATCAGCCTCACGGTGGAAGAGGGCGAACTGGTCACCCTGATCGGCGCCAACGGGGCGGGCAAGACCACCACGCTGAACACGCTGGGCGGCCTGCTCGCACCAGCGACCGGGCGCATCCTCTATGACGGCAGGGATTTGCTGACTTTGCCGGCCCATGAGCGCGTGCGTCATGGGCTGGCGCTGGTGCCGGAAGGGCGGGGCATCTTCGGCCGGCTCACCGTGACTGAAAACCTGCACATGGGCGCCTTTCACCGTCATGACAAGGCCGGCATCCGCGACGATCTGGAAAAGGCGTTCGGCCTGTTTCCGCGCCTGCGGGAACGCGAGCACCAGCTGGCGGGCACGCTGTCCGGTGGCGAGCAGCAGATGCTGGCCATGGGCCGCGCGCTCATGAGCCGGCCACGGCTCCTCTTGCTGGACGAGCCTTCCATGGGACTGGCGCCCCTGATGGTGGAAAAAATCTTCAGCATCATCCGCGACATCAGCCAGAGTGGCGTGGCCATCCTGCTGGTGGAGCAGAACGCCCGCCTGGCATTGGCGGCGGCTCGTCGCGCCTATGTCATGGAGTCCGGGCGCATCACCCTGTCCGGGACGGCGGCCGAACTGGCGGCGGACGAGCGGGTGCGGGCGGCTTACCTAGGGCATTGAACCCCTGTTCAAAACCTCTGGAAATTCACTGTCGTCCCCGCGAAGGCGGGGACCCAGCGCCTTTCATATCTGCACCTCTGCAAATCGCAGGAAGGCATCTGCTGCCGGTGAGAGACGCCGTCCTTTTCGCATCACGAAGCTGAACTGGCCGGGCAAGGGAAAGCCGGCCACCTGCAATTCCACCAGTCCCTGGCTGCCCTGTAGCGCATGTCGTGACAGGATGGTCACACCCAGTCCGCCCGCCACCGCCTGCTTGATTGCCTCGTTGCTGCCCAGCGCCATGGCGACGGTGGGTGCGAAGCTGGCTTTCCCGAAATGCGCCTCCACGATCAGGCGCCCGCCCGAGCCCGGTTCGCGCAGGAGCCAGCGTTCGTTCTGCAACTGCTTCAGCGTGACCTTGCGCCCGGCCAGGCGATGCCCGCTGGCTGCGATGACCACCAGCGGGTTCTCCCGGAACGGCAGGATGCGCAGGCGGTCATCCGCCGGCGGCACCATGATGACAGTCAGGTCGTCCCGGTCCTGCTCCAGCCGTTCGAGGATGGTGCGCCGGTTTTCCACGGCGAGTTCCACGTCCACCCCCGGATAGGCATCGCAAAAAGGCCCCAGCAACTGGGGCAGCAGGTACTCGGCCGTGGTCACGGCGGCGAGCCGCAGGGTGCCTTGCTGCAGGCCCTGCAAGGCGGCGATGCGGCCCTCAAAGCGGGCCCAGCCGGCAAAAATTTCCCGGACCGTCTCGTAGAGCTCCTGCCCGGCCTCGGTCAGGTGCAGGCGCTTGCCCTGCTGCTCGAAGAGCGGCAGCCCCACGTTCTCGGCCAGCTCGCGCAACTGGATGGAAACCGTGGGCTGCGAGGTGTTGAGCTCCCGGGCGGCCTGGGTCATGGAGAGCAGGCGGGCCGTGGTCTCGAAGGCCAGCAACTGCTGGTTGGTGGCCCGGATGGTGGCCAGGCGATGCATAGATATAATCCTATGGGTCTTATCGGGAATTTATATTTCCATAAATGCCTCAAAAGGCCTAGAGTGCGCGCCATTCTTTCCCGTTACTTCAGAGAGTCCCCACCGGAGCGGCGTTGCCGCACGCGTGGCAGCAATCGCCATGGCCGACATTCCCGAGCATCGTCTTACCCACCTCAAGCAGCTTGAGGCCGAGTCCATCCACATCATCCGCGAGGTCGCGGCCGAGTTTGAAAACCCGGTCATGCTCTACTCCATCGGCAAGGATTCCGCCGTCATGCTGCACCTGGCGCTGAAAGCCTTTGCGCCCGGCAAGCCGCCTTTCCCGCTGATGCATGTGGACACCACCTGGAAATTCCAGGAAATGATCCGCTTCCGCAATTACATGGCGGAAAAGCACAACTGGAACCTCATCGTCCACATCAACGAAGAGGGCGTGAAGGCCGGCATCAACCCCTTCACGGCCGGCTCTGCCAAGCACACTGACGTGATGAAGACCGAGGGGCTCAAGCAGGCGCTGAACAAGTACAAGTTCGATGCCGCCTTCGGGGGCGCACGCCGCGACGAAGAGAAGTCGCGTGCCAAGGAGCGCGTGTACTCCTTCCGCGACAAGAACCACCGCTGGGACCCCAAGAACCAGCGCCCGGAGCTGTGGAACATCTACAACAGCAAGATTGACAAGGGCGAGAGCATCCGTGTCTTCCCGCTCTCCAACTGGACCGAACTGGATATCTGGCAGTACATCTACCTGGAAAACATCGAGATCGTGCCGCTGTACTTTGCCGAGGAGCGCGAGGTGATCGAGCGTGATGGCACGCTCATCATGATCGACGACGAGCGCATCCTCACCTATCTCTCGGACGACGAGAAAAAGCAGATTCAGAGGAAGTGGGTGCGTTTCCGTACCTTGGGCTGCTATCCGCTGACGGGTGCTGTGGAGTCCAAGGCCGCCACGCTGCCGGAAGTCATCCAGGAAATGCTGCTGACCAAGACCTCCGAGCGCCAGGGCCGCGTCATCGACCACGACTCGGCGGGCTCCATGGAAAAGAAAAAGATGGAGGGCTATTTCTGATGTCCCATCAATCCGACCTGATCGCCGACGACATCCTCGGCTACCTCAAGCAGCACGAGAACAAGGACCTGCTGCGCTTCATCACTTGCGGCAACGTGGACGACGGCAAGTCCACGCTGATCGGCCGCCTGCTGCATGACTCCAAGCTGATCTTCGAAGACCAGCTGGCGGCCATCCAGAAGGACTCGCAGAAGTACAACACCACGGACGAGGAAATCGACCTCGCCCTGCTGGTGGACGGCCTGCAGGCCGAGCGCGAGCAGGGCATCACCATCGACGTGGCCTATCGCTATTTCTCCACCGACAAGCGCAAGTTCATCATTGCCGACTGCCCGGGCCATGAGCAGTACACGCGCAACATGGCCACCGGCGCCTCCACCAGCAACCTGGCCATCATCCTCATTGATGCCCGCTATGGCGTGCAGACGCAGACCCGCCGCCACAGCTATATCGTGAGCCTCTTGGGCATCAAGCATGTCATCGTCGCCGTCAACAAGATGGATATCGTCGATTTCAGCGAAGAGGTGTTCAACCGCATTCGTGATGACTATCGCCAGTTCGCCAATGAGCTGCACATTCCGGACATCCACTTCGTGCCCCTGTCTGCCCTGCGTGGCGACAACGTGGTGAATGCCAGCGAAAAGACTCCTTGGTACAAAAATGGAGAGAGCAAGGGCAAGACCCTGATCCAGTTGCTGGAAACCGTGCAGGTCTCGCAGGACGTGGCACTGGATGCCTTCCGCCTCCCGGTGCAGTACGTGAACCGCCCCAACCTGGATTTCCGCGGCTTCTGCGGCAGCATCGCCGCAGGCAGCGTGAAGGTGGGCGACGAAGTCACCGTGCTGCCCTCCGGCCGCCAGAGCCGTGTGAAGCAGGTGCTCACCGCCCAGGGCGATGCGCCGCTGGCCTTTGTCGGCCAGGCCGTGACCCTGACCCTGGAAACCGAGATCGACATCTCACGCGGCGACATGATCGTGAGGAGCAACCAGTCGGCCCCGGCGGTTTCCCAGGCCTTCGATGCCCATGTGGTGTGGATGAACGACAACCCGCTGACCGTGGGCAAGGAATACAGCTTCAAACTGGCCGGCAAGGCTGTGTTTGGCCGGATCGAGCGCGTTCTTCATCGTGTCGACATCAACTCGTTGGAGCACATCGATTCCAGCCGGCTCGGCCTCAACGAGATCGGTCTCTGCCGCATCGTGGTCAATGCCCCGGTGGCCTTTGATAGCTATCGCGATTGCCATGGCACCGGCAGTTTCATTGTCATTGACCGCCTGACCAATGCCACGGCCGGGGCAGGTATGATTCAGTCTGCAGTCAGTGTTGATGATGGCTTGCTCAAGGCCAAGACACGTGAGTTGCTGCTTGCTGTCAGTGCCCGTGACCTTCACGCTTTTGTGCAGGAGCACTATCCTGACTGGTGCGTCAGGGATTGGCAGGAAGTTGATCGGGGTTGAGCCACATTAGTGCCGCGGTGGTTGCGTGTTATTGACTCAGTCGCCAGGGGGAGGTTGACGCTAAACGGTCTCAACTTTTTTGCTATAGTGCGCCACTTGTGCAGCCTGAATAGGCTTCATGCTTGAGGTGCGTGATTGCAATGTCAGACCTTTCATCCAAAACGGTAGCAGTCGTTGGCCTTGAGCATGTGAGCCTGCCTTTGCCACTGGCATTTGGCCGTAAGCTCCATACTGTCGGTTTTGACATCAATGAGTCTAGACGGGCTACCTATCAGGAAGGGCAGGGTCTCACGGGTGAGATGGCTGCTACTCGACATCTTGTGTTTACCAGCGACAGCGCCCAGCTTGGCATTGCTGATTTGGTTGTAGTGGCAGTACCCACGCCTATTAAACAGCCGGACCTCACTCCCGTAGTCAAAGCCACTAAAGCGATAGCGCTGCATCTCAAGCCTGATGCCATTGTGGTTTATGAGTCCACAGTATACCGAGCTCCCAGCATTCGTGTCGCCGAGGCCGCCGAGAACATCGAGAATACACAGCGTGATGCCAACATCGCTCCCATGAGTGAGTTGGCCATCATCTTCAACTGGATGGATTATAGATACTCTGGAGGTATTGGACGCGGCTGGAACCAAATGGAGTGTTCTGCCTTTCCGGCCGGGCTTGGTGGGGGCATTGCATAAGCGTCGATCCCTATTACCTCACGCACAAAGTCTCCACTGCTACAACCCGGCCATTATGCTCGCTGCCCGTTGTATCAATGACTGGACGGGCTCGTATATTGCACATCAAACCCTCAAGCGGCCGGCACCATGCGGCTGGAGGCTACTGTGCTGGTGATGGGGCTGACCTTCAAGGAAAGCTGTGCCGATATCTGTAAATAGCAAAGTCGTGGACATTATTCATGACTCATAAATTGCAGGACTATGGTCTGAGTGTGGTTTTATGGGGTCCGGTGGCTGATGCTTGAGAGGCGCAAGAAGATATGACATTAATTTGCGGTTTGACTGGAGTGAGTTGTCAAGTTTTGCTGCTGTTGTTGGTTTCATTGCGCATCAAGTAGTAAGAGAGACTGATCTTGCTGATCTGCGGCGAAAGGCAGAAGTGGGTATGTCATTCATTGATGTGAAATCGATATTCGGTAAAAGTTTGCTGGAGGCGTTAGGGTTTAGTGTGCGACGTCTTTAGGTAATGGAGAAATACATTCATGCAGGATATAGCAAAATGAGAATTGCCGTTGCAGGGACTGGCTATGTCGGCCTTTCCAATGCCGTCCTGCTTGCCCAGCATCATCAGGTGGTAGCGTTGGATATCGACCCGAACAAGGTCGCGCTGCTCAATCAGAAGAAGTCGCCGATCGAAGACCGTGAGATCGAACAGTTTCTCGCTGAAAAGCCGCTTGACTTTCGTGCTACGTTGGATGCTCACGAGGCCTACGAAGGCGCGGACTTCGTCATCATCGCCACACCTACCGACTACGATCCAGACACGAATTACTTCAATACCAGCAGCGTTGAATCAGTGATCTGTGATGTGAAGAAGATCAACCCGGCGGCGGTGATGGTGATCAAGTCGACTGTGCCAGTTGGGTTCACCTCTAAGGTGCGTGAGCAGTATGGCACCGACAATGTGCTGTTTTCGCCTGAATTCCTACGTGAAGGCAGGGCGCTGTATGACAACTTGCATCCTAGTCGCATCGTGGTCGGCGAGCGCAGCGCGCGAGCCGAGATCTTTGCGGGTTTGCTGCTGAAAGGGGCGATCAAGCAGGATGTGCCCGTGCTGTACACAGATGCGACTGAGGCAGAGGCAATCAAGCTATTTGCCAACACCTACCTTGCCATGCGCGTGTCCTTCTTCAACGAGTTGGATACTTATGCAGCCAGTAACAGCTTGGACACACGACAGATCATCGAAGGCGTGTGCATGGACCCACGTGTTGGTAACCATTATAACAACCCCAGTTTTGGCTACGGTGGCTATTGCCTACCGAAAGATACCAAGCAGTTGTTGGCTAATTACAGCAGTGTGCCGCAAAATCTGATCCGTGCCATTGTCGACTCCAACACTACGCGCAAGGATTTCATTGCCGCAGAGATTGTGCGTAAAAATCCGAAGACCGTGGGCATTTATCGCTTGATCATGAAGGCTGGTAGCGACAATTTTCGTGCCTCCAGCATCCAAGGCATTATGAAGCGTATTAAAGCCAAGGGTATTGAGGTGATTGTGTACGAACCAGTATTGAAGGAGGCCGAGTTCTATAGGTCGCGTGTAGTCAACGACTTGGCTGAGTTCAAGAAACTCAGCGACGTGATAGTGGCCAACCGCTCCACCACGGATATGGATGACGTGGCTAGCAAAGTCTATAGCCGTGACCTGTTTGGTGCCGATTGACCCTCCGCTATCAATCCAACATGAAATTTTTCATCATTGATATCATCGATTCTAAACGGCTTTTGGGAGCGATTATTTTTTTGAAAGAAAACCATAGCAAGGTAATTTATAAGAGTGTTTCACGTATGCGGTCACAGGCTGCGTGCATCATCTATATGGATATTGGTGTTAATGTGAGAGGTTTTTGGTTTAAGCCGAAAACTTCGCTTGTCGAAGGTATGAGAGGATTTATGGCATGGCATGGTATGAATCGCATCAGTGATATGAGCTAGCCATGTCAACGCAAAAGCGCATTGCCAAGAATACTCTTATACTGTACTGCAGGTTGCTGCTGACTGTCGGTGTGTCGCTCTATACTGTACGTGTCGTGTTGAATACGCTGGGGGTTGAGGATTATGGTGTCTATAGCGTAGTAGGTGGTCTTGTGGCGTTGTTGGCATTTTTGCCGTTGGCAATGGCATCGGCCACACAGCGTTACTTTTCTTTTGCTCTGGGCGCAAAAGATGAAGAAAAGCTCCGCACAACTTTCACTGTCAACTGGGTGCTTTATGCTTGCATTGCCTTGTTGGCACTGCTTGTGCTGGAAACTGCAGGCCTTTGGTATGTAAAGGAACACCTGCGTATACCAGCAGCACGAGTGGATGCCGTATCGGAGTTGTATCACTATTCGGTGCTGATTTTCATGGCCAGCATCTTTACCTCACCCTTCATGGCCATCATCATCGCCCATGAAGACATGCAGATATATGCTTATGTCTCCATCGTGGAGGCTTTGCTTAAGCTGTTCGTAACCTACCTGTTAGTTCATCTTCCCGGTGACAAACTACCACTTTATGGCCTGCTGCTGTTCGCCGTGGCGGTGCTGAATGCAGCCATCTACATCGGCATTTGCATGCGCCGTTATGCTGAGTGCCAATTTCGGGTATTTTACTGGAACAAGACGCTGCTGCGGGAAATTCTCGGCTTTACTGGCTGGACGTTATTCGGCCAGCTGACTACGGTAGTGCGCAGCCATGCCGTTACCATTCTGCTGAACCAGATGTTCAATCCGGCAGTGGTGGCGGCGCGCGCCATTGCACTCCAAGTACGTAATCAAACCACAATGTTCTCGCAGAATTTCAACACAAGTCTATACCCGCCCATAATCAAATCCTGGGCGGCGGGTGATAAGGAGGAGATGTATTCGCTGGTGTTCACCGGTTCGAAAATTACTTTTTTCCTAATGTGGTTGCTGGCCTTGCCGTTGTTTATCGAAATGGACGTTGTGTTGGCCCTCTGGCTGAAGAGTCCGCCTGAGGGCACTGCGCTTTTCGCGCGTTTGGCGCTGGCGGAGTCTCTAATTGCTGCGATCAGCTTGCCACTTATGACGGCAGCGCGTGCGTCTGGCAAAGTGCGGCTTTATGAGCTAACGCTGGGTGCGATGCAATTGGCAATCTTTCCAGCTTCATGGCTAGTATTGAAAGTATGGCAGGAGCCATGGATGGTGTTCGGCGTGGCCGTTATGGTAAATGCGCTGATGTTTGTAGCCCGGTTGTTAATTGTGAACTACTTGGTCGGTTTGCCGGTGGAGGCATTTTTCCGTCGGGTGGGGGGGGCTATTTTCACGGTGGTGTTGGTTTCCGCCATGGTTTCGTTTGGTATTGCGTACTTGCTTCCGGAGGGGCTGGTGTATTCAGTCTTGGTAGTTTTTGCGAGTCTTGGTATTTCCAGCGTGTGTGTGTATTTCTGGGGACTAGATATAGCATGGCGGATGAGACTACGAATAGCCATCAGGAAGAAGTTATCAGGAGTCTGAGGCGGTTATGAAGCACATGGTTAAGAAGGTTTTGAATTTGATAAGAAAAATTCCGCTGATTATGAAGTCGCTTGTGAAAATTTATCGAACGGGCGGGTATTCCACATTCAATATAGCGACCATTAATCACGGCCAGATTTTACAAGGAAAGAGGGTTCTTGTTACAGGCGGTAGCGCGGGTATTGGCCTTGCCATCGCAAAGAAGTTTGTTGCTGAAGGGGCAACTGTTGTCATCACGGGGCGTGATGATGGCAAGCTTTTCACTGCATTTGATGATATTTCAAATTCACGATTGAAGACTTTGAATTGGGATGCTGGTGATGTGTCCGTTATTGAGAAAAAGCTTGATGAGTGCAGGGAGTTGCTCAATGGCGATATTGATATTCTGATAAATAATGCTGGCATTGTGAATGGCATCCAGTTTCCCGATGTCCCTGAGGCAATATGGGACAGCATCTACAAAATAAACCATAAGGGTCTATTTTTTTTGTCTCAAGCTATTTGCAGACGATGGATGACTACAAGTTCAGCATTTCCAAGGAAAGTGATAAATATTTCCTCGCAAGGTGGTTTCGTTGGCGCTACTTATCCTTATCGAATGACCAAATGGGATATTGCTGGCCTAACACAGGGTTTGGGAGTCAAGCTTGCACCATATGGTATTATTGTTAACGGCATTGCGCCAGGAATCATTGCTACCGCTATGCAGCCTGGCACCCTTAAACAAGGTGAAAATAATTTTTGTGCCCTCAATCCAATAGGACGGTTTGCACTACCGGAAGAAGTTTCAGAGTTGGCACTTTTCTTGGCCGGTGACGCATCCAATTTCATTGTTGGTCAGACCATTGTGTGTGATGGTGGGTTCTCATTGAAATAGGTAATTTCTTCAAACTTCATACCCGAGAATATTTATGAAGAAGTATTATACTAATGAAAAGCAAACCCAAATATTGATTGCGCTCTTGAAAGCACACGGGATCAAGAAAATTATTGCTTCCCCGGGAGCTACGAATGTGGCTTTTGTCGGTAGCATTCAAGGTGATCCGTTCTTCGAGATTTACTCGTCGGTGGATGAGAGATCAGCGGCCTATATTGCTTGCGGCCTTGCGGCTGAGTCCGGCGAACCTGTAGTCATCAGTTGCACAGGCGCAACATCCTCAAGAAATTATCTGCCGGGGCTGACTGAGGCGTATTACCGTAAGTTGCCAGTGCTTGCAGTTACCTCCACGCAGGCTGTATCCAAAGTGGGGCACCTTGTTGCGCAAGTCACTGACCGTAGCAACAAACCCCATGATGTGGCGAACTATAGTGTGGCGTTGCCCATCGTCAAGGACGCCGATGATTTTTGGGATTGTGAAATCAAGGTTAACAAAGCATTGCTGGCGCTCAAGCATCGTGGCGGTGGACCGGTACATATCAACCTGCCTACCACCTATGACAGGAACTTCGATATCAAAGAGCTACCATTTGTTCGTGTCATCCAGCTGTTCACCTATGGCGATAAACTTCCAGAATTGAAAGGCAAGGTGTCCGTATTTGTGGGCGCACACAAGACTTGGAGCCATCAAGATACGGAGGCGCTGGATAAATTCTGTGCAACCAATGATGCCGTGGTATTTTGCGACCATACCAGTGCCTATAAAGGGAAGTATCGCGTGCAATTCGCATTGGCCGCATCGCAGCAATACGCGGACAATACATCTTTTAAATCTGATGTTTTTATTTTAATTGGCGAAGTATCTGGCGATTATCCTACAAAGAGCATGTCCGGTAAGCAAATGTGGCGCGTCAGTGAGGATGGTGAGCTACGTGACCCTTTCCGCAAGCTATGTCATGTGTTCGAGATGAAAGAGCGCGACTTCTTTAATTACTATGCGAAAAATGCAGTCCTCGAAAAAGCTACTTATCTGCAAATCTGTCATCAGCGATTGACCGAGCTTCGTGAAAAAATACCAGAAATTCCGCTCTCCAATATTTGGCTGTCCTCACGCATGGCGCATCGCATTCCTGAGGATGCAACTATACACTTCGGTATCCTTAATAGCCTGCGGGCGTGGAATTATTACGAATTGCCCACGTCTGTGACTGCAGCATCGAACACTGGTGGCTTTGGTATTGATGGTGCACTTTCCACAATACTTGGTGCATCCTTATTTAACCGGCAGAAGCTGTATTATCTCGTTTTGGGGGATTTGGCCTTCTTCTATGATATGAATGCTATTGGCAATCGTCATGTCACTCCTAATCTGCGTATTCTACTGGTCAATAACGGAAAGGGTACCGAGTTTAAGAACTACGGGCACCATGCTGCACGTTTTGGCGATGATGCCGAAGAGTTCATGGCCGCAACTGGGCATTTCGGGAACCGTTCGCCCGTCTTGGTTAAGGCCTATGTTGAGGCACTCGGTTTTGAGTATTTCTCAGCCAGTAGCAAAGAGCAGTTCGAGCAAGTATATGAGCGCTTTCTGATCCCGAAAGTCACCGAACGCCCAATGGTGTTTGAGGTATTCACCAATAGCGATGACGAAAGCAAAGCGCTGGAAGAAATGATGAAAATCGTTGATGCCAGTAAGAAAGTTAAAACCAAAGAGGTTGTGAAGGATTTTTTGGGGGATAACGCCATTAAGGCTATCAAGAGAGTCTTGAAATGAAAATTGGAGTTCTAACTTTTCACTGTGCACACAATTATGGAGCTGTTCTTCAGGCATATGCCCTGCAAGAACACCTGAAGTCGCTTGGGCACCATGTCGAAATAATTGACTACCGGCCGGATTATCTTTTGGCCCCGTATAAGTCTTTCAAGACTTACAAATCTTTGTTGAAACGCTTCGGTCAATTTCCATGGCTGCCTTCACGAATATTACGACAAAAGCGCTTTAGTCATTTTATATCAAGAAAATTGGAGCTTTCACGTGGGTTGCAAGCAGATGCATTTGCAGGTAATCGTTACGATGCTTATATATTAGGTAGCGATCAAATCTGGAATTTTCGTATTACCAGAGGTGATATGACGT
The DNA here is from genome assembly GCA_037189985.1 of Moraxellaceae bacterium. Classification (GTDB taxonomy): domain Bacteria; phylum Pseudomonadota; class Gammaproteobacteria; order Pseudomonadales; family Moraxellaceae; genus UBA2031. Next base: position 52,416 of record JBBCJX010000025.1, read on the forward strand.
TTCTTGGGGTATTTGACAGGCCTGCTGAGTCAAGATTGATTTCATACGCAGCCAGTACAGAAGTGTCTCATGAGGGAGGGGGTGTTGATTACGCCGCTGAGAAACAATTTTTGGAGAAATTCTCTGCCATCAGTGTTCGAGAGGATTTGCTGCGCGACCAAATTCAACCTCTCGTGGATACTACGGTTTTTACCGTCCTTGACCCCACATTGCTGGTTGATCCAGTGGCCTTCGAAGGCATCACAGAGCGTACTCGGGATTCTGGGTTTTTACTTGTCTATCAGGTTAAGCGGGATGCCAATATCACCCTGTATTCTAAAAAAATAATGGAAAAAGAAAATATTTCCTACAATATCGAGCTTATTCCGAGTGTGGAGCGAAAGGATTTGTTAAACCCCTATGCAGCCGCTTCTCCAGGGGCGTTCTTGCACTTGTTTAAGACTGCAAATTTTGTTGTCACAACATCATTTCATGGTACGGTCTTTTCAATAATTTTCAGGAAGCAATTTGTTTGTGTCATGAATAAAACTAGGGGTAACTACAGAATATCTAGTCTGCTCAAGAAGCTTGGGATTGAGGATCGTATGGTTTACACAGTTGACGAGGTCCCCGATCAGCTTATTGATTATGATGTTGTCTCAAAGCGACTTGAAATCCTGCGCAAAGAGTCAAGGGAATTTATAGCCGCAGCACTTGCTGAGAAGTGAGCATGGTTACTGTCTCGGTCATTATCGCTGCCTATCGTGCCGAAGAAACCTTGGATAGAGCCATTGGCAGTCTTCAAGCCCAAACTATGCCCGACTGGGAGGCGATCATCATTGATGATGCTTCGGATGATGGTACTTATGATTTTGCCCTTAGGTTGGCTGAGAGTGATCATCGCATAAGGGTGTTTCAGTTGCAGGAAAATGGAGGCCCATCAGTCGCAAGAAATTTTGGAATTCAGAATGCCATAGGCCAGTGGATCGCTGTGCTGGACGTAGATGATCGCTTCACCTCAAGTAGATTACAGCATTTATTAAGTGCGGTTCAGTCTGCTCCATGTGATGTTCTTTTTGACAATATCGCTAGTGTGACATCGAGTCTGGAGTCCTTATTTCTTCCTTATTGGCCGGGCTGGAGAGATAAGCCATTGATCATATCTATAACAGAAATGATTCGAGGCTGCTCGGGTATCGTTAATCCAGCGTATGGCATACTAAAGCCGTTTATCAGAAGATCTTTCTTGTTGGAAAAGGGGATTGGTTATAGCCCAGCCTTGCGGCAAGGCGAAGACGTCCATTTTCATCTTACGATGATGCTTTCCGGCGCTGTTACCAAGCGACTATCATCAATTGGATATTTATATACTCAGCCTGAGAAAGGTAATATTTCACATGCTAGTCAAAATAATATCAGCCATCGTCTCAAATCCACACAAATGATAAAGTCTGTCTGGTGGAGGTCTTTGTCGCTACCCCAGAAATTCTGGTTAATGGTCAGATTGAATAACATGAAATATATTGACCAATATGCTGGATTCAAAGATGAAATGGTTTCAGGGCACTATTTGAGTGCAATGGCCTTGGCCATAAATACCCCATGGGTACTGTTCAAGGCAATGTTGCTGCTTGTTCAAAGGTTGCGCAAACATGATTTCTTATATTAATCATCAACAAATGATTGTTTGTATTAAAACTAGCCATAAAGAATTTCAGGATACCCAGCTCTCTATTAGGCTCTGTCACAAAGCAAGCTGCTATCTAATTGAGGTGCCCGTAGCTATTTAGCATAAAATTATTTATCTGTCTGCTGTCTATAGGTGTTTCAACTGGAATGTAATGATCGCTTAGTATCTGAGTTGAATGATTTTTCAACGCTGCTGAAAAGTTTGAACGCTGGAGGTGAAACTATGGCATATCGAGCGTTACATATCATTTTTTTGATGAGGCTATTTCTGCGGCCGTCGGGCGTTGTTTTGTGAAATTGAGGTTATGTGATGATCTGGTCTCAAGTAAAACTTCGGTACCAGCTCCTGACCTGGAGTCAATATCCTTGCTATGGTTATCCTGGTCGGGTGAAAAATTTCTTCTTGGAAGAGAAGCCTTGGGGTGAACAGAAGTGTCAATAACTAAATCAGTTAATCCTTTTTTTTCGGTGGTTATTCCGAATTATAATCGAAATGCTGTTTTGATTCGGACAATCAGAACAGTGCTTGCGCAATCCTTCACTGAGTTTGAGGTCATAGTGGTCGATGATGCCTCTGATATGGAGGTTTTCAGCGCCATTCAGGGACATGTGAATGATTTTGCTGACGAAAGGGTGGCGCTTGTTAGGCTCCCCAAAAATGAGGGTGGTGCTGCTGCTAGAAATTTTGGCATAGAGGCTGCAAAAGGACAGTACATTGCTTTTCTTGATTCTGATGATACATGGGGGCCTGAGAAGCTTGAAAACGACTATCGTACCATCTGTTCTGACATTGCCATCGATATTCTATATTCGCCCATCAATAATATTGAAAATGGAAAGTTGGTTGAGTGCTTTCCCGAAGTGGGAATTTATCCTGAAGAAAGTATCAGCGACTATCTCTTTTCGAGGATGAAGGGGGGGCGCGGCATGCAAACATCTACTCTGGTTGTCAGGGCAGAGTTGGCTAGACGTGTATTGTTTAACCCGGCGCTAAGGGGGCACCAAGACTGGGATTTTTTGCTAAGACTGGGGAGTTTGAATCCAAGGGTGAGGTTTATTGAAATCTGTATGACTGACAGGTACTTGATTAAAAAATCTAGCGATCATAAAAATGTCAGTCTCGGTTTAAGTTACAGCTTTTCAAAGAAATTCTTGGAAGATTATCGTCAATATATGTCAAAGCGTTCGGTTCTCTATTTCAGAACGCGTGTTCTTTTGAGAAAATCTATCATCGAGAGAAATGAAGTTCTTAGAAATATATTTTTCTGGGGGAATCTTCTTGATATTTTCTGGATCATAAAGAGCTTTAAGGCTGCATTATCTAAGGGCTTGGCCTAGACGGGATGGATGCTTTTATGGTGAAAATATGCTGTGTTTTACCACGTTGCCATTTCTTGTGTGGATCAAGTGTCAGGGTTTATTGCTCCATTTTCTCGATATTGCCTCCGTTTCTGGCGGCTTGCTTTGTCGAGATTAATGCAAGCTTGGGTAGGGGATAAATGCTCGCATCAAGCTGGCTGGCTGTAATTCAGCGACGAATGATAGAGGTGGCATCACTAGCAATTATTTTTGTTGGCTTCTTTTTGGCAACTGACCAAGGTGAGCTAACAAAAAATTTGTCGCTAGGATTTGAGCTTGTTTTTTTACTTGCCTTTCTTTCGCAAGCATTGCGCTTGGGCATTGATAGGAGGGCATACGGATTATTCTGGATATTTTCTCTGTATTTGGCCTCGCAGCTTACTATTTTTTTTCTAAACAAGGATGCTGATAAGAGTCTTTATTTTACGATTCAGTCATTAAAGGTTTTTTATTATCTGCTTGCGGCCGCTTGGTTTGTCAGATGGCGAGCATTTTCCTATACACATCTTGATTCAATTTTCAGATTCTTGGTGGGGATGCTCTTTATAAAGTACTTGGTGTCACGATTTTTCTTCGGAATCGATAGGCCTGTATTGGTCGTAGAAAATAACTATGAACTTCAGGGGGCGCTTTTGATTTACGCTGCCTTGCTTATAAAAGGCAGAGTGGATTTCTATCTAAGGGCCATATTATGGGCAACAATAATTTTATCGGGCTCTCGGTCAGCCATGGCGGGCTTGCTTTTCGTGGAGCTTGTGGATGGTCTTAAGTGGATAAAAAAAGCGGATTGGCGGGTTTTTCTGTATGTTCTTGTTGGCTCTCTATTGCTTATTGCCGTGTATAGCGTGTTTGCTTCGCGCCTTGATGGTAAGGATTTAGAATCTATTGATCGAGTGAGGTTTTTTCGTATATTCGTTGATGAAATTGAGAATTGGAGTCTGTTCGAGTACTTTTTCGGTGCAGAGTTGGGGCGCCCACTAAGTAATTATGCATGCAGTATTCTGACCTTTTATTCTGGATTCTTTGATCAGGAAAAGGGGACATGCTACTCCTCAATTTTTCATGCTTTTAATATGCGCATTATCTATGATCATGGTTTCTTTTGGGCGCTAGTTGTTTTTTCCGCGGTCTTTTATTACGTGAGACTGGCCGGGGGATCGAGAAAGGCAGCTTTTTTGCTGACGGGCATATTATTGCTGAATGGCATGTCGGTTTCTTCGGTGAACAACGTATATTTTGCTCTGCCATTTATCATTATCCTGTCTGTTTTGAATAATGAGAGGGAGGGTCTTCATGGTAAGATTTAATAGGGCTTTCTTTTTTATTAATACGCCATTCCGTTTGCGCTTGTATAAAAACGTTGCTCGCTATTATCCTGGCGTGGATCTGTATTTCATCTGCTTTGATTCATTTACTTTTTTATCATTACAGGCTCAAGGTTATAAAAATACCTTGCTGATTCGAGGCATAAGCACGGGGCTGCCTGAGGCAAGTGGACCTGACTTGACTGCCTTGGCGATTCGCTCCAGTGAGTATCTGTCCATGGTAATGGGTAAAAAAAGCCTGATATGTGTGCTTCAAGATTTAAAGCAGGCACTAACCCGCCTGGAGCTTTGTTCTGCGGACATAATATTTGCAGGTAACGGATATCATGCATCAGATCTGCTTCTAAAGGCACTGAAGCCGGCGCTGGGCTTTAAAACCATCTTTACAGAGTTGTCCAATATTGATGGAAAGGTCTTTTTTGATCCTCGAGGTGCTAACGCGAATTCGCTTTTGTATGACATACAGGCTACTTTTGTCACTGAGTTTCCTCCCGCAGTTAATGACTCGACCTTTGACAAATGGGTTGCTTCTTACGTCGAGGGAAAGATGCTCAATAATGCTGTAAGGCAGTCGGCCAAGAATAATCCCTTGAAAAATATTGGCATTATTCTAACGGGCTGGCTGGATAGGTTGCTGGGTGTACCTTCATTGTACGCTCAGGGTGGGGCGCATTCGATAAAGAAAGGCAATGCATATGCTCTTGTAAAGGCTGAGCCTTTGCCCCAGTCTAATTTTGTTTTTGTGCCGCTACAGTTATCTAATGACACTCAGCTATTAATTAATAGTGATTATGATAATGTGGCTTTGCTGAGATATTACTGTGCTGAAGCAAAGAGTGCGGGACTTTCTGTTGTTGTAAAAATGCACCCCTCTGAGCACAGTCTTGAGTTGCTCGCTACGCTAGAGTTGGTTAAAAAAGAGCTTGGATTTTATTTTTCGAAGGAAAATAGTTTTTTCTTGGCCTCAAGGTCTCAGTATGTTGGAGTTAACAACTCCACAGTTGGACTTGAGGCTGTGCTGGCGGGCTTGCAAGTGAAATTTATTGGCCGTACTTTTTATCAAGCTATGATGGGTCGTGCTTTCTTGAAAAGCTATATTTTTTCATATTTGTTTGAGGCAGATTTTTTTTCTGGGACTATCCGTCAGCCAGATTTTTTGTCCAAGGTAAATTTTCTTATTGCACTGGATGAAAAATATCGTGGCTGAAATATTTTCATTAGGAAATGTAGTTTCCTCCTTTCAGGGTTTCTCATTCAAGGGCATATATACTTTTCTCAATCCTTATTCCTGCGTGGTATTCAAGGATAAGGTTGATTTTCTGCATCAGTTTGACGGAATTTTCTTGGATGGTTCTCTAGCGGCAAAGGTATTCTCTTTGGGGCGGGGAGAGGAGATTGACCGCATCAGCTTTGACTTTACATCAATCGCTACACCAGTCTTTGATGCCTGTGTTGCCCAAAATCTAAGAACTGCATTTGTGGGCTCCACGGAAGTGGATATATCTTCTTTTATTGACGTTATTGCTAGGGATTTTGAAGGAATCAACATTGTTTTAGGGCGGGATGGTTTTTTTTCTGACAAGGAGGAGTATCGCGAGTTTGTTGAACGGCTTGCTGTGCTCGAGCCTGATGTTGTAGTGGTGGGTATGGGGGCGCCCTTGCAGGAGCATTTTTTACTTGATTTGCGTGCGGCTGGCTGGAATGGTTTGGGGTTTACTTGTGGTGGCTTTATCAGACAAACCGCAAAGGGCGGTGGTAATTACTATCCGAAGCTTGTGAATGCGTTGAATTTAAGGGCGTTTTATCGGATGTATGACGAGCCTGAGTTGATTTTTCGTTACCTTAAGTATTATCCAGTATTTGTTTTCTGGTTTATAAAGTTTCTTTTGCGGGATGGCTTTGGTCGTTCTTCTCGAAGCTAGGATGGGCTACATCTTGGTCATAGGGGGCATTATGCCATAATGCGACTTGGCTCGGGCATACAGCCGATCTGCAATCATTAGGGTATGACTGTCATGGGCATACGCGCTGTCTTTTTTCTATTTTGCATACTTATTTTATCTGCAAGAACGGTCTGGAGTGCGGAAGGGTATACGCGTGGTTTGAATGTGCCGCGTATTGACTCAGAAAACTCTTTTTTGGGGGATGAAGACTACAGGCTTATCGCCAGTTCAGGCTTCGATTTTATCCGGATCCCCTTTGACCCGACTTTGATTTATAGCACTAGCTTGAGCAGTGCTATGATGGAATCTCTTAGTGGTGCTGTTCGGGCTGCCAATAAGCATGGTCTTGCGGTCATTTTGGATGCGCACCCTTCGCCATCATACAAGCTGGATTTATTTAAAAGTAAAAGTAGTCAGAATTCTTTTGCACTGATGTGGCTTGAGTTGGCGTTTGCCTTCAAAAGTCATAAGGCGGAGCTGGCATTTGAGTTACTCAATGAACCTGGTCGCAACTCACATGGGCAGTGGTGGTCTTTTCAGGAGCAGGTTATTCGTGAAATTAGAGAGGTAGATCCTGATCGCTTTATTGTAGTTAATGCAGAGGGGGTTTCAACGGTGAGCGACCTTACTAGGCAGCTGCCGTATGCATATGATTTTCTTATTTACAATTTTCATTTCTATAATCCAATGGTTTTCTCTCATCAAGGAGCGCATTGGGGGTCGAGAAAGTATGAAAAAGTGCGTGGTATACCATGGCCGTTTGATCGAGAAACCCTTATAGAGCATGGAGTGACAGAGGTCGATGGCTTGATGGAGGGGAAGAGGCGTTGGCGCAAAGCTGACATTGACGTTGTTATGCAGAGGATGGCGCGTTGGGCGAGAAAATACGGTGTTGCCGTGATGTGTAATGAGTTCGGTGTCTATGCCCGCGGTGGAGTTGACCCAGACTCACGCAATCAGTATTTGAGTGATGTTGTCGGTGCATTTGAGACTAATAAAATCCCTTGGGCTCTCTGGGAATATCGGGGGGGATTCGGTGTCGTTTTGCATGCCTCCATGGGGGCGGCAGCTGCTAGTCATAATAGGGGGCCGGTTATTGATCCAAGGATCTTAAGGGCATTGGGTATGAATCAATAGGCGTTTTTATTAATGAAGCCTTTGAATATGGATAGGAAAACAATCTTGATATCAAGCCAGATATTCCAATTTCGGATATAAGCTAGATCAAACTCCACGCGCTTCTCCATTTTCTCCAAGGTATCAGTTTCACCTCG
>JBBCJX010000026.1:0-6989 GCA_037189985.1 Moraxellaceae bacterium
GGCAGCCAGCCGTCCGGGTTCAGGGAATGAGCGGTGTGGGTGCGACGACCCAGGGATCGAACAGCTCGGTGATTTCCTCGTCCGTCACCGGCTTACCCTTGCGGGCACGCTCCGACTGCCAGTACATGCTCATGATCATCTTCATGCCATCAATCGGGTACTTCAGGTGTATGCCGTTGCCCGCCGCGATGCGCTTGTCCCATTCGTTGCGGATGCGCTGCCAGTAATCCTTTGTTTTCTCCCAGTAGTCATAGCCCGGTTGGAAGTTGTAGCCGCTGATGCGGCGGTAGGTGTTGAGGCCTTCTTCTTTCGCGATGGTGGTCTTCACCGTTTCGCCTTCGCGTACCACCTTGGTGTTCCACTGCTCGTGCAGCCAGCCGCTGCTCACGATGCGCTGGCTGTTGATGATGCCGAGCGCGTTGTAGTCATCGCGCTTGGTGTATTCGCGCCGTGGCAGCGGACGCCAGCCGGCATCGGAGGTCCACACCGGTTCGTGGTCTTTCATCACCCACTTGCCGGTGCCGCAGTAGCGCGGAGCATCGCTGACTTCGTACACGCATTGTGTCCAGGCGCCTTTGGTCAGTTCCGGATCAATCGGCCGCAGGCGCCAGGTCTGGTCCTCGGTGAACTCCAGCCGGGCTGATGCCTCATACAGCCAGTCCTGGCGCCAGTGCTTGATCACGAAACCGCTGCCACGATGCACGAGGATGTGTTGGAGCACGATTTTCGTGTCGCTGTCTTCGACCAGTAGCACCAACTCGTAGGCATCGCTTTCCCGGTGCTTCTTGAGCTTGTAACCGGGTTGCAGGGCCTCGGTTTCGGCAAAAGAGAAGGTGACCTGGTACTCGCCGGCCATGGCGAGGATGGATTGCCGCGCCATCTCGAACTCGGTGGGCGCGGCACTGATGACTTCCTTGATGGCACGGTCATCCACGGGCTGCACGTGGCGGGTGGAGATGCAGCCTGCCAGCAGCAGGGAGAGCATCAGGGAGGAAAGGACTTTCATCATGATCGGATTTCCATGTGGTGGGTTGGGCTGGCGTGGAGCGGGCCATGGAGTCCTGTCCGTGCCGTTGCCGGCAGGGACAGGGGCAGGTGGTCAGGTGTGTCGGCGACGGCGCAGGGCGAGCAGGCCCAGGGGCAGAAGCAGCAGGGGTCCGAAGGCACCTCCACCACTACTGCTGCTGGGCGTGGAGGGGCGGGAGGCCGTGACCGTGACGCTTTTGCTGTCATTGCCTCCTGCACCCTGGCATTCCAGCGTATAGGTATTGCTGCCTTCGGCAGGCGTGACCGTGAAACTGCCGCTGCTGCTGGAGGGCGTGTGTGCCTGCCAGGCAGCGGGTCCGCTTGCCGTACACGTGATGGCGTCGCTGACGGCCCAGGTCAGCGTGACACTCTCGCCTGCCGTCACAGTGGCGAGGGAGGCGGTGAAGCTGTCGATGCTGGCCACGGGCAGGGCAGAGGCCGTGATGCTGACATTGCTGCTGGCTTCGTTCCCGTCTGTATCCGTGCAGCGCAGCGTGTAGATGTTGTTGCCCAGCAGCGGTGTCACCGTTGCGGTTCCGCTGGCAGGGTCCGGGGTAATGCCCTGCCAGTCGGCCGGCCCGCTGGCGGTACAGGCGTTAGCATGGCTGGCAGTCCAGCTCAGGGTGGCCGTCTCGCCTTCGTTGAGGCTGGTCTTGTCAGCGCTGAAGGCCGTGATGCTGACCACGGGCGGGATGTCCAGCCGGAAGACCGTGCCGACATTGGAAGCTGCCGTGGTGCTCTCGCCACCCATGCGGGTGACGCCGACCAGCACAGCGCCGCTGGCTTCTGCGCGGGCGAGGCCGTGGGGCACCGGGTTGGCGCCTGCACCGTTCAGGGCAAAGGTGTGGACCAGTTCGACGCGGTCATCGGCAGCGCTGTCGATATTGCCCAGTACCACGCGGTAGATGGTGCCCGGTTCCGTGCCGGTGACGCTTGTGCCGGTTCCGGTGCGCAGCGTGGTGCCATAGAGGTTGCCGTCTGCGCCCAGGGCCAGCGTGCCAGAGGGCTGATTGCCTTTTGTCCCGCTGTCCTGCTTGAAGTGGTAGATGACGGAGAACTGGCTGCCGTCTTTCTTCATGCGCCAGATAGAGCCGATTTCGCTGGCAATATTGGCTCCTCCAGTGGCAGTTCCGTAGAGCCAGTCGCCAATTTCAATGATGGCGGAGACGGCCCCCACGGCGATGGAAGCGGAGCCCGAGGCGCGGGCTTGCAGGCTGCTGCCGTCGCCACTCTCAAAGCCCTCTTGTGTGCCGTCGTCTTCGGTGAAGACATGCAGCCGCGTATAGGCTCCAGCACCACTGTTGGCGGCGGGGTCAAACTTGAAGACCGTGCCAGCGGGAACGGTGCCTGCCGGTGTGGTCACGTTGCCCGTACTGGTTGACAGGCCGTAAATGGCCTGGTCGGCAGCACTCCAGATCAGTGAAAAGGGAAAGAGGCCGTAGGGGCCGCCACTGACGGCACCTCCAACGCCCAGCGGTGGATGATCAGGAAAGGGAAAGTGGGTCAGGGTGAGGCCATCCGCAGTGAAGACTGTCCGTGTGAGGCCAGGCACCCCTATGGCCGTGGAATAAGTATTACCGCCTATCCACAGATTGCCCTGCGTATCGATCGCATTTGTACCGGTCACGGAGCCCGGGGCTTCGCCGTTGGTCACCAGCGATGTCAGCGTTGTGGTGCCGCTGAAAATGCCGGTGTCGAAAGCCCGGATATTGCCGCTCGTGGACAGGCCTGAGACAAAGACAAACCTGTTGCTGCCGATTGGCAGGATATTGGTATGGACAATGGTGCTGACTCCGGTCGGCGTCGCCAGCGCGACCGTTCCACTTGCCAAGTCCAGTTGATAGAGCCGGCGTACGGTACCGGCAGCGATGCCATAGAGCTTGCCATCCTGCGCCAGCGTGGGCGGTACCATGGGGTTGTTGCCGGGATAGCTGCCACTGGCGCCCGTGAAGGTAAACACGGTTTGCGGCGTGAGCGGGGCAGCGCTGGCCAGTGGGCTGGCACAAGCCGCCAGCATGGCGAACAGCAGGGATATCTTTTTCATCGGAGTTCTCCGCGGGCATTAGGGTGAGAGGGCCGGGCGGCGGGCGATGGCTGGCGCGGTCGGTGGTAAGGCAGGGAAAAGAGGGCTGCTTGAAAGCGGCGGCAAAGCCCCAGCAGTGCCAGGCACAGCAGGACATGAAAGCCGATGCCGCCGCCTTCGGTCAGGCGGCGCTCGGGAGGATTCTTGGCTTGCACGACAATACTGATTTCGCGGCTGAGTGTGCGTGCTTCGGCATCATCAGTGGTGCAGCTCAGGCTGAAGCTGAAGGTGCCGACATCGGCAATCAGCGGATGGCTGGCCGTTTGCGTGAGCGGTGAAATGCTGCGCCCGCCGTTCCAGGTGCTGCCGGGCAGGGTGCTCTCGGCCGTGCAGTCGCGGATTTTCTGGCCGCTCCAGCGCAGGGTGAGCGGGTAGTAGTCCTGTACAAGATCACCTGCTTGTTCGACAGGAACATCGTAGGTGAAGGCGCCGCTGGTCCAGCGTGCGGTGATGCTGAAATTGAGTACGGGCTCGATGGTGGGAGTGGCGGTTTCTTCTCCCGTGTCGAAACGGAAAATCACCCCGCCGTCACAGGCCATGAAGCTGACGGCATTCGGGTAGCGGCAGGCTGAGTCAGGTGCCGAGCCTCCATAACCGCCGCGCCAGGTGCGCCCGTAGAGATGGCCATTACTGGCCTGCATGAGCTCGGTGGGCCAGAGGCCGGTGGCATTGACGGTGGGGTTCTTGTCCGGTGCCGGACGGCGACCGTCAAAAGAGAAAAGGGTCTGGAAACCGTCGGTGCCGTGATAGCGGAAGATGGCGCCGCCGCCCTTGCTGCCGCCTTCCGTGGCAACCCCGTAGAGATGACCGTCAGTGGCAGAGAGCAAGGTGCGTGGCCGGCGGCCATGGAGGTTGGCGTTGTCCGTGCCTGCCTCGACCGGGCCGAACTCCTGCAGTACTTCGTAAGCGCTGCCGTCCCGGCTGAGGCGGTAGAGCAACCCGCCATCGCCAATGCCGCCGCCGTCGCGCAGGCCGTAAAGCTGGCCGTCGTGCTCCACGAGCTGGCGACCGATCAGGCCGAGAAAGCTGCCGTTGTAGAGCGCACCGTCAGCACTGCCGAAATCATGCAGGCGCGTATATCCGCTGCCGTCAGCCTCCAGCCGGAAGATCACGCCGTTGTCGTGCGCCCCTCCGCGAGTGGTAAGGCCGTAGAAACGGTTGTCACTGCCGCGCAGGATGAACACTGGATCGTTGCCGTTTGCCAGGGAGCCGGTGTGCAGCGTGGTGAAGCCGCTGCCGTCCTTGCCGATGCGCCAGATGCGGTTGCGGATATCCGTGCCGAGCTTGCTGTGGTCGGGTGTCACGCCATAGAGAAGGCCGTCGCTGCCTTCGGCGAGATGGCCGGTCGGAATGGCAGCATAAAGGGCCTCCTTCGCTACCTTGCCGAGCACGGCGACGGTGCTCCAGTTGCTGGCGCCTGCCGCGTACTGCTTGAGGCTGTAGTTAGCGTCCTGGGTGTCGTGGTTTTCGGCATGCAGCGCGTAGAGCGTGTCATTGCTGGCGCGTAGCCAGAGGCCGCCGCGTGGCAAGCCGGTACTCGCCGGCCAGGTGCCGGCAAAGCGGCTGTAGCCATGCGTGGCCAGGCTGAATTTTTCCAGATAGTTGTCGGTGCCGGCACCACCACGGCTGTAGAGATGGCCATCGGCCATTTCCTGCAGGGGAAACCAGGATTGCCGTCCGGTGCCCTGTATGCCGCCACGGCCATCACCGGGAATCTCGACCAGCACCTCGATGGAAGGCAGTGCGGCAGGGGCCGTGACGGAAAAAAGCATCAGGCCGGCACACAGCAGCGGGAGCGCAAAATCACGTTGTTTCATGGCAGCCCCACGCTCAGAAGGTGTACTGGAAGGACGCGGTCAGGCTGCGTCCGGGCGACGCCACACGGCGCCAGCCGGCGTTGGCGTCCACGTAGTACTGGTCAGTGATGTTTTCCACACTGAACGAGAGCCGCAGATCTGGCGTGATGCCGTAATGGCCGTAAAGGTCATAGAGGCGATAGGGCGCCCAGCGTTGTCCGCTGTAGTCGTTCTCGGTGGCGACCTCCATCACCTTGTCGTCGTGGCGCATGCGCGCGCCCAGCACGATGCGGGGCCCGGGAAGGCGGATGCCGAGACCGGCTACGGTCTTGGCACCGGGTGGCAGGAAGGCCGCCCCGAAATCGCCGTCGTTGCCCACCTGGCCCGAGCAGTTGCCCTGATGGCAGAAGACGATGCGATCGAATTCGGTGCGGTTGATTTCAAGGAAGGCGAGCCCGGCGTCGTAGCGTGCCTGCAGTTCCCAGCCGGTGAATCGCGCGTGATCCAGATTGACGAATGTCAGGACCAGCGGGGTGGTGGTGAGGCCGCCACCGCTGTAGCGGCGGTTGATGTAGTCGGTATAGCGGTTGTCGAAGCGGGCTAGGCGCAAGCCCAGGCCGTCTTGCGAAATCAGCAGGCCACGCTGCAGGAAATTGATGCCGTATTCGCGGTTTCTCGCGATTTCGGCGCGCAGGTCCAGATTGGGTTGTATGGGCGTGACGAAGGCAGTGCCGCTCATCATGTTCTCGGTCATGGTGGGTGGCCGGAAGCCTTCGCTGTAGCGGGCGTAAAGGCGCAGCCCTTCCAGCGGAATGAACGTGAGTGCCGCGCCGGGATTGTGGCGGCTGGCGCCCCGGTCGAGCACGAAGGGATAGCTGTTCTGGCCTTGCAGGCTGCCCTGTGCACTACCGCTGCCCTGGATGGTGTAGCTGTCATGGCGCGCACTCAGGTCCGCCTGCAGCCAGGGCCGGGGCAGGAGGGTGGCCTGGGTAAAGAATCCACCGATCTGGCGCTTGCCCTGGACATCACTTTTCTTGCCGTCATCTTCGAACCATTCCCCGCCGTACTTGAAGGTGGCTTCCAGCCATGGCCGCGTGAAGCGGGAGGTGTTGTGCAGTTCGAATCCCCAGGTATCCAGCTGCCGGTCGTGGTAGCCCGGCATGCCGGGGCTGTCGCCACGGTCCTGCGTACTGGCCTGCCAGAGATTGGCCTGCAGGTCGAAAAGTAGATCGGCTTCCGGCTGCCAGCCGTATTTAGCGCTGACGGAATGGGCCGTGGTTTCGATGGCGTCGTAGAACATGCCGCTGGCGGCACTGCCCAGGCGGTTGTCGTAGGTGTATTGGCTTTCGTAGTGCGTGGCGCCGAGGCTGAGGTGATGGCCGCTGCCGAAATGCAGCCTGGCCTTGAGCAGCGCGGATTCCGTTTTCTGTGCGGTATTCGGTACGTCGTCGCCGGGCTGTATGGGGGCGGGGCTGAAGATGGACGGAGGCTCCAGCATGCGGGGATCGGCATTCCGTGTGCCGGAGGTGTAGTCCGCCATGTGCCGGCGTGAAACCGCGGCGGTGATGTCGAGGTTGTCGTTGAGGCGCAGGGCGCCGGCCAGGCTGGCGACACCGGGCGTGCTGGCATCGTTGTCGCTGAAGCTGCCGCGCACCTGTCCGCCGGCTTCCCGGCCTGGCTTGATCAGGTCACGGGCTTCCAGCGTGCGCATGTTGACCACGCCGCCGATGGCACCGGCCCCGTGCACGCCGCCCGACGGACCCTTTTCCACGGAGATTTCCGCAATAAGTTCCGGGTCCACGTACACCGCGGAGTTGATGCCGGCATAGCCTCCGTAACGCGCGGCGTTCTGGCGGGTGCCGTCCACCATCACGTTGTTGCGGCCCTGGCCCTGGATGCCGCGGATGTTGATGTTGATGCCGGGATTCTGGCGGCCGTCCGAGACCCGGATATGTAGACCTGAGTCAGGGTGCGACACCCTGCGCCCTTATTCCCTCTGTTCATCTTGTTTTAAGTGCCTTTTCCTTTTCCGTGAGAGTCAACCTGCGACATACTCCGCCGGCCTGAGTCAGCTGGATTATGTA
>JBBCJX010000027.1:0-16815 GCA_037189985.1 Moraxellaceae bacterium
CAAAGAGGATTATTCAAAAACCAAAAGAATGAAATCATTTGTCGATCTCTTAATGGGCTTTGAGTGCGCACTTAAAGCCCATATATTTTTATCTGAGCCCTATATCGCGGCAGAATTAACATACAAAAAAATTAAGTCTGCTAGCCACAATATTAGCGCCTTGGCCGGACTTGCCTGCTTTATTTCAGATAAAGGAATATATGAAAAAACTGCGCATCTCCTTGGAAACTTCAGCGTTTTTCTAAGATATTCCCTTGATGGCTATGAATCTTTCTTTCCATCAGGCTTAGCACAAGAGGAAGCCATCGCCAGTTTCTCTGCGACATTAGCCAACACCAACTGACTTAATGAGGTCGTAGCTCTGCTAAAAGAACTAATTGAGCCCACAATTGAGCCTTTATCAGGCCCCATTGATATGGAGAAAGCCATGGAGTATGAGACTGAGATGCGAAATTTTGCCCTTGCTGTTGGCATAGTTAAGGCATAACAAGTCAATGCAGCCGACCCCGTACCGGGGCGGCTGAACTCCAACGTTAGGCCTCCTTGAAGGACGACAGAGGATTCGGAGTTATGGGCTCACTGGGCAGTTGAAAAGGTGTTCTGGGGCTATCAAGGCGTATCAGACAAGATTTTAGGCGCTGCAAGCCGAAGTAAATCTGCGGAGCCCGTCGACTTTCGTTATCAACGAGGAATCTATGCCTTGTATGCCGACTATGAGCGTTTTTATCTGAGGCAGACCGAATCAGGAAATGACAGACTCCTCAAGAGATTGATTGAAAGATCAGAAGAGAGATCATCTATCAGAGCGATGGAATCGATTCTCTTGGTTCGGGATACAGTGGGTGACAACGTCTGGCGAGCTTTCTTCAGACACTTTACGTCCCAAGGTCGAATCAATGTCGATTGCACTGAACATCCTTGAAGCCCAGCACGATGCCGGTGTGCTACGCAACATGCTCTGACAATGACCACGGGCTGTTTTCACGGCGCTTTGACCCTTGCAAAGGTATCTGTTGGGTTTCCTGCGTCAGCCCAACCTACGATTCCGTTACAATCAGCCTTCTCTCCAACAAGAAAAGCCGCCCTATGCGCACTCGCCTCCTCCTGGTCAGCTTGGCCATCGCCATTCTCTTGCTAGCAGCCTTCATCTTCCGCCCTTGGTCGCCGTGGTCACCCTGGAAAATGAACGGCATTTTTGCTGCCTCTTCGCGAGTAGAGAACTTCCAGCATATGGACCGCATTTTCCCCTCCCGTGTGCTGGCAGCCAGTGCCTCTCCTTTCGTGTTCCCGAAGACAGGGCAGTCCCTGCCGACGAGTTACCGCTTCGGGGAGGAAGCCCGGACCACGGCGGACTTCATGACCAAAACCAACACCACGGGCCTGCTTGTGCTGAAGGACGGTGTGGTACTGCACGAAGAATACCGGCTGGGGGCCTCGCCCACGTCTACCCTCACCTCCTGGTCCATGGCCAAGAGTGTGGTGGCGACGCTGGTAGGCATGGCGCTCATGGAGGGCAAGATCACGTCGCTGGACGACAAGGTGTCGCGCTACTTGCCGGAGCTGGCCACCGATGCCTATGGCGAGGCCACGATACGCGACCTCCTGCGCATGGCCAGTGGCGTGCGTTTCGACGAGCGCTATAGCAGGCCGTTCTCGGATATCCGCATGCTTTTCTACCGCGTGTTCATCTTCGGCCAGCCGATTGACGAGGTGGTAGCCCACCTTCCAAAGGAAGACGCCCCGGGCACGCACTTTCATTACAAGAGCGTGGACTCACAGATGCTGGCCCGTGTGCTGCGTGCCGCCACCGGCGAAAGCGTGACGGCCTATGCCGAACGCAAACTCTGGCAACCCTTGGGCATGCAGAATGCGGCGTTCTGGAACCTGGACAGGGTGGATGGCAACGAGCTGGCCTACTGCTGCCTGAATGCCTCGTTGCGCGATTACGCCAAGCTGGGACAGCTCTACCTGCAACAGGGGCAATGGCAGGGCCGGCAACTGCTGCCGGCAGACTGGGTGCAGGAAAGCACGAAACGGCCGGAACCCTGGCTGGCAGCCGGCAACGGTTACGAGGAACGCGGCTACGGCTACCACTGGTGGGTACCGCGGAATCCGGACCAGGAATTCTTTGCCAACGGTATCTGGGGCCAGCACATCTTCGTGGACGAGAAAGCCGGCATGGTGATCGTGAAAACCAGCGTGGACCCGGATTTCGCGGCCAACACGGCGGAAATGATCGCCTTCATGCGCGGCGTGGTGGCGGGCTACACAACTGATCCCGGACGGCCCTTGCCCTGACCGGATCAACCCGGCGCGCTGGCCTTGGGCTTTTTCTTGCGGATATAGAGCGTCTTCTGCACGCGGGCGACCAGCGTGCCTTCATCATCCACCACGTCCACCGGATAAACCGGTCGTAGCGGCGCTCCGCTTTCCGCCTCGGCCCGTACACGGGCAATCTCTTCTTCCGCCAGCCGGAAGCGGGCCCATACCCGGCCCTTGCCGGGGCTGATGAACTCGATGTTCGCAGCCTGATCCCAGACGATGTAATCCTTTCCCAGGCACTGCATGAACATGAGCATGTAGAAGGGGTCGGTCATGGCGTAAAGGCTGCCGCCGAACTGGGTGCCCACGTAGTTACGGTTGAGGCGGTTGAGCCCCATGCTCACGTCCACCTCGCGATAATCGGCACTGATGCGGCGGATGCGGATGCCCATGCCTATGAAGGGAAGGTAGAGATTAAGGCCAAGCCTGAACCAGAACGGCGACATCATGAAAATCCTGCCAAAACGGGACCCGGCAAAACTAGGCAGAATCCGGCTGGATTACCAGCCAGGAGCCCCGGCAGGAGCACTCACGGGCTCCACTCACCGAAAAGACCATCGACGGAGGCCGCCAACCCGCCTAGGATGACGCCAAGGCCGGGGTACCCCATAACAACCGGCTACCCGCTGCCCCGACGGCAGCCTCCTGATTTGCGTTTGCGACATATTCATCATGCTCTACCGTCACCGCGCCGACATTCCTGCCTCGCTTCTGGTTCTGGGCGTTTTCGCCATCCAGCTCTGGGCCTTCTTCAGTATCAGCAACCCCTGGACACTGGCCGCCGTGGTGGCCCTGCTCATGGTAGTGCAGGTCTCCTGTGGCGCGGTCTGCCACAACCATCATCACGTGAACATCTTTACCAAACCCTGGGCCAACCGGCTCATTGAAACGGTTATGTACCTCCAGACCGGCACCAGTCCCTTCTCCTGGACGATTCACCACAACATCGGCCACCACGGTGACTACCTTGATCAGGAGCATGATCCAGCCCGCTGGCAGGAACCGGACGGGCGCGTGATGAACCGCATCAAGTTCGATCTCTACAACGCCGCCATGATCTATCCGGAAATCTGGAAGATCGGACCACGCCATCCGGTGCTTTTCGCGCGCTTCAAGCGCTGGTTCTGGATCGGCAATGCCCTGCTGCTAGGGTTGGTGTTCATCAATCCGGTCAATGCGCTGATCGTCTTCGTGGCGCCCATGATCCTCATGCTGGTGGTGCTGCTGGACAACACCTTCCAGCAGCATTCCGGTCTGGATACCGACGACCACTATCTGGCCTCGCGCAACGTGGAGCACCCGCTCTACAACTTCACTTCCTGGAACCTGGGCTACCACACCGCCCACCACCTGCACCCGGGCGTCCACTGGACCGAGTTGCCCCAGCTCCATGCCCGCATACGCCACGAAATTCCCGATGTCCTGCTATCGCGCAAGCTGATTCCCGACCTGGATCATGAAATCCCGTCGGTACGGCCCACCGCCAGGGACTCCTTGAAGCCCGCCGCCTGAGGGGCTGCCCCATCCCCCGGCCCGGAGCCTCGCCCTCCCTCCGCCCATCCGCTAGACTTCCTGCCTTTCCAATCCGCCGCCTGCTGGCGGCCTCCGTCTGCATGAGGACTGGCCATGCCTTCTTTTGATGTCGTTTCCGAACTGGAATTCTTTGAAGTGAACAATGCCGTGACCAACACGGTGAAAGAGGTTGCCACACGTTTCGACTTCCGTGGCTCCAAGGTGGAAGTCGAGCTGAAAGAAAAGGACAAGCTCATCAAGCTGGTAGCCGAGAGCGACTTCCAGATCGATCAGGTACGCGCCATGCTGGAAAACCATTTCATCAAGCGCAAGATCGATCCGCAGTGCATGGACGCGCAGAAGATGGAAGCGTCCGGCAAGGAAACGCATCAGATCATCAAACTGAAGGACGGCCTGGAGTCCGACATAGCCAAGAAGATCGTGAAGGCCATCAAGGAATCCGGCTCCAAGGCACAGGCCAGCATACAGGGCGAGAAAGTGCGCGTGACCGACAAGAAGCGCGATGCACTCCAAGAAGTCATGGCCCTGCTGCGTGAACAGAAGCTGGGTGTGCCGCTGCAGTTCAACAACTTCAAGGACTGACGGGCTGCTGTCTTTCCCGCATAAAAAAACCGGCATTAGCCGGTTTTTTTATGCCTGTCATCCACTCAGTTGCCACCGCGCCGGTAATCCAGCGGCGTCACCCCGGTCCACTTCTTGAACACACGGGAAAAGTTGGAGCTTTCCTGAAAGCCCAGCACATAGGCAATTTCCTTGACGGATTTGTCCGTGCTCTTCAGATAATGCACGGCCTGCTCGTGGCGCTCCTTGTCCAGCAAGGACTGGAAGGAGGTATTGTG
This sequence comes from Moraxellaceae bacterium, assembly GCA_037189985.1. Classification (GTDB taxonomy): domain Bacteria; phylum Pseudomonadota; class Gammaproteobacteria; order Pseudomonadales; family Moraxellaceae; genus UBA2031. Next base: position 4,695 of record JBBCJX010000027.1, read on the forward strand.
CCGGCGCAGGCGGTTGCGGAAGGTGCGGGCTGACATGTTGAAAGCCTTGGCCACCGATGCCATGCGCGGCAATGGCCCTTCAATGCGCTTGAGGTAGAAACGCACGGAGTCCACGAAAGAGTTCTGTGCATGTACAAGATCCATGCGCTCCGTGATCTGGCCTATCAGCAGGCGATGCGTGTCTTCATCGGCAGTGGGTACACAGGCATCCAGAAATTCGCGCGGAATGGAAACTCCGTTGCAACTGGCATTGAACTGCACATGGCCATCGAAATACTTGCCATAGGCCGAGGCATGCGAGGGAGCAGGATAAGCAAAGTGGAACACCAGTTCGCGCGTGCGCTCCCCCAGGATGAGCTTGAGGATGTTGAAGGTGGCAAGCTGGATGATGTCGTAGATCAGGACCGGATCCACTCCCGCCGTATCACTGATCAGTTCGAATACCAGCACGCGGGTGTTACGCCGCTCCTCCTGATGCAACAACAGGAAGGGCATGACCAGGCCGATGTAGTCATAGAACAGGTTGATGGCGGTCTGCAGGTCGCGCCCGGTCAGCACGGCAGCGCCGAGCATGCCGTGCGAGCCGGGTCGCAACTGGGCGGCATAACGCAGCCCCAGTTCTGACGAACCACAAAGCTGGTAGCCGTTGTTGAAAATGGTCACCACATCGGCAAAGGGCACTACCAGATCAGGAGCGTCCAATTGGCTGCGGCTGAGGCCCGTGCCTTCCAGCACCTTTTCCGCCGGAATGCCCCAATCGTCCTCCAGCAACTGCACGAACTTGCGGGGATAGGCGCCAAAGGTCAGGAAGCGCCCCTGGCTTGTTATTGTTGTCGTCATGGTCCTTAGCCTCTGTTCACCATGGCACCGCGAGGGCGGGGATTATCCCCGTCATTTGCGGCAATGTTCTTGGCCCGGCGCGGCACAGTACTCGTCAAAAGTGGCAAAAACCGGCCAAGCTGTCTGACAGTTTTAGCCCATGACAGGCCCGAGATAGCCGCCATACGTCATTAAAGCCCCCACAAATAACCAGGCAGTCATTTCACGCCAGCCAGCGGCATTGGCCGGAATGACCGGCCCCATGCCCTGCACAGCCTTGACCCTCCGGCCGTCCAGCGGTTTCATGGCGCGTCCTTCAGGAGTCCCCTCCCCACCGGAGTAGCAGTCCCATGAGCTTCAGCAACAACCTCAACCGCGTCGTTTCCAAACTCGAGTTCCTCCCACCCAACCTGCGCAGTGGCGTGATTTCCCGCATCTTTGGCCGTGTGGTGCCCTATGTCGGCACATCCGGCCTGCGCTATGAGGAACTGACAACCGAGCGCGTCGTGGTCAGCATCCGCAACCGCCGCCCCGTGCAAAACCACATCAAGGGTGTGCATGCCGCCGGCATGGCCCTGCTCGCCGAAACCGCCACCGGTTTTGTGGTGGGCATGAACCTGCCGGACGACAAGCTGCCCCTGATCAAGACCCTGAAAGTGGACTACATCAAGCGTACGCAGGGTGACATGCGTGCCGTGGCCACGCTGAACGCTGACCAGGTCCGCCGGATACGAAGCGAGCCGAAAGGGGAAGTCACGGTGCCGGTGATCGTGACGGATGAATCCGGTGAAGAACCCATCCGTTGTGAAATGGTCTGGGCCTGGGTACCGAAGAAGAAGTGAGCCACCAGGCAGGGCCTGCTGGCAGGAAGCCACGATTTTTTCAGTAGTGCGGCGGCTTCTCCTCCTCAGTGACCGCCGCAATATTCGACGGCGCCAGCGTGCGCAACTGGTCATAAAGCATGCGTAGCTGACGCTGCAGAAGATCAATCTGCTGCTGTTGCTCTGCCACCGTATGGTTCAGGGACTCCAGCAGGTCATCCTGAAAAGCCACCTTGGTTTCCAGATTGGTCAGGCGTGATTCCATATCGGTTCCTGTCTGCGCCCCATGACACGACCGCTGTGCCGGGGGTAGTGATAGTTCGGCTGTGATGATGCAGCCATTCTAGTACCATCCGCGCCTCTTTCCCCATGCTGTCCCCGCCATGAGCCTGATCACCCTCCGCGATGTTTCCCTGAGCTTTGGCTCTGCCCCCCTGCTGGATCACGCCGGCTTCACGCTGGATCGTGGTGAACGTGTCTGCGTGGTGGGCCGTAACGGCGAGGGAAAATCGACGCTGCTCAAGGTGGTGGAAGGGCTGCACCTGCCCGACTCCGGTGAAGTGGTGCGCCAGAACGGCTTGATCATCGCCAGCCTGCCTCAGGAAGTGCCTACCGACACAGCCGGCACGGTCTTTGATGTCGTGGCCAGCGGCCTCGGGCCCGTGGCCGGACTGCTCTCTCGCTACCACCAGCTCAGCGACCGCTATGCCCAGGGCGACGAGAGCGTGCTGGATGATTTCATGCATACGCAGGAACAACTGGAAAGCAGTGGCGGCTGGAGCCTGAACACCAAGGTCGAGCAAGTGCTTTCGCGCATGCAGCTCGACGGCAATGCGGACTTCGCCAGTCTCTCCGGCGGCCGCAAGCGCCGCGTCCTGCTGGCGCGCTCTCTGGTGAACGAGCCCGACATCCTGCTGCTGGACGAGCCCACCAACCACCTCGACATTGCCGCCATCAGCTGGCTGGAAGAATTCTTCCGCAGCTTTCCCGGCACCCTGCTCTTCATCACCCACGACCGCAGTTTCCTGCAGGCCATTGCCACGCGCATCGTAGAGCTGGATCGCGGCGTGCTGCGCGACTTTCCCTGCACCTACAACGAGTATCTTGAACGCAAGCAACAGCAACTGGACGCCGAAGCCCAGGCCAATGCGCTTTTTGACAAAAAGCTTGCTCAGGAAGAAGTCTGGATACGCCAAGGCATCAAGGCTCGGCGCACACGCAACGAAGGGCGTGTCCGTGCCCTGAAGGCGTTGCGCCAGGAGAGGGTCGAACGTCGCGAACGCAGCGGCAAAGCCAACCTGGCCACCAATGAAGTGGAACGCTCCGGCAAGCTGGTGCTGGAAGCCACTGGCATTTCCCTGGCCTATGCCGGCAACAAGCTGATTGACGATTTCTCCGTCACGGTCATGCGCGGTGACAAGATCGGCCTGATCGGTGACAACGGCGTCGGCAAGACCACGCTGGTGCGCGCACTGCTCGGGCAGATACCGGTGGACGCAGGCTCAATTCAGCTTGGCACCAAGCTGGACATCGCTTATTTCGACCAGCTCCGCAGCCAGCTCGATCCCGAGCGCTCCGTCATGGAGAACGTGGTGCAGGGCTCGGACTTCATCGAGCTCAACGGCGTGCGCAAGCATGCCCTCGCCTACCTGCAGGATTTCCTGTTTTCACCGCAGCGGGCACGCACGCCCGTGAAAGCGCTTTCCGGTGGCGAACGCAATCGCCTGTTGCTGGCAAAACTTTTTACCCGTCCCGCCAACCTGCTGGTGATGGACGAGCCCACCAATGATCTGGATGTGGAAACGCTGGAGCTACTGGAAGAGTTGCTCGTGAACTTCACCGGCACCCTGCTGCTGATCAGCCACGACCGCGCCTTCCTGGACAATGTCGTCACCAGCACCTGGGCTTTTGAAGGCCAGGGAAAAATCCGGGAATACGTGGGAGGCTATGAAGACTGGCTGCGCCAGCGCTACATCAGCACGGCCGAAAACGTGGGCCGCGAAAAAGCCGCAGCCATTGTCAAACCGGAAGCCGCCACGCCGGGTAGTCCGCGCAAGAAACTCAGCTACAAGGAGCAGCGGGAGCTGGAAGCACTCCCCTCCCTGATTGCGGCACTGGAAGCCGAGCAGGCCACCCTGCAGGCCTCACTCAACGATCCCGACTTCTTTGTGCGGGCAGCGGAGGAGGCTGCCCGTGCCGCCCTTCGCCTGAGCGCCATTGACGAGGAACTGCTGGCCCTGCTGGAGCGTTGGGAAGAACTGGGTTGAAACCAAATGGTGACCAATAGGTCGCTATTTGTTCACCTTTCGTACACGGTGAGGCAGTCCTGAGCTTTACATCTATCTTTTCGTGACCGCGCATTCACAAGCAGGGCACAACAAGATGAACAGAAGCCTCACCACCCTTAACCCCCTCCTTCTTTTCTGCCTCACTGCCCTTCCTGTCGCCGCCAGCGCCGCTCCTGCCCCCTGGGATCCGGCCCCTCCCGTGGTGGAGGACGAGCTTTACCGACACAAGATCAGCGTGGGCCAGCTCATGATCCGCCCGCAAAGCCAGGGCAAAGGGCTGACTGTCAGCATCCCCAGCGCCGTACTGCCCTCCGCTTCCTACTTTCATGCCGATAATGTGACAACCACTGTCGGTGACAGCGACACGCCCGGCATCTTCTATTCCTACGCCATTGATGATCACTGGGGCATAGAGGTTTTTGGCGGCATTCCGCCGGACATTGACCTGTACGGCAACGGTGTCATCAATGCTCCGGTCACCGTGCTGCAATTGCCGCCGCTTCCCATCATCGGCAACCTGCCGGGATTCGGTGGCCAGTTACAGGCCGGGGGGCTGACCCAGTTGCTGGACGCCGGTGACCCGGCAAACAACCCCATTGCCACCGGCAAGGCCTGGTCACCCACCGTGATCGCCACCTACACCCTGTTTGACCGGAACGCGCGCATACGCCCCTATGTCGGCCTGGGGTTGTCTTACGGCTTCCTCACGGACATCAAGGTCAATCCGCGCATCACTGAAGACCTGAACAGCAAGGGCGCACTGATTGCCCTGATCACCGGCAATCCCAACGCCACCAGCGTCAGCATCAAGGGCGAGGCAGATCCCTTTTTCACGGCGGTGGGAACATTGGGTGTGGACGTGCGCCTCACCGAGAAATTCGGGCTCAAGTTCTCGGCCAGCTATGTGCCCTCGAGCACGGATGTGCGGCTCAAGATATACGACAGCGTGGGCACGGAGATCGGCGAGGTCAGCAGCAACATCCCGATTGATCCGGTCATCTACTTTGCAGCAGTCTCCTATCGCTTCAATCTCTGAGCGCCTGAAGCGTCTTCCGGGCCTGCCTGGTCATGGCATGGTACCCCTTGGTGTCAGCCGTCATCCGGCGCCTCTTCCCGGTTTCAGTCGGGGCGGTGACCGGGGTATCATCGGCAGCCTGCCGGCCGGGACCTCAGGGACCAGAACAATAAAACCCGGGCCGTGTACAGCAATTCAGATGGCCATTGGCCACCCAAGGGAGACGCGACATGTATCGTCAATTCACCGGACTCGTGCTGTCCGCGCTGATGCTGGCAGGCTGCTCCAGCAAGCCCGGCCCGCAGAGCACCGGCCTGTACCACGCCCCGGCACGTGCCTATTCCCTGGCGCTGGACAGCACGGCATTTCGTGGTGCTGTCACACTCACCGAGCAGTGCAATGCGCAGGGCGGCACCCTCAATGTCTGGGACAGCGCCAATCGCTTCTTCCGTATCGACTATCTCAAGATCGGCCAGCATCCCATGGCCGATGTCCCTACCTTCGCCAGCGAACGCACGATCACGGAACAGGTGCTGAGCAACTATCTGCGTGAAGTGCTGCCCAAGGCCGGCAACGTGGAAAGCAGTGAATCACTGCTGCGCGAATTTGTGGATACCGGTCGTGGCGATGCCATGTTCGGCGTGGTCAGCCTGCGCATGAAGGACTCCGGCCTGCCCCGTGATGTCACCAGCAACAGCTATTACTACGGCTTCCTCGTCTTCACCCGCGGCGACATGGTGTATGTGGTGCAGCATCGCGTGGACACCTACCAGCCGGACAAGCTCAAGCAGCTTCTCTCCGCCCTGCGCCAGGACATGCTGGTGCCCGGTGTACTGCGCGCCGGCGACAATCCCAACCTGGCAGCCGCCACCGAGCAGATGAAAGCAGAAGGCAAGATCGACCCCAAATCCGTGCTGGCACGTTGCGGCTGAGCCTTGCAACGCAAAGACAGAAGATGACCTGATGCCCGGGTCAAGCACTACACAGGCCAGGATGGCAACCGCTGTCCTGGCCTTTTTCATGGGATTTATATACTTAACTCCCTTGCCTACCAAAATCGTCGTCCCGGCGAAGGCCGGGACCCATGCGACGGCGGTTTTCCTCATGCAGCATGGGTTCCGGCCTTCGCCGGAATGACGAATCAACCCGGGTTTGGTGATCAGGGAGCCATGCATGTAATTCCCTTTTTCATGATCTCTCCTGCCCGAAGATCACACTGCAAGACAGCCGTACTGCAACGATACATGTCGTTACCCAAAGCACGGCCCAAGAACGCCTACGCTGTCACTGCTCACCACTTTTAGCGCTTCACAGGAGCCAGAAGCGCGAAAACCGCGCAAGAGCATAGAGAAGCCCTGCCACACCACCACATGGAGCCCCTCATGGCCATTTGCCAGCCACTGCCAGAAAATGCCCGCGCCCTTCTGGAGGCCGAGGCCCGTACGGAAATGCGCCACCTCAAGGACTGGCATCTGGAGCAGCATGGCGGCATCTGGCGCCTGTCAAAAACCTATGTGACGCAGAACTTCCTGCAGTCCTTCGCGCTTGCAGAACGCATAACACGGCTTGCCGAAGCGGAAAACCATCATCCGGAAATCACGCTGGCCTGGGGAAGTTGCAAGGTGAACTGGTGGACGCATACCGTCCGCGGTGTGCACGAAAACGATGTGCGTATGGCTTCTGCCACGGACGAACTGCTTTACGGCGGCTGACGGCTCGCGGCACCTCCCTTCCATACGCCTTCCGCTTGCTGCCGTTGATGGCTAAACTCACGCCCCGACCAGGAAGTCACAAAGGTGCCCTCATGTCCTCCTACTCCTATCTCAACGACTCCCCTGTTCCGGTCACGGACGCTCCCGCACCCTGGCAGTTGCGCGGGCAAGGCTACATTCTGGCCATCCGCCTGCCCGCAACCGTACTGGACGAAAGCTTCATTCCCGAGGAGCTGAAGGCAAGCCGACGCGGCTCCCTCGCCTATGTCATGTTCGTTGATTACGAAAGCTCGCCGGCCGGGCCCTATCACGAGCTATTGTTCATTCCCGGCTCACTGCAGTTCACGGACGCCCGGCAACTCTCCATCAGCCGCATCTTTGTTTCCAACTGGGAATCCGTGGTGAACGGCCGCGCCAATTGGGGTATCCCCAAAGACCGTTGCGACTTCAAGGTGACATATGGTGAAGATGACCAGGACCACATCCAGTTGTTGCTGGATGGCAAAGTATTTGCGGACCTGAAGTTGCGGCACCGCCTTTTCCGCCTGCCCTTCAACGGTGGCTGGGTACCTGAAAAGCTGCGCCGGCTGGCCCAGCGTTTTCGCGGGCGCGAATTCACTTACTCACCACTGGCGAAAGGCCACATCAAGCCTGCGCAACTGCTGGAAGCACACATCGACAGCCGGATTTTCCCTGACTTCAGCCAAGGCAAGGTGGTTGCCTGCGTCAAGGTGACGGATTTCGGGATGACATTTCCGGTGGCAAAAATCCGCGACCTGTAAAAGTAGCCATCCCGCATTCAGTTCATGGTGTGAAACGCGCCGCTACTGCCCGCAGGTCATCTTCTGACAAGATGCCGGCGTAGTAGCGCAACCGTATCCAGGCATTGAGGTAGGCGTGGCGTGCCTCTGCCTGGTCGCGCCGCGCACGGATGAAGCGCTCTTCCGCATCCAGGACATCCGGGTTGGCCCGCATGCCGCCAGCAACGCTCTTGCGCGTCGCTTCGACATCCTCGCCTGCTGCCTCCACGGCACGACCATAAGCCCGCAAGCGACTGCCCGCGCTGGCGCAGATATTGAATTGCCGACGCAACTCGATCAGCGTTGCACGTGTTTGCACCACCAGTTCATCACGGCCTTTTTCATGATTGCTGACAGCCTGCCTCCTACTGGCCGACACCCCTCCTCCCGCATACAAGGGCAACACGACCTGCACACCAGCGCTGTCTGTGTGATAACGCTGCCGGTAACTGTTTATGGTGTCCGACTCTGCCTGGTTGCGGCTGGCATAAAGATTCACGCGCGGCAAATGACCAGCGCGCTGTCGCTCTATTTCCAGCGCCAGTTGTGCAACATCCTGCCGCATGGCGGCCAGCCCGGGATTGCGCTCCTGTGCCAGGGCTTGCCATTCCGCCAGCGTGGCCGGCACCAGCGGTAGCTCGCTGAAATCATCATTGAGGGCCTGCAGGGAATCCCCCTCCAGAGAGTGGCCCAGCAAGAGCTCCAGTTCGTTGCGAGCACTTTCCACCAAGTCTTGTGCATCGATCTGCTGTGCCAAGGCAAGTTCGCGGCGGGCTCCGGTTTCCGTGATGTCAGTGCGTATGCCTTCACCCAGTTCGAACAAACGCGTGTTCAGGGCAAGCTGGCTGTCATAGACATGTGTCTGCATTACAGCGAGCTTCAGATGCTCCTGCGCAAGCAATAGGAGGTTATAGGCCTCCAGCACCCTGACCGCCAGTTCCTGGCTTTTACCCCGCAGACGCTCGTCCGCCGCCTGCGCCTGTGAACGCGCCTGCCGGTAACGTGACCATGCCGCGTAATCCAGCAGAGGCTGCTCCAGCGTCAGCGATCCTGCATAGCTGCTGAAATCACGCTCCTGACTGGTACCTGCACCCGTCGTCGGGCGGTAGCCGATTTCCTGCACGTTATACGGCGTGTAGGTGTATTGGAGTCCGAGACGCGGCAGCAGGCCCGCACGACCAATAACAAGATTTTCCTGACTGGCCGCATGCTCGTGCACGGCAGCGCGCAGCACCGGATCGTTGGCCAGTGCCAACGCATAGGCATCCATGAGACCCAGCGCCTGGGCTGGCAAGACATGCAGGAAAGAACACGCAAGCATTGACCAGGCACAAGCCCGGGCTACAAAGGAGTCCATGCCTACTCCTCCGCCAACGCAGTATGCGTGCGATCCAGCAAGGGCTTGAAGAGATAGGAAAGCAGCGTGCGTTCACCCGTGAGAATGAAAAGCTGCACCGGCATCCCGGGACGCAGTTGTTGACCCTTCAGCTTGCTAAGCGTCTCCGGCGTGACACTGACATCGACCCGGTAATAGGGAATGCCGCTTTTCTCGTCCACAAGGCGATCTGCCGACACCTGTGAAACCACACCCTCAAGACGCGGCGTGGCGCTCTGGTTGAAGGCCACCATCATCAGCTCCACCGGCAAGCCGACATGCACCTTGTCGATCAGCTCCACCGGCACCCGTCCTTCCACAGTGAGCTCGCCGTCGCGAGGAACAATATCCATCAGCGGCATGCCTGCATGTACAAAACCACCCGCAGTGAACACGGAAAGCCCGACAACAGTGCCGGCCACCGGCGCTTTCACCTGCGTATTCGCCAGCGCAAAATCTGCCGCATGCAAGCGATGCCCCAGGGTTTCCGCACGCACCCGTGCCTCTGCCAGTTGGGCACGCACTTCCTTCTGGTATTCCTCAATGCGTGTCTGCCGGCGCAGCCGCAGTTCCAGCAACTGGTTCTGCAACTGCCCCAAGCGCCCTGCTCCCTCGGCCACACTGCCTGACGTCAGTGCATATTGCCGCTCCATGTCCAGCAGGCGGTTGCGCGCGACATAACCTTCTTTTGCCAGTTCACGAAGTGCGCTCAACTGCTCATCCAGTGCCGCAATCTGCTTCTGGCCGCTGAGGCCCGATTGCCGCAACCCCTGCAGTTGCTCACCATACCCTTGTATCACCTCATCCAGCCCCGCCAGCTCACTGTGCAAAGCCGCACGCCGAGCCCGGAAAAGCTGCTGCTCCGCCGCCATGGCCGCAACAGCATCCTTGTGCACGGCCGACTGCAGCTCCTGCGGGAAAACGATGATGGAACGGCTGTCGCTCTCGGCCAGCAACCGGGCCTCGGCAGCACGCGCCATGAAATACTGCAGTCGCACGGAATCTGCCTCGGTACGCAACTGCGTTTCGTTCATGCGCAGCAAGACCTGGCCCTCTGCAACAACATCACCGTCACGCACGAGTATATCGTCTATCTGCCCACCCACCGGATGCTGCATGGTCTTGCGGCTACCCGAGACAGTCACCGTGCCCGCAACCGGCACTCCCTTGTCCAATGGCGCCAGCGCCGCCCAGATGAAGAAGCCCAGCACGCCGAACAGGATGATGATCCAGCCCAAGCGTACATAGGGGGTTTCATCCAGCGGCAGCAGTGTTCCCTCTCCCCAACCCTCTGCTGAAGGGAGAGAGGAAACCATAACAGCGTCAACACTCACTTCTCTCCTTTCTGCAGAGGGGGTTGAGGAAAGAAAACCGGGAAAAGAAAACCGTGGCATTTTCATCACGCGCCCCCCTCCACCAGTTGCACCGGCTTTCTCGGCACCGCATAGGGAGAAGTCTGCGCATATGAAGCCGCCGTATTTTTCTGCCCGGCTGCCTCTTTGGAAGCCGCCTCCTGCATGGCAGTCAGCACCTGCAATGTGGGCCCGAAAGCCTGAACACTGCCACTGCGCATCAGCAACAATTTGCTGGTCGCAGAGAGGATGTTGTGGCGATGCGTGATGATGACAACGGTGGCGCCACGCGACTTCAATTTCTCAATGGCCCGGAAAAGTGCTGCCTCTCCCGCTTCATCAAGGTTGGAATTTGGCTCATCCAGAATGATCAGTGCGGGATTCCCATAGAGGGCACGTGCCAGACCGATGCGTTGCTTCTGTCCACCGGACAAACCGGCACCATTCTCACCAAGGACCGTGTCGTAACCCTGGGGAAAATGCAGGATGAGTTCATGCACACCAGCCAGTTCTGCCGCAACAATCACTTTCTCCGCATCGACCTTGCCAAAACGTGCGATGTTTTCACCGATGGTGCCGGCGAACAGTTCTACATCCTGCGGCAGGTAACCAATGGCAGGCCCAAGCTCCTCCTTGTTCCAGCGATAGATGTCGGCACCATCCAGACGCACGGCACCAGCGGCGGCCGGCCACACGCCGACGAGCAAACGTGCCAGCGTGGACTTGCCCGATGCGGAAGGCCCGACGAGGCCCAACACATCACCCGGCTCCAGCGCAAAACTCACACGCTGCAAAACAGCCGTACGCCCGCCGGGAACAGAGGCACTCACGGCCTCGACCTGCAAACGCCCTTCAGGCGCCCGTAAAGGCATGCCTGACTCGCGCTCCGGAAAGCTTTCCAGCAAGCCATCCAGACGCTGATATGCCTGCCGGCTTGCACTCAACTGCTTCCATACACCTATGATGGCATCGATAGGCGCGAGCATTCGGCCCATGAGAATGGATCCGGCAATCATCATGCCGGGCGTGATGCTTCCCTCCACGGCCAGCAGTGCACCAAGACCGAGAATCAGCGATTGCAGCGTGATCCTGGCCGTGCGTGAGGCAGCGCTGACCACAGCGGACTTTTCACTCGCCACACGCTGACGATCCAGGAATTGCTCATGCAACCGGAACCAGCGTCGGCGCAAAGCCGGCAGCATGCCCATGGCATCAATCACTTCGGCGTTACGCAAGGTAGTGGCTGCCAATTGCCCGGACTGGATGGACAATTTTCCCGCTTCGGCCAACGGCGCGCCGGAAAGCCGCTCGTTCAGCCAAGCCAGTGCCACCAGCAGTACGGCACCACCCAGCGCAAAAGCGCCCAGCATGGGATGAAAAAGAAACAGCACCAGCGCATACACCGGAAACCAGGGCGCATCGAAGAAGGCAAACAGTGGCTGGCCCGTGACGAACTGGCGCAGCGTGGTGAGGTCATTGAGCGCTTGGGCCGCATTGAAGCCGCCACTTCTCAGATTAGCCTCGAATGCTGCCGTGTAGACGCGCTGGTTCAACTTCAGGTCCAGCTGACTACCAAGGCGGATAACGATGAAACTACGCGCATGGTCCAGGCCTGCCATCAGCAGGAACAGGCCCAGCGTGATCAGCGTGAGCATGACAAGCGTGGTCTCGTTGCGCGAGGGCAGCACGCGGTCGTAAACCTGCAACATGTAAACGGCTGGCGCCAGCATCAGCAAATTTATTACTGCACTGAAAACACCAACGGTACGGAAAGCTGCCTTGCAGTCTTGCAGGCTTTCCAAAATTGCACTTCGCGGTTTTCCACTTGCCGCCGTCATGGCATGACCTCAATCACGAAAGCCGCCAAAAGGCGGCGGAGTTGAGGCTGGCCAGAGGCTGGCATTCAGGTTTCCGTCTGTTGTTGCTGTCGTCAGCCCCG
>JBBCJX010000028.1:0-37152 GCA_037189985.1 Moraxellaceae bacterium
GCGCGTTTGGACGTCGGGCTTGCCCGACGGGCCCGGAGGGCCGAGCCCCACGATGGGGCGAGCAAAGTAGGTCATCGCCAGGCTCTTAACCTAGTAAAAAGCCCGTCCCCGTGACGGGCTTTTTATTGCGTGAAATTTGAACCACAAAGATCTGCCCGAACGAGGGCGTTCTGCGGAGCAAAACAGAGAGGGGTAGAGGTTGACGCAGGGGCGGCATCTTGCTGATCATCCAGTCATCATCCGGGAGGATTGTTTTGTGTCTACATCTGATAACGCGCAGGTTCCGGATAGCAAGGTTGAGCATACCGTTGCCGAGCGCTTCATTATTTGCAGGATGAAGAGCGGGGAAATGCGTGTGGTCCGTTTGCAGATAGGGCTGCCGTTACCAGTCAATGGCAATGCGGAAAAGTGGGAGTGTGAGGTCGCGCTGGCAGGTCTTTATCCCGGTATGCCAAAAGTGCCGGGAGTTGACTCCATGCAATGCATCAATCTCGCAATTGGCCTGATTCGTCAGGCTCTGGAGCGCTTCATGGAAGAAGGTGGGCAGGTTTTCTGGAGGGATGGTTCGGGGCCATTGGGTTTGATGGATCTTTTCTCATGAGTGAGATGCTCAAGCCTGGCCGCTATCGCCACTACAAAGGAAATGATTACGCCGTGTTTCGTGTTGCCCGCCATTCTGAAACTGAAGAGAAGCTGGTGGTTTATCGCCAGCTCTATGGTGAGCGTGGGTGGTGGGTGAGGCCTTATGAAATGTTTACGGGCTGCGTAATGATCGCTGGGGTTGCCGTACCAAGGTTTGTTTATATTGATGACCTTGATTATGAGGCTTTCATGGATTTTAAGGAGGGCATGTGAGGATTCTCCACACAATGCTGCGTGTAACTGATATTGAGCGCTCTATCGACTTCTACACGACCGTACTGGGCATGCGGATGTTGCGCAAGCAGGATTACCCCGAGGGACGCTTTACCCTAGCCTTTGTCGGTTATCAGGATGAAAGCGAGGGTGCAGTCATTGAGCTGACCCATAACTGGGATACTGCACGATATGAGTTGGGAGATGCTTACGGGCATATTGCGATTGAGGTGGATGATGCCGAGGCCAGTTGTGCGGCGGTAGCTCAGCGAGGTGGAAGAGTTGTGAGGCCTGCGGGCCCTATGAAGCACGGTACGACCGTCATAGCTTTCATTGAGGATCCTGATGGTTACAGGATCGAATTCATCCAGAAGAAAAAATAAGGCAGTACCGGGGGTAAGGATGTTGTCAAGAAGGGTGCTGGGTTACAAATTGCGGGCGGCACTTGTCAGTCTTTCCGTCTTTCTGGTTTTTGCAGTCTTGCTTGCCAGTATTACCTATTTTTACTGGTATCCCGATTACCTCTTTTGGCTGGATGGCGGTATTCAGGGGTTGCGGTTGGTTTATGCCGTGGATTTTGTGCTTGGTCCCTTGCTTGCTCTTGTTTTCTTTCACCCGGACAAGAGCCGCTCCAAGCTGGTGTTTGATGTGGTCTTTATCGCCCTGATACAGTTTGCGGCAATGGCATGGGGGGCTTATCAGGTATATGGCCAGAGGCCCGTTGCAGTGGTATACGGTTCTCAACGCTTTATTTCTGTTGCTCCAGATATCATGGAGTTGCAAAGAAAATCAGCAGAAGACTTTCATGTTTATTCTGATAGCAGGCCGCCCTATGTATATCGCCGAGAGACGACCTCAGAGGCAGAGAAACGCAAGCAATTGGCCATGCTGATGCGTCAGGGTTTTCATTTTGAATCTCAAGCCTGGCTGTTTTCACCGTTCAAAATGAATCTGGAACATATTTTTAGTCGTCAGACGGGCATTCGTCGTTATCTCAGTTCGGATATGGGGCAGGAGTGGGCTGCTTGGGCTTCGGGCCGTGGAGCGATGGAGGATTACCGTTTCGCATTTTACGAGGGGCGATACGGCAATGCGGTGCTGGTTTTTTCTCCCGAGGGGGATTACAGGGGGTATCTTGAGTTGAAGGAGACGGTTCTGCCGGATTTGTCAGACGATGGAGCGTTAGCCGCTAAACCGCATTGAGAGGTCAATAGCTTTCACGTCCTTGGTCAGCGCACCCATGGATATGTAGTCCACACCTGTTTCTGCAATGGCTCTCAGTGTCGTGATGTTAATGCCACCGGACGCCTCCAGTTTGGCTTGGCCATTCGTCAGTTTGACGGCAACTGCCATGTCAGCATGGCTGAAATCGTCCAGCATGATGATGTCGGCCCGCGCCAAGAGTGCCTGTTCAAGCTCTGCCATGGTTTCCACCTCCACTTCGACAAGCCTGCCGGGGGCTGTCTGGCGGGCCTTGTCGACCGAGGCCTGAATGCCTCCACATGCCATGATGTGGTTTTCCTTGATCAGGAAGGCATCAAACAATCCCAGTCTGTGATTTTTCCCTCCCCCGACGGTGACTGCGTACTTCTGGGCAATCCGCAGGCCGGGCAAGGTCTTTCGTGTGTCCAGTAGTTGTGCATGAGTGCCTGCCAGCAACGGTAGCAGTTGATGCACCCGGGTAGCTGTGCCTGACAGTGTTTGCAGGAAGTTCAGGGCACTTCGTTCAGCGGTCAGCAGGGCGCGTGCTGGACCTCGCAGGGAGAGAAGGGTGCTGCCTGCCTCTGCTTCATCGCCCTCTTTGACAACCCAATCAATTTCTATATGACTGTCCACTAGGCCAAAGACGGCATCGGCCCAGGGAGTCCCTGCCAGAGTCATGGTTTCCCGGGTAATGATGCGGGCCTCTGCCATGCTTTCGGCAGCAATCAGGCTTGCTGTGATGTCCCCGGTACCAACATCCTCTTCCAGCGCCATGCGCGCATTTGCCATGATGGCGGCGTTCAGCAATTCTGCAGGGATCATGGGGGGGCTCCGGCTTGAGGAGCGCAGTATAGGGCGAACCCGGTCACAAAAGAACTTGATGTAACCGGTTGCTTGGTCGCCTCGTTTCATCCCTCGTCTGACTTGGGGTAACCTATTCCGGCTGAAGTATTACGATTCCAATAATTTTTTCAGTAAGTCAGGCGTATTTTTATGACGGACAGCGTCAACCCTTCTTTGGCGTCCGGTCGGGCCCGCATTCAGGGCCCGGCAGTGCTGGATACCCTGCGCGCGCGTAGCGTGCAGCGTCTGGATGGCCTTCTCAAGGGGATGTTTGATCGCTTGGAAACCATTGTTTACGAATGGGCGCGTGGCTTGCCGGATAGCGAGCAGCAACCCTACATGGATGTGATTGTCATCACGCGTGGCCGGCGAGCAGAAATGGAGTCCCGTTTTTCCTCTGCAATGGCGACCACGTTCATGGGGTTGTTGCACGGAAAGCAGGAAAAAGGTGAGGGGGCCAGCCTGGACAGTGTGGATTTCAGCAGTCTCAGCCTGGTGAACACCGAGGAAATGGACATTTCCGTGACCATGGATGTCATGGTTGCCAAGGCGCGCCTGGATTACGCCGCGCCGCTTGGTTTGCTGCGCCGCCGTTTCAGCCATGTACTCCCCAAGGTGGAAGTGCTGGACAGGAATATGCCCCTGGATCCGGGTGCCATTGCCGGTGCATTCAAGGAGGCACTTGCATTGCTGGATATTGGTGTGCCGGAAAAGCTTCTGGTCATGAAGGTATTCCAGCAACAGCTGATGGGCGACATGGGGTCAGTGCTGGACGAAGCCAACCAGTTGTTCATTGAAGCGGGGGTTCTTCCCGAGCTCAAGGTGGGCTTTGCCAGTGCGGCTACCCCCAAGAAGGTTGCCCGGGCAGACAAGCGTGATGAGGCTCGGCCCCAAGCAGCGGATACCGAGGAGATATTCTCGTTTCTGCAGGGCTTGCTGGGGCAGCAAGTGGCAGCAGACCCATCTGCCGCAGGTGGTGGCAGGCCGCCCATGCTGCCTCCGGGAATGGGTGGGCAGCCTCAGGGTGGGGCACTGGCGGGAGGCATGGCGGGGTTGCCCGGCATGCGCTATCACGGAGGGCAATATGTGGGTGGTGGTGGCATAGGCAGTCTTTCGGCCTCTGTCGTCGGGGGCAGTGTGGCTGCCGTCCCGATTGCTCCATTGAATATTGCCCCCACGGCTGTCGTGCAGACAGTTGCCACGCCGGAGCTGGTGGCCCTGTTGTCCCAAATTCAGCAACAGCAGCCAAAGGCCCCTCTCGCTGATGATGCCTCCACGCCTTCTGTCGGCGAGGTGCGTGGCAATATCCGCGACAGCCTCCGCTCTGACGAAGAGACTGTAGAGGCCATCAAGCAGGCTGACGAGGATGTGATCAATCTCGTTTCCATGCTTTTCGACTTCATTCTGGACGACGATGACCTGCCGACCGCCATGAAGGCGCTGATTGGTCGTTTGCAGATTCCTCTGCTCAAGGTCGCCATCCTCGACAAGTCCTTTTTCAATGCTGAGAGCCATCCTGCCCGACGTTTGCTGAATGCTCTGGCAAAAGCCGGTATTGGCTGGAGCAGCAAGGACCCGGGCGGTGATGTTGTCTATGCCAAGATTGAAGAGGTCGTGTTCCGCATCCTCAATGAGTTCATTGATGAGATCGAGCTTTTCGAAGAGTTGCTGACGGAGTTCATGGAGTTCCATGAGCAGCAGCAGAAACGTGAAGACGCTGTCGACAAGAGGACACGTGAGGCTGAGGAAGGGCGTGCACGTGCCGAGCTTGCCCGGGCCATGGTGCAGCAGACGCTGAACCGTCGGCTTACAGGCCGGCAACTGCCGCTGGTGGTGGTGCGCCTGCTGCAGGATGCATGGCGGAATGTGCTGTATCTCAACTGCCTCAAAGAAGGTACCGAATCCGAATCCTGGAAGCAGGCAGTCAAGGTGGTGGATGCCGTCATCTGGAGCGTGTTGCCGCAGGGCGCTGAATGGCAGGCCAGGCTCAAGGATGTGGCACCCAAGCTGGTCAACAGCCTGAAGAAAGGACTGGTGGGAGCCAGCCACGACCCCTTGGCAACAGAAACCTTGCTGCGTGAACTTGCCCAGGTGCATCTCGAGTTGATGCGTGGAGAAGAAACGCGGACGGTCAGCATTCTTGATGCCAAATCTGCAGAGCTCAAGCCGGAAGTGGGTCAGGTCACGGTGGCCGAGGTTGCCTCGGCGGATGCAGATTCGGTTGCCAGCGTGGTCATGCCTGATGCAGAGCCAGTGCCGGCCATTCCGGATGCCCTGCCGGGGGACGACGAGCATGTGCTGATGGTCAGTCGCCTGAATGTGGGAAGCTGGGTCGAGTTCAAGGAAGAAGAAAAGCAGGACCGCCACAAACTGGTTGCCCGTATCCGCTCCGTGGACAAGCTCATTTTTGCCAATCGTCGGGGTATCAAGGTCG
This sequence comes from Moraxellaceae bacterium, assembly GCA_037189985.1. Taxonomy (GTDB): domain Bacteria; phylum Pseudomonadota; class Gammaproteobacteria; order Pseudomonadales; family Moraxellaceae; genus UBA2031. The sequence goes on from JBBCJX010000028.1 coordinate 5,336, forward strand.
GCGAGATGACAGGAATGCGTCTGGCCATGGACATGAGCTTGGGGCGTGCGCGCGTTGTGGAGGAGGGAGAATTCATTGATCGCGCTCTGGAGTCCGTCATTGGCAATCTGCGCGATCTCAGCGCCAAGTCTGCCAAATAGGGAGTGTCTTGCATGGAGATTGGTGCCGATCACTGGTTGCGGCCGGCGCGGCACTGTCCGTCCCCTAACTGCAACTCACGCCCGGAAGGTGAGGCCATACAGCTTCTGGTGATCCATGGCATCAGTTTGCCGCCGGGTGAGTTTGGCGGCCCCTGGATTGACGAGCTTTTCACCAACACGCTGGACTCTTCCCGCCACCCCTATTTCCGTGAAGTGGCAGGTCTTACGGTTTCTTCCCACCTGCTCATCCGTCGTGATGGTGAAGTCGTGCAGTATGTCCCTTTTGATTTGCGTGCCTGGCATGCTGGCCGCTCCGCGTACCGGGGTCGGGAGAATTGCAACGATTTTTCCATAGGCATAGAGCTGGAAGGCACCGATGATCTGCCGTATACCGACGTGCAATACACCCAGCTTGCAAAGGTGATTCAAGTGCTGAACCTGCATTACCCCGCGACTTTTGGCCATGTGGCCGGCCACAGTGATATTGCGCCCGGGCGCAAGACCGATCCCGGTGAGTCCTTTGACTGGCCCCACCTGCAGGGCTTGCTCTCGGGAGGACTGTCATGAACCTGCTGGTGGTACTTCTTGTATTGGGTGCGCGCCAGCTTGCAGGTACGGCAGAGCCCTCGGCCATGGTGTCGGCACTGATGCGCCGCTGGCGGGACAGCTGGTTGAACCGGGCTGCCAATGAGGGCTGGAGTGCCGCTGTTGCCTTGGGTTTCGTGGTGATTCCCCCGGCTCTGCTGGTACTGGTGTTGTCTGCCGTGCTGGCAGAGTTCTGGCACGGTCTCCTGACTAGTGTTGTGTCGCTGGCAGTGATGTTGATTGTCCTGCTGGATCGCAAGCGCCCTGACGTGCTCGCCCGTGAGCAGCAGGCTTGGCTGGAGGCGGATGAGCGTTATCAGGCACTCTTGGCCACTGTGGATGCAGCGGCAATCCAGCAGGCGGCTGCAGAGGAGTTTGGCCGTGCTCGCCGGGCATTGCTGGCCGAGCAGTTGCGTGAGCTGTTTTCTCCCCTGTTCTGGTTTTTGCTGTTGGGGCCTGCGGCTGCGATTGCGTATTATTTTTTGCGTCTTTCAGGCGAGCGTGAGCAGACTGGCGGAGGCGTAGCCTTGCAGCTTTTGCATTATGCAGACTGGCCGGTGGTACGCGTGCTTTCCTTGAGCTTTGCACTGGCAGGAGATTTCATGGCGACCTGGCAGCATTGGCGTGCCCATGTGCTCGATGGCCAAGTGGATGCAGCAACTTTTCTTGATGTCAGTGCAGCCGGCGCACAGCCTGTGGTGCTGGCAGGTGACAGTGACGGCCCCTTTGGTTCGCAACTCGGACAGTCTCTTACCGCTGTTGCCGCCTTGCTGCAGCGCTCGCTGGTGATATGGGTTGTATTGCTGGCCTTGCATACCCTGTGGCCCTGACTTCTGTTGCAATACCGCGGCTTTTCGCCGTCTTGCTTTGTCTGCTGCTGGTTCCTTGGGCGTCAGCAGCAGACATCCGTATCAAGGATGCGGACGGCAGCGCCCTTGTGTTGCAGCAACCCGCCCGCCGTATTGTCACGCTTGCCCCCCATCTGACCGACATGTTGCTGGAACTGGGCGCGAGAGCCCGGATTGTCGGGGTGAGCGATGATCATGACAGCCGTGGCTCTCATGCCACCAGCCTGAGTGGCTTTCCTGTCGTGTCGGATGCAGCGGCCGTCAATCATGAAAAGCTGATGGCCCTCAAGCCCGATCTGGTTCTGGCCTGGGGGAGCGGTACGCCACGTGTGTGGATTGAGCAGTTGCGTCGGCAGGGTCTGCCGGTATTCGTACTGGAGGCCCGGCAGTTGCAGGACCTGCCCCGGCAACTTGAGCAGCTTGGCCAGTTGACGGGTCAAGATGAGCGCGCGAACAGCAAGGCGAGGGAACTGCGCCAGCAGATCGAGTCCTTGCAGGCACGTTATGGCGGGGGTGAGCGCCTTCGCTATTTCCTCCAGATATGGCGCCAGCCACTTTACACCCTTGATGCCAGCCATTTGCTGAGCCAGGTACTGGCTCACTGCGGTCTCGACAACATCGTGCCGACAGGGCCCGTGGCGGCTCCGCTGATCAATCCTGAATTCGTCCTCCGGCAGAATCCGGATGTCATTTTCCTACCGGCCGAGGATGAGGCTGCCAGCAGGACTTACTGGCAGCGCTTTCCGGGGCTTGCGGCCGTGCGCAAGAAGCAGTGGCTGGTGATGGAGGACAAGCGCCTGACGCGGCCCGGCATTGACATGATATCGGCCGTCTTTCCCGTTTGTGCGCAAATCCATGAATGGAAACGCAACGCTGACACGAAGTCGCGCTAAGGTTAGGTGTGTGGACGCCAACGTCATGATTGCGCTGGAGAATCTCCCCCGCTGTGGCATAATCGCCAATGACTTATCGGTCACTTCTCCGCGGCGATCTACAAGGCCGTCGCCGGGTTCCAGAAACAGGACAAGGAAACCCCCATGTCTTTCGAGCGTTTTTATGATGATGTAGATCCCGAGGAAACCCGGGAATGGCTTGAGGCCTTTGCTTCAGTCGTCGAAAAAGAAGGCATGGAGCGTGCGCGTTTCCTCCTTGAAAAGCTTTCTGAAAAAGCCCGCATTTCCGGTGTCAATCTCTCCCGGCTCAACACTCCCTACCTGAACACGATAGCCGTACGTGATGAAGCCCCCATGCCCGGCGACATGTTCATGGAGCGCCGTCTGCGCTCACTGATCCGCTGGAACGCCCTTGCCATGGTGATGCGCGCCAACGACAACGATGACGAGTTGGGCGGCCATATTGCGACCTTTGCCTCCAGCGCGATGCTTTACGATGTCGGTTTCAACCATTTCTTCCGTGCACCCAACGATACCTTTGGTGGCGACCTGATTTATTACCAGGGACATTCTGCACCCGGTATCTATGCCCGCTCTTTTCTGGAAGGGCGCATCAGCGAAAGCGAGCTGGACAACTTCCGTCGTGAAGTCGATGGCAAGGGGCTTTCCAGCTATCCGCATCCTTGGTTGATGCCGGACTACTGGCAGTTTCCCACTGTCTCCATGGGGCTGGGCCCCATCATGTCGATTTACCAGGCCCACTTCATGAAATACCTCGTGAACCGTGGCCTGATGAAGGAAGAGAACCGCAAGGTCTGGGCTTTCCTGGGTGACGGTGAAATGGATGAGCCGGAGTCACTGGGCGCCATTTCCATGGCCGGCCGTGAAAAACTCGACAACCTCGTTTTTGTCATCAACTGCAACCTGCAGCGTCTGGACGGCCCGGTACGTGGCAATGGCAAGATCATCCAGGAGCTGGAATCGGTTTTCCGTGGTGCGGGCTGGAATGTCATCAAGGTGGTTTGGGGGCGCAAGTGGGATCCGCTCCTGGCCCGTGATGACGAGGGCGTGCTGCGCCAGCGTATGGAGGAGTGTGTTGATGGCGAATACCAAGCCTACAAGATGCATGGCGGCGCCTACACGCGCGAGAATTTCTTTGGCAAATATCCCGAGCTGAAAAAGCTTGTCGAACATTTGAGCGATGAGGAAATCTTCAATCTCAATCGCGGTGGTCACGATCCTTACAAGATGTATGCGGCGTATCATGCTGCTGTGAACCACACTGGCCAGCCCACGGTCATTCTGGCGAAAACCGTGAAAGGTTACGGCACGGGTGCCGGTCAGGCCGTGAACAAGGCTCACCAGCTCAAGAAGCTGGATATCGAGTCGCTCAAGGATTTCCGTGACCAGTTTGACGTTCCCTTCACGGACGAAGAGCTGGCCAAGGTGCCTTTCTACCGGCCTGCCGATGATGCTCCTGAGATCCGCTACATGCGTGAGCGGCGCAATGCCCTGGGTGGCTACCTGCCCACGCGCCGCCGCGAGGCCGGTACGCTGGAGGTTCCGGAGCTTGGTGCCTTTGCGCAGTTGCTGTCGGGTTCAGATCGTCCCATCTCCACCACCATGGCTTTTGTGCGTGCACTGAACGTGCTTGTGAAGATGCAGGGGCTAGGTGAGCGCATTGTGCCCATCGTGCCTGATGAGGCACGTACCTTCGGCATGGAGGGCATGTTCCGCCAGTTGGGTATCTATTCCAATGTCGGTCAGCTTTACGAGCCCGAAGACAAGGGCCAGATCATGTATTACCGCGAGGATGTGAAAGGACAGATTCTTGAGCAGGGCATCAATGAAGCCGGTGCGATGAGCGCCTGGATTGCGGCAGGCACAGCCTACAGCATGTACAACCAGCCCATGATTCCGTTCTACATTTTCTATTCCATGTTCGGTTTCCAGCGTATCGGCGACCTTGCCTGGGCAGCGGGTGACAGTCAGGCCCGCGGTTTCCTCATCGGTGCCACGGCGGGCCGTACCACACTGAACGGCGAAGGTCTGCAGCACGAAGATGGCCATTCGCATGTGCTGGCCAGCACGGTGCCCAACTGCGTGTCCTATGACCCCACTTACGGCTACGAGCTGGCTGTCATCATCCATGACGGCATGCGGCGCATGTACAAAGAGCGCGAGAGCGTTTTCTATTACATCACCACGATGAACGAGAACTATGTCCACCCGGCCATGCCGGCGGGCAGCGAAGAGGGCATTGTGCGCGGGCTTTACCTGCTCAGGGAGGCGCCCAGCTCTACAGCCAAGATCGTGCAGCTTGTTGGTTCGGGCACCATCCTGCTTGAGGTCGAGGCAGCGGCAGAGTTGCTGGACAAGGTTTTTGGCATTCGTGCGAATGTCTGGAGCGCCACCAGCATGAACGAGTTGCGCAAGGAAGCTCTGGAGGCACAGCGCTGGAACATGCTGCATCCGCAGGACGAGCCCAGGGTTCCCTGGGTCACGCAGCAGCTGCGTGGCAGCAAGGGGCCCATTGTCTCCGCTTCCGACTACATGAAGATCCACAGCGAGCAGATTCGTGCCTTCCTGCCGGGACGTACCTATTACACCCTGGGAACGGATGGTTTCGGGCGCTCGGATTCACGCGAGAAGCTGCGCCACCATTTCGAGGTCAACCGTTACTTCATCGTTATCGCGGCACTGAATGCGCTGGCAGATGATGGTGAAATCGGGCGCAGCGTGGTCAGTGATGCCATCAGGCGCTTCGACATCAATCCGGAAAAGCCCTATGCACCAAAAGTGTAAGGGTGAAAAAGAAAGTGCTTCCCACCCGGAAGACAAGACAGGAGTGACAGCGTGAGCAAGCAATCAGTTCTTGTTCCGGACATTGGCGGCGACAGTGCCGATGTCATAGAGATTCTCGTAAAGCCAGGCGACTGTGTGAGCGCCGAGCAGTCTGTTGTAGTGCTGGAGTCCGCCAAGGCCAGCATGGAGGTTCCTTGCCCCTTGGCAGGAACGGTGGCAGAGATCAGTGTGCAGATCGGTCAGAGCGTCAAGGAAGGTGACCTCCTGTTCCAGCTTGTTACTGCTGATGCAGCAGGAGCGGCAGGCAATCCGGCGGCAGTCGAAGAAAAGCCCTCTGAAGGCGAAGCAGGACAGAGGCCTGCATTGCCCGTCAGCAGTATCAAGGAAGAACTGCAGGCGGTCAGCACGGTGCTGACACCGCCTGCAGGGGGCGGCGCTGTGCAGACCGTCAAGACACCGGATATCGGCTCCGACAGTGCCGATGTGATTGAGGTACTGGTGGATGTTGGCCAGCATGTTGCGCTTGACCAGTCCATTGTTGTGCTGGAGTCGGCCAAAGCCAGTATGGAAGTGCCCAATACGGTGGCGGGTGTGGTGCGCCGTATCCTCGTCAAGGTGGGTGACAAGGTCGCGGAGAATACGGCACTGCTGGAGGTTGAGTCGGCAGTATCCGAGTCTCCTGCACCTGCACCTGTGACAGCAAAGCCTGATACCGACGCGTCGGCTGCCGAGCCTTCACGGCCCGTCCCCATGAGCAGTAATGCACTGCGTGCATTGGCTGTTGCGGTGTCTGAAGCTACTAGCGGCCATGGTCATGTGCACGCCGGTCCGGCAGTACGCAAACTGGCTCGTGAACTTGGCGTGGAGCTTTCCAAGGTAAAAGGCAGCGGGCCACGAGAGCGCATCCTCAAGGAAGATGTGCATGCTTTCGTCAAGCAGGCACTGACGACGCCTGTTCCACAATCAACTGGCAGTCCAGTGGCGGCTGCCTTGCCGGTAATCGATTTCTCCAAATGGGGAGAGATTGAGCGGGTGCCGCTCACGAAAATCCAGCGTGTTTCGGCCCAGAACCTGCACCGTTCATGGATCACGATTCCGCATGTCACGCAGTTTGACGAGGCTGATATCACCGAGCTGGAGGCTTTCCGCGTTGCCCAGAAAGATGCACTCAAGGCCGAGGGCCTGTCACTGACCGTGCTGAGTTTTCTGGTCAAGGCATCGGCGCATGTGTTGCGGCAGTATCCCAAATTCGCCAGTTCGCTGGATGCGGACGGCGAGCATCTGGTCCAGAAGAAATACATTCATATCGGTGTTGCCGTAGATACGCCCAACGGTCTTGTCGTACCCGTGATTCGTGATGCTGACCGGAAATCCATTCGTGATATTGCTCGTGACCTCGGTGAGCTGTCCGCCAAGGCCAAGGCCAAGAAGTTGACCCCGGCCGACATGCAAGGCGCTGTGTTCAGCATATCGTCGTTGGGGGGTATCGGCGGTACGGCGTTCACCCCCATCGTCAACTGGCCGGAAGTTGCCATCCTCGGGGTTTCGCGTTCGTCTACCAAACCGGTTTGGGATGGCAAGGCTTTCCAGCCACGTTTGCAGTTGCCGCTTTCGCTGTCCTACGACCATCGTGTGATTGATGGTGCGGATGCGGCACGTTTCACGACGGCGCTGGCCAAGGTGTTGGGTGATATCCGGCAGCTCTTGCTCTAGCCATGCCAGATGGCAGAAAAACTGGAGGGAGTGATGCGCTTTTCCGGTGCCGTGATGCTGTTCCTGCTACTTGCTGCCTGTTCGGGGCGGCAGGCTTATGACGCCGGCCAAGGCTGGCGACAAAGCGAATGCAGCAGGGAAATCAGCCCGGAAAAGCAGCAGCAATGCCTTGATGAGGCCAACAAGCCCTTTGAGGTCTATCAACGTGAGCGGGATGAAGTCAGGCAGCCCTGATTCATTCCTGCAACATGGCTTCGCAGAGCTTTCCCAAGCGGATGATGCCGCGCTCGATTTCAGCTGACCAAGGGTGGCCACAACTCAGGCGCAGATGGTTGTCAAAGCGCCCGCTGCCGGCAAAGAGCTTGCCCGGGGCAATGTAGATTTTCTCTGTAATGGCTCGCTCGAACAGTGCAATGCTGTCGATGCCCTTGGGCAGTTCCACCCATAGCAGGAATCCTCCCTCGGGGCGTGTCAGCCGTGTGCCGGCAGGGAAGTGCCGCTCCACGGTTTCACGGACTTTTCGCAACTGCTGTTGGAAAGCTTCCCGCAACTGCCGCATGTGGTGATCGTATCCGCCGTCTTCCATGAAGCGGGCAATCGCTGTCTGGAAAACCATGGGCGTGGACACCGTGTTCGTGAATTTGAGATGGGTGATTGCTTTTTGCCAGCGCCCCGCAGCGACCCAGCCGACACGGAATCCTGGCGCGATATTCTTGGTGAATGAACTGCAGAGCATGACATTGCCGGTTTCATCCCAGGCCTTCAAAGGCCGCGGCCGCTGACGGTGGAAGGACAAGTCTCCATAAATGTCATCCTCGATCACGGCAATGTCGCGCTCCTGCATCATTTCTACCAGCCTCTGCTTGCTTTCATCAGGCATGGTGCTGCCCAGAGGATTCTGCACGGTGGGCATGACGATTACGGCCTTGACCGAGCCCGGCTTGCGGGTGGCCAGTTCCAGCGCATCCAGTGATATGCCGTTGCGGGGATCAGTCGGGATTTCCAGTGCCTTCATTCCCAGGCTTTCAATGATCTGCAGGATGCCGAAGTAAGTAGGGGATTCGATGGCAATGGTGTCGCCCGGTTTTGCGACGGCACGGACGCAGAGATTGAGCGCCTCCATGGCGCCAATCGTGACGATGATGTTGTCGGGAGCCAGCAGCGTATCCATGCGGGCATAGCGCTTCACGATCTGTTCGCGCAAACCGTTGTGACCCATGCTCATGCCGTAGCGACCGATGGCATCCAGATTGTCACTGTCCTGGACGGCCAGCAGGCGGCGCAATTTTCGTGAAGGGTAGAGGGCCGGGCTGGGGCAGGCGGCTCCCAGGGGAACAAGACCGGGCTGACGTGACTCGCCGATGACCTGCATGAGCGTATCCACGATGCTCACGCTGCGCGCCCGCACGGGAGTGCTTTGCATGACAGGCTCTGCCAGACGGTGTGCCTGTTCACGCACGAAGTAGCCGGACTTGGGGCGAGCCTCGACCAGTCCCTGGTTTTCCAGATGACGATAGGTGGCGACAGCGGTTGCCAGGCTAACCTGCTCCCGCTCACTGAGTTCGCGTACGGAGGGCAGGCGGTCGCCGCTTTTCAGGCTGCCATGGGTCATGGCGCGCTTCAGCTTTTCAGCCAGTTGCTGGTAGAGGTGTGCAGACATAAGTGAGCCATGACAGAGCCTGGGTGGGTGGACCATGACAGATGGGGAAATTTGTAATCTGTCATGGGTACAAAAAAATTAGCCTATGTCTGTGCCGGTTTCCAGCCTCTGGCCAGAATGGGTGCATGAAAACTTCACGTTTTGTTTTGCCTGAGGATGGCCATGTCGGCCTGGCGGGAAACCGTCAGTGGCGGGTGGTCTGTGAGTCCGGTCTTGTCTGGATCACCCGGGCGAATGACTTGAAAGACCGGGTGCTGAGGGCGGGGGAGTCGGCTGATCTGTGTGGCTCATCCATTGTGCTGGGGGCACTTCGGGAAAGCCGGATTTGTCTGGTCGAGGTGGGCTCGGGGGAACGGCGGGCAATATCTTCATGGCGAGCCCGCGCCGGGTTACTGATTCGCCGTCTTTGGTTGAGCCCCTCCAGCCTTGCGCTATCCGGCAATGACATTACGACGGGAAAAACCCGCCAGCACTGAATCAGCGCTGGCGGTTCCACAGTACTTCCGTCCCGCCATTTTCGCGGGACAGCGTGCGAGCCATTACGAAGAGATAATCGGAAAGCCTGTTGAGGTACTGCAAGGGCAGCTCACCGACATTGTCGGTGTGGCTCGCCAACGTGTGCACCCGCCTCTCTGCACGGCGACATACTGTCCGGGCCAGATGAGCCTGCCCTGCCGCTTTGCTGCCGCCGGGCAGGATGAACTCCTTGAGCATGGGCAGGCTTTCATTGAGGCGGTCAATTTCCGTTTCCAGCAGAGCAATCTGCTCGGCCTTCAGCAAGCGATAACCGGGAATGCAAAGCTCACCTCCCAGGTCGAACAGGTCATGCTGAATGTCATTCAGCATGACCTGTACCGCATGGTGGCCTGGCAGCTCGGCGCGCAACAGGCCGATACAGGCATTGAGTTCGTCCACTTCGCCGAAAGCCTCCACACGCAGGTCATCCTTGGCAACACGTGAGCCGTCGCCCAGCCCTGTGCTGCCGTTGTCACCGGTGCGTGTGTAAATTTTCGAGAGGCGGTGGCCCATGGGTTTCCTCTGGCATAAAAAGATCGGTCCGCTTGGAGCCGACGGGTCAGCGGATCAGAAATCAAGACCGACATCAAACCGGTATTCACGGCCGGCCAATGGGTACGTACTGTAGGCGCCCGGTGTGAAGGCTGAGCTAATACCGTAATCGTACACACTTTCCTTGTCGCCGATATTCTGGACTGACAGGTTGGACCGGAACTGTCTCAGTTTGAAACCCAAGCGGGCGTCAGCACGATTATGCGAGGGCGCCTGCAAACCAAAGCTATTGCTGACATCGTTTTCTAGATACATGGATCCGACATGAGTGGTGCTGAAGGCAAATTCCCAAGCCTTGCTGATTTGCCAGCCAAAACCCAAGGTACTCAGTTGTTTGGGGACCACAGGCACATGTTTTCCCTTGTTGGGGCCTTCACGAAAGGTTGCATCCTGGCTGGTCAGGCTGGCATTCAAGGTAATGGCCCCGATCGTGGTGCCGGCGGAAAGGATTGCACCCTGACGCAGGGTTGGGTCGATATTGTCGTTGGTGAAAGTCGATGCATTGAATAGTATTTCGTCGCGCAGTTTCTGTTTGTAAGCTGTGGCCGTAATACGGCTGCGGCCGTCGTTGTATTGTACGGAGCCTTCTATATTGTGGCCGACCTGTGGCAGCAGTGGTGAGAAGGTCTGCATATAGTTGCTGTCCTGCTCATAGTACTCATCCACTGTTCCGAAGCGCACGCTGCGGCTCAAGCTGGCCATGACACTCAGGTTTTTCACGATCTCCTGGCTGATGCCCAGTTCATACAGTGTCTCGCTGTATTCTTGTGAGGCATTCGGGGCTTCTGAATCGTAGATGCTAACGCCAGGGGCGTTCAGGTCCAGCGTGTCGTTTGCGTCTTGCGATGTCTTGGTGCGGCGCAGTCCTGCCGAAACCTTGGTCTTGTTCCAGCTACTGGTCTGGAAGACGTATAGTGAACTTGTTTTTGCATCAATACCGACGTTGTGGATAGGGTCCAGCCCTTCGCCACGACCGCGTAGCGAGACATAGTTGCTATCGTAGAGGTCGATGCCAGTCTGCAGGTTATTGCTGATGGAGCCTGTCTGGTAATTTACCTTCAGGCGCGGTGTCAGCGAATAGGTGGTCAGCTCTGTATTTGTGTAGTTATCATCGCCATACAGATAGTCACCAAAAAGGGACCATTGTTCTTTGTAGCGTCGGCTGCCATCGACGATCAGCGTGATGTTGTCACTCAGGTCAGCTTTCCAGCCCAGCACGAACTGCTGGCGCTTTTCATTGCCAAAATCGCGTGGTGTACCTGTGCCGCGTGGGTCATCATGAAGCTCGTCAAGTGTAGTGTTGAAATTGACTTTTCGCGGGCCAGGGAAACGGGTTTCCAGATTGCTGGCCTGTGTCAATGCATACAGCTGGTGCTGACCTAGATTGATGTCAATATTGAGGCCGACATTATCGCGATCGATATCACTGTTGGCACGGTAACCGTCACTTTCCACATGCTGTGCAAACACACTGGCGGAACCCGCTTGCCCCGCCAGTTGAGCGGACACGTCAGCGGTTTTGGTATTGAAACTGCCTATGCCGGTATTGGCGCTGCCCCCACTCTTTTTAGCCTGACGGGTGATGATGTTTATGGTGCCACCGCTTGCACCATCGCCGTAAAGTACGGAGCCGCCACCTGGTTGAACTTCAATACGTTCGACATTTGCGAGTGGTACACCGCCGATGTCCGAAGCAGACAGGTCGATGTCATTTAGGCGACGGCCGTCAATGAGAATCAGCGTGTTCTGGCCAGCGGTAGCCCCGAAGCCGCGGAGGTCGATAATGCCTTCCGTGCCTGGGTTGCCAGAAACCTGACGAACGAAAATGCCCGGAACAGTTTTGAGTAGATCAGAGATATTGCGTGCGGTGGATTTTTCAATACTGGCACGGTCTATCACATAAAGTGGTGTGCCAGCTGTTTCTGGGTCAAGTCGCGAGGCATTGACCACGACCTCCGGCAAGGCTGTGTTTTCTTCGGCATGCACCAGCGGCACAAAGGTAATTGCCGCCGCAAGCGGCAGTAGGGAAAATTTCATTCAGAAGCTCCAGGCTGTTTGGGTCCCCGCAAACAAGGAGGCCAGCATGGAGGCAGGTCGAAAAACGGCAGGTAGTCGCGCCGTTTTCCGGTCGCGAGCCCGCCGCACTGACCGTGACGGAGCCTGTCGTGTGGCGACATGGGCTCCGGCTTTCAGGCCGGTCTCCGGGCTCGTCGGCGGATTTCTCCTGGCCATGTCGCCTTCCCGTCGCTGGACAGTGGCATGTGACAAGGCTTTTTCCGACTTACCGTTGCGGGGGCAGCATCGGGTTTTCACCGATTTCCCGTCCGGGCCTGTTTGCGGCAGGTCCGGACCAGCCTTTCTCCCATGAAAATCCCATGGAAAAAGTCTGGACACCTGAAAGTGCGGCGATTCTAGGGGCGCTGGCCGGCATGGCCAAGGAGTTTCGGCCGAAACGGACGACAAGCTTCCGTGCAAGAGCAGCCGGCCGGGAGCTCAGGGCATGAGCGAGAGGATTTCCTTCAGCAGGGTGGCATGCGTGGAAACGGCAATGCCATGGTGTGCCGCACGCTCCACCAGATAGCCGTTGAGGAAGAGGATTTCTGTTTCGCGACCAGCCTCCACGTCCGTCAGCATGGAAGAGCGGTTGCCCGCCGTCATGCGGGCGGCATTGACGACTAGCCGGAAAAGCTCGTCAGCAGAGCCGGCCATGCCCTCTGCCTGCATGACCTCAGCAGTTTCCTTGCAAAGCCGCTTCATTATCGTCATGGCTTCGGGGCGTGCCAGCAGCTCGCCGTTGCGGCAGCGATAGCGTGCGGTCAGGGGATTGATGGCGCAGTTCATGGCCAGTTTCTGCCAGCGCAGAAGCTGGATGTCTTCTGCAAAAGTGGCCGTGTCGTGTGCTGCGGAAAATTCGCTGGCGATAGTCTCTGCCTGATTGCGATCGCGGGGGTGATGGGTGCCGATATGCGATTTTCCGTGCCCGGCAAGTATGAGTGTGTCGTGATCCTGCCGGAATACGCCGTCTGTGGTGATGGCGGGGAAAAGTGCAAGGTCGGGTCTGGTCCGGCTCAGCCAATCATCTGCTCCCATCCCGTTTTGCAGCAGGACGACAGGAGTCCCTGTCTGCAAGTTTGGCAATAATGGGGCAATGGCGTTGGCAGTCAGATGCGACTTGGTGGTGACGAGCAGGCACGCAATGTTGCGGGCGGTGGCAGTACTTTGCTGCGAAAAGGTATGTGACTGCGTGTGAGGACCATCAACAAGCTTCAGCGTGCGCTCTGTGGCATTGCTGTTGTGCGTGAGCAGCGTGATGGCGTGGCCTGCCGCTGCCAGCCGGCAGGCCCACAGTCCGCCGATGGCGCCAGCTCCCAGCACATGCCATGCATGTTTTTCGTGAGGAGCGTCTGCCGTCATCACGCTGGCGTGGGCGTGCCTTCCCAGCGCACGGAAACAATGCTGGATGTTTCAGCGGCCTTGGCAACCTGTGACTGCGCCAGCGACATCAGGGATTCCGGCGTGGGCGCCAGGGTGTCTTCATCACAGGCGGCAATGGTCAGCAGGACCTTGAGCGACAGGAATCCCGCCGAAGTCTTGAAAGCCTTCAGGTTGATGCCGTCATGCAGGCGGCGGTAGCTGCTGCCGCTGCAATGGGCGATGTCGGGTTGGTGTGTGATGATGGCGAACTGGTTGGGGCCTATGCGTGTGACCACGTCCAGCGGGCGCACGAGCTGGCGCAGGCGGCGTGCAACGGCCAGCAGGAGCTGACTGAGGATGGCAGGCGGATACTGCTTGCGCATGGCTTCGAAGCTGCCGATGGTGAGCAGCATGTAACAGGCAGCACCGCCGCGTGACCCCACATGTTTGAGTGTTTCTTCCAGACGGCGGCTGGCATAGGCGCGATTGCCGAGTCCGGTCAGGCCGTCGAAGGGCGAGAGTTTTTTCAGCTTGGCATTGGCTTCGATCAGGTTCTGATTTTCCGTGAGCAGGCGGTTCTGCAGATGCGTTATGCGCTCGGCGGAAAGCAGGCGTGGCAGTAACTGGTCCTGCATGTGGGATTTGTTGACGAAATCGTCCACGCCCTGTGCAAAAGCCTCTGCCAGTGCTTCCACGCCTTCTTTGGCGGTGAGCAGCAGGACATAGGTGAAGTGGTTGTCTGCCTCGTCGAGCTGGCGCACGTGTTGCGTCAGCTCCAGTCCGTCCATTTCCGGCATCAGCCAGTCGGCAATCAGGACATGAGCCGCCCGTTCTTCGATCAGCTTCAGTGCATTGGCGGCGGAGTTGGCATGGCGCACATCCAGATAGCCGGCACGGGCGATCACGCGATTGACCATGGCGCTGGAGAACTTGGTGTCGTCCACCACCAGGATGGAGGTATCACGGTTGGGCATGATGGTTCTTCTTGTGGGTGCCCGTCCGCCGGGATGCAGTGCGCGGGGGGATGCACTTCATTTATCGAATGCCTTGTGCATCGTCAAGGCAGCAGGGACGGAAGGTCACTCCTTCTGCCAGCGAAAGCTGAGTGTGGCTGCGGTCATGAGTACCGCCGCCATGCCTGCCAGGATCAGGAGTTGCGGCAGGATGTCACGCAGGCCGGCGCCATCCAGCATGACGGCCCGGGCGGCATCGACGATATGGGTCAGGGGCATGGCCTGTGAAAGCGCGCGGACAAAGGCTGGCGCTTCATCTAGCGAGAACCAGAGGCCGGAGAGCAGCATCATGGGCCAGCTCAGGAGGTTGAGCAGCCCGTTCATGAATTCCAGGCTGTCGATGCGGGCGGCGCAGAGCAAGCTGAGGGCGATCATGGTGAGTGCCCCCAGGACCGCAACGAGCAGCAGTAGCGCGTAGGAGCCCTGTACCGGAAAGCCCAGCAGAAGATGGCTGCCGGTGAATACCACCGCCAGCGTGCTGACGCTGATGAGTACACGTGATGCAGCCTGTGCACCGAGAAACTCCAGTGCTGTGACAGGTGTGGCCATGAGGCGCTTGAGCACGCCGGAATCGCGATAGCGCACGATGACGTAGCCCACGCCGTACAGGCAGGAAAACATGAGGCTCATGGAAAGGATGCCGGGAATCACCCAGGCGACATAACCCACGTCACGTCCTTCCACGCTGCGGCGCTCGAATATTGTGCCGGCATGATTGCCGAGAGTTTGCTCAAGGAAGAAGGCTTTTTTTGACTGCTGGTTGATCCAGTAGTGCGGCACACCTTCCGTACCGATCACCATGTCCAGTTGATGCCGGCTCAGGCGCTGCAGGGCCAGCTCGTCGCTGTCGTAGGGCACCAGGTCCAGCCAGGGAATGTCATGCAGCAGTAGGGCGGCTTCTGCCGGGTCGCCCAGCACGCCGACGCGGTAGACATACTTGTCGCTGGACAGCGCAAAGCTCAGTCCGAAAATCAGGATGAGTGGAAAAAGTATGGACCACGACAACGAGCCTTTGTCGCGATAGAACTCGCGATTGCGGGCACGAAACAGTGACAGGAAATTCTTCATTCGTTGGGGCCTTGGTGAGTCGGAGGCGACGATGACTGCAATGACTGCTGCGGTAAAGGCAGCAGGAGAATGCCGTCGCCATGGCGACGGTAGGGCATGGCCGGCAGGTTTTGTGACTTCCGGTGTTGTGAGGATGCGTCAGATGAGTTGCCGGGGCCGGTCTGTTTGAGTGCTCGCCCGGCCAGATCCCATGCTACACCGCTGGTGGTCACGAATCCGCCCGGCCATGCAGCGTCAGCGGGTTTGAATTCAATAGGCTCACCGGCCGCACTTTGTGCTGCCAGTACTAGCCATGCCGATTCCAGCAGGCCGGGCGGTGTGCTGTACCAGAGCTGGCCGGCAGATATGGACTGTAGCTGGTGGCGCAGGCTGGTGGAGTTTCGTGTCACAAAGCGGGTGCTGCCGTCAGGGAGCATGATTTCCGTAGTGGCGCCTTCGGCAAGCTCCCGGGTTTGCAGCAGTGTGCCTTCGGCGGGAGCATCACCCGCGTCGCGGAAAATGCTGGAGCAGAACGGAATCAGCAGGAAAAGAAAACCGATGGCGACCATGAGCTTGATGCTGGCGCGGAGGTAAAGGCGTTTCTGTTCGGTTTCAGGCGAGGTCATCTTGTCGTTTTCAGGTTTTCTACATTCTGCCGCTGGTGCTTCAGTATCGGGGCAGGGGATTCAACCCCTGAGGGCATGCCCAGTCAGTTTGATGAACAAGTCTTCCAGCGTCGGGGGGCGGACTTCCAACGAGGCCAGCGGGATTTTTTTCTCGATCAGCCGCGAGAGGGTGGCAGAGACATCCTGCGAGAGAATCTCCACGGCTTCTTCACGAAACTCCACAGGCTCGGGCCAGTCGCTGGCCGTGAAATCGACAGCTTTTTTGTCCAGCCGAACGCGCATGGTATTGAAGTTGGCCCGCAACAGGCTCTGGGGTGTGCCACTGGCAATGATGCGGCCCTGGTCCATGATGGCGAGCTCGTCACATAGCAATTCGGCTTCATCCATGTAATGGGTTGTCAGGATCACGGTTTTTCCGCGTGCCTTGATGCGCTCGATCAGCGTCCAGAAATTGCGGCGCGCCTGCGGGTCCAGGCCGGTGGTGGGTTCGTCCAGAAAAACGATGTCCGGGTCATTCACCAGCGCAATGGCCAGCAGCAGGCGCTGGCGCTGGCCACCGGAGAGCTTGGTGGCGTACTGGTCCATGTAGTCCTGCAGCGAGCAGGCGGCGGCCAGCTCATCCAGTGGCAAGGGATCGTCATAGAAGCCGGCAAACAGCTTGAGGGCTTCACGGGTGGTGAGGAAATCCGGCAGGGCCGTGTGCTGGAACTGGATACCGGCACGCTGGCGGAAATCGCGCCCGGCTTCCTGGCCACGGAAAAGGATGCGCCCGGAGGTAGGCGGCGTGATGCCCTCGATCATTTCAATCGTGGTGGTCTTGCCAGCGCCGTTGGGGCCGAGCAGGCCGAAGCAGATACCGGGGCGCACACTGAAGCTCACACCGTCCACGGCTTTCAGCGTGCCGAAGTGCCGCACCAGATTTTCCACGGCAAGTATGTGTGTGGTGGGCGTGGTGAGTGCGGGTGTGGAAGGCATGGAGGTCATGCATTTTCCTCCTCATTGCCCAGCCGTATGCGCGGGCGCAGCCAAAAGAAAAGCAGCAATGCCGGCAGCACGGCGAGCGTGGAGAAAATGAAGAAGCCGGTGTAGCTCATGGCCGTCACCATGAAGCCGGAAAGGCCGCCGATGAGTTTGCCGGGCAAGGTGACAAGTGAGCTGAAGAGGGCATATTGCGTAGCGGTATATCGCCGGTTGACCAGGGCGGACAGCCAGGCCACGGCCGCCGTGCCCAGAAAGCCGCCAGACAGGTTTTCGCCGCTGATGACCAGTGTGAAGATCGGAAGGTTGCCGGGATAAACTGCCAGCAGCAGATAGAGCAGGTTGCTGACGCCGCCGATGATGATGCCGGTCAGTAGCGTGCGCTCAATGCCGAAGCGGACCACCGCTGCGCCGCCGATGAAGGCACCGGCAATGCCTATCCAGACGCCGAAAATTTTCGAGACGGCACCGATTTCCGTTTTGGTGAAACCGGAGTCCAGATAGAAGGGCAGGGCCATCACGCCCAGCATCTGGTCCGATATCTTGAAAAGCCCGATGAACAACAGCAATGCAATCCCGACATGCCCACGATAGCGCCGGAAGAAATCTGCAAACGGGCCGATCACACCGTCACGCAGCGCCTCCGCCAGAGGCATGCTGGACAGCACAGGATGTGCAGGTTCGCGTGCGAGCAGTGTCACCAGCATCACGCCCAGCACCAGTAGCGCCATGAGCTGGTAAACCTGTGACCACAACATGTGATCTGCCAGGATCAGCGCCAGTGCGCCAGAAGCCAGCAGTGCCAGCCGGTAACCCAGCGTATAGGTAGCTGCCAGGGCACCCTGGGTTTCCACCGGCGCAATCTCGATGCGGTAGGCATCCACCACCACGTCCTGCGTGGCGCCGGCAAAGGCCGCCAGAAAAATGAGCGCTATGAAAATGCCCATCGACTGAGGCGTGAAAAATGCCATGCCCAGCAGGCTGGCGAACAAGAGTATCTGTGCTGCCAGCAGCCAGCTCCGGCGCTGACCCAGGCGGGACAGCAGTGGCAGGCGCAGGCGGTCGGTGGCGGGTGACCACAGGAACTTGAAGGAGTAGGTCAGGGTGGCGTAGCTGATGAGACCGATGGTCTCCAGCGAGATGCCGCTTTCCCGTAACCAGGCGGAGACCGTGCCGCCCACCAGCAGGAAGGGCAGGCCGGACGTGAAGCCAAAGAAAAACATGGTCAGGGCGGCAGGTTGCGCAAACGCCTCGCGCAGGCTGGGAGCATTCGGCTGGGTCATGAAATGTCCGGAGGAGTAGTGGTCATGTCTGCGGGTGCCCTGTGCAGGCGGAGAGGGCGTAATGATCGTCATCCGAGAGTATGACCTTCACTTCCGGGATGGCGGACCAGTGCTGCAGTGCAGTGGCATCGTTCACGGTAGAGAGCAGGACGGCGGCCTTGCCGAAGGTGGCGGCGGTGACCGGAGTGTAGCGGTAGTCGTTCATCGAGATGGCACCCAGTCCCCCGAAGGCATAGGCCAGCTTCATGATGGCGGTATTGAGTCTGTACACCGGCGCGCTGTATTTCTGGTCGTTGGGGCTGACCATGTAACTGGTGTAGATGCCATGGTCAGCCAGCCAGGACAGATAGAGTGCACTGCGTGACTCCACGAGTGCCCGCTCCGTGAGTTGATGACGCTGGATGAGGGTGGCGAGTCGTTGTGTTGCCTTGCGCGCTGACATTGGTGAAAGCTTGCGCAGGTCTTTGGCATCCAGCCAGAAGAAGCCGGATTTTCCGTGTTGCGCCAGTACCGTTTCCAGCATCAGCGGTTTGCCATCGAACAGGGTGTAGGGGGAGTCGTGGGACACCACGAAGTCTTCCTGTTCATGGTCATAGAGAATATCGATTTCCACACCGGCGGCGCCGCGTTCGAAGGCAGCCTGCACGCTTTGCAAGCTGTTTTCTCCACCAGTCGCTGCATGGCCGCGATGTGCCCAGACCTTTCGGCACTCAGGGAAGGGAAATGCCGGTGCTCGTGCTACGGCATGCTGATAAAGCATGTCACTCAGTGCCAGCAAGAGCCCGAACAGGAGGAGAGGAACCAGCAGCCATAGCCACCAGCGGCGTTTGGCAGTTGCAGCAGTCATTGCGAGTCCCGGAGCAGGGCGAGGAGCACGATGCTAGTCGGGGGATTTGGCCTCAACAAGGGTGGTCTTCCATCCGGAGCTGTATCGAGAGCACGTATGGCAATGAAAGTGGGTAGCGCATTACCACCATGGCCCCAATATTTTTTCACCCTTGAACTCCACCCCTTCGGCCTTGAGCTTGCGACGCTGTTCGGCGCCACCCGTGGATTCGGGACTCATGGCTGACTTCCCGTCGGCACGGACTACGCGCCACCAGGGCGTTTTCGAGCGGTCCGGCAGCTCGCGCAGCACCCGGCAGACCAACCGGGCATAGCCGGGGAGGCCGGCGCGCTTGGCGACTTCGCCGTAACTGGTGACATGTCCCTTGGGAATGGCATTCAGCGCAACAAGGATGGCTTGCTGTTTTTCGCCCATGGATGGCCTGTTTGATGGCATCAGGTAAGGCGGCGATTGTGCCTTGGCCGGTTGGCTGGCGTCATCCGGGGCCGTGTAAATGTGCTGTCATCCACCGGGAGATGCCGGGGATTGGTACAGCTTTTGTGCTAAAAAGCTTGTCTTCGTTGCATACCCTTTTTCTTCCCCCGCCTGATATCTGAGGAGCCCTCCATGAAGACTCGCGCCGCTGTTGCCTGGGAAGCCGGCAAGCCACTGACCATTGAGGAGGTCGACCTGCAGGGTCCGCGCGCCGGCGAGGTGCTGGTGGAGGTGAAGGCCACGGGCATTTGCCACACGGACTACTACACGTTGTCCGGCGCTGACCCGGAGGGTGCCTTCCCCGCCATTCTTGGGCATGAGGGTGCGGGTGTGGTGCTGGAGGTAGGCGCGGGTGTGACCTCACTCAAGCCGGGTGATCACGTCATTCCCCTCTACACGCCGGAATGTCGCCAGTGCAAATTCTGTCTGTCACGTAAGACCAATCTTTGCCAGGCCATCCGCTCCACCCAGGGGCAGGGCCTGATGCCGGACGGCAGCTCGCGTTTCTCTCTGGATGGCAAGCCCATCCTGCATTACATGGGTACCTCCACGTTTGCCAACCACATTGTGGTGCCGGAAATCGCGCTGGCGAAAATCCGTGAAGATGCGCCCTTCGACAAGGTTTGCTACATCGGTTGTGGCGTGACCACGGGCGTGGGCGCGGTGGTGTTCACGGCCAAGGTGGAAGCTGGCGCGAATGTGGTGGTGTTCGGTCTGGGCGGTATCGGTCTGAATGTCATCCAGGGTGCCAAGATGGTGGGTGCCGACAAGATCATCGGTGTCGACCTGAATCCCGAGCGTGAAGCGATGGCACGCCAATTCGGTATGACGCATTTCGTCAATCCCAAGGAAGTGGACAATGTGGTCGACCACATCATCCAGCTCACGGATGGCGGTGCCGACTACAGCTTTGAGTGCATCGGCAATACACAGGTGATGCGCCAGGCATTGGAGTGCTGCCACAAGGGCTGGGGTAAGTCCGTCATCATTGGCGTAGCGCCGGCCGGTGCAGAAATCCAGACCCGTCCTTTCCAGCTCGTGACCGGTCGCCACTGGCTGGGTTCGGCCTTTGGTGGTGCGCGTGGCCGTACCGATGTGCCGAAAATTGTCGACTGGTATATGGAAGGCAAGCTCAACATTGACTCCCTGATCACCCACCATCTCACGCTCGATGAGATCAACAAAGGCTTTGACCTCATGAAGAGTGGGGAGTCCATCCGTTCCGTGGTGGTGTACTGATGAGCAGCTTGCACTTGCTGAGTGAGTACGCCTGCTTCGGGGGCGTGCAGCGCTTTTACCAGCACGACTCCCGCGAGATCGGCCTGCCCATGAAGCTGGGCGTCTACCTGCCGCCGCAGGCCCTTGTCGATGGCGGCAAGGTGCCGGTGCTGTTTTATCTGGCTGGTCTGACTTGTACGGAAGAAACCTTTGCCATCAAGGCCGGTGCCCAGCGTTTTGCCGCCGAGCTGGGGCTGGTGCTGGTCACGCCGGACACCAGTCCGCGCGGTGCCGGTGTGCCGGGTGAAAGCGACTACTGGGATTTCGGTGTCGGTGCTGGCTTCTATATCGATGCCACGCAGCCGGCCTGGGCACCGCACTACCGCATGGAAAGCTATGTGGCGAAAGAATTGCCGGAGTTGCTGGCCGCCAGCCTGCCTCTGGATTTCAGCCGCGCCGGCATTTTTGGTCATTCCATGGGCGGCCACGGGGCTCTCACGTTGGCGCTCAAGTATCCGCAGAGCTTCCGTTCGGTTTCAGCCTTTGCCCCTATCGCAGCGCCTGCCCAGTGCCCCTGGGGAGAAAAAGCTTTCAGGGGCTATCTGGGTGACGATCGCACAGGCTGGGTCGCACATGATGCCAGTGCCATCATGGCGGCAGCGCACAATCCTTTTCCGGACGGCATCCTCATTGACCAAGGCCTGGCCGACAAGTTCCTGGTCGACCAGCTTTACCCGGAGCAATTCGAGGCTGCCTGTGCCCGTGCTGGCCAGCCACTGACCCTGCGCCGCCATCCCGGCTATGACCATGGCTATTACTTCATCACCACTTTCGTGCGGGACCATCTGGTGCATCATGCCCGCATACTGCTGGGCTGAGACTGTTTTGCTATCTTTTTGCCACTCCCAACTTGCCAGGACATTTTCATGAAACCTGAAGCCGGTGTTGCTGCCCGAGAATTGCTGCTTTCCACAGCCCAGGGCGTGTTGTCCACTCACTCGCGCGATATGCCGGGTTATCCCTTCGGTTCGGTAGTGCCTTATTGCCTGAACGGGGCCGGTGAGCCGGTTTTCCTGATTTCGGATATCGCCCAGCATACGAAGAACCTGCGGGCTGACGCGCGCTGCTCGCTGATTGTTTCTGCCGGTGGCGACGATGTGCAGGCCGAGGCTCGCCTCACTCTGGTGGGAGATTGCGTGCCAGTGCCGGACGCTGAGGTTGAGGCCGTGGCGGCCCGCTATTTCAGCTTTTTCCCCGATTCGCGGAACTATCACAAAACCCACGATTTCAATTTCTTTGCATTGACCACGCGCCGCTGCCGCTTCATCGGCGGCTTTGGCAGCATCCACTGGCTGGAGCCGCAGGCTGTATTGCTGGCCAACCCCTTCCCGGTCGACCGGGAGGCCGGCATGGTCGGACACATGAACGAAGATCATGCGGATGCCATACTGCATTACTGCTCGCAGCATGGCATTGCGGTTCCTGAAGGAGTCAGCCCAGTGCTTGCAGGCATTGATGCAGAGGGCATGCACCTGCGCCTCGGGGCACGCCTGGCCCGCATCCCTTTTGCCAGCGAGGTGACCACTCCCTTGCAGGCTCGTGAGATGCTGGTGGCCATGGCCCGTGCCGGCCGTCCTGACGGCCCGGCACACTGAGCCGGGGTGCCTCATGGGTTTGCTGCTTTTGCTGTTGCCACTGGCCGAGGTAATGCTGGCCATCAACCTGGGGCGCCATTTCGGAGCCTTGCCGGTACTGGTGGCGCTGGGGCTGGGTATCGTGGCCGGCACGGCCCTGATCCGGCTGCGCGGCCAGATGTTCTTCCGCCAGGCCATGGAGTCCATCAACCGTCAGGAAATGCCGGGTGATGCGCTGGTGGGCGGCATTGCCTGGTATGTGGCAGGCATGCTGCTCATCCTGCCCGGTTTCATCAGTGATGCGTTGGCCTTGCTGGTTTTGCTCCCGCCGGTACGGCGCCGTGTCCTTGCCCGCTTCCGCCGGCTTGCCGAGGTTCGCCTGGCTGCCATGCAGGGTGGCACCGCTTTTCAGTGGTCTCCCCGCGGCACTGGCCCTTCGGGCAGCCCTCGACATGATGGAGGGCAGGTTTATGAAGGAGAGGGCCGTGAGATTGACGAAGAGGCTCCCCGTCTGCCTGCCAGCGATGACCGCCGGTAGTGAGTGCCACCCATCCTGAAAATCTTGTGCCGGCGGACTTGAAGACTGCCCGAGCTTGCCCCATCTAGATGCCAGCCCTGCTCCCGCTTCACGGCTTGCCGTGGCGGTGGGGTGGGGATTCCCCGAAACCCGTCCCTGACTGACGGGTGAAGTGCGCCCGTTGGCTGGCACTCCTGGCGTTTGAGTGCTAAAACGGCGCCCTGTATTTGGCTGGCCCGGAAGGGCCGACAGTTATGGCAATACCCATATGGCAAAAACAAGGAGACTCAAATGAAGCTTCGTCCTTTGCACGATCGCGTTGTCATCCGCCGCGTCGAAGAAGAAACCAAAACGGCCGGTGGCATCCTGTTGCCCGGTTCCGCTGCTGAAAAGCCCTCCCAGGGTGAAGTGCTGGCGGCCGGCAAAGGCATCATTTCCGAAAACGGCGATGTGCGTCCCCTGGATGTGAAGGTGGGCGACAAGGTCCTGTTCGGCCAGTACTCCGGCTCCACCGTGAAGGTGGATGGCGAAGAGCTCCTCATCATGAAGGAGTCTGAAATCTTTGCCGTGATCGAGAAGTAAGACACTTCCCGGGCTGACCCCGGTCAGCAGAAAACGAATTCCGAGAATTTGAAGAGGTCAAGAAAATGGCTGCTAAAGACGTAAAGTTTGGTGATTCCGCTCGTGCCCGCATGATTGCCGGTGTGAACATCCTGGCTGATGCTGTGAAAGTCACCCTGGGTCCCAAGGGCCGCAATGTCGTCATCGACAAGTCCTTCGGCGCTCCGCTGATCACCAAGGACGGCGTGACCGTTGCCAAGGAAATCGAGCTGAAAGACAAGTTCGAGAACATGGGCGCCCAGCTCGTGAAAGAAGTGGCTTCCAAGACGGCCGATGTGGCCGGTGATGGCACCACGACAGCCACCGTGCTGGCCCAGAGCATCCTCAACGAAGGCCTCAAGGCCGTCGCTGCCGGCATGAACCCCATGGACCTGAAGCGTGGCATCGACAAGGCCACCAACGCTGCTGTCGAGGCCATCAAGGCCGTTGCTGCTCCCTGCAAGGACACCAAGGAAATTGCCCAGGTTGGCTCCATTTCCGCCAATTCCGACACCCGCATCGGTGACCTGATTGCCCAGGCCATGGAGAAGGTTGGCAAGGAAGGCGTCATCACAGTGGAAGAAGGCTCCGGCTTCGACGACACCCTGGATGTTGTGGAAGGCATGCAGTTCGACCGTGGCTACATCAGCCCTTACTTCATCAACAAGCAGGACTCCATGACGGCTGAGCTCGACGCTCCCTTCGTGCTGCTCGTCGACAAGAAAATCTCCAACATCCGTGAACTGATCCCGGTGCTGGAAGGTGTGGCCAAGTCCGGCAAGCCCCTGCTGCTGATCGCCGAAGACGTGGAAGGCGAAGCGCTGGCCACGCTGGTGGTGAACAGCATGCGCGGTATCGTGAAGCTGGCTGCCGTGAAGGCCCCCGGCTTTGGTGACCGTCGCAAGGCCATGCTGCAGGACATCGCTGTCCTCACTGGTGCTACCGTGATCTCCGAAGAAATCGGCCTCAGCCTGGAACAGGCAACGCTGAACGATCTCGGCACCGCCAAGAAGGTCGTGATTTCCAAGGAAAACACCACCATCATCGATGGCGCCGGTAACAAGGCCGACATCGACGGTCGTGTGGCACAGATCCGTACACAGATCGAAGAAGCTACTTCTGACTACGACAAGGAAAAGCTGCAGGAGCGTGTTGCCAAGCTTGCTGGCGGCGTGGCCGTGATCAAGATCGGTGCTGCCACTGAAGTTGAAATGAAGGAAAAGAAGGACCGCGTGGACGACGCCCTGCACGCTACCCGTGCAGCTGTTGAAGCTGGTGTGGTCGCTGGCGGTGGTACGGCGCTGGTGCGTGCCATTTCCGCTCTCGATGGCATCAAGGGTGACAACGCCGACCAGGTTGCCGGTATCAACATCCTGCGTCGCGCCATGGAATCCCCGCTGCGCCAGATCGTAACCAACGCCGGTGCCGAAGCCTCCGTTGTCGTGAACGAAGTGAAGAACGGCAAGGGCAACTACGGCTACAACGCCGCCAACGGTGAATACGGCGACATGATTGCCCTTGGCATCCTGGATCCCGCCAAGGTGACCTTCACCGCCCTGCAGAACGCCGCCTCCGTTGCCGGCCTGATGCTGACCACCGAAGCCATGATCACCGATGCTCCGGAAGACAAGCCTGCACCAGCGATGCCGGACATGGGCGGCATGGGTGGTATGGGCGGTATGATGTAATTTGAGTGGTCTTTATGCGTTGATCCTGCGTTGGATGGCTTGCTGCGCTGCTCACGTACTAATAAGTACGCTCCGCTGCTCCCAAGCCATCCGCCTTGGCTGAACGCATAAATCCTTGCTCAAATGCAGAGTTCCGACTCAGCACTCCGAAAAAGGCCCCGAAAGGGGCCTTTTTCATTTCTGGGTCTGGCCACAGCATTGACCATGGCTCATCACACCGGTACCCGCAGACTACTGCGCAGTGCAAGCTCCTCAGCCGGCGGTGGCACTGGACGTGTCGTCTTGTCATGTGTGCGCTTCGCCTCGGCTTTGCCCAGCTCACGTGCCAGCTCGGCAAACCGGGTCTGGAAGGCAGCTAGCGTCCATTGCCCGAAGATCGTATGCCCACCCTCATAGGCCTGTTCCTGATATTCCTCCTGCGTCGTCACATAACCCATGTATTCATTGCAGTAGGTGCAGATCAGAACATGCCGGATGCCACTGGCTTGCAACTCTTCTTGTACGGTCTTTATCAGGCGTTGTCCGGCAGTCGTCGTGAACTCTCCGGGACAGCAGACCAATGCAAGCTGCCCGATGCGGACGATTTGCAACGGCAGCACGGTGGGTACAAGCGCGCTTTTGCGGATGGCGCCTTGACGTGCCTGTCGTTTGAGTTCCTTGACAAGGGGATCGGCGAAATCGGGCAGCGGGAGTTCGTCAATTTTATGCCCTAGCACCTGTTTTCGTCCGGCCTCAAGCAGAATGTCCTTGGGGCCTTGTGCGGCATAAAGGCGTTGGTAATAGGCACGGTCTTCAGGTGAGTAAGTGTCCATGCGGGACAGGCGGTACTTGCGTAGTCCCCGGGAAATTTTTCGCGCAACTACCCCCAGAATCATCGGCATACCGCGACCATCAACTGGGGTGCCTGTAAAAAATGACACGCCGTGGCAGGGTTCGCTGGTGAAGGCATTTTCGTGGCCATCACAGAAACGGCTGTCCGCTTGCTGTTGCGTAAAGTCGACATAGCTCAGTACGCCATCAATATGGCCACTGACGGGTTCTTCATTTTTCTTGCCGAGCATGGCCAGTGCCAGGTCGCTCTGGAGCGTGCCGTTGCGCCTGGCGTATTCGTATTCCGCCTTGCCTTTCATCTTGCTGCGTCGGGCCCACTCGCCGGGCCCGTGATAGTGGGGCGAGACATCGCCGGCCGTTGCCTGCGCAAAGATGGCGACCGCATCGGGGCTGCCTGTTGACTGTAACCGTTGTTCGGCGTGCAGGGCGGCATAGCCTTTGTTATCGCCGTCATGGTTTTTCAGGCCACTGCCGACACAGGTGGCATGTACGCCGAAAAAAGACAGCAAGGATTTGAGTTCGCCCTGTTGGCGAAGACCGAGCGCCTGCATCTGGCGGTTGAGAGCAAGATGCGTTTCGCTGTGGCGCCGGGCGACGACATCCGGGTTGCGGTTATAGGCGCGCAGGGAGCGATTCCATGCGACCGGCACGCTGTTGTTGAAGGTGCCGGCTTGAAGGCCCAGTTCGGTGGGTGCCAGCCGGCTCCATGCCTGAAGGATGGCTGCTGTGCCGGCATCGATGACCTGTTGCAGGTGCTCAGGCACAAAGCCCGGGGTGACTACATTGTAGAGAGCATCCTGCGTACAACCGCCGGGGCCGGAATGGGTGTGAGTGCAGGTGAGCACCAGCAGTTCTTCGCGAAAATTTGCGCCGAGCTCGGTTTTCAGGCGCTCGCACAATCCTGCCCGCATTGCATGGGTGACGTAGCCCATGTCCAGGCAACAGAACAGCAGGGCATTGCTCTTGTCGTCGGCAATCACCAGTGCGCGTGCATACAGGGTGCTCTGCTGGCCACGGGCGCGGTGATGCCACATGGCGTAGCCCTGCATGGCATAGCCGCGTGGCCGGATATCTATGGACTTCTTGCCCCATCCTGCCTGGTACATGGATTTCCCTCTGCTGGCGAGATTTGTTGTTATGGTTTTTCAGGTGACTGACAGCACTGTGCGGTAATCGTGGTAAGTGGCTGGAGAACTGGGCGGTAATACGTGCCTCAATAAAAGCTGACTATAAGTCAGTTTTTATTGAGGCACTATCCGGATATGGCCTGACGCTGGAAGGGGACGACATGTTCACCAGCAAATGCCGTGTGCTCAAAAAACAGCCGCTTTTTTGCCGGTGTTCGGCGGTGTCGCTGCAGTCGTCGGAAACAAACGGGCCTTTCGGAGCTTTGTGAGCCATTTCCTTGAGGCCCCCGGGTGCCCATGTTACAAAGCGCCGACCGACGGATGTCGGAGGGGGCTGACCGGTAGGTTGGCCCGCAAGGAAGACATAACAACAATACGAGGGGACCATGCGTCCAATTCACTCTCTGCTCCTGCTGGCTCTGGGTGGGGCGTTTGCCTTGCCGGCCCAGGCCGATACCTGCGGCGATCTTGCCACGCGCTTTTCCGGTGCCGAACGCTTCAGCATGAAGCTTGCCGAACTGGATGAGCTCAAGACCTGCATCAACATGATTCTGCGCGAGAAGATCAGTGCCTCTTCCCAGGAAGCCCGCGGCAGCACTTCGCCTCCCCTCAGTTTTGGCAGCACTCCTGCAGCGCCGTCCGGAGCCGCCCCAGCTTCCCTCCAGGATGCCGAATAAGCCGGGGTCTTCTCCCGTTCCTGTTGCTGTCGGGCTGGTGCTGTTCTTTTTTGTGATGGCGCTTTGGCCCGCAGGAACCGATTTCCTTCGTTATCAGCGTGAGGCCATCAGTGATGGCCAGTTATGGCGCCTTTTCAGCGGTCATTTTGTCCACCTGAACGTCGCGCATGCCCTGCTCAACGGCACGGGTACCCTGCTGCTTGCCTTCTTTCTTGCCCACGACATCAGTCGCCGTGACTGGGTCACCGTCACGCTGACGGCACCGCTGGTGATTTCACTGGGGCTCTGGCTGCGGCAGCCCGACATGATGGGCTATGTCGGCTTTTCGGGCGTGCTGCACGGGCTCCTCTACTTTGGCGTGATACGCATACTGCCCGGCTCACCCTGGCTGGCCGGCTTCATCCTGCTCATGCTGGTGGGGCGTCAGGTCTGGGAGCAGACCTCGGCCTATGATCCGGAATACCTGCGATCGTTGATCCACGGGCGTGTCATGCCGGATGCCCATCTTTTTGGTGCGTTGACGGGAGCGGGATGGGGATTGTGGTCGCTGTGGCGTGATCGCGGGCGGGCCGACGCAGGGCTGCTCTGATAGAATGCGGGTCAATATGCGCCCGGGGTCGTCATGCCCTGATGTTCACTGAACAGCACTGCGCCAGAATTACCGGAGACCGTCCTGACATGAGCAGCAAGCCGCAACTCATCATTTTCGACACCACCATGCGTGACGGGGAGCAGAGCCCCGGCGCGTCCATGACGCTGGAGGAGAAAGTCCGTATCGGGCGTGCGTTGGAGCGTATGCGGGTGGACGTGATCGAAGCCGGTTTTGCCATTGCATCGCAGGGTGACTTCGAGTCCGTGCGAGCCGTTGCCGAGGCAGTCAAGGATTCCCGTATCTGCTCGCTTTCCCGTGCCCGTGCCGAAGATATCGACCGTGCTGCAGAAGCTCTGAAGCCTGCCAATGCTTCGCGTATCCATACCTTCCTCGCCACGTCACCCATCCACATGAAGTACAAGCTGCGCATGGAGCCGGATGCCGTGCTGGAAACGGCAGTGCGTGCGGTGAAGTACGCACGCAATCTGGTCGATGACGTCGAGTTCTCCTGTGAGGATGCCGGCCGCTCGGAAATCGATTTTCTGTGCCGTGTCATCGAGGCAGCGATTGATGCCGGTGCCCGCACCATCAACATTCCGGATACGGTGGGTTACGCGATTCCCGGCCAGTTCGGCGAGCTGATCGGGCAACTGGTGACGCGGATTCCCAATGCCGACAAGGCCGTTTTCTCCGTACACTGCCACAATGACCTCGGTCTTGCCGTATCCAATTCCCTGGCAGCGGTACTCAACGGTGCACGGCAGGTCGAATGCACCATCAATGGCCTGGGCGAGCGTGCCGGCAATGCGGCGCTGGAAGAAATCGTCATGGCTGTGAAGACGCGCAGCGATCTTTTTCCTGTCACCACGGGCATCAATACTGTGGAGATCGTGCCGACTTCACGCCTTGTTTCCAGCGTGACCGGATTCCCGGTACAGCCGAACAAGGCCATTGTCGGTGCCAATGCCTTTGCCCACGAATCCGGTATTCATCAGGACGGCGTGCTCAAGCATCGCGAAACCTACGAAATCATGAAGGCCGAGGATGTGGGCTGGAATGCCAACAAGATGGTGCTGGGCAAGCACTCCGGTCGTGCTGCTTTCCGGGCGCGCCTGGACCAGTTGGGCATTCCGGTCGGCTCCGACAATTCACTCAACCAGCTCTTCATCCGCTTCAAGGAACTGGCGGACAAGAAGCACGAGATTTTTGACGAGGACCTGCATGCACTGGTGAGTGATACGCAGCAGGCCGTGGAAGAGTCCTACAAACTGGTCAATCTGGAGGTCACCTCCAAGACAGGGGCGACGCCCGAGGCCAAGCTCACCCTGAACGTCAACGGTCAGGAAAAGCCGGTAACAGCGACGGGCTCCGGCCCGGTGGATGCTACCTTCCGCGCAATCGAGGCAGTGGCGAATTCCGGCACCACGCTGGAGCTCTATTCCGTGAATGCCATTACGTCCGGGACGGATTCGCAGGGTGAAGTCACCGTGCGCCTCAATCAGGCTGGTCGCATCATCAACGGCCATGGTGCCGATACCGACATCGTGGTTGCCAGTGCCAAGGCCTACCTGAATGCGCTCAACCTGATGCGGGCGAACATTGACCGCCTCAATCCCCAAGGCCTTGTAGAGGGCGTGTGAGGTGAGCGAGCTTCAGGGCATGGAGGAAGGGCGCCGCCAAGCCTGGCTGGCAGCGCTTGGCATTCCTCTCTGGAGCTCCCGCCACGATTTGCCGGGCGCATTGCCGGCCGACCCTCTTGCATTCTGTCCCTATGTAGACGAGAGCGTGGTGAGCGTTGCACCGGAGGTTGTGGAGCCGTCTGTGCCGCGGGAGCAGGTGGTTGCGACACCACTGCAGGCAGCACCACGCACAGAGCCTCAGCGACCGGAGCGGCTGCCAGAAGCTTCCACGGCCCGTCCAGACATATCAGGTACAGCCGCATTTCCCCGGTTTTCATGCCGTATCCAGCTTCTTGCTCCCGGCTGGCTGGGCGTTATTGCCCTTGATGACGTGCCGGACTTGTCTGCGCAGGAGCACCGGCTGTTGGGTAATCTGGTGCAGGCCTTGGGCGGGGACGACCTTGCTGATGCGGCGCGCGAGCATTTTCGCTGGCCACTCTCGCCCAATCCGGCCATTCCCCGTGATGCAGACTCTGCACGTGAAGCACTTGCTGCATTCCTGGGGCGTCGGCGTGAGGCAACGCGCTGGCTGGTCCTGGGCGAGACGATGGCAGTCTACGTGCGGGCAGCCCTCCCGCAACACATGGTGGTTGCAGCGCCGCACTTGAGGGAACTGCTGGGAAGTTCTGCCGCAAAGCGCGCGCTCTGGTTGTCCCTGCATGGCTGATGTCCTGATACGCCCACTGACAGCGGACGACCTGCCGACGGTAGTGGCCATCGAGGCTAGGGGGCATGCTTTTCCCTGGACCCGAGGCAATTTCGAAGATGGCTTGGCCAGCAGCTATTACATGGTGGTCATGGAGCAGGGTGGAGCAGGGCTGGAGAAGAAAATCATCGGCTATGGCGTGGTCCAGGTCATTCTCGACGAAGGCCACCTGCTCAACATCACCATCGATCCTCCCCTCAATGGCCGTGGGCTAGGCCGTGAGTTGCTGCTGCATCTGCTGGATTACGCACGCACCCACACCGACACGCTTTTTCTTGAAGTCCGCCCCTCTAATCACCGGGCCATTGCCCTGTATCAGTCCTCCGGCTTCAACGAGATCGGCCTGCGCCGCAACTACTATCCTGCCAAGGGTGGTGGCAAAGAGGATGCCCTGCTGATGGCCATGGCGTTCTAGTTTTGGGCAATACCTGCAAGGAGAGAGCTTGATGAGCAGCAATACCGGTACCGGCTACCCTAGCGACACTCACAGCAAAGTGGTTGGCTATGTTGTCTGGATTTTCGGCTTCATGGGTGCGCACCGTTTTTATTACGGGCGGCAGATCACGGGCACCATCTGGTTTTTCACGCTGGGCCTGTTGTTCATCGGCTGGATCGTCGACCTGTTCCTGATTCCTGCCATGGACCGCGACGCCGACCGGCGCTATACCGCTGGCCGTGCCAATTTCACCGTTGCCTGGATACTGCTTACCTTCCTCGGTGTTTTCGGCATCCATCGCTTTTATCTGGGCAAGTGGCTTACTGGCATCCTCTGGCTGTTTACGGGTGGTTTCTTCCTCATGGGCTGGCTCTATGACCTGTGGACGCTGAACGGGCAAGTATCCGAGTACAACCGCCAACCGGTCTAAGGCGAGGCGGGCTTAGATGGTTTCGCTGCCCGCCGGCCCTTCCCGTATAATCGCCAACCTTCCTTTTCCTGTGTTGTCCTGCTATGAGCTTTTCCGAACAGTTGGCCGCCGAAGTTGCAGCCCGCCGCACCTTCGCCATCATTTCCCACCCGGATATGTAGACCTGAGTCAGGGTGCGACACCCTGCGCCCTTATTCCCTCTGTTCATCTTGTTTTAAGTGCCTTTTCCTTTTCCGTGAGAGTCAACCTGCGACATACTCCGCCGGCCTGAGTCAGCTGGATTATGTA
>JBBCJX010000029.1:0-140788 GCA_037189985.1 Moraxellaceae bacterium
GCATAATGCGCGGCCTTTGGCCTGACCAGGCTGCGTATATGTGTACATGGATGTGTACAAACCAGAAGATGACAGCATGACAAACACTCAAATCGCCAGTGAAGTCGCGGCTCGTAGGACTTTTGCGATTATTTCCCACCCAGACACCGGGGGCTTCCGCCAGGATGTCACGCGCGGATTTGGCGGCGACCTTGTCCATGTCATCACGCGTGATGACGGTGACCGAACCGGCGGTTTCGTAGGTGACGTCATGGGGGTCGGCACGGACGGTGATGACCGGCAACAGCGTGTCATCGGCGGCGGCCTGTGGCAGGACGCGCAGCGAGTAGCGGCCATCGGGTTCCTGCACGGCCTCCAGTCCGGTGCCGGCCAGCAGCAGGGCAAGCCCGCGCGACACGGAGTGCCGGCCCTGAAGCCCGGCGCTCTGGCGGCCGTCGGTGAGCGTGGCATCCACGGAGAGCAGCACACCTGCCTCGCTGGCAAAGAGGCTGAGCGTGCGGCTCAGGGGGCCGGCGGGAATGTTGTAGCTGCGGCTGCCGGCATTCCAGGCTGCCTCTGCAGGAGGGGGAGCAAACAGGCTGGCAGCGGCGCAGCCGGCCAGCATGAGATGGGCGGCGAGGGCCAGTGTTCGCGAGGAGGGGGCGGACATGGGTGTCCCTTTGTTTCCGGTGATTGGCGGCAGCTGATACCGGTAATGCCAATCCAGTCGGAAAAAGGGGAACCGGTGAGGGAGACTTTTTTGCGCCGGATTTCCCGGCGCGGGTTTTCAGGGGGCGGTATCGGCCGCTTTTTCTGGGCGGGGCTCGATGGTTATCCACCACGGCAAGGTCCGCTTCACCTGCACCGGGAGCGTCGCTTCCAGGGCCGCCAGCACCCGTTCGGTGTCATGCAGAGGATAGGCGCCTACCAGACGCAGGCCGGCCACCTCTGGCGTACAGCCGATATGACCGTGACGATAGCGCGACAATTCACTGATGAAGTCATCCAGGCGCATGTTGTCGGCCAGCAGCATGCCGCGTTGCCAGGATTGCCGGGCAAGGTCGGCGGCCTGTGTGCTGCCGATCTCCTGGCTGTCGAAATACGCCTGCTCGCCGGCTTGCACGATGCGTGTTTTCTCGCCGGCCGCCGCAGGGTGTATCTCGACTGCGCCTTCGAAAACACTGAGCAGTGTGCGGTCCGGTCCGTCACGTACCGTGAAGCGGGTGCCCAGCGCGCGCAGGCGGCCATGGCGGGTATCCACAACCAAGGGGCGGGCCGGCATGGCGGTGTCTGCGGCGCTCTCGATGAGGATTTCCCCTTGCACCAGTGAGAGGGTGCGGAATGTCCGGGTGTAGTCGGCATTCGCGGCGCTCTGGGTGTTGAGCCAGAGTTGCGTGCCATCCGCCATGCGGAAATGACGGGTTTCGCCGATACCGGTGCGATAACCGGCGGTCCAGACCTGGAAGGTCTGGCTGCGCGAGCCACTGAAAGCAGCCATGCCCGTGACGCAGGCCAAGGCCAGCAGCCCGATGGCACGGCGCCTGCTGTGGCCGGCGGCATCCAGCGCCGCGCGCGCCGGCTCGGGGGCCAGTTGCCCGAACTGGCGGCCGATGGCTTCCACTTTTGCCCAGGCCAACTGATGCGTCGGGCTTTCGTCCATCCAGTGCAGCCAGCGTTGGCGATCATCCTGCGCCACGGTGTCGGCATTGAGGAGGGCAAACCATTCCGCCGCCTGTTCGAGCACGGCAAATTCAGAAGGAGAGTTCGCAGGGTGTCGGTTCATGGCCATCCGCTCACGGCGCTTGCGAAAAAGTGAGGCAGTGCAACATCGCCTGTGCCATGTATTTCTTCACCATGCGCTCGGAAACCCCGAGTTTTTCAGCAATTTCACGATAGGTGAGGCCATCGAGCTGCGACCACAGAAAGGCGCGGCGGACCTTGTCCGGCAATTGCAGGAGCAAGGCATCGATTTCAAACAGCGCCTCCAGCATCAGTGCCTGTTCTTCCGGCGAGGGTGCCAAGGCTTCCGGCTGGGCCGCCAGCGCTTCCAGCCAGGCCCGCTCGATGTCCTGGCGACGCCAGAAATTGATCAGCAGTCCGCGTGCGATGGTCGTGAGGTAGGCGCGTGGCTCGCGCAGGCCCTCATGTTCGGGGCGTTGCAGGACACGCAGGAAAGTGTCCTGGGCCAGATCAGCCGCCTGTTGCGAGCATCCCAGCTTCTTGCGCAGCCAGCCGACCAGCCAGCCGTGATGGTCGGCATAGAGCAGGGCGGCGCCGCTGTGTGTGGGGCCAGACGACATGGGGCATTTCCGGTGGCAGGTCTCAAACGAGAATCATTATCAACAAAGAAAGAAGATGGGCAAGCAGGCTTTCCCCTGTTTCGGACAAGGGGCGGGGTACAGGGAAGCTAAGGCAGGAGAGGAAGCAGGGTGCAGGCAGTCTTCAGTCGAAGACCTTGTCTTTGTATTCGCAGAGGTCTTCGATGAGGCAGCTCCCGCAGCGTGGCTTGCGCGCGATGCAGGTGTAGCGGCCGTGCAGGATGAGCCAGTGATGCGCATCCTGTTTGTATTCCGGTGGCGTGAATTTCTCCAGTTTCCTTTCCACTTCCACCACGTCCTTGCCGGGCGCGAGCTTCGTGCGGTTGGAAACTCGGAAGATGTGCGTGTCCACGGCGATCGTGGGGTGGCCGAAGGCCGTGTTCAGCACCACGTTCGCCGTCTTGCGGCCGACGCCGGGCAGGGCTTCCAGCGCTTCGCGGGATTCTGGCACCTGGCTGCCGTGCTGTTCGATGAGGATGCGGCAGGTCTTGATGACGTTCTCGGCCTTGCTGTTGAAAAGCCCGATGGTTTTTATGTAGTCCTTGAGCCCGTCCACGCCCAGCTTCAGGATTTTTTCCGGCGTATTGGCTTTCGGGTACAGCTTTGCCGTGGCCTTGTTCACGCCCACGTCGGTGGCCTGTGCAGACAGGATGACGGCAATCAGCAACTCAAACGGCGTGCTGTAGTTCAGCTCGGTGGTCGGATGCGGGTTGGCGGCTTGCAGGCGGGCAAAGATTTGCTGGCGTTTGGCGGGATTCATGGGGGGCAGTTGGGCAAATGATGGGCCGATTCTAGGGGGAATCAGCAAGTCATGCAGCCTGGCGGGTCGGCGGCCATGCTGTTCTTGTCTGACCACCGGCAGCACGGTTGGTGGCTTCCTGAGGCAAGATGCGGGCTTCGCATGGTAGCGGGAGCAAAGTCATGACTCTTTCCCTGGCAGGCCGTACGGCCCTGGTGACGGGTGCCTCGGCCGGTATCGGTGAGGCCTTTGCGCGCTTGCTGGCAGCCGAGGGCGCGCATCTGCTCCTGGTGGCCCGGCGTGAAGACCGTTTGCGGGCGCTGGCTGACGAACTGGAACACGCGCACGGTATCCGGGCCGAAGTGTTTGCCGTCGATCTTTCAGAGCCGGGGGCCGTGGCAAAGATTGTCGAGGCCACCGAGCGCATGCATCTGGAAATCAATGTGCTGGTGAACAACGCCGGTTTTGCTGCCACCACGAGCTTCCTCAACAGCGACTGGCGGGCACTGCATGCCGAGATACAGGTGATGATGACGTCCGTCACTGAACTCATGCACCGTTTTTCACCCGGTATGCGTACGCGCGGTTTCGGCCGCATCATCAATCTGGCATCGCTGGCCGCGTTTGCGCCGACGGCACCCAGCATGCTTTACACCGGCATCAAGTCCTATGTGCTGAATGTCTCGCAGGCCGTGGACATGGAGCTCAAGCCGTACGGCGTTCATGTCACCGCATTGTGTCCCGGCTTTACCTGGTCAGAGTTTCACGACGTCCAGGGCACGCGCGACCTTACCAACAAATTGCCCGGTTTCATGTGGCAGGATGCCACGACGGTGGCACGTGAAGGATTCGATGCCGTCATGGCGGGCCGCGCGGTTTGTGTGCCTGGGTTACTCAACAAGACGGTGGCCTACACCTCCAGGCTTTTTCCAGAGCGTTTGCGGTACATGATGGGCAAGGCGGGGAAGATGGTGGAGTAGGGGGGATCGGACTTGTTTGCCGGGTGTCTAAAAAGCATCGCGGCTGAAGCCGCTCTCACAGGTCCGGTGATTTTTACCTGGGATCAATGCACAGAAGGCCGTTGCGAGACGCCGCACGGCGCGAGCATGACCACGTTGCACCAGCTATAGCGCACAAAAGCCATAAGGTGCCCACAACCCAAGCGCTCCGCAGGAGTCGCTTTTTCTTTGCTTACTTTCTTTTGGCGAAGCAAAAGAAAGTAAGGCCCCGCCGGCAGGGCGCACCGCCAGAAGAAACAGGCAGCAGAAACAACAGGCTACAGGAGCCATTCTCTTAGGCGAGAAGGCGTACAAATCCCCGCTCTCCCGGGCAACCGGCAAACAAAGCCCAGCACGCGTATCCAACGCCAAAGAAAGAAAAGCCACACATTCAGCCTCCCTTTCCAAGCACCTCCAGCTCAGCCCGCAACCTCTCTATCTCCTCCAGAATCCCTGCGGTGTCCTCACCATTCTCTTCCGCAGCCGCAAGCCGGCGCTCCGCTTTTTTGAGATTGCTGCGCGCCAGTGCAGCAGCAATCACAGGCGACATCGCCGGCGCAGTCCCGGTTGTTGCTGTCTCAGGCTGTGCCACAGGAGCGGCAGCAGGACGCTGCTCCTCTTCCTCGCGCTGCAAGCGAGCCTTGCGTGCCTCGAAGCGTGCACGATTGTGATCAGCGAATGCCTGCTTCTCCGCCTTGCCCGTGATCTTGGCAAAATCGTGGATATCAATGCAGTCCACGGGGCAGGCCGGGATACACAGATCGCAACCGGTGCATTCATCCATGATGACGGTATGCATCAGCTTGGCCGCACCCACGATGGCATCCACCGGGCAGGCCTGTATGCACTTGGTGCAGCCTATGCACTCGGGCTCGCGAATGTACGCAATGCGGCGGGTGGCAGGTTCGGTGCCGTAGTCCGGGTCCAGTGGCAACACGGGCTTGCCCAGCAGGCCGGCAAGATCGGCAATGGTGTCGGCGCCCCCCGGCACGCAACGGTTGATAGGGGCACCGGCGGCGATTTCCTCGGCATAGGGCCGGCAGCCCGGCGTCTTGCACTTGCCACACTGGGTCTGGGGCAGGAGAGCCTCAATCTGGTCGACAAGGGGGATGCGGGTGGAGGAAGGCATGGGCAGGGCGATGGCTGGCTTGTCGGCGATTATCCGTGATCCGGGGGACAAGGTGTACTCGTTGACGGGATTGTCGGGCAGAATCGCTGGCGCCCGATCTTTGTAGCGGGCCTGCCGATAACAACAAGCGCCATTGCTGCAAGCTGAGGGAACCATGCTCAAGGACTCTGCCATCGCCCTGGCGGCGGCCATACGCGAAGGCCGCTTTTCATCGCGTGCCGTGATAGAGGCGCATATCGAGCAGATGGAGCGCGTGAATCCGCGCCTGAATGCCGTCGTGCATACCCGCTTTGCCGAAGCCCGTGCCGAAGCCAACTATGCCGATGAGCGCCTGGCCGAGGCCCGTGCCAAAAAGGCGGTGCACAAGCTGCCGCCGCTGCATGGCGTGCCTTGCACCATCAAGGAGAATTTCGAGTTGCAGGGCACGCCACAGGCCTCGGGCCTGGTGTCCCGCAAGCACATCATCAATGACCACGATGCCGTCACGGTGGAGCGCCTGCGTGCTGCCGGTGCCATCCCGCTGGGGGTGACCAACACTTCGGAGCTCTGCATGTGGATGGAGAGCTACAACGATGTCTATGGCCGCAGCAACAATCCCTATGATGCGGAGAGAACGGTAGGCGGCTCTTCCGGCGGGGAGGGCGCCATCGTGGGTGCCGGCGCCTCGCCGTTCGGCCTGGGTGCGGATGTGGGTGGCTCCATCCGTATGCCGGCATTTTTCAATGGTGTTTTCGGGCACAAATGCTCACCCGGCCTGGTGCCGAACGAAGGCCAGTATCCGGTGCCTTCGGGGCGTACCAATGATTTCTTGTCGACCGGCCCGATTTGCCGTCGTGCCGAAGACCTGGAGCCTTTGCTGCGCATTCTGGGTGGTCCGTCTGCCGAAGGCATGAAGCCTGCTGCCAGCGTGGATTTTTCTCATCTGCGGGTGTTCACGCTGGCCCCGGACAGGGGGCCGCGTGCAAGGCCGGACATGTTGGCAGCGCAGGCACGTGCCGTGGCCGAACTGAAAAAAGCAGGTGCAAAAACGGCGACGGTTGATTTGCCCCTGCTCGACAAGTCATTCGATATCTGGTCGTCCATGCTGGCAGAAGGTGGCGACCAGAGTTTTTCGGACATGATGTTCGGCACACGCAATCCGCTGCGCTCCATGGTGGAGTTGGGGCGCCTGGCGGTAGGCCGTTCGCCCCACACCTTGCCGCTGGTCATTCTCGCCTTGCTGGAGCGTGTGCCGGAGATCGCTCCTGGTCGTGCGAAGAAATTCGTCGCCATGGGGGCAGAGCTCAAACGCCAGATTGAGGAGACGCTGGGAGACGACGGTGTGCTGGTGACGTTGCCCTACACTGAA
The DNA here is from genome assembly GCA_037189985.1 of Moraxellaceae bacterium. Classification (GTDB taxonomy): domain Bacteria; phylum Pseudomonadota; class Gammaproteobacteria; order Pseudomonadales; family Moraxellaceae; genus UBA2031. Next base: position 6,512 of record JBBCJX010000029.1, read on the forward strand.
GTAGCGCCGCGTCATGGCCGGCCGGTATTCCCGCCGTCTTTCAGCTGGGTGCGTTGCGGGATTTTCAACACGATGGAAGTACCCAGCACTGCCATACCCATGGGATTGAACAGTGAAGGTTTGCCACTGGGTGTGCAGGTTGTGGCAGCTCAGGGGAATGATCATCTCACCATCGCTTGTGCGCTTGAGCTGGAGAAGCGGGTGGGGGGCTGGGTACCGCCTTGGGATGCGGTGGCGGTTGCCCGTACCAAGGGGTGAGTTTTTGGGGTTTGTATTGGGGGCGGGGGCTTTGCCCGGCCTTGGCCCCCAATGACCAATCCCTGTCCCGGTGGCAACTGTTGTCAATCAAGACATGGGCTACCATGCCCGCCATGCTGTTTCCCCTGCCTGTCTTGCCGGAGTGCCTCATGACCCAGCCCGAAAACTTCAGCCCTGCTGATATCACTGTCCGTTCCGGCATGGCCCTTGTTCGTCATCCACAAGGTGATGTCGAGCTCTGCTATGAGGACTGGGGCGACGAGAGCGCAACACCGTTGTTGCTCATCATGGGGTTGTCGGCCCAGATGCTGCTGTGGCCGGATGATTTCTGCCGTGATCTGGTGGGCAAGGGTTTTCGCGTGATCCGTTTCGACAATCGTGACATCGGCCTCTCCACCAAGATCAGGCAAAAGGTGGCGCCCATGAACGAGTTGCTGCGCATGGCGCGTTTCACGTTCGGCCTGACCAGCCCCTCGCCCTATACCTTGCACGACATGGCGGCTGATGCCATCGGCCTGCTGGATCATCTCGGCATTCGCAAGGCGCATGTTGCCGGTGCCAGCATGGGCGGCATGATTGCCCAGGTGCTGGCCGGCAAGTATCCCGATCGCGTGCAGTCGCTGGCCGTGATTTTTTCCAGCACCAACCAGCCTTTCCTGCCGCCGCCACAGCCTTCCGCGCTCATGCCGCTGATGAAAGGCCCGGGCAAGGATGCCGGCAAGGAGCAGCTCGTGGCACACAGCATGAAGCTCATGCGCCGTATCGGCAGCCCTGCCTATCCGCAGCCCGAAGCTGAGTTGCGTGCCTTTGCCGAGCGCCTGCTGGAGCGCAGCTACAGTCCTGCCGGCGTCAAGCGCCAGTTCACGGCCGTGCTCAGTACCGGCAGCCTGCGGCCACTGGCGAAAAAGGTGCGTGTGCCGACCGTGGTCATCCATGGTGACAGCGACCCCTTGGTGCGTCCTGCCTGTGGTCGTGCGGTAGCCCGTGCCATCCCCGGTGCAAAACTGCAGCTTATTCCCGGCATGGGCCATGATCTGCCACGTGAGCTCTGGCCGCGCATTACCGGTTTGCTGAAAGACAACGCTGCAAAAGCAGGCTGATTTTTCCAATTCTTTTGTATTTCTCCATCCGGAATGGATGGAGAAATTGCCCAGCCAGGAGTCCGTCATGACCCAGCCCCTCTCCGTCAAAGACCAGGTTTCTCCCGAGGAGTGGCGCGCCCGTGTCGATCTGGCTGCTGCCTACCGGCTGGTGGCACTCTATGGCTGGGATGATCTTATCTTCACGCATATCTCCGCCCGTGTGCCGGGGCCGGAGCATCATTTCCTCATCAATCCCTACGGCATGATGTTCGAGGAAATCACGGCGTCGTCACTGGTGAAGGTCGACATGAACGGCCAGAAGGTCATGCCTTCTGCCTACGAGATCAATCCGGCCGGTTTCACCATCCACAGCGCCATTCATGCAGCGCGTGAAGATGCACTTTGCGTGATGCACACGCACTCCCTGAACGGCGTTGCCGTGTCGGCCCAGAAAGGCGGATTGCTGCCGATTTCGCAGCAGTCTTCCATCGTGCTTTCCTCGCTTGCCTATCACGACTATGAAGGCATTGCCCTGCGTGATGACGAGAAGCCACGCCTTGTGTCTGACCTGGGGGGCAATAACTTCTTCATGCTGCGCAATCATGGTCTGCTCACGGTGGGCGGCAGTGCGGCCGATGCTTTCCTCTTCATGTACCTGTTCGAGGCAGCCTGCATGATCCAGGTGCGTGCCCAGGCAGGTGGTGAACTGATTGCCGTGAATGAAAAAGTGCAGGAAGACAACAAGCTCATGGCGCAGATGGTGTTGCGTGGCATGGGCGGTGCGCTGGCCTGGCCCGGCCTGTTGCGAAAGCTGGATCGCAGGAATCCGGGTTACGCGGATTGACCCTGATCGGGTTGTGGTTTCTTGCGTAGCATTTTTGCAACAAGAGTGTCTTCTTTGCGTCTTCTGCAGTGGCGTTTTTCCCGGAAAACGGGAATGCATTGTCGATAATCTGTGTTGTCATTGCCGCTCATCACATGTCTTACAGGGCAGACAGCTTCCTGTCATTCTAATGAGCCTGCTTTACCCCTATCCTCGGCGCTAATCTCGCTTCATCATCACCCCCTTTGATGCGCTGGGCTGCTTTGGCCTGCGCGACCTCCATCCGTATTGGGAGACAGCAATACAATGACTCTGGCAAGCAGGGTGAAGCGCCCGGTTTTCTGGCTGGCGGGCGTGATCGTGTTGGTACTGGCGGCACTGTTGTTCTGGGGGTTGAAAAAGGGCGAGAGTGACAAGCCACAGAGTGCTCCTGCCCCGGTGCCGGTGGAGACCGTGCATGCCCTGAAGCAGGACGTACCGCATCTCAGCGAAGGAATAGGCAGCGTGCAGCCCTTGCAGAGCGTGGCACTGCGTCCGCAGGTTGATGGTGTGCTGGCACAAGTGCTCTTCAAGGAAGGGCAACAGGTGAAAAAGGGTGAGCTGCTGGCACGTATCGATGATCGTGTGCCCGCTGCCAGCCTGGCGCAGGCGCAGGCAGAAAAACGCCGCAACGAGGCCCAGCTCCGGCTTGCCGAAGTGGACCTGGAGCGTTACAGCAGCCTGCTTGGCGGGCAGGCTGTTTCGAAGCAGCAGGTACAGCAGCAGGAAGCCCAGGTGCAACAACTCAAGGCCGCCGTTGCTGTCAGTGATGCGGCCATCTCCCACGCACAGACCCAGCTTTCCTTCACACGCATCACCGCGCCCTTTGATGGTCGTGCCGGCATGCGCCGTGTTGATCAAGGTAATCTGGTCACGGCCAACAGCAGTACCGGCATTGTCACTATCACGCAGATGGATCCGATATCGGTGGTGTTCACTTTGCCTCAGGAACTGTTGCCCCAGCTCAGGCCCTTGCTCTCCGGTACGAACAAGGCTGCGGTAGTGGCACGCGAGCAGTCGGGCAGTGCCGAGTTGGCCCGTGGCCGTCTCACCATGATCGACAACCAGATCGACAACACGACCGGCACCATACGTTTGCGTGCCGAATTCGCCAATGCGGAAGGCTCGCTCTGGCCGGGGCAGTTCGTCACCGTGCAATTGCAGACAGGTAACAGTGCGGATGCCGTCGTGCTGCCCGTGCAGGCAGTGCGACAGAGTTTGAACGGCTCTTATGTTTTCCGGGTGCAGGATGGCAAGGCTGCCATGGTGCCGGTGAAAACCGGATGGCGGAACGATGCACTGGTTGTGGTGGTGGAGGGGGTGCAACCGGGTGACGACGTGGTGGTGGATGGCCACTCGCGCCTGCGTGATGGCGTGCCGGTCAAGGTGGTGAATGGTGCGGAAAGCGTGCCCGCCACGGAGGTCACGCAATGAGCGAACGCCAGAGCCGTGCCCAGGTCGGACTGACACGGCCCGGGCTGTCTACATGGTTCATTGCACGGCCTGTGGCTTCGGCGCTGTTGGCGATATCCGTCGTGCTGCTGGGTGCTCTGGCGTTTCCCAAGCTGCCGGTGTCGCCTTTGCCGGAAGTGGACCTGCCTACCATCAACGTGCGCGCCAACCTGCCGGGTGCCAGCCCGCAAACCATGGCCTCTGCCGTCGCCACGCCGCTGGAAGTACAGTTCAGCGCGATTCCCGGCATCACGGAAATGACGTCCAGCAGCTCGCTGGGTTCAACGTCGATCACGCTGCAGTTCACGCTGGACAAGGACGTCAACGCAGCCGCGCAGGAAGTCCAGTCTGCGATCAATGCAGCGGCAGGCCGATTGCCTTCCGACATGCCCAGCCTGCCAACCTGGCGCAAGGACAATCCCAACGACAGCCCCATCCTCGTGCTGCATGCGCGCTCCGACCTGATGACGCTGACCGAACTCAGCGACGTGGTGGAAACCTTGCTGGCGCGCCAGATCAGCCAGATCGACGGCGTGGCCGAGGTCATGGTCTCCGGTCTGCGCCGGCCAGCATTGCGCCTGCAGGCCTCCCCGGAAAAGCTGGCCGCTTACGGCCTGACGCTGGCCGACATCCGCCAGGCCGTGCAGGCCACCAGCGTCAACCAGCCCAAGGGTGCGCTCTATGGCCAGTCGCGCATTTCCACGATTGAGGCCAACGACCAGATTTTTACGGACAAGGATTACAACGGCCTGGTTGTCGCCTGGCGTGACGGTGCGCCGGTAAAGCTGGGGGACGTTGCTAAAGTCAGCTTTGGTGCCGAGAACGATTACGTGGCCTCGTGGCGGGGTGACAAGCCCGGCCTCAATCTCGTCATCCGGCGTCAGCCCGGGGCCAACATCGTGGCCACGGCTGACCGCATCCTGCAGGCACTGCCGCGCCTTCAGGAGACCATGCCGGCCAGCGTCAGCGTGGAGGTACTGAATGATCGCACGCGGACCATTCGCGCCTCCCTGCACGAAGTCGAGTTCACGTTGGCGCTGACAGTGGGCCTGGTGGTGCTGGTGATGGGGCTTTTCCTGCGCCAGGTTTCGGCCACGCTCATTGTGGCGGCGGTGCTGCTGCTCTCGCTGGCGGGCTCGGCAGCGGCCATGCATCTGCTGGGATTCAGCCTCAACAACCTCACGCTGGTAGCACTGGTCATCTCGGTAGGTTTCATCGTCGACGATGCCATCGTGGTGGTGGAAAACATCCATCGCCATCTGGAGGCGGGAGAGTCCATGCGCGAGGCGGCTGTGAAGGGCGCCTCCGAAATCGGTTTCACGGTGGTGTCGATCAGTTTTTCACTGATCGCCGCGTTTATTCCCCTCCTGTTCATGGGCGGTGTGATTGGACGTCTCTTCAGCGAATTTGCGCTGACCGTCACCGCCTCCATCCTGATTTCCGTGGTGGCATCACTGACGCTGGCGCCCATGCTGGCTTCGCGCTTCATGAAGGCCATGCCGCATGCCAAAGAGAAAAAGCCAGGCCTCTCGGAAAAGCTGGTGGCCCTGTATGACCGCGCACTGGTCTGGGTGTTTGCCCACCAGCGTACGGTGCTGCTGCTGTTCGGCCTCACGGTTGGCTGTGCCGTAGTGGGTTACACGCTCATTTCCAAGGGCTTTTTTCCTTTGCAGGACACGGCTTTCGTCACCGGCAGCACGCGCATGGCCGAGGATATTTCCTACGACGACATGATGAAGAAGCATCTGGAGCTGGCGGCCATCCTGGAGCGCGATCCGGCCGTGCAGTCCTTTGGTCATCTTGTGGGCGGTTTTGCCGGTCTGGCCAGCGGGCGTTTCTGGATTTCGCTAAAGGACCGTGGCGACCGCGACGTGTCTTCGGAGGGCTTCATCAACCGTGTCCGTCCGCAGCTGTCACAGGTGCCCGGCGTGCAGCTTTTCCTGCGCTCGGCACAGGATATCAATCTCGGTGCCGGGCCCTCGCGGGCGCAGTACCAGTACACGATCAAGAGCACGGACAGCAAGGCGCTCTCGGAATGGTCCGAGCGTCTGGTGCAGCGCCTGCAGCAGGAGCCGGGCATGCGCGATGTGTCCAGCGACCAGCAACTGGGCGCCAGCATGACACGGCTCACGATTGATCGTGCTGCTGCGGCGCGTCATGGCATCACGACCAGTGACATCAGCCAGTTGCTTTACGATGCCTTCGGTCAGCGCCAGATCAGCCAGTACCAGACCGAGGTCAACCAGTACTGGGTGGTGCTGGAGATCAATCCCGACCAGCGTGGCGAGGCCAGCAGCCTGCAGTATTTCTATCTGCGCTCACCGCTGACCGGGCAGATGGTGCCGCTGTCCACCGTGGCGAAACTCGAGCCACCCGGAACAGGGCCGCTGTCCATCACGCATGACGGCATGTTTCCTTCGGTCAATCTCTCCTTCAATCTGGTGCCGGGCATGTCGCTGGGCGATGCCGTTGAACGCGTGCGTGCGGCCGAAGCGGAAATCGGCATGCCGGGCGACATCACCGGCAGCTTCCGTGGCAATGCGCAGGCCTTCCAGAGTGCACTAGCCACCCAGCCCCTGTTGATCCTGACGGCCCTGCTCGCGGTCTACATCATCCTGGGCGTGCTGTATGAAAGCTTTGTGCACCCTTTGACCATTCTTTCCACGCTGCCGTCGGCGGGTGTGGGGGCGCTCCTGATGCTCTGGGCCTGTGGCCAGGATTTCTCCATCATGGCCATGATCGGCATCGTGCTGCTGATCGGCATCGTGAAGAAGAACGGCATCCTGATGGTGGACTTTGCCCTGGATGCGCAGCGACGACAGGGCCTGAGCCCTGAAGAAGCCATACACCAGGCCTGCTTGGTACGGTTCCGCCCAATCATCATGACTACGCTGGCTGCCCTGCTGGCTGCCATTCCCCTGATGCTGGGCATGGGTACCGGCGCGGAATTGCGGCAGCCTCTGGGCATGGCCGTGGTGGGCGGCCTGCTGGTGAGCCAGGTGCTTACACTGTTTTCCACTCCGGTGGTTTATCTTGCACTGGACCGGCTGTTCCATCGTCGGGGCGACAAGCTGCTGACAGACACGGCCGTGCCGGAATGAGGAGGTTTGCATGCGGGTGCTGATCGTCGAAGACGAAAACAAGACAGCAGACTATCTGCGCCGTGGCCTGAGCGAGCATGGCTATGCCGTTGATCTCGCCAGCAACGGCGTCGATGGATGCCATGCTGCGCTGGAGAACGATTACGACGTGATCGTTCTTGATGTGATGCTGCCGGGCCAGGACGGTTTTTCCGTGCTGCGTGACCTGCGCCGCCAGAAGCAGACACCGGTCATCATGCTGACCGCGCGCGACAGCGTGGATGACCGTGTGCTCGGTTTGCGCGAGGGCGCCGATGATTATCTGGTCAAGCCGTTTTCCTTTGTGGAACTGGTGGCTCGCCTGCAGGCGTTGACGCGTCGTGGCCGCCAGCAGGAGTCCACGCGCCTGCAGGTGGGTGATCTGGTGGTCGACCAGATCAGCCGCAAGGCTTTCCGTGACGGCCAGCGCCTGGACCTGACCGCCAAAGAGTTTGCGCTCATCGCACTGTTGGCGCGGCACCAGGGTGAAATCCTGTCCAAGACCATGATTGCCGAGCAGGTCTGGGACATGAACTTCGACAGCAACACGAATGTCATCGAGGTGGCCATCAAGCGCTTGCGCAACAAGATGGACCTGCCTTACCAGCCCAAGCTCCTGCATACCATTCGTGGCATGGGCTATGTGCTGGAAGTCCGCGACAAAGAGGCGCACGAGACGACGTGAAGCTGTCCATTGCGCGCCGGCTGGCGCTCATGTTCGCGGTGGCAGCCATCGTCGTTTTTGTGGGCGGGGCATTGCTGTTGCAGCAGTCGCTGGTGAATGCGCTGGAGCAGCAGCAGGCCGAGGAGCTGATGCTCCGTATTGCCGTGCTGGAGCCCGTGCTCGGCAAGAAAGAAACGGATGATGACTGGGACCGCGTGCGTGCACGCCTTGACCTGCTGACACCGGGTGACGGCTCGGTGCGTTACTGGATACTCAGTGACGACGAGCGATACCGCTATGGCAGCAAGCTTGAGTCCGAAGCAGAGTGGGAAAGCGGCCCGGACGGTTTTGGCCACCTGCGGGTTGCCGGCCTGCACTGTCCCCTGAAGACATTGATCAAGACTGTGCCGGCGCGCGGAATACGTCCGGATGTGCGCTTCATGGTGGCACTGGATCCCACTCCCTTCCTCCATACACAGGAACGTTTCCGCCTCACCTTGGGCATATTCCTTGTGGCAGGAGCCCTTCTTGTAGCTGCACTGGGCTATTGGATATCCCGCATCGGCCTGCGCCCGCTGGACCGTCTTTCGGAAGAAGCCAATGCACTGAGTCCTCGCAATCTTTCGCAGCGGCTCGGGCAGGAAACCCTGCCGCCGGAACTGGATACGCTGGCTGCCTCGTTCAACGGCGCCTTGCAGCGGCTGGAGGCTGCCTACAAGCAGCTTGAGTCTTTCAATGCCGATGTGGCCCATGAACTGCGTACACCACTGACAAACCTCATCGGGCAGACACAGGTGGTGCTTTCCCGCGAGCGCAGCCATGGCGAGTTCGAGGATGTGCTGCAGTCCAATCTGGAAGAGCTGGAGCGCCTGCGCGCCATCATCAACGACATGCTCTTCCTGGCGCGTGCAGACCAAGGCGAGACTGCCCGCAATCTTGTGCAGGCCGATCTGGCGGCCGAGGTGGAAAAAACCGTGGAGTTCCTCGAACCCATCCTTGATGAAGCTGCCATGACGGTGCGTGTGCAAGGCAGCATTTCTGCACCGGTGGAAACAGCATTGTTCAGGCGGGCCGTGGCTAACCTCCTGCACAATGCCGTGCAGCACTCGGCAACGGGAAGCGAGATCGTGGCCACCATCCGGTGTGAGGCTGGCAGCATCCATGTCGAGGTCAGCAATCCCGGAGAGCCGATTGCCGATATCCATCTGGCGCATCTTTTTGACCGCTTCTATCGCGCTGATGCTGCCCGGCGCGGCAGCGATGAGAGTCATGGCCTGGGCCTGTCCATCGTAAAGGCGATTGCGGCCATGCACGGCGGCAGCGTGTTTGCGCGCAGCCAGGGCGGAAACAACATCATCGGCTTCACGATTTCTGAAGAGCGATGATTTACGAAAATTGAAAGATGTTTGCTCAGGCGGTCAGCGTCTTGCGCATGATGCTGATCGGCTTTCCTTCAAAAAACCGCTCTTCGATCCGTTCCCAGCCGCGCCTCTCGTAAAGTGCCTGCTGGTCTTCCGTGAAAAGATAAAGCCTGGCGTGTCCCTGTTGCCTGGCTTCTTCTTCAATGGCGTTGATCAGCCGGCTGCCCGTGCCGCTGCCGCGTGCGGCAGGCAGCACAAGTACATTCGCCAGCCAGGGAGAAAAAGCAGCTTCGCCGTGCATGTCATCGGCAATGAGGCTGGCTGAGCCCTGAAGCCGGCCGCTGGCATCCAGCGCGAGCAGCGTGAGCGGAAAATCGCCGAGATGTGTGGCGAATTCCTTTTCCCAGTCCTGTTGTGTCCATCCCGGGTGTGATGCCTGCCATTGCGGGTGGTGCAATGCGGCCAGTGTGACAACAAGGTCAGGCCGGGAGCCCAGCCTGATCATCGTGACGGCAGTTGCTTCAGGCATGGCCAGCCGCTCTTGCAATACGCAGCCGCATGCGCCGCAGCATGTGTCGCAAGCCTTCGGCGGTAGCCATCATGCCCATGCTGGCGGTGACCAGCGTTGTGGAGCCGTAGCCGGTGCAGCTGAGATTACCGCTTTCGCAACTGCCGCCTTCCGGTGTGCTGACGGACTGATCGGAGTACACGCAACTGATGCCGAATTTTTCGGCAGGGTCTTGCGGGAAATTGCATTCACGTCGCAGGCGCCGGCGCACTTTTGCCAGCAAGGGATCGCGATGCGTGCGCGTGAGATCGTCCACGCGCAACTGTGTAGGGTCCGTCTTGCCGCCCGCGGCACCTGCCACGACCAGCGGAATGCGGCGACGACGGCACCAGACGACAAGCGATACTTTGGCATCGGCATCGTCGGTGCAGTCCAGTACCAGGTCGGGTGTGTCTGAGACAAGGGTGGCGATATTCTCGCGGGTGAGAAAATCATCGACCAGAGTGAGCTTTATACGCGGGTTGATCCCCAGCGCGCGTTCGGCCAGCACGTCTATCTTGCCGCGCCCGAACGTGTCGGTGAGTGCCGGCAACTGGCGGTTTACGTTGGAGGCAACAAGCACATCCATGTCGATCAGTGTCAGCCGGCCTATGCCGGTACGCGCGAGCGCCTCTATGGCCCAGGAACCCACGCCACCGGCACCGACCACCACGACATGCGCCTGCTGGTAAAGGGCAAGGCTGTCCTCGCCATAGAGCCGGGCGATGCCGTTGAAGCGGCGGTCGTAGTCATCGTCAGGGAGGGGGGCGGTCATGGCGGCAGGATAGTTACGTGCGGGTCGGCATTATAGCGGGCAGAGTGGGGAGGCATAACACGTCCGGGCGGGTCTGCTAGCATGAAGCCTGATCCATTGCAGAGGACAAGGTTTCATGCCCCTGGCTCCCATTTCTGCCGAACTTGCGGCGGGCAGCGTCAACAATGTCGTGTATTTCATCCAGCTTGCCGTGGCCCCGGTTTTTCTCCTTGCCGGCGTGGGCACCATGCTGGGCGTGCTCACCAACCGGCTGGCCCGCATCATTGACCGGGCACGCAAGGTGGAGGCGCACTATCAGGAAAATGACGATGTCGTCCTGCGTGGCAGTCTGCGCCTGGACCTCAAGCTGTTGTCGCGCCGGGCACGGCTGGTGAGCTGGTCCATCAGTTTCTGCACTTCTTGCTCTCTCTTTGTATCGCTCATCATCATGATGCTGTTCGTGGAATCGTTGTTTGACGTGCATCTTCGAGGCGTGGTGCCCGTGCTCTTCATTGTGGCCATGAGTGCTTTCACGATCGGGCTCCTGCTGTTCCTGCGGGAGATTTACCTCGCGACTGCGGCCTTGCGTATCGGTTTCCCGGATGACGGGAGCGCATGATGGGAAGACTGTTGCAATTGATGCTGGTGGCGCTGTTTCTGGTGTCCGCTCCAGCGAAGGCATTTGACCATTACATGCTGGCGGTGACACTGACCCCGGCGTTTTGCGACAGCAATCCGAAGTGGCGGGACAGCCTGCAATGCCGTGAGCGCTCGGCATTCAGCGTGCACGGGCTCTGGCCGCAAAAGGGCAGGGAAAAATCACCGGTTTATTGCAGTGGCAGTGGCCTGCAGTTGTCTTCTGCCGAGGAGAAAAACCTGCGCGACATCATGTCGGACCGCAGCCAGCGGGATTACCAGTGGAAAAAGCACGGTCGTTGCAGCGGGCTGGCTGCCGACCGCTATTTTGATTTTCTTGCCCGGGAGTTCCTGGAGCTGAAGTGGCCGGCCTCACTGCAACCCAAAGGGCGTGATGCCGTCCTTGAGCGCAAGACCGTGTTGCAGGAGTTCCGCAAGCTGAATCCGGCCTTCCCGGAGAGCGGCATCGTGCTGCGATGCGATGAAAAGGGCCGGCCGCCGCTCCTGCAGGAAATCCGTGTCTGCCTGACACCATCAGGAAGTCCGGCTGCTTGCCAGTCTTCCCGCTCCAATTGCCCGGTGGCCGTGCAGGTCCGCGCACGCTGAGAGGCGCAACATGCGGCAGAAAATCGAGGTCTGGCAGGGTGACATCACGACACTGGCGCTGGATGCCATCGTCAATGCTGCCAACAATTCCCTGCTGGGCGGCGGCGGTGTGGACGGCGCCATCCATCGTGCTGCCGGTCCGGGGTTGCTGGCTGAGTGCCGGACACTGGGAGGATGCGAGACGGGTGATGCCCGCATCACGGGCGGGCACGAGTTGCCTGCCCGGTATGTCATCCATACGGTAGGTCCGGTCTGGGCGGGTGGTAGCCAGCGGGAACCCTTGCTGCTCCAGAGCTGTTATCGCCGCTGCTATGCACTGGCGGAGGAACACGACCTCAGAACCCTGGCTTTTCCGGCGATCAGTTGCGGGGTCTACGGCTATCCCTGGCAAGCTGCTGTCGGTATCGCCATTTCGGAAAGCCTGCATGCCTTGGGGCATTATCAGGGACTTGAGAAAGTCGTCTTTGCCTGCTTTTCCACGGAAATGGCAGGAATCTATACGGATACCCTCGAACGCTTGCGGCGATCCGGATTGGCGTGAGGGCGCCAGGTCATCGCTGAGCCTGAAAAATCTGGCTGTCCGCCGATTTCAGCAGCAGACGCCACATATCCAGCTCTTTCACTCCCTGTGTGAACTCTTGCGCCACTTTCAGAAGGCCGCTGCCGGTGTGGCGTTTTTGCCACTGTTGAAAACCATAGCGGTAGATGCCTTCCTTGAGTGCGATGAGTGCCGGACTGGCCAGTGCCTGGTTGCCATGGAACATGACGCCGTCCCTGTCCCCGAATGAGAGCAGGACAGGGCGTTGCAATGCCTTGAAAGGCTGCATGGGTTTGCCGGCGAATTCCCGAAGCACGTTTTCTGCCGCATGGCGGCCCATGTCCTGCGCGTGATAGGCCTGTTTGGCCAATGGTCTTGGCAGGGAGGCCGTGTCACCGGCGAGCAGTATCCGGGGGTCATGGATGCTTTGCAGGGTGGTCATGACGGGAGCGTCGCCATTTTTCTCGGCCAGACCTGCATCGGCAGGCAGGGATTGTGACCGGCGGCCTGCGCTCCAGAGCGTGAGCCGGCTGGAAAGACGTGTGCCGTCGTCCAGCAGCACATGGTCGGCGGCCACGGCAGTGACCTGTCGCCCCATGTGCAACTGCACTTGCCCCTGCATCTGCCCGCAAAGCCTTTCATGCAATCCGGGAAAGCGGGGGAAAAAGCGCGGTGCGGGTTCTGCCAGATGCAATGCCAGCCGGTTGCCGTTGCCAAAGCGGCGAAGGATTTCTCCCAGCATTTCCAGCCCTTCAATGCCGCCTCCGGCCAGCACCACGGAACGGTCTCCGGGGAGTGCGGCGAGCCGGGTCAGTGCATTGCTGATCCGCTGGCAATGCTCGACAGAGCGCGGCAGCAAGGCATGTTCACCCACTCCGGTAATGCCATGGTCTTCCGTCCGGCTGCCACTGGCCAGAATGAGCAAGTCATAGTCATGCCAACTGCCGGAGGCGGTATGGATGTGCTGCTGTTGCCGGTCGATGCGGGTGACTTCGGCACAGAGAAAATCCTGTTTCCAGCCGGACAGCAGGTTTTGCCGGTCTACCTGCAATTGCGCCGGAGTTTTCTGGCGGGATACCAGTTCGTGCAGGTTGGGCAGCCATTCCGCCTGCGGCTGCGTATCAATGACAGTGACATGCACTTTCTCGCCCGCCAGACGCCTGGCCGCCGCAAGGCCGGCAAAACCTGCTCCGATGATGATGAGCCTGGGCAGCGCACGATGTGCCTTGAAGCGGCGTGACAGCAATGACATGGGGACTCCGGCGCATCCGGCAGCCTTCCGCCGGGCTTTCGCTGATGCAGGTCAGCGCGCAGTTTCGGGGAGTCGTCGGCACACCACAAGGCTTTGCCTTGGCGGTTGCCGGGCAAACCGCTATGTTTGCCGCATTACAGGGGTATTGCTGTCTCCCTAGGGCCGGGCAGCGCAGGAAAACGACAAGATGACGATATCACCGTACTGCAAGTACCACTTGCTGGAACTGGCCGACTGGCATTGTCCGGCCTGTCAGGTGGAGCTTTGTCCTGGTTGTTCCCCGGACGTGCCGGGCAACGAGGTGATGGTACATTACTGCCCGCTCTGCAATGGCGAGCTGAAGCGTATGGGCGCTTCGCACTCGGCTCCCCCGTTCTGGCAGCGGCTCACCGATTTCCTGCGTTATCCCTTTTCCCCGCTGGGACTGGTGCTTCTTGTGCTGGCGTTTGGCGTTCCGCTATTGCTACCGGGTGGGGACGTGATGGCCTATGCGGGAGGTGCTGCCGTACTGCTGCTTGTCATCAAGTATGCGTGGACGGCACTGGAGCAGGTTTCGGCCGGTGATGTCGTACCACTGGGACCGGACAAACTGGCAAAGGCGGAAAACAACGAACTGGCTTTCGGCGTGGGTGCCGTGCTGGTGGGTCTTTGCGCCGTGACTGGTTATGTTTTTCTCAAGGACCGTTTTTACGGCAGTGTGCTTGCCGTGGTACTGATCGGTATTGTGCCTGCCATGCTGATAGCCGCCGGCACCAACCGCAGCTTCAATGCCGCCCTGAGTGGCGAAGGACTCAAGGCGGCCTTGTCCGGAGTGGGGCCGGTCTATGCCGCACTCGTCCTGCTTGCTGTGCTGCTGTTTGCCGCGCTGCAATCCGTGGTCAGCATTTTCGGTGACATTCTGCCTTTGGCCTGGGGACGCGCCATGGCGCTGACGGCCTACAGCTATTTCACCATCGTGCTTTTCGTGCTCTGCGGCTATGTGCTTTTCCAGTACCAGGAGCGCCTGGGCTTCACGCCGCTGAATGCTGCTGGGAAGGCGCGCAAGACGGTCAAGCGCGGCGACCCCGTGGTGCTCCAGGTGGAGATGTTCCTGAAAGAGGGCAACTACGCCCGTGCCACTACGGTGCTGCGCAATGAAACCCAGAAAAAAGGCGCCACCCTGACCACGCACGAGCGTTACCACAAACTGATCTGGGCGATGGGCGATGAGCAGTCATTGCGCAATCACGCCAATACCTATTTCAAGGTGTTGCTGGAAAGTGGCCGTGACAGCCAGGCGGCGTCCCTGATGCGTGCTTATCACCAGCGCATTGCCGGTTTCCGGCCGGAAGACCCGGATGTCTGCCTTGATCTTGCCGAGGCCTTCGAGCGCATGGGGGATTACAAGCTGACCGTCCATGTGCTGAACGGCCTGCACAAGGACTCACCACATTATGCCCGCTTGCCTGATGCCTACCTGCTGGCAGCACGCGTGTTGGCGGATAACCTCAACCTGCCGCAGAAGGGGCTGGCGCTGGTGCAGTTTCTGGATGGACGCTTCAAGACGCACAGGAGTTATCCGCAGATACAGCAGGCTTTACGGGCGCTGGCGGCACAGGTGAAGACGGGATAAGGAGGGATCTTCGCCCTGCCTTCAAACCCCGGCTCTGTCAGGCATTTCCCCTCACCGCCAGATCCCGGTATTGCTCTGCCCGTGCCGGATCATGCAACTGCTCGAAAGCCTGGGAGAGTGCCAGCGCCGCCTTGGGTAGCAGGGCATGGCTTGCCTTGCGGGCCAGCAGGGCCTTCATCAGCTTTTCGGCCTCTTTCACTTCACCGATACGTGCAAAACGCATGACCAGCTTGAGGCTGGTTTCTGTATCCAGTGCACGCTTTTCCATCGAAAGCTTGTCGTAGTCCCGATAGATGGGAAGAATGGCCCGCGCCCCGTCTTCGAGGTGGGTGCTGAGCTGGAAAAGCCGGCGTGACACGGCATCGAAAGTGGTGCTGTCCGGCGTCAGCTTTTCAAGATGGTAAAGCTGGGTGATGACGCGCATGTCTTGCGGATAGCGTTTGACGAGTTCCCGCAAGCGCTTCTGGGCGTCCGGGAATTCCATGCGTGCCACGGCCTCCAGTGCCTGCTGCAGTTGCTCACGGTATTCCAGGTCGGCATCGCTTTCGCTGACAGCTGTTGTCTCTTCCTGCCCATCGCTTTCATGGGCAAACCAGCGTTGATAGACCAGATACCAGACCGGGGCACTGAGCAGCCCGCCCAACTGTGCCAGCAGTTCGGGCAAGCGCAGTTCGGTGAGGAAAAACTGCGCAACCACGAAAACCAGCCAGAGCGCCGGAATGATGAGGGCGGTGAGCTGTGCGCTGCCAAACCAGGTGACGGGTTGCAGGCGGAAATGTGTGGTGAACATGCCGACAATCCCGCCTATGGCAGCCCCCGTTCCTGTCAGTGGCAGCACGCCACCGCCATTGGCAAGGAGGTAAACGATGGCACCTGCCAGTCCGCCTCCCAGAAAACCTGCCAGCACGGCACCACTGCCGAGTGCCAGTTCCAGTGCCATGCCAGCGGTCAGCAGGAAGAGGAGGGCGCCTAAGAATTGCAGGCTACTTTCGCCCACCAGGTTGAAGGTCAGGAAGGTGATGGGGCGGAAATTCTGTGGATCAACGCCCAGGGCTTCTGCAGCCAGCTTGCGGTGGGCATCATCAAAGCGCTCGCGTGATGCACTCCAGCGTTCCAGTTGTTCTTCGGGCAGGTAGTCTTTGCCGTGCATGCGCAGGCTTTCCACAAAGCTGGCATCGGTGCCCAGGTAGCGTGTCAGGGTGGCGGTGTCGCCATCGGCCCGCGCCTGCTTCAGGCGCTCCAGGGTATGGCGCTGGCCGGCACGCAGCAGATGGGTTTCATAGAGGGGCCACTCGATGGGCAGCAACTCCCGTTCGTACTGGGCCTGCAGGGTCTGCACGCGCTTCTCGTCGGCACCGTGCCAGAACACGAAAATGAGGGCGAGCACGAGGCTGAGACCCAGCACCAGCCGTGGCGGCTGTTTCCAGTTGAAGGGGTGATCAATCGGCGTGAGGAGCATGTGGGTTCCAGGCAGGACCATGGGCTGCTGCCATCATAGCGGCAGCATGACCGGGCTTCATCCTCAGGCACAGCCTTGGCGACGACCCCGTGCAAGTGGCGGATGACAGACAGCCCCTTGTGCATCGCGGTGCACAGCGGCATGGCCGCCACTGACGGCAGGGCGGCTTTTTGCTATAAGACGCGCTTCTTGCATGACACGGGACGCTGCAATGCCCCTGCACCATCACGGAGGCCGCCTGCCTGCACTTGCCATTCTTGCTCTGGCACTTGTGCTGGGCGGATGCAGCAGCCTCGTCGAGAAATCCGGTTCACGCTTCGCCGCCAATCTTTCCGCTGCTGTCCTCAACAACAATGATCCGGCCATCGTCGAGGCAGGGACTCCTACCTACCTGCTGCTGCTGGATGCCCTTGCCCTGCAGGAGCCGGAAAGCCCGGCCATACGCCAGGCCGCAGCCACACTCAATAGTGCGTATGCCGGTGCCTTCGTGAAAGACCCGGTGCGCGCGGCGGCTCTCACCAGCAAGGCCCGTGATTACGCACTGGAAGCCCTGTGTATCGAACACGAATCCCTTTGTCAGGTCCGCGAGATGCCCGTGGAGCAGTTGCACAGCACGCTGGACAAGCTGGACAAGGATGATGTGCCCCTGATCTACACACTGGGCAGTAGCTGGGCTGGCTGGATACAGGCACACAGTGACGACTTCAATGCCGTGGCCGACCTGCCACGAGTGGAACTGCTGATGCAGCGTGTGCTCGCGCTGGACGAGGGTTACCAGCAGGGCGCTGCCCACCTTTATATGGGGGTGATTGCAACGGCCATTCCGCCAGCGCTGGGTGGCCGGCCCGAGGTCGGCAAGGCCCATTTTGAAAAGGCACTTTCCCTGTCGGGTGGTAACAACCTCATGGCCAAGGTCTATTACGCGAAGAACTATGCGCGCGGCGTGTATGATCGCGAACTGCACGACCGCCTGCTGAATGAAGTGCTGGCGGTAGAGGCCGATGTTCCCGGCTGGACGCTGACCAACCTGCTGGCCAAGCAGGAGGCAGCCGCCCTGCTGGCGAGCGCGGACGATTTTTTCTGACAGGACGGCAGCTTCATTTTTCCGACGCTTTTCCCTGTCACCTTCAACGCATGCACAGAACAGAAACGGAGACTTTCCCATGAAGCGGAATCTGCTGACCGCCCTCGCCTTGGGCCTTTTTGTCACGACCGCTGCCACGACAGCCAGTGCCCAGACCCTGAAGATTGCGACGCTGTCTCCCGATGGCTCTGCCTGGATGACCAAGATGCGTGCCGGCGCTGCCGACATCAAAGCCCGCACGGAAGGCCGGGTGGAGTTCAAGTTCTATACCGGCGGCACCATGGGTAACGACAAGGCTGTGCTCAGCAAGATTCGTATCGGCCAGTTGCAGGGCGGTGCCATTACCGGTGGTAGCCTGGCGGAGGCCGCACCCGACATCCAGGTCTATTCCCTGCCGCTCAAGTTCCAGAGCTTCGATGAAGTGGATGCCGTGCGCGGCAAGATGGACAGCGAGCTTTCTGCCCAATTGGAGAAGGGCGGCTTCGTGAACTTCGGTTTTGCCGAAGGCGGTTTTGCCTATGCCATGTCCAAGAAGGCCCCTGTTTCTTCCGTACCGGCGTTGCGCCAGCAGCGGGTCTGGATTCCGGACAACGACAAGCAGTCCGAAGAAGCCATGAAGGTTTTCCAGGTGACACCGGTGCCCTTGTCACTGGCAGATGTGCTGCCCAGCCTGCAGACCGGCATCATCGATACCGTGGCCTCGTCACCGATTGCGACCGTGGCCCTGCAATGGCATACGCAGGTGAAGTTCCTGACAGATCTTCCCCTCAGCTACTTCGTGGGTACCTTGGCCATCGACAAGAAGGCTTTCTCCAAAATTTCACCGGCTGACCAGGCTGTGGTGCGCGAGGTGATGGGCAAGGTCTTTGCCGAGGTGGACAAGCAGAACCGCAAAGACAACATCGCGGCCTACAATGCGTTGCTCAAGCAGGGCATCAAGCCGGTCAAGCCTTCGTCGGCTGAAATGGCCGAGTGGGAAAAATTTGCCGGGCTCGCTACTGCCGAAATGATCAAGGATGGCATCGTGAGCAAGCAGGCGGCGACACAGCTGGATGCACAGCTCGCGGCTTTCCGCGCCGGAAAGAAATAAGCATGCAAGCATGGTTGCAACGCATCCTGCGTGGCCTGCACCGGCTTGAGGATGCGCTTCTGGTCAGCCTGCTGCTGACCATGGTGCTGGTCGCCGTTGCGCAAATCGTACTGCGCAACGGTTTCGACGGAGGATTCCTCTGGGCCGAGGGATTCCTGCGGGTGCTTGTGCTGTGGATAGGGCTGGCCGGTGCCATGGCTGCCAGCCGCGAGCACCGCCACATCAGCATCGACATTGTCGGCCGTTTTCTCCCCCTTCATCTGGCAAAGGCCGCAACGGTCTTCAATGCCTTGTTCACCGCCGCAGTCGCAGGGGCTCTGGCGTGGTACACGCTGGATTTCGTGCTCATCGAATACGAATCCCCCAGTATTGCATTTGCCAACGTGCCCACCTGGGTGTGTGAAAGTATCATGCCGATTGCCTTCACCGTGATCGCACTGCGCTACTTGTTGCTTGCCGTGCTGACACCCTGGAAGGCACTGCCTGCCGAAACGCATGCCAAGGGGATTGCGCCATGATCCCTCTGCTGATTGCGCTGATTCTCTTTGCGGCCTTCATGGGCTCACCCATTTTTGCCGTGATTGCCGCCGCCGCTATGCTGGGCTTTTACAGCGGCGAGACGCCACTGACCGTGCTGGGTGTGGAAATTTACCGGCTGGTGGATACGCCACTCCTGCTGGCCTTGCCGCTTTTCACGTTTGCCGGTTACCTGCTGGGCGAATCCCGTACGGCAGAGCGTCTGGTCAGGTTGGCCCGTGCCGGCCTTGGCTGGATGCCGGGAGGCCTGCCTGTAGTGGCCTTCCTCACCTGCGCTTTCCTCACCGCCTTTACGGGCGCCAGCGGTGTCACCATCGTGGCACTGGGTGCCATGCTTTATCCCGCTCTCAAGATGGCCGGCTATCCCGACCGCTTTTCGCTGGGGTTGGTGACGACTTCCGGTGCACTGGGCTTGTTGTTGCCTCCTTCGCTGCCACTCATTCTCTTTGCTGTGATTGCGCAGCAGCTGCCGGCAGGTGCCGGTGTCACCATCCAGGATGTTTTCGTCGCAGGCCTTCTGCCGTGCCTGTTGATGGTGATCGGTCTCTCCCTGTTCGGTCTGCGTGAAAGCAAAAAGCGCAACATCCCCCTGCAAAAATTTTCCTGGCGGGAGCTGGGTGCTGCCGCACGGGATGCCAAGTGGGAACTGCCTCTGCCGATTTTTGTTTTTGCCGGAATTTACGGTGGCTACTTCGCAGTTTCCGAAGCGGCTGCCGTGACGGCCCTTTACGTGTTGGTGACGCAGGTGCTGATCTACCGCGAAATCACCGTGAAGCAGCTACCGCGCATCATGCGCGAAGCCATGATGATGGTGGGCAGCGTGCTCCTGATCGTGGGCGTGGCCATGTCCTTCACCAACTGGCTGATCGATGCCGAGGTGCCGAACACGCTGTTCGACATCGTGCGCGAGCACATCCACAGCAAGTACACCTTCCTCTTCCTGCTCACGCTCTTCCTGCTGGTGCTGGGCATGATGCTGGACATCTTCTCGGCGCTGGTCATCGTGGTGCCGCTGATCCTGCCCATGGCCGTGGGCTACGGCGTCCACCCCATCCACCTCGGCATCATCTTCCTCGCCACCATGGAGATCGGCTACTGCATGCCGCCGGTAGGAATGAACCTGGTGATCGGCAGCTTCCGCTTCCGCAAACCCCTGCTGGAGCTCGCCGTTGCCTCGCTACCCTTCATGGCCGTCCTTTTCGCCGTCGTCCTGATCATCACCTACGTACCGTGGTTCAGCCTGGTATTCGTCAGCAAATAACCCCTTAGTCCAACCCTCTCCCCGCAGACGGGGAGAGGGAGATAGCCTGCACCTACGGCACAAGCCAATTCTCAATACACAGAAGCCAATTGCGAGACGCCGCACGGCGCGAGCATGACCACGTTGCCTGAACTACAGCGCGCAGAGGTCATAAGGCGCCAGTAGCCCAAGCGCTCCGCAGGAGTTGCTTTTTCTTTGCTTACCTTTCTTTTGGCGACATCCGAGCTTGCGAGGTGAACGTCGGCTTTGCCGACGGCCCGAAGGGTGAGGCCATAGGCCGAATAATAAAAAGAAAGTAAGGCCCCGCCGGCAGGGCGCACCGCCCGAGCAAACAGGCAGCAGAAGCAACCGCGTCGGAGCACCTCACCGTAAAAAGTACCGACGCGAGAATCCCCGCACTCCCGGGCAAACGGCAAGCAAGCGCCCAGCCCGCGCATACCCCGCCCCACACCTACCTAAGCCGCCCACAACTTGCTCAAAGGAAAACTCCCCCGGTAATAACTCTCCGTCTGCCGCAACGCATCCTTCAACACCTGATCCGCCCGCCCCCGGCTCAGGAACTCGCACAGCGTGCCATGCACCAGCGACACCATTTCCCGCAACGCCCCTTCCGCGATGTAAACGTTCTCCGGCCCCAGCGCTCCCTCGGCAAGCCAGGCCCTGACGGCTTCTTCCGCCGGCAGTGAAAGATCCAGTTGTGGCAATTTTTCCAGCAGCACTTCGCGCATGCGCGCATTCATGTCGCTGGGTGTACGCGAGAACACTGTATTCACCAGTTGCACGCAGCCCAGCAGTGCCTCCTCTTCCTGTGCGGAAAGGCGGTCACGTATGGCGGGTGTACGGTCTGGCAGGTTTGCTGGCTGCAGGGGCGCGACAGTGGCAGCCGTGTTGAACTCTGGGCGCGGCTGTTTCAGTAGCTTGCCGTCCTCTCCGGTCAGGGCACGCAGCAGGCTCTGGAGTATCTTGCTGCGCTGGGTGATCAGGGCAGGGGTGGTGCAGATTTCACTGAGATAGGACTGAAAGGCAAAGGCCGGCTGGCGGGAGTATTTCAGCTCCCAGATGATGACAGCCTCGGTCAGGCTCTCGCCCTGCAGGAAGTTCGAGAGCACTTGCTGGATGACGATTTTCTTCTGTGCAATATCCATGGTTCTTGTGGCAGGCCATCTTGATGCGTTTTCGGGAGATGCCCGGTGGCGAAACAGCGGGCGCCACAGTGAAACAGCAAGCGGCATGCCATCAGCACGGGTGTGCCGCACACAGGTTTTGCCGGACATGCACCAGTGAGGGGCGCATCATCATGGTGCCCGGGGCGTGGTGTGCCTTGGAATGGAGCAGATGTCCTGCGGGCAGTGTGCCGGACAGGGTCCGGCAGGCATCACGTCTCAGGGAGCGGGGGCGGGGGCGGGACTGGCGGATTTTTTCAGCTGTGCCTCCAGTTCGCGAATCTGTTTTTCCTTCATGGCGATTAGCGCCTTGCCATCCTGTACCTGTTCTTCCAGGTCGCCGGCGCGGGAGGCCAACTCCGCTTTCTCGGCTTCAATCCGGTCCAGCTCTTCCTCGCTGAGTGCCAGAGCGTCTGAGGCAGGCTCTGCGACAGGTACCGGTTTGGCGGGAACGGCGGCCGGAGCAGGCGCACTTGCGGCAGGAGGCGGTGTGGGTTCTTCCGCGGGGCTGCAGCCTTGCAGCAAAGCCAGGGCGGGCAGGGCTGTCATGGTGACAAAAGCGGTTTTCAGCAGCAGATTCATCCTTATCTCCTGGCAGTTTTCCTGATCAGCCGGACCGGGCAACAGGACATTGGCGGGCCGAAGACGGCAGCCGTGGAGTATACGTGGCCGCAGGTTATCATGCGCGCCCCGCACCCATT
Source organism: Moraxellaceae bacterium (assembly GCA_037189985.1). Classification (GTDB taxonomy): domain Bacteria; phylum Pseudomonadota; class Gammaproteobacteria; order Pseudomonadales; family Moraxellaceae; genus UBA2031. Next base: position 28,550 of record JBBCJX010000029.1, read on the forward strand.
ACGGCTTCTACATGATCGTCCCCCGTCTGCGTGAAACCTGGCATTTCTTCTGGGAGCACCTTACCGATCTGCTCTGGCGCCTGATGCCGGTAGCATTCCCCCTGCTGTTGCTGAGCCAGTACCGCTGGCTGCTGGTACACGATGGCGACCAGAAGGCTGCCAGCGGTGATTTCCTGATGTTGCTGCCGGCGGTGCTGGCCAGTGTCATGGCCACGGGTATCACGCTCCACTATGCCGTCGCCATCGTGGACGGTGCCGAGCGTTCACGGGTCATGCCCTTGCGGGCAGCATTGGCAGATGCACCACGCCTGATTTTTGTGCAACTGCTGGCTGGCCTGTGCATCATGGCTGGCCTATTGCTGCTCATCCTGCCCGGTATTTACCTGATGGGCCTGCTCCTGCCTGCTTACGTGCTGGTGGTGAAGGAGCGCCGGTCGACGCTTGATGCCCTGCGTGAGGCTTGGCTGCGGTTTCGGCCCGGAGCCTGGTGGTTGGGCTTTGGTGTGATGGGTTTGTTGCTGATCTTGCTGGTCGTGATGAGCGGCCTGCAGGCCCTGGCCGGGTTGACGGATGGAGTGCCTGCTTTCCCGCGCCTGCTCATTTGCACGGGTCTTGAGGTACTGGGCCTGCTATGTGCGCAGATAGTGCCCATTTTGCTGGTACGTTTTTATGTCTTGGAGCGCGAGGCAGCCGGGGGGACAAAAACGGTTTAGTCCCTCATTTCCCCGGTATCTGACATTTCCCTGTCATGACACCGGGAAATCCTGTCGCAGGCCGATATTCAGGCCGTAAAAGCATTTTCCGTTTTCACATCTGCTTTTTTTTAGGCTATGGTTGCTGCGTTTTATTGGTACATGCGTCCAAAAACGTTTGTCCGGCCAGAGTGGGCGCCTGTTCATCCTGAATGAATGGGCCATAGCCACCGCCATGAATCCGCTGCCGGACCATGTCGATTTTAATTCAGGGGAAAGTCATGCAATTGGTGCGATACATGGCAGGTCTGGTGCTGGCTCTGGCGCCAGTGATGGCCTCGGCCGACAGCATTGTCCGTTTTTACTGTGATGAAGATTCCGAAGGCGCTGCCCTCACGGTCAACGGGCGTGCCCAGGATACCTGTCCTACGGATGCCATCCTGCCGGCCGGCACCTACACCGTGACCGCACGCAAGGCCGTGGGAGCGGATCAGGAGCGTGTTTTCTCCACCCGCTTCGATCTTGCTGACAATGCCATCAAGCGTGTGGATGTCGTGCTTTCCCAACCCCAGTTGACAGCAGAGGCACAGAAGCGCCGTGATGCAGCCGCGAAAGCAGCAGCGGCAGCCCAGCAGGAGCAGGCCCTGAAGGCTGACCTGGAAAAAGCCCAGAGTGGTGACATTGCCGGCATGCAGGCAATGATCGAGCGATATACCAGCGGCAATGGCGTGGCCAAGAGTGCTGCCAAGGCCCGTGAATGGACAGACAAGCTCAATGCGGCGCAGCGCGATCACGCGCAGAAGCTGCAGGATCAGGCCGCAGGGGGTAATCCTCAGGCCATGCTGGCGCTGGCCAATCTGTACCGGCAGGGTACCGGTGTTCCTGCCGATGAGCAGCAGGCGACGGCCTGGGAGAAAAAGGGCAAGGAAATTATCGCTGCCCAGAATGTCCGTGCGGCCAACGCTAAAAAGCTTCAGGATTTCACGCTCTTTCCCTTCCTCAAGAGTGTGCCTGATGCAGCCATGGAGCTTTCGGGTGGCCCGAAAGGCGATCCGACAACATCGGCAGTCTTTACGTTCAGCTTTGGTCTCATCGTCAGCGGGGCGGTTGCTTCCGTGATGGACCTTGTGACCTTGCCTTTCAACATCACCGAACTCCAGTCCCTGAAAAAGGCGGCGGCGGGTCATGCGGCCGCCTGGAGTGAGCCGGATTCCATGATGGCCCGTGCCCATCACGCCGGAAGCCGTGCGCAAGCCCCTGCTGTCGTGGCGGATATTGCCTTGCATTGATGCTGTTTCTGCCGGGCAAGGGCTTTCATATCCAGTGGCGATGATCAGAGCCATCGGCGCCAGCCTGCTGGCAGCGTTGCTTGTGGCCTGCAGCAGCCTGGGCCATGTGGCAACGCCGCAGGAACACGATGCCGGTTTCCGGCAGTTGTACATGGCCATCAACGGCTCATCGAGGGGCTTGGACCAGCACTATCCCCGCTTACTGGCCGACTATCAGTCCTCGCCGGATTTTGCTTGCCACTATCCTGCCTATGCCCACCATTTCCGGCAGTCAGGCCTGCCGCCTGCTCCTTCACCGGTGATCTGTACGCAGCCATTACCCCTGCTCATGGCAGACCCTGAGCGGGGGCTGGTGCCCGCTAGCCTTGATGTGGAGCGTGTCAGTGCCGTGCACCTGCTTTTTGCCGGCAAGGCCGATGACAGCCTGGTCTCCCGTTTTGGTCATGTGGCATTGCGTGTGCTGGTTTGCCCTAAAGGTGTGATGCCGGCTAACGATCCGGAAAAGCGTTGCGATGCGAATTTGTCCGAGCATCTGGTGCTGGGTTTCCAGGCCCATGTCGATGACACCAGCATCAACATCAGGCGCGGCATTTTCGGTGGCTATCAAACCCATCTGATGGTCATGCCTTTCATGGAAACGTATCAGGAATATGCCATGGCGGAATTCCGTGAGCTCTATTCACTGCCTCTGCTCATGAGCCGACAGCAGCGCCAGGATTTCCTGCGTGCCATGGTGCAACTGCACTGGGCGCATGAAAGCGACTACAGATTTTTCACTCGCAACTGCGCCACTCTCCTTCAGGATGCCCTGCGTGCCTTGTGGCCGGCTTATCAGGAGTCACCCGACCTGCGTGGCAATTATCAGCGCCCCGACCGCTTTTTCAGGGCGATCAGCCATAGCGGGATTGCGGATGCCGCCGTACTGGCCGACAGGTCGGAGGCGCTGCGTAACGGCTACTATTTTTCCAGTACGGAAGCGGCCTATCGCGAGGCCGCCTCTCTGCTCGCTGCAGCGATGGAGTATCCTTTTTTCAGCTCGCTGGACGAATATCTGGACCAGTCTCCCGGTTTGAGGCGTGAGTTGATCGACGCTGATCCCGGTATCCGTTCACAGTGGTCTGACAATGCGCGTTTGCGGGAGGTTCCGCTGCTGCTTGAGGAACTGGTGCTGGTGCGTGCCGAAAAACGGGTCATGCAGTCAGGTGTCAGCCTGTGGGAAAAAAGCCGGAAATTGCTCCAGAGCCCCGGCCGTCTCGGCCTTGCCGAAGACGATGATGCTTTCCTGCAAGCCTGTTTCATCCAGCCGCTCCGCTCACAGTTGCAGCCACCGCCAAGGCAAGCTGCCATTCCTCGTGAGCTGTTGCCTGCTGCCGGTGTGGCGCCTGCCTGCGGCGCAGAGATTGAGCGACAGCGCCTCAGGCAGCTTGTGCAGCGCCTGGCAGAGGCTCAGCCGGCAGAGTGGTCCCAATTGCTCGCCGGCATCACGCTGCTGGGTGACAGTATCCAGAACGTCAATCACTTCAAGCACCGGGCACTTGTCGGTGTGCACTGAAAGAGGAAGCAGGACATGAACGCTTGTTACCGGCCCCTGCAGGCTGTTGCCTTCATCGCAGCCATAGGCCTGTCTGCCGTGGCTTTGGCTAATGTCGACCAGCAGCAGTTGCTCGAGAAGCTCCAGCAACTGGACCGTCTTGATCGGCTTGAATACCTGGACCACGAAGAGCGTGCCCGCAAATGCATTGCCAGCCGCAGCTATGGCTGTGCGGAAGATGCCATCAAGAAAGCAGCCCGCGTGGCACGTTCTCCGGAAAGCTCACGGGATATCAAGGTGCTGAGGGCTGACCTGCAGAAAGAACGTGACAGCGAGCGCAGCGAGCAGGAGGCCGAGCGGCGCAGGATAGAGGCCGCGGAGCGTCAGCGCGAGGCGGAGGAGCGTGCTGAAGAACGTCGCCAGCAGCGTGAGCAGGAATTGGATAACCAGCGTCGCCTCATGGCGCAGATTGGTGCCAGCACGATTTCTGGTGTTACGCAGGAGCAGCGCAACCGGATTGCGGATTCCATGTACAACGATCTCACTTACGGCACAAAGACCACGGAAAGTACGGCTCGTAATATCGTGTCACAGAACAATGAGATCGAGCGGCGCAACCGCGAAGCACGTGAGCAGAGCCTGCGTCAGCAGCAACAGCGTATCGAGGCCCAGCGTGCAGAGGCTAATGCCCGGCAGCAGCAACAGCGTGAGCAGGTAGAGCAGGCCCGGGCCCGTCAGCAAGCCGCAGTGGCACAGGCAACACAACGTCAGCAAGAGGCCCAGACCGCACGAGATGCCGAACTAGAAAGACAGCGCCAGGCGGCACTCAAGGCAGAACAGGAGGCCGCGGCCAAAAAGGCAGAGCAGGAGCGGATAGCCGCGCAGGCGAAAGCAGAAGCCGAGCGCAAGGCCAAGGCAGAAGAGGACAAGCGCCAGCGTGAACTGGCTGCAGCGGAACGCAAGCGCCAGCAGGAAGAAGAGAAAGCCGCCAAGATCAAGGCCGAAAACGACTACATCCAGAACGAAGCCACCGGCTCAAGGCTCAAGGCCATCCAGTGCTTTGGCGAAAAGCACATGATAGGCGTACGTCCCCGTGTAAAGCCGGAGTTGGTCGCCTGCATGTACCTCACCTACCGCTTCCGTTGCCAGGGCGAGCAACGCTGGACCGAACAGGAAACTAGTACCAACTACATTGGCATGATGGGCGGGTGTTATGGAGAGAGCTACGAGCTCAAGCCCAAGCCGTCCTGTCCGGTAGAGCAGATCGAGATACAGCCGGTGAAAGCCAGGCAGTGCTTCTAGAGGGCGTGGGAGTAACTGTTGTCCTGGCATGTGTCGGGATAACAACCCAGCCAGATAGCCAGATATGTAAATCCCTGTGATGTTGTAGAAAAGCCCACCATGGCGCGGGCTTTTCTTCAGGGGGTAGCGGCAGACTCCATGCGGTTGCGGCCGTTGGCCTTGGCAAGGTAGAGCGCCTTGTCGAGACGACTGAAAAAAGCACTTTCCTCTTCGTCCGGCCGGTATTGCGCCACGCCCAGGCTGATCGTGACATGGCCTGAGGGGAAGTCGTGACGGTCAATGCGCTGGCGCAGGGACTCCGCCCGCTCCTCGGCCTTGTCCAGACTGCAGTCGTTCAGCAGGATCATGAATTCCTCGCCTCCCCAGCGCGCGATCACATCGCTTTCCCGCAGGCTTAGGCGTAGCTGTGCTGCCAGTTCACGCAGTACGGCATCGCCAGTCAAATGGCCTGCACTGTCGTTGATGTGCTTGAAGTGGTCCACATCCAGAAGGATGGCTGACAGTGCGCGTTGCGAGCGGGAAGCACTGCGCGTGAAACTGGAGAGCACAATTTCGAAGGCTTGCCGGTTGAGGCAGCCGGTAAGCGTGTCATTGGTTGCCATGCGCTCCAGCCGGGCCTGATAGCGGCGTACAGCCAGCCAGGCGATGAGCAGCACCAGAAGCGAAATCGTCAGCGCCACCGAGAGGTTGAACAACAGTACGTTGCGCAGGGGCTGCAGGGATTCGGCCTCGTTCTGCTCCACCACCAGATACCAGCCCAGTTCGGGTATGAAGCGTGAGCTGACCATTACCTGCCCGTCCGGGGTGTCATAACTGAGGCGGGTCGGCATGGGGTCGTTGTTGAGTATCTGTGACTCCAGCGTACGCAGGCCCTGCACATTGCTCAGGTAGCCCCGCTTCAGCGGAGCGGCCTTGCCGGACAACATGACACGGCCCTGTGCGTTGATGAAGTAGACCATGCGATGAAAACGGTTTTCATAGCTGTCGATCAGGCGGGCCATGGTGTCCAGTGTCAGGCCGACACCCGTCGCACCCAGGAAATTCCCGTGATAGTCAAATATCTTGTGGTTGATGAAAATGGTTACGGCATCGCGGTTGGCCATGTCCACGTCCACGTTGATTTCGTAGTCGTCAGCCATTTCTCGTACGCGAAAGTACCAGATGTCCCGTTTTTCGTTCTCGTCGACTTGTTTGAGCAGGCCGTCGGCGTAGTAGTAGTTGCGGCTGCCTTCGGCAACAAGAGAGCTGCTGGTGGTGTTGTACTTGCGCTTCACCTCGGCCAGATATCGCACGATGGCCGCTTGGTCTGGCTCTCCCGCCAGCAGCCAGTCACGGACGAAGGTGTCGTGCGCCATGAGGGAAGAGATGAAGATGGGCTGCAGAATGTCCTTCTGGATTTCCGAATAAATGTTGTCGCTTGTCAACGGTAGCGAGTTGTTCGTGATGTTCTGGCGGATGTTGTGCCGCGAACTCAGGTAGCTCACCAGGCTGGTGGTGAGAAAACCGGCCAGGAGCAGGACGGAGAGCCAGGCAAGCAGGCGGTATTTTTCCGGGAATATTTGCATGGGGTCGTCCTGTCGTCGGGCCTGCGCAAGGCGGCAGCCACGTAATGCCGTGGGCGAGGGGGCGCATGATGGCAAGAGAGCAGGCGTGAGACAACGGCAGCGGTCGTACCGTTTGTAATGCGCGGGCACCTAAGGTGGGTGCCCGCGACAGTGTGACCAAGGGTGTCAGAGGGTGAGGTAAAGGCCGGCAGCCACATGGTCGCCGGAAAAGACTGTAGGCACTGCAGGGGCTCCATTGATTGTTTTGGCCGTGTACTCGATCTGCACGTAGCGGAAGGAAAAGCCGGCACGGCTGTCTTTCCAGGGCCAGTTGAAGCTGAGCGGCAGGTAGTTGTACTCCAGCGAAAAGCCGCTGGAGTCCTCAAAGGTGGCGCGATCATCCGGCAATCCGTCGATCTTGCCTATGTACTCCGGAGAGCGGTGCTGTACGGCACCCACACCAAAGCGGTGATTGCCGTGCCGGTAGAAAATCTGGGCATCCAGCGTGGTGCGGTCGAAAGTCAGCTTGCCGTTGTCGGCCGAGGTGTCGTCAACGTGATAGCCACCTAACACTTGCAGTGTCAGTGGTGTGTCTGGAATGTCCAGGCCCAGGCCAGCTGCAAGGTAGACCAGTCCACCGGCCTTGATCTTCTGGCTGTCGCCATTGGTGTAATAGGCAGTGGCAAGCGTGTCACCACCCATGCTTAGCCCGATGGTGCCGACCAGGCGCAGGAGGCGGTCGGAGTTTTCCAGTCGCGGAGTTTGGGCCTGGACAACGGGAACCAGAGGCTGGATGTCGGCGGTGGTCTCTGTGGCCGGTACGGTCGTAGGCGGCGGAGTTGTTGTGGTGGTTTCTTCAGCCCAGGTTATCTGTGCCATCAGCAGGGCCAAAGTGCTGGCCAGCATTCCCTGTTTGAATGTGTTGTACATGAAAATTCCCCAATAATTGTCTACAGGCCCGAGCTTCCGGTAGCTGCGCCGCGGCGAACTTTCTGTGATTGCAGGGCTGGAGACAAGTACGGGTTTTACGGAGATATTTGAATTTACAGGGCTTCACATCCGGTTTGACGGTTTCTTCACCGAGGCGCAGAGCCATCTCTGCCCCTGTTCCTTTCAGCCAGTGGCTTAGAAAGCGGAAGGTGGTTGCGAGTCGCCGCACGGCGCGAGCATGACCACGTTGCCTGCACTACAGGAGCAGAAGTCATAATGCGCGAGCTCCCCGCAGGGGTCGCCTTTCTTTGCTTACTTTCTTTAGGCGAAGCAAAGAAAGTGAGGCCCCGCCGGCAGGGCGCAATCCCTCTTCTAAAGAGGCAGCCGGTGCAACCCCGTTGGAGCACTTCACCAAATCCTCGACAGTGCCAAAATCCCGGCATTCCCGGGTAAGCGGTAAGCAGTGAAGCAGGCCGCGCATGACCCGACAGTGATTCAGTGGTCGTATGTTGGGAAAAAATGATGAGTCTTTATTCATGCTTCATGTGGATGATTCATACAATGCAGGTGATTTTGAGCTCAGCCCGTGTGGGTAAATGGGACTTATCCTAGTTACTCTTGCTTAGTCTGGGAGGTAAGAGCACCAAATTTCTTCTTCAATGACTGAAATATGGTGGCCGCTTTCTTTCATCTCCATGGCTTTCTGAATTTTTCTGCCAAAAGATTCATTAACCCAATCTCGAGAGGACAGTGTCCCGACTATTAGATAGTCAGTGCTTTTGGTTATGCTGGATGAAATAGCAGCACCAAGGGCAATGACGGCTGCCTCGCAGGAAGCCCTAGTTCCATAAGCAAATTTTCCAGTAAATATGAAGGTTCTTCCTTGGAAGTCGATATTTATTCGTAGGGATTCTTCTTGAAAGAGGCGAGTTGAGAGTCCCCCGACGGTGCCTTGTTCCTCTAAGGAGCCTCCGACGAGGCTGGTCAATGTTTCGTATAGGTCTGCCCGTTCTTCTTCGGTAATAACGCCATCAGAAAGAACATTTCGTAGTCTGCGAAAAATGATACTGGCTGGCCATTGGCACTCAAGATAAAGATGTTTCTGAATCCATGAATTTAGAGCGTATATTTCGCTGTCGTTGATATAAGCATCGGCAACGATGCCATGCACTATCCCGGTTAGGTGGTGTAGGGCGACGTCGTCACTATAGAATCTACCATTTCCCCGATTCTCCGCGATACTTTCGAACATTGCCTGAAGGTCTTCGAGCTCTGACTTTGTAACGACTCGATCAGAAAGGATGCTTTTTATCTCTTCGATAATGTCTATGCCGTCGCCATCATGTGCCAATAATGGTTCGTATTCAGATAGCCATGTATTCAGATAGGCAACTTCACGCTCATTGAGGCGCTTATCTGCCACTATACCTTTGCAGATGCCAAATAAAGTGTTTAATGCTCTTTCCCTGTTTGCAGAAAGCCGATATGCCTGTTTAGGTTGGCCGTGCTGATCCTTGTCTGCCATTTTCTATTGTCCTGTAAAAGAAAAGCCCTCAATTAAAGAGGGCTTATTCTTAGTCTACGTAGAGGGTAATTACCAGCTCAACGCCCCACCAGTCTGATACTCCGTCACTCGCGTCTCAAAGAAATTCTTCTCCTTACGCAAGTCCATGATCTCCGACATCCACGGGAAAGGATTCTTCACCCCTGGGAATTGTTCCGGCAGTCCAAGCTGAGCCAATCGACGGTTGGCAATGAACTGAAGATACTCCTCCATCATCGCCGCATTCATCCCCAGAACCCCACGCGGCATGGTATCCCGCGCATACTCCACTTCCAGCTGCGTGCCTTCCAGGATCATCTGTATGACTTCCTGCTGGAAAGCCGCACTCCACAGATGCGGATTCTCGATCTTGATCTGGTTGATCACGTCGATGCCGAAGTTCACATGCATGGATTCGTCGCGCAGGATGTACTGGAACTGCTCGGCGACGCCCGTCATCTTGTTGCGGCGGCCCATGGAGAGGATCTGGGTGAAGCCGCAATAGAAGAAGATGCCTTCCAGCACGCAATAGAACGCGATCAGGTTGCGCAGCAGTTCCTGGTCGGTTTCCGTGGTGCCGGTGGTGAAGGTGGGATCACCGAGGGACTGGGTGTACTTGAGGCCCCAGGCCGCCTTGCGGGCCACGCTCTGCACCTCGCGGTACATGTTGAAGACTTCGCCACCGTCCAGGCCCAGCGATTCGATGCAGTACTGGTAGGCGTGGGTGTGGATGGCTTCTTCGAAGCTCTGGCGCAGGATGTACTGGCGGCATTCGGGATTGGTGATGAGGCGGTAGATGGCCAGAACGAGATTGTTTGCCACCAGCGAATCAGCGGTGGAGAAGAAGCCGAGGGAGCGCATCACGATGCGGCGCTCGTCGTCGGAGAGCTGGCCGTCGTTGGCGCGCCACATGGACACGTCCTTGGCCATGTTCACCTCCTGCGGCATCCAGTGGTTGGCGCAACCGTCGAGGTATTTCTGCCAGGCCCATTCGTACTTGAAGGGCACGAGCTGGTTGAGGTCGGCCCGGCAGTTGATCATGCGCTTGTCGTCCACCTGCACGCGCGCGGCACCCATTTGCAGCTCTTCAAGACCGGGGGCGACATCCAGCTTGGCGAGTGCAGCGGCAGCACGTGCCTTCACCTCGTCTGCATTCAGCGCGTCTTCGGCTTCCAGTTGCTTCAGGGCTCCTGCGACGATGGCGGCAGGATGGGCTGTGGCTTCCCGGCTGCCCGAGAGGGTGGCCAGAGCGGCGGTAGCAGGGGCAGGGGCAGTTGCAGCTGGCTGAGCAGATGCCACTGCTGGTGCCGACGGAGCTGTTGGGCGTGCAACTGCTTGCGCAGGAGCTGCCGGCGCAGCCGGTGCTTTAACAGGGCTCTCGTCTTCATTGAAATCATCCCAGGAGATCATCTCTCTTCCTCACATCATTCTATGGGTCACGTGTCTTGCCATTCGGACCGGTACCACTCCGGGTGCCGCGACGGCGGACAACTGCCGTGTTTCTTGTCGGTTTTTCTGGGGATGCACCGAGGCATCCTCCGGTCTTTCGATTACTGCTTCCCCCTCTCCCCGTGAACGGGGAGAGGGGCAGAGGCTTACTGGCAGGCTTCGCAATCCGGATTGTCGATGCTGCAAGCCTTTGGTACGGGAGCTGCTACCGGCGCTGCCGATACCACCTCTGTCACCGTTGCCTTCACGGCATTCAGGGCGCCGTCGGAAATTGTGGATTTCTCGGCCGCCGTAGCACCGATGGCGCGGAGGTAGTAGGTGGTCTTGAGACCGCGATACCAGGCCATGCGATAGGTCACGTCCAGTTTCTTGCCGGAGGCGTTGTTGATGTACAGGTTCAGCGACTGAGCCTGGTCTATCCACTTCTGGCGACGCGATGCGGCATCCACCAGCCAGCGCGGTTCGATTTCGAACGCGGTGGCAAACAGTGCCTTGAGGTCGGCCGGAATGCGGTCGAGCTTTTGCATGGAGCCGTCGTAGTACTTGAGATCGTTGGCCATCACGTTGTCCCAGAGTCCGCGTGCCTTGAGTTCATGCACGAGATAGGGGTTGACCACGGTGAACTCGCCCGAGAGGTTGGATTTCACGTACAGGTTCTGGTAGGTCGGCTCGATGGATTGAGAGACACCGCAGATGTTGGAGATCGTTGCCGTCGGCGCGATCGCCATCACGTTGGAGTTGCGCATGCCTTGCGTCTGCACGCGGGTACGCAACGGTGCCCAGTCCAGCGTCTGGCTGGTGTTCACGTCCACGTAGTTCTCGCCACGGTTCTCGGCGATGAGCTTGACCGAGTCGATCGGCAGGATGCCCTTGCTCCACAGCGAGCCTTCGTAGGTGGAGTAGCTTCCACGCTCGATGGCCAAGTCCACGGAAGCTTCGATGGCGTAGTAGCTGATCACTTCCATGGAAGTGTCGGCAAACTTCACGGCAGCGTCGGAGGCATAGGCAATCTTCTGCACGTACAGCGCATCCTGGAAGCCCATGATCCCCATACCGACCGGACGGTGGCGCAGGTTGGACTTGCGCGCCTGCGGCACGGCGTAATAGTTGATGTCGATCACGTTGTCGAGCATGCGCAGCGCGGTCTTCACCGTGGCCTTGATCTTCTCGACGTTGAGGCCGTTGGCATCGACGTGGTTCACGAGGTTGATGGAGCCCAGGTTGCAGACGGCAATTTCTTCGGCGCTGGTGTTGAGCGTGATTTCTGTGCACAGGTTGGATGAGTGCACGACGCCAACATGCTGCTGCGGCGAGCGCAGGTTGCAGACATCCTTGAAGGTGATCCAGGGGTGGCCGGTCTCGAACAGCATGGACAGCATCTTGCGCCAGAGGTCCTGGGCGCGCACACGTTTGAAGAGCTTGAGTTTGCCTTCGCGGGTGAGCTGCTCGTATTCGCCGTAGCGTTTTTCAAACGCTGCACCGTAGAGATCGTGCAGGTCGGGTGCATCGGCAGGCGAGAACAGCGTCCATTCAGCATCGTCGAAGACGCGCTTCATGAAGAGGTCCGGCACCCAGTTGGCCGTGTTCATGTCATGCGTGCGGCGGCGGTCGTCACCGGTGTTCTTGCGCAGTTCGAGGAACTCCTCGATGTCCAGATGCCAGGTTTCCAGATAGGAGCAGACAGCTCCCTTGCGCTTACCGCCCTGATTCACGGCGACGGCGGTGTCGTTGGCCACTTTCAGGAATGGCACCACGCCCTGTGACTTGCCGTTGGTGCCCTTGATGTAGGTGCCGAGGGCGCGTACGGGTGTCCAGTCGTTGCCGAGACCGCCTGCCCACTTGGAGAGCATGGCGTTGTCCTGGATGGCACCGAAGATGCCGTGCAGGTCGTCGGGCACGGTGGTCAGGTAGCAGCTGGAGAGCTGCGGACGCAGGGTGCCGGCGTTGAACAGCGTCGGTGTCGAAGCCATGTAATCGAAGGTCGACATGAGGTTGTAGAACTCGATGGCACGGGCTTCGCGGTTCTTTTCCTGCACGGCAAGGCCCATGGCCACGCGCATGAAGAAGACCTGCGGCAGTTCGAAACGCACATCGTTGGAATGGATGAAGTAGCGGTCGTACAGCGTCTGCAGGCCGAGATAGGTGAACTGGAAATCACGCTCGGGCTTGAGGGCGTCGCCCAGCGTGTGCAGGTCGAAGGTGGCCAGTTCCGGCGACAGCAGTTCCAGCTCTATACCCTTGGCGATGTAGGAGGACAGCGCCTTGGGATAGTGGGCGCTCATGTCGCCCTGGGTGGCGCTTTCGGCGATGCCGAGGAAGGACAGCGCTTCGGCACGGAGCTGGTCCATGAGCAGGCGTGCCGTTACATAGGTGTAGTTGGGCTCCTGTTCGATCAGCACACGGGCGCACATGACCAGCGTGGTGTTGATGTCGGATTCCTTGACGCCTTCGTAGAGGTTGCGCAGCACGTCATCGACAATGAGGCCGGCATCCACGCCTTCCAGTCCTTCGCAGGCGTTGCTGACCAAGGCTTCCAGACGTGCCAGGTTCAGCGGCTTTTTCTGGCCGTGGGCGTCCGTGACACTGAGCGAGGTCTGGGCGCGAGGCGCCGTGGCGGCCTGCTCGGTTTCACGGGCGCGGGCGCGTTCGTCGCGGTAGATGACATAGGCTCGGGCGACCTTCTGTTCGCCCGAGCGCATCAGGGCCAGCTCGACCTGGTCCTGGATTTCCTCGATATGCACGGTACCGCCGGTAGGCATGCGGCGCTTGAAGGTGCTGGACACCATGGCTGTGAGCTGGGCAACCGTTTCGTGGATGCGCGAGCTGGCGGCGGCTACTCCGCCCTCCACGGCCAGGAAGGCCTTGGTGATGGCGACGGCGATCTTGCCGTCGTCATAGGGCACCACGGTGCCGTTGCGCTTGATCAGGCGCAGGGTACCCGGGGCAGTGGCGTTGACATCGGTGGTGGCAGAAGGGGCTGGCGGTGTGGCAGTGACGGGGCTGCCTGAGGTCGTCGTTTCCGTATGCATGATGCTTCCCGGACAAAAGTAGAAGACGGTGATGAAAAATGGAGCCGAAACCTGCGTTGTGCCCGGGCAGGGGAGTCGTTGAGCAAAAAGGCTGACACTACATCTTGTGGGTATCGCCTTCCGCTGCGAGAGGCGCTCTGGCGCCCCGTGACTCCCTGTAAGCCGTGACTATTGCTGTGTAACCCTTTGCTTTCACCCCGTTTTGTTATGGGGACTCGGGAGAGTGGGTGAAAGTCTGCTGCCGGGCTGCAACGCAACATATGGTGTCGGTGCCGCTACAGGCCTACAAGATAAGCCGTTTGCCGTGGTGCTGCAAGCGGCGATGCCGGGAAAAACCTGTGGATAGACTGTGGGTAGGTAGTGGACAAGCCAGAGTGTGACGGCCTTCACCAAGTCAACAGGTGATGGCGACCTGTGGACACTATATATAGTGGTCATCCGGGGCTGGTATGAAGCAGGATGAGGTCTTGTGTGAGCCGGGCAGGTAGGTCTTGTAGCGATTTCGTTAGAGGCGCTTCTGGGCTGCAGTTACAATTCGTATGATCCTCCCGGTTACAAATCAACTTCGTCCCTGAGTTTTTGCTATCTCTTTGATCCAACTAAAGGAAAGGAACCTACTCATGACCCAGTCAACGGAAAAGCTGCCGCGCGTGCTGATCGTGGAGGATGACGAGCGTCTGGCTGCACTGACGCAGGAGTACCTGATTCGCAATGGCCTGGAGGTCGGTGTCGAGACCGATGGTGCCCGCGCCGTCCGCCGCATCATCGAAGACCAGCCCGACATGGTGGTGCTGGACATCATGCTCCCCGGTGCCGATGGCCTGACGGTCTGCCGCGAGGTGCGCTCCCAGGGCTACCAGCAACCCATCCTCATGCTCACGGCCCGTGCCGAGGACATGGACCAGGTGCTGGGTCTTGAAATGGGGGCCGATGATTATGTGGCCAAGCCGGCCCAGCCGCGTGTGCTGCTGGCCCGTATCCGTGCCCTGATGCGCCGTTCGGACATGATCGTTGAGGAGGTCCCCAACCGTCTGGACTTTGGTGAACTCATCATCGACAACGGTGCCCGTGCCGTCATCCTCAATGGCGATACGGTGGAGTTCACCAGCGCAGAATACGACCTGCTCTGGCTGCTGGCCTCCAATGCCGGCCGCATCCTGTCGCGTGAAGACATCTTCGAGCGCCTGCGTGGCATCGAGTACGATGGCCAAGACCGTTCCATTGACGTGCGCATCTCCCGTATCCGTCCCAAGATCGGTGACGACCCCGAGAATCCCCGTCGCATCAAGACGGTCCGCAGCAAGGGCTACCTTTTCGTCAAGGAATCAGCCTGACTCACTGAGCCTCCCGCATGCCCAGCAGCATATTCATACGCATTTACGGCGGTATCCTGCTGGTCATCGCGGCGGTGGCCCTGTGCGCCTATTTCTTTGTCCAGACCATCAATGCCCAGCGTGCCGATGCCTATCGTGAAAGCATGGCCACGGGCATGTTCCGCCTGATCGCGCTGGGGGTTTCCCGGCAGGAAGGCTCGGCGCGGGATGTCTGGGTGGCGGAAGCCAGCCAGATCATGGACAGCCCCATCGAGGTGGTGGACCAGAAAAGCGAGCGCTTCAACGAGGATGAGCGTGCCAGCCTGGCGGACGGGAGGGCCGTTTTCCGTTCGTTTCCGGACCAGAACTTTGCCGATATCTATTCGCGCATTCCCGGCAACGAAGAGCTTTATATAAAGACCCGCATGTCCAAGGTCGGTGAGCAGCAGGGCAAGGCTCTGGCTGTCTTTTTCCTGGACGAGCTCAGCCATTATCCCGGGCGCGAGGACCAGCGTCTCCTGGAGATGCAGAAGTATTTCCCGTATTCCGTGGTGCTGATGCCGCTTGCCAAGGCGGCCCTGGATCGCGACCAGCAGGCACGCATCCGTCGCAACGAAGTGGTGCTGGTGCTGAAGGAAGGCTCCGGCACCCGCAATTCATCGTTGCGCATTGTGGCACCCTTGCCCGGCCAGGAGCGTGTGCTGGTCATGGGGCCGCTGCACATCTTTGACTGGATGCCGGTGCAACTGCTCATCATGGTGGCAGTGGCTGTGCTGTCCATCATTACCGTGGCCGCGTATTTCATCATTCATCCCCTGGAGCGCAAGCTCAAGAAAATGGAGCTGGCGGTGCGCCGTATTCGTGGCGGGGATCTCAGCGCGCGTGCGCAGGTGCAGGGTTCGGATGAGGTCAGCCAGCTTGCCCATGCTTTCAACGGCATGGCGGAGCACATCCAGCGCCTCATTGATTCGCAACGTGAAATGACCAGGGCCGTGTCCCACGAGTTGCGCACGCCGGTGGCACGCCTGCGTTTCGGCATGGAGATGATGGCGGAAACAGGTGATGGCGAGCAGCGGCTGGACCAGTTGCATCTGCTGGATCAGGACGTGGAGCAGCTCAATCAGCTTATCGACGAGATCCTCACCTACGCCAAGCTGGAGCAGGGCACGCCGTCGCTGAAGTTTGAAACCATCGAGCTGAAATACCTGCTGCTTCGTGTGGGGCATGAAACCAACGCGCTCAATACGGGACATGTCATCGAGGTTGTGGAGGATGAAGCCGACGTGCGCGTGGAGGCAGAAATGCGTTACCTCCACCGCATTTTGCAGAATCTGGCAGGCAACGCTGTGCGCTATGCAAAATCTCGTGTCAGGTTGTCCGGGGGCGTACGTGGCAATTCAGCCTGGATACGCGTGGAGGATGACGGCCCGGGCATTCCCGAGAAAGACCGCGAGCGTATTTTCGAGCCCTTCTCCCGACTGGACGACAGCCGTACGCGCTCTTCCGGGGGTTACGGCTTGGGCCTTTCGATTGTGCAGCGCATTGCTTTCTGGCACGGCGGCAGCATGGAAGTAGGGGCAAGCAAGCAATTAGGTGGTGCCTGTTTCACTTTCCGCTGGCCTGTACGCCAAGCGTTGCGCCATGCGCGCCAGCAGAAAAAGAAGGGTGAGGAGAAGGAATAACACGCTGTAACAGGAGGTGCACAGCCTGCCAACAGATACAGGCGCCTGGATTTGGCAAGATGGCCCCAGTCAATCAATGCACCCCCCCTGCAAAGATTGTCGGACTCCTCAATTGGCAGTAATGGTTGTACCCCTGTTAAGCCCGCACGATGCGGGCTTTTTTTTATCTTTTTCCCGGGGAGCATCAGGCAGGCTGTGAGGCAGGATTTCAGGAGGATGTTTCCCTTTTGAGCAGTTCCGACTTGCGCTCCACTCCCCAGTGATACCCTGACAAGCCGCCGTCGTGACGGACCACCCGATGGCAGGGAATGGCCACGGCGAGCCGGTTTGCACCGCAAGCCCGGGCCACGGCACGAACCGCTTTCGGCATGCCGATCTTCTGGGCAATCTCTGTGTATGAAGCTGTAGAGCCCGCGGGAATCTGGCGTAATGCCTGCCATACACGCTCCTGAAAGGCAGTACCGCGCACATCCAGCGGCAGGGCCAGGCCGGTACCGGGAGCTTCTACAAATCCGACTACCTCTGCGACCAATGTTTCAAAGGCGGCATCGGCACCAATCAGGTTGGCTTTGGGAAACTGGTCCTGAAGGTCTTGCAGCAAAGTTTCCGGATCGTCTCCCAGCAGGATGGCGCATATGCCGCGAAGGCTCTGTGCCACCAGGATGGCGCCCAGCGAGCATTCCCCCAAGGCGAAGCGGATGTCGGTGCCGCTGCCCCCGTTCCGGTACTCACGCGGCTGCATGCCCAGCAACCTGTCCGATGCCTCATAGAATCGGCTGCTGGTATTGAAGCCGGCATCGTAGATGGCATCCGTGACCGAGTTGTTTTTCACCAGCTCATTGCGCAGGCGTTGGGCCCGCAGGGCAGTGGCATAGGCCTTGGGAGTCAGCCCGGTCACTGCCTTGAACACGCGATGAAAATGGTAAGGGCTCATGCCGGCATGTTCGGCCAGCTCTTTCAGTGTGGGTGCCTGCGGGGCAGCCTCGATCTGGTGGCAGGCATGCGCGACGAGCGCTGTGTGTTGCTCCGTGACTTGACTCTGGTCCCGCCTCTGTCGCTTGCTGGCACGGTAGCCTGCGGCCTCTGCAGCTTCTGCTGTATCAAAGAGCTCCACATTTTCCGGCCGTGGCAGGCGTGACAGGCTGCTTGGACGGCAATAGACGCCCGTGGTTTTCACAGCATAGACAAAGTGGCCGTCGGCGCCGGGATCGCGCGCCAGCACTGCGGCCCAGCGAGGGTCATTTTCTGTAGAAGTCTCTGGCGCCAATCGGGCGACGGGCCGGGATGCCATGGCCTACTCCGGAGGGTTGATTGCAAGTGCAGTTACATTAATAGGGACAGCTGTAGTGAGCACCCCGGCTCTTGCGCTGGAACTCGGGTGGCCCCTGTACGGGTTCGTCTTGCAGTTGGGTAGGGTCTTGAGCCGCATGACGCAACGCGAGCGTATCAGCCTGCCTTGCGGAAAGTCAGGTTGATACGCTGTTCGCCGAGAGCGGGACAAGTTGCTGCTTTGACAGGGGCGACCCCGTGATAGCGAAGCCGGTCTGCGCCGCCCCAGACCACCACGTCGCCATGACACAAGGCAACACGCTGTACCTTATCGCTGCGCCTTAGACCGCCAAAGAGAAAAGTGGCTGGCAGCCCCAATGAAACGGACACGATGGGTGCGCTGAAATCGCGTTCATTCCTGTCCTGATGCAGGGAAAGCCTGCTGCCGGGCGTATATCTATTAATTAGGCAGGCATCCGGCCGGTAACCGGGAAACCCCGCCGTGGAGGCCGCTTCCCTGGCCAGGCGCATGAACAGATCAGGCATGGCGGGCCAGGGTTGTCCGCTCAGGGGGTCGTGTGTGGCATAGCGATAACCTTTTCTATCGGATATCCAGCCCAGAGAGCCGCAGTTGGTGAGTGCGACTGACATGACAAAGCCGCCAGGAGTTTTCATGTGGCGGAAGGGGGCTTGGCTCGTGATGAGCCGGATTGCTGCCAGCAATCCGATTGAGCAGGGCAGTGCGTGACCTCGCAGGAGCATGGCGTGGTTGCCCAGGGCCAAGGGCGGCGTTGGCAGGCCATCAAGGAGGTCAGGCGTCACAAATGTTCAGGCTCTGGTGTACAAGCCCAGGGATTGGACAAGCATTTTTGCAAGGGTGCCTCCTGCATCTTGCAGTCAAATCCCCACTTGCCATTGCTGGGTGCAGTTTTGCCGACAGGATGCACCTGCCGGGGAATTGACAGGCAGACATAAAACGATAAACATTCTCATTCCGTTTACTGCTTCCGGAACACTCTTCTATGTATGTCTGTATCTGCCGTGCCGTCACCGACAGCCAGATTCGGGATGCCGTACAAGAAGGGTGCTGCAGCATGCGCGAGCTGCGCAACTGCTTGGGCGTGGCTACGCAATGTGGCCGCTGTGCCCTGACAGCCCGGGATGTCCTGAATGAATCCCTGCAGGAAGCTGCCAAGGATATTGCTGGCGCCGCCTGATTATCATTCTCGTTTCTATTTGAATTCTCTGGATTTTTTCATTCTCATCAGGGCTTTCGCCTGTTTTGCTCTGCTAAGCTTGCCTCCGATTTCGACTGCTGACGGAGCTGGCCATGAAAGGCGACGCCCAAGTTATTGCCTATCTCAACAAGGTACTGGTGAATGAGCTGACTGCCATCAACCAGTACTTCCTGCATGCCCGCATGTTCAAGAACTGGGGCCTCAAGAAGCTGGACGAGCATGAGTATCATGAGTCCATCGACGAAATGAAGCATGCCGATAAGCTCATTGAACGCATCCTCTTCCTGGAGGGCCTACCCAACCTTCAGGACCTCAACAAGATTTTCATTGGCGAGAATGTCGAGGAGATGCTGGTTTGCGACCTGCGTCTGGAGCAGCATGCCCATCCTGACCTCAAGGCAGCCATTGCCCACTGTGAGCAGGTAGGCGACTACGGCTCTCGCGACCTCTTCCAGGAGATACTCTCCAGTGAGGAAGAGCATATCGACTGGCTGGAAACCCAACTGGAACTGATCCAGCGTGTTGGCCTCCAAAACTACCAGCAATCCATGATGTGAGGCGTTCGTCGCTATTTTCCGCAAGGTTGTCGGCTGGCAACCTTGCGATTTTCGCTACTTGCTTTGTGCGAGATATCTCACAAGAGGCGTAGGCGAAAGCGCAATTTCCGTGGGTAAAATGCTTGGATTTTATTTTTAATCCATAAAAATCAAATAGTTAAAAATCCATCAAATCTCCGCCCCTGCTTTCTCCCCATTTTCCTGCCTTGTGGCTTCCCGCGTAGTGGCTAGTATTTGCCTTGTCGCAGGACGCGACAGGAAAAGGATTCTTGCTAGGACGGCATGCCAAGGGAAAGGGCACAAGGAGGTAGGGAATCATCGGGCAGGGAGCTTGTGATTCCGCGAGGGGCGGTTATCCGCCCCTTTTTAATGCCTGCGATTTGGGTAGGTAAAGCATTCAGCCAACAAAAAAGGCAGCCATCGGGCTGCCTTTTTTGTTGGCCGGGGCGGTAAACCGCGCTTTCAGCGCTCCAGATACTGCAACTTGCCCTTTACGCCATCCCACTCCTTGCGGTCGGCAGGCTGCTCGCCAATCTCGGTGATGTTGGGCCAGATTTCGGCCAGTTCGGCGTTGAGCTTGAGGAATTCTTTCTGGTCTGCCGGGACTTCATCTTCAGAGAAGATGGCATTGGCAGGGCATTCGGGCTCGCAGAGTGCGCAGTCTATGCACTCATCTGGATGAATCACGAGAAAGTTCGGGCCTTCATAGAAACAGTCAACCGGGCAGACCTCGACACAGTCCTGGTACTTGCACTTGATACAGTTTTCGGTGACTACAAACGTCATGCTGACCTTACCTGAATTCTGATGGGGGCGGGCTTGAGCGGCGGCTAGTCTACTGACTGCCCCCGTGACTGGCAATCCGGCAAGCCTGCTGTATTCATTGAAAATCCTGCTGAACTACATCAGTTTTTTGAGGGCATAGAGCAGTTCCAGTGCCTCACGAGGACTGAGGTTGTCAGGAGCGATTTCTGCCAGCTTGCGTTCGACTGCACTGGGGCCGCTGGCGAAAAGGTCGTTCTGCAAAGGGCTGCTGGCTGGTGCACTCAGTATCTGGGTACGTACTTCCTGGTTTTCCAACTGGGCGAGCTTTGAGCGGGCCTGCTGGATGACCTTGGCGGGGATGCCTGCCAGTTGAGCTACCTGCAGGCCATAACTCTGGCTGGCCGGGCCTGCCTTGACGCTGTGCAGGAACAGGATGCGGTCACCGTGCTCGGCAGCGGCAAGATGGACATTGACCACGCCCTCATCCTGGTCGGGTAGTGTGGTCAGCTCGAAGTAATGGGTGGCAAAGAGCGTCAATGCACGGATTTCCCGTGCCAGATAGTCAGCGGCTGCCCATGCCAGCGACAAGCCATCGAAAGTACTGGTGCCGCGCCCGACTTCGTCCATGAGCACCAGGCTTTCGGGTGTGGCGTTGTGCAGGATGTTGGCGGTTTCGGTCATTTCCACCATGAATGTGGAGCGCCCGCCAGCGAGATCGTCTGAGGAGCCGATACGGGTGAAAATGCGGTCCACCGGGCCGATGCGGGCACTGGCTGCTGGCACGAAACTGCCGATATGGGCCAGCAAGACGATCAGCGCTGTCTGGCGCATGAAAGTGGACTTACCGCCCATATTGGGGCCGGTGATGACCAGCATGCGGCGTTCCGGGTTCAGCGTGACGGAGTTGGGTGTGAAGGGGCTGTCCAGCACCTGCTCCACGACCGGGTGACGGCCTGCTTCGATGTGGATGCCAGGCGTGTCGACCAGCTCTGGACACACCAGATTCAGGCTGCAGGCACGTTCTGCAAAATTGGCCAGGACATCCAGCTCCGACAGCCCTTCACCAGTCTGTTGTAGCCCGCCGATTTCCATGACCAAGCGATCCAGCAAGTCTTCATAAATGGCTTTCTCGCGTGCGAGTGCACGTGATGAAGCCGAGAGCGCCTTGTCTTCAAATGCCTTCAGCTCCGGCGTGATGAAGCGCTCGGCATTCTTCAGTGTCTGGCGGCGGATGAAATGCGCCGGTGCATTTTCTGACTGGGTACGCGTCAACTCGATGTAGTAGCCGCTGACGCGGTTGTAGCCCACTTTCAGTGTGGCAATACCCGTGGCTTCGCGCTCACGCTGCTCCAGTTGCAGGAGATAGTCGCCGGCATTGACGCTGATGGCGCGAAGCTCATCCAGTTCGGCATCAAAGCCAGGAGCGATAACGCCGCCTTCGCGCATGATCATGGGGGGCATTTCAATGATGGCCCGGTTCAACAGGTCATGCAGCGAAGGGTGTTCGCTGATGTGGCGTGCCATTTCGCGCAGGTGTGCCGTCTGGAATCCCCGCAGGTCGGCTTGCAGCTGGGGTAGTACGGCCAGCGTATCGCGCAGTCGTGAAAGATCTCGCGGACGTGCGGACTTGAGGGCGACGCGGGCGAGTATGCGCTCGACATCGCCCACATCCCGCAGGATTTCGCGCAAAGCCTCGAAGCGGTAGTTCTCTTTGAGTTCCGCAACGGCTTCCTGTCGTCGCTGCAGTGTTGACTGATCACGCAAGGGCTGGTGTAGCCAGCGTCGCAGCATGCGGCTGCCCATGGCGCTGGAGCAGTTGTCCAGAACCCAAGCGAGGGTATGCTCGAATTCCCCACCGAGGTTTTGTGTGAGCTCCAGGTTGCGGCGTGTAGCGGGATCCAGTTGCAGCGATGTCGTTGCCGACTCCACACGCAGCCCACGCAAATGCGGTAATGCCGTGCGTTGGGTTTCGCGTGCATAGGACAAAAGCGCGCCAGCGGCGGCAATCCCTTGCGTCATTCCTGCACAGCCAAAGCCTTGGAGATCTTTCACCTGGAATTGCTGGCAGAGAGCACGTTCGGCTGCGTCGGCATCAAACTCCCAAGGAAGCAGTTTGCGCATGCCTCGGCGCTCGGCCATGGTATCCAGCAGCAGGCTGTCTTCCGCAATCAGCAGTTCGGCTGGATTGAGTCTTGCCAGTTCGGCAGCCAGTGATTCGAGTGTGCTCACTTCCTGCAGGCTGAAGCGTCCGCTGGAGATGTCGAGACTGGCGATGCCCAGGATGTTGCCTTTGCCGTGCACGGCACAAAGCAAGGTGTCCTGGCGTTCGTCAAGGAAAGCTTCGTCACTGACGGTACCGGGCGTCACGATACGAGCAACAGCCCGCTCCACCGGCCCCTTGCTGGTAGCGGGGTCCCCTATCTGCTCGCAGATGACGACGGATTCGCCCAGGCGTGTGAGCTTGCCCACATAGGATTCGGCGGCATGGAAAGGCACACCTGCCATGGCGATGGGCTTGCCCGCTGACTTGCCGCGCGCCGTCAGTGTGATGTCCAGCAGGCGCGAAGCTTTCACGGCGTCGTCAAAAAACAGCTCGTAGAAATCACCCATGCGATAGAACACCAGCTCGTTCGGGTGTTCGCGTTTGATGCGCAGGTACTGCTGCATCATGGGCGTATGATCGTTAAGGCTGTCCGTGCTCATACGAATGCTGTCGCTGTGGGGAAGCGCGGGATGATACGAAGTGATGACGATGGCGACCAGTGCCGTGTCAGGTCATTCTCAGGCGTTGACCGCAGTATCATGCAGAACTGCTGTATTCACCCATTCATTCATTGCCCGGAGATTGCCCAATGGCAGAGTCCCGACCGGCTTTTCAGAGCGACATAACACGGCTTGCGGCAGAGGTGGGGCTGGCACTGAAGCAGTCAGGCCAAACAGTGGCGACAGCAGAGTCTTGTACAGGTGGTGGTATTGCCGAAGCGCTTACCCGGATTGCCGGTAGCTCTGCATGGTTCGAACTGGGTTGGGTCACTTATTCCAACAGGGCCAAGCAGCAGGAGCTCAATATTCCCGCTGCCGCTTTCAAGCCGGGGGGAGCTGTCAGTGAGGCTGTTGTTCAGAAAATGGCAGCGGGAGCCCGTGCTGCTGCCAGTGCCGGCTGGGCAGTGGCGGTAAGCGGGATTGCCGGGCCGGATGGTGGGTCGCCCGACAAGCCAGTGGGCACTGTCTGGTTTGCCTGGGAGGGGCCGGAGGGCGCCAATACGGAGTGTTGCCGTTTTGCCGGTGATCGAGAGGAGGTACGACAGCAGACCATCATTCATGCGCTTTCGGGGCTGTTGTTGCAGATGGGAGTTGCCACTCGCTGAAAGCTGTGCGACAGTACTGTACGCATGGACAGCAATCCCTGACACGTAACGTTAGCCCAATTTCCGAAGAGGACCTGTAATGGACGAGAACAAGCAAAAAGCCCTTTCCGCCGCCCTTTCCCAGATTGAAAAGCAGTTCGGCAAAGGCTCCGTGATGCGTCTTGGCGATCATCCGGCGTCAGGCACCATCCCCTCCATTTCCACAGGTTCCCTTGGTCTTGATATCGCACTGGGCATTGGTGGCCTGCCGCGCGGCCGCATTGTCGAGATTTATGGTCCTGAGTCTTCAGGCAAGACCACCCTTACCCTGCAAGTGATAGCTGCCTGCCAGCGAGCAGGTGGCACGGCCGCTTTCGTGGATGCCGAGCATGCCTTGGACCCGACCTATGCCGCCAAGCTGGGTGTCAATGTTGAGGATCTGCTGGTTTCCCAGCCGGATACGGGTGAGCAGGCCCTGGAAATCACCGACATGCTGGTGCGTTCCAGCGCGGTGGATGTCATCGTGGTGGACTCGGTAGCAGCGCTTACGCCTCGTGCTGAAATCGAAGGTGAAATGGGCGACTCCCACATGGGGCTGCAGGCACGCCTCATGTCGCAGGCGTTGCGCAAGATTACGGGCAACATCAAGCGCTCCAACACCTTGGTCATCTTCATCAACCAGATACGCATGAAGATCGGTGTCATGTTCGGCAACCCTGAAACGACCACGGGCGGCAATGCCCTCAAGTTCTATGCCTCCGTCCGCATGGATATTCGGCGTATCGGTGCCGTCAAAGAAGGTGAAGAGGTCGTAGGTTCCGAAACCCGCGTGAAGGTGGTCAAGAACAAGGTGGCTCCTCCTTTCAAAGAGGCTGAATTCCAGATTCTCTATGGCCAGGGTATCAATCGTTTGGGAGAAATCGTTGATCTGGGTGTGAAGCTTGGTCTCGTCGACAAGGCCGGCGCTTGGTATGCCTATCAGGGCAACAAGATAGGCCAGGGCAAAGGTAATGCCTGCAAATACCTTGATGAAAACCCTTCCATTGCCCAGGCCATAGAAAAGCAGATTCGCGAGCAGCTGATTGGTGATGTTGTTCCTGTGGCAGAAGATGCCGATAGCTTTGATGAAGCAGACGTCTGAAGCCCAGTTCTCCGAGGGGAGGGATGAACCCTCCCCGGAGTTCCTGAAGGGCCGCGCCTTGGCCATGCTGGGTCGGCGCGAACACTCTCGTACCGAGCTTCGTCGCAGGCTATTGGACCTGGGAGGGCAATCAGAGCAGGTTGATGACCTGCTGGAAGAGCTCGTCAGGCGTCGTTTGCAGTCGGATGAGCGGTTTGCGGAGGTTTTTGTCCGCAGCCGGGCAGAGCGTGGTTACGGGCCAGTAGTCATCCTGGCAGACCTCAAGAGTCGTGGTCTTGCGGCTGATGAGGCACAGGGCTTCTTGTCTGCCAGTGGCTACGACTGGAGCGAGCAGGCTGTGAAGGCCCGTGACAGACGCTTTGGTGCATCCTTGCCCAAAGAAGCCAGGGACAAGGCAAGACAACTGCGTTTTCTTCAATATCGGGGCTTTACGGGCGCCCAGTCCGGTCATGCGCTTCGCTGCGGCGCGGTTGAGGAAGGCTGATTTTGAGGCCTGTTTCTTCCTTCCCATGGGGCTTGGCCGCTCGCTAAATACCCCGGTTTTCCCCTACGAATCAGACGCTTGTGCCGCTATAATCGCCGGTCTTTTCCAGCCGTCCGTCCCGCTGCATGTTGCCAGTCCGGGAGACAAAGCCCGGAGTACTGCATGAAGAGCGCCGCCATCCGCGAAGCCTTTCTCCGTTTTTTCGAAGAAAAGGGTCACACCCGTGTGGCTTCAAGCTCGCTCATTCCGGCCAATGATCCGACATTGCTGTTTACCAATGCCGGTATGAACCAGTTCAAGGACTGTTTTCTGGGGCTGGACAAGCGTGCATATACGCGTGCGGTTTCGTCACAGAAGTGTGTGCGTGCCGGTGGCAAGCATAATGATCTCGAAAATGTGGGCTATACCGCCCGCCATCACACCTTCTTCGAGATGTTGGGTAATTTCAGCTTTGGTGATTACTTCAAGCGCGATGCCATTGCTTATGCTTGGGAGTTCCTGACTTCGCCATCCTGGCTGAACATTCCTCGGGAAAAGCTCTGGGTCACTGTCTATGCGACGGATGACGAGGCCTATGCACTCTGGAAGGACGAGGTTGGTGTGCCAGCTGAGCGCATCATCCGCATCGGAGACAACAAGGGTGCGCCTTATGCTTCTGATAATTTCTGGGCCATGGGTGATACCGGTCCTTGCGGCCCCTGCACGGAAATTTTCTATGATCACGGTGCCGATGTTGCCGGAGGCCCTCCGGGCTCACCGGATGAAGACGGTGACCGCTACATAGAAATCTGGAACAACGTCTTCATGCAGTTCAACCGTACGGCGGACGGGATATTGCATCCGTTGCCGGCGCCATCCGTGGATACAGGGATGGGGCTGGAGCGTATTTCTGCCGTCATGCAGCACGTCCATTCCAATTATGAGATTGATCTTTTCCAGAGCCTGCTGAATGCGGGAGCGCAAGCGATCGGCTGCAAGAATGAAGGGCAGGCGTCGCTCAAGGTGGTGGCAGATCACATCCGCTCTTGTTCTTTCCTCATTGCCGATGGCGTGACGCCATCGAATGAAGGCCGCGGGTATGTGTTACGTCGCATCATTCGCCGCGCCTGCCGGCACGGCAACAAGCTGGGTGCTGTCGGCCCGTTCTTCCACCGGATCGTGGCGGCCCTTGCCCAGGAAATGGGCGAGGCCTATCCCGAGTTGAAGACGCAGCAAGCGCATATCGAGCGCACGCTGAAGACTGAAGAGGAGCAGTTTGCCAAGACGCTGGAGCAAGGACTCAAACTGCTTGAACAGGACCTCGCCGGGCTCAAGGGCACGATGATTCCCGGAAAAATAGTCTTCAAGCTGTATGACACTTATGGCTTTCCTGATGATCTTACGGGTGACATTGCGCGTGAGCGCGGCCTGACACTGGACATGGCGGGTTTTGAGCAGGCCATGAAAGAGCAACGCGAGCGCTCCCAGGAAGCCGGCAAGTTTGATCTGGATTACAACTCGCTGATCAAGGTGGAGGTCGATACCCGATTTACAGGCTATGAGGGCACTCAGGGCTCGGGTTGCGTCATCGCCCTTTTCAAGGGAGCCGACAAGGTTGCTTCGCTCAACGAAGGAGAGCAGGGCGTTGTGGTGCTGGACAGTACACCGTTCTATGCCGAATCCGGTGGGCAGGCAGGTGATACGGGTTACCTTGATGCAGGCAGTCATCGTTTTGAAGTTCGTGATACCACGAAGGTGGGGGGTGCCCACCTTCATCATGGTGTCCTGACACGAGGCAGTCTGAGTGTCGGTGAGGAAGTGAAAGCAGAGGTGGACAGCGGTTTGCGTGAGGCCACCAAACGCAACCATTCCGCCACTCACCTGATGCATGCTGCACTGCGCAAAATCTTGGGCAGCCATGTCCAACAGAAAGGGTCGCTGGTCTGCGCCGATTACCTGCGTTTCGATTTTTCCCAGCCGGAGGCCATCAAACCGGAGCAACTTGCTGCCATTGAGGCATTGGTGAATGCCGAAGTGTTGGCAAACCAGCCCGTGCAGACAGAGATCATGGAAATCGAGGCCGCCAGGGCCAAGGGTGCAATGGCCCTGTTTGGCGAGAAATATGGCGATACTGTGCGTGTGCTCAGCATGGGCACGCCCGGCTTTTCCATCGAATTGTGTGGCGGAACACATGTTTCCCGTACGGGTGATATCGGTTTGTTCAAGATCACCAGTGAAGGTGGTGTGGCATCCGGCGTGCGACGCATTGAGGCTCGGACCGGCACAGGCGCCTTGGATTACGTGAATGCCGGTGAAAGTGCTCTGGCAGAAGTTGCAGCAGTGCTGCGTGCTCCTGTCACTCAAGCGGCCGAGAAAGTGCGTCAGCTTGCCGAGCGTAACCGTGATCTTGAGAAGGAGCTTGATCGTCTCAAGATGAAACTGGCGGCATCGGCCGGCGATGAGCTGCTCGCAAATGCCGTCGCTGTAGGTTTTGCCAAGGTTCTTGCTGCACGTCTTGACGGAGTGGACCCCAAATCCTTGCGAGACACCATGGATCAGCTTCGCAACAAACTGGGCTCGAGCGTGGTGGTGTTGTCTGCCGTCACGGATGGCAAAGTCAGTCTGGTCGTGGGCGTCAGCGCGGACCTCACTGCCAAGATAAAGGCGGGTGAACTGGTGGCTTTCCTCGCCCAGCAAGTAGGTGGCAAAGGCGGTGGTCGCCCGGACATGGCCCAGGCAGGTGGCAATGATGCAGCCCAGTTGCCAGTTGCACTGGCTTCGGTGCAGGGTTTTGTCCGCGAAAGAATCTGAAATGAAAAGGGCGCCTTTGGGTGCATGAGGGTGTAGACAGAAAATGGCACTGATTGTTCAGAAATACGGTGGTACTTCAGTGGGTACCCCGGAGCGTATCGAAGCCGTTGCGGCGCGCGTGAAGCGCTGGCACGACAAGGGCAACGACATCATCGTCGTGGTATCGGCCATGAGTGGCGAGACCAACCGTCTTATCGCCTTGGCCAAGGCCATCATGCCGGAGCCTGATCCGCGTGAGCTGGATGTCATGGTATCCACGGGCGAGCAGGTCACGATCGGCCTTTTGGCCATGGCATTGAAGAAGATCGGTATCGATGCCAAATCCTATACCGGGCCGCAGGTCGCCATCCGTACCGACAGCTCTTTCACCAAGGCACGCATCGAGTCGATTGATGATGCGCGCATCAGGGCTGATATTGCTTTGCGCCGGGTGATCATTGTCGCCGGATTCCAGGGGGCAGACAGTGAAGGCAACATCACTACCTTGGGCCGTGGTGGTTCTGATACGACTGGCGTGGCTCTGGCGGCTGCCCTGAAGGCGGATGAATGCCAGATTTATACGGATGTGGATGGTGTCTACACCACTGATCCGCGCGTCGTGCCGCAGGCCCGGCGCTTGGATCGCATCACTTTCGAGGAAATGCTGGAGATGGCCTCGCTGGGCTCCAAGGTCCTGCAAATCCGCTCCGTTGAATTCGCAGGCAAATACAATGTGCCGCTGCGTGTGCTGTCGAGCTTCACTGACGAAGGCGAGGGCACCCTGATTACTGTTGACGAGGAAACCATGGAACAGCCAGTTATCTCCGGAATCGCCTTCAATCGTGACGAAACCAAGATCACCGTACGTGGTGTGCCCGACACGCCTGGTATTGCGTTCCGTATCCTCGGGCCGGTCAGTGATGCCAA
Source organism: Moraxellaceae bacterium (assembly GCA_037189985.1). Taxonomy (GTDB): domain Bacteria; phylum Pseudomonadota; class Gammaproteobacteria; order Pseudomonadales; family Moraxellaceae; genus UBA2031. The sequence goes on from JBBCJX010000029.1 coordinate 57,351, forward strand.
CATCGAAGTGGACATGATCGTGCAGAACGTGGCGGCGGATAACACCACCGACTTCACGTTCACGGTTGCCCGTGGCGAGCTCAAGAAGGCGCTGGGTGTCCTGGAGGCCGTTGCCAAGGACATTGGTGCCCGTGAAGTGGTGGGTGACGACAAGATATGCAAGGTTTCGCTCGTGGGCGTGGGCATGCGCTCCCATGCCGGCGTCGCCAGCAAGATGTTTGGAGTGCTGGCCAAAGAAGGCATCAACATCCAGATGATCTCTACTTCTGAAATCAAGATTTCTGTCGTGGTGGAAGAGAAGTACCTGGAACTTGCCGTACGCGCCTTGCATACCGCATTTGGCTTGGATAGCCCTGCAGCCTGACTGATGGCTGGTGGGGCGCCTTGTAAATTGGCACGGGCGCCCCACCTGACTCTCATGCGTTAGATGTTTTTGATTTATAGGGTTGTCTGGTCAATACTGGCCAAACTGTGCCGAAGCTGCCCGAGGCTGATCCCCGGGATGCCAGCGATATTCAAAGGAGAAAGGCAATGCTGATTCTGACTCGCCGCGTGGGTGAGACCCTGATGGTAGGTGACGAAGTCACTGTGACGGTGCTCGGGGTAAAGGGTAATCAGGTACGTATCGGCGTGAATGCACCGAAGGAAGTTGCTGTCCATCGTGAGGAAATCTACCAGCGCATCCAGCGCGAGAAGTCAGGTGATCACGATCACGACGACTGAAGCCGCGCACTCCTCACCCCCCCTCAAGTGGCTGCATATTTATGGCCACAAAAGAAAACCGAGACGTTTCTCCCTGAAAGCGTCTCGGTTTTGCATTGTCAGATCCCTCTGACTCTTCCTGACGGCTTGTGACCAATCCTTGGTCGCATCCTTGCGCCGTGAAAGAAGTATCTCTTTCTTCCGGTGGGCTGTATGCCGGTGATCGCCCAAGCTCTTGTAGGAAATTCGCCATATCTGCGGTTGGCATCGGGATTGTGGCAGGAAGCTACTGATTTTCCCCGTTTTTGTCTTTTCAAGCGGGGGTGGGCTGAGTATGATTGCGCGCTCGCGGAGAGGTGGCCGAGAGGCCGAAGGCGCTCCCCTGCTAAGGGAGTACACCTCAAAAGGGTGTCGGGGGTTCGAATCCCCCCCTCTCCGCCATCATATGCTATCCCCTTGAAAGCCAAGAAAAACCCTTGAACTCAAGTGGATAAAAGCCCTTGCTCCATGTTGGTGCTACACAAACGCTTAATAAGCCTGTGTGCGTGCCTTACCATTCCCCTCAGTAATGCTCCGCGTGATCAAGGATGGCGTGGGGGCTCTGCTTGTGACTTATCCCAGTTTTCTTTTCAGGAAGCTGTCAATCTGGCGTTTTACCTCTGTATCCGGGATGTCGTATTTCTCCCGGATTACGCGGTGAAGACAATCTTCGCTTTTCTGCGCTTGCAAGATTTCCTCGGGTGTCAGGTCGCTCCAGTAAAGCGAGGCGTCAGCGACCAGTGAACTCCATGTGTTGTAGCGTGAAGTCATGCCTTTGCCCTCCGATGGCGCCGACGGATGCCGGATGGAGAGGTTTTGTATAGGCTGCGTTTGGCTTTGGAAAGAAGTACCGGGTTTCTTTTTATTAAAGAACGTAATCGGCCATTGCAATTGCGCTGAAGCAGCTTCCTGTCCAACACATATCACTCCTTGGAGCTTTAGTACTCCAGAGGGAGATGATGTTCATACCATGGAAAGGCCTTTGCGCCGACGCCTGCGGAAGTCCCACATCACGATCCGGAAGGGCATCTGCCTGACGATACGGGGCATGTAGCGATTGATGGCTGCAAGTATGAGGAGCAGGCGGTCAAAGTTCTCCTGCTGCGCCGGCCCCCACGAGAGTCGCATCTCCTCGCGCAGCCTGGGGGGCAGGAAACCTGTTGTAAGGAAGCGGTGATACCGCCCGAACAGCAGGCGCAGTACGGGGTGCAGAAACTTCAGATCGACCAGTGCCATGAGATAGGCGCGGATGGTGTCGTCTATGTGGAGTTGTTCTAGATTGCGCTCCCAGTAGGTATTGAAGTCATCGAGATCCTTGGGCCACATCGTGGCGCGTACTTGCAGTGTGGTGCCCAGTGGCTGCGCAAGCTCATAAAACCGCACGGCCTTTGCATGATCGAGAGGGCGCCTGATCTTGCGGTAGGAGTCAGCAATTCCCCAGTAAAGGCAGGCGGCGACCCACATCTGCAGTTCGGGATCAAAGGCGTTGTACTTCACTGGCGAGCTTGTTGTCTCCAGTGAGTGCACCTGTGCATGCGACCGGTTCACCGCCTGGCGATAGGCCAGCTTTTCCTCGGTGGTGCCCAGCATGGCAACGGCCAGGTAGGTGAAGGTAGTGCGGGCACGCTTGATGGGGTGGCGGAACAGGGAGCCGCTTTCCACGCGACTTTCCATGACCCCGTATCCCACGCCCTGACGGGCCAGTTGCATGATGACATTGGCACTTCCTGCCATGGCCAGTATGCCGTCGAGGATGCCCGGGAAAAGCTCATCCCATTCGTCGGGGGAGAGTGGGGCAGGCCAGCGGGCTTCGGGGAGACCGGAGGAAGTGGCAACTGGGTCAAGGCTACTCATCGGGGCTCCATTGGTCAGCAATGAGACGTTTATGGCTTTTTGTATCATTGTCCGGTAAGGGCAACATTGGCACGGGAGCTCACTCTGATTGGCTGGAGAAGTGTGATGCAGGCTGTCTGAATGATACCCCCTCGGGATTGGCAGACGGTCGAATGACTCCAGTAGCCGGAGTCGTTTGGCAAGCATGTTGGGGCTTGCGTCGGTTGGGGTGTGTTTCAACCTCGGTTGGTAGGGCTATCTTGCTGACGGCTTTGCCAGCGTCAAGGCAGTAAATATTGCAAGAGAAGAAAGCCAGGAAAATTAATCGACTAGCGCGGATAAACTGTTGACGCAGAAAGGCTCCCTCACCATAATTCGCCGCCTCATGCGCTGGTAGCTCAGTTGGATAGAGTATCTGGCTACGAACCAGAGGGTCGGGGGTTCGAATCCCTCCCAGCGCGCCATACAGATCAAGGGCTTGTCACTGACAAGCCCTTTTTCTTTGGTGCTTCCGCCAGACGGGTCACTTTATTCGTCATATTTCAGCGCAGAAAGCTTGCGACTGCAGGCGTGTATGATGATGGCATCTTGTCGGCATTCGTGATTCTCCCGCTCGGTTCTTGTCTGGAACATAGACATCCGGATGCATGTTTGCCGCTGTCTGTCGTTGCCGCTGCCTGCGACTGGCCGTTATCCTTGCGCCCTCCCCAGGGACCAGGGATCAGGAAGCCCCCATGCAACAGCAAGTAAAAGAAGTGACTTACCAGGGTCGCAAGACCGCGCGACAAAGCAGTGAGCAGCGTCGTCTGGCTATCCTGAATGCCGCCTTGAAAGTATTGGTGAGGGATGGCGTGCGCGGAGTGCGGCATCGTGCTGTTGCGAAGGAAGCAGGCGTCCCCCTTTCGGCAACAACGTATTATTTCAAGGATATTCACGACCTCCTGGCAGATGCCTTCACGCTGTTTACCAATGAAACGGTGCAGACCTTCATTGATCCGTTCTGGTCCCGTGCCAATGAATGGATACGCTCCTATCCCACGGATACCCGTAAATATCCCGAGTTGCTGGAGGAAGTGACCGAGCATATGTCTTCCATGGGGGCGCATCACATCATTACCCGTGTGCGTGAGCATCGTGAACACTTGGTGGTGGAGCATGCCTTTTGGTATGCCGCTCTTGTGGACGAGCGTATGCATGCCATGGCTTTGCAGCACGGGTCGCGTCTGCTCAGCAATTTCACGCAGATACTGGAGTATGTGGGGGCCAACGAGGTGGAGATGGGTTCCCGCTCGGTCCTGGCAACAGTGCGCAGGCTGGAGTATGAGGGTTTGCTGGACCCGGAAGCATTTACGCACGAGAAGGTGCGTGACACATTGCGGCACCAGATGCGTGCGGTGTTGTCGGTATGAGTGACGCCGCAGCCCTTGCACGAGTGAAGCTCGACCCTGAATGGAAGCAGGCCTTGGGCCAGGAGTTCCTGTCCCCCTACATGCAGGAGCTCAGGCGTTTTCTGGAGCAGGAACGGCAGGCAGGCAAGGTCATCTATCCGCCGGGCCCTGAAATATTCAATGCCCTCAATACGACACTACTTTCAAAAGTGAAAGTGGTGATTTTGGGGCAGGACCCTTATCACGGTGCAGGACAGGCCCATGGTCTCTGCTTCTCCGTGCGCCGCGGAGTACCGCTGCCACCTTCCTTGCAGAATATCTATCGCGAAATCAGTACAGATCTTGGCATTGCGCCTGGCCGTCATGGTGAGTTGACGCATTGGGCGGAGCAGGGCGTGTTGCTGCTCAACAGCGTGTTGACCGTACAAGCGGGTCTGGCGGCCTCGCACCAGAACCGCGGTTGGGAGACGTTCACCGATGCGGTGGTGCGAGTGCTGAACGAGCAATGCGAGCATCTGGTCTTCCTGCTGTGGGGCAGTTATGCGCAGCGTAAGGGGCGCATAATTGATACCCGGCGGCATCTGGTGCTGAAGTCCGTGCATCCGTCTCCTCTTTCTGCGAACCGGGGCGGCTGGTTTGGCTGCCGCCATTTTTCGCAGGCCAACCGCTATCTGGAAGCACAGGGTCGTGAGCCGATAGACTGGTCCGTGCCTGCATGAGGTGATTCATGTCTGAAACTCCCCTTGTCCTGCTGGAGGAGCGCCCCACAGCGGATGGCCGCATCCTGGCCATTGCCACCTTGAACAGCGAGCGCTCGCTGAACTCCCTCAGCCTTGAAATGATTCACCTGTTGCTGCCCGCCATGCAGCGCTGGGCCGTGACTCCTGAGGTTGTTGCCGTTTTCCTGCAAGGGGCGGGTGAGAAAGCGTTTTGTGCAGGTGGTGACGTGCGCCGTATCTGCCTCGCTGTCCGGGAAAGCGGTATTGATGATCCTTATGCGCAGCAGTTCTTCACTGACGAGTATCGTCTGGACTATCTGATCCATGTTTATCCCAAGCCGGTGGTGGTGTGGGGGCAGGGCATTGTCATGGGGGGCGGTATCGGCCTGATGGGGGGGGCTTCCCACCGTGTGGTGACTGAGACCTCCCGGCTTGCCATGCCGGAAATCACCATCGGTCTTTATCCCGATGTGGGCGGCAGCTATTTCCTGTCGCGTGTGAAAAACCGTCTGGGGCTCTTCATTGGCATGACGGGCGTGCATTTGAATGCGGCGGATGCGCTGCATATCGGCCTCGCGGATGTCGCCATTCCCTCTGCCCGACGTGAAGCCGTGATCGACAGGCTGTGTGAAGAAAGTTGGATGGACGATGCCGAAGGGCGTGACCTGCAGATGAGTACCGTGTTGATGCGGGAAAATGCGCCGACTCTGGCACCTTCCGAGATCAAGGCGCGCGAGGCTGCATTGAACATACGTGCCGGCAGTGATGATCTGCCCACCCTGTATGCCGCCTTGACGGCTCCAGCCCCGGAGGATGCCTGGCTGGATCGCACGGCCAAGACGCTGCTCAAAGGCTCACCCACGTCGGCGGCACTGATTCATCGCCAATGGCAGCGTGGTGCATCCCTGTCGCTTGAAGAAGTCTTCCGTGAAGAGCTGACCTTGTCAGTGCAGTGCGCCCGCCATCCGGATTTCATCGAGGGCGTACGTGCGCTGCTCGTGGACAAGGACAACACCCCCCGGTGGCAGCCCGCCGAGTTGGCCGAGGTCACGGAGGAGTGGGTTGCAGAGCACTACAGGGAGCCTTGGGCCGGCACGCACCCGCTAGCCGATCTTTAATGTCTTGTGCAGTAGGGAGCTCTGCGAGGCATCACTCTTCTTTTTCGGCAGGCAGGGCATAGGGTAGGGGAAGGGCGGTCAATGCCTTGCCGTTCTCGCCCAGCGTCAGTCCGCCTGCTGCCATTGCCTTGTTTTTCACGATGGCCAGCAGCCCGGTTTTGCCTTCTTGGCTTGTGGCCATGACCACATCGCCCACTCGCGCATCGCCCGCAAAAATTCCACTGCCAATGGCAGGTGTTTCACTGCCGTTGACTTCCAGCCGGTAAAGCCGCTGCTTGAGCTTGCCGCGGAAATAGAGGCGGGCCACCACTTCCTGACCGGTATAGCAGCCCTTGTTGTAGCTGACGCCATCCAGCGCGGGATAGTTCAGTTCCTGTGGCTGGAAAAGATCACGGGCAGCGGCAAACACGGTGGCATGGCCTGCGGCAATTTCGGCAGCCCACCATGCTGATTCGGATGTGGCTTGTCCGTCTTTTTGCAACTGCTCCCAGTCGGCTTCCAGTGAATGACTCCCAATACCCAGCAAGTAGCGTGATTCCCCTATGCCGGCAGCCCAGCGCCCCTGATCATCCTGCAGTGCTTCGCCCGTATCGGGCACCTTGCCCAGCAAGTCGGATACCTGCTGGTTGGCGGCTTTGCCTGCGATGCCCAGCAAGGCGATGCTTGTTCGCGCATCCTGCAGCTCTGTTTTGGAGAAGATGGCGTACTTCTTCAGGTGTGCCAGCGCATCCGCCAGTTGTTCAGCTGGCATGATCAGGCGCAGGTTGTCACCGGTCTTCATGGCGATGAAGCTGAAAAGCACCCGTCCCTTGAGTGAGCAGATGGCGCCAGGCAGCACCCGTCCCTTTTCGATTTCGCGAAAATCAGTGGTGGCCTGGCCTTGCAGGAATTTGGCGGACTCGGGGCCGGTCAGTGTCAGCTCTGCAAGGGATGGCAGGGGAATGAGCAGGGTTGGGCCGGTGCTGGCAGGGAGTGATGGCGCATCCGGCAACAAGGTGGACCAGAGTGTGTTCATTGGTAATCGCAGCCATTGTGATGGGCATCATCATGGAGGCAGCGTGCAGAAAAACAAGCGTATAATTGCTGCCGGACCCAATCTCGCGATGCGGAGCTGCAATGACGGACACGACAGGATTCACTGACCAGGAGCGCCGTCTCCAATGGCACTGCCGTCGTGGCCTCAAGGAGCTTGACGTGATCCTGGGGCCGTTCATGGATGAACATTATCGGGGGCTGGAGCTTGGCGATCGCGCGCTGTTTGCGCGTCTGGTCGACTGCGAGGACATGGACCTTTTCAACTGGTTCATGCAGCAGGAAAAGCCGGCCGATCCCGAGCTGGAGCGCATGGTTGAACTCGTTCTCGAACGTCTGGCACGTTGATCTGCGTCTCAGTCCTTCCCGGTTGTTTTGCATTATTTCCCTGATGCTCCATGTGGCAGCTGCCGTGGCCGTGCTGCAAACGGAGCTTGCCTGGCCGTGGCGTTTGCTGCTGTGGTGTGTTGTGCTGCTCTCGGCCGGGCTTTCCCTGCGAAGGGAAAGATCGCGCCATGATGTCCGCGTCTCTGAGCAGATTGGCCGCTGGTGGCTGGCAACTCCGGAGCGGGAAGGCCCTGCCGAGCTGCAGGGCTTTCGTGTCTGGCGCTATCTCGTGGTGATGGATTTTCTTTGCCGGGATGCGGGAGGAGGCCGCCGGGAGCGTGTGGTTGTCTGGCCAGATGCCGTACCCGCAGATGCTTTCCGGCGCCTGCGTGTTCGCTTGCGGTATGGCCGGTTGCACAGTGATTTGTAGTTGCTTTACTAAGTGCCTTTCTTTTGCTGGAGCAATGCCTGCCACTGTCCTGAAGTGGCAGGCACATCGTTTCTATTTCTTCAATGACCCCAGCAGCCCGCGCAAGAGTTGCCGCCCGAGGTTGCGACCCAGCTCCGAGCTGGCGGCGCGTACGGCACTTTTGGCGGCTGTTTCCCATACCGTGTCCGGCTCGCGTGTGCTGCGTGGTTTGGCGGTCGTTTTGGCTTCCGACTTTTCTTTGGCAGAGGCTGTAGCGGCAGATGCCTGTTCTGCTGCACGGGCCTGCAGGATTTCGTAGGCAGACTCGCGGTCTATGGTTTGCTCATAACGGCTCCGGTAGGGCGAGCGCTGTATCGTGGCTTGGCGTTCCTCCGGCGTGATAGCTCCCAGGCGTGAACGGGGTGGAACCACTTTGGCCCGTTCGACTGGCGAGGGCACGCCACCATCGCCCAGCGTGGAGATCAGGGCCTCACCCACACCCAGTTCCGTGATGGCGCTGGCCACATCCAGCCCCGGCTTGCCGCGGAAAGTGTCGGCAGCTGCCTTCACTGCCTTTTGGTCGCGTGGCGTGAAAGCGCGCAGGGCATGTTGGACGCGATTGCCCAGCTGTCCCAGGACGGTATCGGGGATATCCAGCGGATTCTGCGTGACGAAATAGACACCGACCCCCTTGGAACGGATCAGGCGCACGACCTGCTCGATCTTGTCGAGCAATGCTTTGGGCGCATCGTTGAAGAGGAGATGTGCTTCGTCGAAGAAGAAAACCAGCTTGGGTAAGTCGGCATCGCCTTGTTCCGGCAAGGCCTCATAAAGCTCGGAAAGCAGCCATAACAGGAACGTGGAATACAGCTTGGGCTGCTGGAACAGTTTGTCGGCCGCCAGCACGTTGATATGGCCGCGGCCCTCCAGCGTGGTTTGCATGAAGTCGGTGAGTTGCAGGGCGGGTTCGCCGAAGAACTTGTCGGCGCCTTGCTGCTCCAGGCCCAGCAACTGTCGTTGGATGATGCCCAGGGTCTGTTTGCTGACGGTGCCGTAATCGCGGCCGAATGCAGTGGTGTTGTCGACGGCAAAGGTGACCAGCGAGCGCAGGTCCTTGAGGTCGAGCAGCAGCAGGCCATTGTCGTCGGCATATTTGAACAGCAGTGTCAGGACGCCTTCCTGCGTGGGATTGAGATCCATCAGGCGCGCCAGCAACAGCGGTCCCATGTCGGAAATGGTGGAACGCACCGGATGGCCCTGCGTGCCGAAGACATCCCAGAACACGGTGGGATAGGCGCGGTTGGCGTAATCGGTGACACCCAGCTTCTCGGCACGCTCGGCAAACTTGGGATTGTCAGCACCCTTCTGTGAAATGCCAGCCAGGTCGCCCTTGATGTCAGCCAGGAAGACTGGCACGCCAAGATCGGAAAAGCCCTCTGCCAGTATCTGCAGGGTGACGGTCTTACCGGTGCCGGTAGCGCCGGCAACGAGGCCGTGACGATTGGCATAACGGCCCTGGAGGAAGCAGGGCAGTTCGCCCTTGCCGATGAGGATTTGTTGTCCCATGTGAGGGAGGTCCCTTTGGCGAAAGATGATGAAGCAGTGATTTAGCGCCTGCCGTGCGGTCTGTCAAAGAGAAGCTGGCAGGGCTTTATACGGCCCCATGTTCCGGCTCCAGCACACTGTCGAGTATCTCCGCGGCAAGCTCAGGATAATCCAGCGTGTAATGCAGTCCGCGTGATTCCTTGCGTTGCAGGGCACAGCGGATGATGAGCTCGGAAACCAGTACAAGATTGCGCAACTCGATCAGGTCCGTGGAAATGGTGTAGTTGCTGTAATACTCATGGATTTCGCGCTTGAGCAGCTCCACGCGATGCAGGGCGCGGGCAAGGCGCTTGTCGGTGCGCACGATGCCCACGTAGTCCCACATGAAACGGCGCAGCTCTTCCCAGTTGTGCAGGATGACCACGTCTTCATCCGGGTTGCGGACCTGTGAATCGTCCCAGGGCTTGCAGTCGGGTGGCACCGGCATGGTGGCTAGCCGGCTCTCGATGTCCTGTGCTGCCGAGGTGGCATAGACAAAGCATTCAAGCAACGAATTACTGGCCATGCGATTGGCACCGTGCAAGCCGGTGAACGAGGTTTCCCCGATGGCATAGAGGTTGCTGATGTCACTGCGGCTGTGTTCATCGACCATGACACCGCCACAGGTGAAGTGGGCAGCAGGAACCACCGGGATGGGGTCTTTGGTGATGTCGATGCCGAATTCCAGGCACTTCTGGTAGATGTTCGGGAAGTGGCTGGTGATGAAATCGGCTGGTTTGTGGGTGATGTCCAGATAGACACAGCGAATTCCGAGGCGCTTCATTTCGTAGTCGATGGCGCGTGCCACGATATCGCGCGGTGCCAGTTCGGCTCTCTCATGGAAGCGTGGCATGAAGCGTTCGCCATCGGGCAGCCGCAGGTAGGCGCCTTCGCCACGCATGGCTTCGGTAATCAGGAAGCTCTTGGCCAGCGGATGGTAGAGACAGGTAGGGTGGAACTGGTTGAATTCCATGTTTGCCACGCGGCAGCCTGCACGCCAGGCCATGGCAATGCCGTCACCGGTCGCTATGTCGGGATTGGTGGTGTAGAGATAGGACTTGCTCGCACCGCCCGTGGCCAGGGCGACGAAGCGGGCGCGGAATACTTCGACTTCGCCGGTTGCTGTGTTGAGTACATAAGCACCCAGTACGCGCTCTTCCCCGGGGAGACCCATTTTTCCGGAGGTAATGAGGTCGACGGCGACCCGGTTCTCCAGAAGCTCCACGTTCGGGCATTCACGTACGCGCCCGACCAGTGTCGTGGAAATGGCGCGGCCGGTGGCATCTGCGGCATGGATGATGCGGCGGTGCGAGTGCCCGCCTTCCTGGGTGAGGTGAGGCTGCTCGTCGGCATCCAGCGTGAAGCTCACCCCTTGGTCAATCAGCCAGCGAATGGCCTCGGGACCGTTTTCTACGGTGAAGCGCACCGCATCTTCATGACAGAGCCCGGCACCGGCTACCAGTGTGTCGGCCACATGCAGGGCCGTGGAGTCCGTGGCATCCAGCACGGCGGCAACGCCGCCTTGGGCGTAATAGGTACTGGCATCGGTCAGCTCGGCCTTGGAAAGCACGGCGATGCGCAGGGAAGGGTCCAGGCGGAGAGCGAGTGTAAGCCCGGCAGCTCCGCTGCCGATGATGAGGACATCGTGCAGATGGTCAGTCATGAAAGGGTCCGAGACGGGAAGCCCGGCGAGCGCGGTGCTGGCGGGAGCGGGCGCCAAGTATAGGCTGGCTGGCGGGTCACGGGAATGAGCCAAGCTTGGCCCTGCTTACAATTCCCTACTGTTCAGTGCCCGAGGGGCTGGCTCATTTTCTGGCTTTCCAGTGACAGTGGCGGTCCGCCCTGTCTTGTCTGTTTTGTCGATTGCCGGGGAACTACTCATGAGATCAGCCGTGACAGCCTTGTTGCTCAAGAGCTGCGTCATCCTGTCATTTCTTTTCATGCTTCCTGCCCACGCCGACCTGCCGGATTTTGCACCGTTGGCAGACAGCGCTGGCAAGGCGGTGGTGAATATCAGCGCTTCTGCCAAGAGTGGCCAGCGTGGCGGACAGCAAGATGTACCGGAGATTTTCCGGCGTTTTTTTGGCGATGATTTCAACTTTGCACCGTCTCCCCAGGACAAGCAGTCTTTTGGTTCCGGTTTCATCATTTCCCAGGACGGTTATGTGCTTACCAACAACCATGTCGTGCAGGGCGCAGACAAGGTGACGGTACGCCTTTCCGATCGCAGCGAAATCGATGCAGAGGTGGTTGGTTCGGATGAGCGTTCCGATGTGGCGCTGCTCAAGATCGACGGCAAGAACCTGCCCGCCCTCAAGATCGGCGATCCTTCGCAGCTCAAGGTAGGGGAATGGGTGCTGGCCATCGGTTCCCCCTTCGGCTTCGAGTACTCGGTGACGGCGGGCATTGTCAGTGCCAAGGCCCGTTCCCTGCCGCGTGATTCTTATGTGCCCTTCATCCAGACCGATGTTGCCATCAATCCCGGCAATTCCGGGGGGCCCCTCCTGAACCTCAAGGGTGAAGTGATAGGCATCAACTCCCAGATTTACAGCCGCTCGGGTGGCTTCATGGGGCTGTCATTTGCCATTCCCATCGATGTGGCCATGGAGGTGGCGGACCAGCTCAAGGCCAATGGCCATGTCTCGCGTGGCTATCTCGGCGTGGTGATCCAGGACATCACCCGTGATCTGGCGGATGCCTACAGCCTGCCACGCCCGGCAGGTGCCCTGGTCGCCCAAGTATTGCCCGGCTCACCGGCTGACAAGGCCGGTATCAAGGCGGGCGACGTGATTACCCGCTTCAACGGCCAAGAGATTGGCCTGTCCTCAGAGCTGCCGCAGATGGTGGGGCGCTCCAAGGTGGGCCAGAGTTATCCGCTTGCCGTTGTCCGTGATGGCAAGAGCCGTACGCTGAATTTCGAGGTGGCGGCCCTGCCGGAAGATGCGGCGCAGGCTGCGGCGGCCACCAAGGGCAAGAAGGCCACCAGCAAGCCTGACCTGAGCCGGCTTGGCATCAACTCCGTCCGCGACCTGAGTGCCGAGGAAAAGACAGCCCTCAAGTTGGAGGGCGGCGTGGTGGTGATGCAACTGGGCACGGGGGCGGCGGCTGATGCGGGCCTGCGTGCCGGTGATGTCATTGTTACCCTGCAGAACAAGCCTGTAAGTTCTGCGGCCCAGTTTGTTGAACTGGCCAAGGACCTGCCGGCAGGCAAGGCCGTACCTTTGGGCGTCAATCGCCGTGGGCAGCCACAGATCCTGGCACTGCGGCTGGAGGCGACCGAACCCGCCAAGAAACGATGAGCTGACAGAAAAGGGGCCCTGTGGCCCCTTTTTCTTGCCTACTCCTGAGATCCAAGGCTGCCTGACGGCAGTGTGCGCTTCGGGTAGAATCCGCGACCCGGCTTTGATGCCAAGCCTCTGCCCTGATCTGTGGAAACCCCGTGACCGACATCCAGCATATTCGCAATTTTTCCATCATTGCCCATATTGACCACGGCAAGTCCACGTTGGCAGACCGTTTCATCCAGCTGTGCGGCGGGCTTGAAATGCGTGAGATGCAGGCACAGGTACTGGACTCCATGGACTTGGAGCGTGAGCGCGGGATTACCATCAAGGCGCATTCCGTCACGCTCTACCACACCTCCCGCAAGACCGGGCAGCGTTATCAGCTCAACTTCATTGATACCCCGGGCCATGTGGATTTTTCCTATGAAGTCTCACGCTCGCTGGCAGCCTGCGAGGGTGCGCTGCTGGTGGTGGATGCGGCTCAGGGCGTGGAAGCCCAGTCGGTGGCGAATTGCTATACCGCCATCGAGCAAGGGCTGGAAGTCATGCCGGTGCTGAACAAGATTGATCTGCCGCAGGCCAATCCCGAGGCGGTCTGTGAAGAAATCGAGGAGGTCATTGGCGTTGAGGCTATTGATGCCTGCCGTGTTTCTGCCAAGACGGGCCTGGGTGTCGAGGACCTGCTGGATGCACTGGTGGAGCGTATCCCGGGCCCGGTGGGTGAGCGTGATGCGCCATTACAGGCACTCATCATCGACTCCTGGTTCGACAATTATCTCGGTGTTGTGTCGCTGGTGCGCGTCAAGAACGGGCGCGTCAAGAAAGGCGACAAGATTCTGGTGAAAAGCACTGGTCAGACGCATCTGGTCACCAGCGTGGGCGTGTTCACACCCAAGCATACGGAAACCGGCCTGCTCGAAGCGGGCGAAGTGGGTTTCGTGATTGCCGGCATCAAGGATATTTTCGGCGCCCCGGTGGGCGATACGCTTACGCTTTCCAGCACACCCTCCGTGGACATGCTTCCCGGTTTCAAGAAAGTGAAACCGCAGGTTTATGCTGGCCTCTTTCCGATTTCATCCGATGATTACGAATCTTTCCGCGAAGCACTTTCCAAGCTGACGCTGAATGACTCTGCGCTTTTCTATGAACCCGAGTCCTCGGATGCGCTTGGTTTTGGTTTTCGTTGCGGTTTCCTTGGCATGCTGCACATGGAAATCGTGCAGGAGCGCCTGGAGCGCGAATACAACCTGGATTTGCTGACCACAGCGCCGACCGTGATCTACGAGATCGTCAAACGCACGGGAGAGACGGTCTATGTGGACAATCCTTCCAAGCTGCCGGATATCGGCTCCGTGGACGAGTTCCGTGAGCCCATCGCCGAGTGCCATATCCTGGTGCCACCAGAGTTTGTGGGTGATGTCATCAAGCTGGCGCAGGAGCGCCGGGGCGTGCAGAAGAACATGCTTTTCCACGGCAAGCAGGTGGCGCTGACCTACGACATTCCCATGGGCGAGGTTGTGCTGGATTTCTTTGATCGCCTGAAGTCAGTGTCACGCGGGTATGCATCACTGGATTATGCCTTTGACCGCTTCGAGCCTGCCAAGCTGGTACGTGTCGACATCCTCATCAACGGCGAGCGTGTCGATGCCCTGGCCATGATCTGCCATGTCGACAATGCCCGTTACCGTGGTAATGCCATTACTGAGAAAATGAAAGAACTGATTCCTCGCCAGATGTTTGACGTGGCGATCCAGGCCGCCATCGGCAGCCAGGTGATTGCCCGTCAAACGGTCAAGGCCATGCGCAAGGATGTATTGGCGAAATGCTATGGCGGTGATGTGTCCCGAAAGAAAAAGCTTCTGGAAAAACAAAAGGAAGGCAAGAAGCGCATGAAGCAGGTCGGCCGCGTGGAGATTCCGCAGGAAGCTTTCCTGGCGGTACTCAAGGTCGACAAATAAGGTGAGAAGCTGGGGCTTCCGATCACAGGCATGAAATAGAGAGAAAGCAATGGATCTGGATTTTGCACTGATACTGACGGTGGCGGTTCTTGTGGCAGGCGCCATTTGGTTGCTGGACATCCTTCTGCTGAAGCGCCTGCGTCATGCCGACGGCAAGGAGCCGGTGGCCGTCGAATACGCCAAGTCCTTCTTTCCTGTGCTTTTTGTAGTCTGGGTGCTGCGCTCTTTCCTGTTCGAGCCCTTCACGATTCCTTCAGGATCCATGCTGCCGACGCTGCAGGTAGGGGACTACATCCTGGTGAACAAGTTCACCTATGGGCTGCGCCTACCCGTGCTGGGCACTGAGATCATTCCTGTCGGAAAGCCCAAGCGTGGTGACGTGATGGTGTTCAAGTATCCGGAAGCGCCCAGCGTGAACTACATCAAGCGAGTCATTGGTACACCGGGTGACCGTGTCCGTATCGAGGCTGGCCGCATTTATGTGAACGATGCCGAGCTTTCACGTCAGGAGCTGGCATTTCCGGGGGCTGAATCCTGGGAGCTTTATTACGAAGAACTGGCTGGCGAGGTTTCCCACCTGATCCGTCAGGAGGATGGGCGAGAGCGCGCAAGTCCGCAGGGTGAATGGCAGGTTCCTGCCGACAGCTATTTCATGCTGGGAGACAACCGGGACAACAGCAGGGATAGCCGGTTCTGGGGTTTCGTGCCCGACAAGTTGATTGTCGGCAAGGCCTCCTATGTCTGGATGCACAAGGAGCCAGGCCTGCATTTGCCGGGCTTCGGGCGCAATGGTAAGGTGCGCTGACACCCGGGTTTCCGGTGAAAAACAAGATATGCAACGGTTCAACAGGGGATAGCATCATGCGGCGTCATGCACAAAAAGGCGCATCTGTTATGGGGATCATGATCGCGGTTGTGGTCTTCGCCGTCGTAATCAAGATATTCACTTCAGTCGGACCTGCTTACTACGATTACTACACCATAGACAAGATCATCTCCTCCCTGTTTCGTGACGGGCGAGGGACCTCTGTCGAAGATTTCAAGCGAGGGTTGTCTGACCGGTTCCAGATCAACAATATCCGGGGCAAGTCACCGGACGACTTCAGCTACAACTTCGAAGGCCGTAAGCTGACGGTCGAGCTGGACTACGAAGTTCGCGAGAAATTCGTTGGCAACCTCGATGTCATCATGCACTTCAAGAAGACTTATAGCAGTGAGCTCAAATCCGGCATCTGATGATCATGTCCACCGCTTGCAGGGTGCCTTGGGGCATACTTTTCTTGATCCTGCATGGCTTGAGCTAGCGCTGACGCACAGAAGCGTCAGTGGTAGCCGCAACAACGAACGCTTGGAGTTTCTGGGAGACTCCATTCTCAATTTCGTGATAGCCGACTTTCTTTTCCAGCTTTTTCCTGCTGAAAAAGAGGGGCGGCTTTCACGTCTTCGGGCATCCCTGGTCAAGCAAGACACCTTGGCCAGCGTAGCCCGTGACCTGCGGCTTGGCGATTACCTGCGATTGGGGCCGGGAGAGCTCAAGAGCGGAGGGTTTCGCCGCGAGTCTACCCTTGCAGACACAGTGGAGGCCCTCTTGGGAGCGATCTACAAGGACTGTGGTGACATGGTTCACTGTGCTGCCTGCGTGAAGGCATGGTTCGGTGAGCGTCTCTTGCTGGTTGACCAGGAGTCTGCGGTGAAAGACTCCAAGAGCCAGTTGCAGGAGTTCTTGCAATCACGTCGACTGGCTTTGCCGGTATACACGGTAACAAGCATTGATGGTGAGGCGCATAACCAGTTCTTTGTCGTGAGCTGTGTCGTGCCCGGACTGCAATCACCGACACAAGGGCAGGGGCCAAGCCGGCGCCATGCAGAGCAAGAAGCCGCTGCGCGCGCGCTTGAGCAACTGGGTATACGTAATGAGCAATAACGACGTCATTGACGGATTTTTCGGGAAATCTCCTAAGCATACGGCAGATTTTCGTTGTGGCTATGTGGCTATCGTGGGAAGGCCAAATGTCGGCAAGTCCACATTGCTCAACCACATTCTCGGCCAGAAACTGAGTATTACCTCACGCAAGCCGCAAACCACACGCCACCGCATTCTGGGCATTGTCACCCATGAAAAAACACAGACTGTCTACGTCGATACGCCTGGCATTCACGGTGAAGAGCGTAAGGCAATCAACCGCTACATGAATCGTGCAGCTACGTCGGCACTGCGTGACGTTGATCTTGTGTTGTTCGTGGTCGATGGTCTCAAGTGGGCTCCGGATGATGATCTGGTAATGGAGAAGATCAAGGCTTCGGGATTACCGGTTATGCTGGTTATCAACAAGGTTGATGCCGTTGAAGACAAGGAGGCCCTGTTACCCCGTATCACGGAGCTGACAGCTCTTCACGGCTTTGTCGAAGTGGTACCGGTATCGGCATTACGTGGGCACAACGTTGAGCGTTTGCAGGAATTGGTGGCGGAGCGCTTGCCTTTTTCTCCGCCCTTTTTTCCGGAGGACCAGATCACTGACCGTTCATCGCGCTTTCTCGCGGCGGAGACGATACGCGAGAAAATCATGCGCCAGCTGGGTGACGAGGTACCTTATGAACTCACGGTGGAAATCGAGGAATTCAAGCAGGAAGGCAAGCTGCGCCGTATCAGCGCCTTGATCCTTGTAGAGCGTGATGGGCAAAAAGCGATTGTGATAGGTGATGGTGGTCAACGGCTGAAGCGCATAGGCATGGAGGCGCGTCAGGATATGGAAAAGCTCTTCAATGCCAAGATCATGCTTTCTCTCTGGGTAAAGGTGAAAAGCGGCTGGTCTGACGACGAGCGTGCTCTCAAGAGCCTGGGTTACGACGACTGAGCGTGGGCCTTGCCATGCCCTCATTGTTGCACGCCTTTTTCCTGCATACGCGACCTTATCGTGAAACCAGCTTGCTGGTTGATGTTTTTGCAGCGGAAGCCGGGCGTCTGACGGGTGTTTTTCGAAGAGGCCGACGCAACAAGGGCGGCCAACTCCAGCTCTTCCAGCCGTTGATACTGGAGGCTGTTGGGGTGGGTGAGCTCAAGACCTTGCGTCAGGTTGAGGTGGCAGGGGCTGCCTTGATGCTGGAGGGACCTGCGCTGTTCAGTGCTTTTTATCTCAATGAAGTCCTTACGCGCCTGTTGCCGAGGGAGGAGGCCCAGACTGCACTCTTTCTCATGTATGCCGATACCTTGGGACGCCTTGCAGAACATGACCAGCCAGCACCGCTGTTGAGGGCGTTCGAGTGCAAGCTGCTCGAGGTGCTGGGTTACGCTGTCGACTTTCTGCATGACAGTGATAGTGGGGAGCCGGTGTTGGCCCAATGCCGTTATGATTTTCATCCGGAGCGGGGTTTTTATGCCACCGGCTCTGCGAGGGCCCTGGTTGCGGGGTCTGTACTGCTGCAGCTGGCGGAGGGGAATTTTCATGACCCTGAGCCGGCCAAGGCTGCCAAGCAGATCAACCGTCTGGCACTGGCCCGTCTGCTGGGCAGTCGTCCTTTGAAAAGTCGCGAGCTTTTTCTTTCTTCCCGGAGCTGACCATGAGTAAACCCTTGTTGCTGGGAGTGAACATCGATCATGTCGCTACCTTGCGCCAGGCCCGAGGAACGCGTTACCCCGATCCTGTCCAGGCAGCCATGGTGGCTGAGGAGGCAGGGGCGGATGGTATTACCCTGCACTTGCGTGAAGACAGGCGCCATATTCAGGAGCGTGATGTCCACCTGATTGCAGAGGTCCTGCAAACGCGCATGAACTTCGAGATTGCGGTTACCGAAGAGATGCTTCGTTTTGCTGAGCAACTACGCCCTGCTCATGTCTGCCTTGTACCCGAAAAGCGGGAAGAGTTGACGACGGAGGGAGGTCTCGATGTCGTGGGGCAGTTTGCGAAGATAAAGGCCGCTTGTCAGCGACTTGGCGGCTTGGGTATCGATGTTTCCCTGTTCATTGATGCGGATGAGCAACAGATTGATGCTGCGGTGCGGGCCGGCGCCCCGACGATTGAAATCCACACGGGAGCTTATGCCGAGGCCATCTCACCGGATGAGCAGCAGAAGGAATTTCGGCGTATTGAAGCCGCAGTCACTCATGCAGCAGGGAGGCTTGTCGTGAATGCAGGCCATGGCCTGCATTACCACAATGTCCAGCCTATTGCGGCACTTAGGGGAATCAATGAGCTGAATATCGGGCATGCCATTGTGGCACGTGCTGTTTTTTCCGGGTTGGCCTCTGCCGTTCGCGATATGAAGCAGCTCATGTTGCAGGCACGCCAGAACGGATAACCACATTTTCAATGCATGAAAAAATGCCGGCATAAGCCGGCATTTTTTCGAGGCAATGACTTAGGGGCGCAGCTTCTTCAGCAGAGGGCTACGATTGGCCCAGTCCAGCAGGCCAGGTGTGAAACGCTTGGCGCCATAAATCAACCATGCTTCCGGGCTGACCGGAGTGACTGCACGATTGTTTTCGATTGCATTGACAATCGCTTCTGCTACCAGTTCTGGGCCGAAATTCCGGCGACGATAAAGCTCGGCAATCTTTTCCTGTGCCTTGCCGGTGCTGCCGTTCATGCGTCCGGCGGCAACAATGTTGGTGTTGATGACGCCGGGGCAGATTGCACTGACACCGATACCATGTTCCGAAAACTCGGCACGCAGTGATTCACTCAAGCCCATGACAGCATGCTTGCTTGCCGAATAGGCCGTCATGTCAGGAGCCGCATAGTATCCGGCCATGGAGGCAATATTCACGATATGTCCCTGCCTGTTTGTCACCATGGCAGGAGCAAAAAGCTTGCAGCCATGAACCACGCCCATCAGGTTGATACCTATCACCCATTGCCAGTCTTCAATGCTGGTGTTGAGGAAGTCACCACCCAAGCCGACGCCGGCATTGTTGATCAGGATATCCAGTGCCCCATGAGTTTTGTGAACCTTGGCGGACAATGCCTGCATGTCATCCCAGTCGGAGACATCCACGATATGGGTTTCCGTGCTGGCGCCCAGCCCTTGAGCCAGTGCCGCCGTACGTTCGACTGCCTCTGAGTTCAGATCACAAAGAATCAGGTGGGCATGGTTTTCTGCCAGAAGAAAGGCGGTGGCACGGCCGATGCCACTGCCTGCACCGGTAATCAGGATTTTTTTGCCGGCAAAAAAGCTCTGGCGATTGCTCATCAGTTCATCCTCGTGGATCAGGGTTGCAGTTCAATGCTGCCAGATACGTTGACTACCAGGCGGGTTTCGCCGCCAGCAATGTCATGAGCTGGCATGGCTTCAGCGCCGTCAGCCATTTTCATGGCTCGCATCATCGGTGCATAGACAGGGGGGCCTCCTGCTGCGCCCAAGCTCATTTGTACCAGTTTGTATTCTTTGGCTGCCCATGCCTTGCGGATGGTTTCAGCGCGTGTTTTGAAGGCAGCTATGGCCTCGGTCGTCAGGTCGTCCTCAATCTTGCGGCGGGTATCCGCGGCTACGACAAAACTCAGCCCGTTAAGCTGGAGTTTTTCCTGCAGCTTGCCGATCAGCTCGCCTGCTGCCTTGAAGTCCCGGGATTCCAAGCGGATTTCCGCACGTCCACGCCAGCTTTCCAGGCGGCTTGAGGATGTCAGTGAACTGCCATAGACCGGCCAGGTATTCTGGCTGCCGCTACTGGCTTTGACTGCAGGATAGGCTGATGCGGTTTTAAGGGCATCGTTGACAAGGAGAGTGATCTGGCGAGCCAGTTTGCTGGCATCCTTGTCGCTAAGTTCGACGCTGAGTGTGGCATTGATCTGGTCGTTCGGGATTTCTCGAGAGACCTCTGTACTGAAGTCGATGCGTTGATAGGTGAGGGGGCTATCGGTAGCCGCAAAAGAAGGCAAAGTTAGTGCGAACAGAAGGGGGATAGCCAAGTAAGAACGTTTCATGAAGGGCTCCTGAAGGCATGGATCAAGTTGCAAAGCATGAGGGATGATGCAGAGCGTTCAACAGGTTTTTTGTGCTGAATATCATTCCTGTTCTTGAGCGGCTTTACGCGAACGCCGCCTGCGGTTACTCAGGGCATCCGGTTTCTTGTCTGTCTCTATGTGGCGAGCAACAAAGGCAAATGCACACAGTGTCGTGAGCAATGCTGCATTGGCAGGAATGTGCAGATTGAAGTCAGTACTGGAATGTATTGCCAGGCTGATGACACCCATCATGGCAGCAAAGCCCATTCCACGTAGAAGAGGGCTCTGGCGTTTGCGTTGGGCTTGAAATGCTGTCCATAGGGTAAAAACTGCTATGACAGCAAACAGAGATGCGCCAACAGCACCATACTCACCCAGGAGTTGCAGATAGTCGTTGTGGGCAAAGTCATAGAAGCCACGGACATTCTGGTCCCGATAGCCTGGAAACACGCTGGTAAAGCTGCCAGCCCCGCTGCCGCTGAACCAGTGATCCTGAAACCACTGCCAAGCTGTGATATTGACATCGAGTCGTCCTTCACTCTCTGTGTTGGTTTTTTCCAAGCGTGAAGCAAGTTTTTCCAGTCCGAACCATGAGCTTACGATAAAGACATCAATGATGATCATGCTGCCAAACAAAAGAACCATGGAGCGGGAGTACTTGCGGTAAAGCAAATAACCAATGGCTGCACTGATGCCCATGCTTGCGAAGAAGGCAGCATTGCCCATTCGTGAGTGAGTCATGACCAGTGCGATCACCATTGCTACCAGAAAGAGGCGCAGGCGAGCCTTGTCACCCAATATGGCGCGCAATAGCTCCCTGAGGTGCGCGCGCCATGAGCCTGTTTCGCCTGATCGTGTAATCCCCGCGATCATCAGGCCTATGCCTACAGGCAGGCAAAGTTCCAGATAGCCAGCCATATGATTGCGATTGATGAATGTGCCGGTGGCATCGCCATGCCGCGCATACACAGAGTTGATATACAGGACGTCGAAGTCCTTGCCTCCCAAGGCGACCAGCAGGCCATAGCAAGCCTGGAACAGGCCACTGCCGACGATGACCAGAGCCAGGGCTCGCAACCTTTCAGGACGATCCAACAACTGTAGGCAGGAAACGAAGAGCAGGCTGTAGCAGAGGCTTTTCTGGAGCTTGATGAATGTGGCTCCGGGGTCAAGGCTTGAGGGTTGCCAGTCCGGTGGCAGTGGCAGTAGTTGCAGGGCACTCCAGAACGGGATTGCCATAAACAGCAGGGTTGCAGGCCATGCCTTTCGTAATGCCGGGCTGGTTTGGAGTCTTTGTGTGGCCAAGAGCCAGAAAAGTCCCGTCCCAAGCAAGGCAATCAGCAACTGCAGCAGGGCCGCAGACCAAGGACGGTTACTGCCAAGTGGCAATGGAGCCCAAACGGTAAGCAGGCATAACAGGAGAAACAACCACCTGTCAGGTGATTGGCGAACAGATGGACTCATCTGGAGCAACAACCAATCGAGCAGTATCAGAAATGCAAAGGGCCAGATTCAATCCGGCCCTTTGCTTTGCATGGCAGAAATCAGTTGGGGCTTACAGGTGCGCCACTACCGCCACCACCACCACCCGCAGAGGGAGCACCTAGAGGAGGCAATGAGAAACCACTATTGCGGGCGGTGCTGGCACTGTATTTGCCAGTAGTGCTCAGGCCGGCAACCTCAACACCTGCAGCTGCGCTTGCGGCGGCGATTGTCTGGGCGGGGACACCTTTTTCGCTGGCTACAGCCGCGATGGCTTCAGCCTGGCGTGGCGCCACCTTGAAGGCAGCAGTGAGAACATCACTTGGAGACGCCTTGGCGTCGAGAGCGATCCTCACATATTCGACTGCCTTGTCCGGCTGATCAGCAATGACGGCTTCCATTATGGATTTGGTCTGCTGAGGTGCCGAGCGCAGCGCTTGGGTCAGGATGGTGTCAGCCTGGCGCGGCGAAGTACGCATGGCTTGGGGCACGAACTTGGCGCCATCAACACCCTCGGCCAGTGCACGCTGGACGATGGGTACGGTGTAGTAGCTGGGGGACTTCACAATGGCTGTCGGGACGATGATGCCAGCCTTTTCAGGAGCACCTTGGAGGGCCGCCGCAACAACCTGGGAGGGGTTCAGATTGTACTGACGACCCAAGGAGGCAGAAACAATGTTGGCGGCTTGGTCAGGATTCAGCTGAATGGCCGAAGTAATGGCAGCATAAGCTTGGTCAGGAGCCTGCTCAATGACCTGCTTCAGTGCTGCTTCGACTGAAATGTTGCTGGCAAGGGCATTGGTGAAGACGGTCTGCATTGGCTGACCGGACTTGAGGTCGGATTCGATGCTGGCATGGGCCAGACCCAGCGGCAACACAAGGCCAACGGCCATTCCTATCAGTGTGCGACGCATGATAACTCCTTATACGTTGGGAGGCTGGCTTGAGCCAAGACCAGCCAATTATAGGCTTTACGACTGCAAATTCAACGCTGTTGGCGGCCTTTCAGCCAAGTATTCAGCCATATGTCCCGCAAGTGTCATGCCAGTTTTGCCGGAAACGATGTCATTTCGATGACGTGAAGGTGTTTGGGAGCCCTGTAGATGACTGGCCCTCATGGTTTCAGGGCCTGCTGCCACGTTTCCGGCTCAAATCCGCAAAGAAGGACCTTGCCTCCCTCCAATATGGGGCGCTTGATGAGGGAGGGCTGCTCCTGCATTAGGCGCAATGCGCTTTCGCGGTCAATTCCGGCCTGGATGGCTGGCTCAAGCTTGCGCCATGTAGTTCCGCGCCGGTTGATTAGGGTTTCCCAGCCCAGAGCTTTCTCCCAGCGGATCAGGGCGGCGTTGGAGATGCCCTCTTTTTTGTAGTCATGGAATACATGGTCGACACCTGCCTTTTCCAGCCAGGAAAAGGCTTTTTTCATGGTGTCGCAATTTTTGATGCCATATATGGTCAGCATTGGTGCATATCCTGGCTACAGGTCAGTCGGCTCGCAACAACTCGTTGATGCCCACCTTGCTGCGAGTCTTGGCATCCACTTTCTTCACTATAACTGCGCAATACAGGCTGTATTTACCATCTGCAGAAGGCAGGCTTCCCGATACAACCACTGCTCCGGCCGGTACGCGGCCATAGCTGATTTCGCCTGTTTCCCTGTCGTAGATGCGGGTGCTTTGGCCAATGTAGACACCCATTGAAATCACTGCGCCCTCTTCTACGATCACGCCCTCCACGATCTCGGAGCGTGCACCGATGAAACAGCCGTCTTCAATGATGGTGGGATTGGCCTGCAATGGCTCAAGTACGCCGCCAATCCCCACGCCACCCGACAAATGAACATTCTTGCCTATCTGTGCGCAGGAGCCCACGGTGGCCCAGGTGTCCACCATGGTGCCTTCATCCACATAGGCACCGATATTCACGTAGGACGGCATCAGAACGACATTGCGGGCTACATAGGAGCCTTTGCGAGCCACGGCAGGTGGTACTACGCGCACACCGGCAGAAGCAAATTGAGCGGGTGTCCAGTCTGCAAACTTGGTCTGTACCTTGTCAAAGAACTGCATTCCGCCGCCGCCCTCTATCGGGGCGTTGTCATTCAGGCGGAAGGACAACAGTACTGCCTTCTTCAGCCATTGATTGACCTGCCACTGGCCGTCCTTTTTCTCTGCAACCCGGGCTTTTCCGGCATCCAGCAAGGCCAAGGCTTCATTGACAGCCTGGCGTACATCGGCCGGGGCATTGGCTGGGGAGAAATCGGCACGATGCTCAAATGCATCTTCAATCAGTTTCTGCAGGCTCATCAGGTTTTCTCCTATTGCTAATGGGGTGTGCGAGGAGTTAGCCAATGCGTCACCCCCCGGAAAATTGATGTCAAAGGCTTTCCAGAAAGCCGCGAATGCGTCTGGCGGCTTCCGTGCATTCGTCCAGTGAGGCTACAAGCGCCATGCGGACATGGTTGGCGCCCGGATTGACTCCATTCATGTCACGCCCCAGGAAGCTGCCAGGCAAAACAATGACATGGGCTTTTTCATAAAGCTGGCGAGAGAATTCGTCATCCACAATGGGCGTTTCCGCCCAGAAATAAAAACCGGCATCAGGCATGAGGAGGTCAAGCTTTCCGTCCAGTATTTCCCTGAATGCCATGAATTTTTCGCGGTAAAGCTGGCGATTCTCTTGAACATGCCTCTCGTCATTCCAGGCAGCAATGGAGGCAAGCTGGTGCTGCACCGGCATGGCGGATCCATGATAGGTGCGGTAGAGCAGATAGGGGGCAATGAGCGCAGCGTCTCCGGCAACAAAGCCGGAGCGCAATCCTGGCAGATTGGAGCGCTTGGACAACGAATGGAAGACAGCACAGCGTGCGTAATCATGACGCCCCATCTCTGCACAAGCTTGCAACAAGCCTGGGGGTGGTGTGGACTCGTCAAAATAGATTTCCGAATAGCATTCGTCCGAGGCAATCACGAAGTCAAAGCGATCGGCTAGCTGGATGAGCTTTTGAAGCGCGGCGAAATGACTGACGGCGCCAGTCGGGTTGCCGGGGGAGCATAAAAAAAGCAGTTGTGTCCGCTGCCAGATCTCATCTGGTACAGCGTCGTAGTCAGGAATAAAGCCATTGGCGGCCGTACATGGCAGGTAATAGGGCTCGGCACCTGCAAGAAAAGCTGCCCCTTCATAAATCTGGTAGAACGGGTTCGGCATGATGACAAGAGGTTTGTCAGCTCGGTTTATGAGGGCTTGCGTGAAAGAAAAGAGAGCCTCACGGGTGCCATTGACGGGTACGACCTGTGTTTCGGCATCCACACCTTGTAGGGAGAAGCGGCGCTGCAGCCAGTCGGCGATTGACTGGCGCAGAGCAGGAATTCCCTTGGTGCTGGGATAGATGGCCAGTTTGTCGAGATTGTCGACAAGGGCCTGCTTCACGAAATCAGGCGACGCATGTCGTGGCTCACCAATCGACAGGGAGATGGCTTTGAGGTGTGCAGGTGGCTCGCTGTCCCTGAAGAGGTTGCCGAGTTTCTCGAAGGGGTAAGCGTGTAGCCGGTTCAGTTCGGGATTCATGGTTTTTCTGTGGTCTCTGGCCTTGGTGTCAGGGGCCATGATGTTCAGGCAGCCAGATCAAGCTGCTCACGCAGCATGCCAGCCAGGGTTTCGCAGACATTCGGGTCGGAAATCGGCTGTTGCTGCTTGTCGGTGATGAAAAAAATGTCCTCGGCGCGTTCGCCCAGCGTGGCGATGCGAGCGTTCTGCAATTCTACGCCACTTTCCATGAACATGCGGCCGATGCGGGCCA
Source organism: Moraxellaceae bacterium (assembly GCA_037189985.1). Lineage (GTDB taxonomy): Bacteria > Pseudomonadota > Gammaproteobacteria > Pseudomonadales > Moraxellaceae > UBA2031. The sequence continues at coordinate 82,964 of JBBCJX010000029.1, forward strand.
GCAAGCCGGGCCGGTCAAGGGTAATGATTTCCACGATGGTGTGCTGGTTGGCAATGTCGTTGCTGATGGTGACCTGAGTCTTGACGTCAAAATGCTTGAGTTGACGCGGCATGCGGCGCTGAACGATCTCCGGGAAGTTATCGGGGTTGGACAGCGCGTGTGTCAGTGCCTGACGGATATGCTCAAGTCGGGCACTGTCGTGGATGGCAGCACCGTTTTCATCCAGCACGAAATAGGTATCGAGCGAGAACCGGCTTTTTGCCGTGATGATGCGTGCATCCAGAACAGACAGGTTGAGCTGGTCAAGCACGGCCACGGATGCTGCAAAAAGATTGGGCATGTCGTGGGTATAGATGAATATCTGGGTGGCTCCTTCGAACTGTTGGCCATGGCTCTGTTTGATCAGCACCAAGGGGCCCTCGGTGTTCTGGTGCTGCAGTATGGCTTTGGTATGCCAGGCTACATCCTCAGGGCTTTCCCGCAGGAAGTAGTCGTCTCCCAGGCGATCCCAGATGTGGTCTGCCTCGAGGCCAGTCACTTGGTCTTTGTCGAGGATCTCAAGGGCAGATGACCGGGCTTCGGCAACGCGTTGCTGCTTGTCGACGGGATTGCCGAGCCCGCGCCGCAGTGCACGCTTGGTCTGGGTATACAGTTGCCGCAACAAGGAGGCACGCCACGTGTTCCACAGGTTGGGATTGGTGGCGCAGATGTCGGCGACCGTGAGCGCATACAAGTAATCCAGATGCGTGGTGTCTCCGACTTTCTGGGCAAAATCATTGATGACGTCGGGGTCGGAAACGTCTTTTTTCTGGGCAGTGACAGACATCACGAGGTGGTTTTGTGTCAGCCATGCGACCAGGCTGGCATCCCATTTTCCCAGCCCGTGATGAAGGCAGAATTCGCGGGCATCCGTTGCACCAAGTTCGGAGTGGTCGCCACCTCGGCCCTTGGCGATGTCATGGAAAAGTCCTGCCAGATACAGCAGTTCTATCTTGGGGAGGTGTTGCGCAACCTGGGCAACAACCGGGAATTTTTCTTCCACTTCTGCGTATCGGAAGCGGCGCATGTTTTTCAGGACAAGGAGGGTATGGGCATCCACGGTATAGATGTGGAAGAGATCGTACTGCATCTGGCCAATGATGTTGCCGAAGGCGGGAATGTACCGGCCCAGGATGCCGTAGCGCTTCATGCGTCGCAAAGAGGAAAAAAGCGCATGCTGGCAGCGCAGCAGCTCCATGAAGAAAGAGGTGTTTCGGATGTCGTTGCGGAAGCGGTCGTCAATGAGGTCTCTGCTTTCCATCATCAGCCGGATGGTACTGGCCCGCACGCCGACTATGCCTGCATCGTTGCCCAGCAACACGAAGGCCTCCATCAAGGCGGATGGCGTGCGTTTGAAGACGTCGTTGCCGGTGACTTCAAGATATTCGTCGTGCAGTTGGAAGCGGGAGTTGATGGCAGTGATGACGGCTGTTTCATCTACGCGCAGAATGGCCTCGTCAAAATACTGCAAGAGCATCTCGTTCAGCATGGAGATGTTCATGGCGGCGCGATAGTAGGACTTCATCAGCTGTTCGACAGCGCGGTTGGCTTTGCTGTCGGTGTAACCGAAGAGCAGGGCGACCTGGCGCTGGTAGTCAAACAGCAGCCTGTTCTCACTGCGTCCGGCAATCATGTGCAAGGCAAAGCGGATACGCCAGAGCAAAGCCAAGCCTTCGTTCAATTGCCGGTATTCGGCTTCTGTAATGAAGCCATGGCCTACGAGGTCTTCCAGCGTGGCTGCCCCGAAGTGGCGCTTGGCGACCCAGGCTACGGTCTGTATGTCGCGCAGGCCGCCGGGTGCGTTCTTGATGTCGGGCTCGAGGTTGTACTCGGTGTTGTTGTGTTTGGCATGACGTCCTATCTGCTCGTCCCACTTGGCCTTGAAGAAAGCTTTGCCAGGCCAGAGATGCTCAGGCCCTGTGGCCGCCTGCATGGTGATGCGCAGGTCTTCATTGCCGATGATGGTGCGTGACTCCATCAGGTTGGTGGCGATGGTGATGTCGTCCCGGGCGGCTTCAATGCATTCGGTTTGGGAGCGCACACTGGCACCAATTTCGAGGCCCAGATCCCAGAGCAGGGTAATGAAATCGGAGATCAGGGCGCTTTCGGCATTTCCCAGTGTTTCCTGGCTGTGCAGGATCATGACGTCGATGTCGGAGCCGGGATGAAGCTCTCCGCGGCCATATCCGCCTACGGCCAGAAGGGAGATGTCGTCATGAAGGCTGAGACCCAGGTTGCGCCAGGCATGGGCCAGCAGCTGGTCCGTCACCCAGGCACGTGCACATACCAGTTCACGGATGTCAGCACCTGCCTTGAAGCGCTCGAACAGGACCTCGCGGGCATGCTTGATGGCCTCGCGATAGGCGGGTAGCGGGGTTTTGCTGCCGTCTGTCAGCTTGCCAGCATCAAAGAGCTCGGTATCAAAAGCCAGATCGGGGACAACGCTCATGGGACTACTACCTGTGTCAGGCGGCGAGGAAGCTGAGGTCTTCTTCGGTGCGTGCGGTGAGTACTTCCGCCCCGTTGGTGGTAACCAGAATGGTGTGCTCCCACTGTGCGGAGAGCTTGTGGTCCTTGGTGACGGCTGTCCAGCCGTCAGGCAGGATTTTCGTGTGCCAGGTGCCGGCATTGATCATGGGCTCGATCGTGAAAATCATGCCGGCCTTCAGCTCCATTCCACTCCCCGCCTGGCCGTAATGCAGGACCTGGGGTTCCTCATGGAAAATCTTGCCGATGCCATGCCCGCAGAAGTCGCGAACAACAGAGAAGCGGTTGGCTTCGGCATGCTTCTGGATGACATGGCCGATATCCCCTAGGTGTGCGCCGGCGCGTACGGCCGCGATGCCGCGATACATGCATTCCTGGGTCACGCGGATGAGTCGCTCGGTCAGGATGGATGGCTTGCCGGCCACGAACATCTTGCTGGTGTCGCCGTGGTAGCCGTTCTTGATGACGGTGACATCTATATTGATGCTGTCGCCGTCCTTGAGTGTCTTGGTCGGGCTGGGAATGCCATGGCAGACCACATGGTTTACCGACGTACAGACCGACTTGGGGAAGGGCATGCGGCCGCCACCTCCGCCGTAGCCCAAGGGGGCGGGGATGGCCTGTTGTACGTTGACGATGTAGTCATGGCAGAGCTGGTTGAGCTCTTCTGTCGAGACTCCCGGCTTCACGAAGGGGCCGATGTAGTCCAGCACCTCACCCGCCAGGCGGCCTGCCAGGCGCATGCCTTCTATGTCTTCCGGGGTCTTGATCAACTGGCTCATGGGCACCACAGCTTGCGCATCGGACCGGTCAGCGCAGGACGCCGGCCGGTTGAGGGGAAAGGGGGCCTATGGTATAAAGCGCGGCGCTTTTCGGCAAACCCCTGTTGAACAAGGGAAAAGCCGGGATGCGATTCCCCTAAACCGCACACAGTCCGTCACGTTTGCCGGGTGCCCTTTGAGAAAGAAGGGTTGGCAACCGGGGTCTGTGGAGGCTTAACCCAAACCGGAGTTAGACATGGCACAGGTATCCATGCGCGAGCTGTTGCAGGCTGGCGCGCATTTCGGTCACCAGACCCGCTTCTGGAACCCCAAGATGGCACCCTTCATTTTCGGTGCCCGCAACAAGATCCACATCATCAACCTTGAGCACACGGTTCCTGCCCTGAATGGCGCCCTGAACTATGTGAACAAGCTGGCATCGAACAAGAACAAGGTTCTGTTTGTTGGCACCAAGCGTGCTGCTGCCCCCATCATCCGCGAGCAGGCACTCCGTGCCGGCATGCCTTTTGTCGACCATCGCTGGTTGGGCGGCATGCTCACCAACTGGAAGACCATCCGCCAGTCCATCAAGCGTCTGAAGGATCTGGAAGCCCAGGCTGACGACGGCACTTTTGCCAAGCTGACCAAGCGCGAAGCGCTGGAGCGTACGCGTGAGCGTGAGAAGCTGGAAAAGTCCTTGGGCGGCATCAAGGACATGGGCGGCTTGCCTGATGCCATTTTCGTGGTGGACGTTGACCACGAAAAGATTGCCATCACCGAAGCCAACAAGCTGGGCATTCCTGTGATCGGCATCGTGGACACCAACTCCAATCCTTCGGGCGTGGACTACGTGATCCCTGGCAATGACGATGCCATTCGTGCCGTGCAGCTCTATGTCAGCGCCATGGCCGACGCTGTGTTGGAAGGCCGCGAGTACGCATCCACCCAGGGTGGACGCGGCGAAGCTGACGGCTTTGTGGAAGTGGAAGGCGCTGCTGCCGAGTAATTCCGGCCCGCCGACTCATCCTTGAAAAAGGGGGCTGTTGCCCCCTTTTTTCCCTGAATTTTTTATCACCCGGGCATTGCCCCGGCCCTGTAAAGAGGATTGAAACCATGGCAGAAATTACCGCCAGCCTCGTGAAAGAACTGCGTGACCGTACCGGCCTTGGCATGATGGAGTGCAAGAAAGCACTGACTGAAGCCAACGGCGACATCGAGACCGCCATCGACAATCTGCGCAAGTCCGGTCAGGCCAAGGCTGCCAAGAAGGCCGGCAACATCGCTGCTGAAGGCGCCATCATCATTGCGCAGGATGGCAGCACCGCCATCGCGCTGGAAGTGAACAGCCAGACCGATTTCGTGGCACGTGATGCCAGCTTCACTGCGTTTGCCAACAAGGTGGCCCAGCTTGCCCTGGCTGCCCGTGAGACTGACGTGGCGAAGATTGCCGCACTGGATTACGACGGTGTTTCTGTAGAAGAAGCCCGTGTCGCACTCGTGCAGAAGATTGGTGAGAACATCCAGGTGCGTCGTGCACAGCTGGTTGAAGGCGCCCTGCTGGCCTCTTATGTCCATGGTCTCAAGATCGGTGTTGTCGTGGCACTGGAAGGCGGGAATGACGAACTGGCCCGTGATGTTGCCATGCATGTGGCTGCTGCCAAGCCTGAAGCCATCGCGCCGGAAGACGTTTCTCCTGCTGCTGTTGCCAAGGAGCGTGAAATTGCCGAGGCCAAGGCTGCCGAGTCCGGCAAGCCCGCCAATATCGTCGAGAAGATGGTGGAAGGTGCGGTCAAGAAGTACCTTGCCGAGGTTTCCCTGGTGGAGCAGGCTTTCGTGAAGGATCCCGATACCAAGGTGGGTGCTCTTCTGGCCAAGTCCGGTGCCAAGGTCGTGCAGTTTGTGCGTCTTGAAGTCGGTGAAGGCATCGAGAAGAAGGAAGTGGATTTTGCGGCTGAAGTGGCAGAAGCCCAAGCCGCTGCCGCTGCGGCCGCCAAGTAAGCACCGGTACCGCTGCTCACATGAAAAGGCCCCTGACGGGGCCTTTTTTACAGGCGAAAATCCTGTCGCCATCCTGTAAGATTCCCGCACCTTCACGGGGCTTCCGCCCCCAGGACCTGATCGCCCGAGGACGCCATGGCAGACCGTAATCTCGCGCACAAGCGCATCCTGCTCAAACTTTCTGGCGAAGCACTGGCGGGGGATGCCGAATTCGGCATTGATCCGCGCGTGCTTTCCCGTATCGCCCTGGAGATCGGCCAACTGGTCGGCATCGGCGTGCAGGTCGGTATCGTTGTCGGCGGTGGCAACCTGTTTCGCGGAGCGGCCTTGCAGGCAGCCGGCCTTGATCGTGTGGCCGGAGATCATATGGGCATGCTCGCCACCGTGATGAATGGTATTGCCATGCGTGACGCGCTGGAGCGCAACAACATCAAGACCCGGCTGATGAGTGCCATTCCCATGAGCGGTGTGGTGGACCACTACGACCGCCGTGCTGCGGTACGTCATCTGCAAGGTGGTGATGTACTGATCTTCGTGGCGGGCACCGGCAATCCTTTTTTCACGACGGATACGGCGGCTTGCCTGCGTGGCATCGAGATCAATGCCGATCTCGTCATCAAAGCCACCAAGGTGGATGGCGTTTACGACGCTGATCCGGTCAAGAATCCCGCTGCCGTGAAATACGACTACCTCACGTTTGACGAAGTCCTGGACAAGAAGCTGGGCGTGATGGATCTCACCGCCATCTGCCTTTGCCGTGACCACAACATGCCGCTCACGGTATTCAACATGAACAAGCAGGGTGCTCTCCTGAACCTTGTGGTCGGTGAAAGGGAAGGCACCCTGATCGGAACCAGCCCGCTCTGAAGCGGCCATCTGAACGGAGAAAAACAGCATGATCAATGATCTGAAAAAAGATGGCGAAACACGCATGAAGAAAAGCGTGGAGGCTCTGGAGGGAGCGTTTGCCAAGGTTCGTACTGGTCGTGCCCACCCGGCCATCCTGAAGGATGTCATGGTGCCGTATTACGGAGCGGATACCCCGCTGACCCAAGTGGCCAACGTGGGCGTGGAGGATGCACGCACCCTGATCGTGCAGCCTTATGAGCGCAGCATGCTGGCAGCCGTCGACAAGGCCATACGCATGGCAGATCTGGGGCTCAATCCTGTAACTGCCGATGTGATTCGTGTGCCGCTGCCAGCCCTGACAGAGGAAACCCGTCGCGACATGCAGAAGGTGGCACGTGCCGAGGCTGAAAACGCGCGTGTTGCCGTGCGTAATATCCGTCGCGACATCCTTGCCGACATCAAGGAGCTTCTGAAAGAGAAGGAAATCTCTGAGGACGAGGAGCGCAAGGGTTCGGAGGATGTGCAGAAGCTGACCGACAAGTATGTTGCCGAGATCGACCGCTTCCTGGCTGCCAAGGAGCAGGAACTGATGCAGGTCTGATGATGACGGCCCCATCTGCCAGCAGCGCACCTGATATTGCTTCCGTTTCCGGAAGCCTGCCGCGCCATGTTGCCATCATCATGGATGGCAACAACCGCTGGGCCAAAAGGCGTGGCCTGCCAGGCACGGATGGCCACAAGGCCGGCGAGAGTGCGGTACACCGCATTGTCGAGCACGCTGCGCGAAGCAGCATCGAGGTGCTCACCGTCTTTGCTTTTTCCAGCGAGAACTGGCGTCGCCCGGAGCAGGAAGTTTCCACCCTGATGGAGCTTTTCCTGCAGGCCCTGGCCCGCAAGGTCCCTGAGCTTCACGAAAATGGAATCCGTCTGCGTTTCATCGGCGATCTTTCTCGGTTTTCTTCCGATCTCCAGCAGGGCATGGATAGTGCTGTGCAGCTGACGCAGGCCAATACGCGTATGACACTGGTGATTGCCGTGAATTATGGCGGCCAGTGGGACATGGCAAATGCGGCTGGCCAGCTTGCCCGTGAGGTAGCCGCAGGCAAGCTGCAGCCTGCCGATATAACAGCAGAGCGCTTGGGAAGTTTTGTGCAGATGTCGGACCTGCCGCCTGTGGACCTTCTCATTCGCACGGGAGGAGAAATGCGTATTTCCAACTTCCTGCTGTGGCAGTCGGCGTATGCCGAGTTTTTTTTCAGTGATGCCTTGTGGCCGGATTTTGATGCGGCTGCGCTGGATGGTGCACTGGCTGAATATGCCGGTCGCCAGCGTCGTTTCGGCCGTACCTCCGAGCAGGTCGAGGCCGCTCGCCATGGCTGATCACGGTCTGTTGGTCATTCCACACACTGATTTCCCGGGAACCTTTTCGTGAAGCCTGAACTGCAACAGCGCATCATCACGGCGCTCATCCTCCTGCCCATTGTTGTCTGGTGTGTCTTCTTTGCGCCTGAGCCTTCTTTCTTTGCTGTGTTTGCCGGCGCCATCGTGATTGTGGGGGCTTGGGAGTGGGCGGCCATGATGGGGTGGCAGAATCGCGCCGTTCGTGCCACTTACGCCTTGCTGGTGGCGGCACTGCTGTTGGCTACCCTTTTGCCGGTATTCAATGGGCTGAATACTGGGATTTACATACTGGCCACGGCTTTCTGGCTGGTGGCACGACGCCTGGTACAGGGATATCCGGACAATGCCGGCTTGTGGGCGCGCTCCTGGTTGCTGGCACCTGTCGGCCTGATCTTGTTGCTACCGGCCTGGTTGGGCCTGACCTCCCTGCATGCCGTGTCTCCCTGGTGGCTGATGTTCCTGTTCGGCTTGGTGTGGGGAGCGGATACAGGGGCCTATTTTGCCGGCCGTGCCTTTGGCCGCTGCAAGCTGGCGCCGTCGGTAAGCCCGGGTAAAACCATAGAAGGATTGCTGGGGGGCCTGGCCGTTACCATGCTGCTTGCCATTGCCGTGGCGATTTATCGCGATCTGGCCGGTACGCGTTTTCTGGCCTTCATGGGTCTTTCATTGTTGACGGTACTGGCTTCCGTGCTCGGCGATCTTTTTGAATCCATGGTCAAGCGGCATGCCGGCATCAAGGATTCTGGCAGCATTTTTCCCGGTCATGGCGGTGCCATGGACCGCATTGACAGTCTGACAGCCGCGGCTCCGGTCTTTGCACTGGGCTGGCTGCTGGCCGGGGGCTTCTGAGTCCATGTCATCCCTGTCGCGGCCGATGCGTCTGACCATACTGGGTGCCACCGGCTCCATCGGTAAAAGCACGCTGGATGTGGTGGCCCGGCATCCAGAGCGCTATCAGTTGTTTGCCCTGACGGCGCAGCAGCGTGTGGATGAATTGGCAGCCTTGTGTATCCGTTTCAGCCCTCGTCATGCGGTAGTGGCATCGGCCGACGATGCTGTTCGCCTGCAAGCCGTTTTGACGGACGCCGGTGTCAGCACTTCCGTTCTGTACGGAGCAGATGCCTTGCGTGATGTGGCGGCGGACAGCGAGGTTGATGTCGTCATGGCGGCCATTGTGGGGGCAGCAGGCCTTTTGCCCACGCTGGCGGCCGTCAAGGCGGGCAAGCGTGTTCTCCTTGCCAACAAGGAGGCACTGGTGATGTCCGGTGCCCTTTTCATGCAGGCCGTGGCTGACAGCGGCGCGACTCTCCTGCCGATCGATTCCGAGCACAATGCCATTTTCCAGTGCCTGCCCGGCACCTTCCGTTGCGGCAGTGCGGATCATGGAGTGGAGCGGTTGCTGCTGACGGCTTCAGGTGGTCCCTTCCGTAACTGGACCTTCGAGCAGATGCGGGCGGCCACGCCCGTGCAGGCCGTGAATCACCCCAAGTGGTCCATGGGGCGCAAGATATCTGTGGACTCTGCCAGCCTCATGAACAAGGGTCTGGAACTGATCGAGGCCTGCTGGCTTTTCGGGACCACGGAGGCGCATGTGCAGGTGGTGATCCATCCGGAAAGCATCGTGCACTCCATGGTGCAGTATGTGGATGGTTCCACCCTGGCCCAACTGGGCAACCCGGACATGCGTACCCCGATTGCGCTTGGCCTTGCTTGGCCCGACCGCATTCCTGCTGGTGTGTCACCGCTGGATCTCTTTGCCACGGCCCGGCTGAATTTCGAGGCGCCGGACGAAGCACGCTTCCCTTGCCTGCGCCTGGCGCGTGCTGCCATGCGTGCCGGTGGCATTGCCCCGGCCGTGCTGAATGCAGCCAATGAAGTTGCCGTAGAGGCCTTTCTCGATGAGCGCCTGCGTTTTACCGATATTCCGGCTTTGGTGGAGCAGACACTTACAGAATTGCCAATGATGGAGGCTGATGGCCTCCCCACAATCCTGCATGCAGATCGCACGGCCCGCGAGCACGCCCTCCGGCTGCTGGCGACGTGGCGCTGAGGATGTGAGATGAGCGTTTTTTACATGGTGCTGGCCGCGATCATCGTGCTTGGCCCACTGATTGCCATTCATGAGTTTGGCCATTTCTGGGTCGCGCGCCGCTTGGGTGTAAAGGTACTCACCTTTTCCATCGGTTTCGGCCCGGCCTTCCTCAAGTGGAAGGACAAGAAGGGTACGCAATACCAGATTGCCGCCATTCCCTTGGGGGGCTATGTCCGCATGGCGGACGAGCGCGAGGGAGAGGTTCCTCCCGAAGACCTGCCCCGGGCCTTCAATCGTCAGCCGGTATGGGGGCGCATGGCCATCGTGGCCGCGGGTCCGCTGATCAATCTGGCTTTTGCTGTACTGCTTTACTGGATCATCTTCCTGCAGGGCAGCGAAACCCTGCGTCCCATCGTAGGGCGTGTATTGCCTGCTACGCCGGCTGCCATGGCCGGGATGGAGACAGGTGACGAGGTGCTGGCCATAGACGGCAAACCAGTCAGTGACTGGGAGGGCATAAATTACGCACTCATCAACCGCATGGGAGAGTCTGGCAGCCTGCACATCAGCTTGCGTAGCCATGCTAAAGGTGATCAGGCAAGCAGCCCGCGTGAACTCACACTGAACCTCAACCGCTTCCTGAGTGGCAGGGAGGTTGATCCTTTTCGCGAGATCGGTTTCCTGCCCTGGCAGCCGGCCCTTGAGCCGGTTATTGGCGATGTCATGAGTGGGGGTGCGGGAGAAAGCCAGGGTCTGAAAGCGGAAGACCGCATTCTTTCCGTGGACGGCAAGCCAGTGACGACCTGGCAGGATTTCGTTGAGGTTGTGCGCCTGCAGCCTGAACAGGTCCTGGAAACCGAGGTGCAACGCGGCGAGCAAAAACTGACCTTGCGCCTTGTGCCCAAGGGCGAGAAAGATGATCAGGGTATCGTGCGTGGCAAGCTGGGCATCATGCTCAAGCAGCAGCCGGTTGAATACCCGGAGGCTTATCGCCAGTCCGTAGAGTACGGGCCTGTCGAGGCGCTTGGTCTGGCTTTCCAGAAAACAGGAACGTTGATTGCCTTTACGCTGGAGTCGCTGGGCAAGATGCTGCAGGGCCTCATCAGCATGAACAACTTGAGTGGTCCCATCACGATTGCTAAAGTCGCCGGCCAGACGGCGGCCATGGGCTGGGAGTCACTGATCGGCTTTATGGCCTTGCTCAGTGTCAGCCTGGGGGTTCTCAACCTGTTGCCGATACCGGTGCTGGATGGTGGCCACCTTGTCTATCACGCGATAGAAGGCCTGACCGGCCGTCCCCTTTCCGAGCGCTTGCAGATGATTGGCCTGCGTGTCGGTATTTTCATGCTGATGAGTCTCATGCTCCTGGCGATATTCAATGACCTAAGCCGCCTGTGAGCCCGGAGTATCCTGCTTTCATGAATTTCCTGCGGTGCATTCTGCGCCTTCCCGTGTTCTGCCTTGTCATGTCCTTCCTGGCGCCTGCCGCATGGGCGGAGGAAAACGGTTTTGTCATTCGTGACATCCGTCTTGAGGGCTTGGCTCGCCTGTCGGCGGCCAGTGTTTATGGCAGCCTGCCCTTGGTGGCAGGTGATCGTGCCGACTCCGAGAAAATCAGTGCGGCCGTGCGTGCACTGTTCAAGACAGGGAATTTCGAGGATATACAAGTCGGCCGGGATGGCGATGTACTGGTCCTGCAACTGACAGAGCGGCCTACCATCGTCAGCCTGGATATCAGCGGCAACAAGTCCATCGAGAAGGATAATCTCCTCAAGGGGCTCAAATCTGCCGGTCTTGCCGAGGGCGAGGTTTTCCAGCGTGCCACGCTGGACCATGTGAAGGGTGAGCTGGAGCGGCAATACATATCGCAGGGCCGCTATGCCGCCAGCATCGAGGTTGAGGCCAAGCCAAAGCCGCGTAACCGTGTGGCACTGGATATCAAGATACAGGAGGGTGCTGCCTCCAAGATTCGTCGTATCAGCTTTGTTGGCAACTCCCTTTACGATGACGAAACCTTGCGCAAGGTGTTCGAGCTGAAGAAAAGCCACTTCACTTCTTTCTTCAAGAACGATGACAAGTATTCCCGCGAAAAGCTTTCCGGTGACCTTGAGCGCCTGCGCTCCTGGTATATGGACAGGGGTTATGTGAATTTCGCCATCAATTCCACGCAGGTCAAGCTGACGCCGGACAAGAAGGGCGTCTATGTGGATGTGAACATCAGTGAGGGCGAGCAGTTCAAGGTGGGCGAGGTTCGCATTGCCGGTGAGCTTCCCGTGTCCGAGGACATCCTGAAACGCCTCATCCTTGTCCGGAAGGACGACATTTTTTCCCAGGCAGGCATCACCAGTACCAGCAAGCTCATGACCCGTCGCCTGGGCAATGACGGTTATATTTTTGCCGAGGTGAACGGCATCCCGGATATCCACAACGACACTCGTGTTGCCGATATCACCTTCTTCGTGAATCCCGGCAAACAGGTCTATGTGCGTCGTGTCAATTTCAGTGGCAACAACAAAACAGACGACAACGTGATGCGTCGCGAGATGCGCCAGTTCGAGGGTGCATTGGCCTCGAGCGAGAAAATTGATCTTTCCAAGCTGCGTTTGCAGCGGCTTGGCTTCTTTGAAGATGTGAAGGTGGACACGCCGCGTGTTCCCGGGGCTGCGGATCAGGTGGATGTCAGCGTTCGTGTGAAGGAGCAGCCCTCCGGCTCGATTGGTGCTAGCATCGGCTATTCGCAGGGTGCTGGCGTTGTGTTCAGCGGTAACGTCAGCCAGAGCAATTTCCTGGGGACCGGTAACCGCTTCTCACTGGGGCTCAGTCGCTCTGAAACCTATGACAACTACAGCTTGGCCTTCGTGGACCCTTATTTCACGCTGGATGGGGTCAGTCGCGGCTACAACTTCTATTACCGCAAGACCAAGCTGGACTCCCTGAATGTCAGTACCTATACCACCAGCTCACAGGGCGGCAACATCAGCTTCGGGTATCCCATTGATGAAAACGAATCCATCAGCTTCTCGCTGGGAATCGACGATACCAGCGTGATTCTGGGGGCCAGTGGCCTGACCTCTGTCTTTGTGCACGATTTTGTTCAGGATTATGGCGACAGCTATCAAACCTATACGGGCAGTCTCTCCTGGGGAAGGAATACGCTGAACCGGGGCATGTTTGCCGACCGTGGTGCTTCACAAACCATCAGCTTGGATTTTTCGGTGCCAGGCAGTGATCTCTCTTATTACAAACTGAATTATGCCGGTCAGCTTTATGTGCCCGTCAGTGGTCGCTGGGTGGGTCGCTTGCGTGCCAATCTTGGCTATGGCGATGGTTATGGCAGTACTTCCGTCCTGCCATTCTACAAGAACTATTTTGCCGGGGGCTTTGGTTCGGTCAGGGGTTACAAGGACAACCGCATGGGTCCCCGCAGCCCGTCGCGTGCGCTGGTGCCGCCGTCTCAAGGGGGGATATGCACACCCAGTCCCCCGACCATCATGTGCAATGATCCGGATCCTGAAATCGTCGGCGGTAATATCCTTGTGGAGGGTAGTGCCGAGCTGATTTTCCCCACCCCGTTTGCGGCGGACAACCGCCAGATACGGACCATGCTGTTTGTGGATGCCGGTAATGTCTACCATAGTGACCTTCCCAGCAGTGAAGACATCTCTGATTTGCGTTATACCGCCGGTATCAGCTTGTCCTGGTTGACGGCCATCGGTCCGCTCAGCTTCAGTCTGTCGCGCCCGCTGGCCAAGCAGCCGGGTGATGAAACACAGGTCTTCCAGTTCTCCATTGGCCGTGGCCTGTGAGGAACCGGAATGTTTCCGAGAACGGAATTTCCAGAAAATGGCCGGATGGCCCCAACAGAGGATAGATTCATGCGTCGCTCAATGATTGTTGCCGGGCTGCTGTCCGGCCTGCTGGCTGTGTCCGTGCCGGCATTTGCCCAGAAGATTGCCGTGGCCGACAGCCAGATGGCACTCATGGCCAGTGATGCCGCCAAGAAGGCCGTGGACAAGTTGCAGCTTGAACTCAAGGTGCAGCGTGACCGCATGGCCCAGCTCAAGACCGAGATCGAAGGGATCGAGGCCAAGGCTCGTCGCGATGGAGCCGTGATGTCCGAGAAGGACAAGAAAGACCTGCAGAAGCAGGCCGAATCCAAGGTGCAGGAATACCAGAGCCTTGCCCAGGTTGTGCAGAAGCGTACCCAGGATGTCCAGAACGATCTGCTGCAGCGCATGATTCCCGAGATGGAGAAAGCCATCGAGGATCTGCAGAAGACCAACAAGTTCGAGATCATCATCGAAAAGAAGAACGTGATCTTTGTTGATCCTGCCGTGGACATCACCAAGAAGATCACTGAAAAACTGAACGCTGCCGTCAAGTAAGGCCGAGGCCTTCATGGTGAGTCAGCCCAAGGTCTGGACGCTTGCAGAAATTGCCTTGCAGCTTGATGCCGAGGTGCAGGGTGATGCTGCTTGCGAAATCGAAGGGCTGCATACACTTGCCGGGGCAGGGCCCAGGCATCTCAGCTTCCTCTCCAATCCGCGCTACAGGTCTGCCCTGAAGACAACCCGGGCAGCAGCGGTCCTGTTGCGGCCTGAAGATGCCGGTGACTTCACTGGCAATGCCATCCTGCTTGCCAACCCTTACGTTGCCTATGCCCGGCTGGCGGCGCTGTTTGACCGTACGCCAAGGCTTAATGCGGGTATCCATGAGTCTGCGGTTGTCAGTTCGTCTGCACGTATTGATGCCACTGCGGCCATCGGTCCCCGGGTCGTTGTAGGTGACGAGGTGGAGATCGCGGCTGGTGCCGTGATTGAGGCAGGAGCGGTCATACAGGCCCGTACCCGCATCGGGCGTGACAGCCGTGTTCGCGCCAATGCCGTGATCTATCATGACTGCGTGATTGGTGATCGCGTCAATATCCACTCTGGCGCCGTTATTGGCGGTGATGGTTTCGGTTTTGCCAATGACCGGGGCCGTTGGCACAAGATTGCCCAGATTGGCCGGGTGGTGATCCATGATGACGTGGATATCGGCGCCAACACGACCGTGGATCGCGGTGCCCTGGATGACACCGTGATTCATGAAGGGGTGATCATCGACAACCTTGTACAGATTGCCCACAACGTGGTCATCGGCCCGCATACGGCGATTGCGGCTTGCTGCGGGATTTCTGGTAGCACGCGCATTGGCTCCCATTGCGTGCTGGCGGGTGGTGTTGGCTTGGTCGGTCACATCGAGATTGCCGACCGGGTACAGATTACCGGCATGACCATGGTCACCAAATCCATTACCGAGGCCGGCAGCTATTCTTCCGGCACGGCCTTTGAGTCCAGTGATCGCTGGAAGAAAACTGCCGTTCGTCTGCGCCAGCTCGACGACATGGCCCGACGCCTGCGCGAGATGGAGCAGGTGCTGGCCTCCTTGAAGCAGGGCCCAATTGCAGAATAAGGGGGCCGGTTTTTCCCTAAAATCAAGGCTGCACGAGACTGCTCCTGCCCTTACAATGGCGCCGTTTGACACTGGCGATGGACGGCTGGTCTAGTCTTGTCGTGGTACACAGGCCCGAGGAAAGAAATACATGATGGATATTCAGGAAATCCGCCAGCTTCTGCCGCATCGTTATCCGTTCTTGCTGGTGGATCGTGTCACCGAAATCGAACCGGGCAAGCTCATCGTGGGCTACAAGAACCTCAGCATCAACGAAGAGCTTTTCAACGGGCATTTTCCCGAAAAACCCATCATGCCTGGCGTGCTGATTCTGGAAGCCATGGCCCAGATGGCCGGTATCCTGGGGTTTACCACGACGGGCAAGCGCCCGGCAGACGGTTATATCTACCTCTTCTGTGGCGCAGACAATGTGCGCTTCAAGCGGCAGGTCGTGCCTGGTGACCGCCTGGTGATAGAGGCGGAGGCCGGTGCCTCGAAACGCAACATCTACAAATTCAGCTGCCGCGCCAGTGTGGACGGAGAGTTGGCCGCCAGTGCCGACATCCTGGTGGCAGAGCAGCAGGTCTGACTCTCATTTTTTTGGGGATCCATCTTGATTCATCCCAGTGCCATTATTGATCCCAGTGCCGTTCTTGCTCCTGATGTGGAGGTTGGTGCCTTTTCCGTCATCGGTCCCGGTGTGGAAATCGGGGCAGGTAGCCGTATCGGCCCCCATGTGGTGATCAGTCGCCTGACCCGGATTGGTGAGCGCAACCGCATTTTCCAGTTTGCATCGGTGGGAGAGGATGGCCAGGACAAGAAGTACAAGGATGAACCGACATGCCTTGAAATCGGGGATGACAATGTCATCCGCGAGTTCTGCAGCATTCATCGGGGCACAGTGCAGGACCAGGGCCTGACAAGAATCGGTAGCCGCAACCTGTTGATGACCAATGTCCACATTGCACACGACTGCGTCATTGGCGATGACTGCATCATTGCCTCGGGCTCGGGTGTATCCGGCCATGTGCATATCGGCAATGAAGTCATTCTTGGCGGCATGACAGGCGTGCACCAGTTCTGCCGTATCGGTTCCTATGCCATGACGGCAGGTTGCAGTCTTGTCGTGAAGGACATTCCTGCCTATGTCATGGTTGGCGGCAATCCTTGCAAGGCTTTTGGCATGAATTACGAGGGCATGCGCCGCCGGGGTTGGTCAGCCGAAACCATCAACATCCTCAAGCGTGCCTATCGCGTTGCCTACCGTGAAAGCCTGACGCTGGAAGTCGCCATTACCGAACTGGAAAAGCTGATGGCGGAATGCCCTGAGGTGGCGCTTTTCGTTGATTCCCTGAAGTCCTCGACGCGCGGCATCGTGCGCTGAGCAGTCATGAGCGGGCTCCGGCGCATGCCCCTGAAAATTGGTATCGTGGCCGGAGAGGTTTCCGGCGATACGCTGGGAGCCGGGCTTATCCGCGAATTCCGTTCCCGTTATCCTGATGCCGAGTTCATCGGTATCGCTGGCCCACAAATGCAGGCGGCCGGTGCGGTTTCCCTGTTTCCCATGGAGCGCCTGTCCGTGATGGGTCTGGTCGAGGTGCTTGGCCGCCTGCGTGAACTGTTCGGCATACGCGATCAGTTACTGGCTGCTTTCCTGAAAGAAAAAATCGATCTCTTCATCGGCATTGATGCGCCGGACTTCAATTTGCGCCTGGATGCCTTGCTGAAACCCGCCGGCATTCCTGTTGTGCATTATGTCAGTCCGTCGGTGTGGGCCTGGCGACAGGGGCGTGTGGAGGGCATGCGTCAGGCCGTCGATACCGTTTTGTGCCTCTTGCCTTTCGAGAAAAAATTCTATGACGACAAGGGAGTGGATGCGGTTTTTGTCGGGCACCCGCTGGCAGACAGTCTTCCCTTGGTAAATGACACGACTGCTGCACGTGCTCAACTCGGGCTGCAGGCCGCAGGCGAATACATTGCCCTTCTTCCTGGTAGCCGCAGTGGCGAGATCAGCCGCATTGCGCCGGGGTTGTTTGCGGCGGCAAAACTGATTCAGCAACAACGCCCACATGCTGGCTTCATCATTCCAGCCATCAACGCTGCCCGTCGTGCCGATATCGAGATGCAGCTCGCCGCAGCCGGGCTCACGGCCCAGGTTTTTGATGACAGCCCGGGCCTGGGAGCAGGGGCGGGAGTGGGGCGGTTGGTCATGAGTGCTGCCGATGCTGTCGTGCTGGCTTCCGGGACAGCCACACTGGAGGCCATGCTCCTGAAAAAACCCATGGTAGTGGCTTATCGCCTGCACTGGCTGACTTGGCTGATTGCCCGCCTGATGGTCAAGACGCCCTATGTGAGCCTGCCCAACCTGCTGGCAGGCGAGAAACTGGTGCCGGAGTTGTTGCAGTTGGCAGCAAGCCCGGAGGCGATTGCTGCAGAAACCTTGCGCTGGCTGCAGGACGACATTTACCGGAAAGGGCGCTTGCAGCGATTTGCAGAACTGCATGGAAAACTGAGTCGTCATGCAGATGTGCAGGCAGCAGATGCACTGGTTCGCCTTCTGCAGAAAACAGGGCGCTTGCCACAGGAGAATGCATGATGGCGGGCAGGAGAGCCGTGCAAGATATGTTTTTCCCCGAATTGCCTGTTCTTGACGGCCTGTTGGTAGCAGGTGTTGACGAGGTGGGTCGTGGACCTCTGGTCGGCGCCGTGGTGACAGCGGCTGTCATTCTTGATCCCACAAAGCCGATTGCCGGTCTTGCGGACTCCAAGGCACTGACAGACAGGAAAAGACAGGCTCTGGCTCTGGAGATTCGCGAAAAAGCCCTGTGTTTTTCACTCGGGCGCTGCGACCCGCACGAGATCGACGAGCTCAATATCTTGCGTGCCACCATGGTGGCCATGCAGCGTGCTGTCGCTGGTCTGTTGATCGCACCGCAACATGTGCTTGTGGATGGCAACCGCACTCCGAATTTTCCCTGTGCGGCAACGGCAGTGGTCAAGGGCGATGCACGAGTGGCTGCCATCAGTGCAGCCAGCATTCTTGCTAAGGTGGCACGGGATGCCGAGATGGATGTCTTGCATGAGCGCTATCCGGAATACGGTTTTGCCAAGCACAAAGGCTATCCCACGGCGGAGCATTTTTCGGCGCTGAGTCGCCTGGGGCCGATTCCCGAGCATCGCCGCTCTTTTGCCCCGGTACGCGAGGCTTTGGCAAAAAGGCTGGAGGGAGTATCGAGATGACAGGATTCGTTCATCTCCACGTACGCAGCGAATTTTCGCTCAAGGACAGCATTGTCCGTATTCCGGAACTGGTGGCGGCAACGGCAAGTGCCGGCATGCCTTCGGTGGCCGTGACGGACCTGATGAACCTGTATGCCCTGGTCAAGTTCTATAACGGTGCACAGGGCAAGGGGATCAAGCCGGTCTTTGGCGCCGATCTTGTCATCCGCGAAGGTGACGAGCGTTACGACGTTACGGCCCTTGTCATGAACGAGAAGGGTTACGGCAATCTCATCCAGGTTATTTCCAGAGGTTACGTCGAAGGCAAAGAACTGGGGGAGGTCACCCTGCAGCGCGAATGGCTGGATGCCGCCAGTGAAGGAGTCATCCTGCTGCTGGGAAAGCGCAGCAATGTGGGTGCATCCCTGCTGGGGTCCGACATGCAGCAGGCAACTCCCCGCCTCCAGCGCTGGATGCAGGTTTTTCCGCAGCGGATTTATCTGGAGTTGACCCGCACCGGGCGCGAAGGTGATGAAGACTTCCTGCACCATGCCGTGGCGCTAGCCGGTGAGCTGCAATGTCCGGTGGTTGCAACCAATGACGTGCGTTTTCTTGCACCCGATGATTTCGAGGCGCATGAAGTCCGGGTCTGCATCGCGCAGAGCTATGTGCTGGGCGACTCGCGTCGCCCCAAGGACTACACGGAGGAGCAGTACCTGAAGTCGCCGGAGCAGATGGCAGAGCTGTTCTCCGATATCCCCGAGGCGCTGGAAAACACGCTGGAAATAGCACGCCGCTGCACGCTGGATCTGGAGCTTGGGAAGAATTTCCTGCCGGATTATCCCGTGCCTGCCGGCATGACCATTGCCGAATATTTCGTACAGCATTCGCGCGAGCGCCTGGAAGACCGTTTGCGCGGGCTGCTGGATGCTTCGGCTCCTGATCATGCCGAACGTCGCAAGATTTATACGGACCGCCTGGAATTCGAGCTGAAAATCATCAACGAGATGGGGTTTGCCGGCTACTTCCTCATCGTGATGGACTTCATCCGCTGGGCCAAGAACAACGGCGTGCCGGTCGGCCCGGGCCGTGGTTCGGGTGCGGGGTCTCTGGTGGCCTACGCGCTGGAAATCACTGACCTTGATCCTTTGCCCTATGACCTTCTCTTCGAGCGTTTCCTGAATCCCGAGCGTGTTTCCATGCCCGACTTTGACGTCGATTTCTGCATGGACGGACGTGATCGCGTCATTGAGTATGTGGCAAACAATTACGGCCGTGAGGCCGTGTCACAGATCATCACCTTCGGCACCATGGCGGCCAAGGCTGTCGTACGTGACGTGGCGCGTGTGCAGAGCAAGCCCTATAACCTTGCGGACCGTATTTCCAAGCTTATTCCCTTCACACCCGGCATAACACTGGAGCAGGCACGCAAGGAAGAACCGCAACTCGACGAGCTGCTCAGCAAGCCGGATGTCAGTGACCACGAAAGTGCGCTGGAAATCTGGGAGATGGCGACCAAGCTGGAGGGCATCACGCGCGGCGTCGGCAAGCATGCCGGTGGTGTGCTGATTGCTCCCGGCAAGCTGACAGACTTCACACCGGTTTTCTGTGACGAAGAAGGGCGCTGGGTTAGCCAGTATGACAAGGACGATGTGGAAAAAGTCGGCCTTGTGAAGTTCGACTTCCTTGGCCTGCGTACGCTGACCATCATTGACTGGGCCCTCAAGGACATCAATGGCAAGCGTGCTGCCCGTGGTGAGCCCGTACTGGACATCATGGCATTGCCACTGGATGACATTGCCTCCTACAAGCTGTTGCAGGAAGGGCGGACCACGGCGGTTTTCCAGCTTGAATCCCGTGGCATGAAAGAGCTGCTGAAGAAGCTCAAGCCCTCCAGTTTTGAAGACCTTATCGCTCTGGTGGCGCTCTACCGGCCGGGTCCGCTGGAGTCCGGCATGGTGGATGACTTCATCAATCGCAAGCATGGCCGTGCTCCGGTTGCCTATCCGGATGCGCAGTACCAGCATGAATCGCTGGAGCCGGTGCTGAAGCCCACTTACGGCGTCATCGTCTACCAGGAACAGGTGATGCAGATTGCCCAGGTCATGGCGGGCTATTCGCTGGGCGGTGCTGACATGCTGCGCCGCGCCATGGGCAAGAAAAAGCCGGAAGAAATGGCCAAGGAACGCGTGAAGTTCATGGCCGGTGCCGAGGAAAAGAAGATCGACAAGGATCTTGCCGGCCACATCTTCGACCTGATGGAAAAATTCGCGGGCTACGGTTTCAACAAGTCGCACTCTGCGGCTTATGCCTTGGTGTCTTATCAGACAGCTTGGCTCAAGGTGCATTATCCGGCCGAATTCATGGCGGCCGTGCTCTCGTCTGAAATGCACAATACGGACAAGATCGTGACGTTCATTGAGGAATGTCGCGAGATGAAGCTCAAGATTGAGTTGCCTGACGTCAACCACGGGCACTTCAAGTTCGTCACCCGGGACAACGGTGCCATTGTCTATGGTCTTGGCGCCATCAAGGGCGTGGGCGAAGGCCCGGTGGAAAGCATCGTAGGTTCTCGCGATGCCGATGGTCCGTTCAAGGACCTTTTTGAATTCTGTCGCCGCATTGATCTTCGCAAATGCAACAAGCGTACGCTGGAAGCACTGGTGCGGGCGGGTGCTCTGGATGCACTGGGGCCCAACCGCGCAGTGATCATGGCATCGCTGGATGAAGCTGTGGCAGCGGCTGAACAGCAGGCCCGCAATGCTGATGCCGGCATTGTCGATCTTTTTGGTGATGTCGTGGATGCGGCCCCAAGTGGGGAGTTTGCCGAGGCCATTCCCTGGACGGACGATGAGCGCCTGATGGCGGAGAAGGAAACACTGGGGCTGTTTCTCACAGGGCATCCGATTGACCAGTACGAAAGCGAGCTTGCCCGTTTTGTCGAGCAGCGGCTTTCGGATTTGCAGCCGACACGGCGTGGCGTGACCACGACTGTGGCGGGGCTGGTACTTGCCACGCGCATCCAGAAAGGCATGAGGGGATCGCGTGCTTTTGTCCAGTTGGATGACCGGACCGGGCGTATCGAAGCCGGCCTGTTCGGGGACAGCTACGAGCAGTTCCGTCATCTGCTGGTCAAGGATACGGTCATCGTGGTGGAAGGTGAGGTCAGCCATGATGATTATGCCGGCGGCCTCAAGATGTCCGTGCGCAAGATCATGAGTCTGGCCGAGGCACGTGCAGCTCGTAGCCGTGGACTGGAGTTGTCGCTTGATGGCGCGCGCTTGGGCGGAAGGTTTGCCCAGGAGCTGCAGCAGTTGCTGGCTGCCCACCGGCTGGCCGAAGGCGGGGGTTGCCCGGTACGGGTGCGTTATCGTGGCAGCCAGGCGGCAGCGACCCTGCGTCTGGGGGACAGCTGGCGGGTACAGGCCTCTGATGAACTGCTCAAACGCCTGCGTCAGCAGTATGGAAGCGAGGCGGTAGAGGTTCTTTACTAAGGGGCGCAAGGGATGATCCACGCGGGTCATCCATGCTCTGGGCCATGCAACAAATTGCAGCAAATACGGCCAGACAGCCGATTCGCATCCCCCCGTTCAGGCGGTTAGACTTGGCCGGACTTTGAACAGGTTCTCAGGAAAGCTGCCATTACCATTGCTTTCCCCACGTGCCTACCCGCACGAATGACGCCAGAGGCCCGGTATCCCGGGCCGGCAGGGATCAGGATAAAAATACATGAATCCTAACTATCTGGATTTTGAACAACCGATTGCAGAGCTTGAGGCAAAGATCGAAGGTCTCAAGCTGGTAGGTTCCGGCACCGGTCTCAACATAGAAGAAGAAATCGGGCGCCTTCAAAGCAAGAACATCAAGCTTACTGAAGAGATCTTCTCCAGCCTGTCGGCTTGGCAGGTCTCGCAGATTTCCCGTCATCCCAAGCGCCCTTACATGCTGGATTATGTAGAGCGGCTTTTTACCGATTTCGATGAGCTCCACGGTGATCGTGTCTTTGGCGACGATGCTGCCATCGTGGGTGGGACGGCACGCTTCCAGGGTGAGCCAGTCATGGTGATTGGTCATCAGAAAGGGCGTGACGTCAAAGAGAAGGTGCGCCGCAATTTCGGCATGCCCAAGCCGGAAGGCTATCGCAAGGCATTGCGCCTCATGGAAATGGCCGAACGCTTCAGGATGCCTGTGCTGACCTTCATCGATACTCCGGGTGCCTATCCGGGTATTGATGCCGAGGAGCGCGGGCAGTCGGAAGCGATTGCCCGTAATCTTGCCGTGATGTCGCGACTCAAGACGCCCATCATTTCTACCGTCATCGGTGAAGGTGGCTCCGGTGGTGCGCTTGCCATTGGCGTGTGTGACAGCCTGCTCATGCTGCAGTACAGCACGTATTCCGTGATTTCACCTGAAGGTTGTGCCTCCATCCTGTGGAAAACCTCCGACAAGGCGCCCGAGGCTGCCGAGGCCATGGGGCTGACTGCCGAGCGTCTCAAGTCCCTGGAGCTTGTGGACGAACTCGTCAAGGAACCCTTGGGGGGAGCGCACCGCGACATCGACCTGATGGCAGACAATCTGCGCAAGGCCCTGCTGCGCCAGCTCAAGAAATTGCGTGTGATGGATGATGCCGTGCTGCTGGAACGCCGCTATGAGCGACTCATGGGCTACGGTATCCAGTAGTAGCCCCCATGCTGCTCTGGTGAGAAAAAGCACACCAGATGACATGACCGAAAGCGCCGGCAGATGCCGGCGTTTTTCGTGGTGGATGAACACATGCCTGAACATGCCCTGAAGAAATTCCTGCAAGAGCAGATGGCTGCCGGTGCTGGCGTTCGCCGTCTTGTGCTGGGGTTTTCCGGTGGACTGGATTCCACCGTGATGCTGCATGCGCTGGCTACTGTTGCTCCAGCATTGGGATTGGCCGTACATGCCGTGCATGTGCATCACGGGCTGAGTCCGAATGCCGATGATTGGGCCGAACATGCCGAGAGGGTGTGCAGGATGCTTGGCGTCGGCCTGACTGTGCGCCATGTCACTGTGCGGACGCAGCCCAGCCTGGAGGCGGCTGCCCGTGATGCCCGTCGACAGGCATTGGCAGAGTGTTTGCGAACCGGCGATGCCTTGATATTCGCCCAGCACCGGGATGATCAGGCAGAGACCGTGCTGTTTCGCCTCCTGCGCGGGAGCGGCCTTACCGGGCTGGGTGCAATGAAGTCTGTCAGCAGCATTCCATCGTCGACACAGCCCTCCGCACAAGCATTGCCGCCACAGTCTGTGCCGCAATGGCGCCCTTTCCTGGGATTGTCTCGCCAGCATCTTGCCAGTCATGCTGCAGAGCATGGACTTGTCTGGATAGAGGATGAGTCGAATCAGGACATGCGCCTGGACCGCAATTATCTGCGCCATGCCGTTTTCCCTGTTCTGGGTGAGCGTTGGCCTGCTGCCGCTGCCACGCTGGCGGCCACTGCCCTGCGCCTGCAGGAGGCTGATGGTCTCCTGCAGGAAATGGCAGTACAGATGGCGGCTGATGCCATTGATGAGCAGGGCCGCCTGAGTGTTTCGGTGTTGCGCTCACTGGAAGGAAAAAGTCTGGGCAATGCCCGTCAGCGCTTGCTCTTGCGTCACTGGCTGGGCAGTCGGGGATTCACTTTCCCTGATGAAAAGCAGCTGGAAAGAATCCTGGATGAAGTGGCATTTGCCCGTGAAGAGGCTAGGCCTCTGCTGGCATGGCCTGACTGTGAGATCCGGCGTTACCGCGATGGGCTTTATGCGATGACGCCGTTGCAGCCCGTTCCCCATGACTGGCAGCAGGTCTGGCATCCTGCATTGCCTTTGCTGCTGCCTGACGAGCGTCACCTGTCAGCAGCGCCGGCGTTGGCCGGCACTATGCTGCTTGTACGTTATCGTCGCGGTGGTGAGCACATACGCCATCGTGGCCATCTGCGCGAATTGCGGACGCTCTTGCAGTCCGCTGCCATTCCTCCGTGGGAAAGGGAGCGGCTGCCACTCGTGTTTGCCGGTGATCAGCTTCTGGCAGTAGCCGGCATCGATATCCTGGCAGACGGAATTCCGGATGGGAGCTTCTGGCTGGAGTGATGATGCCGTAGAGAAGGGATGACGGCTGTTGCTGTCATGAGCCATAAAAAAAGCCGCGATGTTTCGCGGCTTTTTTTATGGGATTTATAGACTTGCCTGCCTTGCCTGCCAAAACTGTCGTCCTGGCAAGGCCCATGCGACGGTGATTTTCCCCACGCAACATGGATTCCGGCTTTCGCCGGAATGACGAATTAGCCTGAGTTTGGTGTTCAGGGAATCAAGTATGTAATTCCCTTTTTTATGGCGGGCGAAATCAGACTTTGCGCATCACCAGCGTGGCATTGGTGCCGCCGAAGCCGAAGCTGTTGGACATGATGGTCCGGAGGCCGGCATTGGCAATGGTCTGGCGGACGATGGGCAGGCCTTCGGCCTGCGGGTCCAGAGTTTCGATATTGGCGGAGCCGGCAATGAAGTCTTCTTCCAGCATGAGCAGGCAGTAGATGGCTTCCTGCACGCCGGCCGCACCCAGCGAGTGGCCGGAGATTGATTTGGTGGAGCTGATCTTCGGAGCCTTGTCGCCAAAGACTTCACGAATGGCCTTGAGTTCGGCGAGGTCGCCAACCGGCGTGGAGGTGCCGTGTGCGTTGATGTAGTCGATGGGGCTGTCCACGGTGGACATGGCAATCTTCATGCAGCGCGCAGCGCCTTCGCCACTGGGAGCGACCATGTCGTAACCGTCGGAGGTGGCACCGTAACCGACGACTTCGGCATAGATTTTCGCACCACGCTTCACGGCATGCTCGTATTCCTCCAGCACCACCATGCCACCGCCGCCGGCAATCACGAAGCCATCGCGATTGGCGTCATAAGCGCGTGATGCCGTTGCCGGCGCAGAGTTGTATTTGCTGGACATTGCGCCCATGGCATCGAAAAGACAGGACAGGGTCCAGTGTTCTTCTTCGCCACCGCCGGCAAACATGATGTCCTGCTTGCCGAGCTGTATCTGTTCGACTGCGCTGCCGATGCAATGTGCGCTGGTGGCACAGGCAGAGGAAATCGAATAGTTGATGCCCTTGATCTCGAATGCCGTGCACAGGCAGGCGGAGACCGTGCTGCTCATGGTGCGGGGCACCATGTAAGGGCCGATGCGCTTGATGCCCTTGCTGCGGGCAATGTCGGCGGAATCCACGACATTGGCGGTGGAGGCACCGCCACTGCCTGCAATCAGGCCGGTGCGGGGGTTGGAAACCAGTTCGGCCGGGAGCCCGGCGTCGGCAATCGCCTGCTGCAGGGAGATATGGGCATAGGAAGCGGCAGGGCCTTCAAAGCGCTTGTCCTTGCGGTCGATCAGGGCATCCAGATCGATGTCGGGTGTGCCGCTGATCTGGCTGCGGAAGCCCATCTCTGCATAGACCACATTGGCGCGTATGCCGGAGCGCATGAGGCGCAGGCTTTCGCTGACACTGGCTTTGTCATTGCCCAGGCTGGAGACGATGCCCAGACCGGTGATTACGACGCGACGCATGACTCCATCCCCTCGGTAAATTGGTGGTGCAGAAAGGCATGGCCTTTCTCCCCTGCGTTATTGTCTGGCGGGCCGGGGTTTCTCCCCGGCCCCGCAAATCCGGTGCAGTTCCGGCTTGCGTTACCGGCATCTTCCGATGCCGTGAGTCTCCGGGCCTGCCTGTCTGGCCCGGAAAGCAGTCGCCTAGAAATCGTCGGTGCTGGTGAACAGTCCGCAGCGCAGGTCCTGCGCGGAATAAATCTCGCGGCCATCCACGTACATGGAGGCATCGGCGATGCCGACCACGAGCTTGCGCTCGACCACACGCTTGATATGCAGGTGGTAAGTGACTTTTTTGTGCTCGGGCAGCACCTGGCCGAAGAACTTGATTTCACCGGCACCCAAGGCACGGCCGCGGCCGGGGTTGCCGCGCCAGGCCAGCCAGAAACCCAGCAGTTGCCACATGGCATCCACACCCAGGCAGCCCGGCATGACCGGATCACTTTCAAAATGGCAGCCGAAGAACCAGAGGTCAGGGCGGATATCCAGTTCGGCAATGATTTCTCCCTTGCCGAAAGTGCCACCCTCATCGGTGATGTTCACCACGCGATCCATCATCAGCATGTTGGGAAGGGGGAGACGGGCATTGCCGGGGCCGAACATCTCGCCGTGGCCACAAGCCAGGAGATCGTCACGGCTGAAAGAGTGCTTGCGCATGAATTTGACAGTCCTTGAGTGGGTGAAACCCGTACCGTGCGGGCTCTGTGCAGCCGGCCTGCTTCGGCAAGGATTCAGCCATCGCCGGTGACCGGCGAGGCGGGGGCATTGTATCAGGGCAATCCTGACGGCCCGGTTGCAGCCAAGCTGCAAATGTTTCCAAATGTTATGGTTTGGGCAGGCTCCCAGAGGCTAGTGACCGGCCGGCAAAAGGGCTGGAGTGTTACAAGCCTGTGGCTGGACATGAGAGGGTGCCTGCGTATGATGGCGCCGGCTGTGCGGCGTGTCCGCTGGCAGCTCTTTTCCCTGATTTGCCGGAGTTGCTGATGCTCGTCGAGCTTGGCCATTTTGCGCTGGTACTGGCCCTGGTCGTGGCTGTCGCGCAAACGCTTCTTCCTATATATGGCGTATGGGTTCGCCATCCGGCGGCCCAGTCAGTTGCCCGTAATGCCGCCTGGCTCCAGTTTTTCCTTCTGCTGTTTTCCTTTGCGGCCTTGACGGCCGGCTTCCTGCAGAACGACTTCACCATTGATTACGTGGCGCGACAGAGCAATACGCAGTTGCCGGTCTGGTACAAGATTTCGGCAGTCTGGGGCGGGCATGAAGGTTCGCTGCTGCTGTGGGCATTGGTGTTGGCTGGATGGTCAGCGGCGGTGGCACGGTTCAGCCGCAGCCTGCCGCAGGACATGACGGCAAAGGTGATTGCCATTATTGGTGCCGTGAGCGTTGCCTTCCTGCTTTTCATCCTGCTGACATCCAATCCGTTTGATCGCCTGTTGCCGGACTTCCCACCCGATGGCAATGACCTCAATCCCCTGTTGCAGGATATCGGCCTCATCATTCACCCACCCATGCTTTACATGGGCTATGTCGGTTTTGCCGTGCCCTTTGCCTTTGCCCTGGCCGGCCTCATGGGCGGGCGCCTGGACTCGGCTTGGGCGCGCTGGTCTCGTCCCTGGGCCTTGGCTGCCTGGGGATTTTTGACACTGGGAATTGCACTGGGTTCCTGGTGGGCCTATTACGAGTTGGGCTGGGGCGGCTGGTGGTTCTGGGACCCGGTGGAAAATGCCTCCTTCATGCCCTGGCTGGCGGGTACGGCACTGCTGCATTCGCTGGCCGTCACGGAAAAGCGTGGCGTCTTCAAGGCCTGGACAGTGCTCCTGGCCATCATTGCCTTTGCACTCAGCCTGCTCGGTACCTTCCTCGTGCGTTCCGGCGTGCTGACTTCGGTGCATGCCTTTGCCTCCGATCCTTCACGCGGCCTTTTCGTGCTGGGCATCCTCACCGTCGTGGTCGGTGGTTCCCTTGCACTGTTTGCGGCCCGTGCCGGTGCGCTTTCCAGCGAGTCACGCTATGAGCTGGTGTCGCGTGAAATGTTCCTGCTGGCCAACAACCTGCTGCTGCTGGTGGCGACGACAGTCGTGCTGCTGGGGACACTTTTCCCGCTGGTGGCCGATGCCTTTGACATCGGCAAGATTTCCGTGGGCCCTCCGTACTTCAATCTGCTCTTCACGCCCTTGACGCTGGTGCTCCTGCTTTTTCTGGGTGTCGGTCCGCAAGCCAACTGGAAGCGTCATGAGGCTGCTCGCCTGCTGCGTCCTTATGGTCTGATCCTGCTTTTGGGCGTGTTGCTGGGCGTTGTCGCGCCCTTGCTGTGGTTTGGCAGTACCTCCGTCATGGTGACGGTGTCCTGCACCTTGTCGTTTGCGGTGCTGATTGCCCTGCTGAGGGATGTCACCCTCAAGGTGCGCACGGCAAAAGCCGGCATATGGGCAGGGCTTCGGCGCCTGTCGCGCGGTTATGTGGGCATGCAACTGGCGCATCTGGGGCTGGTCATCATGGTCATTGGCGTTGCACTGACATCGCATTACAGCATCGAGCGTGACCTGCGCATGGCCCCCGGTGATCGTGTGCAGGAAGGCCCTTATACGTTTGTGTTTCGCGGTGTGGGTGAACGTACCGGTGCCAATTTTACGGCTCGACGAGGAGAGGTCGAGGTGCTGCGCAACGGCGAGTTCCTGCGTTTCCTTCATCCGGAAAAGCGCATCTACAATGTGCAGCGCAACACGATGACGGAGGCAGCGATTGATGCCGGCCTTTTCCGCGATCTCTACGTGGCGTTGGGTGAGCCGCTGGACGACTCGGCCGATGGCCAGGCTTGGGCTGTCCGCCTTTATTACAAGCCTTTTGTGCGCTGGTTGTGGCTGGGGCCGATTTTCATGGCGCTGGGGGCAGCGGTAGCTGCTAGTGACCGTCGTTACCGCCTACGTCGCAAAGCTGAATCCAGCGGAGAGTAAGCAATGAAAAAGCCATGGCGCATTGCCTTGTATGCTGCTCCACTGCTGGTTTTCATTGTGCTGGCCATTCTGCTTGGCAGCCGGCTGGGAACGGATCCCACAGAGCTGCCTTCGGCCCGCATCGGCAAACCCGTGCCGGAGTTCCACCTGACATCGCTTGCCGACCCGCAACGCATGCTGGGTGTGGCTGACCTGAAAGGGCAGGTGACCGTACTGAATGTCTGGGCAACCTGGTGCGTGTCCTGTCTGGTCGAACATCCCGTACTCATGCACATGAAGTCCCTTGGCGTGCCGATTGTGGGCGTGAACTACAAGGATTACCGCGAGGCCGCGCAGCAATACCTGTCCCTGCATGGCGACCCTTTCCTGTTCTCGGTGTTTGACGATAAAGGCGACCTGGGACTGGATCTTGGCGTGTACGGCGCTCCCGAAACCTATCTGCTGGATGCGGATGGCCATATTCGCTACCGATTTGTGGGAGTGCTTGATCCGCAGAACTGGCAGCGTGTGCTCAAGCCACGTTATGAAGCGCTGGTGGCTGGGCGTGATCTGCCAGCGGACAAGGAGATCGTGCCATGAAGGGATTTTTTCTGGTGCTGATGCTGTTGTCGGCACCGGCCTGGTCGGCGATTGATGTCTACGAATTCGAGTCACCCCTGCAAGAGCAGCGCTACCGTTCCCTGATCGACGAATTGCGTTGCCCCAAATGTCAGAACCAGAATCTTTCCGGATCCGATGCCGAGGTTGCCAAGGATTTGCGCAACCGTACCTGGCAGCTTTTACGCGATGGCCGTTCTGATGCCGAGATTCGTGCTTATCTCGTCGACCGCTACGGGGATTTCATCACCTACCGCCCGCCTTTGCGTGCGGGCACCGTGCTGCTCTGGTTCGGCCCGTTTCTTTTGCTGGTTGTCGTGGCTTTCATATTGTTGTGGCGAGTGCGTCGCAAACCAGCAGCACCGTTGCCGCTTTCCGAAGAGGAGCGCCGCCGTCTGGCGACGCTGCTTGATGATCCGAATTCCCAACCCTGATTGCCTGTCATGATGCTTTTCTGGTTCTTTGCCCTTCTGCTGGCCGCTCTCACGGCCTTGTTGCTGGCTTTACCTCTCTGGCGTAATGGCCGTGCGGATGAAACCAGCCTGCTCGACCTGAATCGTCGCGTTTTCCATGAGCGCTTGCAGGAACTCGAGAAAGACGAGGCAGAAGGGCGTATTGATGCGGAAACACTGGCTGAGCTGCGCACTGAGCTGCAACGCAATCTGCTGGCTCTGGATACTGCGCAAGCTGGTGTGGTAACCAATGCCCCCCGTTATCGTCTGGTCGGTTGGCTGGTTCTGTTGCTGGTGCCCTTTCTGGCCATTGTTCTTTATTACACCGTAGCCGCTCCCAAGGGGCTGCCCGAGTGGTGGCAGTTGCGTTCGGAAATGGGCCCCACGCTGGATCGCATGTTGCAGGGTGAGGTGCCCTCCGCTGATGAAAATCGTGACCGCACCTTGGGCGATTTCATTCGTGTCCTGCAGGACAGGCTACAGAAGCAGCCTGAGAACGCCGAAGGCTGGTTCATGCTGGGCATGAGTTATGTTCAGCTCGACATGCCCCAGGCTGCCCAGATTGCCTTCGAGCATGCCTGGCGCAAGGAGCCTGCCGAGGCACGGTACAAGGTGGCGTATGCACAGGCCCGCATTTTCAGTAATGAAGGGCAACTGGATGAGCTTGGTCGCCGTCTTTTGCAGGAAGTGGTGGCACAGCAGCCAGAGCATGAAGGTGCACTGTTGTTGCTGGGTCTGGGGGCTTATCGCAGCGCAGATTACAGTACGGCGATTGCTGCACTGGAGCGTTTGCAGGCCTTGCGGCAGGCACGACAGGCATCGTCCGACTCCTCCATGGGAGGACAGATTGCGGAAACACTGGCATCGGCACGCGCCCGCCTCAGTCAGGCAATGGTATCCCGGCCTGAACCGGTTGCTGGCGACAAGTCGGTTGCTGCTACAAAGTTGCGCGTGCGTATCGCGGTGGACCGCAGTCTTGCCGGCCGCTTTGCTCCGGATGATGTTGTCTATGTCTTTGCCCGCGCCTTGCAGGGCCCTCCCATGCCGGTGGCCGTGGTCAAGCGTCGGGCGGCGGACTTGCCCTTTACGGTAGAGCTGGATGACAGCAGCAGTGTCATGCCTACCCTCAAGCTTTCTGATGTTCCCGAGGTCGCCGTGACGGCCCGTATTTCCCGGCATGGAGGCCCGGAGGCACAGGCAGGTGACCTCGAAGCTGTCGCGGTTCCCGTGCGTATGAGCGGAAGCCTGCACAGCGTGGAGTTGCTGATTAGTAATGAGAGAAAGTAAGTATTTGATTTAAATGAATTTTACTGGTTATTGCCGAATATCCCGGCTTGAGATTGGGGTAGGGCGCGTGTATCTTTGCGCCCTTCCTTGTTTTGCGTTGACATTCGAGCCCTTGCATCCATGAACTTGGGCCGTGTCCGCCATCCCGAATTCGCTTTTCAACTTTTCGATGATTCTGGAGTGACAACCACCATGCGCATCATCCTCCTGGGAGCGCCCGGTGCCGGAAAAGGCACACAGGCACAGCTCATCATGCAGAAATACGGCATTCCCCAGATTTCCACCGGCGACATGCTGCGTGCTGCCGTCAAGGCCGGCACGGAACTCGGGCTTGCTGCCAAAAAGATCATGGATGCGGGTGGACTGGTTTCCGATGACATCATCATTGGCCTGGTCAAGGACCGCATTACCGAGCCGGATTGCAAGAACGGTTTTCTCTTTGACGGTTTTCCGCGCACGATCCCCCAGGCAGAGGCAATGATCGAGGCGGGTGTCGATATTGATCATGTCATCGAAATCCATGTGGATGACGCCGAGATCATCGAGCGTCTTTCCGGGCGCCGTGTGCATCCGGCCTCCGGTCGCGTCTATCACGTCAAGTACAACCCGCCCAAGGCGGCTGGCAAAGACGATGTGACAGGCGATGATCTGGTACAGCGTGACGACGACAAGGAAGAAACCGTCAGGAAGCGCCTGGACATCTATCACACGCAGACCAAGCAACTGGTTGGCTTCTACCAGAAGCTCGCAACTGCCGGGCAGGGCCATGCGCCCAAGTATGCCCGCATTGAGGGTGTTGGCTCCGTCGATGCCATTGCAGCCAGCCTGTTTGCCATTCTGGGTTGATTTCTTCCTTCTATATATCAGCCATATATAAGAAGAAGGATTCCTGCCTTCCGGAACGCCGTGCCATGCACGGCGTTCTGCTTTTCAGGCTACATCCGTTTTGAGATGGTCACAGGGTTATCAAAGACGCTCTTCCTGTCCTTTCCCTTCTTGGCGCCGGCTGAATTTGCTTAAATCGGGCATCGCTGCATCCGCTATGAGGTTTTCATGTCTGCATTGTCTCGCCCCCGTCTGGGGGTGGTGCTGGTCAATCTGGGTACACCGGATGCTGCGACGCCTTCTGCCGTACGCCGCTATCTCAGGGAGTTTCTTTCCGATTCGCGGGTAATCGAGCTGCCTCGCCCTTTGTGGTGGCTGATCCTGAATCTTTTTGTCCTTCCGTTCCGGCCGCGTCGTGTGGCGCATCTGTACCAGACAATATGGGAAGAAGATTCGCCCATGCGTCGTATCCTGCGTGAGCAGTGTGCCGGTCTTGCTGATGTGTTGCGTGCCTCCATGCCGGATGTTGATGTCCACGTTGTACCCGGCATGACCTATGGACAGCCATCACTGCCTGCTGCACTCGATTCCCTGTGCCAGTCCGGTGTGGAGAAGCTGGTGGTACTACCGCTCTTTCCCCAGTATTCGGCCACATCCACCGCCCCGGTCTACGATGCCGTACAGCGCTGGACGGCAACCCGGCGCAACCTCCCGGCATTGACCATCATCAAGGATTACTTCTCTCACCCTCTCTACATTGCGGCACTTGCAGCATCAATCAGGGCACATCAGCAGCTTCATGGCGTGTCTTCACGGCTGCTTCTTTCCTTTCATGGCATTCCGCAGCCCTATGCCGACAAGGGTGATCCCTATCCTGAACGTTGTCGCGAAACGGCACGATTGGTTGCCAAAGCTCTGGACTTGCCGGACGGCAGTTGGGCTTGCAGCTTCCAGTCACGTTTTGGTGCCCAGCCCTGGGTGCAGCCGTATACGGATGTGCTGCTGCAGGAGTGGGCAAGTTCCGGCGTGGATTCCGTTCAGGTCGTGTGCCCGGCCTTTGCGGCAGACTGCCTGGAAACCCTGGAAGAGATTGCATTGCAAAACCGGGAAGGTTTCCTGGCGGCCGGTGGGAAAAGCTATCAGTACATACCGGCGCTGAATGCTCATCCGGATCATGTTGCACTGCTTGCCCGGTTGGTGACGCCCCATCTGGAGGCTCATCTGCAGAGCTGAACGTTCTGGATGTGTTTCTGTCGGTAACAAAGGCGCAGTTCTTTCGAGGCTGCGCCTTTTTGTTTGTCGGCAGATTTCCGAAGGCTACTCCTCCGGTTCAAAGGTTCGGGAATGGACAATTAAGGACAGAAAAGCGACCTGTAAATGTGCGGCAGCAAACATGGGCAGCAGGATTAAAACCGGGTGAGAAAACTGTTTCCCCCTTTCTCAGGAGTCTCATTCCGGGGTTGGTCAGAATGTTTCTGAGGAGGAAAAACCGGATTAATCGAATCCCGCCGGGGTGTCATTGAAACGTCAAAGGCGGTTTTTAAAACTTTCTGAAGACCGGATTGGCTTCCGTGAAAAGACAAAATGAGACTTTGATGATCAGGTTGTTTTTCTCTCTCATCGGGATAATGCAGAGTCATTCCGGACTGAAATCAGGTTTCATTTGGTAAAAAATCCCCGTTTATTGAATTTTTTTCAAAAAAAATGGCAAAAAACGGTTCCAACTGCTTGTTATTTGTACCGCCTGCTTTTTTTTTGTGCTAATTTTCTTTCCTGTAGTATATGTAATTCGCATCTCAAAACTCAGGAGGAGATCCTTCAATGGCTCGATCCACGAAGAAAGCTGTTGCGAAGAAGCCGGGCCGCAAGCCTGCTGCTCGCCGTGCCGCCCCCGTAACCACCGCTGCAACTGCCAAGGCAACTGAAGCTGCTGCCAAGGCAACTGCAGCTCTGACCGCTGCTACTGCTGCTGCCAAAGCTGCAACGACTCCCGCCAAGAAGGCTGCTGCTGCCGCCAAGGTGAAGTCTGCTCGCAGTGCTGCTCGCGTTGCCAAGGCCGCTCTGGCCAAGGCCAAGGTGTCCGCTGCTGTGGAAAAGGCCAAGGCCGCTGCTGATGCACGCGTTGCCAAGCTGGCTGCTTCGCTTGAGAAGAAGCGTGCCGCTGCTGTCGAGCGTGCCAAGAAGGCTGCTGAAAAGCGCATTGCCAAGGCTGATGCTGCCAAGGTGAAAGCTGCTGCCAAGAAAGCTGCTGCCAAGGTGAAGGCTGCTGCCAAGAAGGCTGCTGCCAAGCTGCGTGCCATTGCCAAGCGTGAAGCTGCTCGTGCAAAGGCTGCTGACCGGGCTGCTGCCCGCAAGGCCGCTGCTGCCCAGAAGCGTGCTGCCCGCAAGGCTGCTGCTGCTGCCAAGAAGGCTGCAAAGCCCAAGGCTGTACGCAAGCCTGCTGCTCGCAAGCCCGCAGTTCGCAAGGCTGCTGCAAAGCCTGCCGCCAAGCGCGTTGCAAAGCCGGCAGCTAAGCCTGCTGCCAAAAAGCCTGCTGCAAAGAAGACCACAAGTCGTGGTCGTCCCAGGAAGGCTGCTCCGGCTGCTGCCTGAGTCATGAAAAACCCCGCTCCGGCGGGGTTTTTTCTTTCCCTTTCCTGCTTCCCATTCAGGAAGCGGGTGAGGTTCTGTCTCCCTCATTTTTCTTCGGCATCTTTCAGCTCAGCCAGTGTATTAAGGTTGATGAAAGCTTGGGCATTATCAAACCTCGCCACGGCGAATTGCCGGCTCATGCACCAGCTTTCAACCTTGTGCCCGTCGTTTGCCAGATAATCCCTCAACGAATCTTCCAGGCTACGCCGCAGCAGCATCACGAGTGGCTGCAGGCGTGAGCCGTCATGACTGATGACCACCTCGATATCCTCAGTCATCAAGGCTGACAAACCCGTAACGAGATCGACGGGTAGAAAAGGCATGTCGCAGGGTGCCACCAGTACATGTTCATGTCGGCAATAAGGTAATCCCGCAATAATGCCGGCCAGTGGCCCCGGATAATCCGGAGACGGGTCTGCGACCAGCCTGTGGCCAAAGACAGCCATGCTTTCGGCGTTGCGATTGCAGTTGATGATGATGTCGTCAACTTGGGAGCGCAGGCGCTCCAGGACGTGAGCAATGACGGGCCGGCCGCTCAGGGAAAGCAGGGCCTTGTCCTGTCCTCCCATGCGTGTGGCGCGTCCACCTGCAAGGATGATGGCTGAGCAGTGAAATGCGGGCATTAGTGAACCGTTGGCATGGGGTAGAATCGCGTTTTCTCCGAGCCCCAAGGCGTGTCATGACGACCTCTTTCCAAAGCCAGGACATTCTCGGACAGGGCGGGCGACTTGCGCAGCATATCCCCGGTTTTCGTCCGCGCGAAGCCCAGCTTGCCATGAGTGATGCCGTTGCCTCCGCCCTGGACGCGCACAGTATCCTCATGGTCGAGGCCGGCACGGGTACCGGCAAGACCTATGCCTATCTTGCTCCTGCCCTCATGTCGGGCGAGAAAGTCATCATTTCTACTGGTACGCGCAATCTCCAGGACCAGCTTTTTCATCGTGACCTGCCATCGGTGCTCAAGGCGCTGGGTGTATCGGTACGGACGGCATTGCTGAAGGGACGAGCCAATTATCTTTGTCCTTATCGTCTTCAGGTGCATCTGGAAGATGGCCGTTTTGCCAGCAAGCAGACCGTGCATGAGTTGCAGCGGGTTGCGGAGTGGGCCCATCACACGGCCAGTGGTGACATCGCCGAACTGGTTGATCTGCCGGAGGATGCCAGCGTCTGGCCACTGGTCACGAGTACGGCAGACAACTGTCTCGGGCAGGATTGCCCCTTGCTGGAAGAGTGCCCCCTGATGAAGGCGCGCCGCAAGGCCACCGAATCGGATGTCGTGGTGGTCAACCACCATCTTTTCTTTGCCGACATTGCCATCAAGGAAGAAGGTTTCGGTGAATTGTTGCCCGATGCGACAGCCGTCATCTTTGATGAGGCGCACCAGTTGCCCGAAGTCGCCTCCATGTTCTTTGGCGAGAGCCTTTCGTCCCGCCAGCTCATGGAGCTGGCGCAGGATGCGGTGGGTGAAATGCTGCAATCAGCTGGCGAGATGCGTTCCATCCTGGATGCCTCTACGCAACTGGAAAACCGCGTGGCCGACATGCGTCTGGCCTTTGGTGACGAGGCCCGCAAGAGTGTCTGGTCGGAGGTGGCAACACGGCCTGATATGCCGCCCGCCATCGAGGCGGCAAGACTGGCGCTGGATCATCTCGCGACCTGCCTTGAGGCAGCCAGTTCCCGCAGCAAGGGTCTTGAGGCTTGTCATCGCCGTGCCGGTGACCTGTTGGCGCAATTTATCCTGCTGACGGGAGAAACACCGGCCAGCCAGGTGCACTGGTTTGAAACCTTCAAGAAAGGCTTTGTGATCCAGTGGACACCACTGGATGTCGCCAAGCCTTTCCGTGACATGGTCACCGCGCGCAAATCAGCCTGGGTATTTACCTCGGCCACGCTGGCTGTGCACGAAGACTTCCGGCATTTCTCTGCGCAACTTGGCCTGGATGATCTGGAGTCGTTGCAACTTCCCAGTCCTTTTGCCTACGAAAAGCAGGCACTGTTTTATGTGCCGCGGGGTTTGCCGGATACCGGTGATCCGGGATACACCCAGTCCGTGCTGGAGGCCTCGCTGCCAGTGTTGCAGGCGAGTCGCGGGCGTGCCTTTGTGCTCTTTACCAGTCACCGTGCCCTGAAAGAGGCCGCAGACTGGCTGCGCGGGCGCCTGGAATATCCCTTGCTGGTACAGGGCAGTATGGCCAAGGGTGAGTTGCTGCGCCGTTTCCGTGAGCATGGCAATGCCATCCTGCTGGGCACGGGCAGTTTCTGGGAGGGCGTGGACGTGCGTGGCGAGGCACTTTCCTGCGTGATTATCGACAAACTGCCTTTCGCATCACCGGGTGAGCCGGTGGTGGCGGCCCGCATTGATGCCATGAAGGCACGGGGCCGCAATCCTTTCGTGAGTTACCAGTTGCCGGGGGCCATCATTGCCATGAAGCAGGGAGCAGGGCGCCTCATCCGTGACGAAACCGATACCGGTGTGCTCATGGTCTGTGATCCGCGCCTGGTTGGCCGTCCTTATGGCCGCCTGTTCCTGCAGAGCCTGCCACCCATGCGGCGCACACGTGACTTGCAGGAGGTACGGGAATTTTTTGCCTTGCTGGATACGATGACGAATGACACTGCTTGCGCTTGAAACCTCCACGGAAGCCTGCTCTGTTGCCCTGCATGTGCAAGGGCGGGTCATTTCCCGTTTCCGTCATGCTCCCCGGCTGCAGACCGAGCTGCTGCTACCCATGATTGATGAGGTATTGGCAGAGGCAGGTATCGTGCTTTCTGCCGTGGATGTGCTGGCTTACAGTCGCGGGCCTGGCGCCTTTACGGGGGTGCGCATTGCTGCTGCTGCAGTGCAGTCCTTGGCATTTGCACGTGACTTGCCTGTGGTTGCGGTTTCCAGCCTGCAGACGCTGGCACAGGGCGCCTGGCGAGTGCATGGTGCTGCGCGTGTGCTGGCCGTGTTTGATGCGCGCATGGACGAGGTGTATGCCGGCGCTTATGAATATCGTGACAGCCTCATGCAGCCCCTGGATGTAGACCATCTTTGTTCGCCAACGGCATTGCCGGAAAAATTGCGTGGTGAGTTCTTTCTTGCCGGCAACGGTGTTGCTGTACATGAGGCTGCTCTCCGGTCGCAATGTGTCTTTGCTGGTATGGACGCCACGCTTTTTCCCTCGGCCGAGGATGTGGTGCCGCTGGCGCTCGCTGCCTTGGCGGCGGGGCAGGCACAGTCGGCAGAGTTGGCATTGCCCGTCTATCTGCGTGACGAGGTCTGGAAAAAACTGCCGGGAAGAGAGTCATGAACAGCCCTGCCTGGGATTTCCCTGAGCCTCATGTGCTGCGGGTGCGCGTGCTTCCCGAGCATATCGATGTCATGCAGCACACCAATAATGTGGTCTACCTGCGCTGGCTGGAGGACATTGCCTGGGATCATTCCCGGCATCTGGGTCTGGACGAGGTGGCCTATGAGCGGCTTGGTCATGGCATGGTGGCACGCCGTCATGAGCTGGATTACCTGCAGCCCACTTTTCTGGATGAAGAAATCTGGCTGGCCACATGGATACTGCATGCGGATCGCCTCTCCATTCGCCGTGCTTACCAGTTCCTGCGGCCGGCTGATGGCGTGACCGTGTTTCGAGGGCGTACACAGTGGGTGTGCGTCGACATCAAGGAGGGACGGGTACGGCGCATGCCGGCCGAGTTCCAGGCAGCTTACCGCTCGCCGCTTCAGATTGAGGAGAAGTAGTCCGTGGATTTCCTGTTGTATCTGCAAGCCCTGATCATGGGCATCCTGGAAGGGTTGACGGAGTTCCTTCCGGTATCCAGTACAGGCCATCTCATCGTTGCCGCTGAGCTCATGGATTTCTGGACGGAAGACAAACGTGTTGTCTTCGAGATTGCCATCCAGCTTGGCGCCATCCTGGCCATCTGCTTTCTTTACCGGGAAAAACTGGTGCGTGTAACACAGGGCTTCTTTGCCGGGCGGGCAGATGACAGGCGTTTTGTTGCCAATGTGCTGGTTGCCTTCATGCCGGCAGCAGTCATCGGTTTCTTTGCACACGACTTCATCAAGGAACGACTGTTCGATCCGCTGGTGGTGGCTTTCATGCTGGTTGCCGGGGGCATCCTGATTCTCTTTGCAGAAAAGCGTCAGCATGCGATTACCGCGCCCGAGGTCGAGAGCATGACCTGGCAGCATGCCCTCAAGGTCGGTTTTGCCCAGTGTGTGGCCATGATTCCTGGTACATCGCGTTCGGGTGCGACCATCATTGGCGGGCTTTTCTTCGGGCTCTCACGCAAGGCGGCGGCCGAGTTTTCTTTTTTCCTGGCCATTCCCACCATGCTGGGTGCTACCACGCTCTCGGTGTACAAGCACCGGCACGAGTTTCTCTGGGAAGATGCCCCTGTTTTTTCCATAGGCTTCATCGCTGCCTTTCTGGTGGCGCTTTGGGTGGTGAAAGCGCTGGTGCGCTATGTCTCCAACCATGACTTCACGATCTTTGCCTGGTATCGCATTGCCTTCGGCGGCTTCATCCTGCTCAGTGCCTGGGGTGGCTGGATCAACTGGGGCTGATGGTGGAGCAGCCCTTGCCTCTGCTGGTGCTGGACTCCGCGTTGATGCCTGTTGCGCAAGAGTGGGGGCAGCAGCTCCAGCTTGTTCCGCAGCTCCTTCCCGAGCGGCGTAGCGGACTGGAGTCACTGCTGGGCCTGCATGAGGCTGCCCTGGTACTGGATGCTGACGGATTGGCCTTGCAGGCACTGGAGCAGCCTTTGCCCGGGCCGGTGCGTGTGGATTTCGTGCAGGGCACCCTGCGCTGGCGTCTGGCGCATGGGGGTGGGCAGGGTGAAATGGTGGCCAAGGCCTGTGGCGTTAGCAAAGGGCGCCTGCCCAATGTTCTGGATGGTACGGCCGGGCTGGGGCGTGATGCCTTCATTCTGGCGAGCCTTGGCTGCCATGTACGGCTTTGCGAGCGTTCTCCGGTCATTGCCGCACTTCTGCAGGATGGGATGGCCCGGGCCACCAGGGATGTCGAACTTGCCGCCATCATGTCCCGCATGCAGTTGATGCAAGGCGATACCCTGTCCGTCCTGATTGCGCTGGCAGCCGGAGATACCGCGGATTGTCCGGATGTGGTTTATCTGGATCCCATGTTCCCGCATCGGGAAAAATCAGCCTTGGTGAAGAAGGAGATGCGTGTCTTTCGCCATGTGGTGGGGGAGGATACCGACGCTGATGACCTGCTGCCCGCCGCACTCGCGGTTGCCCGCAAGCGTGTTGTCGTCAAACGTCCGCGTCATGCGCCTGATCTGGCTGGCCACAAGCCTTCGCTGGTGGTGGAGGGCAAGAGCGGCCGCTTTGATGTTTATCTGGTGGTGAATAAATGAGTGAACTACAGGGCCTGGCAAAACGCTTCTTTACAGCAGAGCAGCCAGCCCTTTGCAAAGTCTTACAAAGACTGTGCTAGCGTAAGGAGTTGTATCAAGACGTCCTGAGCAGTTTTCAGGTATTTGCATTTCATGGAGGACATTCTCGTGGCAACCATCAATTTCAAGGGTGATCCCGTCAAGACCGTAGGCAACCTACCGGAGAAAGGTGTCGATGCCCCTGCATTCACATTGGTCAAGGCAGACCTTTCCGAAGTTTCGTTGAAGGATTTTCTGGGCCGCCGCGTCGTGCTCAACATCTTCCCCAGTGTCGATACGTCGGTCTGTGCAACATCGGTGCGCAAGTTCAATGAGCAGGCCGCTGGCCTGGACGATACGGTCGTCATCAATATTTCAGCCGACCTGCCGTTTGCGCTTAACCGTTTCTGTGCTGCCGAAGGCATCAACAACGTGATTGCAGCATCGGTTTTCCGTGCACCTGGCTTTGGGCAGGATTATGGCGTCCTGCTGTCCACCGGGCCTTTGCGTGGTCTGCTGTCACGTGCCGTGGTGGTGGTTGATGTCAAGGGACGGGTGGCGTACACCGAACAGGTGGCAGACATTACCCATGAGCCGAATTACCAGTCGGCCCTCAACGCGCTGGGTTGAGCCTGCCTTAGGCTGCCGTGCAGGCAGAACTGCCATCATCATGAAAAAGCCGGTCTTCCGCTCAACGGGAAGACCGGCTTTCTTGTTTCCGTACAGCTTTTTCAGGCGCTGCCTTTTTCCTTTTTCTTGCCTTCGATGGCATTGACCGCATTGGCGATCTCTTCATCCGTGATGCGCGTGATCTGCTGGATGGCTTGCCGTGTCTCGGCATCCAGAATCAGGCGGGCTTCGGCGGCAATCGTGATCAGGCGGTCGTCAAAGGTCAGGCATTGCTGGTCATCCACCTGGACCACCGCGCTGTTCAGCAGGGTTTCAATGAAGTTGCGGAACAGGGCCTTGTCA
The DNA here is from genome assembly GCA_037189985.1 of Moraxellaceae bacterium. Taxonomy (GTDB): domain Bacteria; phylum Pseudomonadota; class Gammaproteobacteria; order Pseudomonadales; family Moraxellaceae; genus UBA2031. The sequence goes on from JBBCJX010000029.1 coordinate 123,895, forward strand.
AAGAACTCCGGTGCGCTGAACTCGTGCAGGATGGACAGGCGCTGGGCCAGCAGATGACACAACTCTTCCAGCCGCTTGCGCGAGATACGGCCTGAACCCTGCTGCGTCAGCAAGGAAACCGTCATGTAGTAGCGTTGCAGGTTCTGGCGCACGCCCTGGGCCAGCACATGCAGTTCGGCATAAGAGGCGCTGGTGGGGCTGGGGCACATCAGCTGTTCGTTGTTGCGTGCAATCAGCAAGCTGCGATCGACCAGGGCATCCAGCCACTGCTGAATGATTCCTTCCACGGCCTCATTGCACCAGGGGAGGAAAAGTTCGGACTGCATGAAAGGATAGATATTGCGCACCAGTTGCACGACCTGCGAACGATAGAGCTCGTTGTTGTGCTGCATCAGGCAGGCAATGAGTGCCGGCAGGGTGAAAAGGTGCAGCACATTGTTGCGGAAATAGGTGAGCAGCATGGCCTGCTCGGTCTGTACGCCCAGCATGTCGCCCAAGGGGTGCTTGATGCGGTAGAGGATTTTCAGCTGCTCGCCATAGGCAATGATTTCCTTGCCGGTCAGCGGAGTGATGGTAATGCGGTTGCTGTAAGGAACGGCGGTCAGCAGGCGGCGGTAGAGATCCAGTTGCGTGGCAAGCGCATCTTCGTCCATCGCGTGCTTGGGTGTGGAGAGCAGGACCAGACTGAGCAGGTTAACCGGATTGACGGCCGCAGCGCTGTTGATGTTGGTGGTGATCTGCCCGGCAAGCCGGTCGATGGTGGCATTCATCCAGGGGGTTTTCTTGTCATCCGGCACACTGGTTTCGCGCCACGCCGGGTTTTCCTGATCCAGCAGTTTTTCCAGATAGATGGGCTCGCCGAAGCTGAGCTGCACCTTGCCGAAGACTTTCTGGATCTTGCGCACGGAACTGATCAGCCCCCAGATCGACTCCTTCTGTTTGGGCTTGCCGGCCAGTTCGCCCACATAGGTTTTGCCTTCCATGAGTTTTTCATAGCCGATGTAGGCGGGAATGAAGACGATGGGGCGCTTGTGGTCGCGCAGATAGCTGCGCAAGGTCATGGAGAGCATGCCGGTACGTGCGGCCAGCAGGCGACCGGTGCGGCTGCGGCCTCCCTCGACGAAGTATTCGATCGAGTAGCCTTTGGCCGTGATCAGGTGCAGGTATTCGTTGAAGACGGCGGCATACAGGAAGTTGCCCTTGAAGCTACGACGAAGGAAGAAAGCGCCGGCGCGACGCATCAGCGAGCCCACGACCGGAATGTTGAGATTGGCGCCGGCGGCGATATGCGGCGTCATCAGGCCGCGGTGGAAGATGACATAGGAAAGCAGCAGGTAGTCAATGTGGCTGCGGTGGCAGGGCACGTAGACGATTTCGTAGTCGTGGGCGAGATTGCGTACATCGTCGAAATGATGCACTTCCACGCCGTCGTAGAGGCGTGTCCACAGCCAGGTCAGCAGGATGTCGAAAAAGCGGATGACGGGATAAGAATAATCGGCTGCCACTTCGTCAGCATATTTCCGTGCTTTTGCGGTTGCCTTTTCATGGCTGATTTTCTTGTTGGCCGCTTCCTGGCTGATGGCCTGCTGGACGGGAGCGGCAGCGAGCAAGCTGTTGACCAGCGTGCGGCGGTGCGAAAGGTCAGGACCGATAGCGGCTTCACGCTGGCGCCGGAAATGCACGCGCAGCACGCGCGCCAGTTTGCGCAGGGTCATGTCCTCTGACAGGCCCTCGTCGGCGAGGGCACGCATGGATACCGGAGAGTTGAAGCGCACCAAGGTCTGGCGGCCATGAATCAGGATGGTGACGAGCTGGCGGAACATGCCCGGTGTTGCCCACGAATCGGCAAACAGCAGCTTGAAAAGGGAGCTTTCCTTGTCCGGCGAGCGCCCCCACAGGATGGTGACGGGTACAAGTTGCACGTCGAGACCGGGATTCTCCCGGACGGCGCGTACCAGACTCACGAAGCGGGGTGAATAGGCAAAGCGGTTGCGTTGCAGGGCAGAAGGATTGTCCCGGCGTGTCAGGAAGAAGAGTGAGCGGTCTTCTTTCAGCAGCGGGCTCTGCATGGGCTTCAGGGCCCGGGGCAGGCCAGCCTTGCGGGTTTCCTTTTCCAGTACCAGCAGATTGGAAAAGAAGCGGGTTTGCAGCACGTAGCAAACCGGTTTGTCCGGGTCCAGGCCGAGGTCTTTCAGGTTTTCGGGCAGGATGGTGGTACGGACGAAGACGTAAAGCAGTTTGCGCGCTAACAGCAGGAACAGATTGCTGAGCCAGTTGATCATGCTTCCAACTCATTCATGGAGCCCGGGCCATCGGGGCGGGGGGAGAAAGTGCGCAATGGTAACAAAGCGCCTGTTGTTGCTTTTTGGGGAATGTAACAAAAAATGCCGCAGTCCTGTCAGCCATGGAGGTCAGCACAGGCATGCCGCGGGCAAGCGCTTTGATAGTGGCGGCATCATGCCGGGAGAGGGGCTCAGGTGTTCAGATGTCCTTGCATCAGCTCTTCGAACCACTCCACGAACACCCCGAGTCGCTGTGAGCGTTGGCGCCGATGGGGATAAAGCAAGGAAACAGGCATGGGTGCGGCGCGGTATGCCGGCATGACCTCGACCAGTTTCCCGGCATCCAGCAAGTGCTGTACATCGAAGCGCGGAATCTGGATCAGGCCCAGTCCGGCCAGACAGCAGGCGATATAGCTTTCCGCGTTGTTGACGATGACCCGGCTGGGGATGCCGGACATTTGCTCATGACTATCCTCAGACTGGTATTCCCAAGGCAGTTCCCGCCCAGTCGTGGGGGAGGCGTATCCCACGACCCAGTGCCCGTCTGCCAGTTCACCGGGGTGTTCAGGCTTGCCATGGGCATGCAGGTAGGCGGGGCTGGTGCAATTGATGAGTACGATATTGCCGACGGGCCGTACTACCAGGCTGCTGCCGTGCAGCGCACCGACACGCACGGCACAATCCACGCCTTCCTGCACCAGATCGATGGCGCGATCTGTCGAGCCCAGTGCCAGTTGCAAGCGGGGATGACGACGCAACAGTCCGGGCAGTGCGGGTGCGATCAGGCGGCGTGCGATACGGCTTGGTACATCGACATTGAGCCGGCCGGCGACCTGCCGCTGGCTGGTCTGGAACAACTGGTTGATGTCTTCCACATCTGCCAGCAATGGCCGCAGGCGCTCAAGCAACTGGCTGCCGTCGGCCGTCAGGCGGACCTAGCGCGTGGTCCTGTGCAGCAGGCGCGCGCCAACCTGGGCTTCAAGCTGCTGGATGGCTGCCGACACCGAGGCGCGGGGCAGCTCCAGCGCATTGGCAGCCTTGATGAAGCTGCCCATTTCCGCCACTTGCACAAACACGCGGTACTGGTCGAATTTATTCATGCACTTCGCTTTTTATGACAAACCTTTTCATGGCAAACCTTGGCGGCGCAGCCACCACCAGAGTCCCCAGGCCAGTGCGGCAGGAAGACCGAACAATGCCAGATGAATCGGCAGCTCCTGGGCGAACGTGTAGCCGTGCGACATGCCGGTTCGCAAATTCCAGGCAGAAACCGCCAGCCATGCCAGCGTAAAAAGCCCGGCGGCCAGCAGGCGATATGTTGCCGGTGTCAGCCGCAGCAACACGGTGGCCAGCAGCAGTCCCGTTGCAATGAAGATCAGCGTACGCATGGGTAACTCACTTGGTGGTGTAACCACCGTTGATCAGGATGGTCTGGCCCGTGACCCACCAGCTGTCACTGACGAGGTGGCGAATGAAGGGTACGACATCCTCGATATGCGTAAGGCCTGTGGGCGAAAATGGCGACAGTGCGGCAGCTGTCTTGTGGTAAGCCACGGCGTCGGCACCTTCGGCCGGATAGAAAAACGGTGTGTCCATCGGTCCGGGTCCGACAGCGGTTACCGATATCCCACGTGCACCAAATTCTTTGGCGGCTGCCCGGGTGAAATGCTCCACCGGTGCCTTGGTGCCGGCATACCCCGCATAGAACGGCGTGAATGCTCCCAGCAGGGAGGTGACCAGCGTGAGAATCTTGCCGTTGTCGTTGACGTGAATGCCGGCTTCCTTGAGGAAGAAAAAAGCGGCCTTGGCGTTGACGGCGGAAAGATCGTCGTACTCGGCTTCCGTGATCTCGGTAATGGGCTTCTTGAGCACCTTGCCCACGGTGTTGATGGCAATGTCGGGTCTGCCTACGGCGGAAACCGTCTGGGCAAACAGTTTCTCTACAGCGCCGGCTGTGGTCAGGTCGCCTTGCAGGGCCAGGGCTTGAGCACCGGTTGCCTGGATGACGGCGACAGTGGCGTCGGCATCGGCTCTGGATGAGGCACTGTTGTAGTGGATCACGACAGCTTTCGCTCCTTGCAGGGCCAGGTCGCGGGCAATCAGGCCGCCCAGGTTTTTTGCACCACCGGTAACAAGAGCCACTTTCCCTTTGATGGAGTGGTCAGCCATGGCAAATCTCCTTTGTGATACTGATGAGCTGCCAGTCTAGGCAGCAACATCCGGGAGATCAGCCAGGCAAGCCTGGATGGATTGTCCAGGAAAACTGCCCAATCACGGGCTGGTCACGTCCTTCACGAAATTCGCCATCTGGGCAATCGCCTTGCGGCCTTCCGGCAGGTAGCGGTGAAAGAGGGGAAAGACGTGGGGCATGTCGGGCCACTCACGGTAATGCAGGCGGACACCAGCACGCTTGGCATTGCGCTTTATGGCCCGGGCGTCATCCAGGAGGATTTCGGTGGTACCCACATGCACCATCAAGGGAGGCAGACCTTCCAGCTCTGCATAGGCTGGCGAGATCAGCGGGTCCTTGGGGTTGCGGTTGCCGATGTGGTGCAGGCCCAAGGCGCGTATCGCCTCCGGCTTGAGCATGGCTTCATTGTCGGCATGCAGACGGTGGGAGTGGTAGCGGCATGCAAGGTCCGTCCAGGGAGAAAGACAGATGCCGCCTGCTGGCAGCGGCAGGCCCAGTTCGCGCAGGCGAAGCAGGGTGATCAGCACGAGATTGCCGCCGGCCGAGTCGCCGGCCAGCACGATGTGCCGAGGCCGCTCGTCGTTTGCCAGCAGGTATTTGTAGGCATCCACCACATCATCCATCCAGGCCGGAAAGGCATGTTCGGGAGCCTGGCGATAATCAAGTGCCAGCACACGGGCGCCGGTGCTGCGGGCCAGTTCGGCGGTGAGGGGGCGATGTGTGCGTGGGGAGCCGGCAATGAAGGCGCCGCCGTGGAGATAAAGGATGACGTTGGGGCTGCTCTCGCTTTCCCGGGCCTCTATCCATTCGCCACGGATGACGCCCTTGAGGGGGGTGATGCGCGAGCTTGGCACGGGCATGAGGCCGGCCGAGGCCTCCATCATCCAGGCCGATATGCCCATGCGTGCCCGCGTGGGATGGCCGGAAAACATCAGGGGTTTCATGGTGCGTTTCAGCACCTGGTTCAGCACACGGCCCTGCCAGCTCATTATTGTTGTCCCCTTCAGGTGGCGTCAGGAAATGGCGATGGCAACAGGTACGCCATGCGTGGCTGTTTGTCAAAAGTTTGCCCTGACTGTCATGGCACTGACCCTTTGCTGAGCCTCTGCTATCTTGCGGGCAGAAACAGAGGGGCGTCAGGATGAGCGTGGTCAATTGTGCGGTGTACAACCGCCGTAGCGGGCAAAAGCAGGCAGACATTCCCATCGATGAGGTCAGCGAGGCGCTGGCCGGGAACCCGGATCATTACGTCTGGGTCGGCCTGCATGAGCCGGATGCTGTTGAGATGAAGCTGGTGGCAGAGGAGTTCGGCCTGCATGAGCTGGCGGTGGAGGATGCCACCCGCCTGCAGCAGCGACCCAAGATCGAAGCCTATGGTGAAACCCTGTTCGTGGCGGTCCGCACGGCGCGCCTGGAAAACGACGATATCTGCATCGGCCACACCTATATTTTTGTCGGCCCGCGTTATGTGCTGACGGTACGGCAGGGCGCTTCCCTCAGTTATTCCACGGTACGCCAGCGCTGCGAGCAGAACACGAAACAGATGAAGCTGGGGCCGGGTTACATCTTGTATGCCTTGCTGGATTTCGTGGTCGACAATTATTTTCCGGTGGTGGAAGACTTGGACCATTACCTGAAAAGCATCGAGCACGAGCTTTTCACCAGTGTGTTCCGCCGCAAGACCATGCAGCACCTTTATGACCTCAAGCGGGAGCTGGTGCGCCTGCGCATGGCGGTGGTGCCGTTGCAGGACATATCCAGCTTCCTCATGCACCATGCCGACACCCAACTGGTGCCCAAGGTCATCTATCCCTATCTGCGTGATATCAATGACCACGTCTTGCGCCTGACTGACCTGATCAATGCCCAGAGCGAAATGCTCAAGGTCGCCATGGATGTGAACCTGGCCATGGTCAGTGTCGGGCAGAACGAAGTGGTCAAGCGTCTTGCCTCTTGGGCTGCCATCCTTGCGGTACCCACCATGATTGCCAGTTTCTACGGCATGAACTTCGAGTACATGCCGGAGCTCAAATGGCATTTCAGCTATCCCGTGGTGCTGGGAGTGATGCTGGGCAGTTGCGTCATCCTGTGGCGGCGTTTGCGGAAAGTGGGATGGCTCTGAGTATCGGCTCATCGTGATCTAACCGGCCAATCCGGGAGTCCGGTCCTGCCATTGAGACGGACGTGCTTTCCCGCCATCTTGCGGCGGCAGCGTTGCGACGTTTTTTCATGTTTCGTCCAGTGCTACTCCAAAACAAGAATGCGACCGTCCCAGGAGCACAGGTATGTATCAGTTGCCTGAAATGCCGAACCACATCACCCGGGAACAGCTACTGGCACAACTGGAAGTGCTGAAGCAAAAATCACTGAGCCCCAGCGAAGGCCTGTTCGGCCCCGACTCCATGTTCTGGGAGATCAACAAGCATTCGGTCACCTTCTTCGGGGCAGGGCGTGCCGCCCTCCTGCAACTGGCCCACCCCTGGGTGGCCAATGCCATCGTTGACCATTCCAAGACGGTTTCCGATCCTCTGGGGCGTTTCCAGCGTACCTTCACCAATGTCTTTACCATGGTGTTCGGCAGCGTGGACCAGTTGCTCAAGTGCTGCATTGCCGTGCACAACATCCATCGTTTCATGCAGGGAAAAATCCATACGGAAGCCGGTGCCTTTCCGAAGGGTTCGCACTATCAGGCGAACGAGTCCAACTCCATGCTGTGGGTACATGCCACCTTGTGGGAAGGCTCGGTCAGGATGTACGAGCTGTTCGTGCGCGAACTCTCGGCAGAGGAAAAGGAACGCTACTACCAGGAGACCAAGCTGTTTGCTTACTGCTTCGGCATTCTGGAAAAAGACCTGCCTGCCACCTGGGATGATTTCATGGCCTACAACGAGGCCATGTGGAATTCCAGCCAGCTGACGGTGACGCCGGAGGCACTGGAGACTGCCCGTTTCCTCTTCGATTTCAATCCGGCGCTCAAGCCCTTGCTGAACCATTATCGTGTCATGACCAGCATGATGATGCCGGAGCGCTTGCGCGAAGGATTTGGTCTGCCCCCTGCCACGGCAAAGAACATGGCCAGCTTCCGCCGCACGACCGCTCTGATCCGTCGCGTGCATCCCTGGCTGCCGCGGCGTGTTTCTTACCTGCCGGCCTATGTCGAAGCCCGTCGTCGCCTGCGTGGCCTGCACGAGCCTGATTTCCTGACGGCGGCCATGAACAAGGCAATGCTGGGACAACCCAATCTGGTATCCTGAGCCACAACAGTGTTTCTCTTTCATATCCCGGCTCTGGCCGGGATTTTTTTGCCTGTGGTTCAGGCTCTGGCCATGAAAAGGAGGCTAGGCTAGTCTCACGGGCCTTTTTCCGGATGGCTGGAGCCGCTCATGAGCAATGTGATGCAGGAAGTCCTGGACCTGCTGGACCTGGAAACCATCGAGGCGGGGCTGTTCCGCGGCCCCAGTCGCAATATCGTTGGCAAGAATGTCTTTGGCGGCCAGGTGCTGGCGCAGTCGCTGATGGCGGCGGGCCTCACTGTCGAGGGACGTCTTGCGCATTCGCTGCATGCCTATTTCCTGCGGGCGGGCGACACCACGGCACCCATGGTTTTCCAGGTTGAGAAAATCCGTGACGGCAAGAGCTTCGCCACACGCAACGTGAAAGTGATCCAGCATGGCGAGATCATCTTCATCATGTCAGCCTCTTTTGCCGTGGCAGAAGAAGGCCTGGAGCATCAGGCCGAGATGCCCAAGGTGGATGGTCCGGACGGCATTCTCAGTGAAACGGAACTGCGCGAAAAAATCGCGCCCATGATTCCCGAGAAAATACGGTCGGCGTTTGCGCGCGAACGCCCCATCGAGATCAGGCCCATCAATCCGGTCAATCCCTTTGCTCCTGTCAAGCAGGAAGCCAAGCGTTATCACTGGATGCGGGCACAGAACCGCTTGCCCGATGACCCTTTCCTGCACCAGTGCATCCTGGCGTTTGCCTCGGATTTCGCCCTCATGGGTACAGCCATGCTGCCGCACGGCGTGTCGTTCATGCAGAACAACATGCAGGCGGCCAGCCTGGATCACGCGATGTGGTTCCACCGTGATTTCCGCATTGATGAATGGCTGCTTTATGACATGGACGGCCCTAATGCTTCGGCCTCGCGAGGCATGAATTTCGGGCGTATTTTTTCCCAGGATGGCCGCCTCGTGGCGACAGTGGCGCAGGAAGGACTGATGCGCCTGCGTGAAGTGCCGGAGACATACTGAGCGCTTGCACAACCACGATACATCGTCGTCCCGGCCCAGGCCGGGACCCATGCGGATTCTGCCTTGTCACCGCCGCATGGACCCCGGCCTGCGCCGGGGTGACTATGAAATTTGGGCTGAAACGACTCCTTCCCGTTTTTTGACCTGCTTACTCTGCCCGCTTGAATTCCACCACATTACTTTCGACTGGTGTGCTCTCTACCTTGGCAATGTTGTCCATGCCGAGGAAGCGCGCCAGTTCGTCGCGCCGGTTGCAGCCGTCGAGATAGCCCAGCTCCATGAGGTCCTTGCAATACGCTGCCTCGAACAGCAGATAGCTCAGTACCCCTGAGCCCGAGCGGTGGGTGGCACCCGAGCCACGCACGAAAAGGCGGATGCTCTTGGGCAGCAGGCGGGCGTGGCGCATGGCGATCTGGTCCAGTACTTCGGCCGGGGGCGACATCACCATCACGTCCACATGCCGCAATGAGGAGTGCTGGCTGCGCACTTCGTCCGGGATCAGCGCCAGTGTCTGGTTGATGCGTGTCAGGCGTTCGGTGTCGGCTTCCAGGCTATCAATGAACGAGCTGTTCATGATGTGGCTGACGACTTGCGCAATGCTGGGATAGGCCACGGTACGCTCGCGGATGCTGCGGCGGGACTGGCCGCTGACACCGACCACCAGAACGCGCTCTGCACCCAGATGCAGGGCCGGACTGATGGGCGAAAGCTGGCGCAGTGCACCATCACCAAAGAATTCCCGGTTCACGCGTACGGCCGGAAAAATGATGGGGATGGCAGCAGAGGCCATGAGGTGATCCAGCGTAATGCTGGCACGCAGTCCCAGCCGACGCGAGCGGCGCCAGTTTTCCAGGGAAGTGATGCCCTGATAGAAGCTCACGGATTCCCCGCTGGAATAGCCGGAGGCGGTAATGCAGAGCGCGCGCAGGTAGCCGTTGTCGATGGCCTCTTGAATGCGTGGCAGTGCTAGGCGTTCTCCCAGCAGTTCACGCAAGGGGCTGTTGTCCAGCAGTGAAATCGGCAGGTCGCGGCGCAGCCGGCCGAAGGCCATGGTCCAGAGGAAGCGGCTGGCGCGGCGCAGTACACCGGGCCAGTCGGTGCGGTAGACCTGTTCGGTGTGAAAGCCGCCCCAGACGTCTTCAAGCAGCTTGACGCCGTCCTGAAGGCAGCCCGCATGCGTGGCGAGTCCGGTGGCATTGAGGCCACCGGCAGATGTGCCGCAGATGATGTCGAAGGGATTGGCGCAGGCGGCCGGCAGCATCTCGGAGATCGCGCGCAGCACGCCGACCTGATAGGCCGCGCGTGCACCACCGCCTGAAAGTATCAGTCCGGTGGAAGGGCTGTGAGCTGCATTCATGGCGGACTCCGCTGGCACATCAGCAGTCTAGGAGCTGTTGAGGGCTCCCGGGTATGACAAAGGCACCAGCGCGGAAAATCAGGGGCGAGCGGTCAGCCCGGCCAGTGCACCGTGCTTTCGCCACCCGCGTTGATGCGCCACCACAGGTCAGGGTCGTCACCTTCCTCCCAACTGCCGGGAGTGGCACGGACCTCGGTCCTGAAAAAATCGTGGGCCTCCCGGGCACAGGCAATGTCATCCGGCCACGGCGTATGGGGGCTGTCGAACCATACCGAAGAAAAACCGGGGCTTGCCTCTTCGATGACCAGCACGGGGATGACGTGGTCATCATGCTTGAGCGCAAGCCGCCATTGCCGGCGACCGGCAGGGCGGGGACGAGTATCGCCCGTAGCCGGAAAGCGCTGGGACAGCCATGCAAACAGGGCATCGGCGGGGGTGTCTTGCAGATAGATTTCAATATCGGGGGCAGGCATGTGACAGAACTCCGGTTGTCGCGCTCCGCGCCGACAGATAGGGTCTAACCTTACAGGCCTGCACAGGTAATACGCCAGCATTGGCATTGTGCAATCTTGCGTGTACATCGCTACAGGCGGAATGGGTATATTGCCCTGCGATACCGCCGCTGAAAGGAGACCCTCATGAGCATTACCACTTCCAGTTCCGCTGACGGACGCGAACTGACCATCCGGGTGAAAGGGCGCTTTGATTTCAGCACCCACCAGGATTTCCGCAATGCCTACGAAAGTGCACCTGCCGGACTGGATGCCTGGATCGTGGACTTGCGTGATGCCACCTATCTCGACAGCTCCGCCCTTGGCATGCTGCTTCTGCTGCGTGACCACGCCGGCGGTGACGGCAGCCGCGTACGCATCGTCAACTGCAACCCGGACGTGAAGAAAATCCTGGCCATTTCCAATTTCGAGCAACTCTTCACCATCCAGTGAACTGCTTTCAGCGTATTCTCGCGGCAGACATTCCGGCCTGCTGCTTTCCGTGCCAGCCCGTCAGCCTGAAGGACCCCGAGTGAGCAAGGCCCGTTTGCGCATACTGGTTGCGGATGACAACGCAACCGACCGACTGATCATGGAGACCCTGCTCAAACGGCAGGGCCATGACGTGCGTACCGTGCTGAACGGGGAAGAGGCAGTGCAAAGCTTTGCCGAATCCCGTCCCGACCTCGTGCTCATGGACGTCATGATGCCGGTGCTGGACGGGATCAGTGCGGCGAGGCTCATGCGTGAAATGGCGGGCAATGAACTGGTGCCCATCATTTTCCTGACCTCGCTCAATGATGCGCGCGACCTTGCCGCCTGCCTGGAGGCAGGTGGCGATGACTTCCTCAGCAAGCCCTATAACCCTGTCATCCTGCAGGCCAAGATCAAGGCATTCTCACGCCTGCGCCGGCTGCATGGCGAAATGCAGCGGCAACGGGAATATCTGGTAGCCGAGCAGCAGGCGGCCAAGAGCCTTTTTGACCGCATTGCCCACCGTGGCGCGCTGAATGCCTCCAATATCCGCTACCTCCTCTCGCCCATGGCCATCTTCAATGGCGACGTACTGCTGGCGGCCCGCCAGCCCGGCGGTGACATGCTGGTTGTACTCGGCGATTTCACGGGGCATGGCCTGCCGGCCGCCATCGGCATCATGCCACTGGCGGAAATCTTCTACGGCATGGTTGCCAAGAGCTTTGGTCTCGAGGCCATCCTGCGCGAGATCAACCAGCGTCTGAAGGCCGTGCTGCCGTCCTCCATTTTCTGCTGTGCTACGGCATTGCACCTGAATTAACGCAATCGCCATATCGAGATATGGGCCGGCGGTTTGCCGGATGGTGTCATTCACTATCCAGAGGAGGGGAAGCTGGTCCCGATTCTTTCGCGGCATCTGCCCTTGGGCATCCTGCATCCGGACAGTTTCCGCTATGAGCCACAGATCGTGGAGATGAGGCCGGATTCAGCAGTCTATCTCTGGTCGGACGGTGTGGTTGAAACAACAAGCCCTGAAGGAGAGATGTTCGGCGAGGAGCGTTTGCTTGATCTTTTCAGTGCGGCTAGGTCCGGGGCAGACATGTTTGCACTCATTACGCAGCGCTTGCGCGAGTTCGGCCACCTGAGCGACCAGAGTGATGATTATTCACTGGTCCAGATACGGCCTGACCAGGCCGTGGAGGCCCTTTCTCCCCGTGAGCAGCCAGTGACGGAGGCACGGGCTTCGCGCCAGATCGGGGACTGGTCCATGGAGTACGAGCTGCGTGTCGACAGCCTGCGGGTCTCGGACCCGGTTCCCTTGCTCATGCACATGCTTTTGCAGTCACCGGGGCTGCGCAAGCATGGCGGTGTCATCAATACCATCCTGAGCGAGTTGTATTCCAATTCGCTGGAGCACGGGATTCTGGAGCTGGATTCCGCCATGAAGAATGATGCCGAGGGCTTCCGCCGTTACTACCAGTTGCGTGCGGAGCGCCTGCAAACACTGACGGAGGCCAGCATACGCATACGTGCCGAAGTCATGCCGATTCGCGGAGGAGGCTTATTGCGCCTGCGTGTCAAGGACAGCGGTGCCGGTTTTGATTTTGCATCGTCGGCACCCGAGGGCCAGAACCCGGCCTACTATGGTCGTGGCCTGACCTTGCTGGCATCGCTGTGTCGCCGTGTCGAATATTTTCCGCCAGGCAACGAAGTGCTGGTGGAGTTTGCCTGGCGGGAACAAGGTAATGAACAGAGAGTGTTGTCATGAGTGAGCGCTATCTGGACACAGGGCTGCTGGAAGAGCTGCGTGGCATTCTCGAGGATGAGTTTCCTGCTTTGATCAGTACCTGGATACAGGACTCGGGAGTGCGCATGGATGAAATGCAGCAATCCTTCCAGCGTGGGGATGCCGAAGGCCTGCGCAAGTCCGTGCACAGCCTCAAAGGCTCCAGTGCCAATCTGGGGCTGGTTTATCTGGTTGGTCTTTGTCAGGTGATGGAAGACGCAGCACGCAACAACAAGCTGGAAGGGCAGGAGGCATTGCTGGTGAAGATACGGCAGGAACAGCAGCATGGTGTGGTACTGCTGCGTGACATGCTCTAGAGAACAGTCTCTGCACGGGATGCATAAAAAACCGGCCATGGCCGGTTTTTTTATGCAGGGAAGTAATCACCCGATGCGCTTGTCCTTGAGCCGCTGTGCGGCCAGTTCCAGAGCCTTCACGATACGGTCCTTGTCGTAGTTCTTGACCTTGTTGATGTCCATGAGCATGGCAAAGCCGTCCAGCTCGTGCTCTATCCAGGTGGACTGCGCGCCCATGTCGGCACGGAAATCCATCACCTGCCAGACCTGCACCGGATTGGCGATACCGCGCAGCCGCACGGTGCCTTTCTCGCGGCACATGATCTTGTCGCGTACCAGCAGGTAGGTGTCGTTGGAGATCAGGATTTCATCGGGCTCGGCCGCATTCTGCAGGCGAGAAGCCAGATTGGCATCGCGACCGATGATGGTGTAGTCCATGCGTGATTCCGAGCCAAAGTTGCCCACATGGCAATAACCGGTGGTGATGCCCATGCGCACGTGCAGGGGTTTTTCCACGCCCATGCTGCTCCACTTCTGCCGCATCACCTGCATCTGCTTGCGCATGTCGATGGCCATGGAGACACAGGCCACGGCATCTTCCTTGGCACCTTTGGTGCCGGGGTCGCCAAAGAAGATCAGGATGGCGTCGCCGATGAACTTGTCGATGGTGCCGCCGTAGCGGAGGGCAATGCGCGACATCTGGTCGAAGTAGTAGTTCAGCATTTCCGTGAGGGCGTCCGGCGACATTTCATCCGTGGTTTCGGTGAAGTCCTTGATGTCAGAGAAAAACACGGAGAGCTTCTTGCGGTGATTCTGCAGGCGGGCATCGCGGCGGCCGGAGAAAATCGATTCCCAGACCTGTGTGGGCAGGTATTTCACCAACTTGCGGGAAAGCTGTATCGACTGTTCCTGCTGCTCGAGGATCTGGTTTTTGGCATGCAGCAGGTTGCGCGCCTGCTCCCGGATGTAAAAGGCGGAAATCCCCACGAAGAACGCAAAGCCACCAATTGCGACCGCCGTGAGTTCTGCCGGTGTTTCGATATAGGGAATGACATGGAAGCCGAAGACCACGCCACCTAACAGGGTTCCTATCAGCGTGACGAAGGAGGCCAGCAGGATAAGAGCAAGATTGCCGAAAGCCGTGGCGCTGGTCAGCAAGAGGCCGAGGAAGGTCAGTGTCGGCACCAGGCTGTAGCCGGCGGCAGCAATCCCTACACCCACGGAGAGAGCATCGGTGAGCATGATGATGCCGTCAGCCTGGTCACCGTATTTTTCTTTCAACCGGGCATGAAGGAAACGCTGCGACCATGGAATCAGCACGGTCAGTGGAATGATGGCAATGACACTGGTGTCATAGAAGCCGGAGTAAATGCCCGCCGCAAAGACACAGCCGGCCACGATGTAGGCCAGCATGCGCGTGTGTTGGATGGTGACTAGCGAGCGCTCTTCTTGTTCATCAATCGACATGGGCGCGTAGGTCTTTTTCGTTGTGCATCAGTGGCATGAATTCAGAGGCATGGATCAGAAACTGATTTTGCCCGTGAGCATGTCCTTGTACATCACAAAATCACCCCAAAGGCTGTAAAAGGGGTGTTTAAAGGTTGCTGGGCGGTTTTTTTCGAAGAAAAAATGACCAACCCAGGCAAATCCGTAACCGCCTATTGGCACCAGGAACAGCAACCAGAGCTGCCCGGTCAGTATCGTGGACAGCAGCAACAGCAATACCAGTGACGTGCCGATGAAGTGCAGGCGGCGACAGGTGCGGTCGGCATGCTCGTTCAGGTAGTAGGGGTAGAACTCGGCAAAGCTGGCAAAAGGCGTGCTGGCAGACATACGGGAACTTCCGGGAAAACATCTGACGGCATCTTGCCCCCCCTGGGCAAGAGGGGTCAAGCCGGACTGCTGCGGCTGACGCTGGCTGCCTCACCCGGCTCGGCAAGCAGGCAAAGCGCGGCGCGATCACGGATGGTGATGTCCTTGCCGACCACATCGAGCACACCGGTTTGTTGCAGGCGGCTGAAGAGGCGGCTCACGGTTTCAATGGCCAGACCAAGGTGGTTGCCGATATCGGTGCGCGACATGGGCAGGCAGAAGCGCGTTTCCGAAAGCCGTCGGCGCTTGTAGCGGGATGCGAGTGACAGCAGGAAGGCCGCCAGCCTTGCTTCGGCCGAGCGCTTGCCAAGCAGGAGCAGCAGTTGCTGGTCGTGATGGATTTCTTCGCTCAGCAGGCGGAAGAGATGGTGTTGCAGGGCAGGCTTGTGGCCGGCCAGTGTCTCCAGGCGGTCGAAGGGCAGGGCACAGACAGCCGTGCTTTCCAGCGCCAGTGCGGTGCTGGCGTGCCGCTGCTGGGCAATGCCGTCCAGTCCCACGATTTCGCCGGGCAGGTAGAAGCCGGTGATCTGTTCGGCACCGTCAGGCAGCGTGATGCAGGTCTTGATGGCGCCCGAGCGCACGGCAAAGACCGTTTCAAAGACATCACCCTGGCGAAACAGGGGTTTGCCACGTGCCAGCGGCCGCCGGCGTTCGATGATGTCTTCAAGCTGGTCAAGATCGTCATCCGGCATGGCCGGTGGCAGGCAGACCGGATTCAACACGCAGTCGCTGCAGTTAGCCGTTTGCGCCGGATACAAGGGGATGACCGATTTCGGGTCAGCAGCCGATGCCATGAAGCAGCCCTGATACTGAAATGAATGGCCCGCATCATAACAGAGGGAAAACGGACGGCGGCGTTTTTGCCACCACAGAGACACAAAGCCGTTGCAACCTGACCATGTGGCAGGGCTAGACTCAGACCAGGGCCCCGAACCGATGTGGCAGAGATTCCAAGGAGGACAACATGTTACCCATCAAGACATTGCTTGTGGTGGTACAGCCGGGACTGGTCCCGCAGCCGGCTTGGTTGCAGGCTCTGGCCTGGGCGCGAGTGCTGGGCTCGCGGCTGGAGATTCTGGTTCCCGTACCGCCGGACGTGCAGCCGGGGCTGGAAGTGTCGCCCGGCCTTGGTGAAATGGCGGCCGGCAATGCCGAGGTGGCAGCCCGTGAGTGGCTGGAGACCTTGCTGGCCGTGGCTCCGGACGATGCCGGCCACACCGTGGTCGCCACCACGAACTGGGCCGAGACGGTATTGCACGAGGCGCGTCGACTGGAAGCAGGCCTGCTTTTTGTCAGCCAGCAAGAGGGAGGCCCTGACCTCAAACCCTTGCTGCGCCAGTTGCCTTGCCCGCTGATGCTGGCGCGGCGCGAACAGCCCCCGCGACGTTTCGCAGCCGCTCTGGGCGCGGGAGCCGAGGATGCGCCGCATCGCCTGCTCAATCAGGCCGTACTGGAACATCTGGTGTTGTTTACCCTCAAGTTCCAGGGCGATGCCCGTGTCCTGTCGGCGTTGCCCAATCCTGTCGAACTGGTGCCCCTCATGGGGGATGCCTATGCCGCCAGTTATGTCAGCACCGATCTTGAAGAAAGCTATCGCAAGAATCTCAGTGACCAGATCACGCGTTTCGGACTGGCCGAGGCGGCCTTGCGTATGGCGCCGGGCCGGCCCGATCTGGTGTTGCCAGAACTGGTAAAGAGTGAGGGCGTGGACTGCCTGCTGCTGGGCACAGTGGCGCGCAAGGGCTTTTCTGCATTCTGGCTGGGCAACACGGCTGAGGATGTCCTGCCGCGTGTAGAGAGCGATGTGCTGCTGTTGCGTCCGGAAGATTATTTCGATCCGGATTGAAGTTAAGGGTTTCATATTTGTCGTCCCGGCTTTCGCCGGGACG
>JBBCJX010000030.1:0-6227 GCA_037189985.1 Moraxellaceae bacterium
GGGGGCCCAGTGACTTTTCTGCTTCTGCGCAGACAATAAAAACGATTAGAGACGCTGGGCCCCCGCCTGCGCAGGGGCGACAGTGGCTTAAAAAGCAGGCCAGGGAATCAAGCATGCAATTCCCATTTCTTTTTGTCGTATCGCTTTCAATCACGGAACAGCGGCAGCTTTCCCTTGGCCTCCCGCAAGAGACCGGGCAAGCGCGAAGCCTTCATCATCGCCTTGAACTGCCAGCTCTCGCCGCCGGGCAGGATGCCGGCGGATTGCGTGGCATCGATGAAATCGAACAGCGTTTCCCCTTCGTACATGCGGCCGTCCGGCGTGAAGTGGTAACGGTCCACCGCCGTGGCCTGCACGAAGATGCCGGTGCCGTGCAACTGGGGCGCGGAGTCGTCGTAGGGATAGAAACGCAGTGCCCCGGAGAAATGGCCGCTGCCGATGTAGCGGATCACGATGCGGCACTCGCCCTCGGGCGTGACGTCGATGTACACCTGACCCGGCAGGGGGTCGTAGCGCCAGTCGGGAATCGCGGCAAAGAAGGCGAAGTTGTATTTCACGAACTCGTCCAGCCCCACCAGTTCACGGCCGAAGGTGGTCGGGTCCTTGTAGCGCAGGTCTGGCGTGTAGAGCTCGTCGTTGGCCGACATGTCGCGCATCAGCCAGCTCCACCAGTATTTCTTGGCCCACTCCAGTGTCCAGGCGATGTCGATGCCGTGCTTGGCGTAGTGGGCAATCTTGCGCTCGTAGTCGATGAACCACTGGCGGGTCATGGCATTGAGCTCCGGCTCGGTCAGCACGCGCACGCGGCCCCCGGCACGGTTGCCCGGCAGGTATTCCGGCACCGGCTGCTGCAGGCGGGGTTCGAGCAGGGCTCGCTGGAAGGCTTCTTCGTTGAACATGGTCAGGCTCCTGGGGACATGTCTGGTGAAGTGACCACCACAAAACCAATCGGTCACAAGATACCAAGAGACTATATTGGTATCTTGATATCTGTCCAGCCCGGATGCGACCATACCGGCCAACGGTCATGCCATCACAGGAAGAACACCCCATGAGCCTGACAGGACTGCTGTCCTCCGCTCCACCCCATGACGAGTACGCCGGGCGCATCCTCGATGCCACCCGCGCCCAGCTCACCGAGCACGGCCTGCGCCGGACCTCCATGGCCGATGTGGTCCAGGCCTCCGGCGTCTCCAAGGCCACGCTGTTCCGGCGTTTTGCCACCCGCACCGAACTGCTGGATGCCCTGCTGATGCGTGAAATCCAGCAGCACTACCAGAGCACCCTCGCCTATCTCGACGGTTTTGCCGACCCGCTGGAGCGCTTTACCGCCATTGCCACGCATTTCATGCAGACCATGCACCAGCACCCGGTCCTGCAACGGCTACTTGAAACCGATCCGGACATCCTGCTGCCCTTGCTGACCCTGAAGGCCGAGCCCGTGCTCGCCTTCGGGCGGGCTTTCCTGCAGGACGAACTGGCGCGGCTGGAAGCGGCCGGCTACCGGCTGAATGCGAGCCGCGAACTCTGCGCCGAGTTGCTCATCCGGCCGGCCCATTCCTTTCTGCTCTCGCCCACCACGCACCTGCCCCTACAGGACACGGCCGCCCTGACCGCCCTGGTGCGGGCCACCCTGCTGCCCATGGTCGTGGCTCTTTAAAGACTGTTCACAGCCTTCAAAAACCCTCTGTCGTCCCCGCGCAGGCGGGGACCCAGTGTCTTTGCTGTTTTGGCTAGTGGAAGAGTCAGAGTCGCTGGGTCCCCGCCTGCGCGGGGACGACAACCACGAAAAATTCGGCGCCAGCGGAATCGCCTTGACGAGCCCGTCACCATAACATCAGCATTGGCTGACATTTTTCCACCGGAACCCCGACCACCATGCGCAAACAACCCAAGCAGTTGCGCTCCCGGATACTGGTCAAGAAGCTGATCGACGCCACGGGCCGGACCATCGTCGAGCGCGGCCTGGAGTTCACCACCACCAACCACATCGCCGAGGAAGCCGGCGTCGACATCGCATCGCTCTACCAGTACTTCACCAACAAGGACGACCTGGTGGCGGCGCTGATGGAAGACCTCATCGACCAGATCCTGAAGCGGGTGACGGACTACATCGCAAGCATCGACATGCAGACCATCGAGCCCGACACGCTGATCCGCGAAGTGCTCATGCTGGGCATGACCGCCGTGCGGGCCAACCCCGTGATCATGCATCTGGCGCGGCATTCCCAGCATCTCTCGGTGAACCGCAGCATGGGCCGGCTGGAGCGCTATGCCCAGCAGCTCGCCACTGTGTATTTCCGCCAGCACTTCCGCCGCTATCCCATCGAGAACCTGCACCTGCGCCTCTACATCGTGAGCATCAGCGTGTTCTCCACCATTGGCCGTCACGTCACCGAGGAGACCCCGCTCATCCGCGACGACGACCTGATCGAAGCCCTGCTGGAGATGGTCATGCCCTTCTTCGAGAAAGGCGCCGAACTCAACGATTGATCCCCCGTGGCAAAGCCATTCGTAAACATCAGTTGAATATCAGTAATTACTGTCATTAATGTTGCGCCATTCCCACGGAGTCCGCAGGCCATGACCACCTTCACCCACGCCCCCGTCCCCCGCCGTGCCCGACCCTTTGAAAAGACGCAGGGACCAACACCCGCCTGGCTGCGCCTGATCATCGGCCGCGAGCTGGCGCCCAGCCGCGAGGAATATGGCGAAGTCTGCGCCGCCCTCTGGCAAGGCGACCTCGCCATGGACGCGCTCGTGGACTGGATGTTCGCCTACGGCCCGCGCGAAGCCCGTGCCCTCTTCGACAAGGCCCTCAACGAAGGCTGGGGCAGCATCCCGGATTGCCCGGAGCCCCTGCGCCAGTTCTTCAAGACCGTGGACAACCCGCCGGCCTGGGCTGACTTCAAGCTCATGGAAGACGGCGCCCGCTTCATCCACGGCACCGGCCTCGCCGCGCCCTATGTGCTGCGCGATCTCGCGCTCATGGGCGGCTACCTGCTCTCCGGTTTCAACCAGGCGCTGGTGATGACCGGTGCCCTCAACAAGGGCACCTCGCAGCGCGTGGCCGAAACCGGCAAATGGTGGATGGACTGCACCGAGATAGGTGGCCTGCGCCGCTTCGGCGCCGGCTTCAAGAGCACGCTGCATGTGCGCATGGTGCACTCGCTGGTGCGCCGCAATCTCGGCGGCAAGGAAGAGTGGGACAGCGGCCAGTGGGGCCTGCCGCTCTCGCAGGTGGACATGGTCGCCACCTACCTCGGTTTCAGCGTTGTCATGCTGGGCGGCCTGCGCAAGCTCGGCATTCCCGTCACGCCGCATGAATCAAAAGCCGTGATGCATCTTTGGAGTTATGCCTGCTGGCTCATGGGCGTGGACTACCGCTGGCTGGCCTTCACGGAAAGCCGTGGTGTGGTGCTGCTGCAGCACACGCTGATGACGCAAAGCAAACCCGACTGGACCACGCGCGAACTCGCGCAGGCACTGGCCCAGGAACCCATGGAACGGCATTACGACAATTTCCAGAACCTGCGCCGCCGCCTCGCCTATCACCAGCACCTGAGCGTGAGCCAGTACTTCCTCGGCACCGAAAAAATGAAACAGCTCGGCCTGCCGGATGACGTGAAAGCCTGGTTCCCGCTGGCCACGCTGGCGCCGCGCTTTGCCAGCTACACCGGCCAGCGCCTGCTGCCGGGCCTGAAGAAACGCCAGGAATCGCGTGGACGCGCCACCCAGAAGGCCACGCTGGCCTCGATGTTCGGTGACAAGACACAGGATGTGATACGCCCAGGCAGCGACCACCCGGCCCACGTCTGAAAAAAAACCGACATCACGCTGCGCTTTTCCCGGAGAGCCCCATGTTTTCCACCCTGAGCAAGTCAGACCGTCGCCAGCTGGACGCGATTCCCAATGCCGGCGGCATGCCGGTGCTGGGCCACACGCTGAACGTGATTTCCAATCCGGTCGGCACTGGCCTCGGCCTCGTCAAGCGCCACCGCTCCTCCATCATCCGTGGCTCGGCCTTCGGCCTGCCCGCCGTGATCATGGCCGGCCCCGACGCCAACCAGATGGTCCTGCGCAACGCGGAAAATGCTTTCTCCAACAGCAAGGGCTGGGATTTTTTCATCGGCCGTTTCTTCAAGCGCGGCATCATGCTGCTGGATTTCGAGGAGCACCGCTTCCATCGCGGCATCATGCAGGCGGCCTTCAAGAAGCCCGTGCTCATGCAATACCTCCTGCGCATGAACCCGGCCATCCAGCACGGCATCGACCGCTGGCGCACCAACCGCCAATTCCCTGTGCACACGCACATCAAACAGCTCACGCTGGACATCGCCACCGATGTCTTCATGGGCGAGCGCCTCGGCCCCGAAGCCGACCGCATCAACCAGGCTTTCGTGGACTGCGTGCTGGCCGGCACATCCGTGGTGCGCTTCCCCGTGCCGGGCGGGCGCTGGAAAAAAGGACTGGAAGGCCGCCGCGTGCTGGAGGAATTTTTCCGCAAACGCGTGACCGAAAAGCGCGCGAACCCGGGTGATGATCTTTTCTCCCGCCTCTGCCAGGCCGAGGACGAGAACGGCCAGCGCTTCACCGACGAAGATGTGGTCAACCACATGATCTTCATGATGATGGCCGCGCACGACACATCGACCATCACGCTCTCGTCAATTTTCTACCAGTTGGCCCGCAACCCGGAGTGGCAGGAAAAAGTGCGGCAGGAATCGCTCGCCCTCGGCAAGAAATTCCTGGACCACGAAGACCTTGCACGCATGGAAATCACCGACCGGGTGATGAAGGAGTCGCTGCGCCTGCTCTCGCCCGTGCACCTCATCCCGCGCAAGACCGTGAAGGCCGTGGAATTCGATGGCTACACCATTCCCGCCAACATCTACGTGATACTGAGCCCCAACGTGACGCACCACATGAAGGAATGGTGGCCCGATCCCAAGCGTTTCGACCCGGACCGTTTCAGCCCCGAGCGCAACGAGCACAAGAAGCATCCCTATCAGTTCGTGCCCTTCGGGGGCGGTGCCCACATGTGCATAGGCCTGCATTTCGCGGAGATGCAGATCAAGGCCATCCTGCATCAGGTCGTGCAGAAATACCGCTGGAGCGTGCCGGCCGGCTACGAGATGCCCGTCAACTTCACCAGCCTGCCAACACCGTCCGACAAGCTGCCCGTGCGCCTGCAAAAACTCTGACAGGCGCCACCTGACACCAATTTCCCTTTCACCTGCCACACCGGAAACCCCATGAGCACTGCCTTCAAACGCAAGACCGTCCTGATCACCGGCGCCTCCTCCGGCATCGGCCTCGCCACCGCCAAACATTTCCAGCAGCAGGGCTGGAATGTGGCCGCCTCCATGCGCAATCCGGCCGACCAGCCCGAACTCGCCCGCCTGCCCAACGTGATCTGCCCGGTGCTGGACGTGACCAAGCCCGAGAGCATCCGGCAAGCTGTCGATGCCACGCTGGACCGCTTCGGCAAGATCGACGTGGTGGTGAACAACGCGGGCTATGCACTCATGGGCGCGTTTGAAACCTGCGACACCGAACAGGTCCGCCGCCAGTTCGAGACCAACGTCTTCGGCCTCATGGAAGTCTGCCGCACGGTGCTGCCGCATTTCCGCCGCCAGCGCGATGGCCTCTTCATCAACGTGGCCAGCATGGTCGGGCGCGTGCCGCTGCCGCTCTACAGCGTGTACAACGCCAGCAAGCATGCCGTGGAAGGTTTCACCGAAGGCCTCGTGTACGAACTGGAACCCTTCGGCCTGCGCGTGAAGCTGATCGAGCCCGGCGCAGTGAACACCGATTTCTTCGGCCGCTCCTCCGACCGCGAGAACCGCACGGGCGTGACCGCCTATGCGGAATACAGCGCCGAACAGCTTGGTGTGATGGACGACATCGGCCCCGGTGGTTCGCGCCCCGCGGATGCCGCCAAGGTGATCTGGCAGGCCGCCAATGACGGGAGCCGTCGCCTGCGCTATTCCGTGGGCATCGACGCGCACGCTCTCCTGGCCGCGCGCCGCCTGCTGCCGGAAACGCTGTTCCGCGACATGATCCGGATGAGCCTCAGCCGCTTCAGCTACAACACGCTGGGCCAGTACCTGTATCGTCCCAAGACCTGATATTGGCTTTCACGGTCTTTGGTTTCGACGTCGTCCCGGCGAAGGCCGGGACCCATACGACGGTGCATTTCCCGATGCAGCATGGGTCCCGGCCTT
>JBBCJX010000031.1:0-290615 GCA_037189985.1 Moraxellaceae bacterium
GCAATGCTCTGGATAACGTGCTCACCGGCAACAGTGGCATCAATACCCTGACTGGCGGTGCTGGTAACGATACCTATGTCGTCGGCGCAGGCGACATTGTCGTTGAAAGTGCGGATGCCGGGATTGACACGATTCAGTCAGCCATCACCTGGTCCATTGCAACAACAGCTCATGTTGAAAACATCACGCTGACCGGTACGGCCGCCATCAATGCCACCGGCAATGCCCTGGACAATGTACTAAGAGGAAATTCTGCTAATAACACTCTAACTGGAGCTGTTGGCAATGACACATATCTGTTTGGTCGTGGTGGTGCTAGCGACCTGATTGTGGATTTTGATGTCTCAGCTGGAAACTGTGACTTACTATTACTAGATGCAGGTATTGCCTATGACCAGCTTTGGTTTACTCATACGGGCAATGATTTGGAAATCAACATAATTGGAACCAGTGACAAAGTAACAATCAGTAACTGGTACTCTAGCCTAGACAATCATATTGAATATATTCAGGTGGCTGATGGTCATTACTTACTTAGCGCCCAAGTAGAGCAATTGGTACAGGCGATGTCTGGCATGGAGACTCCTAGTTCGGGTGAAATCACACTTTCTATTGAGCAACGTCAGCAGCTGGAATCCGTTTTCGCCAGTAGTTGGCAAACAGCCTAAAATGGTTACCTGCACAACATCAACGAAGAGACAGACCGCCGCAAGCGCCGGCTGGCGCGTGGCGGCCTGTCTCACGGCCACGCGTTGCCCATAATGCACCGGCGGCCGCGATTTTTGAGGTCTGTCGCGTTCCTGCCGGTACGCTCTAGTGGAGGCTGGGTGTGCTTTTTTGATATGGGATTCTGGATGCCATGCTCAGTATTCGACCCTGTGAGGGGGGCAAATTCAAGGGCAAGTGAGACCAAATGGCGCCTGACAACAAAAAGTCTCGCATTGCGAGGCTTTTGCTTTCTGACCATTAGCTAATGCTGGGTCTATCTAAGTTTCAGTTTTCTTAAAGAAAGTAGGTATTTTTTCCTTAACCAACTCCTGTATTGACCTGACGCAACACCCATGAAGTTGCCCGGCCTTCGCATAATCTATATTATGTAAAATACAAAATATAATGACCACAACCATTATCAAAAAGCTCCCATCAAACCTTGGGCGACACACGCCTCCTCCTGCATAGCAGTCCGTCATCAATCACTTGCTGAAAATGCTCCTCAAAGGTTTCTTGCAGTGGCCGATACCGGACACCCAGTTGCTGGCTGCGACTGTTGTCGAACTTAACCCGGTAGCCCACGTTACGATTGATGAATTTTCGCGTCACCGGCCCTACCAACGGGCCGAACAGCCAAGCCAGAGATTTGGGCACTTCGAAAAACGGGAAAGGATAACGGAAGCCATAACGACGACGCAGGATGCCTGCGATACCCAGCATGGTGATGTCGCCAGCAACAAGAATATGACGACCGCTGGCCTCAGGTTTGAGAGCGGCCAGTAAATGTGCACGAGCCACTTCACGCACATCCACCACGCCATAAGTCAGCCGGGGCACGCCCACAAGGAGACGCCCATCGCCCAATTGGCGCAGCGTGTCGATACTGGCGGATTGACTGGCAGATGTCAGCGAAGGGCCGTAGACCATACCGGGATTGATGGTGACCAGACTCCATTGTGTCTGCGTAGCATGGATTTTCCATGCCTCCTGCTCCGCGGCCAGCTTGGAGTACTGGTAAGGGTTGTGGTCCACGCTACTCGTGGTATTCCAGTCTTCCTCAGTAAAAGCCGGCCGGCCGGTTGCAGCCAGATCCGCATTGTCGCCATGTACGGCAGCAATGCTGCTGGTGAGCACAACACGACTGACTGTGCCGCACCGCTTGGCTGCCTCCAGAACATTACGGGTGCCCTCCACTGCTGGCCGAACCAGAGCCTCGTGGGCATCGCGGAAACCGGAAAGCACAAAGGGTGATGCCGTGTGCATGACGATCGTGCAGCCCTGCATGGCATTGTCAAAGCTGCCTTCATCCAGCAAATCAGCCTTGAACAGCTTGAGCCTGCCTGGCGCCTTTTCTGCAATCTCCAGCAAATGAGACACACTGGATACCTTGGCGGGGTCGCGCACAGTGGCATGTACCGTGTAACCCTCCTCCAGAAGATATTTGACGATCCAGCCTGCGATATAACCAGAGGCTCCAGTCACCAGCACAGTTGTAGGGAATGTACTCATTTTCTGTTCCTGCTTGATCTTCAGGCTGAAGCCAGATGCTCGTTAGCTTTGATTGCAGATTTTGCAGCACGACCAAAACGTCGACGAGCCTCGGCCGGCGTCAGCACCTCATCATGCTGTGGCTGCTCGTTATTCAACACCTGGTTCATGACGGGCAAAGCAGAGGGTGCCATCATGTGCAATGTCAAGCGAGCCAGAGGAGGCAGCGCACCTATGCGCACAGCAGCACGTGTCAGTGGTTGTATCAAGGCATCAACAGCAGCTGGCTGGTCAAACCCACCCAGCTTACGCATCCACTTCGGAATCGTCGAAATGGTGGCAGGCGCCATCGCATGGCTGCCTAGCCACAAACCTGTGCCAGCCGTAGCACGGTCTGAACGCAGAAAATAATGGATGAGCTCACGTGCATGGTCAGAGACACACAATTGAGGCTTCATGGCTTCGTAATATTGCCGCACTTCATCACGTGAACGTGGCACATCAGATGCCTTGCAGGTCTGCAGTTCAGCCGCCGCCACGCAGGACTCCCAGTAGCGCTTTTCGTCCGCTGCCGACAATGGCCCCGGGCCAAAACGCTCATAGCAAAGCAGATTGGACTGCCAGCCAGTCACATGTATCCATAACTGGGAAGCCGGGCTGTTGGCACTGTAACGCTTGCCCGTGATGGGCTCTATGCCGGTAGCCTTGGCATGTACATGCATCAGGACCTCCGAGGCTTCAATGGCGGCACGCGAATCACCACAGGCCACCGTCAGGAAATACTGGATCGTACCGTCGAAGCGCGACATGGCGTTGTATCGGACCTTGTTCTGGTCATACACGGCAGCTGCCAGAAAGGGATCAAAAGTTTCCACTACCACAGAGCGCTGGAAAGCGATGAGCGCTGTCGGGCTGCTCCAGACTTTCCAGGCAGGAGAATCCGGGCCAAACAAGCCCCAGTCTTCGCGGGGGCGGTTCATCAACGCAAACTGCTCTCCATGTTGGGCGGCGTGGGGACAGGTCATGGACAAGCCTCTCTGAATGGAAAAATGAAATTTCAGGCTTTCTTCAGTGCGGCGAAAACAATCCGGCCAATATAGGAGCCCAACTCTTCCGGCGACCACTCGCCCTCCCCCTGAAGCAGCGTACGTACTGCCCCATCACCTATGGACATGAACAGTTCCACCAGCACCGGCAACTTGCGTTCAACTTCCTTCACGGCGAGCTGCCGCAAACCCGGCTCCATAAGTTGTGCAACCGTGGCTGCTACACGATGCCGGGCCTGACCGTAGCGCTCGGCGATAGCCGCATCAGGGTCAGACATGAAAACTAGGCGCCAAGCATCCTTGTGCTCTGCAACAGCCTTGAGCAATGCGCGAAAACCAGCATCGAACAGTTGCTCCGGTTTACGAAAATCGGGGCCGTCCGGGAGCGCCGCAATCACGCTCTTGAACAAGCGCTGTTCCTCTCTCTCCAGTAAGGTATTCAGCAGTTCCTCTCGCGAGGAGAAACAGGAATAGATTACTGGCTTGGTTACCCCCAGTTGCTGGGCAACCGCCTCCATGGAAACAGCATGAATGCCCCGCTCCACCGCCAAATTCAAGGCGGCATCAAGTACAGCAGGGCGACGACGCTCAGGCCCGAGGTGGGCAGCCCGTATACGGGGAGATTCTTTATTTCCTACCTTCATGTAGTAAATATATACCTGTGCGTATAAAAATCAAGTCCCATGTGCCTCGACTCCAGTACAGCGACCCCTCTCCAACAAAAAGGGCCGCAGAAAGCGGGCCTTGATCAACTCAATAAATATCCGTCTCCCCCACCCAACTTCATGCAACACAAAGACACCATACATGTAACGCAAACACCCAGGTAGCTTCTGGCGGTATAAGCAGACATCACATTCGCAACACGCTAAGGGCACTTTCACACACTCATGCAACAGCAAGGCACCCATGGCATTTGGGATAAACACTCCTGCCATCTGGCTATTCCTGACAATTTTTTTGGAAAAGGACTTTATCCATGAATACTCGATCCCTTATGCCCGCACTTTCCTTGGCTGTCCTTCTCGGTGCCAGCACAGCTGTCGTTGCCCAAGACAATGCCAAACCCAAGAGTGCAGATACTTCCACAGCCATCAGCGATGCTGCCATTACCACTAAAATCAAAGCTAAGTTTCTCGGCGACTCTCGTCTCAAGGGCAGCGATATCAGCGTGACCACGGCAAACGGTGTTGTCAGCCTGACGGGAACGGCGCCAAGTTCTGACAGCAAACATGCTGCCGAAGAAATCACACGGCAGGTCGAAGGAGTGAAGAACGTCGACAACTTACTCAAGGCACCTGGCCTCGCCAGCACCATCAGCCATGATGCCAAGGAAGCTGCCGACAAGACGGAGCGTGCAACTTCTGACAGCTGGATTACCACCAAGGTGAAATCATCCCTGCTGGCAGATCGCCTGACCAAGGGTCTCAAGATCAGCGTAAATACAACCAATGCAGTGGTTGTGCTCTCTGGCCCGGTCAGCAGTCAGGCTGAGGCTGATCGTGCCATTGAAATCGCCAAGAACATCAAGGGTGTTCAAAGCGTGGAAGCTGCCGGGCTCAGGATTGGCAGCAACTGACCAGGTAGCGCCCCAAGGACTCAAGCATCTCAGGGAGAACCAATATGCTGGAAACCATCGCAGTTGTACTACTCATCCTCTGGCTACTTGGGCTTGTCAGCTCTTACACAATGGGTGGCTTCATACATCTGTTGCTGGTGATCGCTCTGGTCGTTGTCGTTATCCGTGTCATCCAGGGACGGCGACCCATATAGCCAGCAAGACAAGAAAGGAAATGAAAAGGGGCAGAATCTCTGCCCCTTTTCATTTATAGCGATTGGTACCAGTTCAGTTTTTCTCTCAAGGTCACGACCCTGCCGATGATTGTCAGTGTAGGGGCCTTGATGCCACTTCCTTCCACTTTGCCAGCAATATCAGCCAGTGTGCCTGTTACCACTTTCTGGCCAGGGGTAGTACCTTGTGCCACCAGCGCAACTGGCATGTCCTCAGACATACCGTGCCGGATCAACTGACGACTGATTTCTTCCAGCCCGGTCAACCCCATGTACAGCACCAGTGTCTGTTGTTCATGAATCAATTCATGCCACGGAAGATCAGGTGAACCCTCTTTCAGGTGCCCGGTAACAAAGCGAACTGACTGGGCATAATCACGGTGTGTCAGTGGAATGCCTGCATAGGCAGAACAGCCATTGGCAGCTGTAACCCCCGGAACCACCTGAAAAGGTACGCCCTCCTCTGCCAGGCTTTCGATTTCTTCTCCACCACGGCCAAAAATGAAAGGGTCTCCCCCCTTCAAACGACATACGCGCCGGCCCTCTTTGGCCAACCGGACAAGCAGCTTGTTGATGTCTTCCTGCGGCAGCGCATGATCAGATCGTGCCTTACCGACATAGATGAACTCGGCATCACGCCGGCACAAATCCAGCACCGGCTTTGAAACCAGCCTGTCATGCACGATCACATCCGCCTGCTGCATCAGGCGCAAGGCGCGAAAGGTCAGGAGATCAGGATCACCCGGCCCGGCACCGACCAGATACACCTCCCCCACCGGGCTGGTGCCGGCATCCAAAAACGCTTTTTCAAGCAGCGTACGTGCCTCTGCTTCACGGTTGTTGTAGACCAGCTCGGCAAAACTTCCCTGCAGATGTTTTTCCCAGAAAGCCCGACGCGCATTCGTATCGGGAAGCATTTTCCTGGCAAGATTACGAAACTCACCAGAAATATGGGCAAGCCGCCCATAAGCCGCAGGAATCGTGCTTTCCAGACGCGCACGCAGAAGGCGTGCCAGAACCGGGGACTTGCCACCACTGGAGACAGCAACAATCAAGGGTGAACGGTCGATGATGGACGGGAAAATGAAAGTGCAAAGCGCAGGATTATCGACAACATTCACCTGAATGCCGCGATCAAGGCAGGCCGCATGGATATTCTGGTTTGTTGCCAGATCATCGGTTGCCGCCACAACCAGCGTGACACCGTCCAGATCACCTTCTTCATATGCACCCAGCCTGTGGGTGCCGCTCGCCTCTGCAAGCAAAGCCTGCATTTTCGGGCATATGGAAATCGCAACGACATGGACACGTGCCCCTGCCCGTAGCAGCATGCCAGCCTTGCGCATGGCAACATCACCACCCCCAACCACCAGACAGCGCTGGTTACGGACATTCAGGAAAACGGGTAGGTAATCCATACGATTCCTGCCTGAAGGTCAGAGACTGATTTTTTCCAAACCACCCATGTAGCTGCGCAGAACATCCGGAATGGTCACGCTGCCATCTTCATTCTGATAGTTCTCCAGAATGGCCACCAGTGTGCGTCCGACAGCAAGTCCTGAGCCATTGAGTGTATGTACCAGCTCCGGCTTCCCGGCCTCATTGCGGAAACGGGCCTGCAAGCGACGCGCCTGGAAAGACTCAAAATTGGAGCAGGAAGAAATTTCCCGGTACTTGCCCTGCCCCGGCAGCCAGACCTCGATGTCATAGGTCTTGGCGGCTGAAAAGCCCATGTCTCCACCACAGAGCACGATCACGCGATACGGCAGCCCCAGCTTCTGGAGTATTTTCTCGGCGTGGCCCGTAAGCGTCTCAAGTGCAGCGCTGGAGTCTTCTGGTTTGACAATTTGTACCAGTTCGACTTTTTCAAACTGATGCTGCCGTATGAGCCCCCGAGTGTCCTTGCCGTAAGAGCCTGCCTCGGAGCGGAAACAGGGGGTATGGGCGACCATCTTCAAGGGCAGCTTTTCGGCAGGCAGGATTTCGTCCCGCACGATATTGGTAACAGGAACCTCTGCCGTCGGAATCAGGTAGAAGGGCTTTTCGCCCCCCACCTTGAAAAGGTCTTCTTCAAACTTGGGCAACTGGCCAGTTCCGCGCAAGCTGTCAGCATTGGCCAAATAGGGAACATAGACTTCTTCATATCCATGCTCTGTCGTATGTGTATCCAGCATGAACTGGGTCAGCGCTCGCTGCAGTTTCGCAAGCGGCCCTTTGAGCACTGAAAAGCGGCTGCCGGCAATCTTCACGGCTGTTTCAAAATCCAGCAGGCCCAGCGCCTCGCCCAAGTCAGCATGGTCTTTCGGCGTGAACGAAAATTCTTTCGGTGTGCCGACCCGGCGCAACTCGACGTTGTCATCCTCACCCTTCCCTGCCGGCACAGACTCCTGTGGCAGGTTGGGGATGGTCAGCTGCAAGGCCTCGAACTCTTGCTGTACGGACTCAAGGCCAACTTGGGCAGCCTTCAGCCTTTCACCAATGGCATTCATTTCTGCCATCACAGCAGCCACATCTTCTCCCTTGGCCTTGGCCTGGCCGATGCGCTTTGAGCCGGCATTACGCTCGGCCTGAAGACTTTCAGTTTCCGTCTGAAGGGCTCTGCGCTTTTCTTCGAGTGCGATGATGGACTCTTTGTCCAGACTGATATTGCGCACGCCAAGGCGTGCAGCCACAAATTCGATATCGCTACGCAGCAGTTTCGGGTCCAGCATGATGATTCTTCTTTACCGTAAATTCAGGAGTTCAGAACTGGCGGGCAAACAACACGCCCGCCAAGGTGGCAAGCAGGCAGACCGCCACGCTCGCCAGGATATTGCCAACGGCAAGCAGTAGCCTGCCATCCTCTATCAGCTTCCAGGTTTCCCAACTGAAGCTGGAAAAAGTGGTGAAGCCGCCCAGCAGGCCGGTCACCAGCAGCAGGCGGCCACTTTCTCGCCACTCTCCCGCTTTCAATAGCCAGACCATGACCAGCCCGATGAGAAAGCTGCCCACGACATTGACGACAAGGGTTCCCCAAGGGAAAGGAGGCAGCAACCAGCGGCTGACAGCCACGGATGCGCCATAGCGGGCCATGGAGCCCATTGCCCCGCCAAAGCCTACCAGAATCAGGGGATAGAGAGCATTCATGGGTGTCCTCTCTTGCGAGGAATGCGCTGCCAGTCGCTGACGGCATCTTTTTCAGAGAGATATTTGAGCTTTTCGCCAATCCTGATTTCCAGGCCACGCGGTACCGGCTGGTAGAAACGCTCTGCTGCAATGGACTCCGGCAGATAGGATTCCCCGGGGACATAGGCCTCAGGGAAATCATGTGCGTAATGGTATTCCGCGCCATAGCCCTGCTCTTTCATGAGCTTTGTGGGGGCATTACGCAAATGAAGCGGGACCTCCAGCGATCCGGTCTCGCCAATGCGTTTGCGGATGCTGTTCCATGCGGTATAAACCGCATTGCTCTTTGGTGCAGCCGCCAGATAGGCCACCGCCTGGGCAATGGCCAGTTCCCCTTCCGGCGACCCCAGCCTCTCCTGCACATCCCAGGCATTGAGGCAAAGTTGCAAGGCTCGCGGATCAGCATTGCCGATATCCTCGCTCGCCATGCGCACAACCCTGCGGGCGACATACAAAGGATCGCAGCCTCCATCAAGCATGCGTGCCAGCCAGTACAAAGCACCATCCGGGTTGCTGCCACGCACGGACTTGTGCAGGGCTGATATCTGGTCGTAGAAATATTCTCCCTGCTTGTCAAAACGGCGGGCATTGCCCAGCAGGCTTTCGGACACCACAGCTTCGCTGATTTCACCAGCCTCGGAGAGGTCTGCCGCAATCTCGAGAATGTTCAGTGCTCGACGGGCATCTCCATCCGCAGCTCGGGCAATCTGGCGCAATGCTGCCTCATCCGCCTTGAGGGCCTGACCACCCAATCCCCGCTTCGTATCAGCCAGAGCCTGCTGTATCAGACGCAGCAGGTCATCCTCTTCCAAGCTGCGCAGAACGTAGACACGGGCACGCGAGAGCAAGGCGTTGTTCAGTTCAAACGAGGGATTTTCCGTGGTGGCACCGATGAAAATGACGGTGCCATCCTCGACGTAGGGAAGGAAGGCATCCTGTTGTGACTTGTTGAAGCGGTGCACCTCGTCCACGAAAAGCACGGTCTTTTCGCCCATCTGCTTGTGCAATTGCGCCTCGTCAATCGAAGCACGAATCTCCTTCACACCGGAGAGCACGGCAGAAATGGCAATGAAACGGGCATCGGAAGCGCCTGCCATGAGGCGGGCCAATGTCGTCTTGCCGACACCCGGCGGCCCCCACAGGATCATGGAGTGCAGGTGGCCTGCGTCTATAGCTTCACGCAAGGGCTTGCCGGGAGCCAGCACATGTTGCTGGCCAACATAATCCTCCAGTCGTGTCGGCCGCATGCGGGCGGCGAGCGGCTGGTAGGGGGCATCGGCCATCGTGGAGGATCCTGAGTCTCTGGTGGGGCGGCGCTTTTAACAGTGAGAGCGGCAGCTCAAAGCTGGTCTATCACGTCCACGCCCTTGGGTGGCTTGAACTCGAAACGGGAAGCGGGCAACGCAGGGTTCAGCCTGATATTGCTGAAGCGGATATCTGTCTTCTGACCAAGTGTGTCCACAAGCTGCATCTGCAACAGCTCGCCACCCTTGAAGCGGACACGCAGGTTTTCAAAAAGTGCATCCTTGCCTTTGGGCTTCAGGACAAAAGCCTGTTCACCCTCCCCACCCTTTTCTTCCGAAACCTCAAAAGCCTCGTTCAGCTTACGAGGATCACCGGAGAGTAGCAGTGCAGGAGTATTGCCTACCTGATCATCCAGTTTCTGGCTGGTGGCCTGCATCAGCTCGGGGTCATATATCCACAACACCTTGCCTGTCGTCATCACCATCTGCGGTGACGGGCTGGTGACCTCCCAGCGAAACATGCCCGGGCGTTTCACGCTCATGTTGCCTTTCTGGGTTGCCTGAGCATTGCCTCTGCCGTCAGCCGTCTGCTGGGAAAAATCTGCCTGCATGCTGCTGATGCCACCGAGCACCGTACTCAAACGGGCTGCAGCGTCCTCGGATGCCTGTGCAGAAAGCGCACAAAGGGAAAGAATGAAAACGGAAACCAGATTCCTGTAACAGTGCATGATTTACTCCCGGCCCGGCACGATCACTTCACGCTGGCCATTGCCCTGCATGGGCGTAACGATTCCAGCCATTTCCATGGCTTCGATGAGGCGTGCTGCGCGGTTGTAGCCTATCTTGAACTTGCGCTGCACAAAGGAAATGGAAGGGCGACGGGTCTCCATGACGAAAGCTACTGCTTCGTCATAAAGCGCATCAGACTCGGGATCACCCCCTACATCATCATTGCCGCCAAATCCTCTGCCACCATCCGTGACTTCCAGCGAACCTTCAAGTATTTCATCGATGTAGTTCGGTTCACCGCGCGCACGCCAGTCGGCGGCAACACGGTGCACCTCTTCGTCGCTGACAAAAGCACCATGGACACGCTCGGGCAGACTCGTACCCGGCGCGAGGTAAAGCATGTCGCCATGCCCCAGCAACTGGTCGGCACCGCCCTGGTCAAGGATGGTGCGGGAGTCGATCTTGCTGGATACCTGAAAGGCAATACGAGTCGGCACGTTGGCCTTGATGAGGCCGGTGATCACATCAACCGAGGGGCGCTGCGTCGCCAGGATAAGGTGAATGCCAGCCGCGCGGGCCTTCTGTGCGATACGGGCAATCAGCTCTTCAACCTTTTTGCCGACCACCATCATCATGTCGGCAAACTCGTCGACCACGACCACGATATAGGGCAATTTTTCCAGCGGCGGTGCCGACTCCTGCAGGGCAGAATCCACGCCCGGTTTCCACAGGGGATTGGCAATGGTTTCGCCCTTGGCGGCAGCATCCTCGATCTTCTTGTTGAAGCCGGCGAGATTACGTACGCCCATGGCCGCCATCAGTTTGTAGCGGCGCTCCATTTCCCCTACCGACCAGCGCAGCGCATTGGCGGCGTCTTTCATGTCGGTAACGACGGGCGTGAGCAGATGCGGAATCTTGTCGTAGACCGACAGCTCCAGCATCTTGGGATCAATCATGATCAGGCGAACATCTTCCGGCCTGGCCTTGAAGAGGATGCTGAGCAGCATGGCATTCACGCCGACGGACTTACCGGAACCAGTGGTGCCCGCCACCAGCAGGTGCGGCATGCGCGCAAGGTCGGCAACCACAGGCTTGCCGGCAATGTCCTTGCCCAGCGCCAGCGTGAGCGGTGACTCCTTGCTTTCATAGGTCTGTGAAGAAAGGATTTCCGAAAGCCGGACCATCTCGCGATCTTCATTGGGCACTTCAATACCAACCACCGACTTGCCCGGAATCACCTCTACCACACGCACGGAAATCATGGCCAGCGAGCGCGCCAGGTCCTTGGCAATATTGGTGATTCTTGCCACTTTCACGCCGGGTGCCGGCTGTATCTCGAAGCGGGTGATCACCGGGCCGGGCTGCACGGCCACCACCTCGGCATCGATGTTGAACTCTTTCAGTTTCAGCTCCAGCAGGCGCGAGAGCCCTTCCAGCGCCTCGGTGCTGTAGCCTTTTTTCTTGCTGTGATCCGGCGCATCCAGCAAGTCCAGAGCGGGCAACTCACCTACCGGAGCCTCGGAAACATCGAACAGACCGCGCTGTTTTTCTTTCTGGGCACGTTCGCTGCGCTTGATGGGCGTGACGGCAAGCGGCGTAATGACAGGAGGCGCACGTTCTTCATCCAGCTTGGGGCGTGGACGCTTAATAACAGGAGGTGGCGCCATGGGCTCCAGCCCCAGAATGGGTTCTTCGCGGCTGGCATCCTCGCGCGCAAGCTGGGCCTTCACCTTGTTGTTGCTCAAGGCCAGCTCAAAAGCCGGAGCGGCCTCCTCCAGCGCCTTTTTCATTGCCCGCTTTTCCCGCCAGCCCTGCAGGTACTCGCTGAACCGTCCATGCACAATGGCACCAGCCACTGCACCGATGTCCCAGAAAAAGTGTCCCACGCTGTCCATCAGCCAAAACCAGGACAGGCCGGTGCTAAGGGTGATGCCGATCAGCAGGATCGTAAGCAAGAGCAGCGTGCCACCAACAAGGCCAAAAGCCGTCACCATGCTGCGGCCGATCTCAAACCCCAGAATGCCTCCCGAAGCATTGCTGATGTCGACCGAGGGCTCGCTCCAGTGCAGGGCCAGCAAGGCGGCAGCGGCCAGCAGTGCCACCACAAGACTCAGCAGGCGCCATGGCAGCCCCAGCAGCGGGCTTTCCCGGTACCAGAGCCAGAAAATCTGCACAAAGACAAAAAGAGGAAGGAAGATGGCGGCATGGCCGAAGGCGGTATAGGCAATATCAGCCGCCCAGGCACCGACATGGCCACCGGCATTGCGTATGCCATCGGCTCCCAGACGGCTCCAGCCCGGATCACTCACGGACCAGGTGACAAAGGCGACAAGCAGGTAAAGGCCCAGAGCGGCCCAAAGCAGGGTTTTGATTTCGCGCACACCCTTGCGCGGGGTGGGCAGGCTAGCGTCCTTCTTGCTCACGGATCAGTCTCAAAAACAGCAAGGCGGTATTGTAACGGGTGGGCCCGATTATGCCATGCATGACGCAAGGCCTCAGGGACCGGAATCCCTTTTGTGTCATGTATTTGTGCGCGACTGCTCAGGCTGGGTCCAGATTCGGGGACAGCCATTGGCAACCTGGCTCATTAGCCAGCCGCTATGGATTTTCAACAAAATCCCGATGGTCTTTATCAAGGCGGGATTCAGTATACTTGCCGCCAGCTTTTTCCGGCCGCTCCACTCTGGCCGGAAACCTACACTGCAAGGAGTCTTCATGTCTGCCCAGCACCATCGCCTGCTGATCCTCGGTTCCGGCCCAGCCGGCTATACGGCAGCGGTGTATGCCGCCCGCGCCAACCTCAAGCCCGTGGTCATTACCGGCATGCAGGCAGGCGGCCAGCTCACCACAACCACCGAAGTCGACAACTGGCCCGGTGATGCCCACGGCCTGACCGGCCCCGTCCTGATGGAGCGCATGCAGGCACATGCCGAGCGCTTCGGCACCCAGGTCATCTTCGACCATATCAATGAGGTGGATGTCAGCTCCCGCCCCTTCCGCCTCAAGGGCGACAGCGGCGAATACAGCTGTGATGCCCTGATCATCGCTACCGGCGCTTCTGCCCAGTACCTCGGCCTGTCCTCAGAGGAAGCCTTCATGGGACGAGGCATCAGTGCCTGCGCCACCTGCGACGGCTTCTTCTACAAAGGCCAGCGCGTGATGGTGATCGGTGGCGGCAATACGGCTGTCGAAGAGGCCCTCTATCTCTCCAACATCGCTGACCATGTGACCTTGGTGCATCGTCGTGACAAGCTCAAGTCCGAGAAAATCCTGCAGGACCATCTTTTCGAGAAAGAGAAGGAAGGCAAGATTTCCATTATCTGGAACCATGCCCTACAAGAAGTTCTGGGCGGAGATGCCGGCGTGAATGGCGCCCGCCTCAAGAGCACGCAGAACGGCGACACTCAGGATGTAGACGTGGCCGGCATTTTCATCGCTATCGGCCACAAACCCAACACGGACATTTTTGCTGGCAAGCTGGACATGAAAGATGGCTACATCACCGTCAAAAGTGGTACGGAAGGCAATGCCACCGCCACTAGCGTGCCAGGTGTCTTTGCTGCTGGAGATGTCGCCGACCATATCTATCGCCAGGCCATCACGTCAGCTGGCTCAGGTTGCATGGCGGCGCTGGATGCCGAGAAATACCTCGACAACCTGAAGTGACCCACTCCACAGGAGTAGGTCATCCTCCCGAACGCGGGGATTTTCCCTATTCGGGCAGGGCACTGGCAAAAGCCCTGCCCGTTTCCCAGAGACCGCTTGTCCTGCGGCTGCCCAACGCACTGCGCACTTGTGTCCCGCTTGCCCGGAGATAACGGACCCCAAAAGGATATGCCCCTCTACCGCCTTGGCCCTGTTGAATACGGCTTTCCTCCCGTGGAGGAAGCACTGGAGGACCCCAATGGCCTGCTGGCTGTGGGTGGAGACCTGAGTCCGGAGCGCCTGCTGCAAGCCTATCGCCGGGGAATTTTCCCTTGGTTCAATGAAGACGACCCGGTTTGCTGGTGGTCACCCGATCCGCGCTGTGTGTTCATCACTGCGGAATTCATACCCAAACGCAGCCTGGTCAAGCGGCTACGCCAGAACCGCTTCAGCTTTTCGGTTGACCGCTGCTTTACCGATGTCATGACCGCCTGTGCCGGCCCTCGCCATTATGCAGATGGCACCTGGATACAACCTGAATTCATCCATAACTACAGCCTGCTTCACCAGGCTGGTGTGGCCCACTCCATAGAGGTCTGGAACGAGCGGGAAGAACTGGTGGGAGGATTGTACGGCCTCAACCTCGGACGGCTCTTTTTTGGAGAGTCCATGTTCAGCCGGGAAACCGATGCCTCCAAAGCCGCCCTCACCTACCTCATCCAGCTTTGCAGGCACTGGGACATTCCTCTGGTAGACAGCCAGGTTGAAAACGATCACCTCCTGCAGCTTGGCGCCCGCCTGATTTCACGCCGGGAATTCACAGGCTGGCTTGAAAGTCACGCCGATCTCCCTGCACCCGACTGGCAAAACGTACCGCCATTTGTCCTGCCCTGAAACCCTGTGACGCAACGGCTATCCGGCCAGCGAATTTCCTGTGCTATAAACCGCTTAGCCTCTGGTAAGAATCGGAGACCAGCATGACGGCACCCGGCGTAAAATTCTTCAGCACTACTGCACATGCCTGCAGCTATCTGCCCGGTGAACAGGCCATCACGCTTTTTGCCGACCCCAAAAGCAATATGGACCGCCGTCTTTACACGGACCTTTCTGATCTGGGCTTCCGTCGTAGCGGCAACTATGTCTACCGGCCTCATTGCAACACCTGCAACGCCTGTGTGGCTGTCCGCATTCCCGTGGCCAGCTTCGAAGCCAACCGCCAGCAAAACCGCATCTGGAAGCGCAACCAGGACCTGCAGGTCCGTGAAATGGAGCCGGACTTCCGGGAAGACCACTACGCCCTGTATGAGCGCTATATCAGCGAGCGGCATGATGATGGCGACATGTATCCGCCAAGCATCGAACAATATGGATCATTCCTCACATCAGAATGGTCAGAGACACGCTTTTATGAGTTCCGCTGCAATGAAAAGCTGGTGGCCATTGCCGTCTGCGATTTGCTGGATAACGGCCTTTCCGCCGTCTACACCTTTTTTGATCCGGACGAGGCTCGGCGCAGTCTTGGCACCTACGCCATTCTCTGGCAGATCGCAGAAACAAAACGGCTGGGGCTTCCCAGCCTATATCTGGGCTACTGGATAAAGAACTGCCAGAAAATGAGTTACAAGATCGCTTTCCGGCCCATTGAACTGTTGATCAACAACGAGTGGCTGAAA
Source organism: Moraxellaceae bacterium (assembly GCA_037189985.1). Classification (GTDB taxonomy): domain Bacteria; phylum Pseudomonadota; class Gammaproteobacteria; order Pseudomonadales; family Moraxellaceae; genus UBA2031. The sequence continues at coordinate 15,493 of JBBCJX010000031.1, forward strand.
GCGCGTTGAGCCCCGGCGATTTGCCGGAACTCAACGTACGGGGTTATTTCACCCCACCAATGCAGACATACTTGATCTCGAGGTAATCATCTATCCCGTACTTGGAGCCTTCACGGCCCAGCCCTGAGGATTTAACGCCGCCGAAGGGAGCCACTTCCGTACTGATGATGCCCTCGTTGACGCCAACCATGCCGTATTCCAGTGCCTCAGACACCCGGAATATCCGGTTGATATCCTGACTGTAGAAATACGAGGCAAGACCGAACTCGGTATCGTTGGCCATGCGTATGGCATCAGCCTCTTCCTTGAAACGGATTACCGGGGCCACTGGTGCAAAAATTTCCGTCTGCGCCAGAGCACTGCTGTTCTGTACATCCACGACTACCGTCGGCTCAAAGAACAGGCCACCCAAAGCATGGCGTTTGCCGCCACAAACAATCCGCCCACCTTCCTGTATCGCCCGGCCAAGCAGTGCCTCCGTATGGGCCACGGCCTTGGCATTGATGAGTGGCCCCTGATTCACGCCTTCACTCCAGCCCTTCCCTACCTTGAGCGTGGCAACCGCCTGGATGAATTTCTCCACGAACAGATCGTGAATGCCGTCCTGTACCAGAATACGGTTGGTACAAACACAGGTTTGCCCGGAATTACGGAATTTTGAAGCAAGTGCTCCCGCAACAGCAGCATCCACATCCGCATCGTCAAACACGATGAAAGGTGCGTTTCCGCCCAACTCCAGAGACAGCTTCTTGAGGGTACCGGCCGACTCGGACATGAGCTGGCGACCAACATCCGTGGAGCCCGTAAAGGACAGCTTGCGGACAACATCGCTACTGGTCAGTGTGGGGCCGATCACGGATGCAGAACCCGTTACCACATTGATCACGCCCGGCGGCACACCTGCTTCGATGGCCAGAACCGCTGCAGCCAACGCAGACAAGGGAGTTTCCGAGGCAGGCTTGATCACAACGGTACAGCCAGCGGCAAGCGCGGGACCCACCTTGCGTGCAATCATGGCAACAGGGAAATTCCACGGCGTGATGGCCGCGACTACACCCACTGGCTGCTTGAAGACCAGCAGCCGGCGATCTGCCGTGAAACCGGGGATCACGTCACCATAAACCCGCTTCGCTTCTTCACCGAACCATTCCAGGAATGAAGCGGCATATGCCACCTCCCCGCGTGATTCAGTCAGAGACTTGCCTTGCTCATGCGTCAGCAAAGTGGCCAGGTCTTCCTGATGATCCATCATCAGCTGATACCAGCGCCTGAGGATTGCACCACGCTCTTTTCCAGTCTTGCTGCGCCAGGCTGGCAGTGCCGTATCAGCCGCCGAAATGGCACGCTGGGTCTCATCCCTGCCAAAGCGGGGGACAGACACGATTTCCTCACCCGTTGCAGGATTGCTGACAGCGAATTTTTCACCGCTGTCGGCATCACACCACTGGCCGCCAATCAGTCCCTGTGCTTTCAGCAAGTCGGCACGCTTCAGCTCAAGACTCATGCGCTTTCTCCTTTTTCATCAACTACGGTCTGCAACGGCTCCAGCACAACACGCAAGGACTGCGGCAGCTTGACCGGTGTATTCGTCTGGCGATCGACGTAGACATGCACGAAATACCCTTCTGCCACCGCCTCGGTTTCGCCTTTGCGGAAAATGCCTATGCCGTAGCGGACACTCGAATTTCCCAGCCGCTCGACACGCAAGCCAACCTCCAGCTCATCCGGAAAAGCGATGGAGGCGTGGTAGGTACAGCGAGTCTCCACAACCAGACCGACAACATCGCCATGATGAATATCCAGCCAACCAGACTGGATCAGGTAATGATTTACGGCCGTGTCAAAGTAGCTGTAGTACTGGACATTGTTGACGTGGCCATAGACATCGTTGTCCATCCAGCGCGTGGCAAGCGCAAGATGATGGGGGAAAGCGTTATAGGAAGCTCGGGCAGCAGGCATGGGGTTCCCTGTTTGTATCGGTGAGACGGTTATCAGGCCAAAAATCGACGAAGGTGATCAAAGCTGCTGTGCGTATATCCCTCGTGCAGCCTCAAAGGTCATTTCACGCGGATTGTTGACGAGCAGGCGCTCCACCTTCATGGCATCAAGCGCCAGCATGTCCAGATCCTTTTCCGCCACGCCTACGGCTTTCAGGTTTTGCGCAAAGGGCATGACACTCACAAGTCGCGCCATCTCGTCCACGAACCAGTGGGCCGCCTCAGGCTGGCGACTGAAGCGCTGATCAGGATTGAGCACAGCCGCCAGCTCAGCATACAAATGCTCCGCTGCCGGCAGGTTGTAGGTCAGGACCGGTGCCAGCACCAAAGCATTACTGAGCCCGTGCGGCACGTGAAAATGCCCGCCCAAGGGATAGGCCAGTGCATGTACGGCACCCACAGGTGCATTGGCAAAGGCCATGCCTGCCATCATGGAGCCGGCAAGCATGGCGGAACGGGCCTCCCTGTTACTGCCGTCTTCAAGCACGCGTGGCAGATTGTCATGCATGATGCGCAAGGCTTCACGGGCAAGGCTGTCGGCCAGCGGATTCTTGCGGATTTTTGATGTATAGGCCTCGATGGCATGCACCATGGCATCTATCCCGGTCATGGCCGTGACGGCTGCCGGCAATCCCAGGGTCAGGTCGGCATCCAGCACGGCCAGGTCAGGATAAAGAAGCTGGGATACCACGCCCTTTTTCTCCTGGCTTGGCGTGGTCACGATCGCAATGGGAGTCACTTCCGAGCCAGTACCGGCCGTGGTCGGCACCTGTATGAGAGGCAGGCGCGGCCCTTTGGCAAGGCCAAGACCATAAATGGAGGCCAATGGCTGTGGTGTTGCGGCCAAGAGGGCCACGAGCTTGGCAGTATCCAGTGAGCTGCCACCGCCCAGACCGACAACAATCTCCGCACCGGCACTCCGGGCAGCCTCCACGGTTGCCAGAACACGCGCTTCCGGAGGGTCTGCTTCGACATCCTGATACACGACCACTTCACGCCCGAAGGCCTCCAGTGCCGTGACCACCGGAGCAACCACTCCTGCCCGTACAAGGCCGGGGTCGGTCACCACAAACAGACGCCGTCCTTCAAATCCTGCCAGCCATTCCTCTGGCCTGAGCATGACGCCGAGGCGGATGATGACCCGTGGGGTCGTCGCAAAATCGAACTGCATGGCATTCCTCCTGACTCAATCCCCTGACTCGGTCTGTGGCCGACAGGAGAGGCGGGAATCTAGGGTCTGTTGATGTCGGATTGTGGCGCTGGGGGCTTCTCTAGCCCGGCGCAAGAAGCGAAGGGCGTAGTGTACCCGAGGTATATGCGTGATGAACGACGCCACGCCCAACATCAACAGGTCAAGGCAAGCCCTGCCCGGACTGTCATGCTGTCAATGCCGTTTTTCATGCCTGAAAGGCCAACAATACCTTCCAGCTTTGCCTGTACCCGTGAATTAGGGCAGAATGCGCCGGTTTTGAAGCCAGCCCTCCAGCGAGGAACCCTGCTGCATGTCGAAAGAAGACTCCCTTGAAATGGACGGCACCGTCATCGAGACGCTGCCGAACACCATGTTCCGTGTCCAGCTAGAGAACGGCCACGTTGTCACGGCCCACATCTCTGGAAAGATGCGCAAGCATTACATCCGCATCCTCACCGGCGATAACGTCAAGGTAGAAATGACGCCCTACGACCTCACCAAAGGTCGCATCACCTACCGCGTGCGCTGACAACCCCATGCTGGGAAAGAGCCACTCATCCGAGTGGCTCTTTCGTTTGAAGCCATTACTACCCCATGAAAAGGCATGGTCGGCATTTGAGCCGCATGTCCTGACGGCACTACCATGATTGTCCGACCGCGCCCGAACAGCCTGCAGCTCTTTTTCATCATGCGCGGCTCGATCGTGCCGCATATTGCCAGCCGCCTGCTGGTGATCATTGCCTTTTCCTGTTTAGTCGTCTGGCTTGCCCGCACCAATGTGATTGCCTTGGTCGGCATGCCCATAGCGCCCTTTTCATTCCTCGGGCTTGCCCTCTCCGTCTTCCTCGGCTTTCGCAACAACGCCTGTTATGACCGTTGGTGGGAGGCTCGCAAACAATGGGGAGAGCTTATTGTCCAGGCACGGAGCTTTGCCCGTGAAATCCGGGCACTGCTGCCCGATGCAGAAAGCAGTCGCGAACAGATTCACTCCCTGATTGCGTTTGCTCATGCGCTTGCGGCCAGCCTGCGCAATATCAGCGATACGGCGGCAATCCGTATCTGGCTGCCTGCTGATAGAGCAGATGCCATAGCCCGTCACAAGAATCTTGCCGATGCCATACTGCGCGACATCAACCAAAGCCTTGCCGAATCATTAAGGGCCGGACAAACAAGCGACATTCTTTACGCGAACCTCGTTCAACACCTGAATCGCCTGAGTGGCATACAGGCCTCCTGCGAACGTATCCGCAACACTCCCACGCCATTTGCCTATTCACTGCTACTGCACCGTACTGCCTGGCTGTTCTGCCTCATGCTTCCCTTCGGGCTGGTCGACATGGCGGGGTTGATGACACCCGTCATCGTGGCCATTACTGCCTATACATTCTTCGGCCTTGATGCACTGGGCGACGAACTGGAAGAGCCCTTTGGCATCACAGACAACGACTTGCCACTTGACGCCATGGTCCGCACGATAGAAATCGACCTGCTGGAAGCATTGGGAGAGCGTGAATTGCCTCTTCCCCTACAGCCGCAAGGCTATCGCTTGCAATAAACCGGTTTCCCGGGATGCAGCCAGAATAGAAAAAGCCACCGTAAGGTGGCTTTTTCTATTTCAGATACCTTGCTGCATTGATCAGGCAGGTTCGGCTTCCTTTTCTTCCACATGCAGCGCCAGATGGTCATTCTCCACCGTTACATGGACATGGCCACCACCCTCCGCCAGTTCACCGAAAAGAATCTTCTCGGCCAGCGGCTTCTTCAGCTCCTCCTGAATCAGGCGAGCCATGGGACGGGCACCCATGAGCTTGTCGTAACCATGCTCGGCCAGCCACAGCCGGGCATCGGTATCCACTTCAAGCAGGACATGCTTGTCGTCCAACTGGGCCTGCAGCTCCACCAGGAACTTGTCCACCACACTGGCAATCACGACAGTATCCAGCGGCTTGAACTGGATGATGGCATCCATACGGTTGCGGAACTCCGGGGTGAACATCTTCTTCATCATTTCCATGCCATCAGTCGCATGGTCCTGAAGCGTGAAGCCGATGCTGGACCGGTTGATCAGTTCTGCGCCGGCATTGGTCGTCATCACCAGAATCACGTTGCGGAAATCCGCCTTGCGCCCGTTATTGTCTGTGAGCGTGCCATGGTCCATCACCTGCAACAGCAGGTTGAAAACTTCGGGATGAGCCTTCTCGATTTCATCCAGCAACAGCACCGCATGCGGATGCTTGTTGATGGCCTCCGTCAACAGGCCGCCCTGATCGTAGCCAACATAGCCCGGAGGCGCGCCAATCAAGCGTGACACCGTGTGGCGCTCCATGTACTCCGACATGTCGAAGCGGATCAGCTCGATGCCGAGTGTCTTGGCCAACTGCCGGGTCACCTCTGTCTTGCCGACACCGGTAGGACCGGCAAACATGAAGCTGCCGATGGGCTTTTCAGGCGCTTTGAGGCCGGCACGGGAGAGTTTGATCGCCGCCGACAATGCCGTAATCGCCTCGTCCTGCCCGAATACCGTCATGCGCAAGTCACGCTCCAGATTCCGCAACGATTCCTTGTCGTTGGACGACACGGATTTCGGCGGGATACGCGCAATCTTGGCAACGATTTCCTCGATTTCATTGATGCCGATGGTCTTCTTGCGCTTGCTGGGCGCCTGCAGGCGCTGATAGGCGCCCGCCTCGTCGATCACATCAATGGCCTTGTCCGGCAGGAAGCGCTCATTGATATAACGATCGGCAAGCTCGGCCGCAAGCTGCAAAGCCTTGTCGGCATATTTCACGCCATGGTGGTCCTCGAAGCGCGACTTCAGCCCCTTGAGAATCTGGTAGGTCTCTTCAACCGTGGGCTCCTTCACGTCTATCTTTTGGAAACGCCGTGACAACGCACGGTCCTTCTCGAAGATGCCGCGGTATTCCTGATACGTGGTCGAACCCATGCACTTGAGCGAGCCGTTGGCCAATACCGGCTTGATCAGGTTGGAAGCATCCATCACCCCGCCACTGGCTGCGCCCGCACCAATGATGGTGTGGATCTCGTCAATGAAGAGGATGGCACCTTCCTGCTTGTTCAGCTCGGTCAGCAGGGCTTTGAAGCGCTTCTCGAAATCGCCGCGGTATTTTGTCCCGGCCAGCAGCGCACCGAGATCCAGCGAATAGACAACACTGTTGGCAATCGCATCCGGGACCTTGTTCTCGATGATGAGCCATGCCAGCCCCTCTGCAATCGCGGTCTTGCCCACGCCGGGCTCGCCAACGAGCAAAGGGTTGTTCTTGCGACGCCGACAGAGAATCTGGACCGCACGCTCAACCTCTTCGTCACGACCCACGAGCGGATCAATACGGCCCTGACGGGCAAGCTCGTTGAGGTTGCTGGCATAGGCTTCCAGCGCACTCTTGGGTGTGGCTTCTCCAGCCGACTCCTCATCCTGCGCGGATTCCTGACTGGGCTCCTGTGGAGCGCTCTCGTCATGCACCTTTGAGATGCCGTGCGAGATGTAGTTCACCACATCAATACGGGCGACCGACTGCTTCTTGAGGAAATAGACAGCCTGGGACTCCTGCTCGGAGAAGATAGCCACAAGCACGTTGGCACCTGTCACCTCTTTCTTGCCGGAGGACTGCACATGGAAAACCGCACGCTGCAACACACGCTGGAAGCCCAGCGTAGGCTGTGTTTCGCGCTCGGTCTCGTGCGAGGGAATGAGGGGGGTGGTTTCATCCACGAAATGGCCGAGATCACGGCGCAGGCCGGTAATGTCGGCGCCGCAGGATTTCAGGACCTTGGCGGCAGACTCGTTGTCCAGAAGAGCGAGCAGCAAGTGCTCGACCGTCATGAACTCATGGCGCTTCGCACGGGCATCACGAAAAGCGAGGTTAAGGGTTACTTCAAGATCACGACTGAGCATGTCGACTCCCCTTTTATGACCGTATAGGCCTTTCGACCGTAATGGCCGGGAACCAGAATCCCGTGCCGGATGCCTCTCCGCCCTGACTCTGTCCTGGTGACAGATCAGGCCTGTTCCACGCGGCAGAGCAGCGGATGCTGGTTCTGCTGGGCGTAGTCCACGACCTGTGCGGCCTTGGTCTCGGCAACATCACGGGTATAGATACCCACGGTTGCCTGGCCCTCGGTATGAATGACGAGCATCACCCGTGTGGCCTTCTCGCGATCCATGTTGAAGAAACCTTCCAGTACCTCTACCACAAAATCCATCGGCGTATAGTCGTCATTCATTATCACGACCTTGTACATCGGTGGCGGCGCCAGTTCCGGACGTGTTTCCTGAACCGCCAGATCGCCCTCCGGCACCCCCTCCTCCTCGCCATGCTGGCTGCGGGGACCCTGAAGAAATACTAGGTGAAGATGGGGCACTTTTCTCATGAGGACTCTACTGGCTCTACGACAAATGGTATGGGTTCTGGGCCGTTCAATTGCAAGGGGCTGGCTATCCGCCGGGGTCATGATACCGCCGTCGGTCCGGTGAAGGCAGCACTGACGGCTGAGTGCTTGACAGCCCCATGGGCTTGGAAGAAAGTCAAGCGGCTATGCCGAGCCCACAACAAAAATCAGGCATACCTACACAATAACAAGAGATGGCCATCGCGCCACGGCAGTAGAGGGAAAGCATCATGGCCACCGGAAGCGTCAAGTGGTTCAACAATTCCAAGGGATACGGTTTCGTACGTCCGGATACCGGCGGCGACGATCTCTTCGTGCACTACTCCTATATCCAGATGGACGGCTATAAAAGCCTGAAAGCGGGCCAGTTCGTCCAGTTCGACATCCAGGCTTCGGGAAACGGCTTTCACGCCATCAACCTGCGCGCCCTGGGGCAGTCGGAAACCGACACCATGGCAACAGCGGAAGACATGACATCCAGTCATGCCTCCTCCCAGACCCTGTCACAACGCTGATCAGCTACCGCACCGCACCATGAAAAAAGCCCGCAATCGCGGGCTTTTTCACTTCAGGCGGCTCTTCAGCGCATGTGCCGGATGATGGCATCACCGAATTCGGAGCAACGCAGCAGCGTGGCATCCGGCATCAGGCGCTCGAAGTCATAAGTTACGGTCTTGGCTTCGATGGCACCTTCCATGCCGGTGATGATGAGATCCGCAGCTTCCACCCAGCCCATGTGGCGCAGCATCATTTCGGCAGAAAGGATGAGCGAGCCGGGGTTGACCTTGTCCTGGCCGGCATATTTGGGAGCCGTGCCGTGCGTGGCTTCGAACATGGCGACCGAGCCACCGATATTGGCGCCCGGAGCAATGCCGATACCACCCACTTCCGCCGCCAGAGCATCAGAGATGTAGTCACCGTTCAGGTTCAGCGTAGCCACTACGGAGTATTCGGCAGGCCGCATGAGAATCTGCTGGAGGAAGGCATCTGCAATGACATCCTTGATGATGATGTCCTTGCCGGTCTTGGGATTCTTGATCCTGACCCAGGGGCCGCCATCAATCAGCTCGCCGCCAAAACGCTCGACAGCCAGCTCGTAGCCCCATTCCTTGAAGGCACCTTCGGTGAACTTCATGATGTTGCCCTTGTGCACGAGCGTCACACTGGGTTTGTCGTTGTCGATGGCGAACTGGATGGCCTTGCGCACCAGGCGCTGCGTGCCTTCCTTGGAGACCGGCTTGATGCCGATACCGCAACCTTCGGGGAAACGGATCTTCTTGACGCCCATTTCCTCGCGCAGGAACTTGATGACCTTGATGGCTTCGGGACTGTCAGCCTTCCATTCGATACCGGCGTAAATGTCTTCGGAGTTTTCGCGGAAGATCACCATGTCGGTGAGCTCGGGATGCTGCACAGGGCTGGGCACGCCCTTGAACCAGCGCACCGGGCGCTGGCAGACGTACAGGTCCAGCTCCTGGCGCAGGGCAACGTTCAGCGAGCGGATGCCACCTCCTACCGGCGTTGTCAGCGGCCCCTTGATGGAGACCACGAATTCGCGCAAAGCCTCGAAGGTTTCCTCTGGCAGCCACACATCCGGTCCGTAGACCTTGGTGGCTTTCTCGCCGCAATAGATTTCCATCCAGGAAATGGCGCGCTTGGTGCCGTAGGCCTTGGCAATGGCCTGGTCGACGACCTTGATCATGACCGGCGTGATGTCGATGCCGATACCGTCGCCTTGGATGAAAGGAATGATAGGAAAGTTGGGGACGTTCAGGGACAGGTCGGCGTTAACGGTGATTTTGTCACCATCCGCCGGCACCGTGATCTTCTGGTAACCCATTATGCAGGTACTCCCGGGGTGCAGTTTGTGACTTTTATGAGCCTATTCCAAAGGGCCGTCCAATGGATCAATCATACCGGGCATTTCAGCTCCGGCAGAGCAAGTCGGCGAGTCACACAGCACCAGTCGGGAAGCACCACAGGATTGCCATGGTGTCGGCTGAGCCGCCTCGTGACCCGTGTCTTGCGGGTGCGTGCTACGTTTTTGACGCGGTTGCACGGCTTCCCAGGTACGCCTGCCTTTGGGGCTGACGACCGATGGGGATAGGCTCTTCCGGCGGCAAGTATATCCCCAATGACCAGCCCTCCATAAGGCATGCCGAAGGAAAAAATTCTTTTCCGGCAGCAGTTTGCGCAATTTTCAGGCAAGCTCTTGCACTTGCTTCCCTGCGCTACTGCCATGCCTCGCCTGATCCTGTTCAACAAGCCCTTCGGGGTGCTCTGCCAGTTCCGCGACAAGGACGGCCGACCGGTACTGGGAGACTTCATTTCACTGCCGGACATCTACCCTGCCGGGCGCCTGGACCATGATTCGGAAGGCCTGTTGCTGCTGACCGACCATGGCCTGCTGCAAAGCCGTATCAGCGATCCGCGCTGGAAACTGCCCAAGACCTACTGGGTACAAGTAGACGGGCAAATCACTGAAGACGCCCTGCAACGCCTGCGTGAGGGAGTGGTCCTGAACGATGGGCTTACGTTGCCTGCCGAAGCAGTACTATTGGTCGAGCCTACGCTCTGGTGCCGTGAGCCCCCCGTGCGTTATCGCGCCAGCATTCCCACCAGTTGGCTGGCGCTGACCATCAGGGAAGGCCGTAACCGGCAGGTCCGGCGCATGACGGCGGCAGTGGGGTTTCCCACGCTAAGGTTGGTGCGAGTCTCGATAGGGCCCTGGCGACTTGATCAACTGGCGCCGGGCGAATGGCGGGAAGTGGACATCCCGGAAGCCGACTTTCCCGGAGCACAGACGCATGGCACAAGCAGGAGTAGCACTACTCCCAGCGGCCAGCGGCCGCGACGTCAGTCACCTTCACCTCCACCCAGCGCGCCTCCCCATTCACCCACTCCCGCTTCCAGAACGGCGCCCGGGTCTTCAGGAAATCCATCAAGAAAGCGGCCGCCTCGAAAGCGGCCTGACGGTGGGCGGCGCTGACACCCACAAACACGATCTGCTCACCTGCAGCCAGCCGGCCGATGCGGTGAATGATACGGGTGGTCAGCAATGGCCAGCGGCCTGACGCTTCTGCCGCCAGCCCGGCAAGGGTCTTTTCGACCATACCGGCATAATGCTCAAGCTCGATGGCCTCCACCTCACCCGCTCCCGTTCCGCCACGCACCAGTCCCGTGAAGGTGACTACCGCCCCGGCACCAGCAACCTGCAAGGCCTGTATCTCGGCCCCGGGATCAAAGTCCTCGTGCTGGATGCTGATCATGGCTACCCCCCGGTCACCGGCGGGAAAACAGCCAACTCGTCATCCTCGTAGACACTGGTTGCACGGCTGACCAGCTCCTGGTTGATGGCCACCATCACCTGGTCACAGCCCAGCAACTCCTGCCAGATGCCACCCCGGGCCGCGAGCTGGTCCAGAATGTCCTGCACGCAAACTTCCCTCTCCGGCAGGGCCAGCGACTCCCGGTCCAGGCCAAGCTTTTCGCGGAACCTTGCAAAATAAAGAATCGTGATCATAAAGCGTGGAAGTCTCCGGATTTGCCGCCTGTCTTTTCCAGCAGGCGGACGTTTTCTATCACCATGCCCTTGTCGACCGCCTTACACATGTCATACAGCGTCAGCGCTGCCACGCTGGCCGCCGTCAGGGCCTCCATTTCCACACCGGTCTGGCCGGCAAGCTTGCAGGTGGCCATGATCCGTACCGTATCCGGTGCCTCTGCCAGCAGTTCGACTTTCACGGAAGACAGTTGCAAGGGATGACAAAGCGGGATGAGGTCAGCCGTCTTTTTGGCAGCCTGTATGCCGGCAATACGGGCAACGGCGAACACGTCTCCCTTGGGCAAGCGTCCATCAGCAATCAGTGCCAGCGTCTGCGGCAGCATGCGGACTCTCGCCTCCGCCGACGCCGAGCGCTGTGTCACAGCCTTGTCAGTCACATCCACCATGCGGGCAGCGCCTTGTTCATCCAGATGGCTGAGGGAGGGTTTTTCGGTACTCATGAAGAACTCACTGCGCTAGGATTGCCGGCTTTCCGCATAGGCCGAGATTGAAAAAATGGGCTGGGAGCCACATGTCACCGTTGCTGTCGTGATCGAGCAAGACGGGCGCTTTCTCGTCGTCGAAGAGAAAGCCGAGCTTGGCCGGGTAGTCTATAACCAGCCTGCCGGGCATGTCGAAAAAGGAGAAACCCTGGAGCAGGCTGCCGTGCGCGAGGCGCTGGAAGAGACGGGCTGGGATGTCAGCATCACCGGCTTTCTGGGCCTGTACGTCTATACGCCCCCTTTCAATCAGGACATCACCTACTATCGGGCCTGCTTCCTTGCCCGAGGCACCCAGCATCATGCCGGTCGTGCCTTGGATGACGGCATCCTGCAGGCTGTCTGGCTGACCCGTGACGAGTTGGCCAACAGTGAAAAACTGCGCAGCCCGCTGGTGCTGAAATGTGTGGACGATGCCATTGCCGGCCACAACTACCCGCGTGAACTGGTCCACGAACATCACGGCTGAAGCATCTGCTTGCCATCACTGCCCGAGAGCTGCATGAAAAACCCCGCTGAAACCCGTGTGATTGTCGGCATGTCCGGCGGAGTGGATTCCTCCGTCTCGGCCTGGCGGCTGCTGCAACAGGGCTATCAGGTGGAGGGCCTCTTCATGAAGAACTGGGAAGAGGACGACGGCACGGAATACTGCACGGCCCGGGAAGACCTAGCCGATGCCCAGGCCGTTTGCGATGCGCTCGGCATCCGGCTGCATACCGCCAACTTCGCCGCCGAGTACTGGGACCGCGTCTTCGAGCACTTCCTGGCCGAATACCAGGCCGGCCGCACGCCCAATCCGGACATCCTCTGCAACAAGGAAATCAAGTTCAAAGCCTTCCTGGATTACGCCGTGGTGCTGGGCGCCGACTTCATTGCCACTGGCCACTATGTTCGTAAAGGCGACGATCCAGAGTGCGCCACCCTGCTGAAGGGGCTGGACCCGAACAAGGATCAGAGCTACTTCCTGCATGCGGTCCATGGCCGGCAGATTGCGAAAACGCTGTTTCCCGTGGGGGATATCGAAAAACCCGAGGTGCGACGCATCGCCGCCGAACAGGGCTTCGTGAACCATGCCAAGAAGGACTCCACCGGCATCTGCTTCATCGGCGAACGCCGTTTCAGCGATTTCCTCAAGCAGTACCTGCCCGCCCAGCCCGGCAACATCGAGACCGACGAAGGCCGGGTGATCGGCACGCACCAGGGCCTCATGTATTACACGCTGGGCCAGCGCGGCGGGATCGGCATCGGTGGCCAGAAAGATGCTGCCGAGGCACCCTGGTACGTGGTGCAGAAAGACCTCGCCCGCAATGTGCTGGTGATCGGCCAGGGACATGAACACCCGCTGATGATGCAGCAATGCCTGCGCACCCGGGCGGTGGACTGGGTGACGGACGAGCCGGCCCTGCCGCTGCGCTGCCACGCCAAGACCCGCTATCGCCAGCCCGACCAGCCCTGCACCCTCAGCCGCGATGCCACGGGCTACGTGGTGCACTTCGACGATGCGCAACGGGCCGTGACACCGGGCCAGTCCGTGGTGTTCTATCAGGGCGACGTTTGCTTGGGCGGTGGCGTGATCGAGGAAACCTGGAATCCATGAGCCAATCCTTCCGCGCCAAGACGCTGGCCCTGGCCGGCATCTTCCAATCCGCCAGCCTGGCCGACAGCATCGCCTGGCGTGGCCACTGCGATCCAGTGGCCCTGGAAGCTTCCCTGCAAAGCCTGCTGGTGCCGGACAGTCCCGACAACACGCCGGCCAGTGTCTACGGCACCGATCCCCGCCACCTGCGTGTCGGCCTGCAAGCGCTGGAGCAGGCGCTGGCCCCCCAACTGCGCCACCCCCACCCCCGCAAGACCGACATCCTGCGCTACGCGTTCGCCCTCATCCATCTGGAGCGCAAGCTCGCCCGAACTCCCGCCACACAGACCGAGCTGAAACGCCGCCTGGAAATGGCCAACCGGCAGCATGCCTTCTTCCGAGACATCAAGGACCCCGGCATGCTGCGCAACCTGGCCGGCACCTATGTGGACACCATCGGCACCTTCAAGTTCCGCATCCAGGTCAAAGGCAGCCAGAAACAGCTCAAGACCAACGGCACGCCCGAACAGGTACGGGCCATCCTGCTCACCGGCATACGCGCCGCCTCACTCTGGCACCATGTCGGCGGACGGCGCTGGCACCTCGCCTTCATCCGGGGAAAGGTGTTGCGCGAGATACGGGAGATCATCAAGGAGTCCAACGGGCTGCTGGATCACGTCAGCCAACCCATGGATAAAGCCTAATCAATGAGTTATAAAACAAACTTAATGTTAACTTAAAGTCATTTCTCCTGGGATTTCTGCCTGATTTACCCTTCTTTTGCGTGTAAAATCGCGCCCTATTTTGTCGACAATCCGCTTTTGCCCTTATCCGGAACCCCAGCCGCCATGTCCCTGAACTCCCTCACCGCCCTGACACCTCTGACCGCGTTGTCCCCCGTCGACGGCCGCTATGGCAGCAAGGTCGATGCCCTGCGCCCCATCTTCAGCGAATACGGCCTCATCCGTGCCCGCGTAGAAGTGGAGGTCCGCTGGCTGCAAAAGTTGGCGGCACATGAGGGTATTCCGGAGGTGCCGGCCTTCTCGGCGGAGACCAATACCTTCCTGGACAAGCTGGTCGCCGGGTTCTCCGAGACGGATGCCGAATGGATCAAGACCACCGAGCGCACCACCAACCACGACGTTAAGGCCGTGGAATACTTCCTCAAGGATCGCGTTGCCACGGTGCCGGAGTTGAACAAGGTCAGCGAGTTCATCCACTTCGCCTGCACCTCGGAAGACATCAACAACACCTCCCACGGCCTCATGCTGAAAGCCGGCCGTGAGGTGCTGCTGACAGAAATGAAGAAGGTGCTGGAGGCCATCAAGGCCTTGGCCCGTACCAATGCCGACCTGCCCATGCTGTCCCGCACCCATGGCCAGACCGCCTCCCCCACCACGCTGGGCAAGGAAATGGCCAACGTGGCCTACCGCCTGGAGCGGCAGATCCGGCAACTGGAGCAGGTGGAAATCCTGGGAAAGATCAACGGTGCCGTGGGCAACTACAACGCCCATCTGTCCGCCTACCCGCAGGTGGACTGGGAAGCCAATGCCAAAGCCTTTGTGGAATCACTGGGCCTGAGCTTCAATCCCTACACCACCCAGATCGAGCCGCATGATTACATAGCGGAATTCTTCGACGCGGTGAAGCGCTTCAACACCATCCTCATCGACTTCGACCGCGATGTCTGGGGCTACATCTCGCTCGGCTACTTCAAGCAGCGCCTCAAGGAAGGCGAAGTCGGCTCCTCCACCATGCCGCACAAGGTCAACCCCATCGACTTCGAGAACTCCGAAGGCAACCTGGGACTGGCCAACGCCATCCTCGGCCACCTCGCCGAGAAGCTGCCCATCTCCCGCTGGCAGCGCGACCTCACCGATTCCACCGTGCTGCGCAATCTCGGCGTCGGCCTTGCCCACAGCCTCATTGCCTACGAAGCCTCCCTGAAAGGCATCGGCAAGCTGGAGGTCAACGCCGGTCGCCTCGCCGAAGATCTGGACAATGCCTGGGAAGTGCTGGCCGAACCCATCCAGACTGTGATGCGCCGCTACAGCATCGAAAAGCCCTATGAAAAGCTGAAGGCCCTGACCCGCGGCAAAGGCATCGACAAGGCCGCCCTGCAGACCTTCATCGAAACCCTGGAAATCCCGGAGTCGGCCAAGGCCGAATTGCGTGCCATGACACCGGGCAGCTATACCGGCAATGCGGCGGCACAGGCGAATAGGATTTGATACATGAAAATCGAAAGGCTTCCAACAAGTGCCATTATTTTGTTAATGCTCGCAATACCCAAAGCCTATTCTGATGAGTGTGACAGCATATTTTCATCCATTAGGAAATCTTCGGGTATAGAGCTCTCAAAGGAATCCTGCTTTTGTGGAGCCTCGCTGAAGAAATTCCGAATCGGCAAGAATGATGAGCTCCCTGTCAAAGCCATTTGTAATCCTCAAGTATGGTTTCCAGAATGGGGACCGGCACTGAACGGCGAAATCGTCCAATATGGGGAGCAAACCCTGACAGGGGCATTGAAGTTTTCATTCAGCCCAGAGGCTGGCGACTTCATTCACTTCCGTATGAATTCTGGCAAAGAGCTCAAGTTCTATAACCCCGGCATGATTTATGAAGAACTTGGAATAAAACCTTCGCTTTACAAGTCTATTACCTCCTCCGACAAAGGAGCCTGTATGACGACAAAAGCCAAACTAATCATCAAGCAAATTATCACATTCAACGGAGACGGTGATGGAAGTGGGCCAAACATTATTAGTTTCTCTCCGGCATCCATAGAGCCGTGGAAGTTATGCCGGAAATGACATAAAAACAGAAACAAAACTCTCTACAAGAAAATATCTGATGCCCTATGGGCCAGCCTTGGCAAATCCTGCTGCTCTCGCGCTTGCCTGGTTCCCGTGGAAAGCAAGCTTAGGTTGGGCTGACGAAGGAACCCAACAAATGCCGGTACGCCGCCCAACGCACCGTGAAAATACCCACATGTTGTTTTCATGACACATTGAACCTTTCAAGGACATCGTGTTGGGCTTCGGCACATAGCGCCTCAACCCAACCTACACAATCCCTTTTGATGAAAACCATGAACCCAAGCCAGCCTCTCCCCAACCTTGGCAACCTCACTGCCACCGAATTCCTGCGTGACTACTGGCAGAAAAAGCCCCTGCTGGTACGCAATGCCTTCCCGGAACTGGCCTATCGCCTGTCACCAGAAGACCTGATCGAACTGTCACAGGAAGAAGGCGTGGAAGCCCGCCTTGTCCTTGAGCACGGCAAGACTCCCTGGGAACTGCGCAAAGGCCCGTTCAACGCCAAGACCTTCAAGCAGTTGCCGCCAACGCACTGGACACTGCTGGTACAGGCCGTGGACCACTACCTGCCGGAACTGGCCGACTACCTCGACCACTTCAGTTTCATCCCCAACTGGCGCATCGACGACATCATGATTTCCTTCGCGCCCGAAGGTGGCTCGGTAGGCCCGCACTATGACCAGTACGACGTCTTCCTCATCCAGGGTATCGGGCAACGCCGCTGGCAACTGGGCCAGCACTGCGATGAAAACACGCTCCGCGTGGAGGGCACGCTGTTGCGCATACTCCAAGAGATCGACACCAACTTCGACGAAATCCTGAATCCCGGTGACCTGCTTTATGTGCCCCCCGGGCTCGCGCATTACGGCGTGGCACAAAACGATTGCACTACCTACTCCATCGGCTTCCGGGCCCCGGTGCTGGGGCAGTTGCTGGACCGCCTGACCGAGGCCGCACTGGAAAGTCCCGCCAGCCAGCGACTCTTTGCCGATGCCGGCCGCCTGGCCGTCACACGTCCGGCGGCTCTCACCGCCAACGACATCGACAACCTGCGCCAGCAGATACTGCCGTTGCTGAATGACCCGGCACGTCTGGAAAAGGCACTGGCTGCCTTCCTCTCCGAACCCAAATACGACGACTACGAACCCCTGGGAACTGAACTCAGCCTGGACGACATCCGTCACGCCATTACCGATGATCTCCCACTCCGGCGCGACCCAGCCTCACACATGGTCTATACCCTGACCGGTGAACTGCCCGCGGCACTGTTCATCAATGGCCAGGAAGTCCCCTTTCCCACGCAGTTGGCGCCGCTTGTGCAGTTGCTCGCCGATACGCGCCTTATCACAGGTTCCACCCTGCGGCCGTGGCAGGATGACAACGACGCTCTGATCTGGCTGGCAGACCAACTGGCCATGGGCTATTGGTTCTTCGAGGACACCGAGGACGACGCATGAGCAGTGACGGCGAAACTGGCGCGACATTCGAAGAGGCCCTGTCCGCCTTTCGGCTGGGCAACTCTGACAGCCTGCTGCGGCTGGATGGCCCCGCCGAGTTTTCCCGGGCCACGCAGGCCTTGCTGCAACAGGTCCGGCGCAAGCTTTACATTCTCTCCACCGACTTCGAGCCGGAACGCTACAACACGCAGGAATTTGCCGATGCACTGTCAGCGTTCGTACGGCGGAACCGTTATACACAGGCCCGTATCCTGATTGCCGATCCCGATGTAGCCGTACGCTGGGGGCACAAGGTGGTCAGCCTGTCCCGACGCCTGCACAGCCGTCTGTCCATCCGGCAACTGCATCAGGAAGACCTGCCACTGACCGAAGCCTGGATGCTGGCTGACGACATCGGCTTGCTGAAACGGGACAGCCTGGAGGCGCTGAAAGGCACCTTATCCGCCAAATCCATTCCCCATGCCCAACGGATGGCCCGGAGGTTTGACGAACTATGGGAACGCTCTCACGAAATTGCAGACTTCCGCATACTGGATATCTGAAGCGCTATCTTGCTCATCTCGCCGTTGGCTTGCTGCTGGCGCTTTCACTGACCAAGGTACAGGCGGCTGAAGAACTGCAGACGGAAATCATTGCCAGTCATCGCGCCAGTGAGCTGGTCAGCATTCTTGCCCCCATGGCTGCCCCTGAAGGCTCGGTCAGCGTCTATCAGGACCAGCTCATCATCCGTGCCATCCCCGCACGCCTGAAACTGATTCGCGACACACTGGCCACGCTGGACCGCCCTCTCAAGAACCTGCGTATCAGCGCGCGATACCAGCAAACCGCAACCAGCCAGAGCCGGGATGCCGGCATCAACGGAAATGTCATCATCCAGAATGGCCACGTAGGTGGCAGCGCTCGTCTTCACGCTGAAGACCGTGACGACAGGCGACAAGAAAACAGCCAGTACAGCATCACGGCACTGGAGGGCTCCTCCGTACAGATCGCCACAGGACAGGACGTGCCCTATCTTTCCGTCATCAGCCAGAGACCGCGCCAGACCGTGCTGGGCAAGGAATACATTCCCGTGCAAAGCGGCATGTTCGTCACACCACAGCTACAGGCCGACGGCAATGTCGTCCTCGAGATCAGCTTCCAGCAGGCTGATGGTGGACGGTCCGGCATTATCAACCGCGATGCCGTCACCAGCCGCGTCCTCCTGACCCCGGGTCAGTGGACCAGCCTCTCCCGCATCGACCAGAATCTCGACCAGCAGGGCAGCAATATCGGCCAGCGCTATCGCCAACAGCAGCAGAGCCAGAGCCCCCTGGAAATCCGTATTGATGTTCTACCCTGACTAGCACTGGACCCTGACATGACCAAACTACTCGCCTTTTCCGCCAGCACCCGCAAGGACTCCTTCAACAGCAAGCTGCTGCCCATTCTGGTGAGCGGAGCACGCCATGCCGGCGCCGATGTTACCGTGATCAATCTCGCGGACTACCCCATGCCGATCTATAACGGCGATGACGAAAGTGAAAACGGCATGCCCGCCTCCGCACAGACGCTGCTCACTCTCCTGAGCCAACACGATGGCCTGCTGATTGCCACACCGGAATACAACGGCTTTTTCCCGCCACTGCTCAAAAACACACTGGACTGGATGAGCCGTACCGACCCCTCAGGACAATCAGGGTTACGTCATTTCCAGGGAAAAGTAGCAGCCATATCCTCCGCATCACCCGGGGGCTTTGGTGGCGTACGATCATTGATGGCAACACGCCAATACCTGACCATCCTCGGCCTGACTGTCATCCCGGAACAAATCACTATCTCACGCGCACATACTGCCTTTAATGAAAAAGGCGAGTTGCAGGATGCAAGGCAACAGCAGCAGGCGACAGAAGTTGGTGCCCGACTTGCTGCTACGGCAAGGAAACTGGCTGGATAAAAACCAGCCCAACTGCCTCAACTAAAACCACCACACCTCTCCTGCACGGCTTCACCAGACCGAAGGCCTATACCCCAGAGATACCAAGCGGTTGTTTCCCTCGAGTTTGCAGAAAGCAAAAAGGCCAGTGATTTTCATCACTGGCCTTTTTCAAAATTTTGGTCGGGACGGAAGGATTTGAACCTTCGACCCCTAGCACCCCATGCTAGTGCGCTACCAAGCTGCGCTACGCCCCGACAACCACCTTTCGGTGAGGCGGCAATCATACCGAAAACCGCCTTTGTGTCCAGCGCAACAACCGGGAAAATCAGGGATTTTTAGCGCCTGAGCAAGCTTGCGACCTGCTCAAGCTCCTTGATCATGTCCTGTACAACCACATGAAAGATTCCCTCACCGGGATCAGCCAGGGAGAGCCCTGTGGCTGGTGCAGTCACCAGTTCCTCGCGCTCTACTTGACGAGGGGTTTCCGTCAATTGCAGACGTGCG
This sequence comes from Moraxellaceae bacterium, assembly GCA_037189985.1. GTDB lineage: Bacteria > Pseudomonadota > Gammaproteobacteria > Pseudomonadales > Moraxellaceae > UBA2031. Next base: position 35,404 of record JBBCJX010000031.1, read on the forward strand.
CCACCTATCGTGTAGCCCTGCTCGTACAGCAGGCTACGAATGGTGCGGATGATCATGACATCCTGTCGCTGGTAATAACGACGGTTACCACGGCGCTTGACCGGCTTGAGCTGGGGAAACTCCTGCTCCCAGTAACGCAGCACGTGCGGCTTCACATCACAAAGTTCACTGACTTCGCCAATGGTGAAATAACGCTTGCTGGGTATCTCGGGAAGCTGAGCGTTATTGCTGGGTTCGAGCATATGCTTCTACTCTGGCTTTCAGTTTCTGCCCGGGACGGAAAGTGACAACTCGCCGGGCAGTAATGGGAATTTCCTCGCCGGTCTTGGGATTACGACCAGGACGCTGACGTTTGTCGCGCAAATCAAAGTTGCCAAATCCGGAAAGCTTGACGGGCTCGTTATGCTCAAGGGCATAACGAATCTCCTCAAAGAACATCTCAACCATTTCCTTGGCTTCGCGCTTGTTGAGACCCAGTTCCTCGAACAGGCGTTCCGCCATTTCTGCCTTGGTGAGTGCCGTCATCCTCAGTCCCTCAATGTGACTCCAAGCTGCGCCTTGAGCTGCGCCAATGCGGCGTCCACCCATACCTGCACTTCTTCTTCCTGCAACGTCCGTTCCAGATGCTGCCAGACCAGACCGATGGCCAGGCTTCGCTTGCCTTTTGCCATGCCCTGCCCTGCGTATACGTCAAACAGGCGGCAATCACGTAGTTGCCCCCCGGCTGCGGACCTGGCGACCTCCAGAACAGCAGAGGCAGGAACATCGCGGTCAGCCAGCAGCGCCAAGTCCCGGCGTACCTCCGGGAAACGGGAAAGCTCGCTGGCAACGGGCAAATGCCCCACCGGCACGCTTTCCAGGCAAATCTCGAACAGATAAACAGGGCCAGTCAGCCCCAGTTCTTCTTGAAGACGGGGATGTAAACGCCCCATCCAGCCTAGCTGATCTTCTTCTGTAACGATCTCTGCCGTTTGTCCGGGATGCAGAGCCGGATGCTCAGCCACCTTGTAAGCAACTCTATCAGAAGCCCCAAGCAGCGCAAACAGAGTTTCAATATTTCCTTTGATATCAAAGAAATCAATGCTTTTTTTAGAGTGACTCCACAACTCTGGTGCAACAGTACCGCAAGCCACTCCGGCCAGCATGCGCTGCTGGACAAGGCCATCCTTTCCGGGGATAAAGCGTAGCCCTGTCTCGAAGAGACGCACCCTGTCCTGCTGACGGTTCTGGTTATATTGCAATGCCCTGACAAGCCCGGGCCACAGTGTAGTACGCATCACGGAGAGATCAGCGGAGATAGGGTTGGCCAGCGCCAGAGGATTGGCCACCGGATCAAACTTGGCCAAGAGACCTGGCTCCACAAAGCTCATGGTGATGGCTTCCTGCCAGCCAAGATCAACCAAGAGACGCTTGATACGACCCTCACCTGGCTTAGTCTCGCTCTGGGCGGACAGGCGCAGGGCTGCCTGGGGGACCGAAGATGGGAAGTTGTCGTAGCCATGGATACGGGCCAACTCCTCGATCAGGTCAACCTCGATGCTGATATCGAAACGCCAGCTGGGCGGCGTTACCTGCCAGCCTGCAGCAGCCTTTTCCACCCGTAGACCGAGACGGCCCAGAATGTCCTCAACCTCGACTGCCGGCAGCTCTATGCCCAGTAACTGCCTGATACGAGCAGCTCGCAGTGTGATGGGTTCGCGTTGCGGCAGATGCTCAGCCGCAGTGGTCACCGTTACCGGACCGGGCTCGCCACCGCAGATGGCCAGAACAAGGCCGGTAGCCCGCTCGATAGCCTGGACCTGCAAGGCAAAGTCCACTCCGCGCTCAAAGCGGTGCGAGGAATCAGTATGCAGGCCATAGGAACGCGCCTTGCCAGCAACGGCCAGCGGCGCAAAGAAGGCGCTTTCCAGGAAAATGTCGCGGGTATCATCATTCACCGCACTCCCCTGTCCGCCCATGATGCCGGCCATGGCAAGTGCCTTGTCGGCATCTGCAATCACCAGGGTATCGGCACGCAGCTTGACGGTCTGCCCATCCAGCAACTCCAGCGACTCACCTTCACGGGCCTGACGCACGACAATGCCACCCGAAAGCTTTGCCTTGTCGAAGGCATGCATGGGTTGCCCCAGTTCCAGCAATACATAGTTGGTGATGTCCACCACGGCACTGATACTGCGTATACCGGATCGACGCAGCTTTTCCACCATCCACAAAGGCGTGACTGCACGGGCGTTGACGCCGCGAACCACCCGGCCAGCATAATTGGGGCAAGCATCAGCCGCCTGCAGCGTTACTGCCAATGTTTCATCATGCATTGCGGGTACAGTAGCAAACTGTGGCTCCTGCACCGGCAGCTTGTTGAGTACACCTGCTTCACGCGCCAAACCGCGCAAACTCAGACAATCACCGCGATTGGGTGTGATGCCAAGCTCGATGACATGATCATCCAGTTGCAAATAATCACGAATGTTTTTCCCTACCGGCGCATCAACCGGCAACTCCATCAAGCCGTCTGCCGTAGCAACAAGCCCCAGCTCAGCAGCTGAGCAAAGCATGGCAGAGGACTCCACGCCACGCAGCTTGGCCTGCTTTATTTTCAGGCCATCGGGCAACTCGGCACCGACGATTGCAACCGGCACACGAAGACCAGTACGCACATTGGCGGCGCCACAAACAATCTGCAGGATTTCACCACCGGCATTCACTTTGGTAACGCGCAGCTTGTCGGCATCGGGATGTGGCATCACCTCCAGCACTTCACCCACCAGCACACTCGTGAAGGCAGCAGCAACCGGCTCTATGGCATCCACTTCCAGACCGGCCATGGTCAGCTGATGACCGAAAGCCTCGGTATCCAGCGCCGGATCCACCCATTCACGCAGCCACTTTTCACTGAATTGCATCTTGCCACTCGCTTGCCCGTCTCGGGCCACATTGCTTTTTCTGAAGCCGAGCAAAAGGCACGGCCTCATTTTCAATCATGAAATATCAGGCGAACTGACGCAGGAAGCGCAGATCGTTGTCGAAGAACTGACGCAAGTCATTCACGCCATAGCGCAGCATGGCAAAACGCTCCACTCCCATGCCAAAGGCAAAGCCGGAATATTTTTCCGGATCAATACCGCAATTCTCCAGCACCTTGGGATGTACCATGCCGCAGCCCAAAACTTCCAGCCAGGAACCAGGCTTGCCGCTCTTGCGCTGGATATCCACTTCAGCCGATGGCTCGGTGAAAGGAAAATAAGAAGGACGGAAACGCACCTTCAGTTCTTCTTCAAAAAATTCGTGCAGGAAGCTTTCCAGCATGCTCTTGAGATCGGCGAAGCTGATGTTTTCATCAATCACCAACCCTTCCACCTGATGGAACATGGGCGAATGCGTCTGGTCGGAATCACAGCGGTAAACACGGCCCGGACAGATGATCCGTATGGGCGGCTTCTGCTGGTTCATCACACGAATCTGCACCGGCGAGGTATGCGTGCGCAGAAGACGATGTGCATCAAAATAGAACGTGTCATGCATGGCGCGCGCTGGATGATGTGCTGGAATATTGAGCGCCTCGAAATTATGGTAGTCATCCTCGACTTCCGGGCCCGAAGCCACGCTGAAGCCTACGCCAGTGAAGAAAGTCTCGATACGCTCCATCACTCGCGTCACCGGATGCAGGCCACCCAGATCGCTACCACGGCCGGGCAGCGTCACATCCACACGCTCGGCTTCCAACTGTTGCGCCAACACGGCCGATGCCATGGCATCACGACGAGTATTCAGGGCAGATGTCACTGCCTCGCGCACTTCATTCAGCTCGGCGCCACGGGCACGACGCTCGTCCTCATCCATCTGGCCCAGAGCTTTCGACAACTCCGTGATACGGCTCTTCTTGCCAAGAAACTGAACACGCAGTTGCTCCAGGGCCTGCATGTCATTGGCAGCTGCAATCAGGGACTGCGCATCCTGCACCAGCGCTTTCAATTCGCTCATTTTTTTCATCATCGCAAAAATGTAGGTGCGAACTCATTCGCACAGGTTTGCACCAGGATGTGCGAATAAATCCGCACCTACATGCAATAAAAAAGGGGAAGAACCGCTAAGCCCTTCCCCTTCTGGTCGGGCCCGAAAGCCCTTGCCTCTTGCTTACGCTGCGAGGCTGGCTTTCGCTTTTTCAGCCAACGCGCTAAACGCTTGCGCATCATGCACGGCAATGTCTGCCAGCACGCGACGGTCGATCTCGACACTGGCTTTCTTCAGGCCATTAATAAGACGGCTGTAGGAAAGACCATTGAGACGCGAAGCCGCATTGATACGGGCAATCCACAGGGCACGGAACTGGCGCTTGCGCTGACGACGGTCACGGTAGGCATACTGGCCAGCCTTGATGACTGCCTGGAATGCCACGCGATAAACGCGTGAGCGTGCGCCGTAGTAACCCTTGGCACGATCGAGAATCTTCTTGTGACGACGATGGGCGATAACGCCACGTTTTACACGAGCCATTTACGTAATCCTCCGTCAGTGGTTGGGCAACATGCGTTCGACGCGCGCAACATCGCTCTTGGCGACCTGCGTCATCGGACGGAGCTGACGGATACGCTTGGCTGACTTCTTCGTCAGGATATGGCGTTTGAAGGCCTGCTTGCGCTTGAAGCCGTTCGCAGTCTTCACGAAGCGCTTGGCAGCACCACGCTTGGTCTTGATCTTGGACATGATGAACCTCGTTTGGTAACCCCTTCAGCACGGCGATCAGTCCGGCCTGGGGGTAAGAGATAAAGCAGAATCCTTCTGCCTTACTTCTTTTTCTTAGGCCCGATGAGCATGTGCATCATCTTGCCTTCCATCTTCGGCGACTGCTCCACAGTGCCGATTTCAGCCAGGTCGGTCTCGATACGCTTCAACTGCTTCATACCGAGCTCCTGGTGAGCCATTTCACGTCCGCGGAAACGGAGCGTGATCTTTGCTTTGTCTCCATCCTCCAGGAAGCGGATGATGGCGCGCAATTTCACTTGGTAATCTGCTTCCTCAGTACCCGGACGCAGCTTTATTTCCTTGATCTGGACCTGGTGCTGCTTCTTGCGAGCTTCTTTCTTTTGCTGCTTTTGCTCGAAGACGTGCTTGCCGTAATCCATGATGCGGCAAACGGGAGGCTCCGCATCGGCCACGATTTCCACCAGATCCAGCGTCACGGCCTCCGCCGCCGCCAGCGCATCGCGCAAGGGGACGATGCCGGCCTGCTTGCCATCCTGATCCACCAGTCGCACTTCACGTGCCCTGATTTCATCATTTATCAGGGGGCGCTTCTCTTTCGCAGGGCCGTTGCTGCGTTCAGGCTTGATCGCTATTTCCGTTCTCCAAAATAAAACGACCGCGCTGCGCGATGTCCGCGGCGAGCCGGGTGGCAAAGTCGTCTATCGACATGCTGCCCAGATCCTCGCCCTTGCGGGTGCGTACAGACACGGTGCCGGATTCCATTTCACGCTCACCGACCACCAAGAGGTAGGGGATGCGCTGAAGGGTGCGGTCGCGGATTTTAAAGCCGATCTTCTCGTTTCTCAAGTCGGAAACGACCCGGAAGCCTTTGTTTTTCAGGGCTTCCTCCACTTTCCGGCAAGTTTCGGCCTGATTGTCGGTAATTCCCATGACTACGGCCTGGACCGGGGCCAGCCAGGCAGGGAAGGCGCCGGCATAGTGCTCGATCAGCATGCCTATGAAGCGCTCGAAGGAGCCCAGGATGGCACGGTGCAGCATGATGGGGCGCTGACGGCTGTTATCTTCGGCGATATAGCTGGCATCCAGACGCTCAGGGAGATTGGGGTCATACTGCAGCGTCCCGCACTGCCAGGCACGACCAATGGAGTCATGCAGGGTGAATTCGATCTTGGGGCCGTAGAAGGCGCCCTCGCCCGGCTGGTACTCCCACTTCAGGCCAGCGGCATCCAGAGCACTGGCCAAGGCAGACTCGGCACGATCCCAGAACTCGTCCGAGCCCACCCGCTTGGCCGGCCGGGTGGACAGCTTGAGGCTGATGTCGCTGAAACCGAAGTCGGCATAAACCTTGAGCGTCAAGCGGATGAAATCGGCAGCCTCCCGGCTGACCTGCTCTTCCGTACAGAAGATATGGGCGTCATCCTGGGTAAAGCCGCGCACACGCATGATGCCGTGCAGCGCCCCGGAGGGCTCATTGCGGTGACAGGCCCCGAACTCGGCCAGACGCAGTGGCAGGTCGCGGTAGCTCTTGAGGCCCTGGTTGAATATCTGCACATGGCAGGGGCAGTTCATGGGTTTCACGGCATAGTCACGGGACTCTGAAGCCGTGGTGAACATGTTCTCGGCATAGTTTGACCAGTGGCCGGACTTTTCCCAGAGAATGCGATCCACCACCTGCGGGGTGCGTACCTCGACATAGCCATTGTCACGCTGGACCTGGCGCATGTACTGCTCCAGCACCTGATAGATGGTCCAGCCATTGGGGTGCCAGAAAACCATGCCCGGCGCCTCTTCCTGCAAGTGGAAGAGGTCGAGCTGTTTGCCGATCTTGCGATGGTCGCGCTTCTCGGCCTCTTCCATGCGCTGGATATAGGCCGCAAGCTGCTTCTTGTCCGCCCAGGCCGTACCGTAAATACGCTGCAACTGCTCGTTCTTCGAGTCACCGCGCCAGTAGGCACCGGAAATCTTGGTCAGCTTGAAGGCCTTGAGGAAACGGGTATTGGGCACGTGCGGGCCACGGCACATGTCCACGTATTCCTCGTGGTAGTACAAGCCCATGGCCTTTTCGTCGGGCATGTCCTCGACAAGGCGCAGCTTGTAATCCTCGCCACGCGCCTTGAACACAGCGATGACGTCATCACGCAGCGTCACCTTCTTGATGACGTCATAATCCTTGTCGATGAGCTCCATCATGCGCTTTTCGATGGCGGCCATGTCATCGGGGGTAAAGGGGCGCTCGAACCAGATGTCGTAATAAAAGCCTTCTGCAATCACCGGGCCGATGACCATCTTGGCAGTGGGATAGAGCTGCTTGACGGCATGGCCGACCAGATGGGCGCAGGAATGGCGGATGATCTCGACGCCCTCCTCGTCCCTGGGCGTGATGATCTGCAGCGCGGCATCATGCTCGATGAGGTCACTGGCATCGACCAGCCTGCCATCCACCTTGCCAGCGACAGTGGCTTTAGCCAGGCCAGCACCAATGGAGGCCGCGACTTCGGCTACGGATACGGAATGATCAAAAGCGCGGACTGACCCGTCCGGGAGGGTGATTGCAGGCATGAAACCATCCTTCAGCAGTGGTGACCACAACGATAGGTCACGTGTCATCGAGATTGCGGGCCACGACGTCTTACCCCCGGCGACAGGCGAACTTGCCTGATCGGCCGGACGGCCATGACAGGAGAAGCCATGGCGTCGAAGGCGGTAACGCAACGAGAGGGGCGACTATACCGGGGCTCAACCGGACGGAGAAGAAGTCACCACGAAAAAGCCCCACCGAAGTGGGGCTTTTTCAACCAGAACCTGAAAATGCCACTTCAATTCATAGCCAGCAGCTCGCTGAAATCAAAGTCATAACGCCACTCTCCTCCCTGATCATCGGCGATCAGCACAGCAGGCCTCGGGAACGTGGAAAGATCCAGCCCGAAATGCCACCAGCTATTACCGGCAGCAACATGAAGCCCATCCCAGCCCAGCGAAAGCTCCAGCGCTTTGTTGCTGAGCGACTGGTTGGGCTGGCTTATGGTTAGCACAGTGTTGGCAAGACGAGCCTTGTACACATGGCCGGAGTAAGACTTGCCCTGCTCCATCATGGTGACATCACCTTCCACCAACAGGTCCAGCGAGCCAATATTGGTGATTAGCCGTGTTAGCAAGCCGCCAATGTCAGCAGTTTCACCATCAGCACCACCTGCAAGCCCCTTCAGCAAAGTAACAACATCGTCGCGTAAATCAGACACCATCACGCCCATGTTCTTGAGGTTGCCGTATCCCTTGGCCTTGAAGAGCGTGAGGATGCTGACAGATACATCGGCATCGAAACGGCCATCCTTGTTCATGGAGAAGGTCAGAGATTCACCTTGCCCCACGCCGAACCATGAGCCATTGGGAAGAGTGATGCGGCCACCGCTCACAGCACCATTCAACGTGATGCGGCCACTTTCACCTCCTTTCATGTCCACGTTGACATAGCCCTGGCCTTCGATGGAAAGCTGGCTGTTGTTGTCTTTCTTGACCAGACGGGCTTTCTGGAAATCGATATCCACCTTGAATTTTGCCGTCTTGGCGAGATCAATCATGTCGGCAATGACAGCCTTCATCTCAGGGCTATCCAACAATCCCGAGGACTCCTCATCGCCATCACCAGTTCCGCTTGCTCCCTCAGACGCCCCCCCCATCATGGAGGCAAGAGCGGACGTAACGGCCCCTCTCAAACTTGTCATCAGCGGTTCAAAATCCGTCCCTGTGGCATCAATCAGGATGGACGCGTCAACTTCACCACCAATCTGTTCATTGCCGATCGTACCTGTGAGGCTAAGCGGGAACTTCTTGTTTCCACCCATCGCGGACCAGACAACAGGCAGAGTTACCGTCAGATCGACCTCAAGACCATCAGTTTGCGTACCTGTAACTTTCAGTGTGTTGCCCGTCAAAGCCGGTGTCAGGCCATTGAGCGGCAGCAAGGGAAACAGCTGGAAGTCGCTGGGATTAAAAGCCTCAGAAGGCAAAAGCTCAGCAAGAACATCCGCAGCAAGACGATTGACCACTGCAGATGCTGCATAACCCACTGTCTGGAAAGCAGCACCTGTGAAGGAGAAAGTATCCTCAGAGACCAGCCAACCGAACTTTCTCAGCTCACCGGCAATGGCATCTTCAAGTTTGGTATAGCCATGTTGCGAGATGACGGCCCGTACATCCTGCCCCATGGGGCCCAGAGCATCGACAAAGCGCTCGCTGTTGAGCTCAGCGCAGCCTGCCGGATTATGGCAGGTGGAACTAAACTCACCGTCCTGGAGAGCATCAATAAAGGCATTCGTCCACCCCAAGGCCAAACGCTGGGTTGCACTTGATGTCGCCAGATCAGCCATGGCATAAGCCGCAACATACAGGTCATGCAGGTTTGCAATGACACCGGAGTTGTCAGCCTCCAGCAGGCGTCCATTATTGTCGATGAACGCTTGGCTGTAGCGCTGGATGTTGGCACCCATCTGGCCAGCATTGCCACCTGACAACTCGGCAAAGGCAGCAGAGAGCAGGGAAATCTTGCGGCTGGCATCCGTCATGGTTGCCATCATGGTTGCACTGGCAATATTGCCAGGTGTTGCCAGCAGATCAGCCGGCGACATGCGGAACAGTGCAGCCACACGGCTACGGGCTACCGTCAGATTGCTGCTGCTCAGGCGGCCATTGCCCATGAACTCGGCATAACTCACCAGCAGGGTGCTCACCGGAGTCACCGGCATGATGGTGACAGCGCCATCGCTACCTACTGTTACCCAGGAAGTCAGCTCGAGATCACCATTGAAGCTGGTGTCATCGCCAAAGTTCTGGCTGCCGCAATGCTCGGCATCACAGACCATCGTGATCGGAGCATCACTGGCACTGTGGGCCAACAGCAGCTTGTACACATCCCCCGGCTGACGATCTGCCAAGGTCAGGGTAAACGTGCCATCACCTTGGGTCTCGACGACCTCGACTTCCACATAGGCACCTGCCTCCCAGCGCAATACCTTGATGGTGGCGCCCTTCAGGACACCTTTGACAGCCACAGAACTGAGTGAGGAAGCAGGAGGACCGCCACTGCCTCCAGCCGCACTACCACTCCCGCCGCCACAGGCAGCAAGAAGCAGGGTAAAGGAGAAGAAGAAGCTGGCAACTAAGGCGCGCAACATGATGTTGTTCCCCGTTTTTGTTGTTGTTCTGGGTGAACTGCGTAATCAGACCCGCTGGTCTGTCATTATAGGATCACACCCCCATCCATCAATGTCCTTTCATCCCGGTGGCTTGAACGGAAAGACAGTCGGACTAGAACCTGAGGGTGTAGAAAAGGTCGATGGCACTTTCCAGCGAGGAGACGGCCTCAAGATAGACCTTGGAGCTGATCTTGTAGCGAAGGGTCGCCGTGTTTACAGGGGTGAAGATGCCAACCCCGTAACGGAGATAGAGCTTGGGACTAAGATAGCCGGAAACCGTGACCTGGGTGTCGTCCCCGCTGCCTTCGGCATCCACGGCAAGATCGGTGATTCCGAAAGACTCCCCGATTTTTGTGGTCAGCCCGGCACCTCCGGTAGCGCCCAGCTTGATGGCGGCGGCAGCGGCAGACAGGTTGTTTTCCCCGCCCTGCTGGTCCAAGGGACGACCCAGTACCAGATAAGACAGGATTTCCTCCTGGGAGAGTCCGCCGTTATCGGCAAAGAAGGACACTTCCGGGGTATTTACACGCCCGGCCACGCGCACGCCGACCACCTCGCTGTCAACTTCGCGCACGGCCTCCACGTCCAGCCCGGGCTGAGTAAGGTTGCCGGCAAATATCAGGCGGCCACGCCGGATCAGCAAGCGCTGGCCATAAGCGTCGTAACGGGCATCCTTGTCCAGCTCAACCTCACCACTGGCCTCCAGCCCTTTCTTGCCCTGTTGACGCAGGCGCAACGCACCCATGAGGCGTCCGTTCACGCCATAGCCATGGAAAAACACATCGTCGCCCAGGCGCACACTGATATCCGCATTGATAAGCCAGTTGGCCACCATGCGCGTGGTCTGGCTCTGCAACTCCCCCTCGTCGTTCACGATCACCACATCCGGCGAAAGCCCCACTGCACCGCCTTCTAACTGCTTGATGTTGAGGCGGGCCATGGGAACACGGATGGAACCGGTCAGGTCTACCTGGCCGGGAATGACCTTCAAGGCCAGGTCAGGATCAATCTCGGCCAGCAACTGGGGTTGTTGTCGCAGTTCGAAACGCTGCCCCTTGAGCGTCAGGTCAAGGCGCGGCTGGCCCTGCCAGTCGGCGTCGCCTGCGAGCGTCGCACTGCCCTCGCCGCTTTTCATGGTGCCACTGATGGCGGCGGCATGCCCGCGGACATCCATGCGTGCCGTAATGTCATGCATGTTCACTGGCAGCCGGTGCAGGCCGACCTCTCCCTGTGCCAGTTGTACGTCACCCCAGTATTGGGGCTTCTGCAGGGTCCCCTCGATACGACCATTGGCGGAGACAGTGCCGGCCAGCGTGGAAAGTGCCGGGAAAAAAGGCTGCAGCACATCCAGACGCAGACCTTGCAGGGCAACCGTGCCATCCACCGGCTTTTCTTCACCATAGGGATGGATGGAGGCACGGATATTTCCCTGCCCCACGGTGCCGGAAGCCAGATCGAACCTCAGGTCGACCTTGTCCGTACCTGCCTCTGCCTGTAAACCAAGGTGCTCATAGGGCAGAACCAGGGGCGGCAAGGGCTCGTCACGGGCCAGCGTCAATGCTCCAGCCTCGGCACTCAGGACAGCAACAAGCTGGGCAGGTTGTCCTGCCTCCCAGCCGCCTGTCACATGGCCCTTGATCAAGCCGCTGGCAAGCAGGCCCTGGGGCAAGAGGCTGGCCAGGCGCTCTGCCTGCAGGCCCTCCAGCCGTAAACGGACATTGCCGGAGGGGCCGATCAGGAGATCCTCTTCATTGCAGAGCCTCGCCTCTCCGCTGACCCAGCAATGGGGGGCCAGCAGCAATTGTTGCTGCTCTTTCTGCCAGCCCAGCGCAAAAGCATCGGCAAGATGCCAGTCCAGTTCGGGAAGACTGAACTGGCCGCTCTCCATCCGGCCATTCCAGTCCAGCGTCTGTGCGTCGAAATGCCCGCTCAGCAAGCCATTGCTGAGCGCGTGATCCGTGATCACCTCCCACTTCAACTGGTGTTCAGCCTGCGTGCCATTGAGGTCCAGTGCCAGTTGTCCCAGGTCGCGAGTACCAGACGTTATGCCTTCGGCTCGCAGGGCAACGGTACCCGCCGTCTCACCCAGGGCAGGCAGATTTACCTGCAATTGCAGACTCCGGGCATGCAAGGAAGCCATGCCGGCTTTTTCTGCCAGGAGATCGGCACGAATATCCGGCTGCCGCTCTTCGCCCTCCAGTGCCAGTACGCCCTCAACTTTCCCCTGCAGCCTGGGATCAAGCACTGTCATCTCATTGAGCTGGAAATGGGTAGCGAGATTCCAGCCCTGCTCGCGCAATCCCCCAGTCAGCATGAGCTGATTGTCACCCCAGGCCAGCTTCAGGCCCGGCGTCCAGGCCTTCGGCCAGACATTTGCAGACCCGGCGGGCGGCAACACCACGGCCAAGGCGCCATCCATGACCACTGGCTGATCACGTAAGCTTCCGTTGAGATGGCTGTCTTCTATGTTTACTTCGCGATGCTGGCTGCCCCAGCGACCATGGCCGGCCAGGTGCCCTGTAAAGCGCCCAGGCCATGCTGGCAACAGCCAGGCTGTTTCGAAGTCGCCCAGAACCAGAGCCCCCTGCCAGCTGATGATGGTATCGATATCAGCCTCGCCACCCAGTTCCAGCCGCCCTGCGTCACCGGCATAGCGCAGGCTTTCCACATTGACGTGGCGATCAGCACCGGAAATTTCACCACTCCATGTGCCGGCCGGAAATCTCGACGTCGCAACATCCGTTGTCAGGCGTGCCCGGTATCCCTTCAGGCTGCCGCTGAAATCCAGCGAACCCTGTTCGCTGCTGGTGGCCTCCAAGCCGGGCAAGCGGCGCTTTACCTGCTGCCACTGCAGCAATACGTCCTGGCTGGCCTGCAGGTCCCAGAGCCATGAGCTGCCCTTTTCTTTCAGGCTCCATGTCTCGCCATTGTCCAGTTTCAGCACAGCCTCTGCCGTTGAACCTTGCTGACGGGTACTGCCCTTTGACTGCAGTGTTCCGGTCATGGCGGGCAAGACAGCTTCCGGGACCGGCCATTGCCGTGCCAGATTCAGGCCTTGGAAGCGCGAATCGAGTGTCCAGCTCAAACCCTGTTGCCAGCCCACACTGGCTTTGGCCTCAAGCCTTCCCATGTCGCCACTGAAATCCAGCGTCTCGACCTGAGCCGATTTCCAGTCACTGGAGGCCCGCCACTGGTACTTTCCGGGAGGAACGTGAAGCCCTTTGAGAATGGCCGAGCCAGTTGTACGCAGGCCAGTCTTGGCGCCCGTCACGCGCAACTCACCGCCGCCACTGGCCAGCTTCTGGGCAGGCAGCCACGGCAAGGTGAATGCCTGCCAGTTCAGCGAGGCCGAATAGGGAAGATCAGGCAGCAAGGGGCGCACCCTGCCCTTGGCCGATGCCGTCAGCGGGCCTTGCGACGACAATTCCACCAGCAGGTCGACAATCTCCTGCTGCAAACGGAACGCTACCGGCTGCCAGCCCTGTTCGCGAAAAGGCAGGAAGTCCAAGGAGCCGTCCGCATCAATGGCATACCCTCCGACAGTACGCAGAGAGCCTTTCAACTGCAGCTCCCCCAATTGCTCTTGAGCAAGCTGCAATTGCTCAAGCTGCAAGCGGCTTCCGCGCCACTGGCCAGCCAGCGCGATACGGACCACGGTCAATGGTTTCTGTGCCTGCCAGGTGAACACGCGAACATCCGTCACGACCAGTTCACCCACCTCCAGGCGCAGGGGCAAAATCAGCAAGGGCAGGCGCGCCGGCTCCCCGCTGGGAGGGGATGTCATGCGCACATCCACGCCCTCTGCCTGCAGGCTGTGCAACCTTGCCTCTCCCCACAGCAGTTGCATCAGCGACCAGCGCGCCAGTACATGGCGGACACGCACATCCAGAGCACCAGTCTTGAAATGGACATCCTCCAGTTCCAGCCCGCTCAGCAAGGTCCCGCTCTGATAGCGCGCGCTCAACATGCGTTGCATGCCCAGCCCCTGCTCCAGCAGCCACCGGCTGCCGCCTTCACTGCCGAGCATGGCCAAGGTCGGCAGGAGGATGAGGATGAGCAGCAGCAAGGCCCAGAGCAGGAAGCGCACCAGCAGACGGAACACCTTCAATGCACGATCACGCCACATCAGAGGCTGGGCCCCATGGAAAAATGGATACGGAAAGGCCGGTCAGGCTCCGAGACGGCCCAGGCAACATCCAGGCGAATCGGCCCTACCGGTGAAACCCAGCGCACACCCACACCAGAGCCGATCTTGAAAGACTCCTCGCCCACGGAATCAAATGCATCACCGGCATCGGAAAAAACAGCCGCACGCCAGCGCGGAATGAATTCGTAATCGTATTCCACACTGCCCGCCAGGAGATTGCGTGCACCCACAGCAATCCCGTTGGCATCACGCGGAGATATGGATTTGTAGGAATAACCGCGCACGCTCTGGTCACCCCCGGCGAAGAAGCGCATGGACTGGGGTACGTTGTCGAATTCTTTGGTCAGGATCGCACCGGCATCACCTCGCAAAAGGAACTGGTGCTTGCCCCCCAACGTCCTCAAAAAACGGAAACCGCTACGCAGAGAGATCAGGTCAGCATCAGAAAGCAAATCTTCAGAGGCAACTTCGATCTGGTAATACTGACGATCCCCCCAGGAAGGGTCCATGCCGCCACGGCTGCGGGTACGGTCCATGCTGAAGCCTGGCAGGAGAAGATCGGACTTGTCAGCTTTTTGGCCGGGCAGCTCGGTGGTATCACGATTCCAGCGCAGGGAATAAGTGTACTGCCAGCCACTTTTCTTCTTGAGCTGGCGCTGGGTACCCAGCACGGTATTCCAGTTCACCACGTCTTCCACATCCTCGCGCTTGACCCCGTAGAAATACTGCAAGGTGTCGTTCAGCGGGTGGCTCAGGGGAACGGTGTACTTGGTATCAAAGGTCGAACGCACGGGAGACACTTCGGTACTGGCTTCGATGCCGTGCCCACGGGTGTTGATGAGCGGACGCTGCCACTTGACGCTGACCCGGGCCTGCACGTCGGTGGAATAGCCCACACCGAAGTCAACATGATTGGGCTGGTCTGCGGCCAGCACCACGTCAATGGGCACAGAGTCATCGATCGCGTTCTCGCGCTGTATCAATACGCGGACATCACTGAAATAGCGGGAATTCAGCAGGCTGCGGTTGAACTCTATGACCTTGTCAGCCTCATAGGGTTCGCCCTCGGCAAACGTCAGGAAAGCATCCAGCAGGTCCTGCTTCATGATGTCCTGTGGCTGCCCGTCACGGCGCAGGAAACGGACCGCACCAAAGTGGTAGCGCGCGCCACTGTCATACACCAGTACGATGTCAGCCGCGTTCTTTGCCGGGCTCACCCGCACTTCGTGCTGGACCCACTCGGCATCAAAATAACCATTCTCCGTCGCCAAGGCCTGCAACGAAGACTTGAAGGACTCGTATTTGCCGTGATGGAAAACATCACCCTTGCGCAGGGGAGGCTCCTCGCGCAAGGCAATAAAGGCCTCATCATTTTCCGCTGCGCCACGCACTTCAAGGCGCAGGCTGTTCACCCTGACTGGCTGCCCCGGCAACACCGTGATGATGACCTTCCCGCCTTGCTGGTCAATCTGGTAATCCGCCGCGTAATAGCCCAGCGACTGCAAACCCTGAAGCACGCTGTCGTCCAGGCGTACCCGTGTGGAGCGCCAGGACTTGATGTCCTCGCTGGTGACCTTGCCGATATAGGCCATGATGTTGTCGCGCAGCTCGCGCTCCACGCCCCGTATCTCGACATCAACATCGGCAGCATGGGCCACGGGAATGAACAGCAGCAATAGAAGCAGGCCAGCCAGCCACATGCCTGACCCTTGACGCCTCCCCTGCCCTGTTGCTGCCACCATGCCGCTACTGCCTCGTGCCTGATTGACGAATCCGGTCACGGAAACCGGCTGCCAAAACGGCAGATCATAGCGGCTTTCCTGCCCGGCTGTGACGTAGCCTTGTATCAAGCTGTGCCTGTCCTGACCAATCATTTCCGGTACTGGCAGGTCGCGTCGGCCTTCCTATAAGCTCAGCCGCCAAGACGCCCGAAGAAATGCAGGGCTCCCCCCGGTCCGTACAAAGACAAGGATTGCCATGAGCAACCAGTTCACCCTTCTCAAGACCCGCCGCTTCCTGCCTTTCTTCCTCACGCAATTCCTGAACGCCTTCAATGACAACGTCTACAAACAGGCGCTGATCATTTTCCTGACGTTCAGTGCGCCGGCCATGACAGACCTGCCACTGCCCATCCTGACCAATCTTTGCGCCGGGCTCTTCATCCTGCCTTTCTTCCTGTTCTCGGCCACCGCCGGGCAGATTGCGGACAAATTCGAGAAGTCGTCGCTGATCCGGCTGACCAAGGCCATGGAGATCGGCATCATGCTGCTGGGTGCCAGCGGCTTCTGGCTGCAACAGTTCTGGATGCTGCTGCTGGCCCTCTTCCTCATGGGCATGCAGTCCACGATCTTCGGGCCGATCAAGTACTCCATCCTGCCGCAGGCCCTGCGCAAGGATGAACTCGTGGGCGGCAACGGCATGGTGGAAATGGCCACCTCCGTCGCCATCCTCACCGGCTCCATCCTGGGCGGGTGGATCATCACCCATGAGGGCGGCCACCAGGTCGTGGCCTTCACCGTGCTGGGCATTGCCGTGCTGGGCTTCTTCGCCAGCCTCAGGGTGCCACCGGTGACCGTGACGGACCCCGGGCTCCGCATCAATCCCAATCCTTTTTCCGAAACCTGGCGCAACCTTCAGTTCACGCGCCAGAACCGCACCATTTTCCTCTCCATCCTCGGGATTTCCTGGTTCTGGTTCTATGGCGCCACCTTCCTCGCGCAGATGCCGGTATTTGCCAAAGAGGTACTGGGGGGCAACGAGATGGTGGTGGTGTTCATGCTCACGCTGTTCTCGGTAGGCGTGGGCGTGGGTTCACTGCTTTGCGAAAAACTCTCGGACAAGCGCGTGGAGCTGGGACTCGTACCCTTCGGTGCCATCGGCTACACGCTCTTCACCATAGACCTGTATTTCGCCACGCGCGGGATGCAGGCCGGGCAGCTCGTCGGCGTGGGCGAATTCCTCACAAGTGCCGAAAACCGGCGCGTGACACTGGACCTGCTCATGATCGGCCTTTTTGCCGGCTTCTATATCGTGCCGCTGTATGCATTGGTGCAGACACGCTCGGAACCGGAACACCGCGCCCGCACCATTGCCGGCAACAACATCATCAACGCCCTGTTCATGGTGGTTTCCGCCCTGATGGCCGCCTCCCTGCTCACGCTGGCCGGCTTCTCCATGGCCGATCTTTTCCTCACCCTGGCCATACTCAGCGTGCTCGTTTCCGCCTACATCTTCACGCTGGTACCGGAATTCCTCATGCGCTTCATCGTCTGGATGTTCATGAGCGTTTTCTACCGCGTGGAGCGCAAGCACATTGACCGCATTCCCGAAGAAGGCCCCTGCGTACTGGTCTGCAACCATGTGAGCTTCTTCGATGCGCTGGTGTTGGCAACCGCCATCCGCCGCCCGCCGCGCTTCGTGATGGACCACAACATCTTCCGGAATCCCCTGATGAACTTCATCTTCCGCACGGCACGAGCCATTCCCATTGCTCCTGCCAAGGTGGACCCGGCCCTGCTGGAAAAAGCCTATGAAGACATTGCCGCCGCCCTGGCAGACGGCGAGGTCGTCTGCATTTTCCCGGAGGGACGCATTACCGATAACGGCGAGATGTATCCTTTCAAGAACGGCATACAGCGCATCGTTGAGCAGCGTCCCGTTCCCGTGATCCCGCTTGCCTTGCAAGGCCTCTGGGGCAGCTTCTCCAGCCGCAAGGGTGGTGACGCATTTACCAAATTCCCGCGCCGCTTCCGCTCTCGCGTGGCTGTGCATGCAGGCACTCCCGTTCCACCTGAAGAGGCCACACCCTCATTGCTGGAAACACGGGTCCGTGAACTGAGAGGCGACTGGAAATAGAGAATATCCGGCTCAAAACGGGATGAGCGACGAAAGGACTCTCATGCAGGATGAGCTGCATATTTTCAGCCAGATGAACCTGCAGGAAGCAGATTGATGTGCTATCGCTATCACCGGGACAAGAAAGTGTGATCCACACTCCCTGCCGCAGGATGGGCAGCCCCGGGAGCCTGGCAATGCCACAAGGAAATGGACTTCGGATTCTGTTTGTCGTGCTGGCTCTGCTGGCGCTGGCAAGCCTGCCATCACGCGGCAACGCGACCGGGAGCTCCCCTGTCGTCCTGCTGACACTGGAGTGGCCGCCATATACCGGTGTGAAACTGCCAAGCAACGGCTTCATCACCGAACGCGTGCGCGCTGCCTACGGCACCCTGGGGCAGGAAACCCGCTTCGGGTTCTTCAGCTGGCGGCGCGCCATGCGTCTTCCCTACACTGACCCTCGTTTTACCGGATTCTTCCCCGCCTACCCCACGCAAGAAAGAAAGCGCGTCTGCCATTTCTCGGAGCCTGTGGGCATGAGCCCGCTGGGCTTGGCGCAACTGCGCAACAAACCGCTGCAATGGGCCCGCATTGAAGACCTCAAGCCTTACCGCTTGGGCGTGGTGGATGCCTATGCCAACGAAGACGAGCTTGACCGCCGGATACAGGCTGGCCAGCAGGATGTACTGGTCAGCCCGAGCGATGCCGAAAACCTGTTGAATCTGGCCAAAGGGCGGGTGGCAGCCGCGGTTATCGACAGCCATGTCTTTGAGTGGGTGATGAAGAACGATGCCCGCCTGCGCCCTTGGAGCGACAAGCTGCAAATGAATCCGCGACTGCTGGTGACCTGGCCGCTCTTTGTGTGCTTCCGCAAGGATGAAGCCGGAGCCGCACTGCGTGATCATTTCAATACCGGCTTGGCCAACCTTCATGAAGCAGGCAAGCTGTTTCCGGAAAATCCTGTCAGTCAGATCAAAGGCGCTGCTCCGCAAAAATCTCCCTGAACACAGACCAAGGCACTATCACTTCCCTGCCGGATGCCCCGCCTGCTCGATGGCATGCTTGACCTGCGGCGGCATGTATTTCTCGTCATGCTTGGCGAGCACTTCTTCCGCCACCACCACCCCATTCACCAGACGGCCATTGGCCACAATGCCCTGTCCCTCACGAAAAAGATCAGGAAGGATGCCGGTGTAAACCACATCCACCTGGCTCTTGAGATCGGTAATGGTGAAGCGGACCGCCAGCGAATCCGGCTCGCGCTGCAATGAGCCCTGCATGACCAGCCCTCCCACCTGAATGCGCCGTCCTTCCGGGGCCTCCTTTTCTGCCAACTGCGTTGGCGTATAGAACAGGTCAATGTTCTGGCTCAGGGCATACAGGGCAAGGCCGACAGCAGAACCGATACCGATCACGACAGCCAGCAGGATGAACAGGGTCTTGCGACGCTTTGGGGTCAGACTGAAACTCATTGGGTCACTCTCTCATCAGACACGCAGGGTCATCCTGCCGACCAACCTCCTCAGGTTGGCTGTGTCTCCTTTTTCCAGGTTTTCAGAATCCGCCACGGGAAAAAATACACGGCGTACACCACGATGAAAATCCAGATGCCATCCAGCCCCGCAAAGAATGCAAAGGCAAAAAAGAAAATCAGCAGATGCAGGCGAACGACATTGCGGTAAGGAGCCAGCATCCCCTCACCAAAACGGTTTGAAGATTCTTCTGCCGTCATTTCCCCGGCATGCTTTTTTTCGGGCATGAAAGCCGCTCTTTCTGCCACAAAGGCCAGCGGCAAGAACCACCAGCAACGCTTAACGATCTCCCAGTAATCATCGGCATCCAGCATGGCGCCACCACTCAGGGGAGCGCTGCCATCCAGAGGAAAAAAGAGACCGAGGAAAATCGAGTGTCCCCAGTGAAACCCGCCGAAATGTACCGTGAAGAACGCCAGAAGCAACAAGCCGCCGCAAGCAAAAACGAATGTGAGCAACCAAGACGAACCCGTAGACTCGTGAACCTTTGGCGCTGTTTCGCTCGTGCCCCATACCAGACGCACGACGAGCAGCACCAATGACGCATAACCAACCACCAGACTGGAAAGCCACAAGCTCCATACCAACCCGGTCGTATCCCAGCCTGCCGAGGCAGCCAGCAACAAGCCGGCCACGAAAGCGAGGAGGTCTGGCCAGACAGGCATTGCCTCGGCAGCATGAGCTTTTTCTTCGGGCTTGATCAGCATTCCGGGGTCCGCCTGACATATCCGACTGTTTGCCCTGCCGGGAAGATGATTCCGCCAATCATTACCGTGATGCTGCCTCGCGCCTCTGGAGTGCCGCCTGCTCACGCAAAATACGGCGACGCAGCAAGACGGGCTGCAACACATTCCAGAGCACGATCAGGAAGCACAGACCATAGGCCGACCACACATACGGTCCGTGCCGGCCCATGGCAAGAAATTCGGCAAACGATTCAAAAGCCATGCTCACTTCTCCTGATGGCCTGCCACCAGCGCCCTGACCCACTGGGAACGGCGCTCGCGATGGAGGATTTCATTGCGTGTGCGGGCAAGCACGCAGGCGGCAAAGAAGGCATAGAACCCCAGGAACATGACCAGCAGGGGCAGATACATTTCTGGAGGCATTGCAGGCTTGGCCGTGACCGTGAAAGTCGAGCCCTGGTGCAGGGTGTTCCACCACTCCACCGAGTACTTGATGATGGGCAGGTTCACCACACCGACCAGCGCCAGTATCGCCGCCGCCTTGCCGGCACTGGCCGCACTTTCATAAGCCGAATACAGCGCAATGACACCAAAATACAGGAAAAGCAGGATGAGCATGGAAGTCAGGCGGGCATCCCATACCCAATAGGTACCCCAGGTCGGCTTGCCCCAGATAGCTCCCGTGAAAAGGGCCACAAAACAGAACCAGGCGCCGATGGCAGCAGTTGAACGCGCCACCATTTCCGCCGTCTTCACTTTCCAGACCAGATGGATGAGACCGCAGGCCGCCATCAGCACATAACCCCCCATGGCCAGACTGGCAGCCGGCACATGGATGAAGATGATGCGGTAACTGTTGCCCTGCTGGTAATCAGCCGGCGCAAAGACCAATCCCCATACAGTGCCCGTCAGCAGCAGCACGGCAGCCACACCAGCCAGCCAGGGCAACCACTGTCCGCTGATTTCGTAAAAATGCCGGGGGCTTACCGTGCGCTGCACGTAATCCCAGATGGACTTCCACATACCGCAACCTCACCTCAAGCAAAATCATGCGGGCGCCACAAATCCACCCTGCACATGAACCGCCTCACGAATGGCTTGACCGTCAGCCACCCGCCGCAATACGGAGCGCCGCCGCCGTGGCAAAAGGCAGCAGTGTCACGGCCAGCAGGAAAAAGGCTCCCAGCAAAGCTAGGTAGCCGCTGACCGGCAGCCCCATGGCCGCTGCCTGTACCGCACCGGCGGCAAAGACTATCACCGGAACCATCAGGGGCAGCGTAATGAGCGGCACCAATGCCCCTCCTCGGCGCAAGGCCACGGTCAGTGCGGCCGCCAGTGCACCCAGCAGGCTCAGTACAGGCGTTCCCAGCAGGAGGCTGGCCAGCAAGGCAGGGAGAGTTGCCGGCTCCAGAAAAAGCATGACGGCCGCGACCGGGCTCAACAGCAACAGGCAGAAACCCGTTTGCAACCAGTGTGCGGTCACCTTGGCCAGCACCAGCAAGGGCAAAGGCGCGGGCGACACTAGTAACTGCTCCAGCGAGCCGTCTTCCATGTCATGTCGGAAGAGACTGTCCAGGGAAAGCAGCATGGCCAGCAAGGCCGCCACCCAGATCACGCCGGGAGCCATCAGGGAAAGACGGGAGGGCTCCGCCGTAATGGCCAAGGGAAAAAGCAGGATGACCAACAGGAAAAAGCTCAGGGGCGTCAGCCAGTCGCCGGGCTGGCGCAAGGCCAGACGGAGATCACGGGCCAGCAGTGCCAGGGCAGCTCCCATCAGGCCTCCACACGCGGACGGAAGTCCGCCACGTCCAGCCGTGTCACGGGGAAGCCCGGGGCAAATTCGTGATGCGTGGTCAGCAGCGCCATGCCACCTGCTTCGGCATGCTCACGCAGCCAGCCCTCCAACTCCTCCACACCACTACGATCAATTGCGGTAAAGGGCTCATCCAGAATCCAGAGCGGACGTTGCTCCACAAACAGGCGGGCCAGCCCCACGCGGCGGCGCTGCCCGGCTGACAGGCGAGCCAGAGCCACGTCCTCATAACCATGAAGCCCGACTTTCTGCAGGGCTGCCTCCAACTCCTGTACCAGCGGCTTGCGCCCACCCAAGCGGCATGACCAATCCAGGTTCTCACGGGGAGTCAGCATGAGCTTGAGACCCGGCTGGTGGCCCAGCCAGGTGAAATCGGCAGTGAAGGCGGCCGGATCATCGGCTACTGCCCGCCCCTTCCAGCTCACTGCACCGCTTTCCGGTGGGCAAAGCCCGGCAATGATGTTGAGCAAGGTCGTCTTGCCAGCCCCATTGGGACCCGCCACCTGCAGGACATGTCCCGGCAGAAGCTGGAAATCCAGCCCGGCAAAAAGCACGCGGTCATCGCGGATGGCTTGCAGTTGGCGGGCATCAAGCACGGGTAAAAGGAACCGGAGGCAGAAAAGTCGGCGGAGTATACCCGAGCATGCGGCGGCTGCCCCATGCCAATGGCCAGCCCCTGTAGCATCTTCGTAGCATGCGGCTGCACCCCGCTGGCCTTACCGCTAAGATGCCGGGCAAAACACGATAGCCAGCAAGGATTCTCATGGCCCGCCATTTCACCCGCATTTATGACTGCCTGGATGACCTCGCCGTCCGCATCGGCCCCTCCCTGAACCTCGGCATCCCGCTGGGCATCGGCAAGCCCAATCCGCTTGTGAACGCGCTTTATGCCCGGGCACGCAAGAATCCCGGCCTGAAACTGCGCATCCTCACAGCCCTTTCCCTGGAAAAACCCAAGGCGCGCAGTGACATGGAAAAGCGTTTCCTCGGGCCGTTTGTGGAGCGTGTCTACGGCGACTATCCCGACCTCGACTACGTCAACGACCGCCATCAGGGCTTGCTGCCCGACAATGTCCAGGTCGTGGAATTTTTCCTCAAGTCCGGTGACTACCTGCACAACGACTACGCCCAGCAACACTATCTGTGCAGCAACTACACCCATGTGGCGCGGGACATGATCACGCAAGGTGTCAATGTGGTGGCACAGGCAGTTGCCATCCGCGAGCGTGGCGGGCGGAGGGAATACTCACTGAGCTGCAATCCGGACGTCACACTGGATCTGCTGCCCCTGCTGAAAAACTGCGGACATCCTGTCTATCGCATCCTCGTCGTGAATCGTGAGCTGCCCTTCATGGAAAACGACGCCATTGTCGACGAGCAGGATGCCGATGCCATCATTGACGATCCCTGCTGCAATCACACGCTTTTCTCCGCGCCAAACATGAAGGTTGCAACCGCCGACTATGCCATCGGCCTTCATGTCAGCTCGCTGGTAAAGGATGGCGGTACATTGCAGATCGGTATCGGATCACTGGGCGATGCCATCGCCCACGCCCTCATCCTGCGCGACCGTCACAACACGGAATATGCAGCCGCCCTGAAACAACTGGGAGCGCCGCTGGACAATAGTGCCCCCTTTCGCCAGGGGCTCTATGGCTGCTCGGAAATGTTCGTGAACGGCTTCATGGCACTGATCGAGGCTGGCATCCTTCGTCGCGAAGTCTTTGCCCATGCCGGCCTGCAAAAACTGCTGAACGCCGGGCTCATCTCGCTGGACATCACGGCGAACACTCTGCCCGCCCTGCTGGAAGCACGCCTGATCCGTTCGACCCTGTGCGACGAGGATATTGCCTTCCTCAAGCATTACGGAATTCTACGGGACGACGTCAGCCTGCGCGGTGACACCCTGCATGTCGACAACCAGAAACTTTCAGCCTGCCTCGACAAGCCTGCCGACCTTGCCGCCATCAACCAGCACTGTCTGGGCAAGCGGCTCAGGGGCGGTATTTTCATGCACGGTGGATTTTTTCTCGGGCCGCGCGATTTTTACGAGAAACTTCGACAGCTTTCCCCGGAAAAGCGTGCCGGCATCGGCATGACCGGCATCGGCTACATCAACCAGCTCTACGGTCAGGAGGGCATTGCCGGCTTGCAGCGCCGTGATGCCGCCTTCGTGAATACCTGCATGATGATGACGCTGCTGGGAGCGGCTGTTTCGGACGGCCTGGACTCCGGGCGGCTGGTGAGCGGCGTGGGCGGGCAATACAACTTCGTGGCGCAGGCACAGGCGCTGCCCGACGCACGATCCATTCTCATGCTGCGCTCGACACGCCGCAGTCAGGGAGAAGTCGTCTCGAACATTGTCTGGAGTTATGGCCACACCACCATCCCGCGCCACCTGCGCGACATCGTGGTGACGGAATACGGCATTGCCGATCTTGCCGGACAAACCGATGCCGAAGTCATCAAGCGCCTGCTGGCCATTACTGACTCGCGCTTCCAGCCGGAACTGCTGGCGCAGGCCAGGGCTGCCGGCAAGATCGAGCCCGCCTACGAGATTCCGGAGTCGCAGCTGCAGAACCTGCCACAACAGGTCGCTGCAAAACTCGGCAAACTCAAGGCAGAGGGCTTGCTGCCCGATTTCCCCTTTGGCAATGATTTCACGCCGGAAGAAACCGACATCCTAAAAGTATTGACGCGCCTCCAGGAAAACAGCGAAAGCCCGCTGCAACTGGTGAAGTCTCTGGTTTCCAGCCTGGTGGATGAAAAAGAAATTCCCGTCGCACTGCTGGAACGGCTGCAACTGGACCAGCCGGGCAATCTGAGGCAGCGCCTGTTGCGCCAGCTTTTCATCGGCAATGTCTGAAGCTCCTGCACACCCGCGCATTCCTGTCGGCATCAGCCAGTGCCTGACTGGCGATGCCGTGCGTTATGACGGCGAACACCAGCACTCGGCGCTTTGCATGCAACACCTGGCAAAACATCTGGAGTTCGTGCCGATATGCCCCGAGATCGGCATTGGCATGGGTGCACCCCGCGAACCTGTTCATCTTCGCCTTGATGAAGCAGGCACCATTCACGCCCGTGGCAACCACAGCGCCACCCTGGATATCACCACTGAGCTTACGCAATACGCAGCAGAACAAGCCGACAAACTTTCCGGCATCTGCGGTTATGTGTTCATGCATCGCTCACCAAGCTGTGGCCTGGGCAGCGTCAAGCTTCACGATGCGAGTGGTCATTTGCTGCATCGCGAAGGTCGCGGTCTCTTTGCCCGGGAATTCACGCGCCTGCGACCCCTATTGCCAGTGGAAGAAGAGTCCCGCCTGCATGACAGCGATGTGCTTGATCATTTCCTGACACGGGTTTTCAGCTGGCGGCGCTGGCAGGAGATGCAGGAGCAAGGGCTCAGCCTGTCATCCCTGCAACAGCTTCATGCCAGCCACAAATACCTGTTGATGGCCCATGACCAACAGATCTACCGCGAACTCGGCCTGCTTGTGGCACAGGCTGATCGTCCGTCACTGTCAGCCATTGCCGAGCGTTACCACGAAGCATTCATGACGGCACTGGCCAAACCCTGCAGCAGGGGCAATCACACGAATGCATTGCAGCACATGGCAGGCTATCTGAAGACGAGCCTGAGCAGTGCCGAAAGACAAACACTGCAGGCGCTGATAACGGCCTACCAGAATAGCGAAGCGCGCCGGCAATCCGTGCTTGAGTTGCTCTGGCAACACCTGCAAACGCATCCCCAGCCTTATCTTCTGCAGCAAGTCTATTTTGCGCCCTACCCTGCAGACTTACTGTCCGCGACCGGCAGCATGGACAGCAATCTTGGCGCTCACCGGTAAAGGCGCTTATCCTGCGCTCCTGTCATCCCGCAACGGCACGCCCTCTTTACAATGAAGCCCCCTTCTCCCCGCTCACGCGCCACCGCCAAGCAGGAAACCCGCGAAGCCCTGCTCAGGGCAGCCGCCGAGCTTTTCCAGCAACAGGGGCTGGACGCGAGCCTGGATGCCATCTGCGCGCATGCGGGCTATACGCGTGGAGCGTTCTATGTGCATTTCAGGGACAGGGACGAGCTGATGTCCGCCGTGGTGGCCCAGGGTGGTGATGCCCTGCTGGACAACCTGCTGGGCAAGGAAGATTCCGAAGACGACCTGTTCATGCTCATGCAGCGCTTCCTGTTGTCACTGTCGGACGGCAGCTACCCCTTGACGCGACAAGGCGGCTTGCGCCCCTACCAGTTGATGGAGGCCTGTGCCCGCTCCGATGACATCAGGGACCAGTACCTGCGCCTCAAGCAGGTCAGCGTCAGCCGTCTGGCGGCAGCACTGCGCCGCAGCCAGGAAAAGGGAATGATACGCAACGACATCTCGCCTGAATCTGCAGCACTGATCTTCATCAACATCGTGGTTGGCGTGCAGACCATGCTGGACATCGACATGCCCATGGACCTGGCAGCGGGTGCACAGACCATGCTGCAAATGCTGCAGCCTGCTCGACTGGAAAGCTGAAGCACTGAAACAAAGACAGCGGCTGACGTCCCCGCTCATCGCTGTTAGCATCGCCGGGCCGTTTTCCGGAGCCCCCATGGAACTCATCGACTTCATCCTGCACGTTGACCGCCACCTGACTGAATTCGTCGCCGCCAACGGCCCCTGGATTTACGGCCTGCTGTTTCTCATCGTGTTCGTGGAAACCGGCCTGGTCGTCATGCCCTTCCTGCCGGGCGACAGCCTCCTGTTTGCCGCTGGTGCGATTGCCGCTACCGGCAGCATGGACCCGGTGTTGCTCTGTGCCCTGCTCTTCACGGCTGCCGTGCTGGGTGACACGGTGAATTATCACGTGGGCCACTATATCGGCCCGCGTGTCTTTGAAATCCGCTCACGGTGGATCAAGCGGGAATACCTGCTGAAAACCCAGGCCTTCTTTGAAAAACACGGCGGCAAAACTGTCATCCTGGCGCGCTTCATGCCGTTTGCCCGTACCTTTGCCCCCTTCGTGGCTGGCGTCGGCGCCATGGCCTATCCACGCTTCCTCGCCTACAACGTGATCGGCGCCGCCCTGTGGGTGCTGTCTTTCGTGATTCTGGGGTATTACTTCGGCAACCTGCCCATCGTGCAGGAGAATTTCAAGCTGGTGATACTCGCCATCATCATCATCAGCGTGATGCCCGGCGTATTCGAGTACCTGCGCCACCGCCGGCAAAGCCGGAGCAACCCTGCCTGAACAAGGTCAGTCTCCGGGAGACTTGTAACTGACAGCCGTGACATAAAAAATGCCGCGCCCGGCTGGTCGTTCAACCTGCACCTCGTCATCAACCGCTTTCTTGAGCAGCGCCCTGGCCATGGGTGCATCAATACTGATCCAGCCTTTGCCCGTATCGGTTTCATCAGGACCGACAATGCGTAGCTTCAGCAACTCACCGGATTCCGCTTCCTCGATCTCCACCCAGGCACCGAAGTAGATTCGTGACGTATCCGCCGGCAGCGCGTCCACCACTTTCAGTTCTTCCAGGCGCTTGACGAGAAACCGCAGGCGCCGGTCTATCTCGCGCAATAGCTTCTTGCCATAGATGTACTCGGCATTCTCCGAGCGGTCGCCCATGGCGGCTGCCTCGGAAACAGCACGCGTGACCTCGGGTCGACGCACACGCCAGAGATGATCAAGCTCGTCCCGCAGGGTCTTGTGACCCTCTGGCGAGATAAGGGCTGTGCGCGGAGTACCGGAAGGTGGACGATAACGTGACATGGCAACGGAGAACCGGACGGACTCAAAGAAGCAGGCAAGCCATCAAGGCCTTGCGCAGGCAACCTCCAGACAGAGCTGCTGCTTGCCTTCGTTCAGTATGCTTTCCAGGCGATGTGCCAGCGCAGGATCACGAGGATCGGTGTTACGGCAAACTTCCGGCAAGGCCGGCTGGATGGTGATATTCACGCGCGAGAAAAACTTGGGCAGGACACACTTGTTCCAGGAGCGATGAAAAATCCATGGGCTGGAAACACCTACAGACACCGCATAGATCGGTGCATTCATCAGACGCGAGAACTCAAAGACACCGGGCTTTGCCTTGTAAATAGGTCCCTTGGGACCATCTACAGCAAACGACACATTGTTGCCGTTGCGGCGGCAGTAACTGATGATGCCGCGCAAGGCGCCTGCTCCGCCGCGCGTGGAAGAGCCCCTGGCCGTCGGCACGCCCATCAGGCTGAGCACACGGTTCATGAGCTCGCCATCCTTGCTGGTGGAGGTGATGGTCGCAATACGGTAGCGCACCAGCAAATGCATGAGGGCCAGCTCGTCACCATGCCAGTGCGCCAGTATCACGGGTGAGCGGTCAGCCAGCGCCTTGCGGAAATCCGGGCTCTCATCCAGCGTGATGCGCCAGCTGGCTACCAGCAGGCGGTAAAACACATAGATGGCAATCGGCAAAAAATAATGACGCAGCATGGAAGTGTCCCCCAAAAGCATGGCTTGTTGTTCTTGCGTCCATGCACACGGCAGCCACCATGCCGGCCACCACTATCCTCTCCGAGATTAATCGTCCTGTTTGCTGTTGCCATCCCGGCGCTGCTGACGCAGGAATCCGCCCCGACGAGCGGGCAAGGGATTCTCCTGCATCTTCTCCGTACGGCGCTTGGCCAGGCCATAAAGGCCGGTGCCACGCCGGGGGCGTAGCTGGACCTGCTCCACCAAGGCATCGATTTCCGGGCGATCCAGCTCGATCCAGCGGCCGGTCTTGAGGGTGCGGGGCAAGGTCACCGAGCCATAGCGGGTCCGCAGCAGGCGGCTGACCTTGAGGTTCTGCGACTCGAACAGGCGACGCACTTCACGGTTACGCCCTTCTTTCACGACCACCTGCCACCAGCGATTGAAGCCCTCTCCTCCCAGTTCGGACATCTTCTCGAACTTGGCCGGGCCGTCCTCCAGTTCCACACCATCCAGCAGTGCCTGACGCATGCCGGGTGCAACTTCCCCCATCACACGCACGGCATATTCGCGCTCGATTTCATTGGAGGGATGCATGAGGCGGTTGGCCAGTTCACCATCAGTAGTGAAAAGCAGAAGGCCCGAACTGTTCACATCCAGCCGCCCCACCATGACCCAGCGCTCGCCCTTCATCACGGGCAGGCGATCAAACACGGTAGGACGGCCTTCCGGATCCTGCCGTGAGCATATTTCACCCTCCGGCTTGTAATAGATCAGCACGCGGCGACGAGTCTCTTCCTCCACGGTGAACTGGACGCGACGGCCATCCACACGGATTTCATCCGTCGCCTCGACCCGATCACCCAAGGTGGCCAGCTTGCCGTTGACGCTGACACGGCCATCGACAATCGCCTGCTCCATGTGGCGTCGGGACCCCAGACCACAGCGGGCCAGGACTTTTTGCAGTTTTTCGCTTTTTTCACTCATGGAGCCGTGCTCTTCATTTGCCTTCTCCCTCTCCTCTTTGACGTGGAGAAGGGACCGGACTATTCGTAAATTTCGTCGTCAGCTACCTTGCCTGCTTCTTCCCGCTGGATGTCCTCTTCCAGTTCGGCCATCACGCCAGCGAGATGATCGGCATCCGGTTGCTCACCAACGGCCAGTGCCTGCGACTCCAGAAACTCCAGTTCCTCATTGATCTTGTCGAGATCACGGATTTCGGAAAGCGATGGCAGTTCGGCAAGGCTCTTGAGGTTGAAGCTGTCGAGGAAATCACGCGTCGTGGCAAACAATGCCGGGCGGCCCGGTACGTCACGATGGCCGGCCACGCGAATCCACTCCCGCTCGATCAGCGTCTTCACGATATGCGAACTCACAGACACGCCACGGATTTCTTCAATCTCGGAGCGCGTGATGGGCTGGCGGTAAGCAATCAGTGCCAGCGTTTCCAGCAATGCGCGCGAGTAGCGGGAAGGCTTGTCTTCCCAGAGACGGCTGACCCAGGCCCCGGTTTCCTGACGCACCTGGAAACGGAAACCGGACGCCACCTCCTTGAGCTCGATACCACGGCCTTCGTAGTCCTGCACCAGCGTCTCCAGCGTACTGCGCAACGTGACGTTGTCAGGACGCTCGGCTTCGTCAAACAGGAAGCCCAACTGCTCGACGTTCATGGGCTGGCCGGCGGCAAACAAAGCGCCTTCCACCACTTTCTTCAGGAGATCAGCATCCATCTGCGATCAGCCTCCACAGGTTCTTGTCACAGGCATCGGGGACAGGCATGCGGTCATGCCTCGTTGTTGCTGTCAGGCTGATGGCCGTCCGCTGCCGGCTCATCCTCCAGAAATTCATCCAGTGGCGCTTCTGCCTCATTCATCGGCAGCTCGGCCTGGGCATCAAAAGCGTCATTGGGTTCGTCATCCAGATCGCCAAGGTCATAGCCAGCGCCTTCGACTTCCTGTGCTCTCGCCTTGACATGGATGGGCCCGAAAGATTCGGTCTGGACCAGGCTAAGCACACCTTCTTTCACCATTTCCAGAATGGCCATGAAGGTCACCACCACGCCAAGACGGCCCTCTTCCAGAGTGAACAGTGAAACGAAAGGCAGGAACTCGCGGCCCTGCAAACGCTCCAGTACTTGGCTCATTTTTTCACGCAATGTCAGGGTTTCGCGAGAGACCTGGTGGCTCTCAAACAGGTCGGCCCGACGGATCACGTCCTGCAAGGCCAGCAACAACTCACGCAGGTCCACCTGCGGCAGCGGCTTTTCACGCGTGTAGTCGGGGCCTGCCACCTTGACGGGCCAGAAGTCGCGGCCCTCCTGCGGCATGCTGTCCAGGTCTTCGGCAGCCTTCTTGAAGCGCTCGTATTCCTGCAGGCGACGGATAAGTTCGGCACGAGGATCTTCCTCTTCCTCCCCGTCCTCGCCCTTGGGACGCGGCAGCAAGGAGCGGGACTTGATCTCTCCCAGCACGGCCGCCATGACCAGATATTCGCCGGCCAGTTCCATGTTCATGGAGCGCATCATTTCCATGTAATGCATGTACTGGCGGGTGATTTCCGCGACCGGGATATCCAGGATATTGAGGTTCTGGCGGCGGATCAGGTACAGCAACAGGTCCAGCGGACCCTCGAAAGCCTCCAGAAAGACTTCCAGGGCATCGGGCGGAATATAAAGATCATCGGGAAGCTTGGTGAAGGCCTGGCCATACACCAGCGCAAAAGGCATTTCCTGCTGCTGGGGGGCAGGTTCGGCAGGGGTGGCATCTGCGGCCTGGACATCGGCTATGGCTGCCAGTACCAGCTCGTCGTCCTGTTCCGTTCCACTCATTCTGAAACCTCTTGCCGCTTCACAGCGGTTATTTGCGCATCGGGCATGATAGCCCGGCAACCGCCCCTTCTCCCAGAGCTGCCGGGAGAAATTGACGACCCGATCGTTCCGCCGGGGCCAGCCCGGCAGAGTCCGGGCAGTTGCTCAGCGGTAGGACAGCCCCATGGCGACGCGGACATCCCGCAGTGTTTCTTCAGCCAGGGCGGAAGCCCGTTCGCTGCCTTCATTGAGGATATTCCGTATGACTTCCGGACTTTCCTCGTATTCCCTTGCCCTTGCCCGCATGGGCACCAGTTCAGCGTTCACGGCGTCAATCACGGGCTTTTTGCATTCGATGCAGCCGATACCGGCCGAGCGGCAACCCTGCTGCACCCACTGCTTCGTGGCATCGTCCGAATAGATTTCATGCAACTGCCATACCGGGCAGACATCAGGGTTGCCGGCATCCGTCCGACGCACACGGGCCGGGTCCGTCGGCATCTTGCGTATCTTGGCATCCACATCGTCCGGCAATTCCCGCAGGGAAATGAAGTTGCCGTAGGACTTGGACATCTTCTGCCCGTCCAGCCCCGGCATCTTGGCAGCCTCGGTCAGCAAGGCCTGTGGCTCGGGCAGGATGATCTTGCCCGAACCTTCCAGCGACCCCAGCAGGCGTTCCTTGTCACCCAGCGTGATGTTCTGCTGGTCACGGACAAGTGCCTGGGCCGTGGCGAGGGCTTCGGTATCTCCAGACTCCTGATAGCGCCGGCGCAGGTCGGCATAAAGCTTGGCGGCCTTCTTGCCCATGCGGGTAACGGCTACTTCGACCGCCTCCTCAAAACCGGGCTCACGGCCATACAAGTGATTGAAGCGGCGTGCCACCTCGCGAGTGATCTCCACATGGGCCACCTGGTCAGCACCTACCGGCACAAGGCCGGCACGATAGATCAGGATGTCGGCACTTTGCAGCAAGGGGTAGCCGAGGAAACCGTAGGTCGCCAGGTCCTTGTCCTTGAGCTTTTCCTGCTGGTCCTTGTAGGTCGGCACACGCTCCAGCCAGGACAGCGGCGTCATCATCGAAAGCAGCAGGTGCAACTCGGCATGCTCGGGAACCCGCGACTGCACGAATACCGAGCAGGCATTGGGGCTGATGCCGGCCGCCAGCCAGTCCACCACCATCTCGAAGCTGCTCTGGGCAATGCCACGGGGGTCTTCGTAAGCCGTGGTCAGGGCATGCCAGTCCGCCACGAAAAAGAGACAGTCATACTCGTATTGCAGCCTGACCCAGTTCTTCAGCACGCCGTGGTAATGACCAAGATGCAGGCGGCCGGTGGGCCGCATGCCGGACAACACACGCTGCTGGGACGCGACAGAACTCAAGCGGAACTCCTTGATGACAGGCTGGAGCCCATCGGGCCCTGGCGAAGCCGGCGATTATAAGGCCCTGATCGCAAACATGGTAAGCGGCGCCAACATGCCCGGAGACTGCCCGGACAAAACACGGGCAAAAAAAAGCAGGCCGTGAAGGCCTGCTGCACATTGAGGAGAAACGTGAACCATCGCGTAGGTCTTGAGCTTGCAAGCGTGACAGTGGCCAGACTTACGCGACATCCAGAGGGGCAATGCTAGGCGATTTTTTGATCAATACGCCAATAACTGTTGGCAATAAGATTGGAGCCTGGGGGCCTGGTGCGTTCTGAAAACGTCTGTTTGTAACCCGGAGCCAGGTTCAAGGGCGTCAGACAAAAGGGGCAGGATCACCGCGCCCCACACGCATCACCACAGGCCTCTCACCAGTCAGATCCACCACCGTTGTAGGCTCCAGCGTACCGGCGCCCCCGTCGATGATGAGATCCAGCCGGCTCCCCATGATCTCCTTGATGATCTCGGGATCATTCAGCGGCTCAGTCTCCCCCGGCAGTTGCAAGGTGCTGGTCAGCAGGGGCTCCCCCAACTCAACCAGCAAGGCCTGGCAGATGGCATGGTCAGGTACACGAATGCCGATGGTCTTGCGCTTGGGATGAAGCAGGCGCCGTGGCACCTCGCCCGTGGCAGCGAGGATGAAGGTGTAAGCACCCGGCGTGTAGGTCTTGAGCAGGCGGTAGGTGCTGTTGTCGACCTTGGCGTAGGTCGCGATGTCGGAAAGGTCACGGCAAAGCAGGGTGAAGTTATGGCGCTCATCCAGTTCACGCAGGCGGATGATGCGTTCCATGGCTGCCTTGTCACCGATATGGCAGCCCAAGGCATAGGCCGAGTCCGTGGGATACGCCACGACACTGCCATCGCGGATGAACATAACGGCCTGCTTTATCAGGCGAGCCTGCGGGTTATGCGGATGCACATAGAAGTACTGGCTCATGCGGCCTCTCCCTGCGGGGCAATCCAGCGCTGCCAGACCGGGCGACACTCAGGCGGCAGTGGCGGAAAGCGACCAAGCTGCACCCAAGGCACATGGGGTCCGTGAAAGTCACTTCCCTGCGAGGCCTCCAAGCCGTACTGGAGTGAAAGCTGTCCGAGATAGCGCACCATGTCGGGCTTCTCCGTTGCTGTCGCGACCTCCATGGCCTCACCTCCGTCAGCAGTAAAAGCCTCGATCAGCCGGCGCATCTTGGTCCGGGTCAGGGGATAACGGCCAGGATGCGCCAGAACCGCCACACCACCAGCACCTTTTATAAGGGCAACCGCCTCCGGCAAGGATAGCCAAGGCATGGGCACATCGGCAGGCTTGCCCTTGCCCAGCCACTTGTCAAAGGCGCCCTGCATGCTCTTCACCCGTCCCTCGGCCAGCAACCACTGGGCAAAATGCGTGCGGCTGAGACGGTCCGGCTCGCCGCCGGCCAAGGCCAGCGCACCCTCGTACGCACCTGTCATACGATGCTTTTCCAGTTGTGCCGCAATCGCACGGGCACGCTCGCCACGAGCCCCGGACTGCTTTTGCAGGCCCGCGACCAGCCCTGGCTCATGGATGTCGACTCCCAGACCGACTACATGCACCGACATGCCCAGCCAAGCACTGGAAAGCTCAAGCCCGGGCAGCACACGCAGGCCCTGCCGTGCCGCCTCTGCCGTTGCCTCGGCAACACCGGTAACCGAGTCATGGTCCGTCAACGCCATCACATCAACCCCTGCCTCAGCCGCGCGCTGGACCAGAGCCGTCGGGCTCAAGGCACCATCGGAACAGTGGCTGTGCATGTGCAGGTCAACAAGCAGCGGCATGGCAGGCTCGAGTGGATGATCACGGGCTCACGGCAGCTTGCAAGAGAGCGGCATCGGCTGCAGAAATGAAACCCGGCACTACTAGGAAAAGGACATGGACAGGCTCTAAGATGCCCCACTTTACCACTCCCTACAGATACTCATGAAACAGTTGCTGGACTTCGTTCCCCTCGTCCTTTTCTTTGCAGCCTTCAAGATTTACGGCATTTTCCCGGCAACTGGAGTCCTGATTGCCAGTTCCGTACTGATCTACGGCAGCATCTGGATCAAGGATGGCAAGCTGGAACGCAGCCAGCTCATCACATTGATAGGCACCATTGCTTTTGGTGGCATTACCCTGCTGCTGCATGACGAAACCTGGCTGAAATGGAAGGCCCCCATCGTCAATTGGATTTTTGCCGGCGTTTTTCTGGGCAGCCAGTTCATCGGTGACAAACCCGTGGTCGAACGCATGATGGGCCATGTCCTCAATGCGCCGGCAACGGTCTGGCGTCGCCTCAACCTAGCTTGGGTGGTGTTTTTCATTTTTTCCGGTGCCGCCAACCTTTATGTGGCATTCACCTACGAAAAATACTGGGTGGATTTCAAGGTATTCGGCAGCCTGGGCATGACGCTGCTTTTCCTGATCGGGCAGATGTTCTGGCTGGCCCGCTACATTCCCAAGGATGAAGACGGCAAACCCCTGACGCCTGAACATCCCTCACCCGTCAAAGATAAATAAAGAGAAATGATGCCGATGTGGTATGCCATTCTGGCCGAGGACAATCCCGGCACGCTGGACCTGCGCATGGAAGTACGGCCACGTCATCTTGCAAGACTGGAGCAATTGAAAGCCGAAGGCAGGCTTCTGCTTGCGGGACCACACCCGGCCATCGACAGTGAAAACCCCGGGCCGGCTGGCTTTACCGGCAGCCTCGTGGTTGCCGAGTTCGAAAGCCTCACGGCAGCAGAAGAATGGGCAGCCGCCGATCCCTATCGCGAAGCTGGCGTGTATGCACGCGTCACCGTCAAACCTTTCAAGAAAGTGCTTCCTTGAGAAACGGCCATGAAAAAAACCACCACTGCCCTGCTGTATGCGATGGTCGCCTCCACCAGCCAGGCTGAAACTGCTCCTGCAACAACAACACCTGCCAGCAATGCTCCCACCAATGCAGGTCAGGCTACCGCCATCACGACACCAGCAGCATCCCGTCCGGCACCTGCTGTTCCTGCTGGGCCTAACATCGTAGTTCCCTCTGCTGTAACGGATGCATCTGCTGTTGCTCCTGTCATCGAGCCCAGCAGCGCCGAGCAACGACGCCAAGCCGAACTGCTTTCCAATGCCGAGCGAATCGACAAGGCAAACCGGGAACTGTTGGCACGTAATCAGGAGCTGCAATTGCAGAATGAAAACCTCAATCTGCAAAACAATGTCCTGCAACGCGACAAAAGCTCGGAGGGCATCTGGAAAGGTGCCCTCGCCGTTATCGCCGGCTTTCTCTTGGGCTGGTATTTCGCCGGCAGCCGCCGCAAAAGTGGCTGGTAATACCCTCATACCATGAGTGACACCTTGCGGCCGGCCCGGCTGGACTGGTCGCAGGGCTCACCCCGCTCCGCCGATTTTGACGATGTCTATTTCTCAAGCAGCGGAGGTGATGCCGAAACCCGCCATGTCTTTCTCGACGGTAACCGCCTGAAAGAACGCTTTTCTTCGCTGGCGCCAGAACAGTCTTTCACCATTATCGAAACCGGTTTCGGTACAGGCCTGAACTGGCTATGTACCCAGGAGCTGTGGAAAGAAAGCGGCCGCACCGGCTGGCTGCATATGGTCAGCGTGGAAAAGCACCCCCTTTCAGTCACTGATCTTGCCCGTGCCCAAGCCGAGTGGCCTCTGTACGCCGCTTTTGCATCCCTCCTGCAAACACATTATCCAGAACTGGTTAGCGGCTTTCACCGTCTGGTTTTTCCCGAACTGCGCAGCACGCTGACTCTCGTTTTTGCCGACATCAGTGACGCATTGCCACGCATCCATGCCGTTGCCGATGCATGGTTCCTCGACGGCTTTTCCCCGGGCCGCAACCCCGGCATGTGGCAACCAGACTTGTATGAACAAATGGCAAGACTGAGCAAGGCCAACAGCAGCTTCTCCACTTTCACGGCTGCCGGTGATGTAAGACGTGGCCTGGCGGCTGCCGGTTTTCACGTTGAGAAAGTGCCCGGCCACGGCAAGAAACGCGAAATGCTGAAGGGTTATTTTTCCGGCTACCGCCCTCAGAGCATGCCATCTCCAGCGGAGAAACCCTGGCTGCATCGCCCCTCTTTACCTGCCAACGCCATGATCCAACGCAAGGCAGTGATCATCGGGGCTGGTATTGCCGGTGCGAGTACTGCGCACGCACTCGCCCAACGAGGCTGGGAAGTCACCGTAATGGACCAAGGAGAGATTGCCAATGCAGCCTCCGGAAATCCGGCCGCTGTCATCGCACTCTCTGCAGCCCCAGAGGGCCAGTCACTCGACCACTTCCTCCAGCAGGCCGGCACACACACACTGCGCGAATTACGGGCAGACAAGGAAAGCACCGCCACTTTCATGCCAGCCTGGCATCCTTGTGGTGTGCTCGAACTCCCGACAAGCAAGCGCCGCAAAAAATCCGGTACGGAAAGGCCCATGCCCGGCCTGCCGTCATCACTATGGCAAACCGTTGACCCGGAAGAAGCCAGTGATAAAGCCGGTATCAACATTCATCACGAGGCCGTCTGGCAACCACAATCGGGCTGGATGGATGCAACAGCATTCTGCCAGAAGCTGTTGCATCACCCGCTCATCACCGTATGTGTTCACACCAGGATTGCTGGAATTGATGCCACGGAAAGTGGCTGGTGCCTGAAAGACCATGAACAGGAAATCATTGCCACCTCTCCCGTTGTAGTGATTGCGGCTAGCCATGAAGCCCAAAAATTGGCGCAGTGCTCAAGCCTGCCGCTCAATATCGTACGCGGGCAACTGTCGCTCGTAGAGAAATCGGATTTTTCAGGGAGGCTGAAAACCATCATTTGCGAGCAGGGCTATATCACACCGGCACTTCCGAACAGCCAACACTGCATGGGTGCCAGTTTTGTTCCCGATGACAGCAGCAGGGAACTGCGCAAGGAAGAGCATGAACAAGTCCTCCGGCAACTTGAAACCTCTCTGCCTGACCTTGCTGCAAGCCTGCCGGAAACCGGTACCTGGCAAGGGCGCAGCAGTTTGCGATGCCAGAGCCCCGACTATCTTCCCCTGATCGGCCCGCTTGCTGATCCATCAACGATGATGCAGGACTATGCCGGCCTGAAAGACGGCAAACTTTTGCACTATCCACTTCTCGCCACACTGCCCGGCCTGTATGTCAATCTGGCGCATGGCTCCCACGGTTTCTCACAAGCCTTGCTGGCCGCTGAAATCTTGGCCAGCGAGCTTGGCAATGAGCCTTCACCGGTTTCACGAAAGACCCTCGATTCCCTTCACCCCATGCGCTTTGTGATACGGCAGATAAAACGCAGGGAAATCTGAAGAACATTCGCATAATCCCCTGCAATAACACGAAGAACATTCGCATATCTTATATGTGCTTGTTATCCACAGAACCAATGAGTCAGAATCGGGCGAGAACGCCGGATCAGGTGTCATGCCCCACCATTCCACAGGATCACGCGCGCACAAGAATGAATTCACACTGCACACAATAAGTATCGCGAGAAAAAGCATGACGATGTCACTGGAAGAATTACGCGCCAAGGTCCATGCCCAGAAAGAGCTGATTCCCTCACTGTATGGTGATGTCGATTTCAGCAAGACCCCGGAGCGCTTCACGGACGACATCAGCATAAAAAGCATGCTGCCCAAGGAGTTTGCAAAGAAATATCGCAAAGGCTTGCTGGCAGACAGGGATCGCATAGAGCGTGCCCGCCTTTACACCATGCTCGGAGATACCGTGGCAGATGCCTATGCTGCCCTGGCAGGCCAAGGCCAGTACCGTGTGCCGCAGCTCATACACATGCTCAAGGAAGCCTGTGATCGCGGCGTGGAAAATGTGGAAGGCGCGCCCCAGGAGCTATTTGACTTCATTCATGCCATGGAGCGCATTCCAGAATGGCTGGACATGGGCTTGGTACATGAAGGTGCGCGGGTCTCACGCAGCTACATGGCCAACCTTGTACCTTTTGCGATTCGCGGCGCCTTCGTGGCGACCTTCATGAACAAGTATTCCGGTCTACCCATGGCGCTGACAGGAACACTTTCCGGCGCTTCGTCCGTGCAACGCGTCAATGAAACCGCAAGCTTCTTCACCACGGCCTCACTACCCGGTGCACTCAATCGCTATGGAGCAGGCTTCAAGGCTGCTGCCATGGTGCGCCTCATGCACTCCATGGTCCGCTTCAACCTCCTGAAGCGTTCAAAAAAATGGGATGTCAATGTATACGGCATTCCCGTACCCCAGGTTGACCAGATGCCGGCTGGCACAATGCCTTCCTTCATCACTGCATTCAATCTGGTTCGCAAAGGCCGCAACACCTTCACACGCCAGGAGCGTGCCTCGGTAGAGCTGTGCCGCTACCAGAGCTACCTGCTGGGGCTGCCCGAAGACCTGCTGCCGGATACGCCCCGGGAAATCTTCAACGTGATGCTGACCTATGCCGGCACGTTGCGTGACGGCTATGACGATGACACCTTGGGCGAGCTTGTCCGCTCCACCATGAATGCCTACCGTCCTACTGACACCACACTCAAGAGCCGCATTTACAACGCAGCAGAAACCAGCTTTTCCAAGGTGTTCTTTACGCAGACCTTCCTGCGCGGGAGCGACAAGTCACTGGCCAAGACAATGGGCGTGAAACCGGGACTGACGGATTATCTGCTTTTCATCGGGGCCAACCTTTATATTCTTCCCCGGCTGAATGCCCATCTCATTCTCCAGCGCATTCCCATTGCCAGCGAAATTGCCGACCGTACCCTGGTGAAAAAAATGAACCGGTTACTGGTCGAATATGGACATGCGGAATACGTGACTGACGCGGCCAAATACACTCACGGCAAGGCATCGGCCTGACCAGGCCAGGAGAGGCATGTAGAGGCGGCGTGGGTCGGGTCTCAACCCACGCGTGCCAACCAGGCAAGGACTGCCTGATGATCATCGAATCGTGGCGCGAGGTGGCTGGTTCTCAGCACTTCCGCCAACTGCGACGCCACCGCAATATCTGCAATCGTGCAGGACTCACCCACCAGCCATGAACGAGTGGCAAGTATGCCCTCAAGATGTGCAAGGTGGCCGAGGAACTGCTGGGTAACGATGTCCGGCGGATATTTCCCCAGCCCCTGTGCACGCAACTTCCAGCGCATTACCGGCAGGACACTGCTGACAATCATCGCCGTTTCCCACTGGGGGCGGCCTTGCTGAATGACCGCAAAAGCTTTTTGTGCTGCTTCCGGCCACATGAAGCGGAAATACACCTCATACCAGTAAAGGGACTCGTCTGCCCAGTCCTCGAAAACATGCACGAGATGCGCCTCACGTGCATCCGCCGGGAAAAGAGCCGGCTCCGGGTGTTTTTCTTCCAGGAAGTGCGCTATCTGTGTGCTGTCCTGAATCAGGGCGCCATCATATTCCAGCACCGGCAGCTTGCCGGACGGCGACAGCCTGCCCGCCGCCAGCACACCCCAGCCATTGTATTCATGGACACGGTAGGCCAGTCCCTTGTGCTTGAGGATGCGGCGTACCTTGCCGCAGAAAGGTGATATTTCCCATTGATGAAGAATGATGTCCGGCATGTTTTTTCCTCAACGCGTCCGTCGCGGCACGACACCGCCTTCCCGTTCCCACTCACAACGCACTCGCAGGCTTTCACCCGGCGAATGGCTGTCACCTACTGCTTCCCAGACAAAGGTATGAAGACCTGACAGCTCCGTTTCCAGATGTACCTTGGCGCCTACCCAGTACATCTGCACCAGAAGAGACTCAAATTTCTTCATCCACATCTCCCATTCATACTCGATGGCACGATAGCTCGCACCAAAGTGGATGATCTGGGTCTGATAGGTCCCTGCCATTTCGTCAAAACCTGAAATGCCGAACATTTCACGGCAAATAAAAGGCCAGCCATCGGCATCGGGCAAACCTTCCACAACCTGACGATTGTGTGCCCGACGCACGCGGCGTTCCATCTGGGTCCCAAAGGCGATGTCACGGACAACGCCATAGACAATGGATTCCTGATCCATATCAATCTCTCTGATTTGCACGATGGCAAACGTAAAAACGACAGCAACTGCCTTGGAGCCCGCTCACAACCTCTAAATACCATCGTCCCAGCGCAGGTTTGGGTGACGAATAGCTTCTACACACCCTCCTGCTCAGTAAGCAGTTGCAGAAGAGCCGCTTCATCCATTACCTGCACACCCAGCTTTTCTGCTTCGGCAAGTTTGGAACCGGCAGCCTCGCCAGCGACCACACAATAAGTTTTCTTCGAAACAGAGCCAGATACCTTGGCACCCAACTGCTGTAATTTTGCCTTGGCCTCGTCACGACTCATGCTGGAAAGACTGCCTGTCAGCACCCAGGTCTGGCCGGCCAGCGGCTGCGGACGGTCAGCCTGTGCAGCCATGTCCTGCCAGTGCACACCAAGATCGCGCAAGCGTGCGATCACCTCGAGATTATGGAGCTGCGTAAAGAAGGTAACGAGGGATTTCGCCACGACAGGGCCGACATCCGGTACCTGCATGAATGCAGCTTCATCCTCCTTTTGGGCAGCCTCCAGAATGGCATCCAGACGGCCAAAATGGCGAGCCAGGAGCATGGCTGTTGCCTCACCCACTTCACGTATACCCAAGGCATAAAGAAAACGCGGCAAGGTTGACTCTTTGCTGCGCTCGATGGCGGCAATCAGGTTTTCTGCCGATTTGTCCCCCATACGCTCCAGAGGCGTCAGCTCTTCCTTTTTCAGGACGTATAGATCAGCGCTAGACCTGATCAGTTGCAGCTCCACCAATTGGTCTATCCACTTCTCACCCAAGCCCTCGATATCCATGGCACGGCGAGACACGAAATGCTTGAGAGCCTCTTTCTGTTGCGCAGGGCAGAACAAGCCGCCGGTGCAGCGGGCAATCGCTTCATCTTCAGGCTGCTCGACCTCGGAACCGCACACCGGGCAATGCGACGGCAAAGCAACTGGCACCGTACCCACGGGCCGCTGCTCAAGAAGTACACGCACCACCTTGGGAATCACGTCGCCGGCACGATAGATAACCACATGATCGCCTGCCCGCACATCCATGCGCCTGATTTCATCAAAATTGTGCAAGGTGGCATTGCTCACTGTGACGCCACCAACGAACACGGGAGCCAACCTGGCCACGGGCGTCAGTGCGCCAGTCCGGCCAACCTGGAAACCGATGGACTCGATCGTGGTGACAGCCTCCTGTGCCGGGAACTTGTAGGCTGTCGCCCAGCGTGGTGCTCGTGAAACAAAACCCAGCTCTTTCTGCCAGCGCGTGGAGTCCACCTTGATGACAACGCCATCAATTTCATAAGGCAGAACATCACGCAGCCCCTGGATACGGGCATAGAAATCCTGCACGAATTCCGGCCCCTCACCGCGGCATATCTCTGAGCTGATGCGAAAACCGATGTCATGCAACAACTGCAGGGTTTCAAACTGGGAAGGAGGCAATGCCAAACCCTGCACACGCGCCACACTGTAGGCATAAAAATCCAGTGGCCGTTGCGCTGCAATACGGGGATCAAGCTGACGCAGGCTGCCGGCTGCCGCATTGCGGGGATTCACGAAAGTCTTCTCGCCACGCGCTGCGGCCTGCTCGTTCATGCGCAGAAAGCCAGCCTTGGGCATGACAACCTCGCCGCGCACCTCCAGCAACTCGGGTACATGGCTACCCAGCAGCTTGAGAGGAACAGAGGAAATGGTCCTGACATTATGCGTAATGTCCTCGCCGGTCACCCCATCACCACGGGTGGCCGCCCTCACCAGCACGCCTTTCTCGTACAACAAGGAAATGGCCAGACCATCCAGCTTGGGTTCGCAGCAATATGCGATACGGGGAGCAGAAAAGAGATCGTCTCCCTGCCCCAGCAGATCTCCCAGACGATCACGGGCACGACGGTCGAACTCCACCAGCTCGTCCGCACTGAAGACATTGTCCAGCGAAAGCATGGGAACTTCGTGTCTGACCGTGGCAAAAGCAGACATTGCCTCGCCGCCCACACGCTGGGTCGGGGAGTCATTGCTCAGCAGGTCAGGGAATTGCGACTCCAACAAAAGCAGGCGCTGGAAAAGACGATCGTATTCGGCATCCGGAAGCTCTGGATCATCCAGTACGTAATAACGGTAATTGTGATGCCGGAGAGTGCTGCGCAACGCTTCCACTTCACGCGCGGCTTCTTCATGAGACTGCTCGGAGGTCTGGGACATGATGTCAGGGCAGCATCGTCAGGCAGAGGGCCGGCCCATCAGCCGGCGACGCTCGAATTCCTGCACACGCTCACGATAATGCTCGACAAGCTGGCGCGTCAGCACCTGCTGCTGCTCGTCAAGAACCTCGCCTTGCAGTTCGGTTGCCAAGCGGCGCGCCGTATCGATCATGATGTCATAAGCGAGAATGCTGTTGACGCCGGGCAGACTGAGAAAAAAGCTGACACCCGGGACATCTTCACCCGTCATGGTCTCCAGCTGGAAAATGCCGGGCTCAACGGCACGGGCCATACTAAAAAGGATACGCCCCTGCCCTGTCGGCTGTTCGTGACGATGGAAAATGGACATCTCGCCAAAACGCAGGCCATAACCCAATACACAGCGCAGCAGGTCTTCGCCGCTGAAAGGGTTTCCTGTGGCAACCACATGAAGGGCAATGACATCCTGCACATCCACATGCGGTTTTTCTTCTGCCGGCAGGGCTACCGGGCGCACAGGCTCCACAGGCTTTTCGTAGAGGGCGCTGATCTTGCTGGCCGTCCTTGCATCGTCATGCCTGCGGGAAGGTGGCGGTGCAATCAGCTCATCAGCAAACATGTCCTGCTGTTCAACTTCTGCCGTCACTTCTTGAACACTGGCTGGCGTCAGCAATACCGGAACACTCTCTTCCAGTACTACTTCTTCCTCCAGCAAAATCTCTTCCTCCACTACCGGCAAGACAGGCGGCTCATACGGGGAAACTGAGGGTGCTTCTACGACCGGAGCAGGATCGGCGGGGATAAACGCTGTACTAGCCAAAGGCTCGGCCCGCGGCCGCACCCGGACATGCCCCAACTCGGGATGACGCTCAAGCTCCGCATCCGGAACAGGTGGCACTTTCTCAAGCTTGATGCGCAGGCGACGCTGATGCTCGCGAAGCTTCATCACTCCCTGCCAAAGCAACAGCAGGCAAATTGCAATTCCGAGGGCGTACAAGAGCTGCATGGAAACATCCGTCATTGCTTGTGAAAACCGGGCGGCCAACATGACTCAGCCACCCGGCTCTCCGCGGCAAGGCCGCACTCATGTCATACTGCTGCCAGGGCAGCTGCTTCTTCCACGTTTACCGATACCAGACGGGAAACACCAGGCTCGTGCATGGTCACGCCCATCAACTGGTGCGCCATTTCCATGGCGATCTTGTTGTGGGTGATATAGATGAACTGCACCTGCTCCGACATCTCTTCAACAAGTCGCGCATAACGGCCCACATTGGCATCGTCCAGTGGTGCATCCACCTCATCCAGCATGCAAAAAGGCGCCGGATTGAGGCGGAAAATCGAGAAAACCAGCGCAAGCGCGGTCAAGGCCTTCTCGCCACCCGAGAGCAGGTGAATGGTGGAATTACGCTTGCCCGGTGGGCGCGCCATGATGGCGACACCGGCCTCGAGCAAGTCCTCTCCCGTCAGCTCCAGATAGGCATGGCCGCCTCCGAATACCTTAGGGAAAAGCTCCTGCAGTCCTTTGTTCACCAGATCGAAAGTGTCCTTGAACAGGGTGCGAGTTTCACGGTCTATCTTGCGAATGGCGTTTTCCAGCGT
Source organism: Moraxellaceae bacterium (assembly GCA_037189985.1). Classification (GTDB taxonomy): domain Bacteria; phylum Pseudomonadota; class Gammaproteobacteria; order Pseudomonadales; family Moraxellaceae; genus UBA2031. Next base: position 79,788 of record JBBCJX010000031.1, read on the forward strand.
TTCCAGCGCTTCGCGCAAGTCTGCATCCTGGGCATCCAGATAGTTCTTGCGTTCGCTCTGAGCCTGGTACTCGTCAATAGCTGCCAGATTGATGGGGCCAAGCCGTGAAATGCGGGCCGACACTTTTTCCAGGTCTTCCTGCCACTGCGCCTCGTTGGCCTCTTCCGGCATCGCCGCAATCACGGTCTGCATGTCGAACTGCGCTTCCACCAACTGCTCCTGCAGGGACTCGCGACGGGACTTGGCGTTCTGCCACTCCATGCGTTGGTTCCCCAGCATGTCACGCACCTGTTGCGCCTGCTGTTCGGCCTGCTGCCGCTTGCGCTCATGCTCCCGGAATTCGTGCTGTACGGCTTCCAGATCACGCCGCACATCAGCCAACTCTTGCTCGACTGCCAGACGAAGCTCCAGTTGCTCCTCAAGCAACTGCTGGTGCTCGCCTCCCGGGCTTTCCAGTTCCAGAAGGCTCTCACGCAGCATCTCGCGACGATCTTCCAGCGACGCCAACTGCTCCTGCAAACGGCTGATGCTCTGAGCGAGAGAGGTTTCGCGTGTTCGCAGGGCTTGCAGCGTCAGGGCCACCTGATGCGCAGCATCGCGGTCTGCGCGGGTTTTCTGGCGGGCAGAGTCCAGTTCCTGGCGGGCGGCATCGCGCTCACGCAGCAACTCATCACGGCGGGCAGAATCACGCCCCATGGTTTCCAGAGCCTCCTGCAGGACCAGGCGGGCTTCTGCCACCTGTTCCTGATCCAGCTTCTGCTGGGCAACCACATCTTCCATTTCTTTTTCAATGCGGCTTGAACGGGCGTTGAACTGCTCAAGCCGTACCTGCTTGGCACCAAGCTGTGCCTGGACATCTCCCCGGCGACGGGTCAATTGCGATAGCCCACGCTGCGACTCCTCGCGCTGCAGTTCGAGATCACGCAAGGTTTCCCGCCCCTGCTCAAGCTCAGCCTGACGCTCGGCCAAAGCTGCCTGCACCTCCGCCAGCTCCTCGACCACGCGAGCCAGTTCCTGCCTGCGCGCCAACACGCCGGAAGCGGCATCTTCCTCACGCACGACACGCAGCCAGTTGGCGCCCAGCCAGAGGCCATCCTGCGTCACCACAGACTCATGGGCTGCCAGCCGGTCACGAAGCGCCAGCGCCTCACCCAGCGTTGCCGTGGCATAAACACCACCCAGCAGGCTCGCCGCTTCGGCACCCCGGACAAAGGAGGAAAGAGGTGTACCCACAGAGCCGGTCATACCACTTGCATTGCGTGACTCCAGCAAGGTCAGGCTGCCCTTGCCCAGATCAGCCAGCTTGTCGGTGAGATTACCCAAGGCATCAATACACACCGCCTGAAGGCTGCGACCCAACACCGTTTCAACGGCACGCTCCCAGCCTCCTTCCACTTGCAGGCGCTCGGCAAGACGAGGGTTGGCAACCAACCCTTGCGCCTCCAGCCAAGTGGTCACACCACTACCCTGCTCCAGCGCAGCCTGCTGCAAAGCGTCCAGCGAGGCTTCTCGTCCCTTGAGTGCCTGCAAGCGCGCCTTGAGGCCATCGCTCTCGTTATGCAGATGATTATTACGCTCACGCTGACTAGTAATACCAGAAGAAGCGCCATCGACTCGCTCTTGTCCGGCTTCAAGCTCCAGTTCCACCTCGGCCAGTTGCTCGTTGAGCATGGCGACTTCATCCGCCAGCGGCCCTGCCGTCAGCGTCTTGCGCTCGGTCTCAAGTCGCTCGACCCGCTCGCGGGAGCGCTGTATGGCCTGCTCCATATGCTGGATCTTGGACTGCTCAACCTCTGCCTGCTGCCTGGCCGTGGCAGCCGTCTGGTTGAACTGTTCCCATTCCTGCTGCCAATGCTGCATGCGCTCCTCGGCACTGGTCAGACCAGCAGACAACTCTTCTGCCTGCGCCTGAAACATGGCCTGCTCGGGCTCCAGCGCCAGCAACTGGCCACGTACGTCTTCCAGTTGCGCCTCATCCAGTTGGCGGTGCTCGCTGGCCTGCTGATGACTGCGCTCGGCCTGGGCCAGGTCATCTTTCAACTGGGTCAGGCGCTCACGCTGGTGCGTCATGCTCTGCTCAAGACGGGAAATCTCGTTGCCCACCTTGTAGAAGCGGCTTTGGACCTCTGCAAACTTGTCGGAAAGACCGATCTGGGACTCGCGCTGCTTCTCGAGAGCAGCATCAGCCGCGCGCTGCTCGGCAATCACCGCTTCGAGGCGTATCTCCAGCTCCCGGATCAGTATCTCGCGCTGCCCCACCTGGGTATCCAGTGCCTGCCAGCGCAAAGCCTGAAGCTGTGCCTTAAGAAGACGCTCTTCTTCCTTGTATTCCTTGTATTTTTCAGCTGACTGCGCCTGGCGTTGAAGGTGCTGGAGTTGCTTTTCCAGTTCTTCGCGAATGTCATTGAGCCGGTCCAGGTTCTCGCGCGTGTGACGCATGCGGTTTTCGGTTTCGCGGCGACGCTCCTTGTACTTGGAGATGCCAGCAGCCTCTTCGATATAGACGCGTAGTTCCTCTGGCTTGGCTTCGATCAGGCGGGAAATCATGCCCTGCTCGATGATGGCGTAGGAGCGCGGACCGAGACCGGTGCCCAGGAAGATGTCGGTGATGTCCTTGCGGCGGCAGCGTATCCCGTTCAGGAAATAGTCTGATTTGGCGTCGCGGGTCACGAGGCGCTTGATGGATATCTCCGCAAACTGGGCATACTCGCCACCAAGCGTGGCACTGGTATTGTCAAAAATGAGCTCGATGGATGCCTGAGCTACCGGCTTGCGGGCAGTCGAGCCATTGAAGATCACGTCCGTCATGTTCTCGCCACGGAGGTTCTTGGCGGAGGACTCGCCCATCACCCAGCGCACGGCATCGATCACATTGGACTTGCCACAGCCATTGGGGCCGACCACGGCGGAAAGATTGGTGGGAAAGTGCGCGATGGTGGGGTCCACGAAGGATTTGAAGCCCACCAGCTTGATGCTTTTCAGTCGCATGTCAGTCCTGCGGCAGCCATGAAAAACATGGTCATACCAGTTAAAATTCCTTGTTAAAACAAAAAATTACATCAAGAAATTAAAGTCATTCCGATGCAATAAGGCCATGGGTTCCAATGCCGCGGGAGTGTATCGGAAAGCCCGCCACCACTCTATGCCCTCATGCAGGGGCCACAGCCCTCAAAAGGCGAACAAATCACCATTGTTGTTGATGGCCTGCTTTTGCTGGTAGCCCGCCGCTGCCTTCTCGATTTGTGCCGTGGCCATCTGCACAAGCTGCGCCGCATGCTTGGCGGCCTGCTCCGGGGACTGCTTGCGGCAGGCATCCACAATGGCCTGATACTGGCTGACCGCACGCAGCTCATCACTGAGCAGATGACGCAAATGTGCCCCATACCGTTGCCAGCAAAGATCCAGAGAGTTGAAGGCCATGACATACACCTGGTTGTCCGCCGCCCTCACCAGCAAGCCCCAGAACTGCTGCACTTCGGACTGCTGTCTCTCCACATCGCTGGCGCGCTTGCGCATGCGCTCAACCCCCGCCTGCAGCTCGGTCAACTGCTCGGGCATGATGCGCTGGGCAGCCAATCGGGCCGCATCCACTGCCAACGTCGCACGCATTTCAAGCAAGGAGCGCAACACCGAGAAATTGGGCAGACCACTTTCATTCACCAAGAGGTCCGGCAACAGCTCCAATCCCGCCACCTGGCGCCACTCTTCGACACGGTTGCCACCACCATGGACCGTACGAATCAGCCGCATCTGGGCCAAACGCTTCATTGCCTCACGCACAGCGCCTCTGTTCAGGCCGCGAGACTCCGACATCTTGCGCTCGGCCTGAAGATTGGTACCCGGAGCGATGCGCCCGTGAATGATGTCGCGACTCAGCTCTTCGTAAAGTGTCTCGCCCAACGGCTTGCGCTTCGGGTCAGGCACGGCAACCCCTCCAATTGGTCATACCAGAACGGCACTATACTTGATAAGCCATTGCCCCGACAGCAAAGCAGCAGGATCAGCGACGATGACGCTGCGCCCAGGCCACTTCGATCTGCTTGACCCGCAGCAGGGAATCCAGCACGAGGTTACGCTGATGCACGCAGAAGTCCTCCACCAAGGCGGCAGCCTGCTCAGCCTTGCGCAGCAGCACACTGTCCACGATGCCCTTGAGGAAGGAAAAGGCCTCCTCAAGCTCACGACGATCCGTATGCAGAGCCAGGTAGTAACTACGACGAACCGCCGGCTGCAGGTCCTCCAGCACGTCCTCTATATAGGGGTTGGCTGAAAAGCGGTAAGACATGCGGAAGAACTCGAAGGAAGCCTCGTGAAAGCCTTCAATGTCGTGTGCCTCAACCAACGCCTGTAGACGCTGTACCTGCCCGACAAAGACCTCCATGTCCTGTTGTCGCCAGTTTTCTGCCGCCTTGCGCGCCAGCAACTGGAGGAACATGGAGACCACTTCGTAAAGACCACGCACCTGCTGGGCCGACATCTCCGATACGACGGCCCCCCGACGAGGGTATATCTCGATCAACCGCCGGCGGGCCAGTATCAGCAGCGCCTCACGTACAGAACCACGGCTGACATTCAACTCCTTGGCAATGCGGAGCTCCTGGATGCGCTCCCCTTCAACCAGATCACCCATGATGATCTGCTGGGCCAGATGCTGGGCTATCTGCTCTGAAAGGCTCTCGGAAGCGCGAAAACTCATGAACAAACCCTGCTCTGCACGGTGGAATCCGACAAGGCGGCCATCCTAGCAACAGCCACTTTGCCCTGCCAGCGCATTTTGTCATTTGTAGGACAACCGGGCGCCAATCGGGTCCGCCAGACTCCATACGTGGCATATCACTCCTTCAACAAGGCCCCGCATCAACCCTCCATTGCCACGCCTTGTCCATATAAGCCTCCCTGAATAAAGCCATTCGAAAAAAGCATTTTGGCTAATCAATTCAAGGCAGTATCCTTCGCGACCTCAATCCCTAGCATGTCGCCAGGATTCAGGATCAGCCATGTATAAATACGACGCTTGGGACCAGCGCATTGTCGATGAGCGTGTTGCCCAGTTCCGTGACCAGACTCAACGCTATCTTGCCGGTGAACTCACCGACGACGAGTTCCGTCCCCTGCGCCTGCAGAATGGTCTTTATGTCCAGCGCTATGCGCCCATGCTGCGCGTTGCCGTCCCCTACGGCATGCTCGAAAGCCGCCAGTTGCGCATGCTGGCCAGCATTGCGAGCCGTTACGACCGCGGCTATGCCCATGTTTCCACGCGCCAGAATTTCCAGTTCAACTGGCCGGAACTGAAAGATGTGCCAGACATACTGGCAGACCTTTCCACCGTGCAGATGCACGCCATCCAGACCAGCGGAAACTGCATCCGCAACACCACCACCGACCAGTTCGCCGGCGTCGTCCGGGGAGAAATCGAAGACCCCCGCCCCACCTGTGAACTGATTCGCCAATGGTCAACCTTTCACCCTGAGTTCGCCTTTCTTCCCCGCAAGTTCAAGATTGCTGTCAACGCATTGCCGGAAGAAGACCGTGCCGCGACTGCCGTACACGATATCGGTGTCTACATCGTGAAGAATGAAGCCGGCGAAATTGGCTATCGCATACTGGTGGGTGGTGGCCTGGGACGCACCCCAATGATAGGTAGCGTCATCCGGGACTTCCTGCCGCGCAAACACCTGATCTCCTATCTGGAATCCGTGCTGCGTGTCTACAACCTGCATGGCCGGCGTGACAACAAATACAAAGCCCGCATCAAGATTCTCGTCAAGGCACTGACACCCGCCGTCTTTGCCGAAAAGGTCGAAGCTGAATGGGCACTACACAAGGATGGCCCGCTGACTGTTCCCGACTCAGAATTTGCACGCCTGCGCAGCTTCTTCATTGATCCCGCCTACGAATCACTGGCTGATGAACCGGCAGATTTTGTCAGTGCCAAAGAGGCTCATCCGGCCTTTTCCAACTGGGTATTGCGCAACACTCACCCGCATCGCAAGCCGGGTTATCGCATTGTCACGCTATCTCTGAAAAAGACCGGTATTGCTCCCGGCGATGTCACCACCGCACAAATGGAAGCCATTGCCGATCTGGCGGACCATTACAGCTTTGGTGAGCTCCGCAGCACACACGAGCAAAACATGGTCCTGGCTGACGTCAAGCAAAGTGATCTCTTCACACTGTGGGGAGAATTGAAAACACTGGGCTTTGAAACCGCCAATATCGGCCTCCTGACCAACATCATTGCCTGCCCGGGCGGAGACTTCTGCTCGCTGGCCAATGCCAAATCCCTGCCAATTGCCGAGGCAATACAGCGCCGCTTCGAGGACTTTGACACGGTTTATAATATCGGCCCCCTGGACCTGAACATTTCGGGCTGCATGAATGCCTGTGGCCATCATCATGTCGGCCATATCGGCATTCTCGGTGTCGACAAACGCGGTGAAGAGTTCTATCAGGTCACGCTGGGAGGAGCATCCGGGCACGACGCCAGCATCGGCGACATACTTGGCCCCTCCTTCGCTGCCGAAGACATGGCCGATGTCGTTGAAGAGGTCATCAACACCTACCTCGACAACCGTTTACCCGATGAAAGTTTTCTGGCCACCTACCGCCGCATCGGCATTGAAACATTCAAGGAGCGTGTCTATGCCGAAGCTCATTAAGGATCGCACCATTGTTGATGACCACTTTGTGGTGGTCACAGCAAATGAAGACAGCCCACTTGATTTACCCGATGCGCCGGTATTGGTAAAGCTGCCGCTCTGGCAAGCCCAACGTGCAGCACTGCTTGCTCATCCGCATGCAAAAGGTGTTCAACTTGCGCCGGACGAGTTCGCCGAGACCATTCTTGACGACCTGGACAAGCTTGACCTGGTTGCCATCGAATTCCCTGCTTTTGCAGACGGCCGCGGCTACTCCACCGCCCATGCATTACGTGGCCGCTACGGCTTTAAAGGAGAACTGCGAGCAGTCGGCGACGTCTTCAAGGACACCCTTTTCTATCAGCAGCGCTGTGGCTTCAATTCGTTCCTGATCAAGGAAGGGAAAAACCTGGAAGATGCATTACAGGGTCTGCAAACATTTACAACGCCCTATCAAGGCTCTGCAGAGGCCCCTGCACCTCTGTACCGGGCAAGAGGCCGGACGTAGCATTGAGACCCGATCTGCACATACTTACAGAGTGCAATGCGCAGTTGACTACCAAATTGCCTACGAAGAGAGGCCTGAAATAATACGTTGGTAATGCTGTAGTTGTGTCTTGCCTTTCTAAGTCAGTAAAGACAGCCAGCAACCGGGCCCGTCTCCACGATGCCTAGCGAATCGTATACCAGTTGCTTCGTGATCGGACCCGGATTTGTCGGGCTAGGCTCATTGCTGCTGGACCAAGATGCGCGCAAGGTACGCCACTGATTGATCCACTCAGCTGTATCAGGAGTCAGGGAAACACAACCTTTTTCATTCGCACATGTACCTCCCGATATACTGTCCCCATTTCTAAGCCTAATGACTGAATGCGATTTCAGGAAATCGGCATGGCTACTGAAGCCTGAACCGGCACCGATCCGGATGGCAAACGACCTTTCGATATTGCTGCCTGCCTGAATGCCGGGTAACTTTGCACCGTGAATAGCATAAGCATCTGGCAATATGAACAAGGGAGTCATGAATACCGTTTTGGGAGGGAAATCGGTTCCTAGGGTCTCGGTAATACTCATGACGGTTCCCATGGAATACTCCTGAAAACCACCGGGCTCCTGCAAGGTATCCAGATCAAGATCAGCATTGCAGTTCTTGGTCGCAGCACTTGGATCATAGTTGAGATTGGTCACGATATTGCCATCGGCAAGAATGGTGAAGTACACCGTTCCCAGAGACTCTCTGGAAGCACTGGTCAGATTACCGCTACCATCCAGTTTTGAGTTCTTGAAAACAGCCTTGATGTTCAAAGGAAACTTGATCGTCGGCGAAGACGCGAGACCCTGGAAGTTGTGCCAAAACGCTGGATCCAGCGTAGTAGCCACCGCCGGGTTGTGGATCAAGGTATACGTTGTCTTGTGTACCGAGTTTTCAATGCACGGAGCAGAGCCCGCTCCTGAGCCCACAGGACATATATTGTTCGAGGGTGAAATAGAATCCACCAGCTTCCACTGCCCCAAAGGGCTAGCGCTGGCGTCAGGGTTATCGCCAAAAAGATTGCGGTAAATGGTTGCCGTACCCGCAACAGCACCACGCTCCATTCGGCCCTGCGTCAGAATCAATTGCTTGTTAGTGGCCGGGCCGGGCTCATTGCCGACCAAATCATGTAACTGTACCGACAAGCCATTGAGATTGCCTGTGCGCGGCCACAGTGGCACGCCATGACTCTGCTCGAAACTGCCTGGCAACAGCGCCATAGGCTTGGGATCAGAAAACGAATTCAAAGGTAAACTCGCCACCCCTTGTGAATACACCCCTCCTCCTACCGTCCTGCGCTTGCGGTCCACCAAGCTCCATATGGCACCGATCAAGCGACTATCCGCTGCAGTTGTGCCAGTTGATCCAGTCAGTCCAGCATCGTTGCAGTCATCGCCACCGGAACAGACAGAAAATAGGTTGGGGGTGACATACATACCCGCAAGCGTGCTGGCGACACCGCGTGTCAAGGCAACATCCGCAGCAGAACTGGAAATCAGTGTATTACGCCCGGCTGGCAGCATCGTGAGGAATGGCTGAACAATCTCATCAAAAGACAGCACATCCGGATAAGCAGGATCACCCGGTAAAGTAGTACTAGCCGGCTTCGAAAAATCATTGGCCACAATAGACTGGCTCAGCCCGCTCAGCTTTTCTTTGTCATCCTGGCTTAGTACCACGCGACGTGCCGGTGAATTCAAGGGAATTGTCGTATTGTTATCAGTACTCAAGGTCTGCAAGAGTCGTGTGATATTGTTCTGTGCCAGAGCATTATTGGGCGCAAGGTCAATCGGTGTCACGTAAACATACATGGGTGGGCGACCCGAGCAATCTTCACCTTCATCGTTCTCCGTAGGCGGTCTTACCACGCAGATCGCGGCAGGTCTTCTTATCGTAACCGAGCCTAAGGTTATCCTCTTGGCCTCACTCAGCGGCACATCAGGCTGAATAAGGGAGAAAGTGGCCTCACTGTCCTTGGGGCAAGAAAAGAAGCCATCAAGCTCCGTGCGCGACCTGACCTTGCCACACTCATAATCTAGATCCTGCACTGCATCGACAATGAAACGCCCAGGGATGCATGTAGTATTTGCAAGTGTACTGCACTTTGTTACAGGCCCCACAATGGGGTCCGGCAGATTGCTGGTCTCTCCTTCACACGAGGCAAGCAGAACTCCTGCAACAACCGGAAATACTGCACGCAGGCAGCGATTGGTGAAATACGTCATGTTATTCATTTCTGCCACTTTATGCCGAGCGTGCCATACTTGGATAGCTTGTAGGCGGAATCATCATGAACAGCACCAGCCTCTGGCACCACCACAAGAAAATAGGACTCTTGCGGTCGCAGAGTAAGGTGGGCTTGCAGCATTGAATATCGTGTTTTTGTAGCTTCGAATTGATGCTGGAAATATCCGGTCAACACCCGCGTAACACAACCATTCTTAGCAGCAAATGCAATGACAGGCTTGCCGAATGCCGGTTTTCGCTCGGTTGAGGCATAAGACATCACAGTGAGCATACCTCCACCGTCAGCATCCATGCGAAAAACCTCAAGAATCTGCCGTGGCTTTACAAAATTGAGGGCTTGCCTATCCAGCTGTACTCCTGTGACTTCCCCCTCTTTTAATGCCTTTATCTTCTTTATTTGGGCAACAGCAAGGCAAAGATTGTCAATGTCCAGAAGTGCCCGCATGTCGGCCACTTCTGTCAACTCATGGTACTCATCAGGAAGCGGGGTAAATGCGCGCTCAGGCAAATTGGGCTCCTGAGCAGGTGCAATCAGGTGAGCCCCCTCATCTCCGGAAACTCTTTCCTCGACACGGGCTCTAACACCATCATTGATGATATAAAAATTACTTTTCTTCTCGGGGTTGAACGAAGTGGAATCGAGGATTTCACTATCCAGATATTCATCACTGTCATAAGGAGCCCACTTCGAAGGGGGCTGGCTGATTTTCTGACTAGCAGGCGCAGTAGATACAGCCTTTTTTTCTACATCTGCCTTTGAACCAAAAAACTTCTTTAGCCCGAGAAATCCCCAAGGACTTGCTGGAGCATCAGTTTTTTTGGGGACCTGAGAAGTAGATTGATCATCCACCAGCGTATGAACACGCCCGTCCGGATCAACCACCTGATAGAAACGCTGCTCCGCCTTTACTACCTGTACCGTAAATACCAACAGCGCACAGACAACTAACCGTGCAGGCATTCTTTACCTCACCAACGGGTTCGATAAGCAAGTCCGACCATGGTAACAGCTGCTTTTGTCTGAACATCCAAACCTGCATAAGGGTTATAGACAATATTGTTCAAGCCTGTGCAATTCACATTACAACTGGTATTGGCAGGAATGGAGTCTTTGGAATGGAGGAACATGGCTGTCAGATCAATTTCTGTATCCTTGTCAAACTGGTAACCAAGACCGACACCGTACAGATATGCCTGATTGATAGGTACCAATGACGAACGCTTGTTGTCCGGAATGGCAGAGTTACGGGGCTCAAAGCCCGCACGGAACTTGAGTCGCTCGTTCCATGTGTATTCCATGCCTATCCCCCAGCTCCAAGGACTTTGATAACCCAAGGGCATTGACAACGAGGTAGCTGTTGCGCCAGGAGCCAGCAAACGTGCCAATTGGAGAACACTGGTAGAACGATCAAACACAAGGTTGAATGCATCCCACTCGCCATAATCTGTCCAACCAATATCAAAATTGATCTGGAGGTCAGGCATGATCTTGTACTTTATGCCTGTCTGGAAGTGCGCGGGATATACCAGATCCATGGAAATTTGCCCGCCCTCTTTGGGAGGCACATATCCGGGCAAGCCCAGAATTGCGAGCAGAATCTGGCCTGTTACAGAGCCCCCAATGGCATTAAAAACATCCTGAGTGCCTTGGGCATAGGAAACCGTGTACTTACCCTTGAGATGCATGCGTGCCTGGCTCTGATACACCATACCAAAGGCAAAGTCTTCATTGGGCTCCCACAACAAACCGAGGTTGTATGTCGGGGAAAGTGACTGCTGCATGGCCAAGTCAAGGTTGGCCAAGCTAGTGAAAGGACCAATGCCCTGATCAGCGTTACAGAAGCCAAAGAGGAAAAGATCAATAACAATATTGGATTGCCCCTTGAACGGAGGGCATATCTGCTCATCAATCACTCGCATCACACCCAGCAACTCATTGGGAGAGCGAAAGTCAGTTTGCAGAGCAATCGCTTGGTACGAAAGCCCAATCGAGGCACCTACGGCCAGTGTATCCGTGACCTGAAAGCCAACGGAAGGGGACAGCAAAGTAATACGCTCCATGGCAACACGCTGGCCAAGAAAATTACCGGGGTCATCATCATTACGGTAGAAGCCTGCGACCATGGGTGCATACATGGCATTGGCAAACGTGAATTTTGAACCCTCAGGCTTGATCGAGAACGCAAACAAGGGAGCAGCCACCGGCAAGCCAGCTGGCAAATCCACCATTTCATTCATGATGGGAATGTATAACGAGACGCCCTGCACCTCACTTTTGCCAACCTTGAAGCTGGAACATAAGTCTTCGCCATCCCTGGGAGTATCCCTACATACCACCGGATCATCCGAAAAACCAAAAATTCCGTAGCCCGGAGGAGCAGAGAACTCCGACGCCAGTGAAAAATTTGCCATCAGGAATTGAAAATCAGCACGACGGCCGTCCAGCTTAGCCAAACCGGCCGGGTTGAAATGCACCGCGCTGATCCCTGGGGGATCAGCAGTAACTGCGTTCCCCAAGGAAAGGGCACGCAAATCAATCGAAAGATTTGTGGCCAGCTGCGCATTAGCAGCAGCTGCAAAAAAACATGCGCCCAACACTGCAAGGGCTTGCAGCCTTATACGCAACATGGTGGCTTTTATTTTTTTCATGACCCGAATCAGGTTGCCCATGCGTTATTCAGCTGACGAAAGAAAATCCAGAGGCATCGAGAACCCCAATACGACATCAGAAGCATCTTCCGTCAAACCAAAACCAAGACTGAGATTAACGATGCGCTTGGGATTGGTACGAAGGCCGAGCGAGAAATTCAGCATCGAACTCATCTGCGAGGCTGTATTGACCTGATCACCGCCCTTGAAGCTGTACTTGGTCGAGAAACCATAGGATTGTTGATACGAGGCCGTCATGGAAACATCGTAATTGAGTGCATAGGCCAAGCCCATGGAAAAGCTTAAGGAATCACCAGGATCAACAGCCTCAAGAATACGGGAGCCTCTGGCCTGATTCAGCCCACTGACTTTGGTTGCTGTGCTGAAACTACCAGACGCAAAAAGCACAATGGGGTCAGCCACCTTGTTCATGCTTGCCCCGGCCGAAAGACTGTAATAACCCTTGCCGGTTGCCAAATCAGTATTCGTGTTTATGTCGTAAGGGCTGTCACCCGTTGCCGTAGAAAGATTCGCAAACAACGTAGTCGATGGCAGGCCACGCTTGAGAGGAACAGGCTGCCAGCGAACACCAAAGCCAATATCACCAAGGCCTGTAGTCTGATTGCTGTTCTGTGAATCAAACTTGGCCACCAAGGGTAGACTGGCGCTGAAGGTCAAGTTATCCCAGACACCATAAGAAAGATCCAGGGAGCTGGTGACACTGTGCTGTGCATCCTCCTCAATACGAAAACGCGTAATGGTACTACTGTCGTTGATAGCAATATCAATGCGGCTGTCACGGTAATAGCTGTAGCCAACATCAAACATCAACCCAACACTGCCTGCCTTCAAAAGGGAATAATTCTTCTCGGCGGCTTGAAAAACTTCTTCGAGATTTTTTTCTGTTGAGGCATCGCCTTCCTGCTGCTTGAGAGCCTCACGTGCTGTATCCGGCTGAACTTCGTCAGCAGCATGAGCAAGCTGAAAGCAAACGGGCAAAACCAGCAAAAGCCCGGAGAGTATCCCCCGATTTTTCATTTTATTCTTCCTGTTGTTTTTCACACTTGCCCAAACAAAAAGCAAAATCATTTACGCCTGAAATACATTCGTGTCGGCACATTGATGGGCTTCTCAAAGTTACGGCTATTGGGATCAGAGTCCAATACACGCTGCAACGAAGAGGCCCTGTCAGCAAGTTCGCCATCACGCTTGAGTGAGTGCTGCATCTGCGAAAAAGCAACCAGATTGATAGTCTGGTCATCCACATAGCGCATGTCACTCTCCGTCAACTCCAGAGCAGTATGCGGCTTGAAGCCGTTGGGAAAGACAATGAACATGACATTGTTTTCCCAGATATCCTTGAAGCGCTCTTCAGGAAAGCTGATGTTGCCCAGCGCCGGGTCTGCTACAAAAACACGGCCATCCAGATATTTCTTCACCACGACGAAATGCTTGAAGCCCGCATAATGAATAGGAACGATGGCAGGATGGTCAAGCTTCTTGAGGTCATCAAAGGAGCCCTTGTAACCACCACTGGGATGGCCCAGTACCGTGACAAGGCGTTTCATGTCCAGCAGGGAAAACCCTCGACGCTGCACAATCTTGTCAGTCTCGCCATACTTGAGCAGGCCCTCCATGATCTGGCGCTCCTCAAACTGACGGCCCAGATAGCCATTCAGCACGGTCGTCAGCGCAGCGGATCCACAACTGTAGTCATAGGCTTGGTGAACAATGTTCTTGAACTGCTGCTCAACCAGTGGCTTGACAACAACAGGCCGCTCGAGCATTGAGCTGCGGGAATCATGGCGACTATCAAGCGGGGTGTTGTAGTAAATTGACGAGCGAGAGACGTCCTGAACCTCGAACGATTCATTCGCGAAAAAATAAATCAGGGCAGCCCCGAAAACGACAGTGAACATGGCAATCTTGTTGTTATTTAGGCCGTTTTTATGATTATGCTTGTGCTCAGGCGCTGAAACATACACCCAATACGCAGCAGAATCACCCCCTTTTTACGGAAAAGCAACCCAAGCCGGGAAGCCCTGAGCGCTGCCTCCCAAAACCCTCTTCCTTCCATGGCCGCACAGCAATCAATGACCGCGCAACGTTACGGTTGCCCCTGAAATATCCAGGCCCCGCAAGACCATGTTTCCTATTTTGGGGTTACTTACGGCACCCAGCCCGATATCAGTCTGGATGACGTCCATCCTCACATTGGGCCCCATGGTGAGATACAGGCCATCTGCATTGACCCCCATGCCCGAACCACTGAGATCAATATTGTTCCCCACCCCACTGCCCGTGACAGTGAGGCTCCCGATACTGAGCGCATTGGCACAGTTGACCGAGGAGGCATCACACAATGCCAAGCCTCCATTCACGGTAATGCTTTCAATCTGGAAGTTATTGGTCGAGATCAGATGTCCACTTGGCTGGTTGCCAAAGTCAATGCGAAGCTGGCCACTTGTGACTATGTCGACATACCTCTGCGCATCGCCCAGCGCATCGTTAGTGGCCAGAGGATTGATCTTGAGAATCTGGTATTGCCCCCCAACGGTCGGCTGCATACTGGGAGAGCCGGGGTCGACATTGCCTATCCACAAGCCAGTCATGTGCTGGCGAATCTTGCCCGCCAATGTAAGGCCAACCGAAAGCAGAGGGTTCGTTCCCGCTGCATGCGCACCGGCATTGAACACTGCCACCAGACCGGTGCCGCCAGAGGTGGGGGTGCATCCGGCAGCGTTCAGGCAGGTCTGGACACCCAAGCCCTTGATAAGGACCTGACCGGGGTTTAAGGCTCCTGCAAAGCCATCCTTGTCAACAATACGGAGGGCATCCATGGACTGGGAGATATCCATGCTCCAGGTCGCACCGTCCTGTGCAACCAACTCGCCCAAGGCAGCATCGTCCATGTCCTCCAATGCAAAAGCAGGGAACGACATGGAAAACAGGATCAGGAAAGAGAACAGGGAGGGGCCTTTCATGGCTGCCTCTTTTTTATTTTTATTGATGATCGACTTTAACTGTCAATGCCACCGCAGGCAAGCATTGCGACGCCGTTGCAACACACAGAGGTCACACCAATTATTACTAAGTCCTTCGAAGCCATCGCTTCGCCCCTCGGCAAACAAGGTGAAAGGAAATCCATAAGCCCCACAAGCCAGACGAGCTCCAACACTTTCTGGTAATAAGAGGATTGATTTCCGAAGGAAATGAGAAATAAGCGGCCTTTATTCGTCAACCCACCCCACACGGAGCCAGCGCATAAAAAAACGGCAGCCTAGGCTGCCGTTTTTCTGTTTTTGCATCAAACCAAGAGATCAGTGACCCTTGATGTAAATGGTGTTGCCACCATTCATGCGCAGGTCATTGATGTAAACCGAGCCGATGGAGGCTGCAGTTCCCAGCGCAATGCTGGTGACAGCGACATTCAGGCCATCAGCAGAGGTTGTACGAATACCAAGACCATCAGTAGCGTCCACAAAGATACCAATGTCAGAGGTATAGGAACCACCAACAGCGGTAGAGCTAAGAGCAATGCCACTCAGAGCGATGTTGCCAGTAGCAGTATTCACCGTCAGACCACCCAGCTCAAGGATGTTGCCATTACCGTTAGCAGTGAGAGTCGACGTACCCCAGATCAGATCACCACCGTGCGGCTGGTTACCCAGATCGATATTCACGGTAGATGCGCCCAGAGACAGGACGGTGCCAGCATCGAAAGACAGAATGGCTGTCTTGTTGGCAATTGCTCCCGTACCTGCGGTAGTGCCATTATCACCAGCCACACTGATGACGGTGCCACCCAAACCAATGTCCAGTGCACCCAAGCTTGCTTCGATATGAAGCACCGGAGCGGTACCGGCTGCACCAACAGCACCAGTATCAATCTTCAGCACAGTATCAGTGGAGCTCACAATAGCAATACCCTGCAGGGCGTTGACACCATTTCCTGCGCCAGCAGAGGCTGCTGCAGCACCACCGTCAATTGCGATCCAGCCGGCATAGCCAGCAGTGTTAGGTGTACCGAGAGTAGCAAAGTAACCGTTGTATTGGGTTTCAGCATTGACATTGGAGCCCGTGAGGCCATCGTTGTCGCGGATATTCAGGGAGCCGATATTGATATCAGTGCTCAGCGTGATGGTCAGACCGTCCTGACCGGTGGTTGCAGAAAGAGTTTCATCATCCAGGGCCTGCATGGCAAAAGCACTGGAAGACACAGCGGTGATGGCAGACGCCAGAATGAGTTTCTTGAACCCTTTCATGGATGTTTCTCCTCGGTTTTTTATGATTGTTACCGGCCTTTGTTGGCCATTTGTTATTGCGCAGAGGGAAACTAGCATGTCACCCATTGTTGCGGCAAGGGCTTTTCCGCAGTGGCAGTGGTAGCCGACAGGCGGTTACGATCCATACACAATTGGGCCTTGCCTGCCAATTTGCCTTCCTCTGATACACAAGAATGCATACCCTGCCCGGCTTTTGCGGATGTCTGCCTTGATACGACGCCCCCTTCAGTACCACCCTGACCTGGGCAGCTACCTACGCAACATTGCCCACCCCACGGACCGGGCAATATGGTTGCGCGCGGGCTGCTCCACGACAGAGCTCTTCTGTGCCTGCCCTGCCCTACACACTGACACCTCGACTCCGCAGGAAGCTCTATGGGATACAGCAAAAAGCCTGCTGACAAAGCTGTGCCCCCTCAATGAGCTTGAAGACCTGCCTTTTCGTGGCGGATTGGCAGGCTTTGCCGCTTATGACAACCGCCCATTGACAGGTACCAGCCTGCCTCCTGCCTATTTCGGGCTGTATCCCCACTTCATTCATATCAATCATCAGCACGGAATAGCAGAGGAGATCGTAATACCCGGATTCCCGGAGGCAGCACGCTCATGGAAGACATTTCTTGCCAGACTGGGGCAGGCTCCTTCCAGTGACAGAACACCCTTTCGCCTACTCAGCCGCTTTGCCAGCCTGACATCCGAGGAGCGGTATCACTCGGACTTCGACAAAATCCAGAGCTACCTGCAGGCGGGTGACTGCTACCAAGTCAACTATGCCCAAGCTTTCCACGCCTCTTGCGAGGGGAGCACGGCAGATGCCATGGAGCACCTGCTGGAGGTCAGCAACCCCACCTATGCGGCCTGGATATGCCTTCCGGAGGGAGAGGTAATGAGTCTCTCACCAGAGCTTTTCCTCAGTGTCCAGAAAGGACGAATTACCACACGCCCTATCAAGGGAACGGCTCCACGCTCCCCTGACCCGGTTGAAGACACCAAAAATGCCAAAGCCTTGCGACACAGCATCAAGAATCAGGCCGAGAACCTGATGATCGTGGACCTGCTCCGCCATGACATCAGCCAGCATGCCGAGACTGGCTCAGTAAAGGTTGAACACCTCTTCGAGATCGAGAGCCTGCCCCAGGTTCACCATCTCGTCAGCCACATTACAGCCAACCTTAAAAAATCATCCCAATCAATTGATTTAATAAGAAATTGCCTCCCGGGAGGCTCTATTACCGGCGCCCCAAAAAAGCGAGCCATGGAGATCATCGAAGAACTGGAACCCACGGCCCGCTCGATTTACTGCGGCAGCATCGGATTCATCAATCCGGATGGGGACTGCCAGTTCAATATCGCCATCCGTACCCTGCTGCGGAGCGGCGATCAGATATATGCCTGGGCTGGCGGGGGGATCGTTGCGGACTCGAATTGCAACGAAGAGTACCAGGAGTGTTTTGACAAGATGGGCGCACTGATGAAGGCGCTTGAAGGAATGTGAGGCTCCCTCTCCTGAATTAAGGAGAGGGAGAAAAAAACATCAGGGAATCTGTCGCAGTGAGCCTTTACGGATTTCTGCTTTCAACTCTTCATAACTGCGTGTTACAGGAAACTGAGGGAATTCCCGGATCACGTTTTCAGGTGCGTCGAACAATATGCCCTTGTCGGCCTCGCCCAGCATGTTGGTGTCATTGTAGGAGTCACCAGCGGCAATGACCCGATAGTTGAGCCCGTGCAGCGCTTTGACAGCAGCACGCTTCTGATCCGGCTGACGCAGCACATAGTTGCTAATCCGGCCTTCGGCACTGACCTCAAGCTTGTGGCACATGATGGTGGGCCAGCCAAGCTGGCGCATCAGGGGATGAGCAAACTCATAGAATGTGTCAGAAAGGATGATGAGCTGGAAATGTTCGCGAACCCAGTCTGTAAACTCCCGGGCACCGGGCAGTGGGCCCATATCGGCAATCACAGACTGGATGTCGTTCAGGCCGAGTTGGTGTGCGTCCAGAATACGCAGGCGCTGGCGCATCAACACATCATAATCAGGGATATCGCGAGTGGTGGCCTCAAGCTCCTTGATGCCGGTGCGCTTGGCAAAGTTGATCCAGATTTCCGGGACCAGCACCCCTTCCAGATCCAGACAAACAATCTCCACAACACACCTCCGCTAACCCGGCCAAATGAGAGGCGGCACTCTAGCGGCTTGCCTGAAGGCGTGCAACGGAGGGAAGCCTCCGGCAATGATCAACTGGCTGACAGACTCAAAGGGTAGTCAACGGGGCATGCAGTCCGCACTCATGCTGCTCACTGCCCTTGGCTGGGTCATAGTAGGCACGCTCGTTGGGCAGGCTGAACTCCTGCAGATAGGCCTGAAGCATTTCCGGCGTCCAGTCCAGCAATGGATTGACCTTGAGGCAATTGAACTTTTCATCCCACATCAAGGGCTGCAGCGACGCGGCACGTTGTGCGTTCTGGTCACGACGCAAAGCCGTAATCCATACCGTCGGTGCCAGCTCTCGCATGCCTCGCTCGAAAGGCTCAAGCTTCATGACCTGACTGAAGGCCTCGACACGCTCGACCTCGTCCGGCATGGGAATGCTCTCACCGTTGAGTGCCAGCCAATGGGCAGAGCTCATTCTGGGCAGATAGGCCTGAAGATTGATCTTCAACGCCTGACGGCAGGCTTCGGCAAAGCGGTAGGTCTCGGGCAGGTTGGTGCCGTGATCCACCCATAACACGGGAATGTCATGCTGAACCTGCTGCGCCATGTGCAGGATAACGGCCTCATAGGGGCGGAAATTGCTGGTGACAATGGCGCGCCCGGGTGCATGCAGCAGGGCAGCATGAATGATTTCCTGGGCAGACTTGCCCTCCAGGGAGGCATTGAGGGCAGCAAGATTCAGAGAGGACATGGAGACTCGGCAACAATCACAAAAAGAAGTGGGGCAACAGATATAGAGGCTGGCAGGCCCGATCACAAGACCACACCTGATTATCCAGGCACACCCTGAGTTTCATCACAGCTCTCAAACCGAGGGCAATTCAACTCCGTCGAATACCTGCTCCAGATCTCCCTGGGCATGAGCAGCTACAGCCGCATCGATCCGGTCACGTGTCAGGTGAGGTGCAAAGGTCTTGATGAAGTCGTACATGAACCCCCGCAGGAAAGTCCCCTTGCGGAAACCCAGACGCGTGGTGCTGGGCTCAAAAAGATGACTGGCATCAATGGCAACCAGATCGCTGTCTGTCCCGGGATCAAAAGCCATATGGGCAATGATGCCAATACCAATCCCCAGACGGACATAGGTCTTGATCACATCCGCATCTGTGGCCGTGAACACCACCTTGGGTGTTAGGCCACGACTCTTGAAAGCCTCGTCCAGCTTGGAGCGGCCGGTAAAGCCGAAGACATAGGTGACCAACGGAAACTGGGCCACGTCCTCCAGTGTAATGGTGCTGCGAATGGCCAAAGGATGGTCTCGCGGCACGACCACTGAGCGATTCCAGTGATAGCAAGGCAGCATGATTAGGTCATCGAAATGCTCCATGCCCTCTGTGGCAATGGCAAAATCCACAGTGCCATCCGCCGCCATTTCAGCAATCTGCTGGGGCGTACCCTGATGCATGTGCAGGGCAACCTCAGGGTACTGGGCAATGAATTTCTCGATCACGGCAGGCAGACGATAGCGTGCCTGGGTGTGCGTGGTGGCAATGGCAAGGTGACCCCGCTTCTGGTCTGTGTACTCAAGGGCGATCTGGCGAATGCTCTCGGTCTTACGGAGTATCTCGCCTGCAATGGCCAAGATGGCCTGACCGGCAGGGGTCACCCGGGTAAGGTGCTTGCCGCTGCGGGAAAAAATCTCGACCCCCAGCTCGTCCTCCAGCAAGCGTATCTGCTTGCTGATGCCTGGCTGCGAGGTATAGAGACTTTGGGCCGTCAGGGATACGTTGAGATCGTGATGGGCGACCTCCCAGATATAACGCAGTTGCTGCAGCTTCATTGCCTTTTACTCCCACCGCAACACGGTTCTGCCACCTAGTGACGCAAAGACGAAATCTACCAGATGGCTATAAGAACTCCGAAAAACCAACCGTTTGGAGCATAGTCCACCCTCTTTCAGCTTGCCAAGCAGGCAAAGCATGACTTCGCTGGTTTCTGGTACACATTCTGTGCTTTTTGCTCCTCCCCATCCCAGAAGCTCTCCCAGCTTGGGGCGAAAACAGGCGCTACTTAGTAAAGAGCTATCGAAAAAGCCCAGTGAAACAATGCGGTTTTTTCAATAGAATCTGGCTCTTTCGCGCATCTGTTCCTGGTATTTGTCATGGCCGAACCCCTGATTGACGACATCAACATACGCTCCATCGAGGTGCTGATCACCCCGGAAGAGCTCACCCGCGAGTTGCCCCTGTCGGATGCAGCCCGAAAGACCGTGCTTGATGGCCGGCAGACCATACGCAACATCCTGGATGGCAAGGATCACCGCCTGTTCCTGGTGATAGGCCCCTGCTCCATCCACGACGTCAAGGCAGCCCATGACTACGCAGAGCGCCTGAAACGCCTAGCTGCCGAAGTCTCGGATACCCTCTATCTGGTGATGCGCGTCTACTTTGAAAAACCCCGTACGACAGTGGGCTGGAAGGGGCTGATCAACGACCCCTACATGAACGACAGCTTCAACATCCAGGACGGCCTTCATATTGGCCGTAAGCTGCTACTGGAGTTGAACGAAATGGGCCTGCCTTGTGCCACCGAGGCGCTGGACCCCATGTCCCCCCAGTACATGCATGACCTCATTGCCTGGTCGGCCATTGGCGCACGCACCACGGAGTCACAGACACACCGCGAGATGTCGTCCGGGCTGTCTTCCCCCGTCGGCTTCAAGAACGGTACGGACGGCGGACTCAAAGTCGCCACCAACGCCCTGCTCTCCGTAGCCAATCCGCACAGCTTCCTAGGGATCGACGTGCACGGCAAGGTGGCCATCATCAACACCACGGGCAACCGTTACGGCCATGTCGTGCTGCGTGGCGGCGACAGCAAACCCAATTACGACTCTGTCTCAGTAGCACTCGCCGAACGGGAACTGGAGAAGGCCAAGGTAACGGCCAACATCATGATTGATGCGTCACATGCCAACTCCAACAAGGACCCGGGCCTTCAGCCCTTGGTGATGGACAACGTCAGCAACCAGATTCTGGAAGGCAACGCATCCATCATCGGCATGATGGTGGAATCCCATATCAAGTTCGGACGCCAGGACATTCCCAAAGACTTGAGCCAACTGGAATACGGCAAGTCCGTGACGGACGGCTGCATAGACTGGGAAACCACGGAAGCGGCAGTGCGCCAGATGCGTGACAAGCTGAAAGACGTGCTGCCCAAGCGGAAGCGCAGTACCGGTCAGTAAGACCCCGATGAGCACGCCCACCAACAGCGCCCTGCAAAAATCCATGCAGCTGATCCAACAGGCACAGCTGCTGACGCAGGAAAAAAGCTTCACGAAAGCGGTACAGGCTTATCAGCAGGCTATCCGGGCATGCCCGGATAACGGGCTTGCTTATGGTGCTTTCATCGAAATGCTGATTGACCTGAAGGAATACGCGAATGGCCTCAAAGTCATACAAGCCATTCCCACCAACCTTTACCAGCAATCCTGGGTCCTGAAAGAGAAGCATGGAACACTGCTCTGCTGCCTGGAGCAGCATCAAGAATCGCTTTCCCTGCTGACGGCGACTCTCGCCGCCAACCCTGACATGAAATCCAACCGTCTGCACACCATTATCGGCATGTGCCATGACGGTCTGAAAAACACTGATCAGGCACTTTCTCATTACCGAAAGGCACTGAGCTCCGGAGAAGAAAGTCCCGCGCTATTTCTGTGCCTGACAGAGCTTTTAAGAAGAACAGGGGATATCAAAGGTACTCGTCACTTTTATGAAATCGCCACCAGGAAGTTCCCGGATGACAAAGAGGTCACTTTTGAATATGCCAACTTTCTCCTAGCTGATGCGTGTCTTGAAAAGGGCTTTCATCTCTACAAGCAGCGCTTCGAGTCCGCATCCTTCGGTACAAAGCGTGCCAACCTGCCCATTCCCTTATGGGATGGAAAAAAGAATGCCCGCTCTCTTCTCGTTATCACGGAACAGGGTGTTGGCGACCTTGTTCTCTTCAGCTCTTTTCTGCCAGCCTTGGCCAAGAAAGCAGGCAAACTGACCCTGGTTTGCCATGCAAAGCTGATTCCGCTTTTTTCCCGCTCGTTTCCCGACATCCATCTTATTGCCACAGGCAGCAGCTTTTCCTCCGATGAGTTTGATGCACACATGTATGCAGCCGATGCGGGAGCTCATGCACTTGACATTATCGGCTGGAAAAAGGGCCATCTGCTCGCTGACACGCCGCGGGCAGATACGTTACGGGAGAAATATCGCCAGCAATTCCCCGGCAAAGCCTTGGTTGGCTTTTCGTGGAAAAGCACCCGACAGGGCATTGACGGCGAGGGACGGAGTACGGATATGGCCGCATGGCTGCCTGTACTGGAAAATCCGGCCTGCCAGTTCATCAATCTGCAGTATGGGGATATTGATGAAGACTTGAGAGCAGCCAAGGCCCTGGGGATCAACATTCATCATGACCCGGACATTGACTGCTTCAATGATCTGGATGGCTTGGCCGCACAAATGCAGGCCCTGGATCTTGTAATTTCCGTCACCAATACAACGGCTCATCTTGCCGCTGCCACACATACACCCACCTGGATTACTGTTCCGATGGGGCGCAGTCTCTTCTGGTGTTGGGGCCTTAGGGGGAAAACCGTCTTCTATCCGGATGCTTGTCTTTTCCGGGCAAAGAAGCCCGATGAATGGGCACCCGTTATCAAAGAAATAGCCGAGGCCTTGGCGCAAAAGCTTGCGTCATAATCCTGAAGCTTATCGGCCATAAAACTCAGAAGCTGGCGACTATTCCCTTATTAACCATGCCAGAACATTACTTGTAATAGGCATTGTCTCGCACGCTGTGATCCGTCTGGTCCGTCACCCGCTGCAACTCCGGAATCTGGGCCTTGAGCGTCGTTTCCACACCCTGCTTCAATGTCATGTCAACGGCAGAGCAACCCTGACAACCGCCACCGAACTTGAGAATGGCAGTCAGGCCGTTTTCCTCGTCGTCGAAAAGCTCAAGAAGGCTGACACTGCCGTTATGAGCTGCCAGCCCAGGATTGATCTCGTTAGAGAGCACGAAATTGATACGCTCCTCTATGCTGGCATCAGGCCCCAGATTGGGCACCTTGGATTTGGGCGCCTTGAAGGTCAGTTGCCCTCCGAAACGGTCCTTGTTGTAGTCAATGACGGCATCTTCAAGATAAGGAACACTTTTGCCGTCAATAAAGGCCTTGAAACTGGCGTATTCGATGACGGCATCATCACTCTGCTCCTCGCCCTGAGTGCAATAGGCCATGCAGCATTCGGCCCGGGGAGTACCCGGATTCTCGACGAATATACGCACACCGATACCGGGCGAATCCTGCTTGGAAAGGAGGTCCCTCAGGTACTCTTGGGCACTTTCGGTGATGGTGATCTTGACAGCTCCGCTGTCCGGGGAGGTGGAGTCAGCCATGGTTAATTC
Source organism: Moraxellaceae bacterium (assembly GCA_037189985.1). Taxonomy (GTDB): domain Bacteria; phylum Pseudomonadota; class Gammaproteobacteria; order Pseudomonadales; family Moraxellaceae; genus UBA2031. The sequence goes on from JBBCJX010000031.1 coordinate 103,758, forward strand.
CTAGCAAAATACTGGGTCTTTGCCGGGCATTGTACCCAAAGCCTTGCTAGAATGCCGCCCTCTTTTTACACCCCTGATATGCCTGTTTTTCATAGATAGAGCCAACAGAAGAGCCTCATGAGCCACTCCCTCCGCACTGCCAGCCTCAAGAGCCAGCTAGAACGCCGCATCCTCATCATCGACGGGGCCATGGGCACCATGATCCAGCGCTACAAGCTGGAGGAGGCTGATTACCGGGGCAAGCGCTTTGCAGACTGGCACCGGGATGTAAAAGGCAACAACGACTTGCTGGTACTCAGCAAGCCTGAAGTCATTCGCGAAATACACGATGCTTACTGTGCCGCCGGCGCCGACATACTGGAAACCAACTCTTTCAACTCGACCCGCGTCTCCCAGGCCGATTACGGCATGGAAGAACTGGTTCCCGAGCTGAACTTCGAATGTGCCCGCATTGCCCGGGAAGTGGCGGATGCCTGGACGGCAAAGACACCGGATCGCCCCCGCTTTGTCGCCGGGGTGCTGGGTCCAACCTCGCGCACCTGCTCCATCTCGCCGGACGTTAACAATCCGGCCTTCCGCAACGTAACCTTTGATGAGCTGGTCGAGAACTACTACGAGGCCACTGCCGGACTGGTGGAAGGTGGCTCCGACATTATCCTGATTGAAACCGTCTTCGACACCCTGAATGCCAAAGCTGCCATTTTTGCAGTTCAGGAATACTTCCTGAAGAACAATGTCGAACTGCCCATCATGATTTCGGGCACGATTACCGATGCCTCCGGTCGCACCCTTTCCGGCCAGACCACGGAAGCCTTCTGGAACTCCGTGCGCCATGCCAAACCTCTCAGCATCGGCTTCAACTGCGCACTCGGAGCCAAAGAGCTGCGTCAGTACATTGAGGAACTGTCACGCAAGGCAGACACCTTTGTCAGTGCTCATCCCAACGCCGGATTGCCGAATGCCTTTGGCGAGTACGACGAAACACCAGCCGAAATGGCAGAAATAGTGGGTGAATTTGCAGCCTCCGGCTTTGTGAACATCATCGGAGGTTGCTGCGGCAGTACGCCCGAACATATCAAGGCCATTGCCGATACTGTGGCTCAGTATCCACGCCGCGAAATCCCGGTCATTGCACCGGCCTGCCGTCTCTCCGGCCTGGAGCCCTTCAACATCACGCGCGAGTCGCTTTTCGTGAATGTTGGTGAGCGCACCAATGTCACTGGTTCTGCTAAGTTCCGCCGACTCATCAAGGAAGAGAACTTCAGCGAAGCACTCGATGTTGCCCGCCAGCAGGTGGAAAGTGGCGCCCAGGTCATCGACATCAACATGGACGAGGGCATGCTGGACTCCCGGGCCGCCATGGAAATATTCCTCAAGCTGATTGCTTCCGAGCCTGACATTTCCCGTGTCCCCTTGATGATCGACTCATCTAAGTGGGACATCATCGAGGCCGGCTTGAAATGCTCGCAAGGCAAGCCCATCGTCAACTCTATCTCCATGAAGGAAGGCGAAGAAGAGTTCATCGCCAAGGCTCGCCTGTGCATGCGTCATGGTGCTGCCATTGTGGTGATGGCATTTGACGAACAGGGTCAGGCCGATACCGAGCAGCGCAAGATGGAAATCTGCAAGCGCTCCTATGACGTGCTAGTGGAGAAAGTCGGCTTCCCTGCCGAAGACATCATCTTTGATGCCAACATCTTTGCCGTTGCCACCGGCATCGAAGAACACAACAACTATGCGGTCGACTTCATCAATGCCTGTGCCTACATTCGCGATCACCTGCCCCATGCCCTGAGCTCAGGGGGCGTATCCAATGTATCGTTCTCGTTTCGTGGCAACGAGCCAGTACGTGAGGCCATTCATTCGGTCTTCCTGTATTACGCCATCCGCAACGGCCTGAGCATGGGCATTGTCAACGCTGGCCAGCTTGCCATTTATGATGATCTTCCTGCTGAACTGAAAGAGCGTGTCGAAGACGTCATCCTCAATCGTCGTGCCGATGGTACCGAACGGCTTCTGGAAATCGCCGAAAAATACAAGGGCGACGGCAGCAAGAAAGAAGAAGAAACGCTGGAATGGCGCAACCTTCCTGTCGAGAAACGCCTTGAACATGCACTGGTCAAAGGCATCACCGCTTTCATCGAGGAGGATACCGAAGCGGCACGCCAGATCGCCGAGCGCCCCATACAGGTGATCGAAGGTCCACTGATGGCTGGCATGAACGTGGTGGGCGATCTCTTCGGAGCCGGCAAGATGTTCCTGCCACAGGTAGTGAAGTCGGCCCGTGTCATGAAACAGGCCGTTGCCTATCTTCTGCCTTTTATCGAAGCTGAGAAAAATGGCGTCGTCGAAGCCAAAGGCAAGATTCTGCTCGCCACCGTCAAAGGGGATGTGCACGACATCGGCAAGAATATCGTTGGCGTGGTTCTGGGTTGCAATGGTTACGACATTGTCGATCTGGGCGTCATGGTGCCGGCAGACCGTATACTGGAGACAGCAAAAGCCGAGAAAGTCGACATCATCGGCCTTTCCGGCCTGATCACGCCGTCGCTGGATGAAATGGTGCATGTTGCCCGCGAAATGCAGCGCCAGGACTTCCATGTGCCGCTGCTGATTGGTGGTGCCACAACCTCAAAAGCACATACAGCTGTCAGGATCGAACCCCAGTACAAGAATGATGCCGTCGTTTATGTAGCTGATGCCTCGCGCGCCGTCGGTGTGGCAACCTCCCTCCTCAGCAAGGAATTGAAAGCCGACTTCGTGGCCGAGCGCAAGGCTGACTATGAAGAAGTCCGCGTACGCCATGCCAACCGTAAACCCAAGGCTGATCGCCTTCCCTACGAGCAGGCAATTGCACAGGGCTTCCAGTACGACTGGAGCAACTATACCCCGCCTGTCCCGCTCAAACCCGGCATCACTGTCTTGCAAGACTATCCGCTGGAAAAGCTGGTGGACTACATCGACTGGACACCCTTTTTCATCTCCTGGTCCCTGACGGGAAAATACCCGACCATTCTTCAGGATGAGATCGTCGGTGAAGCCGCCCGCACACTCTTCTCAGAAGCCCAGGACATTCTCAAACGGATGATAGAAGAGAAAAAAGTGAAGGCTCATGCCGTAATCGGCCTGTGGCCGGCGGCACGACGCGGAGCTGACGATACCGTGATCTACATGGACGATTCACGCACGGAAACTCTCGCCACACTGCACCATCTGCGCCAGCAGAGCGACAAGGTAAGCGGAAAACCCAATTACTCCCTGGCAGACTTCATTGCACCGGAGGACAGCACGGCACGCGACTATATTGGAGGCTTTGCCGTAACCGCTGGTGATGGTTGCGACGAATTTGCCATGGAATTCCAGAGCAAGGGTGACGATTACAATGCCATCATGGTGAAGGCCCTGGCCGATCGCCTGGCGGAAGCCTTTGCCGAGCACTTGCATGAGCGTGTGCGCCGGGAGTTCTGGGGTTATGCCCCGGATGAAGCCCTTAGCAACGAAGCTCTCATCAAGGAAAAGTACACAGGCATACGCCCTGCCCCGGGTTATCCCGCCTGCCCTGACCACACTGAGAAAACGGCGCTCTTCGAGCTACTTGATGCCACGAAAAATACCGGCATCCAACTGACCGAGCACTTTGCCATGTACCCTACCGCGGCAGTGAGCGGATGGTACTTCTCACATCCAGAGAGCGATTACTTCAACGTGGGTAAACTGGAAGAAGACCAGGTTCTTGACTATGCCAAACGCAAGGGCTGGGACAGACGCACAGCAGAACGCTGGCTGTCACCCAACCTAGGCTATGAGCCGGAGTCATAAGCATCATCAGTATTTGTTGCTTCACGCCCAGGAAAAACCGGGCAAAATCCTTTTGAGACTGCAAGCAGGTAACTCCCATGACAGACGAAAAAAAAACAGATCCGGCTCCTGCAGAGCAACAGGAGCAGATTACCTTCCTGACCGTGCTGGGCAGTGTTTTCCGCTCATGGTTCGGGGTTCAGAAAGAGGTCAATCGCAAACGTGACTTCAGCAGCAACAACCCGATGCCATTCATTGTGGCAGGCATCATCTTCTTTTTCGTCATGATCATTGGCGTGGTGATCGCTGTGAAACTGGCACTGGCAGGCAGCGGAGTCTGATTTTCTGCACCTGAAAGCATCATGAAAAAGGTCGCTTGAGGCGACCTTTTTTATTTCTTTGCCATACTCCCCTACAGGCATGACAGGCTGCGAAAACTACAAGGGGCGGTGCTGCAGGCGCTCCCACCAACGCAGCATGAGGCGATCAAGCGAACCTTCTGCCGCAATTCCCAGCCGGCTCATCAACTTGTGTTTTGGCACATAGCGCACGGCAAACACGTCCGCCTCTGCAGTACGATCAATGATGTATTCATCGCTGGTACGTATTTCGTCCACCAGCTTCAACTCCAGAGCGCGCTGGCCATACCAGTGTTCGCCTGTCGCCACCGTAGCGATATCAACCTGCTCACGGTTCTGCTGCACAAACTCCTTGAACAGCTCATGGGTGTCTTCCAGCTCCTCACGGAACTTCTGGCGGCTCTCGTCGGTATTCTCACCGAGCACGGTCAAGGTACGTTTGTAGGCACCGGCGGTATGCAACTCGATATCAACATCATGCTTCTTAAGCAGGCGGTTGAAGTTGGGAATCTGTGCAACCACTCCGATGGAACCAACCACGGCAAAAGGCGCAGCCAAGATACGGTTGCCTATGCAAGCCATCATGTAGCCGCCACTCGCCGCAACCTTGTCGATACAAATTGTAAGCGGGATATTTTTCTGGCGAATACGGGACAATTGGGAAGCGGCCAGCCCATAACCATGCACCATGCCGCCCGGGCTCTCCAGACAAAGCACGATCTCGTCCCGAACCGGGTCAGCAATTGTCAGCACAGCCGTGATCTCGCGACGCAAGGACTCTACCGCAGAGGCACGGATATCCCCGTCAAAATTGAGTACATACATCCGGGAACGGCGCTCTTCTTCCTTTTTTTCCTTGCTGGCCTTGTCCTCAAGCTTGTGTCTTTTCTTTTCCGACTTGAACCAGTCTTTCAAGCTTGCCTTGTCATACACGACCTCACGCATGGCATCGGCATAGTCCTCAAGACGCTCGTTGATTGGCGTGACTTCGATAAACCCTTCTGTGGAGGCATGCCTCCTGCGGCTACCCGCACTGGCGATGGCAGCAATCACGATGATGACGGCGATGACGATGGTGGCCGTCTTGGCGAGGAAGAGACCGTATTGCAGGAAAAGCTCTAGCACAGGGAAATCCTTGGGGCTAAATGAGGGTAAGAGGCAGGATCACTCCATCCTGCCTGTCAGTGTCAGCAGTTGATGGGGGAGCCATCACTCATATTCAAGTACCAGCACGCTGGCAACGCTTCACAAAGTCATGGATCAGGGCATGGGCGATGCTGCCGGCTGGCGGAACGGGCGGCAGCTCACTGAAGTGGAAAAAGCCGGCCTCGGCAATTTCGTCCTCCTGCAGCACCAGCTCACCGCTCTCGTACTCGGCATGGAAGCCCAGCATGAGGTTGCCGGGAAAGGGCCAGGACTGGCTGCCGAAATAGCGAGGATTGCGCACAAGCACACCCACCTCTTCCTTGACCTCGCGCAACAGCGTTTCTTCGGCACTTTCACCGGCTTCGATAAAGCCGGCCAGAGTACTGAACATGGGCCGGTTGAAGCGTCGGGCACGTGCCAGCAGGATTTCTTCGCCTCGGGTCACCGCCACGATAATGCAGGGATTGATCCTGGGATAAGAAGCAAAGGCGCAAGAAGGGCAGACACGGGCTCGCTCACCTTGGGCATGAGCAACCGTTGTGCTACCGCAGCGCCCGCAAAAGCGGTGGTTCTGCTCCCACTCCAGCACTTGGAAACCACGCCCTGCCAGTGAGAACAGAGTGTCATCCACCCTGCCCAGCAAACGGCGCAAATCCTCAAAGTGGTAACCCTCGGGAGCTTGCACCGTATCCGGTACGGCAACGGCAAACACACCCATGCCGTCGCGGCGCCCAAGGTACTGGCGGGCTGCTTCATCCATACCCAGCCATGCAAAACTCTTGAGCCGGGGAAAAACACCCTCGGCAGGATCGCTGTGCACCAGCACATGCGCGCCCTGGAAAACCAGCCAAAGCCGGTCACCACTTAGGTCTGGCGGGGGTAGCGCTGCCGGCTCGAATGACGGCATCAGGCAGCCTGAGCGGATTCAACAGGGAAGCCGAGTTCAGCCACGCTTTCCTCGGCGATTTCCAGAATGCTCTCACCGATGGGCTTGTTGGCCTCCAGGCTTTCGAGAAAATAGTCAACGCTGGAAACCGCATCTGCCAGGGTTTCGAGATCCGCCATATTGGGCTGCTGCTCAGAGTTGAGCATGCGTGACTCGATATACCGTGAGCAGGCGCGAAGCACGGCAGACCCACGCTCTATGCCCAGGAATGACAGGCCACCGGCCACAGACTGCAATGTCGATGGCACATTCGTGAGATGCATGAGGTCACGATCCGAATCCAGATAGGAGCTGACGGCGCGCTTGGCAAGCGACAGGCCAGAACGGGACTCTGCCACCAGCAGCGCACGCGCCTCATCCAGTTGATGCACGGAAATCCGGGTGTTGTTGACCGTGGTATCAACGCCCGGTGTCACCCGTTTGACTAAGCCGGCCACGGCATTTTCCACATCCATCAGTGCATCAACGAGAGAATGCAGGTCAGCCTGGTCAGGCTCACCGGACCACTTCCTCACATCATCGGACTGGCTGCGCATGGCCTGGCTGCACTCCAGCAAGCCCAGCATGACCAAGGTCTGGGAAGTACGGGCCAGGCTGTCGGCCATGGCCTGGTAGCTTTCGCTATCGTTCTTGGCACCGCGCGACATGATGTCCAGCGTGTCCTTGACCTGGGCCAGCTCGTCGCGCAGCACATCCGCCACCGTCTTGATCACTGAACCACCGGGGCCACACATGAGCTCGTATTCGGTGGTCAGCTGCGCCTGGGTCAGGCAGTTGTCATGCAAGCCAAAAGCGCTACGCACCGAAGAAATCCCTTCACTGTTGCCATCAGCCAGACCGACCACATAAAGGCTGTCGGCCAGCAGGCGCAAATCCGGTCGGCCGTTGCCATCATTCTGCACCAGCGCCTTCAACTGGCGATCCAGTTGGCCCAGCAAGGCCTTGCGGGCATGACTGACAGCCACACCACCCTGCAAGGCTTCGAACATGGAGGCTGCCACCCACCACTGCAGCGCCATCGGACGCTGACCACATACTTGCTGTGCCCGCTGGCAGGCGCGGCTCATCATGCGGAAATGGGGGACATCAGCCTGATCACGCAGCACGGCAATCAGGCCGGTCTGGTACATGAGCCGCAGGCGGCGAACCAGCGCATTCAACTGGTCCGGACTCAGCTCCAACTGCTGCAAGGCAGGGGGAGCCGGAAGCTGGCGCAGGGAAAGGAAGCAGCCCTCCGGCAGTGGTGCCTGCCCGAGGGCAGAGCGCACCTGATTGATGGCTGGCAAGAGCAGTTGTGGCCAGCCCCCCCTCTTGAGCTGCACATACTCCAGATAGCGGCCCAGCACCATGAGCCCCTGCCCCAGTGCCGCGAAATTGTCATCGGATGCTTCGGCACCATTGGCCTGTACCTGACGCATGAGCTGGCTGAGTGCGGCTGCCAGCTCAACGGCTCCCGGCAGTTCGACAAGGCGCAAGGCACCGGCAACCTGATCCAGCCCTTCCACACAGGCACCCAGCGGTGCCGGATTGTCCCTCTCCTCCACATAGGAACCGACTTGCGCTTCCACTTGTGCGAGGGTGGCATCCACCTCGGCCTTGACCAGATTCAGTGAAGCAAGATTGGAGATGAGAACCATGTGTGCTGTCCTGAGCTATTTTCTTTTTGCGGAACCCGTCATCAGCGTGACCAGCCTTGTGTCGTGGCCAACACAAGGCTCAAAAACCTGTGGCCTGGAAACCGGCAGATTACAAGCCGGCCAACTGTGGCACGGCCGGGAAAACGCGTCAATTTTGCTTTCCAAGTCTTTGAACCGTATCAAATTATAAAGACAGCACATCCTGCCTCAGGCTTTTTCGAACTGACGCCATAAACAGGCGCCACCGGCGGCTTTGTCCAGTGCCTTGAGCTTGGCCTCATGGCGCGCAGCCTCTCCATCATCCGCGCGCAGTACGGGCAAGGTAATACGAGTGGCTGGCAGGCGCCGGATACCCTCCTCCATCCGCTGCTCGCTGCCCGTGCTCCCATCGCCTTCATCCTGTCCCAGCGCCAGACCAACCTGCCCCCCCGTCATGGCCAGATAGACATCTGCCAGTATCTCGGCATCCAGCAAGGCGCCGTGGTAGGTACGATCACGCTGGTCGGCACCATAACGCCGAGCCAGGGCATCCAGATTGTTTTTCTGCCCCGGATGGCGGGAGCGTGCCATCGGCAAGGTATCCAGCACCGAACACCAGGTGGCGATACCGGGCCAGTCATTGCCTTTCAGGCGGCGGAACTCGTGGTTGATGAAGCCGATGTCGAAGGGCGCGTTATGGATGATCAGCTCTGCACCCTTGAGAAACTCGAGGAACTCATCCGCAATGGCAGCAAAAAGCGGCTTGTCGACAAGGTCCTTGTTGTAGATGCCGTGTACTGCCGAAGCTTCTGCCTCGATCTCGCGCTCAGGATTAAGGTAATGATGGAAGCTGCGCTTGGTAAGCCGGCGATTGACCAGCTCCAGACAGCCGATTTCGATCAGGCGATGCCCCTGCAAGGGGTCAATGCCGGTGGTTTCCGTATCAAGGATGATCTGGCGCATCAGGCATTGGCTCCGGCTTTCATTCCCAACATTTCATCCACAGCCTGGTTCGCAAGCTGGTCTGCGATCTCGTTACCCTCATGACCGGCATGCCCCTTGACCCAGCGCCAGTCAATCACGTGACGGGCGGCTTCTGCCTCCAGCATCTGCCAGAGGTCGACATTCTTTACCGGCTGTTTTGCCGCATTCTTCCAGCCCTTGGCCTTCCAGCCCGCCAGCCACTCCGTCATGCCCTTCTTGACGTACTGGGAGTCGGTCCAGAGCACGACATGGCAGGGCTTTTTCAGGGCACGCAGGGACTCGATGGCTCCCATCAGTTCCATGCGATTGTTCGTGGTCAGGCTTTCGGCACCGTAAAGGCGTTTTTCATGACTGCCACTGCGCAGGATCGCCCCCCAGCCACCCGGCCCCGGATTGCCTCGGCAGGCGCCATCGCAATAAATCTCTACGGCTTCATTGTTCATCGACATTATTCATCAGCATCCATCATCCAGCGCCGCACCCTCGCCTCGGTCAGCAATACCGGTGCAGGCGCCGGATAGGCGCCACGGCGACGGGTATCGATGGGCGTGATGCAGGAAACGCGCTTGCGCGCGAGCAAGGCATAAGCCGCTCCACCCTGGCTCCAGTAACGACGACCCAGTCGCTCCAGCCAAGCAAAACGGTGGCGTATGGTGTCATGGGAAAGCGGCGGAACAAAGCAACTGCTCTCCAGACCCACCACCTCGAAATCCAGCAGGGTCAGCCAGTCGGCCAGCCGTTGCGGACTCAAGGGCCGGCGCAGCCAGGGCTGCTCGCTCCACGGCAGGCGAAAGAGACGCCACAATCCCCAGAGACTCCAGGGATTGAAACCGAGAATGAGCAGATGACCGTCCGGAATGAGCACTCGGGCCGCTTCGCGCAGCAGCGCATGCGGGCGGGAAGCTCCGTCCAGGCCATGATGGATGAACACGAGATCCAGGCTGTCCTTGGCAAACGGAAGCTGGTCCGGCTGGGCCCTTAACGGAGACAGCCCGGTCGCGGTGGGGAGAGCAGCATCGACCACGCAGCGGTGACGGATACGGCTGGCTGCCAGCAGGTTGGCGTCCACCACCTGGCCTATCTGCAAGGCGTGATAGCCAAAAAGATCCGGCAGGATGCGGCTGACCAGTTGCTCTTCTTCATTCAGGAGATGCCGGCCGAGATCACCCGCAAACCAGTGCTGAAGGTCTGTCTGCAGGTCCGTCGCAGGCACGCTGTTGAACAACCGGGGAATTTCCATCATCAGCCTTTCTCGTTCCGGGCCTGCCAATGACCTGACCCGGCAGGTGGGTCTGGCAGATGGCAGTAAAGGACAAAGTCTTGCACCATTGAAGCCTGTTTTCCTGCCAGTACGCCACCATGCCCTTGCAAGCCATCGCACTGCCCGCCTTCCACGACAACTATATCTGGTGCCTGAGCCATAACGGACAAGCCCTGGTGGTTGATCCCGGTGATGCCACCGTCGTCCAGGACTGGCTGGACCGCGAAGGCCTGACACTGGCCATCCTGCTCATAACCCACCACCACCCCGACCATATTGGTGGTCTTACCAGTTTACGAGAGGCGCATCAGCCCGTGGTTTATGGTCCGGACGAGAACATCAGTGGCCTGACCCGAGTATTACAAGGAGGTGAAACCCTGATACTGCCAGGCTTTGGAGGCATCCGGGTCATTGCCACACCAGGCCATACCCGAGGCCATGTCAGCTACTATCTGCCGGCCGACCACCTGCTGTTTTGCGGGGATACGCTGTTCAGCGCCGGCTGCGGCCGGCTGTTCGAAGGAACGGCCGCAGAGCTCCATGCCTCGCTGCAAACCCTGGCATCCCTGCCGGACGACACCCTGGTTTGCTGCAGCCATGAATACACCACAGCAAACCTGCGCTTCGCAGAGGCTGTCGAACCGGCAAACTCTGCCATTACCGAGCGGCAGGCCGAGGTCCATGCCCTGCGCGCTACAGGCCAGCCCAGCCTCCCGGTGCCTCTGGCACGGGAAAAGCAATACAACCCGTTCCTGCGTACCAGCGAGCCTGCCATTGTGGCCGCTGCACAAGAGCAAACCGGCACTGCATTGACACCCGGCCTTGCCGTCTTTACCACCCTGCGTGCCTGGAAAGACCGTTTCTGACCCCTTCAGGCCTCCTGTATTGCAGGAGGCTACACGCTGATAAAGGCTGTAGCTCATCTGCCAGGATCAGGCGCCGAAAAGGTGGCAATTCTGTTACGAAAGCCCCAAAAACCGGCCGGGTTTTTGCTTGCTCCCCCTAGGGGTGGCCCATAGAATCGCCCCGACTACTGCATTTTCTACGAGTAAACCGCATGCTTTCAGGCTTTTTCAGTCACCGCCCCAGGCGTACGCCTCCAGCCCTTTTCACCCGCGCTGCACTTCTGGCGACCTGCCTGTCACTGGCAGCGCCGGCACAGGCTGGCTGGCTTGACCGTGTATTCGGAGCACCGAAAGCCGAAGCAACTAAAGTGACGGAAGATGCCTCCCTCCCTGATCAGGATGCTCTTGTCAGTGAGCGTAAGCCTCAGACAGAGGCCGAAGCACACTCCACTGCCCCTGCCGTAGCCACTCACGACGAAGTTCCCGGCAATGTCAGCGAAGATGACGAGTCGGAGGACCCGGAAGAAGAATCCCTGGCTGACAGCCAGCAATTGCCCAATGTCGAAGAATCCGAACTGGGTGCCGTGGACACCTCCGAAGCCGAATTCAATCCTGCCGAGCTCGCCGAACTGGGTGATCTCTGGGATCGCATGCGTAACGGCTTCAAGATGGATATCGATACCGACAACGACCGTATTGCCGTACAGCGCAACTGGTACCTGAAGAACAGCGGCTATCTCAACCGCATGGCACTGCGCGCCACCCGTTACCTGCACCATACGGTGGTCGAAGCCGAAAACCGCGGACTGCCCAGTGAACTGGCACTATTGCCTGTCATCGAAAGTGCCTATGACCCCTTTGCCTACTCCCACGCCCACGCTGCCGGCATGTGGCAGTTCATTCCCGGCACGGCACGCATCATGGGCGTCAAGCAGAACTGGTGGTTTGACGGCCGCCGTGACGTGCTGGAATCCACCCGGGCCGGATATGACTTCCTGACCCAGCTCTACGAGAAATTCGGCGACTGGCAACTGGCCCTCGCCGCCTACAACGCCGGTCCCGGCGCCGTGCAGCGCGCCATCAACCGCAACGTGGCCGCCGGCCTGCCCACGGATTTCTGGTCACTCAAGCTGCCTGCAGAAACCCGCGCTTACGTTCCCCGCTTCATTGCCGTGGCACAGATCATCAAATCTCCTGAGTCCTTCGGCATCAGCTTGCGGCCTGTCCTCGACAAACCCTTCTTCCAGGTTGTCGAAACCCAGGGCCAGATAGACATGACCACAGCCGCAGAAATTGCCGGCATCTCGCTGAAAGAGCTCTATCAGCTCAACCCCGGCTTCAACCGCCAGGCAACCGACCCTGAAGGCCCCCATCGCCTGCTGGTCCCTGCATCACTGCCCCGGGACTTCCGGGAAATGATCTCTGCCCTGCCCGTTCCTGAGCAGGTGATCTCGCAGAGCTATACCGTGCAGCGTGGAGACACCCTTTCCTCCATCGCCCGCCGCTTCAATACAACAACGGCCGAAATCCGTCGCCTCAACCACCTGAAGAGCGACGCAGTGGCAGTCGGACGTAACCTGACACTGACCCATGCCAATGTCAGCCCCGAGTTCGTGGCACTCAACAATGAAATCCGGCTGGACCGCCTGGCAAATGGCGGTGGCTTTCCGGCAGGCCGCTCACGCAGCTACACCGTGCGCTCAGGCGACACCCTCTCCAGCATCGCCAAGCGCCAGCATGTCTCCGTCGCCGAGATCAAGCGCTGGAACAGCATCAAGGGCAACACCATCCGTGCCGGCCAGCGCCTCACATTGCGTGGCGGCAACGCCCCTGCCAACACCAGGCAACAACGCGTTGCCAGTGCATCAGGCAAGCAAGGCGACCTCCACAAGGTCAGGTACAAGGTTCGCCAAGGCGATACGCTGAGTGCCATCGGCAGGCGCTACAACGTCTCGGTGCAGCAGATACAAAACTGGAACAGCAACTCCAGCGCCAACAACCTGAGGCCGGGACAAGGTCTGGTCCTGTTCGTCAACAGTGCCATCGCCCGCAACTTCTGAGACTGAAAAAAACCGGTGTCGCCTGACGCCGGTTTTTCATTGTGGTAGAAATCCTCCCCAGCACTGCTCCACGGATATTCTTCGATAACAAGGACCCTGCCCATGCGCCCGCTGCTACGTCCTCTTGCAGCCCTGATCCTCGGCCTTGCCAGTACCGGCAGTCTGGCTGCCACGGAAATCAGCCATGCCATCTCCCTGCATGGCAAGCCCCGATACCCCGCCAGCTTCAAAGCTTTCGATTATGTAAATCCTGCGGCACCCAAGGGTGGCGACATACGCCTTGAGGCCATGGGCACCTTTGACAGCCTCAACCCATTCATCAACAAGGGCGTGCCTGCCCGCGGCATCGACAATATTTATGACAGCCTTGCCGTGCAGTCCCAGGATGAACCCTTCACGATGTACGGCCTGCTCGCCGAGAAAATCGAGCGGGACCCTCTTGATGCCTCCTGGATCATTTACCACCTGAATCCCAAGGCCCGCTTTTCAGATGGCAAACCTGTCACCGCTGCAGATGTCGCCTTCACCTTCGACCTGATACGCAAGGACGGCGACCCGCAGTACAAAGCCTATTACGCAGACATCAGCAAGGTCGAAGCACTGGACCGACAACGCGTGAAGTTCATGTTCAAGCACAAAGACAACCCGGAATTGCAACTCATCGTCGGACAGCTCCAGATTCTGCCAAAACACTATTGGGAAAAGCGCGACTTCACACGCAGCAGCCTTGAAGCCCCCGTGGGTAGTGGCGCCTATGTCGTCGGACGCATCGACAATGGTCGCAGCATCAGCTATCGCCTCAATCCGGATTACTGGGGCGCTGATCTTCCCGTCAATCGCGGGCGCAACAACTTCAACAGCATCACCTATGTCTACTATCGCGACATGATCGTTTCCCTGGAGGGCTTCAAGGCCGGCCAGTTCGACTACCGCGTGGAATACAAAGCCAAAACCTGGGCCAGTGACTACAACTTCCCGGCCGTACGTGCCGGCCTCGTGAAGAAGCTGGAAATACCCAATGAAAACCCAGCGGGCATGCAGGGTTTTGCCTTCAATATTCGTCGTCCGCTCTTTCAGGACATCCGCGTGCGCCAGGCCCTGGGTTATGCCTTTGATTTCGAGTGGGCCAACAAGACCATGTTCCACGGCTCTTATGCACGCGTGGACAGCTACTTTGCCAACTCCGAACTGGCTGCCCATGGCGCTCCCTCCAAAGCAGAGCTGGCCATCCTGGAGCCATTCCGCAAACAACTGCCTGCCAGTGTTTTCGTTGCCGCCCCCATTCCCCCGAAAACAGACGGCAGCGGCAACAACCGGGCGAACCTCGTTCAGGCACAGAAGCTACTCGCTGAGGCCGGATGGCAGATCAAGGGCGGAAAACTGGTCGACAAAGACAACAAGCCCTTCGCCTTTGAGCTCATCATCCACCAGCCGGAAATGGAGCGTGTCGTCATGCCTTTCCGGCAAAGCCTGGCCCGCCTCGGCATCACTCTCACGATACGCGTGGTGGACGTGCCGCAGTACATCGAGCGCATGCGCAAGTTTGATTACGACATGATCATCAACCGCGTGCCGCAATCCCTGTCACCGGGCAACGAGCAACGCAATTTCTGGGGTTCGGCCTATGCCGACCAGCAAGGCAGCCAGAATCTCATCGGTATCAAGGACCCTGTCGTGGATGCCCTGATCGACCGGGTGATCCGGGCTCCCGATCGCGAGCAACTGGTTGCCAGCGTACGAGCCCTTGATCGTGTGCTGCTGGCCGGCTACTACGTCATTCCGCAGTATTACCTCGGCAAGGACCGCGTCGCCGTCTGGGACTTCTTCGAGCGACCCAAGGTCAGCCCGAAGTACGCCATCGGCTTTGATACCTGGTGGGTCAATCCGGAAAAGCTCAACCGCATACGCAGCAACCAGGGCAAGGGCCAGCGATAACACCGATGCTTGCCTATACCCTGCGCCGCCTCCTGCTCATCGTTCCCACGCTGCTGGGCATCCTGCTGGTCAACTTCGCCATCGTGCAGGCAGCTCCGGGCGGGCCTGTCGACCAGGCCGTCGCTCGGCTGCAGGGACTGGACAACTCTGCAGCTGCACGCATGGGATCAGGTGGCGGTGCCGAGGTCGGCAGCTCCGGCAGCAACAGCAAATACCGGGGCGCACAGGGTCTGGACCCGGACCTCATTGCCGAAATCGAGCGCCAGTACGGTTTCGACAAGCCGGCGCACGAACGGCTCTGGCTGATGCTGAAAAATTATGCTCGCCTGGATTTCGGCCAGAGCTTTTTCCGTGACCGCAGCGTGACTGAGCTCATTGTCGAGAAAATGCCCGTATCGATCTCACTGGGCCTCTGGAGCACCCTGCTCATCTATCTGGTGTCGATTCCTCTCGGCATCAGCAAGGCCATGCGCAATGGCAGCCGCTTCGATGTCTGGACCAGCTCGCTGATCGTCATCGGCTACGCGATTCCCGGCTTCCTCTTTGCCATCCTGCTGATCGTGCTCTTTGCCGGCGGGAGCTTCTGGCAAGTCTTTCCCATGCAGGGGCTGGTGTCAGAAAACTTTGACAGCCTGAGTCTTGGCGGAAAAATCCTGGACTATGCCCATCACCTCGTCCTGCCCACGATCTGCATGAGCATTGGTGGCTTTGCCACCCTCAGCATCCTCACCAAAAATTCCTTTCTGGACGAGATCAACAAGCAGTACGTGATGACCGCCCGCGCCAAAGGTCTGGACCAGCGACAGGTGCTGTACGGACATGTTTTCCGCAATGCCATGCTCATCATCATTGCCGGCATTCCGGCCGCACTGGTCAGCGTCTTTTTTACCGGCTCCTTCCTCATCGAAGTGATCTTCAACCTGGACGGCCTCGGCTTGCTGGGTTTCGAGTCAGTGCTGAACCGTGATTACCCGGTGATTTTCGGCACACTCTTCATCTTCACGCTGGTCGGCATGCTGTTGAAACTGATCAGCGACCTTGCCTACATGCTGGTCGATCCGCGTATCGACTTTGAAAGCCGGGGAGACTGAGCCATGTCTCCCCTCGCGCTTCGCCGCTGGCAGAACTTCAAATCACACCGACGTGGCTACTGGTCACTGTGGATTTTTCTCGCCCTCTTTGCCTTCAGTCTCGTGGCAGAGCTGATTGCCAACGACAAACCCCTTATCGTCAGCCATCAGGGCTCTCTTTATTTCCCTGTCTTCAAGGCCTATCCGGAAACCACCTTTGGCGGGCAGTTTGAAACCGCTGCCGATTATCGCGATGCCTACGTGCGCGAACTCATCGAGACGCACGGGTGGATGATATGGCCACCCGTACACTTCAATCACCGCACCATCAACTACGGCCTTGAAGTCCCTGCGCCCTCTCCTCCTTCCCGCGAGAACTGGCTAGGGACCGATGACCAAGGACGTGATGTCACCGCACGCCTGATCTACGGCTTCCGCATTTCCGTGCTGTTCGCACTGACACTGACACTGTTCAGCTCGGTATTCGGCATCATCGCCGGTGCCCTGCAGGGCTATTACGGCGGCAAGATCGACCTGTTCGGCCAGCGCCTCATCGAGATATGGTCCGGCCTGCCGGAGCTTTTCCTGCTCATCATCCTGGCCAGTCTGGTGCAGCCCAATTTCTGGTGGCTGCTGGGCCTCATGCTGCTGTTCAGCTGGACGGCACTGACCGGCCTTGTACGTGCGGAATTCCTGCGCGGCCGCAATCTGGAATATGTTCGTGCGGCACGGGCGCTGGGTGTTGGTGATCGCCAGATCATGTTCCGCCATATCCTGCCCAATGCCATGGTCTCGACGCTGACCTTCCTGCCCTTCATCTTTACCGGCGCCATCGGCGTGCTGACGTCGCTGGACTTCCTCGGCTTCGGATTGCCGCCCGGCTCTGCCTCGCTGGGAGAACTGGTGGCACAGGGCAAGAACAACATCAATGCCCCCTGGCTGGGCATCTCCGCCTTTGTCACACTCTCCGTCATGCTGACCCTGCTGGTCTTCATCGGCGAAGCCGCGCGTGATGCCTTTGACCCCCGCAAGACCTTCTGAGTGCCGATGCCATGAACGACACCCCGGTCCTTGCCATCAAAAATCTCGTCATCCGCTTCATGCAAGGGGGCGTGGAAACCGAACCCGTGCACAACGCGACACTCGCGGTGAACCGGGGCGAAATGCTCGCACTGGTCGGTGAAAGCGGATCCGGAAAATCACTGACCGCCCTCGCCATACTGAAACTGCTGCCGGCACATGCAAAAATCACCGGCAGCATATGCTTTTGTGGTGAAGAGCTGATCACGGCTGACGAAAAGCGCCTGCGCCAGATTCGCGGCCACAAGGTCGGCATGATTTTCCAAGAGCCGATGACCTCGCTGAATCCCCTGCACCATATTGAAAAGCAGATCAGTGAAGTCCTCTTCGTACATCAGGGCTTGGGCAAAGAGGCCGCACGCAAGCGCACGCTGGAGCTACTGCAACTGGTGGGCATCCCCGAACCGGAAAAACGTCTTGGCGCCTACCCGCATGAGCTTTCCGGCGGCCAGCGCCAGCGCGTGATGATTGCCATGGCCCTGGCCAACGATCCTGAACTGCTCATTGCCGACGAACCCACGACGGCACTGGATGTCACCCTGCAGGCACAGATTCTGGACTTGCTCAAAGAGTTGCAGCAGAAACTGGGGCTGGCCGTATTGCTGATCTCGCACGACCTCACACTGGTGCGACGCTATGCCGACCATGTCGTGGTCATGCAGGCAGGCCATACCGTGGAAAGCAGTGATACCACGACCCTGTTTACTCAGCCGCAGCACGAGTACACACAGCATCTGCTGGCAGCCGAGCCTTCAGGTGAACCGGTAGCGCGTGCCGATACGGCAGAGAACATCCTGCAAGTCGAACAGCTTTCCGTGCGCTTCCCTCTGCGCCGGGCATGGCCGTGGCAACGGCAAGACTTCATAACTGCCGTGGATGCCGTTTCACTGCATCTTCAAGCCGGCGAGACTCTGGGTATCGTGGGCGAGTCCGGCTCTGGCAAGTCCACACTGGCCATGGCTGTCCTGCGTCTTCTGCCGGCACAGGGACAAATCATTTTCATGGGCCAGGACCTCCTGCCACTGAAACAACGGCAACTGCGTCCTTTGCGCCGCGAGTTGCAAATGGTTTTCCAGGACCCGTATGGCAGCCTGAGCCCCCGCATGACAGTAGCCGACATCGTCGGTGAGGGTTTGGTCGTCCAAGGAATAGAGGCCGCTGAAAGAGAGGCTGCCGTGTGCGCCGCACTGGGAGCCGTACATCTGGATCCCGCCTCCCGGCACCGCTACCCCCACGAGTTCTCCGGCGGGCAGCGCCAGCGTATTGCCATCGCCCGTGCCTTGGTACTCAAACCCAGGCTCATCATCCTGGACGAACCCACCTCGGCACTGGACCGTACCGTGCAGAAGCAGATCATAGAACTGCTGCGCGAACTGCAGGCGAGCTACGGCTTCGCCTGCCTGTTCATCAGTCATGACCTTGCCGTGGTACGTGCCCTCTGTCACCGCATTCTTGTCATGCAGAACGGGCGTCAGGTGGAATGCCAGGACAATCACGCCCTCTTCACGACCCCCAGTGCGGACTACACACGCAAGCTGCTGGCGGCGGCCGGGCTCAAGGAGCAGGTATCGGAGCAGACATAAACCGTTGCAAAACCCCTGCGGCAGACGTCGCTACTGTCACAGGCAATTCCTATACTGGCGACCTTCTGGTCACATTGATTCAAGGGAGATTCACCATGGGCTTCATGTCCGGCAAGCGTGTATTGATCGTTGGCGTTGCCAGCAAACTGTCCATTGCCTACGGCATTGCCCAGGCCATGCACCGCGAAGGCGCCGAGCTTGCCTTCACCTACCAGAACGACAAGCTGAAAGGCCGTGTGGAAGATTTTGCACAAACCTTCGGTTCCACCCTCACTTTTCCCTGTGACGTCGCAAGCGATGCCGAAATCAGCAACCTGTTCGTCGAACTGGGCAAGAAGTGGGATGGCCTGGATGTGATCGTGCACTCGGTAGGCTTTGCGCCCGGCCACGAACTGGATGGCAATTACGTTGACGTAACGACTCGCGAAGGCTTCCGCATTGCCCATGACATCAGCTCCTTCAGCTTCGGTGCACTTGCCCAGGCCGGCAAGAAGCTGCTGGAAGGACGCAACGGCTCGCTGCTGACGCTGACCTATCTGGGAGCAGAGCGTGTGGTTCCCAACTACAACGTCATGGGCCTGGCCAAGGCATCGCTGGAAGCAAACGTGCGCTACCTCGCCTCCAGCCTCGGCCCCATCGGTATCCGCGTGAACGGCATTTCTGCCGGCCCCATACGGACACTCGCTGCCAGCGGCATCAAGGATTTCCGCAAGATGCTGGGCTACAACGAATCTGCCACCCCGCTGCGCCGCAATGTCACTATCGAAGAAGTCGGCAATGCCGCCGCCTTCCTGTGCTCCGATCTGGCCTCCGGCATCAGTGGCGAAATCCTCTATGTCGATGGCGGCTTCAATACCGTCGCCATGCCTGCACTGGATCAAGTCTGACCACTACGTACGGTGCAGGTGCGAATTCACTCGCACCTGCACACGCCATTCAGCAAGACACACATCCAAGACAGCTTTCACCACGCATGAAAAAGCCCGCAACAAGCGGGCTTTTTCATTTCACTGTCGCAATCAGTCTTGGGACTGGCTGCTGCGTGCATTCACAACCACCTTCCCGCCTTCACGCAGAGAGCGGGTGTAGTCCTGAAACTCCAGCTGACTGCGGTTTTCGCTCATCGCGTTACGCAACTGGTTGATCTGGCCATCCAGGGTGGACTTGCCTTCTTCCACCTTGCTGACAGCCACCAGCACCCAGGAAGCGCCCTGAGCAAAGCTGTCTGCACTGATCTTGCCTTCAGCCGGGCGTGGCAGGCGATAAGCCATCTGCACCGCATCGGGAACGGGTATCGGTGTGCGGCGTGACGCGGCAGCGAAATCCTGCCATTGCAGGCCGGCCTCTCCCGCCACGGCAGCCAGAGTCTTGCCTTCGGACAACGATTTGATTGCCGAATCGGCAACAGCTTTGGCCTTTTCACGGGCACGATCCACCAGCAGGCCGTTACGTACATCTGCCGTCACTTCCGCCAGAGGCATCAGCCGGGCTGGCGAATGTGAAGCAACACGTATCCAGACCACACTGCCATCAGCCAGTTGCTGATGCGGCGAGTTGCGTCCATCGCGCAAGAGTTCATCGCTGAATGCTGTGGCAACCACCTTGCTGTCTGCGGCAAGACCGACCGTGTCACCTTCCTGAGTAAAGGGCATGGTATTCAGGATGGGGCGACCGAATTTTTCGGCAGGCTCTTTCAGGTCAGCTGATTCGTATACCGCTGCATCCAGCTTGTCGACCTGCTCGGCAAAAAGCTCATCGGCAGCAGACTCACGAGCCTCGCTCAGCAACTGCGGACGCAGAGCGGCATAGTCCAGCGCATCAGGCTTTTGCACAGCATTGAGCTTGATGAGGTGATAGCCGTACTGGGTCTTTACCGGAGCCGAAATCTCGCCGGCCTTGAGATCAAACAACACTTTTTCAAACTCGGGAACAAACTGGCCACGACCGGCATAGCCAAGGTCGCCACCGGTTGCCACGGAGCCCGGGTCCTGCGAGAACTCCTTGGCCAGCGCAGCAAAGTCTTCACCGGCACGGGCACGCTTTTCGATGTCCTGCACTTTCTTGAGGGCGTCCGCGTCCTTGGTCTTGGCGTCCACGGTAATCAGGATATGCTGGGCTTGGCGCTGCTCGTTGGCTGCGTTGGCTTTCACCTTTTCCTCAAAGCGCTCCTTAAGATCATCCTCGCTGGGCGTAGCGGCCGCCAGGAAATCGTCACGCTTGAGGGAAATGTATTCCAGCGCCACCGTTTCGCGAGTAGTAAAGCGGGCAGGATTGGCTTCGTAGAACTTCTTCACCTCGTCATCACTGACGGTGATGCCTGCCAGATAACGGGCAGCAGGCACGATGGCGATGTGCACGTCACGGCGCTGGTTATCAAGGATGGACAGGCGCTCTACTTCATTGCTGGTGACAAAGCCACTCTGGCTCAGGCCGGCAATCAGCAGCGAATAAGACAACTCCCGCTTGGCTTTGGCCGGATAGGCTACCGGGTTTTCGCCATTCTGGCGCAGGACCTGCTCATACCGCTCCTGACTGAATCTCCCGTTTTCCTGAAAAGCAGGGACTTCGCGGATCAGCTTGTAGACCGTGGCATCTGATACGAGATAGCCATCCTTGCTGGCCTGCTGCACCAGCAATTCGCGACTGATGATGCCACCAAGGACATCTTTGCGCAGGCGGGTCATGTCGAGGCTGGACGGGTCGGCATTTTCCTGGGCCAGCAACTGCTGGCGCTGGCGCTCAACCAGTTCATCCACCTGCGGCTGCAGTATTTCTGTGCCGTTCACCTTGGCGGCAACATCCTTGCCGCCCCCTGCGAAATACATTTCCACACCGGTCACTGCGAGCAGCAGTACGATCAGTGCCAGAATGGATTTGCCAAGCCACCCTTTCACCATCTCACGAAAGGCTTGCATCCCGATTCCCCATCTACAAAACCGACAAAAAAAAGCGCGCCCGCAATGGGCGCGCCGGTATTCTCAACTGTTATCGCACGAGAGCCGACAACAAGAATCAGTTCACCGCATCCTTGAGGCCCTTGCCAGCCTTGAAGCCGGGAACCTTGGAAGCAGCAATCTGGATTTCCTTGCCGGTCTGCGGGTTGCGACCGGTACGGGCAGCGCGCTCTTTCACGAGGAAAGTGCCAAAGCCGACCAGAGTTACCTGATCACCGGCCTTGAGCGCATTGGTAATGGCATCCACAGCCGCATCAAGTGCGCGACCGGCATCAGCCTTGGTGATGTCTGCGCTGGCAGCGATGGCATCAATGAGTTCGGATTTGTTCACGTCAATCCCCTTTTATAGGATCCATTTTCTAGAGAGAGGTCGTTTCTACACGGCTACTACACGCCTTCTACGCGGAAGACGCGGAGTGCAAATGGGCGTACCGCAAAACGAGACGGCCTTTATAACAACCGACCCCGGGAGGGTCAAGCCGGGAAACCCGCTGTTTTCCCGGCTTTTTCCTGCCGTATTCGACGCTTTGTAATTGTCAATGCGTACTCGGTCTGTCTTCGCTTTCATCCTCGTCCTTTTTGACGGGCGGCGCTCCGAGAGAGGCCGCTGCAGGCTCCGGCAAAGGCTCGGGCATCCGGGTCAGGGCAATCGCCAATACTTCGTCTATCCACTTCACAGTACGAATGCTGAGGTCCGCCTTGATGTTCTCCGGAATCTCCTTGAGGTCACGCTCGTTCTCCTCCGGAATGATCACGGTCTTGATGCCACCACGATGGGCTGCCAGCAATTTCTCCTTGAGGCCGCCGATGGGCAACACTTGGCCACGCAGGGTGATTTCACCGGTCATGGCCACATCGGCACGCACTGGTATTCCCGTCAGCACGGAAACGATTGCCGTGCACATACCAATACCGGCACTGGGGCCATCTTTGGGAGTGGCACCTTCCGGCATGTGGATATGGATGTCATGGCTCTCGTGGAAATCCAGCGGGATGCCAAGCAGGCGGGAACGGGAGCGGACAACCGTCATGGCTGCCTTGATGGACTCCTGCATCACGTCGCCCAGTGAGCCGGTCATGGTGTGCCGCCCCTTGCCCGGAACGGAAACCGCCTCGATGGTCAGCAGTTCGCCACCGACCTGGGTCCAGGCCAGCCCGGTCACCTGGCCGATCTGGTCCTTTTCCTCGGCCTTGCCGTAATTGAACTTGCGGACACCGGCAAACTCGCCCAATACCTCGGCCGTGACCTCGACAGGGCCTTTGCTGCCACCCAGTACAGCCTGCTTGACCACCTTGCGGCAAACCTTGGCGATCTCGCGCTCAAGGCTGCGGACACCGGCCTCTCGGGTGTAATAGCGGATGATGTCGCGGATAGCCTCATCCGTGACGGCCAGCTCGGTCTTCTTGAGGCCGGCATTCTCCATCTGGCGGGGCACAAGGTACTGACGCGCAATATTGACCTTCTCGTCCTCGGTGTAACCGGGCAGACGGATCACTTCCATGCGGTCAAGCAAGGGTGCCGGGATGTTCATGGAGTTGGCCGTGCACAGGAACATCACCTCGGACAGATCGTAGTCTACCTCAAGGTAATGGTCGTTGAATGTGCTGTTCTGCTCCGGGTCCAGTACCTCCAGCAACGCCGACGAGGGATCGCCGCGCATGTCGACGCCCATCTTGTCGATTTCGTCGAGCAGGAAAAGCGGATTCTTCACGCCCACCTTGCTGAGCTTCTGGATGAGCTTGCCCGGCATGGAACCGATGTAGGTGCGGCGATGTCCACGAACCTCAGCCTCGTCACGCACGCCGCCCAGCGCCATGCGCACGAACTCTCGATTCGTAGCCTTGGCAATGCTCTGCCCCAGCGAGGTCTTGCCGACGCCGGGAGGGCCGACCAGGCACAGCACAGGGCCCTGTAGCTTTTTCACCCGTGACTGGACAGCAAGATACTCAAGGATGCGTTCTTTCACTTCCTCGAGACCATAGTGGTCGGCATCCAGAATGTCGCGTGCCTTCTTCAGGTCAATTACGACCTTGCTGCGCTTCTTCCAGGGCACGCCCAGCATCCAGTCGATGTAGCCACGCACCACCGTTGCTTCGGCAGACATGGGCGACATCATCTTGAGCTTCTTGAGCTCCGCATCAACCTTCTTCTTGGCTTCTGCCGGCATGCCGGCCTTTTTCACCCGGCCCTCGATCTCGGCAATCTCGTTCTCGCCTTCGCCACCGATATCACCCAGCTCTTTCTGGATGGCCTTCATCTGCTCGTTCAGGTAGTACTCGCGCTGGCTCTTCTCCATCTGCTTCTTGACGCGGCCACGGATACGCTTCTCCACCTTGAGGATATCGATTTCCGACTCCATGAAAGCCAGCAACTGCTCGATGCGGGCATGCACATCGTTGTGCTCCAGCAGTTCCTGCTTTTCTTCCAGCTTCAAGGAAAGATGGGCTGCAATAGTGTCGGCCAAGCGTGAGGGCTCCTCGATGGAAGACACCGAAGTCAACACCTCGGGCGCCACCTTCTTGGAAAGCTTCACATACTGGTCAAACTGGTTGAGCAGCGTACGGGTAAGAACCTCAGCCTCGTTGTCGCGCAGACGGTGAGGCTCGATCTCGCTGACTGTCGCCATGAGATAGCGACCAGTATCGGTGACGTTGTCGACTGTCGCGCGGAAATTGCCCTCGACCAGCACCTTGACCGTGCCATCGGGGAGCTTGAGAAGCTGGAGGATGGTGGAGACGGTACCCGTGACATAGAGGCCTTCCTGCTGGGGGTCATCATCACCGGCATCCTTTTGCGCCACCAGGAAAATCTGCTTGCTGGCTGCCATGGCGGCTTCCAGGGCATGAATGGACTTCTCCCGCCCGACAAAGAGCGGAATGACCATATGCGGGTAAATCACCACATCACGCAGGGGGAGCAGGGGAAGATCGAGAAGTGCGTTCTCGTCGTACATGCAGGAGTCCTCTCGGCGGCGTGACCGGCCAGATACCGATCACGGGAATGCCTAATGTTTGAGGGATGCTCCCTGCAAAAACAAGGGCAAGCGGCCAAAAAGGCATGAAAAAAGGGCCAGAAGGCCCTTTTTTCAACACCATTCCTATTCAGGCATGGCCTTTGGTGGTGCGACCACCTCAGGGTTCTCGTAGATCAACAGGGGTTCAGCCTCTCCAGCAATGGCCTTTTCATCCACCACCACCTTGGAGACGTTTTCCTGCGACGGCAGGTCATACATGGTGCCCAGCAACACGCTCTCGAGGATGGAGCGCAGGCCACGGGCCCCTGTCTTGCGCTCCATGGCCCGGCGAGCGACGGCGCGCAGGGCATCGTTACGGAACTCCAGATCAACGCCCTCCATGCTGAAGAGCTTCTGGTATTGCTTGGTCAGGGCATTGCGTGGCTCGGTGAGGATCTGCATAAGGGCATCCTCTGCCAGCTCACCCAACGTCGCGATCACCGGCAAGCGACCGACAAACTCCGGAATAAGGCCGAACTTGATCAGGTCCTCTGGCTCCACTTCGTGGAAAACCTCACCCAGGCTCTTGCCGTCATCCTTGCTCTTCACGGTGGCATTGAAACCGATGCCACCCTGCTCCGAGCGGTTGCGGATGACTTTATCTAGGCCCGCAAAAGCACCACCACAAATAAAGAGGATGTTGGAGGTATCTACCTGCAGGAACTCTTGCTGGGGATGCTTGCGCCCACCCTGCGGCGGCACCGAGGCCACCGTACCTTCGATCAGCTTGAGCAGTGCCTGCTGCACGCCCTCACCCGACACGTCACGGGTAATGGAGGGGTTGTCGCTCTTGCGCGAAATCTTGTCGATCTCGTCAATGTAGACAATACCCGTCTGCGCCTTCTCCACATCGTAGTCGCACTTCTGCAGCAACTTCTGGATGATGTTTTCCACATCCTCGCCGACATAACCGGCTTCGGTTAGCGTGGTGGCATCAGCAATGGTGAAAGGCACATTGAGCAGGCGCGCCAGTGTTTCGGCGAGCAGGGTTTTGCCGGAACCGGTGGGGCCGATCAACAGAATGTTGCTCTTGCTGAGCTCGACCTCGGGTCCGTACTTGCCGCCCACTGACTTCTTCATGCCGGCGCGAAGGCGCTTGTAGTGGTTGTACACAGCAACCGCCAGCACTTTCTTGGCCTTTTCCTGGCCAATCACATATTCATCCAGCGTGGTCTTGATCTCGTGAGGGACAGGCAGGCGGTCGCCGTCCTTGTCCGCTCCCTCTTCCGGCATCTCCTCGCGGATGATGTCGTTGCAGAGGTCAACACATTCGTTGCATATGAATACCGAAGGACCGGCGATGAGCTTGGTTACCTCGTGCTGGCTCTTGCCGCAGAAGGAGCAGAAAAGCAGTTTGCCATCGCCCTTGCGTTCATCGGTCATCTTGAAACCACCTCGTTACAGTAAATCGCTTTTTTCAGCACTGTCTCAGACACGCTTCTCGATCACGGCATCAATCAGTCCATAGGCCTGGGCATCAGCGGCGCTCAGGAAGTTGTCGCGATCAGTATCCTTCTCGATACGCTCAAGAGGCTGGCCAGTATGAAAGGCAAGCAGCGTGTTGAGTTGATCCTTGATCTTGAGAATTTCCTTGGCATGGATGGCGATATCCGAGGCCTGGCCCTGGAAGCCGCCCAGTGGCTGGTGAATCATCACGCGGGAATTTGGCAGGGCCATGCGCTTGCCCTTCTCGCCAGCAGCCAACAGGAAGGCTCCCATGGAGGCTGCCTGACCAATGCAGGTCGTGGTGATGTTTGGCTTTACGAACTGCATGGTGTCGTAGATGGACATGCCGGCCGTGACAGAACCGCCCGGTGAGTTTATATAGATGTGGATGTCCTTGTCAGGGTTCTCAGACTCAAGGAAGAGCAACTGGGCAACCACCAGATTGGCCATCTGGTCCTCAATAGGGCCGACGATGAAAATCAGGCGCTCCTTGAGCAGACGGGAATAGATGTCGAAAGCACGTTCGCCACGGGCGGACTGCTCTACCACCATGGGGACGAGACCCAGGTTGCTGGGGGACGGCACGAGGCCGGCAAAGGGATTCAGATGATTGTTCATGCTGGGTCCTTGGACTGCTGGTCTGACGGGCCCGGGGTCTCTGGCAGGTGCGCCACCCGGGGGAACGAAAGCTGCTGGCAGTGTCCGGGACTGGCGGGCCGGGGTCAAGGGAAGCCCCGTAAAAAGTCCTGCCCCGGCGGGGTTGAAACCCTTGCCGGGGCAGCATTTCAGCGGGCTTACGCCTGTTGCGGGCGCAGCACTTCTTCGTAGCCAACCGGGGTGTCGATGACCTGGGCTTCGGAAATGATCTTGTCCACCACCTGGTCTTCCAGCACCACAGCCTCGACCTGCTGGAGCTGTTCCTTGTTGCCGTAATACCAGCTCACCACTTCATCCGGAGTTTCATAGCTCTCGGCGATCTCTTCGATGAGAGTACGCACACGGTTCTCGTCCACACGCAGGTCGGAAGTCTTGATGATTTCGCCAATCAGGAGGCCCAGGGTCACAGAACGCTTGGCCTGCTCGGCAAAGAGCTCGTCCGGCAGCATGTCCGGATTCACGTTCTTGGCATTGCCGCCGAACTGCTTGAGCATGTTCTGGCGCAGCCGGCCGATTTCATTGGTGACCAGAGCCTTGGGTACATCCAGCTGATGGGCAGACAGCAGGCCTTCCAGCGCCTGGTTCTTGGTCTTGTTCTTGATGGCCTGCTTGAGTTCGCGCTGCATGTTCTTGCGCACGTCCTCACGAAACTTGTCCTGACCGCCATCGGCAACACCAAAGGCCTTGATGAACTCTTCGTTCACTTCAGGCAGCACCGGTGTCTGTACCTTGTTGACCTTGACCTTGAAAACGGCAGCCTTGCTGCGCAGCGCTTCGGCCTGGTAGTCCGCCGGGAAAGTCACGTTCAGGTCACGCTCTTCGCCTGCCTTTACACCGACCAGACCATCTTCAAAACCGGGAATCATGCGCTTGGAACCCAGCACCAAGCTGAAACCCTTGGCAGAGCCGCCTTCAAAAGCCTCGCCGTCCACTGAACCGTCAAAGTCCAGGTCCAGACGATCACCATCTTTTGCAGCATCGGCTGTATCCGTCCAGCTGGCACGCTGGCGACGCAGCGTGTCTATCATCTTTTCCACATCGGCATCCGACACGTCGGCCACAGGACGCTCGATCTTCACACCAGCCAGGCTAGCCAGCTTCACTTCGGGATAGACCTCGAAACTGGCCACGAAGGCCACATCATCAAAGCCTTCATCCTTGACGGACTCGATGGTGGGAAAGCCGGCCGGGTTCAGCTTTTCCTGGGTCACGGCTTCATAGAAGGAATCACGGATCAGGTCACCCAAGGCTTCCTGACGGATGCTGGCGCCGAAACGCTTGCGGACCACGGCCAGCGGCACCTTGCCCGGACGGAAGCCGTCCATACGCACGGTGCGTGCAGCCTTGTTGATACGCTCGTTGACTTCACTGTCGACACGGGCGGCCGGCACGGTGATGGTCATGCGGCGCTCAAGGCCGGTGGTCGTTTCAATGGAAACTTGCATAGCATCCTCTACATGGAGTCAGACAGCCCGGTGGGCCTGCGAAAGGACGGGGATTATAAAGAATGAGAGACGGAAGGAAAGCCCGGCGAAAGCACGGGAAAGCCATTGTAAAACGGCAATAAAAAAGGCGTCTTTTCAGACGCCTTTTTTATTTGAACCGAGTTTGGTGGGTCGTGAAGGACTTGAACCTTCGACCAAGAGATTAAGAGTCTCCTGCTCTACCAACTGAGCTAACGACCCGTTTCATGCCACCCTGCCTGCTGGCAAAGCGGCGCGAACCTTAAGGCAACATCGCTGAAAAATCAACGACTCATGCAGAAATAATGGGGTGGTCGATGGGACTCGAACCCACGACGACCAGAATCACAATCTGGGACTCTACCAACTGAGCTACGACCACCATTACATACCGCTTCGCATGAGTCATGGCGCGCCCGGCGGGATTCGAACCCACGACCCTCGGCTTAGAAGGCCGATGCTCTATCCAACTGAGCTACGAGCGCAGGCTGACCCCTGAGGGTTAAATGGTCGGGACGGTAGGATTTGAACCTACGACATTCTGCTCCCAAAGCAGACGCGCTACCGGGCTGCGCTACGCCCCGCTCACAACAGCAACACCGTTACCGGCCTGCCTCAATGCGAGGGCGCATCATACTGATGCCCCCCTGACCCGTCAACGCGAGAAATACGGTTTTTTCAGGGCTTTTCAGGGAGTTGTGAGGGAACTTGTGAGGTGGTTTCAGGCCACTTTGCACGTGACGGACTTGGGCGCCGGGATATGCCCATGCGACAATGAGCGCCGCCCGAAACCGACCCGAGAACCTTTTCATGCCCGCCATCGTGCTCGACGGCAAGCTGCTTGCCACGAAAATCGAAGCCGACCTCTCCGCCCGCGTTGCCCGACTCCGGGAGCGCAGCGGCCGTACCCCTATCCTGGCGACCCTTCTGGTCGGTGCCGACCCCGCTTCGGCCACCTATGTAAAGATGAAAGGCAATGCCTGCCAGCGTGTAGGCATGGACTCCCTCAAGATCGAACTGCCGGCAAGCACCACCACCGAAGAACTGCTGGCGGAAATCCAGCGCCTCAATGCCAATCCGGATGTACACGGCATACTCCTCCAGCATCCGGTGCCCCACCAGATCGACGAGCGAGCCTGCTTTGATGCCATTGCCCTGGAAAAGGACGTGGATGGCGTGACCTGCCTGGGCTTCGGCCGCATGAGCATGGGCGAAGCCGCCTACGGCTCGGCCACCCCGGCCGGCATCATGACCCTGCTCAAGGCCTACGACATCCCTCTGGCCGGCAAGCATGCCGTGGTCGTGGGCCGCAGCCCCATCCTCGGCAAGCCCATGGCACTCATGCTGCTGGGTGCTGACTGCACGGTAACCGTCTGCCACTCGCGCACGCAGGGTCTGCCGGATTTCGTCCGCCAGGCTGACATCGTGATCGGTGCTGTGGGCAAACCCGAGTTCATCAAGGGTGAATGGATCAAAGACGGCGCCGTAGTAGTAGATGCTGGCTACCACCCCGGCGGCGTGGGGGATATCGAACTTGCAGCCATCAAGGATCGCGCAGCGGCCTGGTCACCCGTACCCGGCGGCGTCGGCCCCATGACCATCGCCACGCTGATCACACAGACCGTGGAAGCCGGCGAAAAACTGATCGTAGCCTGAGTCGAGCCTGCATCATGAAAAAGCCCGCCGATTAGCGGGCTTTTTCATTCCGGGCAGCAAGCCGCAACACCGTTTACTGATCGATGAAGATATCCTTTTCCTGGCGCTTCACGAGCAACTTGTCGATACGCCGGCGATCCATGTCGACGATCTCGATACGCAGGCCGTTCCAGTCAAAGTGCTCACCCGTTTCAGGCACATGACCCCGCAGGAACAGCACGAAGCCTGCCAGTGTCTGGTAATCGCGCCCACCCACTTCCAATGCCCCTGTTTCCTCAGGAAACAACAGACGGAAACGCTCCATGGGCAAGGCCCCGTCAATCAGCCAGGAGCCGTCTTCACGCTCCACGATATCCGGATCATCACTGATGCTTTCATCAGTCGCCTCGATCTCTCCCACCAGCGGGTCCATCACGTCATTGGCCGTGACCAAGCCCTGCACGCCACCGTATTCATCCACCACCAAGGCAAATCGCTCGCGGCGCTGCTTGAAGGTTTCCAAGAGGGAAAGCGGGGAAATGCTGTAGGGCACGAAAACAGGCTCACGCAGGGCAGCAGCAATATCCAGCGGTTCACCACGCAGGAGTTGCGCCAGCAGGTCATGCATGGCAACGATACCGGCCACATCCGAAAGGCCACCGCGGCAGACCGGCAGATAGCCATGACGGGCATTGATGATGATCTCGTGCTGGGACTCGGGGGTGGCCTGCAAATCCAGGAACACCATGTCCGCACGCGTCGTCATGACCTGCGACAGCTGCCAGTTCTCCAGACGCAGGGCATTCTCGATGACGTCCTGCTCCGATTTGTCGAAAACACCCGCCACTGTTCCTTCGGCCAGCAACGCCTTGATTTCCTCTTCCGTTACCGGTGACTCCTTGGATTGCTGCACACGCAGCACACGCAGCAGGAACTCGGTGGAGCGCGTCAACAAGGCCACCAGTGGCATGGTCAGCCAGGCCAGACCCCGCATCAGGGGCGCAATCAGGCTGGCTATCCTCTCCGGTGCCTGCATGCCCAGACGCTTGGGCACCAGTTCCCCTACGATCAGGGAGAAATAGGTGATCATCAGCACCATGCAGCCTGTGGCCAGCCCTTTGGCATACGGCGCCAGGAGAGGCACGCCCTCAAACACCGGGATCAGGCGCTGTGTAATGGCCGCCTCGCCAAAGGCACCACTGAGAATGCCGATCAGCGTGATACCGATCTGGACGGTGGACAGGAAGCGGGTGGGATGCTCGGAGAGCAGAAGCGCAGCTGCCGCTCCCTTGTTACCGTCTTCTGCCAGTTGCTGCAGGCGGATACGCCGCGAAGACACGATGGCTATTTCAGACATCGCGAAGACGCCGTT
The DNA here is from genome assembly GCA_037189985.1 of Moraxellaceae bacterium. Lineage (GTDB taxonomy): Bacteria > Pseudomonadota > Gammaproteobacteria > Pseudomonadales > Moraxellaceae > UBA2031. The sequence goes on from JBBCJX010000031.1 coordinate 134,982, forward strand.
GACCATGATCAACAGCACAATGATGAGAATGTCCATTCAAGAAGCATGATGAGGTGCCAGGCACCGGGACGTGCATCATACGGGCAAAGCCCGGCCCTGACAAAAACGGTTATCCTTGCCGTCCGCCGACCGTAATGCCGAGATTCCGATGTGCCAGTTGCTGGGCATGAATTGCGCCACCCCCACCGACATCACCTTTTCCTTCACCGGCTTTGCCGCACGCGGCGGCAATACCGGCCACCATGCCGATGGCTGGGGCATTGCCTTCTTTGAAGACAAAGCCTGCCGGCTTTTCATCGACCACGAATCCGCCGCTACCTCAGCCATTGCACAACTGGTCAAGAACTACCCCATCAAGTCGCGCAACGTGATCGCCCATATCCGCAAGGCCACACAGGGCGTGATCGAACTGGAGAACTGCCACCCCTTCATGCGCGAGCTCTGGGGCCGGCACTGGATATTTGCGCACAACGGCAATCTGGCAGCCTACTCACCCGATCTCGGCGGCCTGTACCAGCCCGTGGGCACCACCGACAGCGAACTGGCCTTCTGCCACCTGCTGGAAGGACTCAAGGCAAGATTCGGCACCACAAAGCCCTCGCTGGACGAGCTGTTCGAAGCCATTGCCGAACTGGTTGTGCCCATCACCCGGCACGGCACCTTCAATTTCCTGCTGTCCAACGGCCAGGCACTTTTTGCCTACGCCACCACACGCCTGCAATACGTGGTGCGGGAGTGGCCCTTCCAGAAGGCCCATCTCGTGGACACCGACATGGACATTGATTTCTCGCAGTACACCACGCCGGACGATCGTGTGGCCGTGATTGCCACCGAGCCGCTGACGGATGATGAGGAGTGGACTGCTTTTGCCTGCGGAGAACTGATCTGGTTTCAGGATGGCAAGCCCTTCAAGCGCAAGCTGACGCTCGATGCCGAGGAGCAACGCGCCGCACTCGCCCGTGCAGTGACGTTGGCCGATCAGTAAGGCCACAAAAAAGGGCTGCATCAGCAGCCCTTTTTTATGCAGTCGCCATCAATCCGCCTTGCGCCACTTGATGCCTTCGCGGCTGAACTCCACGACCACGCCTTTTTCCTTCAGCGCATCACGCAGGCTGTCGGACCTTGCAAAGTCCTTTGCCTGACGTGCGGCGGCAATGTCGGCAATGACCCGCTCCACCTCTGCCACAAAGCCGGCATCGCCTGCCCCGCCCTGACGGAAACTTTCCGGGTCCTGCTGCAACAGTCCGAGTACACCACCCAAGCGCCTTAGCAGGACGGCATGCGCCGAGGCCTCTTTGCGGTGGCCCGCCTTCTCCAGGCGATTGACCTCGCGCACCAGCTCGAAAAGCACGGCCAGTGCTTCGGGAGTATTGAAATCGTCGTTCATGGCCGACGTGAACCGGGCCTCATGGTCGGCCGCATTGGCAGGCTCAGCCACTCCTGCCAGATCCAGCGCGCTCAGCGCGGTGTAAAAGCGCTCCAGTGAGGACCGGGCATTATCCAGCGCCTCGCTCGAGTAGTTGAGCGGGCTGCGGTAATGACTGGCGATGATGAAATAGCGCAGTACTTCGGCCGAATAGTGCTTGAGCACATCACGGATGGTGAAGAAGTTGCCAAGAGACTTGGACATCTTCTCGTCGTTCACCTGCACGAATCCTACATGCATCCAGGTATTGACGTAGGTCTCGCCGGTTGCCCCTTCGCTTTGTGCAATTTCATTCTCGTGATGCGGAAACTGCAGGTCGCCTCCGCCGCCGTGGATGTCGAAATGATTACCCAGGCAGCAGGTGGACATGGCGGAGCATTCGATATGCCAGCCCGGCCGCCCCTTGCCCCAAGGAGACTCCCATGAAGGCTCACCCGGCTTGGCCGCCTTCCACAGCACGAAATCCAGTGGATCGGTCTTGATCTCGTCAATCTCTACACGGGCACCGGCCTGAAGATCTTCCAGATTGCGCTTGGAAAGCCGGCCATAGGGCTTGAACGAAGAAACATCGTAATACACATCACCGTTGCTGGCCGGGTAGGCATGCCCTCTGACGATCAGTTGCTCCACCATGGCAATGATCTGCGGCACGTATTCGGTGGCCTTGGGCTCGGTATCCGGACGTATCACGCCCAGCGCATCCGCATCCTCATTCATGGCGGCAATGAAGCGCTCGGTAAGGGCGTGGAAATCCTCGTTGTTCTCGTTGGCCCGCTTGATGATCTTGTCATCGATATCAGTGATGTTGCGAACATAGCTGACTTTCCAGCCCTGGTTCCGCAGCCAGCGGGTCACCACGTCGAAAGACACCAGCACCCGGGCATGGCCGATATGGCAATAGTCATAGACCGTCATGCCGCAGACATACATGCGGACTTCACCGGCATGAATGGGCTGGAAGGGTTCTTTCTTTTTGCTTTCGGAGTTGTGGATCAGGAGCATGGGAGCATCAACGTGTTGGTTATCTCCCCCTCCCCTGGAGCGGGAAAGAGGGAGCAAATGAATCAGGCGCCGGGCTTCCAGGAGTCGCGCAGGCCTACCGTGCGATTGAATACCGGTTTGCCGGGCCGGGAGTCCTTCAGGTCCACGCAGAAATAGCCTTCTCGCTCGAACTGGAAACGCTCTTCCGGCATTGCGGCTGCCAGTGAAGGCTCCAGCACTGCCTGCACGATCTCCAGCGCCTGCGGATTGATCAATGTCTTGAAGTCCACATCACCGCGATCAGGCGCTGCATCGGTGAAAAGGCGGTCATACAGGCGCACTTCGGCAGGAACGCCCTTGCCTGCAGAAACCCAGTGCACCACGCCTTTCACCTTGCGGTCTTCCGGGTTCTTGCCCAGCGTCGCCAGATCACAGGAACAACGCAGCTCAGTCACTTCACCCGCAGCGTTCTTGATCACTTCATCACACTTGATGATGTAGGCATTGCGCAGGCGTACTTCGCCGCCAGGAATCAGGCGCTTGTAGCCTTTTGGCGGCACTTCCTCGAAATCGGCACGGTCGATGTAAAGCTCCTTCGTGAAGGGAATCACGCGCTCGCCCATCTCCGGCAAATTGGGATGACGGGCAGCAGAAATTTCCTCTACTTGCCCTTCAGGATAGTTCGTCAGCACCACTTTCAAGGGGCGCAATACAGCCATGGCACGTGGCGCCGTGTTTTCCAGATGCTCGCGTACACAGAACTCCAGCATGCCCACATCTACAATGCCATCACTCTTGGTGACACCCACCCGGTTGCAGAAATCGCGCAGTGCTTCGGGCGTATAGCCACGGCGACGCATGCCAGAAATCGTCGGCATGCGTGGATCATCCCAGCCTGCCACCAGCTTTTCGTCAACCAGTTGCTTGAGCTTGCGCTTGCTGGTCACGGTGTAATTCACGTTGAGCCGCGAGAACTCGATCTGCTGGGGATGGGCCGGTGTGCCTAACGTTTCCAGCAACCAGTCATAGAGCGGGCGATGGTCCTCGAACTCCAGCGTGCACAGGGAGTGTGTGATGCTTTCAATCGCATCCGACAGGGGATGCGTGAAATCGTACATGGGATAGATGCACCACTTGTCGCCCGTCTGGTGGTGCGGCACCTTGCGGATGCGATAAATGGCCGGGTCACGCAGATTGATGTTGCCCGAGGCCATGTCGATCTTCGCCCGCAGGATGCAGCTCCCCTCTTCCATTTCACCGGCGCGCATCTTTTCAAACAGAGCAAGGTTTTCTTCCACGCTGCGGTCGCGGTAAGGCGAGTTCTTGCCGGGCTCGGACAGGGTGCCGCGATTGGCACGCATCTCTTCCGCGCTCTGCGAGTCCACATAGGCCTTGCCCATGCGGACAAGCTGGAGGGCATATTCATGCAGTGCATCGAAATAATCGGAGGCATAGCGCACCGGGCCTGCCCATGTGAAACCCAGCCACTCCACGTCCTGCTTGATGGCGTCGATGTATTCCTGTGACTCTTTTTCAGGATTGGTGTCATCGAAGCGGAGATTGCATGCGCCCGTCGCCTCCTCGGCAATACCGAAATTCAGGCAGATGGACTTGGCATGACCGATATGCAGGTAGCCATTGGGCTCGGGCGGAAACCGCGTGACGATTTTCTTGTGCTTGCCGCTGGCCAGGTCATCCACAACCTTGGCACGAATGAAATCTCTGGGTTCTATCATGGCGCTGCGCTGGGCTCCGGACGCGGGTCCTGTGCTCCCTCCAGTTCACGCAGGCATACATGACAGCCGCGGGAGCGCCGCCTATCATAGCGGCCCGTCCTGGTAGGGGAGATGCGGGAAAACGGGCAGTCTACCTGTCCCGCCCTGCCCCCTTCAACCGCTGCCACTCACAAATCACGGGCCGAAAGGCCTGATTTTCAAAGGAAAAACCCTCATGGCTACCGTCGCGCTCAACACCACCAAAGGCCGCATTGTTCTCGAACTGGACGGCGTGAAGGCACCCAAGACCACCGCCAACTTCCTGGCCTATGTGAAGAGCGGCCACTACAACGGCACGATCTTCCACCGCGTCATCGACGGCTTCATGATCCAGGGCGGCGGCTTCGAAGCCAACATGAGCCAGAAGTCCACCAATGCGCCCATCGAGAACGAAGCCGACAACGGCCTCAAGAACGACCTCGGCACCATCGCCATGGCCCGTACCCAGGACCCGCACTCCGCCAGTGCCCAGTTCTTCATCAACGTGAAGAACAATGACTTCCTCAATCATTCCGGCAAGAGCGTGCAGGGCTGGGGCTATGCCGTCTTCGGCAAGGTGACCGAAGGACTGGAAGTGCTGGACATCATCAAGAAGGTGCCGACCGGCCGTAGCGGTGGCCACAGCGATGTGCCGACCACGCCCATCGTAGTCGAGTCCGCTGAAATCATCAGCGAATAACCCCTCACCCCGACCCTCTCTCCGTTTACGGAGAGAGGGAGACTGGCTTATGTCCAAAACCTGGTTCATTTCCGACCTGCACCTGTCCCCCGAGTTGCCCCGCATCACGGCCGGCTTTTTTCGCCTGCTCGAAAACATTCGCGGTGCCGATGCGCTGTATGTTCTGGGTGATCTCTTCGAGGTCTGGGTGGGCGATGACAACCTGGACGATTACAACCAGTCCGTGGTGAACGCTTTCCGCCAGCTCAGCGACAGCGGTACGCGACTGTTCTTCGTGCATGGCAATCGCGACTTCCTGCTGGGCCAGGGCTTTGCGACTGCCACCGGCGGCGAACTGCTGCCAGAGAACAAGCTGATTGATTGCTACGGCCAGAAAATCCTGGTCATGCATGGCGACCAGCTCTGCACGCTCGATGAAAAATACATGGCCTTCCGCGCCCAGAGCCGTGACCCGGCCTGGCAGCAGATGATGCTGGAAAAACCGCTGGACCAGCGCCTGATGATCGCCACGATGTGGCGCATGCAAAGCAAGGCCAACAACGCCAACAAGGCGGAAAACATCATGGACGTAACGCCCGCGGACGTGGTGCGCGTGCTGGAAGAAGCCGGTGTGCAAACCCTGCTGCATGGCCACACGCACCGGCCGGCCGTGCATGCCGTGGAAGCGTCAGGGCAGCCAGCCCAGCGCATCGTGCTGGGTGACTGGCGCGAAGACAGCGGCGAAGCCGTGATTGCAATGGCCGATGAAAACGGCCTTCAGCCGGTCACCTGGCATTTCTGAACCATCAATCCCCGGAACATGGGGACAGAGCAAGAGCGGCCACACCCACTCTGCTCTGACTCGGGCTTCTCAGTCGCCGACCTTCTCTCCCCTGTCCCGCATGCGCTCCAGCGATTCCACACGCAAGCGCTCCGTCTCTGAAAAACGGCTGTTGCGCAACTCCTCCAGTTGCCGCTGGCGGTCCTGCTCGCTCAGGCTCTTGTTGGCAAGGATGGCATCACGCTCGGCATGCCAGGCCGTCATGCGCTGGTTCCAGCTTGCACGTTCCTGGTCCAGCGACTCAAGACGGTCTGCCGCCTCGGGGCCGACCACGCTTTCCCGTATCTGGCGCAGTTCCGCTGCGGAACCACCCCGCTTCTGCCAGTCCTGCGTCAGGCCTTCCAGATTCTGGTACTGGTTGATGACCTTGAGGGACTCGCGCAGGTTTTCCGGCAACTCCTGTTCCAGCGCGGTCAACTGCCGTGCACGCTGCTCCGCCGTCAGGCTGGCGTTCTGCGTGATGTCCAGACGAGCGAGGGTGTAGCGGTCATATGCATCCTCGTCACCAAAGAAAGCTGTGACGGTTTCTGCCGTGAAGAACTGGGAACGCAGGGCCTGCACCTGCTGCATCTGGCGGCGGACAGCGGCGATATCCACCTGGTCGCCGGCCATGACCTGTGCCTGCTGCAGGTTCTCGAGACCATGCTTGTAGGCGATATAGCTGTCGAGCAGACGCTCGGCCTCACCTGCAGCCATGGGTGGCAGCTTGTGGCGGATGTAGGCGCGGATGCGGGCAACGATGGTTTCCAGCGGCTCCTCACCGATGGTGGAAAGGAAATAGTCGAAAACGCGACGCACGCCGTTGGTGATCTTGAGATGGCCGCGGTCATCAAACTCCAGCTCACCGTCCACTTCCGTCCCGGCCAGCGAAGCGGGAAGGCTTTCAAGGCCAGTGGCAAAACCATTGGGCATGTCTGCCAGCGGCAGACGCAATTCGCGCGATGACCCGTTTGCCGCACTGGGAGAAAGTTGCCCAGCCTCTTCCTTGTCCGGCAGCAGCCAGTAAAGCAATGCGGCGCCCAACAGCAAACAGGCAATCACCAGTCCCGTGGGTTTGGTCATGTAACACTCCCTTTGATGGTTTCTGTCCGGATTGTTCTTGTCCTGCCGGATCAGATGCTCACCCGCCAGAAACGAGAATGGCGGCCTGGGCCGCCATTCTCACCGATCTTGTCGGGATGTCACGTCACGATCATGTAGTCCACATTACAGCCCTGCGTTCTTCAGGCGATTGGCCTGCTCGCGATAGACCGAGACTGGATCAGCCGTGAACAGTCCGCGCAGGCTGAACAGGTGGTTGATCTCGTCACCATGATTCCAGGGATAATTGTCACGCAGCACCTGGCCAAAGTGATTGCTGCAGCGGCCGACCAGTCCGTCATTGGCCTCGTTCATGGCCAGGCTGGTCGCACCGAAGAAGATGTCCAGCGGATCGAAGATATTGGTCAGCACGCTGGTACCGCCCATGGAATAGAAGCGGATGCCATTGGCAGAGTACGCACCTTCGCCACAGGAGGACGTGGGTACGCCAGCCGGGAAACGGGCATTGAAGGAAGCTGCACCAGCCGTGCTCAGGGAAGCCATGGAGCCCAGGAAGTCTTCGCTGTAGTTCTTGCCGCCAAGGGCGCTGACCAGCTTGGAAAAGGCATTGCCCACCGTGCCGGCCACGCCACCAATGGCGCGATTGGCCGTGAACTTCACCACGAGGTCAGCGGCCGGCGTACCTTTCACCGGGGAACCGATGGTGGTCACGGACGCAACCCTGCTTGGAATCGTGCCGGCCACATAACGTGCCGAGAAACCGCCATGGCTGTGGCCGATCAGGTTGACCTTCTGGGCACCACTGATAGCCAGGATGGTCTGCACTTGGCTCAGCAGCTGCTCGCCTCGCGCATCCGATGTATTGAAGGCAGAAGCAGAGGTCACATAGACCTTGGCTCCACCATTCTTGAGGGCATTGGGCAGGCCGTAGAAATACTCGATGCCCAGTATCTTGTCGAAGCCGAGCACGCCCGGGGCCAGGACGATGGGGTACTTGGTCTGGGTATAGGAGGCCGAGGCAAAACCGGACACCAGCATCAGGGCAGCAGCGAGTATTTTTCTCATGATTGCTCCATTTTTTATGAGAGTTATCGAGCGGAGACTGCAAACGGGGCCTGGCATCTGCCGACCCTCTTCTTCCGTATGGCCTGCAAAGAGCACACGGCGTACCAGTAATGCCCGCAATACCGTGCCAACAGCCGGTTTGGCAGTATCTGTCTACGGTCTGTCTTTTCATGTCCATGCCATGACCGAGCCCGTCCATGGCCTGTCATCCAATGTGCATGACCGCTCAGGAAGATATTTCTACCGCTCATCCTGGATGAGAAAAAAAGAAACAGGCTGCTCCTGCCGGTAACACTCCGTTTGTTACCAATAGCGGCCTTGCCCACGCACCAGCCATGCCAATATACTGATCATATGAACAGTATATTGGCATGGCGGCGCATGATCGCCCTTGTGGACATGGATGCCTTCTTCGCCTCCGTGGAGCAGCAGGACAATCCCCGTCTGCGCGGGCGTCCGATAGGCGTGGTCAATGGCGAGCATGGGTCCACCATCGTGGCCGCTTCCTATGAGGCCAGGCCCTTTGGCATCCGCACCGGAACACGCTGGGTGGATGCCAGACAACGCTGCCCGGACTGTGTGCGTATCGTGGCCCGGCCTGACCGCTATGCCGAAGTCTCGGGCCGCATCATGACTGCCCTGACTGAGGTCAGCCCGGACATCGAGGTCTTTTCCGTCGACGAGGCCTTTCTCGACCTCAGCAGTTGCCAGGCCTATTACCGCTACCAGCCCGACACCATCGGCGCACTCATCCAGCAGAAGGTCAGGGAGGCCGCCGGCCTCTCCTGTTCCGTAGGCATCAGTGGTGACCGCACCACGGCCAAGTGGGCCGCCGGACTGCAAAAGCCAGGTGGCATGACGATTGTGGTACCCCGGGATGCCGAAGCCCGACTCGCGCCCCTGCCACTCACGGAGTTGTGCGGTATCGGCCCCGGCATTGCCAGCTTCTTTGCCGAATACGGTGTGCACACTTGCGGCGACATGAAGAAGATACCAATCAGCATCCCCGCACGCCGCTTCGGCAATCTCGGACGCCGCCTCTGGCTGATGGCCCAGGGGCGTGACCCAGCACCGGTGGAAACTGGCAGCCGGGAGCAGCAGTCCTTCAGCCATGCCAAGTTCCTGCCGCCGGAAACCCGCAATCCCGCCATCGTGCACACCTATTACATGCATCTGGCCGAGAAAATGGCGGTACGCCTGCGGCGCGGCAACCTGACGGTGCGCGACTTCCACATCGGCCTGCGTGCCCCCGAAGGATGGCGACAGGACTGGCTGCAAAGCGAGCACCCGACCAATGACGGCCTCGCCATCTTCCAGCTCTGCAAGCGCTTCCTGCGCCAGCACTGGTTCGGGGAAAACATCCAGCAGATCCACATCCACAGCAGCCAGCCCTCACCGGCCGGTGCCCAGCCGGACTTCTTTGGGGAGGAAAACCCGGTCAGCCAGAGCAACCGGGTCATGGACAGCATCAACGGAGAGTTCGGCGCCTTCACCCTGCACCGCGGCATGATGCAGTCCCATGCACAGTCTGCCCCCATCATCTCACCGGCCTGGGCACGCAACGGCACGGCCAGCGGCTTCATGAGCATCACGCCGACCAAAAAAGAACCCATCGGTCACAAAAAGACCTGAGCAGAGGGGGTGACATGAAACGGACACAGTGATGGTATTGGGCATCCGCCCAATTAAATACAGGAACAATGCGCGACTGCCCCCTCATGACTCCCCGTCGACGCGGACGCCCTGCCCGGGACGGCTCCGCCATGCCTCGCGAGGAAATCCTGCAAAAGGCCTTTGCGGCGTTTGCCCGCCAAGGCTACGAAAGCGTGTCCCTGCGCCAGTTGGGCAAGGACTGCGGCGTCAGCGACAGCCTGCTCAGCCATCACTTCGGCAGCAAGCAGCAACTCTGGTTTGAAGCGGTCGACAGCGTTTTCGCACCGCTTTACCAACGCCTGGTCACCACACTTGAAACCATAGAAGCCGAGAACGTGGCCTGGGTACTGCGCCGCAACCTCAAGGCCTCGCTGACCCTCATGGCATCCCAGCCCGAGGCCATCGCCTTCCTTTTCCGTGAAGGCGAAGGCAATGACGAGCGTGCCGAGCACCTGCGCACCCACTACCTGCTGCCCTACACCCAGCGCATCCACTATCTGGTGGATGAAGCCCGCAACCAGGGCCTGATGCGCCGGCTCTCGCACGAAGCCTGTACCGGGATGGTCCTGGGCATCATGCGCATGCTCTCCATTCCCGGCCTCTACCGGCACGAACTGGCACCGCGCCTGGACACGCCGGAAAACATCGCCACCTATGTGGACGAGATCACCACGATTTTCTACGACGGCCTGATGCTGCCGTCTGCCAGCCATGGCTCCCAGCCACCTTCCCCGAAGCCCTCCACCGAGACTCGCCCATGAACCGGACCCTTCTCGCTACGCTGCTGCTTGCCGGCTCCACACTGACTCTCAGCGCCTGTAACCGGCAGGAAGCCCCTCCCGCACCGGATCGCCCTGTCAAACTCATGACCGTCGGTGGCCATGACGTGGTCGCAGCCACGGAATTTGCAGGCGAAGTCCGGGCACGTGTCGAATCTGGTCTCGGCTTCCGCGTACCCGGCAAGATCGTGGCTCGCAAGGTGGAAACAGGGCAACGCGTACAGAAAGGCCAGGAACTGGCACGACTGGACCCGCGCGACTTCCAGCTTTCGGACCATGCTGCAGGCTCGCAACTGATTGCCGCCCAGGCCCAGCTTGAGAACGCACGCTCCGAATACCGCCGCTACGAAGAGTTGAACAAGAAAGGCTACGTTTCCACGACGGAGCTCGAGCGCAAGCGTGTCGAACTGTCGGCAGCTGAGTCACAACACGAACAGGCTTCAAGTGGCTTGTCCCTGGAGCAGAACCGGCTCGCCGATACCGTGTTGCGCGCCGATGCGGATGGTGTGGTCATGGCCGTGCTGGCCGATGTCGGCGAAGTGGTCGGCGCTGGCCAGCCCGTGATACGTCTGGCACAGGATGGCATCCGGGAAATCGAAGTGGCGTTTCCGGAAGACCGCACTGCCTTCGCCCGCAAGGCAAACGCCAACGTCACCCTGTGGGCACAACCGGGTGAATCCTGGCCAGCCACCCTGCGCGAGCTTGCTGCCGCGGCTGACCCGGTAACGCGCACTTTCCGCGCCCGCTACACCGTAAAAGCGCCTGCAGATGCCCTGGCACTCGGCCAGTCCGCCACGCTGCGCCTGCAAACCCCCATGGACAGCAAGGGTGTGGCACGCCTGCCCACCACCGCCATATTCGGCAAACAGGAAAACACACTGGTATGGGTCTACGACCCGGCCAGTTCGCAGGTAAAACCGCAGGGCGTGAAGGTAGTGAGCGTGGATGGCAACGACGTACTGGTTGCCGGCCTCGCCAGCGGCACACAGATTGTCACGGCGGGCGTGCATGTGCTGTCCGAAGGACAGAAAGTGGTTCCTTTCACCTCAGCCAAGCACTGAGGTACTGCCATGACAAACAGCCCTCACAATAATCCAAACGGCACGCAGCGCGACCGCTTCAATCTCTCGCGCATCGCCATACAGAATCCGGCGCTCACGATCTATCTCTTCGTGGTCCTGCTGTTTGCCGGTGGAGCCGCCTATTTCCAACTGGGGCAGGACGAAGACCCGCCCTTCACCTTCCGCCTCATGGTGATCCGTGCCTTCTGGCCCGGCGCCACCACCATGCAGATGGCGCAACAAGTCTCGGACCCGCTGGAAAAAACCCTGCAGGAAACGCCCTACATGGAGCGTATCCGCAGCTACTCCAAGCCGGGCGAAACCACCATTTTCCTGGAGGTGAAAGACTCCACGCCTCCCAAGGACGTGCAGCACCTCTGGTACACCGTGCGCAAGAAAATCGGCGACATGCGCGGCAACCTGCCGCCCGGTGTGCAGGGACCTTTCTTCAATGACGAATTCGGCGATGTCTATGGCGTGATCTATGCGCTTTCCGCCGAAGGTTTCACACAGGCGGAACTGCGTGATCAGGCCGACCAGATACGCCAGCAGTTGCTGCAGGTACCGGACGTCGCCAAGGTCGAGATGATTGGCCTGCAGCAGGAAAAAATCTTCGTCGAGATTTCCCAGCAAAAGCTGGCCAAACTCGGCATCGACATGCGTGCCGTCATCGCTGAACTCAACGACCAGAATGCCGTGGATTTTGCCGGTGAACTGAATACACCCAACGACAACATCCAGGTCCGCGTGGGTGGTCAGTTCAAGAGTCTGGAAGAACTGCGGGCACTGCCATTGCGCTTCAATAACCGCACTTTCCGCCTGGGCGACATCGCCAACATCTCGCGTGGTCTGGAAAATCCGCCCGCCCCGAAAGCCCGGCATGATGGCAAGGAGGTTATCGCCCTCGCCATTTCCATGGCCAAGGGAGGCGACATCATCCATCTGGGTGAAAACCTGAAGACAGCCACCACATCGCTGCGGCAGCAACTGCCAGCCGGGGTCGAGCTGGAACAGATGCAGGACCAGCCGGCCGCCGTGGCATTGTCCGTGCAGGAATTCCTGCGCGTACTCGCCGAAGCACTGATCATCGTGCTGGCCGTAAGCTTTCTCAGCCTGGGGCTGCACAGACATCCCTGGCGCATCGACACGCGTCCGGGTCTGGTCGTCGCCCTCTCCATTCCGACAGTGCTGGCTGCCACCTTCCTGGTCATGAACTGGTGGGGCATAGACCTGCACAAGATTTCGCTGGGCTCGCTCATCATTGCCCTCGGCCTCCTGGTGGACGACGCCATCATCATCATCGAGATGACGGTGCGGAAACTCGAGGAAGGTTACGACCGCTTGCGTGCCAGTACCTATGCTTTCTCGGCCACCGCCATGCCCATGCTGACCGGCACACTGATCACCGCTGCCGGCTTCCTGCCCATCGGCCTCGCCAACTCCGCCGTGGGGGAGTACACCTTCGCCATCTTTGCCGTGACCACGGCCGCGCTGCTCATTTCCTGGCTGGTGTCCGTCTACTTCGTCCCCTTCCTTGGTTACAAGCTGCTGAAGGAACATCCGGGCGCCGGCCACGGAGAAGTGTTCGATACGCCGTTCTACCGGCGCGTGCGCTCGGTTGTGGACCTCTGCGTGCAGCATCGCTGGATCACCATCGGCGCCACCGTAGGTGCCATGGCACTGGGCATGGTCGGCATGCAGGCTGTGGAAAAACAGTTCTTCCCCGATTCCAGCCGCCCGGAAATACTGGTCGACCTCTGGCTGCCGGAGGGCTCGTCGTTTGCCGCCAGCGAGGACGTGGCCAAGCGCGTGGAGCACCGTTTGCAATCGCTGGAAGGCGTGCAGTCGGTTTCCACTTTCATCGGCTCCGGCGTGCCGCATTTCTATCTGCCACTTGAACAGATATTCCCGCAGGACAATGTCTCCCAGCTCATCGTGCTGCCCAAGGTGCTTGGCGACCGCGAGCGCATCCGGCGCGAACTGCCACAGCTGCTGGTACAGGAATTCCCGGAAGTACGCGCACGCGTGCAGGTATTGCCCAACGGTCCTCCCGTCACCTACCCCGTCATGTTCCGCGTGATGGGGCCCGATCCGGTGGAGGTGCGCACGCTGGCCGACAAGGTCAAGGTCGTGCTGCATGCCGACAGCGACATGCGCGGCGTCAATGACAACTGGAACGAAGCCATCAAGGTGCTGCGGCTGGATGTGGATCATGCCCGTGCCCGCGCGCTGGGTGTCAGCAATGAATCGCTGGCAACGGCCGGTGAAACCATCCTGTCCGGCCTGCCCATCGGGCAGTATCGTGAGAACAACCGCCTGATCGGCATCGTTCTGCGCCAGCCCGAGCAGGAGCGCGACACCATTTCTGCCCTCAGCAGCGCCTATCTGCCCACTGCCAGCGGCAGCTCCATTCCGGTATCACAGGTCGCCCACGCCCACCTGCGCTGGGAGCCGGGTGTGGTCTGGCGACAGAACGGGGATTTCGCCATCACCGTGCAGGGCGATGTCCGCAATGGCATCCAGGGCACTACCGTCGCCCTGCGCTTGAACCAGCAGCTTGATGCCCTGCGCAGCAAACTGCCGCCCGGCTATCACATCGAGATTGCCGGTACGGTGGCAGAGTCCAACAAGGGCACGAGCTCGATCTCGGCCAATGTACCGCTCATGCTCTTCATCATCTTCACGCTGCTGATGCTGCAGTTGCGCAGCTTTGCACGCAGCGTGCTGGTCTTCCTCACCGGCCCGCTGGGGCTGATCGGTGCCACTCTCACGCTGCTGGTGCTGGGCAAGCCCATGGGCTTTGTCGCCACGCTGGGCATCATCGCGCTGAACGGCATGATCATTCGCAACTCCGTGATCCTGATCGACCAGATCGAGCAGGACATTGCGGCTGGTGTTGACCAGTGGACGGCAATTGTTGACGCCGCCGTGCGCCGCTTCCGCCCCATCATGCTCACGGCTGCTGCCGCCGTGCTGGCCATGATCCCGCTGTTGCGCAGTACCTTCTGGGGACCCATGGCCACCGCCATCATGGGCGGACTCATGGTTGCTACGGCCCTGACCCTGCTCAGCCTGCCTGCAATGTATGCAGCATGGTTCCGGGTAAAACGCCCGGAAGAGAAGCGCAGCGCCTAAGCCGTCACTCCCCTCACAAAAAAAATCCCCGCTCAGGCGGGGATTTTTCATTCTGGCGGCCCCCTGACTCAGGGGGTTACGAGAGCTGGCCCGATAAGATAAAAAAACAGGAAATCATCTACGGACGGCCTGCCCGTGACGAAAACACCGCACTGGAAACTGGATGCCACAACACTCTCCGGCGCGGCGATAGACATCCCGCTGTCTGCCATTACGGGCATGTTCATCAGCATTACTCCTGCCACTCCCCTGTCACGGTCTAGTGCACTTACGGAACTGCGAATGAAGGGCAGCCTCCGGACATTACGCATGCATACGGATGACCGTTATGAACTTGAGGGCAGACTCGTGGAATACCCCGAGTTCGTGAGTGCCCTGCACCAACATCTTTCACCAAGCACTCCCCGCTTCAATGGCCGCCGGCAACCGCATTACCAGTTGCGGCTGCTCGGCCTCATGTTTGCCTACAGCCTTGTGTGGATCATGGTGTGCTGGTTGACCGGGCTCTTTGCGTGGGAGCACTTCCTCGCCCAGCCCTTGCGCTCGCTGCTGCTGGCACCCTGCGTGCTGTCGGCCGTATGGCTGCTGTGGCAAAGCCTGCCCCGGCCTCTGCCAGCCAGCCTGTCGCTGCCGGCATCACTGCTGGTCAGGAAATGACCACAGGCCCGCTGTGAAAGCGGATTTCAGTGTCAGGAGCCTCGACCAGACCTCGTTCCACTTCCCGGAAAAAAGCCACACGCTCAGTGATGCTCTCCGGTGAGTATTTCTCAGCCAGTCCAAGGTAGTACTCGAAGTGCCTGGCCTCCGAACGCAGCAGGAAGGTATAGAAACGGGCAAGCTCCTCATCCAGATGCGGTGCCAGTGTGGCAAAACGCTCACAGGAACGCGCCTCCACGAAAGCCCCGACGATCATGATGTCCACGAGCCGGCCCGGCTCGCCATGACGCACATGCTCACGCAGGCCATTGGCATAACGGGCGGCAGAGACCGGGCGATAGGGAATGCCCCTCCGCGCCATGATCTCCAGCACCTGCTCGTAATGCAGCATTTCCTCACGAACGAGCTGCGACAACAGTATCTGTAACTCGCTGCGATCGTTGTAGCGAAAGAGGAGGTTCATCGCCGTACCAGCCGCCTTTTTCTCGCAGTTGGCATGATCCTGCAGCAAGGCCGGAATATCGCAGAGGGCGCCCTCCACCCAACGCTCCGGAGTCGGGCAGGCAAGAAAGTCTCGGACGGGCTGGAGGAAATCCACGTAAGCCTCGGCAGGAGGGAGTCAGGGCAGAGGATTATAACGAGGCCGGATTCCTGAACTACAGTTCCTGAACAAAAGCCGGTTTGGTTGGAACGCCCCTTCCACTATCCTTGGCGCCCGCACAGGACAACCCCCAAAAAAGCATGACAGACGCCCACTCTCCTGCCACGCCAGAAACGCTCCCGCGCAAAGACCGCATTTTCCTGGCGCTCCTGCGCTTTTTCAGCCGCCGCTCACTGGGCTTCCTGCAAGGTTTTGGCGCCTTTGCCGGCTGGATGGCGATGCACGTGGTCGGCAACAGCCGTCGCGCCACCATCCGTCGCAATCTGGAGTTGTGCTTTCCGGAAAAATCCCCGGAATGGGTGGAAACCATCACGGCCCGCAATCTGGTCTCAACAGCACAGGCCATTGCCGAATTCACCAAGGCCTGGGGCGAGCCCCCGGCCTGGAGCGTGAGCCAGATAAAAAAAGTCCACAACGAACACGTTTTCCATGAGGCACTGGCCGCAGGCCAAGGCACCATCGGCATCGTTCCCCACTACGGGAGCTGGGAATTCATGAATGCCTGGGTCAACCTGCATACGGCCCCCATCATGATGTACAAGCCGGCCAAGCAGAAAGGCGTCGATACCTTTGTCCGGGATGCACGCAGCCGTCTTAACGGCACTGCCGTTCCCACTGATGACAGTGGCGTGAGAGCCTTGTTTCGCGCACTGAAGCAGAACGGTTTTACCGCCATCCTGCCGGACCATGTCCCGCATGAGAATGGCGGCATCCATGCACCTTTCTTCGGCATCTCCACCTGGACAGGTGTCATGGTGCCCAAGCTGGTCAGCCGCACTCAATGCAAGGTGATCATGATGTACTGCCTGCGCCGCCCCGATGCGGACGGCTTTGAAATTTTCTTCGAAGAACCGGATCCGGAAATCTACAGCGCTGATCTTGCAACCGCGACGGCGGCCATGAACCGCTCCATCGAAACCGTTGTCCGCCACGACCCGGCGCACTACCAATGGAGCTACAAGCGCTTCCGCAACAACGAAACCCTGCCTGATCCGTATTGATTATTCGCAAGGCTTCTCCAGGAAGGCTCTTGCGTCCCTAACTCGCCTCTTCTGCTTTCTCTTCCTTGCCTGAACCCATCACAGCCAGGCAAGCCCGGAGAATGCGCTGCTCTATCTGCCCTCGGCGTAGCAATGGAACAGGGAGCTGAAGGTAAAGATTGACGCTTTCCCTGTCGTCCAGTGCCAGATGCAGGCGCGGCACCAGTGCCGGCGCCTCCAGGCCGTAACTGCGCTGCATTTCGCGTGCATGCCGCGCCAGGTCTTTCGCATACTCCTGCACCTCAGCATTCGCCGCTGACAACAGTGCCGATTCTGCTTTTTCCCAGTCAGCACTACGGTTGAAACTTACCTGCATGGTATGCACCACATAATTTCCCAGCATGGTTTCATTGCAGACAGGTTGTGTCAGCAAGAGACTGTTGGGGAATGTCAGCACTCTTCCCACCGTTCCCTTGCGCATTACCTGACTGGGTTCCAGCAAGGTGGTAGAGAGCATGTTGAGGTCTATCACCTGCCCCTTGAGCCCGTTGATTTCGATGCGGTCTCCCACGGAATAAGCACGGGAGCTGCTGCGGTAAATGGTCCCCATCAGGCAGAGGATCATTTCACGCGTGGCCAGTACCACGGCAGCGGCAATGGCAACCAGTGAAACCGCCAGCGTCTCGATCTGGCTGGACCATATCAACGCCATGCCCAGCAGGAAAACCACTACCACGGAATTGCGCAAGGTGTTCAGCCAGCGCTGGCGGACCTCGGTTTCCACATCGCTGCGGCGCAACATGGCACGCCGCATCAATGTGCGTATGGTCATCAGCACCAGGAAGAAAATCAGTGATGCCAGCGCATTGCGCAGGAAATCGGCATCCACGAAATCAGGCAGCCACTGTGAAAACATCAGGCACTCCGCACAAGGCTTGAAAATACGTCAGGGCAGGAATGTACAGGCAGAAAGGAGGGAATTCGAGTCCGGTGGCCCGGAAGGGGTCAGGCTGCGCCTTGGTCAGGCTCGGCTTTCATGGCGGCCTGACGGAACTCGCCGGGAGTGACGCCTTCATAACCCTTGAAATAGCGGATGAAGGACCGGCTTTCGGTGAATCCGAGCTTGCGTGCAATATCCTCGACGGACAGATGTGCCTGCTGCAGGTACTTGCGGGCCAGCTCCGAACGCAGGTCATCCAGTATCTGCTGATAGGACTGGTTCTCGTCCGTCAGCTTGCGATGCAGGGTACGCACATTCATGCCCATCTGTTCGGCAACGAATTCCTTGCGTGGAGAGCCGTCTGCCAGCATGGCCCGCAGCAGGGAGCGCACCTGGTCCGACAACGAATATTTTTCCTTGAGCGCCGCCAGTGATGCCTGGGCATGATGCTCCAGTGTCTCACGCAGATTCACATCAGGCTGGCGCAGGGGATACTCGAATATCTGGGGTGAACACAACAAGGCCGACATGGGCTGGTTGAAGTACACCGGGCAGCGGAATACCTGCTGGTAGTGCTTGAGCAGGCTGCGGTCGGCAGGAGCATCGTGCTCGAAACGCACGGCCAGTGGCGTGAGGTCAGGCGCGTCCGCCATCCAGCGTGTATAGCTGGTCCAGGATGCCAGGACATTCTCGATGATGTGACGCCGCGTGAGCGGATCACTGAAACGGCAGTTCCAGCGAACCACGATTGCGCCAGGCTCGTACTCGATGGTGGACACTCCCATGTCACCCACGAGTTTTTCATACTGGGGCATACGGGAGACCGCCTCGGCCAGGGTATTGCTGGTCATGGCGATATAGCCCATCACGCTGTAGGAGCCGGGCTGGATATAGTGAGAGGTCTGGAGACCGAAAACAGGATTACCGCATCGTGGCAGTATCCAGGAAAGGAGGCTTTGCAAGCTCTCACCGGATACACGGCCGTTGTTGTCCAGCAATTGTTCAGCTGTAACACCTGCCTCCGACAACATCTTCTCGCGAGCCAGCCCACAGGCCTCTGCACTTCTCAGGTACTGCTGCAAGGCAGGCACAGAGATATGGCCGAGATTTTCCGGTACGGGTGACTGGGACATGGAGTGTGCTTTTTCTTTTTATGGAGCTGCTTGCAGGGGGCAGCCCACCAAGGGCCAATAGTAAGTAAAGGAATGCCGGCCTGCCAAGATGCCCCGTCAGCCTGAAGCGTGACAGGCTCGGCTGTTTCATTCAGCCCCGGTAGAAACGATAGTTGTTACGACCCGAGTTCTTGGCCTGGTACATGGCCTTGTCAGCGCACTTGAGCAAGTCCTCGAAATGGGTGGAGTCATCCGGGTAGATGGCAATGCCGATGCTGGTGCCAATCTGCAACTTGCGGCCGTCATCCAGATCCACGACTCGCGCAAAAGCCTGCAGTATCTTGCCCGACACCAGACTCGCAGCGCGCCGGGGCTCATTGCTCTCCAGCACGACCACAAATTCGTCACCACCCAGGCGTGCAACGAGATCACTCTCGCGCGCACTGCTCAGCAAACAGTTTGCCGCTGCCTGCAGCACCTGATCACCCACATGATGCCCATGGGTATCGTTGATGGCCTTGAAACGGTCCAGATCAATATAGAGCAAGGCAAGGCTGCTTTCATGACGGTTGGCATCGGCCACCCTGCCCCCCAGAAGGCGCTCGAACTCTGCCCGGTTGCAAAGGCCGGTGAGGCTGTCCTGCGTGGCCTTTTTCGTCAGCACCTTTTCATTCTGGCGGCGTGACGATACATCCCGGAAAACCACCACGACACCTGCCACCGCCTGACGCTGGTATTCGTCCGGTTGCAAGGGATTGGCAGAAATCTCCACAGCCACGTCTTCGCCATTGCGGCGCAGGAAAAGGTCGTCACGATGCGCCCGCTCACCTGCCGCGCAAGACTCCAGCAACTCCTTGAGATGCCAGTCGGCTGCCTCGCCATCCTCTCCGTAGAGAACAAAAATATCACTGAGCTTGCGGCCTATCAGCTCACCAAAAGACGTTTCCAGCATTTCCTCGGCAGTCGGGTTGGCATAGAAGACATTGCCACTTTGCGTAACGCCCAGCAGACCTTCAGACAGTGAGCGCAGCAATGTCTGGTTGTGGTCACGTTCCTCCTGCAAAAGACGCAGACTTTCGCGAAGACTGCGGTTCTTGCGATCCAGATCCAGAAAAACACGTACCTTGCTGCGCAGTATCTCCGGCTCTATGGGTTTGAACAGATAATCAACCGCACCGGTCTCGTAGCCACGAAAAATGTAGCGCTGCTCTTTGCTGAGGGCCGTGAGGAAAATGATGGGAGTGGATTCCGTGCGCGGATTGCTGCGCATGATCTCGGCGACTTCAAAGCCGTCCAGCGCCGGCATCTGCACGTCCAGCAGCACCAGCGCAAAATCACGTTGCAGAAGAAGCTTGAGTGCTTCCTGGCCGGAAGACGCTTTCACCAGCTCGACGGGCTCCCCGTCAAATACCGCCTCCATGGCAATGAGATTGCTGGTCTGGTCATCAACTACAAGAACAGCGGGATGCGGAATCATGAAGCCTGCCTGACTCGCCTTGAGAGGGCCGGTCAAAATGTGACCTGCTTCACGCATCATGCCATGCGTTGATCGCTGGCGATAAGGATGTGCCTGCTGTTCGTCTGTAGATAGCGCAGTGCATCGGGCGCACCGGATGGTCAGGCCGCTCTCTGGTCAAAGCATGCAGAAAAAGAAAAAGCCCGTCTGGACGGACGGGCTTTTTCAGGATGTGGTAGGCGCGACTGGACTCGAACCAGCGACCCCCACCATGTCAAGGTGGTGCTCTAACCAGCTGAGCTACGCGCCTGGGGTCGTCTTGCAAGGCCGGTTTGAACAGGGTCGGCGCGAGCGAGGCGCGCATCTTACTGAATCGCCCCTTGTGTTTCAACAAATCAGGACAGCCATGGAAGTTTTCTGCCCGCCAGACGACGCAGACGCTTCTCCAGCGCTTTTTCACGCTGCCCCGCAGGCCGATAACGCAGTGCCGAATAAAGCCTCGCAAACTCGGCTGCCTCACTGGCCAACGCCGGTTGCTGCAGTGCCACGCGATGGGCAAAGTCCTGCGGACCCTCCCCTGCCTGGCGCACCACGCCTCGCGCGGCCATGCGCAGGCAATAGCGCCGGTAAAGCCGGTCAAGGGGATGCTGCCTGCGTCGCTCGCCACGCAAGGCCCATACAAATGCCAAGCCGGCCAGCACAACCAGTGCCCCTCCCATGACGGCTAGGCGTCGCAACAGGCTTGTATCGCCCAGCAGGCGCTGCATGAGCCCGTCCTGGCGGGAAGTGTCGTAACCCAGCACATCGCGATACCAGCGGTAATTCACGAAGTCCGCGAAATTGCGCAGTCCCTTGAGCAGGCGATAGTTGTTGTGACGAACGGCCCCCATGCCGCTGTCACCCCAGTAGGAGCGCTCACCGGCCAGTTGGGCGGCCCCTCGCTCAATACGCTGCGGGGCAACCACGGAAGTCGGGTCCACACGCACCCAGCCCTGCCCTTCCAGCCAGACCTCGGCCCAGGCATGGGCATCCAGTTGGCGCACCAGCCAGTAATTGTCCAGCGGGCTTTTTTCCCCGCCCTGATAGCCCGCCACCACACGGGCAGGAATCCCTGCTGCACGCATCAGGAAAACGAAGGCCGAGGCATAGTGCTCGCAAAAACCGCGACGGGTCCGGAACAGGAAATCGTCAATACGGCTCTCGCCCAGCAAGGGAGGCTCCAGCGTGTAGAAGAACCGCTCTTCCCGGAACCAGTCCAGAATATTGCGGACATAACGCTCGTCAGTGCCGGCGCTGGCATGCCAGCGCCCGGCCATGAGCCTGGCTTCGGGATTGCCCCCTGCAGGCAATTGCAGGAGTTGGTTTCTCAACCACAGTGGCAAGCTTGCGGCATCTACCCGCAAATCCGGCCATGACTGCACCTCATAGGAGATGCGCTCGTACACCGGTGTTTGGTAGGCCAGCCGGTAGTCGCGCGTCAGCAACACTTTCTTCGAGTCTGACCGAGGCACCGCCAGCGAAAAAAGCCAGGGCTGGTCGGTCGGCTCCAGAATGACGCGGTAACTCAGGGAGTCGCTACCTACATCCAAGCCGGATATCCAGGAAGGAAAGCCCTGCCCGGCAGGCACCGGCCAGTTGATGGCATCGCCCTGCGCCCAGGTTTTGCCGTCAAAATAATTGAAGGCCACGCCACGCCAGTACAACTCGCCCAGTGGTGGAATCGCTCCCTGGAATTCCACCCGGAAAGCTACGGCCGAAGACTCGCTCAGGCGCGAGATGTCGCCCGGACTCATGGAGTCGGACATGCCGGTACGGCCCATGCCCTGCGTCAGGTTGAAGGTCCACAAGGGCGGCAGGCGGGGAAAGAAAACGAAAAGCACCAGCATCAGCGGCAGGGCCTGCAAGGCCAGCGCCCCTGCACGTCGCAAGGTCCTGGCGATGCCTACCCCGGGTCGCTGCTGCAAGGCCAGCAAGGCGGCAAGCACCACCACCGTGGCAAGGCCGACATACAGCGCCAGCAGCATCGACTGCGTAAAGAGGAAGGCCGTCGCCAGCACGAAGAAATCCAGCACGGTAGAAATGAACAGGTCACGCCGGTTACGCGACTCCAGCAGCTTGAGGCCGGCACACAGCAGGAGGAAAGACACGCCTCCTTCCGGCCCCAGAAAAGTGCGGTGCGAGTAAAAAACAGCCGCCATCCCTGCCAGCATGACCAGTACGCGCCACAGCCTGCCAGGGGCTCCCAGACGAGCCTCGACCCATGGCAACCGCCAGATGCAGGCCAGCAGCAGGCCCGCTGTCAGCCAGAGCGGCAAACGGTCAGCCTGGGGCAAAACCGCCACAAACAGCGCGGCAACCTGCCAGTAACGGGCACTCCGGGAAGGCAGCAGGGCATTCATGAGCGCTGTCCCTGTCTGGTTTCGTCACCGGCGCGATCGGGGCGACCGAAAAGCGCCAGCGCCCGCAAGCAGGCATCCCGTTGCTCGATGCCGATATCAGCCGGAATTTCCGTCCCCGGCAGGCGCAGGCCAAAGGAATGATTCTGCTGGGAAAGTACCAGTACCCACCAGGCCAGGCGCGAAAGCCGGGCCTCTATGGGCAGCCCCGGCAGGGCCTCCCAGTCCAGCATGTCACTGCCCACTTCCTCACTGGCATAGGTCTTGGTAAGGAGGCCACGGCCACGTGCCAGGTGCTTCCACGAGACATGAGCCAGAGGATCGCCCGGTGCGAAATCCTTCAGGCCGTCAAAATCCTCATGCCCCCGCGAGCGCAGCTTCTGGCCTTCGCCCTGACGGCCGGCACCCGCCGGAATGACATCGCTGGGCTCGGGACGGGGATAAACGATTGCGGCCAGATCCAGGTCCAGCCAGGTCCAGGCCCGCAACCATCCCAACGGATATACCGTGGAGATCTTGAGACGCGGAGGACGAAACCAGCCACGGGCAGGCGCCGGCAAACCGATGGACACCTCCTGTGCGCCACTGACCCACTCCACCGGCAGGGAAACCCCATCCCACTCGATGAGCAGGCTTTCGTGCTCACGCTCGCGGGCATCGTCAAAACGCAAAAGGAAGCGCGCCTCTTCACCCAGATAAGCCGGGCTGGCTGACAACGCTGTGATGCGCAGGCCCGAGAGATTGGCATAGGTATGGTGGATGGCCACCACGAACAGGCTGCCGATGAAAAAACTCAGACCCAGCAAGAGATTGTTGGCGTAATTGATGCCGCCAATGAAGAGCGCCACGATGACGAAGCCGGCCACGCCGCCCTGCCCGGTCAGGAAAATGAAAATGCGGCGCTGGTTCAGTGTCACCTCCCGCTCACGCGGGATGCGGCGGTCCAGCCAGCGCTGCCAGCGACGGCGATAGAACTGCTGCCAGCGCGAAGCCATCTCAGCCCCCTTGCAGAGAATGCAGGTCAGCCGATGACATCGACGGCTTTCAGCAATTGCGTGGTCAGGCTGTGGGTGCGGCCATGGTCTTCAAGGCCGCCACGCAGGCGGTGCTCGGCCACGGACGGCAACACGGCCTGCACATCCTCGGGCAGCAGATGGTCGCGCCCGCTGACAAAGGCCCATGCCTGCGAAGCCCTCAGCAAGGCCAGTGCGCCTCGTGGCGACAGGCCATGCTGGAAGCCCTGTGCCGTACGTGTATGCGTCACCAGGCGCTGCACATAATCAAGCACGGCATCGCTGACATGTATCTTGGTGACAGCCTGCTGCCAGGCAGCGAGGGACTCCATTGTCGCCAGTGGCTTGACGGAAGCCAGCCAGGCACGGCGATCCCCACCCACCAGCAACTCCCGCTCCGCCCGGGCATCGGGATAGCCAAGCTGTATACGCATGAGGAAACGATCCAGTTGCGACTCCGGCAACGGGAAAGTCCCCATCTGCGTCGAGGGATTCTGGGTGGCAATCACGAAGAAAGGAGCCGGCAAGGGCCGCGTTACGCCATCGGCCGTCACCTGGTGCTCTTCCATGGCCTCCAGCAAAGCACTCTGCGTCTTGGGAGTGGTGCGGTTGATCTCATCCGCCAACAGAAGTTGCGAGAAAACCGGACCCTGTCGAAACTCGAACTGCTGGGTCTGCGGGTTGAAGACGGAAACACCGATGATGTCCGCCGGCAGCATGTCGCTGGTGAACTGGATGCGCTGGTAGGAAAGACCCAGTACACGCGCCAATGCTTCGGCCAGCGTGGTCTTGCCCATGCCGGGCAGGTCTTCGATCAGTAAATGGCCATTGGCCAGCAGGCAGGAAAGGGCAAGCTTCAGTTGTTCAGATTTGCCGAGGATGACATTCCCCAGCGCGGCAAGCACAGGATTGATGGCAGGCATAGGGCTCTTGTTCGTCTGTCATGTCCCTGCGCACATCGCAGGGGCGTGACGGAACATAGCATCATCCGGCGATTGAAAAACACCGCTACCCACACGGTTCAGGAAAAGAAGGCTGACCTGGAAAAAACGGCAGAAGCCTACAGCGCAGCCAGTCCTCTCTCGCAATCCCGGCGGATGTCCTCGAAATCTTCAAGGCCGACGGCAATGCGTATCAGTCCCTCGGTGATACCGGCCGCAGCCTTAGCTTCAGGACTGAGCCGGCCATGTGTCGTCGAAGCAGGATGCGTGATCGTGGTCTTGGCATCGCCCAGATTGGCGGTAATGGAGAGCATCTTCACGGCATCGATGAAGCGCCAGGCCTCCTCACGGCCACCTTTCAGCTCGAACGACACCACACCACCAAAACGGCGCTGCTGGCGCGCGGCCAGTTCATGCTGCGGATGTGTCGGCAAGCCGGCATAGTGCACTGCCGCCACTCCGGGCTGCTGTGCCAGCCAGGCGGCAAGCCGGCCTGCACTCTCGGAATGGGCATCCATGCGCAGGCGCAAGGTTTCCAGCCCCTTCAGGAACACCCAGGCATTGAAGGCACTCAGTGTGGGGCCGCAGGTGCGCACCACTCCGAAGACCTCTTCCATTTCCTTCTGGCGCCCCACGACGGCCCCCCCCAGCACACGACCCTGTCCGTCAATGTACTTGGTGGCGGAATGGATCACGATGTCGGCACCCAGCGCCAGCGGCTGCTGCAACGCCGGCGTGCAGAAGCAGTTGTCCACCACCAGCAAGATGCCGTAACGGTGCGCCACCTCGGCAAGCGCCGCGATGTCTGCAATCTCGCAGAGCGGATTACTGGGGGTTTCCAGGAAAAAGAGTCGTGTCTCAGGCGTAACGGCCTTTTCCCAAGCAGCCACATCAGTGAGCGGAACAAACGTTGTCGTTACGCCAAACTTCTTCAGGTATTTGTCGAACAGCACATTCGTCGTGCCGAACACACTGCGCGACGACACCACATGATCACCCGACTTCAGCAAGGCCAGGCAAGTGGACATGATGGCGGCCATGCCAGAACTGGTGGCCACGCAACGCTCACCGCCCTCAAGCGCCGCCAGGCGCTCCTCGAAGACACGGACCGTAGGATTGGTGAAGCGCGAATAAATGTTGCCGGGCTCGCTGCCGCCAAAGCGGGCAGCTGCCTGGGCAGCACTGCCAAACACGAAAGATGAGGTCAGGAACATGGCCTCGCTGTTTTCCCCCTCGTTTGTCCTTGCCTGCCCGGAACGCACGGCAAGGCTGTCAAAAGCAAACCCGGAGAAAACATCGTCATGCTGACTCATGAAAACCTACCTCAAGCTGCAAACCTCAAACTGCAAGGCGACTCACGCCACCACAGCACGGACACTCAATTACCGTTGGAAAGATCCACGATGGTCGGGCCGCTTTCCTCACCATTCCTGACTTTCTTGGCAGCATCACTGCGTGAAGACTGCAGGGCATCCAGATAGGCGTCGTCGATATCACCCGTAACATACTCGCCGTTGAAGACGGAGCAGTCGAAGCGCTCGATTTTCGGATTACCTTCCCGTGCTGCCGCCACCAGATCGTTGAGATCCTGGTATATCAGGCGATCCGCACCAATGATGGTGCAGACCTCTTCTTCACTGTGCCCTGCCGCAATCAGCTCGCTGCTTACCGGCATGTCGATGCCATAGACATTGGGAAATTTCACGGGTGGTGCCGCTGAAGCGAAATACACCTTGTTGGCCCCCGCATCGCGGGCCATCTGGATGATTTCACGGCAAGTCGTACCACGCACGATGGAGTCATCGACCAAGAGCACATTCTTGCCCTGGAACTCCAGCTCGATGGGATTCAGCTTCTGGCGCACGGATTTCCGGCGCTGGCCTTGACCGGGCATGATGAAGGTACGCCCGATGTAGCGATTCTTGATGAAACCTTCGCGGTACTTCACGTTGAGCTGGTTGGCCAACTCAAGGGCTGAGGTACGGCTGGTGTCCGGAATCGGGATCACCACATCAATATCGTGCTCGCCCCAGTCCCGCATGATCTTCTGGGCCAGCTTCTCACCCATGCGCAGTCTCGCCTTATAGACCGAGATGTTGTCCATGATGGAATCCGGACGCGCAAAATAGACATATTCGAAAATGCAGGGAGAGTACTTGGGGTTTTCCGCACACTGGCGTGTGAAAAGCTGTCCATCGGCATTGATAAAAACCGCTTCGCCCGGCTCAAGGTCTCGCACTACCCGGAAACCCAGCGAAGTGATGGCAACCGATTCCGATGCCACGATGTATTCCTTGCCGGCATCCGTATCACGTTCGCCAAACACGATGGGCCGGATGCCATTGGGATCACGGAAACCGACGATGCCGTAACCGGTAATCATGGCCACGACGGCATAGGCACCCTTGCAGCGTTTGTGCACGGCGGCAACGGCTGCAAACACGTCGTTCTCACCCGGGTTGAACTTGTTCTGCGCCTGCAACTCATGGGCAAAGACATTCAGCAGGACTTCCGAATCCGAATCCGTATTGATGTGGCGCAGGTCAGTGCGGAAAAGGTCACGGGCAATTTCATGGGCATTGGTCAGGTTGCCGTTGTGCGCCAGCGTGATGCCATAGGGAGAGTTGACATAGAAAGGCTGCGCTTCGGCCGAACTGGAAGAGCCGGCCGTGGGGTAGCGCACATGCCCGATACCGAAATGGCCGACCAACCGCACCATGTGACGGGTATGGAAAACATCACGGACCATGCCGTTTTCCTTGCGCAGGAAGAGCCGACCGTTATGACAGGTGACGATGCCGGCGGCATCCTGGCCACGGTGCTGCAGTACCGTCAGCGCATCATAGAGGGGCTGGTTGACCGGGGATTTGCCTGCAATGCCCACAATACCGCACATAAAAGGAACCTCTGACGAATCATTGTTGCCTGTGCGTCGCCTTGCCGGTGGCGGCATCGGCGGGGACAGGCGCTTGCGGGACGGCATCCTTTTTACCGGCCTCTTTTGCTGCTCGCACTATCTTGGTCCGGAGTTCACGCCCGAGCAGCTCGTAGCGCATGAACTCGCGAGGCAGCCGTGCCTCTTTCCACCACGCATCGCGACTCACGAAAGGCGCTGCCATGATGACCAGCGCCAGCACCACAATCAGGCCACGTACCAGGCCAAAGACCGCGCCCAGCAAACGGTCAATGCCCCTGACACCGGCGGCATCCATCAGGCTCATCACCAGATAGCCCGCCAAGCTAGCCAGCAACAGTGTCGCTACGAACAAGCCGCCCCAGGCAACCACCAGCCGCAGTGACGGCGTGCTGATGTAATCCACGAGCAGCGCGTCCAGTGGTGCGTGATAGAGCCTTGCCACCACATACGCTGCAAACCATCCTGCCAGTGAAAACGCCTCGCGCACAAAGCCACGAAAAACGCCAAACAGAATGGAAGCCGCAATGATGACGAGAATGACGGTATCGGCAGGATGCATACCCTTCCCGTTTCCTGATGGATACTGGCAGTACTCACGGGCCGCGAAGAGCAGATACTGCACAAACGGCAAGCGGCAGTCGTTTCCTCCTGCCGCCCGGCGCGGATTCTAGCACAGCCCCCCTTGGGGCCCGTAAGCGGTTTTCAGGGCTTGTATGCCTGCAGCCATCCATCCAGCTTGAACTCCGGATCAGCCGCCAGACGCGCCTTGACAGACTCAGCCACCTCGCGCCGCAACTCAGGCCCGACCAGCACACGCCATGCCCCACCCTGCTGCTGCACGACGGCACGATAACTTTTCTGGCGCAGGCGCTGGGCCAGATCATCTGCCTTGTCACGCGTCGACAGGCTCGCCACCTGCACCACCCAGGCAGTTGGCAAGGCGGCCGCCTCCGGGGCTGCGGCAACAGGCTTTGTCTCCGGCTGGCTGGCCTGTGCGGTCACCCTGGCCTTTTCCTGTTCGGCTTTGGCCTTGGCTTCCTGGGCAGCCTTTTCGCGTGCCAATTTTTCCTGCGCCGCTTTTTCCGCAGCAGCCTTCGCAGCGGCGGCTTTGGCCTGGGCAGCCTTTTCCTCTGCCAGCCGGCTTGCCTCATTTTGGGCAGGGGAAGGAACAGGAGCAGTTGCAGGCGCCACCGCAGCGATGTCCGGTTTCACATCCTCCTCTACCAAGGCCGCCGCATCGGTTTCCGGCACCTCAGCGTGCACACTGGCCACGGACTGCTCTGCCTCGGCAACCGCTGCTTCCAGATTCGGGCTGATCTCCTCCACGCCGGCAACAACAGGCGGAGCAGGCATGGGGGGTACGGTCAGCGCAGCCCCCGACCCGTCCAGCAGCATGGGCAAGAAGAGGATCGCACCTGCCACCAGAACCAGTCCGCCGAGCAAACGCTGCTTGATTGCCTTTTCCATCGTGTTTTCTCAGAGTCCGAGTGCCCGCTGCGCAGCGGCGACGGTATAGAAAGAGCCGAAGACGAGGATTCTATCGGTTGGCCGGGCCTGCTGACGAGCCACCTTCAATGCCGCAGCCACCCCCGGATACACGCCGCCGACATGACAGCCACGGGCATGCAACATGAGCCGGATATCTGCCGCCTTTGCAGCTCTCGGCACGGGCAGCCCCGCCACAAACCAGCTGTCGACACGTCCCAGGCAACCTTCAATCACGCCGCCAATATCCTTGTCGGCCAGCATGGCGAATACGGCCAAGGTGCGCTGCCCTGCTGTTGGTGTGGCCAGTTGGCGCATCAGGAAGTCGACGCCATGGGGATTGTGGGCAACATCCAGCAATATCCGGGGAGACTCGCCCGCCACCTGTAAACGCCCGGGCAAGGCAGCAAGGCTCAAGCCTTCCCGCAGAGCCGTTTCTCCCACCACAAGCGGTGCTGCAAAAAGGGCAGCCAGCGCTGTCGCCGCATTCTCCAGTGCCAGTCGGGGTTTGGGCAGGCCGGTCAGTACACGCTGGCCGTCATGCCAAGCCCAAGAGTTACCCTCGTCACGAAAGTCGAAATCACGGCCACTGCGGGCAAGGACAGCCCCCGTCTGCAATGCCGTCTCCTCCAGCTCCAAAGGTGGCTTGGTATCTCCGCATATGGCCGGCCGACCAGCACGGAAGATGCCTGCTTTTTCACGGGCAATGGCCTCACGGGTATTACCAAGATATTCGACATGATCAATGCCTATGCTGGTCACCACGGCAACATCGGCATCAATCAGGTTCACGGCATCCAGCCGCCCCCCCAGCCCAACCTCCAGAATCCAGACATCCAGTACCGCCTTACGGAATATCCAGAACGCTGCGAGTGTCGTGAACTCGAAATAGGTCAGAGACACCTCACCCTGTGCAAGCTGTACCTGCTCGAAAGCTGCAACCAGCTCTGACTCAGTGACGGGAATACCCTGCACACAGATACGCTCACCGAAATGCAGCAAATGCGGAGACGTATAACTGCCCACACGCAAACCTGCCGCCCGGTAAATACTGACCAGCGTCGCTACCGTGGAGCCCTTGCCATTGGTGCCTGCCACGGTAATGACTGGGCAACCGGGATCACGTACGCCAAGGCGATCAGCAACTTTTTCTATGCGATCAAGGCCCATGTCGATGGCGACAGGATGCTGCAACTCCAGCCAGGAAAGCCATTCATCAAGTGATCTGCTCATTGCAAAACTGCCTGCCTGAAAAAACAAAAATCGGCCACAAGGGCCGATTTTTTCCGGAAACCCTGTCAGATCGGGTAATGGGTGAATTTGGACAAAAGGCGGAAAACCGTATCACGCATTTCATGGCGATGAATGATGATGTCCACGGCCCCGTGTGCCAGCAGGAATTCGGAGCGCTGGAAGCCTTCCGGCAACTTCTGCCGCACGGTCTGCTCGATGACGCGCGGCCCTGCAAAACCGATGAGGGCATTGGGTTCAGCCGCGTTCACGTCACCCAGCATGGCAAGACTTGCCGACACACCGCCGTACACCGGGTCGGTCATGAAGGAAATGAAGGGAATCCCTTGGCTCTTCATTTTTTCCAGAGCTGCCGATGTCTTGGCCATCTGCATCAGGGAGAACAACGCCTCCTGCATGCGGGCACCACCGGAAGCAGCAAAGCAGATCAGCGGAATCCGGTGCTCAAGGCAGACATTCACCGCATGGACGAACTTGGCACCGACCACTGATCCCATAGAGCCGCCCATGAAATTGAATTCGAAAGCGGCGACTACCAGAGGCAGCCCGTTGAGATTTCCCTTCATGACAACCAGTGCATCTTTTTCGCCCGTCTGCTTCTGGGCAGCGACAATGCGGTCCTTGTACTTCTTGCTGTCCTTGAATTTCAGCTTGTCATCCGGCTCAAGGTCAGCCGCAATTTCCTCACGACCGTCAGCATCCAGAAAGAAATCAATGCGCTCGCGGGCATTGATACGGAGATGGTGATCACACTTGGGACATACATTGATGCAGCGATCCAGTTCCGGCTTGTAGAGCACGGCATCGCACTTAGGGCATTTGCGCCAGAGCCCTTCGGGAACAGCTGCACGGCGCTCATCGACACTTTTGCCGACATTGGGAAGGATTTTCTCGATCCAGCTGGAGCTCATTTTTTACTCCCTGACAGACCGGCACTGACCAAGCCGGGCCGTCATCATTATCTTGTTGTTCCGAAGTCGTTGTTCCGAGGCGCTATCCGCGTTTGTCCATGGCCTGGCGCATGTCGCCCAGAATACCCGCCAGAGCCGCCGGAATTGCCGGCACATCGCTTTGCAAACTGGCCACCCGGTCCACGAGCACCGACCCCACCACAACGCCATCGGCGTGGGCAGCCACTGCTGCTGCCGTTCTGGCGTCCTTGATACCAAAACCCACCCCTATGGGCAAATGACTGATCGTCCGGATTGTTTCAATCCGTTTGGTGACTTCAGGTATGTCCAGCGTGGCGGCTCCCGTGACACCCTTGAGCGAAACATAATACACATAGCCGCTAGCAGCCTCGGTAATAAGCCGGATGCGCTCAGGTGTCGTGGTGGGTGCCAGCAGATAAATGGGATCAAGCCCCCTCTTCCGCAGCTCACCGACCAGATCATCAGCCTCTTCCGGTGGCAGGTCGACCGTCAATACACCGTCCACCCCGGCATCGGCAGCCGTCTCAGCAAACGCGGCATAGCCCATGACCTCGACAGGATTCAGATAACCCATCAGGACCACGGGGGTTATCGCATCCTTCAAGCGGAACTCACGTACCATTTTCAGCACATCACGCAAGCTGACGTCATGATGCAGGGCGCGCTCATGAGCCTTGGTAATGACAGGTCCATCGGCCATGGGATCGGAAAAAGGAACGCCGAGTTCGATGATGTCGACACCGGCCTCCACCATGGCATGCATGATGGCAACCGTGATCCCGGGCTCGGGATCGCCTGCAACGATATACGGAATCA
Source organism: Moraxellaceae bacterium (assembly GCA_037189985.1). Lineage (GTDB taxonomy): Bacteria > Pseudomonadota > Gammaproteobacteria > Pseudomonadales > Moraxellaceae > UBA2031. The sequence continues at coordinate 166,954 of JBBCJX010000031.1, forward strand.
ATGCCTGGCGCCCCTGTGACTTAAGGGAGGCAAAACAGGCGGGAATACGTGACATGGGTCTGGCTCCAGAAACAGTCGGTTCGGCACGAAATCCGTGCTCAGACAGAAATTCCGTCAATCTTCGCCACCGTCAGCAGGTCCTTGTCGCCGCGACCGGAAAGATTGCAGATGATGATGCGATCACTCGCCATGGTCGGCGCCAGTTTCTGCACCCAGGCAACAGCATGACTGGATTCCAGCGCAGGAATGATTCCTTCCTTGTGGGTAAGCTCACGGAAACCGGCCAGTGCCTCGTCATCCGTGATGCCCACGTAATTCACACGACCGATATCCTTGAGCCAGCTGTGCTCGGGGCCCACACCGGGATAATCCAGACCGGCAGAGACGGAATGCGTTTCGATGATCTGACCGTTGTCGTCTTCCATCAGATAGGTGCGATTGCCATGCAAGACGCCGGGGCGACCGGCATTCAGGGGAGCTGCATGCTCACCCGTGGCAATTCCCCTGCCTGCCGCTTCCACGCCATACATGAGCACGTCGGCATCGTTCAGGAAGGGATGGAAAAGGCCGATGGCATTTGAACCACCACCCACGCAAGCTACCAATGCATCCGGTAAGCGCCCGGTTTGCGCGAGGCATTGCTCGCGAGCTTCGCGGCCAATGATGCACTGGAAGTCACGCACCAGCATGGGATAGGGATGCGGGCCGGCTACGGTGCCGATGATGTAAAAAGTGTTGTCAACATGCGTGACCCAGTCACGCATGGCTTCGTTCATGGCATCTTTCAGGGTTTTGGAGCCGGACGTCACGGGAACAACCGTGGCTCCCAGCAATTTCATGCGATAGACGTTCATGGACTGCCGCTTGACGTCTTCTTCGCCCATGTACACCACGCACTCAAGACCAAGGCGAGCGGCAATCGTTGCGGTGGCGACACCATGCTGACCGGCACCGGTTTCTGCAATCACGCGCGTCTTGCCGGAGTGCTTGGCCAGCAAGGCCTGGCCAATCGTGTTGTTGACCTTGTGTGCGCCCGTGTGATTCAGGTCTTCACGCTTGAGATAAACTTGCGCGCCTCCCAACTCGCGACTCCAGCGCTCGGCATGATAAAGCGGCGATGGGCGGCCCACATAAAACGCCAGATCACGATCAAACTCGGCAATGAATTCAGGATCGTTCTTGAGACGGGCATACAGTGCTTCTAGATCGGTCAGTGCCGCCATCAATGTTTCAGAAACAAAACGGCCACCATGAATGCCGAAATGTCCCTTGGCATCCGGAAACCGGGAAAAATCAACAGGCTTGTTCATACTGCTTTTGCTCCTGCATTTACCGCGGCGATAAATGCGTCAATCAGTGAGGCACTCTTGATGCCTTTGGATACTTCCACCCCGCCACTCACATCCACGGCGTAAGGCCGGGTTTCCTGAATGGCACGAGCAACATTGTCCGGGGTCAATCCACCCGCCAGTATCAACGGCTTCTCCACTTTTTCCGGAAAACTCTTCCAGTCAAACGTCTGCCCGGTGCCACCCTTGAGGTCAGGATGCCAGGCATCCAGCAAGATGCCTGCTGCGCCAGGATAGGCCGCAATTTCCGCAAGCACGTCCTGCCCGGGCTTAACGGCAATCGCCTTGATCCAGGGATGGCCGAAGCTGCCGCAGAATGCCTCGCTTTCTTCACCGTGGAACTGCAAGAGACCGAGAGGAAGCAAGCGCAGCAGCTCGCGCACTTCTTCAGTCGATGGATTCACCACCAGCCCCACCGTCGTCACAAAGGGAGGCAGTTGGCGGATGATGAGAGCAGCCTGCTCCGGCGAAATGTAACGCGGGCTGGGAGAGTAAAAGACAAAGCCCAGCGCATCCGCACCGGCTGCAATGGCGGCCTGGGCATCCTCAAGGCGGGTAATGCCGCAAATCTTGACGCGAACGTGAGTGGGCAAGGCAAGACAGCCGTGTAAAAGCGGAGATTCTAGCAGCCTAGCTTCCGGGAGGGCAGCCAGCCTGATCGACAATACCCGCCAGGAAGGCAGGTCCGGGCTCTTCTTTGGGAAGAATGAAACCTGCCGGATACAGCACATCCACAAAATAGAGGCCGTCAGCCGGGGCTGTCACCCCTCCCAACGTACGGTCCTGCGCCAGAAGCACCTCGCGCGCCCACTCAGGCTCGGCTTTACCCTGCCCGATGGCCATCAGCACCCCGGCAATATTGCGCACCATGTGATGGAGGAAACCGTCAGCCTGGATATCCAGCACGATCAGCGGCCCCTTTTGCAACAGCTTGAGGAAATGCACATGGCGCACCGGCTTTCTGGCCTGACAGCCTACTGCACGGAATGAGGTGAAATCATGCTCGCCCACAAGGTATTCGGCAGCCGCCTGCATACGCGCAAGGTCCAGCGCGTGATAGTGCCATGTCACCATGCCGGCCAGCAGGCTTGAACGCAGTGGATGATTGAAGATCACGTAGCGGTAACGACGTGCCACGGCACGGAAGCGGGCATGAAACTCCTCCGGAACAGGAGCTATCCATCGTAGTGCGATGTCGTCCGGCAGCCGGGTATTGATACCCAGCAACCAGCTGCGCTCGGAACGCACGGCATGGCTGTCAAAATGGGCAATCATTCCAGAGGCATGAACACCGGCATCGGTGCGTCCGGCGGCAACAACTGCCACAGGATGATCGGCTATCCGGGAAATGGCCTGCTCCAGCGTCTCCTGAACACTGCGCACTCCCGGCTGCTGGGTCTGCCAGCCCCGGTAGGCACGGCCGTTGAAATCGACACCGATGGCAAAACGCATGAAATATCCACGCTGAAAAATGCAAAGGGCAGCGTTTTACGGCTGCCCTTTGGGAAGGTCAAGCTGACTTTGGCAGTTCAACCTGCCTGTGCCAGCAAGCCCTTGGCCTCGTCCTTCTGGTTGGAACTGCCTTCGCTCAATACTTCCTGCAGGATGTCACGTGCACCCTCCATGTCACCCATGTCGATATAGGCACGGGCCAGATCGAGTTTGGTGGCATTTTCATCGGTATCGGCAAGGAAATCGAACTCGTCATCCAATTCCAGGTCAGCACTGGCAGCAGCCGGCGCTGCTGCCACGGCAGGTGCAGCAGTAACAGCATCGGCACGGAGCGTGGAATCAAAGTCGGCAGCGGCATCATTGAGGCCGGAGTCCGTCTGCACGGTCTCATCAAAACTGAAGTCCGTAGAAACAGCCTGTTCATCCAGGCTGAAGTCTCCTTCCAGCTCGATGGCAGAGGCAGAGTCAGCCTCCAGATCATCCAGACTGAAGCTCAGGTCATCATCTGTCGTTTTGACCTCAGGCTCCTTGAGTTCGGGAGCAGAGTCGAAATCAACCAGATCACCAAGACCTGACTGCGCGGAAGACGAACTCAGGCTGCTGTCGTCATCCAGTGAAAAATCGAGACCTTCATCGGCAGCCGATGACTGTATGTCAAGGTCAGTCGATGTATTGTCAAAAGCGGCAGTATCCAGCTCGAAACTGAGATCGTCCTTTTCCTCAACAGGCTTTGCAGAGGGCTGGTCAAAGCTGAAATCCAGTGTCTCATCCAGGCTCAGGCCGGAATCGGCAGCAAGTGCAGGGGCCTCTTCAGGCAACTCCAGCGAAAAGTCATCGTCCAGAGCCAGATCGCTGTCCTGCACGGCCTGCAACGCCGGGCTGCTGGCGGACACTGTGGCATTGAAGTCCATCTCGAGATCTTCGAGGGACGGCAGATCATCTTCAACGGCGGCCGGTGCAGACTGCTGCTCATAGGGCAGCGCATCATCACGCGAAGGCTTGCGTGCCGGCGGTGTCAGACTGCTCTTGAGTTCTTCGGCATGGGCCAGCGCATTCAGGTCACCGGCATTCTCGAACCAGGCCTCCTGCTCGACAAAACCGTTCCAGTCATCCAGATGTGCATACACCTCCAGAAGCTTGAGGCGAAGATCAGCACGCTCAGGGCTGGCAGCAATGGCCTTGTTCAGGAAGCCGGCAGCCTGGGGATAACGCTCGAAGGCAAGATATTGCTCGACTTCTTCAATCGGGTCGGCAAGAACACGGTCCTGCACGGGCGCAAAGCCGGCATCTGCATCGGGCTGATCCGACCAGGCATTGTCCTGTGCAGCAACATCACCCAGGAAAAGCTCGTCAGAGACGCCAGACTGATGATCATCCATGGCCTCAAGCTCGGCCAGTGCTGCTTCCTCTTCTTCCTTTTCCTGGCGACGCTTGCGCGTCCACCAGAAGCCACCACCAAGAAGGGCCAGCAAGGCAGCCGCGCCACCAATCAGCGGCAAGGGCAGCCCTTCGTCCACCACTTCCTCCTGAACAACCACCGGAGGCTTGGGCTTGGCGGGCAACGGCGTCGATTCAATGGCGGGAGCTGCCTCTACGGCCTGAGTCTGAACCCCCTCAGCAGGTACAGTTGCCTCAGGTGCAGGGGCAGCCGGAGCTACAGCAGGCTGCTCACCTTGGGCCTTCAGCTGTGCCTGGAGTTCGGCCAGCTTGGCATTCTGAACCTCGATCTGCTGGTCATTTGCCTTGACCTCGGCACCCAGTGAACCCACCTTGCCGGCGAGCGCATCTTTTTCTGTCTTGGCAGCATCTGCCTTGATCTTGTTCTCGGCGAGCTTGCCGGCTTCAGCGGCAGACTTGCCCTGCTCCTTGCCAGCAGCGGCAGCGCCACCCTTCTGGCCAGCCTGCGCACCCAGCAACTTCATTTCGGGCTTGTCGGATGCAGGAGCCGGGGCCGCCGGCTTTTCAGCACGGGCCGTGGCATTCACCTGCTGAGCAGAAAGTGCCGGTGCAATTGCTGCCGGAGCCGAACGCCACGATTCGGTCTGCTCACGAACGGATGCAATGGCCTCGCGTGCACTGACTTCACGAATCTCGGACTCGGAAGGAATGCGCAGGACCTGACCACGCTTGAGAAGATTGATGTTGTCGTTGATGAAAGCACGCGGATTGGCGCGCTGGATGGCAATCATGGTCTGGGCGGAAGTCACGCCCTCGCTACGAACCTGCTGGACAATGCTGGACAGCGTGTCTCCAGCTTGGGTGCGATACTCATCCGAGCCGGTGGCTGCAGGTTCAGGCTGCCGTACCGGTGCTACGCGAGCTGGTTGCGCTGGTGTTTTTTTTTCAACAGCGGGGCTGGGAGCAGCCTGCGTGACCACAGGGCGTGGTGGCGGCTGCCGTACAACTGCCGGTGCAGCAGGCACAGGCAAAGGCTCGGAAACAACTGGCTCTACAATGACAGCGGCAGGTGGCTCGGACACAGTTGCCGGTGTAACGACTGGAGCAGAGCTGACAGCCTGGCTAAGGGTGCCGGCCCCGCTATCAGAAACCACGGGAGGATCCAGCAGGGCAGTCACGTTCTGCAGGCGGGCATTGCCTGGCCAGGCAATACGTACGACGAAATCAAGATAGGGTTCACGCACAGGCTTGCTTGTCGTGACCCTGATATAGGAGCGTCCGGCCTGATTGACGACCACGTCAAAGCGAAGATCCGTCAGGAAATACACGCGCTCGATACCCAGACGCTCAAAGTCTTCCTGGGTGGCCAGGCTGACTTTGATTTCATCAGCGTTGAGGTCGCCCAGTTCAGCAAGCTCCACCTCTGCCTGAAAGGGTTCGCCCAAGGCAGACTTGGTCTGGACATCTCTCACTGCCAGCGCATGACCCAGTCCCGGCAACATCACGCCGACACTCAGCAAGGCAACCGCAAGCTTACGCAGGACCATCATCGGATTCCTTTATTGGTTATTCTCTCGCCCTTGTGAAACCCCCGGCCCACATGTGCCGGAAAGGCTGGCAGGACAGCCTTCTGACCTGCCTACAAGACTACTATCCTAGAATTTGTATCACAAGGTTTTCGTAAGTATCAATATTTAAAGTCTTTTATCCAATTTTTAAGGATATGAAGACTGTGACGTGCAGCCCCCTGACGCACATTGTCCGCCACCAGCCAGAGCTGCAGACCCTGCAAGGGAGCTGGCAGCGCCTGCAAGCCGGACAGGTATACCCCATCATTGCCCGATGCATCCGTTACCGGCGTCGCAACTCCTTGATCTGATTCATTATCTGCCAGCTTCAAGCCCGTAGCCTGCAGCAGTTTATGCAGGCTTTCAGTGCCCATTCCGGTACGGGTATGGACACTCAGGGACAGGGTCACGCCGTAAAAAACAGGCACCCGAACCTCTGACAACACCACCGGGAAGCTCTCTGGAAGCAGGCGCTCAAGCTCATCCATCAATGCGCCAACAGCCTGTTCCCCGACAACCGGCAAGGTATTGAAGGCAATCTGGACCGGAAATACTTCAGGGGTAATGCCTCTGGCATTCAGCAACTCTCCAGTCTGGCCAGCCATTTCACGAACCCCTGCCCGCCCGACGCCGGACACCGGGTTCAGCACGGTTACCTCGATGGATTCAATCTCTGCCACTTTGCCAATGGCAGCCAGCACCGGGAAAAGGATGGCAGTCAGCGCATCCGGACATGCCACAAGAGGTACATCCGGGACAGACAGCCCCTCCACCAGCAGGGGAACCCCGGCCTCAAGGCGGAAGGCAGCGGAATGATCAATGACACGGCAACCCGCCCGGTTGGCTTTGGGTACGAATTCATGTGCCACCGCGGCCGGAACGGCAAAAATGACGATATCCGCCCTGCTGAAATCAAAGTCGGCAAGCGATTCCACCAACAAGGGGCGGTTGTTGAACATGACGGTTTCTTCCGTCGAAGCAGCCGAGGCCAGCACATGCAACTCCGCCAGCACCAGCCCCGCCTCCTCCAGGGAAGCCAGCACCGCCTTGCCTACCTCACCCGTCACCCCTGCAATTGCCAGCCTGCAACCCGTCGTCATCCACCATTCCTCATGTGATTTCATTTTGCGCGTTTCTGAAACGACAAACCCGCCAGCCCTGATCAAGCCGGCGGGTCTTTTCAGCAAGCGCCTTATCTGCCGAGAAGGATACGCAGCATGCGACGCAACGGTTCGGCCGCGCCCCAGAGCAACTGATCACCGATCACGAAGGCAGAAATGTATTCCGGACCGAAGTTCAGCTTGCGCACACGCCCCACCCCGATCTGGAGTCCACCGGTGATGGAGGCCGGTGTCAGTTCCTGCACGCTGATCTCGCGATCATTGGGCACGAACTTCACCCAGTCATTGCCGGACTTGATGAGGGCTTCGATTTCCGACAGCGGCAGGTCCTTCTTCAGCTTCACGGTCAGTGCAAGGCTGTGGCAGCGCATGGCGCCGATACGCACGCAAAGACCATCAACGGGAATCGTGCTGTCAGTACCGAGAATCTTGTTCACCTCAGCCTGTCCCTTCCATTCTTCCTTGGACTGGCCGTTATCCAGCTGCTTGTCGATCCAGGGAATCAGACCACCCGCAAGCGGTGCGCCGAAGAATTCGGTGGGCACATCTTCACGAATGGTCTTGGCAACCTTGCGATCAATTTCCAGGATGGCAGAGGCCGGCGTGGCCAGCTCTTCCGCCACAGCGGCATTGATCACGCCCATACCCTTGAGCAGCTCGCGCATATGATTGGCACCACCACCGGATGCTGCCTGATAGGTCATGGAGCTCACCCACTCCACGAGGCCTTCACGGAAGAGCCCTCCCATGCCCATAAGCATGATGGAGTTGGTACAGTTACCACCGATGAAATTCTTCACGCCCTTGTCCAGCGAGCGCTGGATCAAACCGGCATTCACCGGGTCCAACACGATGACAGCATCGTCTTCCATACGCAGGGAAGAGGCAGCATCAATCCAGTAGCCCTTCCAGCCGGCAGCGCGCAGCTTGGGGTAAACCTCATTGGTGTAATCACCACCCTGGCAAGTGATGATCACATCCATGCCCTTGAGGGCATCAACGGAATTGGCATCCAGCAGCGCAGGCGCTTCCTTGCCGCCAAAATCGGGGGCCTTGCCGCCCACGCTGGATGTCGTGAAATAAAACGGCTCGATCAGGGAAAAATCGTTTTCTTCCACCATGCGCTGCATGAGGACAGAACCCACCATACCGCGCCAACCTACCAGACCTACTTTCATTTCATTCACCTGTTCGCTAATTCAGAAATTCTTTTCAGAGAGCAGCAACGACTGCTTCGCCCATTTCCTTGGTACCGACCTTCTTCGTACCTTCGGTATAGATATCCGGCGTACGCAATCCCTGATCCAGTACCTTGCCGACAGCTTCTTCAATGCATTTGGCCGCAGATTCAGCATTGAAGCTGTAGCGCAGCAGCATGGCCACGGAAAGAATGGTGGCCAGAGGATTGGCCACGCCCTTGCCGGCGATATCCGGAGCAGAACCATGGCAGGGCTCGTACATGCCTTTCTTGTTCTGGTCCAGCGAGGCAGACGGCAGCATGCCGATGGAGCCCGTGAGCATGGCGGCTTCGTCGGAAAGGATGTCGCCAAAAAGATTGCCGGTCACGATCACGTCGAACTGTTTGGGTGCACGCACCAGCTGCATGGCAGCGTTGTCCACATACATATGGGACAGCTGCACATCCGGATATTCTTTGCCCACTTCCGTGGTGATTTCCTTCCAGAGCTCGGTCACTTCCAGCACATTGGCCTTGTCCACCGACAGCACTTTCCTGCCGCGCTGGCGCGCCAGCTGGAAAGCCACATGGGCAATGCGGCGGATTTCCGATTCGCTGTAGACATCCGTGTTGAAGCCCTGGCGCTCGCCGTTTTCCAGAGTACGCACGCCACGCGGCTGGCCGAAATAAATGCCGCCCGTGAGTTCGCGCACGATAAGGATATCCAGACCCGACACGATTTCCAGCTTCAGCGAAGAAGCAGATGCCAGCTGCGGATAAAGAATTGCAGGACGCAGATTGGCAAAAAGATTCAACTCAGAACGAATCTTGAGCAAGCCACGCTCGGGACGAATGGAACGCTCAATCGTGTCCCACTTCGGACCGCCAACAGCACCCAGCAGCACGGCATCCGCCTTACGTGCAGCTTCCAGCGTCACATCCGGCAGCGGCACGCCATGCGCATCAATGGCAGCACCACCCAGCAACTGGTTTTCCCAGGTAATGCCGAGGCTGAATTTTTCATTGACGGCAGCCAGTACCTTGACGGCTTCGCCCACGATTTCCGGACCAATGCCGTCACCGGCCAATACCACAATATGCTTGCTCATCATTTCTTCCTTAATTCTTTACAAAACCGGTATCAGCGCAGTGACTGGAATACCCAGGGACGTGCAGCCCTGGCTTTTTCTTCAAACACACGGATGTCATCCGCCACCTGCAAGGTCAGGCCGATATCGTCCAGACCATTGAGCAGGCAGTGACGGCGGAAATCATCTACATCAAAGCTGAAGCTCTCGCCATTGGGGCGTATCACTTTTTTCTTCTCCAGATCCACCGTGATCTGGTAGCCCTCATTGGCCTCGCACTCCTTGAAGAGCACATCCACTTCTTCTTCCTTCAGGATTACCGGCAGCACGCCGTTCTTGAAGCAGTTATTGAAGAAGATGTCGGCAAAGCTGGAGGCAATCACGGTGCGGAAACCGTATTCCTGCAAGGCCCAGGGAGCATGCTCACGCGAAGAGCCGCAACCAAAGTTCTGGCGGGCAATCAACACGGAGGCGCCTTGGAAGCGCGGGAAATTCAGCACGAAGTCCTTGTTGATGGGGCGCTTGCTGTTGTCCTGACCCGGATAACCTTCATCCAGATAGCGCCACTCATCAAAGAGATTGGGGCCGAAACCCGTACGCTTGATGGACTTCAGGAACTGCTTGGGAATGATCTGGTCAGTGTCGACATTGGCGCGATCAAGCGGAGCGACAAGACCTTTTACAACGGTAAATTTTTCCATGATGGCCTGCCTCAGAATGAACGTACATCAACGAAGTGACCGGCAATCGCCGCTGCCGCGGCCATGGCCGGGCTGACGAGATGCGTGCGGCCACCGTTGCCCTGACGCCCTTCGAAATTGCGATTGGACGTGGAGGCACAGTGCTCGCCCGACTGCAGCTTGTCAGCATTCATGGCGAGACACATGGAACAGCCCGGCTCACGCCACTCGAAACCGGCTGCAAGAAACACCTTGTCCAGGCCCTCAGCTTCCGCCTGCTTTTTCACGAGACCGGAACCCGGCACCACCATGGCCTGCTTCACGCTTGATGCCACTTTGCGACCCTTGATAACGGCGGCGGCGGCGCGCAAGTCCTCGATACGCGAGTTGGTGCAAGAGCCGATGAACACACGATCCAGCTTTATGTCGGTGATCTTCTGCCCCGCCGTGAGCCCCATGTACTGGTAAGCACGCTCGAAGGAGTTGCGCTCAACCGCATCTTCGGCATCTTCCAGACGTGGCACGGAGGCCGTAACCGGCACCACCATTTCCGGGGACGTGCCCCAGCTCACCTGCGGCAGGATGCTGGCACCGTCAATTTCCACAACGGTGTCGAATTTCGCATCGTCATCAGATTTCAGCGTGCGCCAGTAGGCCACGGCGGCATCCCACACCTCGCCCTTGGGCGCGTAAGGTTTGCCACGGAAATATTCGATGGTCTTTTCATCCGCCGCGACCATGCCCACGCGCGCGCCGGCTTCAATCGCCATATTGCAGACCGTCATGCGGCCTTCCATGGACATGTCGCGGAAAACCTGACCGCCGAACTCAATGGCGTGTCCATTGCCGCCAGCCGTGCCGATTTTACCGATGATGGCGAGCACCACATCTTTTGAAGTGACGCCTTCACCCAGCACGCCATCCACACGCACCAGCATGTTTTTGGATTTTTTCTGCACAAGGCATTGCGTGGCCAGCACATGCTCGACTTCGGAGGTGCCGATACCGTGGGCGAGACAGGCAAACGCGCCATGAGTGGCTGTGTGCGAATCGCCGCAGACCACGGTCATGCCGGGCAGCGTGAGACCCTGCTCCGGGCCCACCACATGCACGATGCCCTGACGCTCGTCATTGATGGTGAATTCGACGATGCCGAATTCCTCACAATTATCGTCCAGCGTGGCGACCTGTATGCGCGAAACCTCGTCGGCAATGCCGGGCACACCCTTTTCGCGCTCGGCCTTGTCGGTGGGCACGTTGTGGTCGGGGGTCGCGACATTGGCATCCAGACGCCAGGGCTGGCGGCCCGCCAGCTTGAGGCCCTCGAAGGCCTGCGGGCTGGTAACTTCATGCAGCAACTGGCGGTCGATATAAATGAGCGAAGAGCCATCGTCGCGCTGTTTCACGAGATGGTCGTCCCAGAGCTTGTCGTAGAGGGTCTTGCCGGACATCAGAGGTCTCCTGCTGGCCCCGCCGCACACTGCGCGGCAGGCTGGCTTTTCACGATGAAGGCATGCTACGGCCGCCCCATTGATAAAACAAATTCATAATTTTCATATATTCCATAACCAACAAGAATGCGATATCACTGACGCCAACGCCCGGGACCACTCATGATCCCTCTCACCACAGCCTGCTCCCCTTGAAGGGGCGATGGGGGAAACACCATGGATACTGCCTCCCTGACCGCCTTCCTTGAGGTCGCCCGTGCCGAATCCTTCTCACAGGCGGCAGAGAGCCTGCACCTCACCCAGCCGGCCATTTCCAAGCGCGTCAGCGGCCTAGAGGAGTCCTTGGGGGTGGAGCTTTTCGACCGGGTCGGCCGCCGCATCACGCTGACCGAGGCCGGCCGCGCCCTGCTGCCGCGGGCGCGGCAGCTGCTGCTGGAGTTGGAAGACATGCGCCGCATGGTGGCCAACCTCAGCGGTCCCATCACCGGCACGCTCAAGGTCGGCACCAGCCACCACATCGGCCTGCACCGCCTGCCACCGGCCCTGCGCGCCTTTTCCACGCAGTACCACGATGTGCGCCTGGACCTGCGTTTCATTGATTCGGAAGAAGCCTACGAAGCGGTGCTCTCCGGCGATCTGGAGCTGGGCATAGTCACCTTGCCACCAGTGCCGGACGACCGCCTGATAGCGCGCGAAGTCTGGGATGACCCGCTGGCCTTTGTTGCCGGCCATGAGCATCCCCTGGCCAAACAGAAAAAAGTGACGCTGGCCGATCTCACGCAACACGCCGCCATCCTGCCCTCCTCCTCGACCTTTACGCGGCAGATTGCCTCACAGCTTTTCCAGGAGTCGGGCCTGCAACTGCAGGTGAGCATGACCACGAATTATCTGGAGACCATCAAGATGATGGCCTCCATTGGCCTCGGCTGGAGTGTTTTGCCGGCCAGCATGGCAGACCCCGATCCCACCACCGGCGAACTCAAGATACTCAAGATCAACGGAATCGACCTGCGCCGCAGCCTGGGGGTTGTCTATCATCCTCGCCGCACCCTTTCCCGGGCGGCGCAAGCCATGCTGGACCTGTTGCTGCCCGAAGCCCCACATGCCGACAAGGACCCGACCCCATGACCTCATTGCGACTGCTGCTGGCCACCCCACTGCTGCTGGCGCTGGCAGCCTGTAGCTCTCTGCAGAAAAACAGCGGCGATGTGGATGCCGTCATCCAGGCCAGCGGCCTCAACGGCCAGCTTGAGCGGCTGGAAACGCCCTTGCCGATCGACAGGATGGACGGCCCGCTGGCCCTGATCCCGGATGAATGGATTACGCTGGTCAACAGCACGATTGCCGACAACCTCAAGCCGGAACAAATTCGCAGCAACCTGAAAAGCCAGTTGCAAAAAAACCTGTCCGCCAGCGAGCTCCATGTCGTACAGGCCTTCTACGAATCCCCCACGGGGCAGCGGGTAGTCAATGCAGAGAGCGGAAAAACCACCGGCAGCCGCAGCTCACCCGGTAACGCCACGCTGGATGCCCTGGCCAATGCCACGGGCGCCGGACAGGCCGCCAGCCTCTTGGCCCAGCATGGCCTGAATGATGCGATTGATGTCGCCGTGAAGAACGGATGCTTTGGTCTTGGCGACATTCCCATGGCCAGCCTGCTGGTTGGCGTGGTGAAGAAGGCCCAGCTCAACGCCCTGCGCAGCAGCGTGACAACCGGCGTGCGCCAGCAGTACAGCACACTCAGCGAGGCCGAGCAGGCCGATTACCTCGCCTTTGCCCGCTCCACCGCCGGCCGCAAATTCCTCGCCGCACGGGCCAGCGTGATGAACGACGCCGCCACACGCGCCGGCAGCGCATTGAGCGGCCAGCTTGGGGAACAGATCAAGACAGTCTGCACGGCCAAGCGCCCCTGAGCCCCCGGGCTTTGGCCCGGGTATCACGCCTGGCCGCAGGCCCGGTTGGCCGGCACAGCCACATCCATGAGCGCCGGGGAGGGCAGTTTCAAGGCAGCCATGAGGGCGACGTAGCTTGCCTCGTCCTTTACCTGCAGGCGGGGATTGAAGGCGGCCTCCTCGGCAATCGAGCTCACGGTCCAACCTTTATAATCATGAGCCGGATAAACGCGCGTATCCGGTGGCAACCTGAGCAGCCTGCCGAACAGGCTGTGATATTGCTGGCGGGCATCGCCGTTCTGGAAGTCGGTACGGCCGGTGCCCCGGATCAGCAGCGTATCTCCCGTGAAGACATAGCGCTCACCCTCCGCTTCCAGATAAAAACTGTAGGAATCATCGGTGTGCCCGGGGGTATACAAGGCCTGAAGCTCATGCTGGCCAAACAGGATCGCCTGTCCGTCCGCAAACCGGGCGGACACGCAAGCCGCCAAGGCCTGCTGACCCATCCAGCTCTGGCAACCGGTAGCATCACGCAAATCGCCCAGCGCTGTGACATGGTCGGCATGCACATGGGTATCCAGTGCCGCCACCAAGGTCAGCTCCAATTCCTTCAGCAACTGAAGATAAGCCGGCAGCTGTTCCTTGACGGGATCGATCAGCACGGCCTCGCGACTTTTGTCATCAGCCAGCAGATAAGTGTAGGTGGATGAAGACGAATCAAAGAGTTGACGAAACAGCATGGTGCTCTCCTCCAGAGGACAATGGGCTACACGGGCGACAAGAAAAAATGCAGCAACATGAAAGCCGCAGCGGCGAGCATGAGCAGGGCAAAACCGCGCTGCAGCCATGGACCGGCCACACGGGGCGCAAGCCACGTGCCCGCCAGCATGCCGAGGAAACTTCCCCCCCAGAGCGGCCCCATCACGAGAGGCAGGGCCGGCGCTTGCCAGGCATAAGCCACAAACCCCGTCAGTGAAACCACGCTGATGATGGCCAGCGAACTGGCCACGGCCTGCACCATCGGAAGCCCCATGAGCAACACCAGTGCCGGCACGATCACGAAACCGCCCCCGACACCAAAGAGCCCTGACAGAAACCCCGTCAACGCTCCCGCCAGGGCCATGCGCTGCACACAGGGCCAGCGCCACTCGAAACCACCACTGGCACTGCGTGCACAGGCTGGAGCTGCCAATCCGCCAGACCATACCCCTGCACGCACGATGCGCGTTTCAGCAGGTGCCGTACCGGCCTGCCGCCACAGACGCACGGATACAAGCACCGCCACCATCATGAAAAGAATGAGGAAAACCGCTGGCGAGAGTTGCCCGGCCATCCATTGCCCGACAGGCGCCACGAGCATGGCTCCCATCCCCACACTGGCCACCGCTGGCCACACCATCTGCCGGGCACGCCACTGCAGGACCGTTCCTACAATGGCGGCCAGTGCCACCACCCCCAGCGAAACCCCGGCTGCCTGCGCCGGCAGCAATCCCAGCCCCGTCACCAGCAAGGGCAGCGCCAGTACGGAGCCCCCGGCGCCGGTCAGCCCCAGCACCAGCCCAGCGCCCACACCGATCAGCAAGGCCAACATGGCAATGATTCAGGCACGGTTCCAGGGCATGCGGGCCAGCATCAACCCCATGGCACAGGTGTCTGTGACGCCTGCAAACACAAGGCCCGCGCCCACAAAACCGGACAAGGCGAACCAGCCCGGCGCGACAAAAGCCCCCAGCAATACACCCGTCAGCGCCAGCGAGCCTGCCGCGATGCGCACCTGCCGCTCCAGACTGATGCGGCGGCGCCCGCTTTCACGCAAGGGCAGGCCCGCCGGGATACAGGCCTGTGTTCCGCCCTCCACCACCACGACATTGACATCACTCTCGCGGGCAATCTTTTCCGCCGCCATCTGTGCACGCCGACCGCCCTGGCAGAGCAGATAAACCGTGTCATCCGCCCCGAATCCCCGCTGCCGCAAATCGGCCAGCAACTTGTCCGTTTCCCATTCGCCCAAGGGGCAGCACACGGCGCCTTCCACATGCTGGCCGGCATATTCAGCGGGGCTGCGCACATCGATCATGTGCAGGCCCGCACCATGGAGACGGGAAAACTCACTGGCGGAAATGGTGCGCAAGCTCATGGCGGCACTCCTTTCAATGGAAGAGATGGTGTACGGAAAGATCAGGCGTACTTGGCGAGCAACTGGCGGATTTCGGCCATACGATCGCCCTTGCCGGCTGTGCTTCCTTCCAATACGGAAGACTCGATCAGGCAGGCCATCATTTCGTAGAACGCCTTGTCCAGCGCCTTACGGGAGGCCGTCATCTGCTGGAGGATTTTTTCGCAATCGGCCTCATCGGCAATCAGCTTCTGTACACCACGAAGCTGCCCTTCCACGCGGGCCAGCCGTTTCAGCATGTCGGTTTTCTGTTGCGGGTTGGGGGTCATGATCCTGCCTCCGTAAACATACCCCACAGGGTATATGGAAAACGTCACGAGTCAAGTACCCCCAGGGGTATATACCTAGAGCAAGCAATGGCAAGAGTCCGGGAACAGAAGATTCAGGCTTGGCGGATGGTGGGCAGCAGGCGCCAGACCAGGATCATGGCCAGGAGGCAGGAAAGCGAGGCCGTGGCGTAGACCCCAGCTGGCCCCACGGATTCCCAGTAATGCCCGGCAATCCACGAGCCCAGCGCCACGCCCAGCCCCCACAGCATGCTGTAGAGCGCCTGCCCCTGACCCTGGTGGCCATCGCCGAAATGGCGGTAGATGAGGCTGATGACGGCGGCATGGAAGGTGGCGAAGGTGGCGGCATGCAAGGGCTGCATGAGCCACAGCAGCACGGGCTGCTCTGCGGCCTGCCCGATCACGAACCAGCGCAGGGCGGCAAGCAAGAGCGAGATCAGCATGAGCCGCTTCTCGCCCATCGCCGGCAGGATGCGGTGCATCTGCGTGAAGGCAATCACCTCCGCGGCCACACCCACCGCCCACAGGCCGCCGATGGTACTGCGTGAATAACCGTTGGCCTCAAGATAGATGCTGTAGAAGGTGTAATACGGCGCGTGCGACAGCTCGAGCAGGAAACTCGCCCCCAGAAAGCCCAGCACGGCGGGCCGGCGCAGGATGGTCCAGAACGCCTCTTTGGCATCGCTGCGCTTGCGGGTGGCGATATCCGGCACCGCCAGACTCGCGAGCCAAGAGAGCAGCGCACAAAACGCCAGAATGGCCGGCAGCCACCGGAGCGACACCAGCTCGAACAACATGCCCAGGCCCGCCACCGTAGCGATGAAACCCAGCGAGCCCCAGAGCCGCACCTGTCCGTAGCGTTCGCGCCGCTCGCCCAGATGTGCAATGGTCACGGCCTCGAACTGCGCGAGGATGGCGTTCTGGAAAAAGCTGTAGCCAAGCAGCACCAGCGCCACCGGCCAGAAATCACGCACGAAGAAAATGCCGCACCAGAACAGCATGAGCATGAAAGCGCCCATGCGCACGAGCTCCAGGCGCTTGCCTGTACGGTCCGCCACATAACCCCAGAAATTCGGCGCCACGATGCGGGTGGCCATGACGATGGCCATGAGCTGGCCGATGGCAGCGGGCGTGAAGCCGAGTTCGCGCTCAAGATAGAGCGTCCAGTAGGGCATGAAGCCGCCAAGGACAGCGAAATAGAAAAAGTAAAAAGAGGAAAGCGGGAGGTAGGGGATTTTTTGCGGCATGTGCGCCTGCGCTCCCCTCCCCCCGCTTGCGGGGAGAGGGAGAAACGGTTACTCCACGCGGCCTGGCACCACCGGCACACCCGACTCCACATCGGCATTCTGCGCCAGATGCCGCAGGGCATGGTCCATCAACACAATTGCCAGCATGGCCTCGGCAATCGGCGTGGCGCGCACACCAACGCAGGGATCGTGGCGGCCCTTGGTGACCACTTCGATGGGGTTGCCTTCGGCGTCAATGCTGCGGCCCGGCGTGGTGATGCTGGAAGTGGGCTTGAGGGCGATGGACACACGGATGTCCTGACCCGAGGAAATGCCGCCCAGGATGCCGCCGGCATGATTGGAGAGGAATCCTTCCGGCGTGATTTCGTCGCGGTGCGTTTCGCCGCGCTGGTCGACCACGGCAAAACCGTCGCCGATTTCCACGCCCTTCACGGCATTGATGCTCATCATGGCGTGGGCGATATCGGCGTCGAGTCGGTCGAACACCGGCTCGCCCCAGCCCACGGGCACATTCTCGGCGTAAACGGACAAGCGCGCGCCGCAACTGGAGCCGTCACGGCGGAGCTGGGTAATCAGTTCCTCCATTTTCGGCACGGCGTCAGCGTCACCACAGAAAAAGGGATTCTGGCCCACGAAATCCCAGTCCAGCTTCTCGGCCACCACATTGCCGATCTGCGTGACATGGCCGCGTATCACCACGCCGTATTTCTCGAACAGGTATTTCTTGGCAATGGCCCCCGCCGCGACGCGCATCGCCGTTTCGCGCGCACTGGAACGGCCACCGCCCCGGTAGTCGCGGAAACCATATTTCTGCGTGTAGGTGTAATCAGCGTGACCGGGACGGAAGGTCGTGGCGATGTTCGCGTAGTCCTTGGACTTCTGGTCGGTGTTGCGGATGAGAAGGCCGATGGATGTACCCGTGGTACGGCCCTCGAACACGCCGGAAAGGATTTCCACGATGTCGTCTTCGCGGCGCTGCGTGCTGAACTGCGAGGTGCCGGGCTTGCGGCGGTCGAGGTCCGCTTGCAAATCCGCCTCGGTGAGCGCGATGCCGGGCGGCACGCCATCGACAATCGCACCCAGCGCCGGGCCGTGGGACTCACCGAAGGTGGTGACGCGGAAAAGTTCGCCTATGGTGTTGCCGGCCATGTCATGTACCCGTTGTTTTCCTCTCCCAAGGGGAGAAGGTGTTCATCTCAAGAAGTGGCTGCCTGGAACAACGGCTGGAACTCGCGGCACTGCGCCGCCGTCAGCACGAACACGCCATGAGCATCGCTCTCGAACTCTGCCCAGAGGAAGGGCACCTCCGGGAAATCCTGCTCCAGCGCCCACCATGAATTACCCACTTCCACCACCAGCAGGCCGTCTTCGGTGAGATGGTCAGCGGCTTCCGCCAGCAGGCGGCGCGTGAAATCCAGGCCGTCACGGCCAGAAGCCAAACCAAGCTCCGGTTCGTGCAGGAATTCGGGCGGCAGGTCGGCCATGTCTTCGGCATCCACGTAGGGCGGATTGCTGACGATGAGATCGTAGCGTTGTCCCGGCAGCTTGTTGAACCCGTCCGACTCAATGAGGTTCACGCGATCCAGCAGTTCGTGGTGCTCCACGTTGATCGCTGCCACGGACAGCGCATCCATGGAAATGTCGGTGGCATCCACCACGGCATCGGGAAAGGCCATGGCCAGCGCAATGGCGATGCAGCCCGAGCCCGTGCACAGATCCAGCACTCGGGCCGGCTCCTGTGGCAACCAGGGCTCAAAGCCCTTGGTGATCAGTTCGGCAATCGGCGAGCGCGGCACCAGCACACGCTCGTCCACATAGAACGGCAGGCCGGCGAAATAGGCCAGATTCAGCAGATAACCCAGCGGAATGCGCTCATTGACGCGGCGCCGGATAAGGTCGATCACGGCACGGCGCTCGGAGGGCAGCAGGCGCGCCTCCAGAATCTCGGCATCCGCCGACCACTCCAGCCCCAGCGTCTGCATGACCAGCGCCGTGGCTTCGGCAAAGGGATCATTGCTGCCATGTCCCAGATGCACATCGTTGAGGCGCAGGCAGCTCACGCAGAAGCGGATGAAGTCTCGGATGGTGATAAGGCCGGCTTCGGCTTCGGCCAGCAAGGCCTCGTCAATCCTGGGATGCTCGAATTCGGTCACAAACGATACCAGCGGAATCAGTAAAGGCGCGGATTCTAGCAGCCACACCCGCATGGTGGGAGCGGCTTTGCATCAGGGATTCAAGGCAAGGACCAGCAAATCGTGATGAACAAAACCGGCCACTCCCGAAACTGTCTTGCTGGCAGCAGGTGGCAATGTCCACAATAGCCCCCATGAAAGACCCCGCCCTGACCGAACTGCGCAAACAGTTGCGTGAAAGCGCACCCGCCCCTGCTGCTCCAAAGCCAGCAGCCAAGCCCGCTGCGCCCAAGCCGGAAGAGCAGGTGGACGATGCCACCCTCTTCGCCCGCGCCACGCAAGGCGTGAAGCGCATGCAGGCCGACGCGCCCCCTGCCACCATCATCCAGCGTCCTGATGCCAATACCCTGCGCCGGCGTGCCGCCGCCGTGGCAGAAGAGGCTGCCACCGGCCCGATTTCGGACACGGCCGCCCTCATGCATGCCGTGGCGCCCGAAGAAACCCTGAGCTTTGCCCGCAATGGCATACCGCCCCGTGCGCTGCAAAAACTGAAACAGGGCCAACAACCCTGGCAGGCGGCGGTGGACCTGCATGGCTGCAGCATGGACGCGGCACGTGATGCCGTATTGAAGCTGGTGGCAGAAAGCCGCAAGGAAGGCCTGACCCTCGTGAAGATCGTGCACGGCAAGGGACTCATGCACGGCCAGCCCTTGCTCAAGACCTGCGTGAACGGCTGGCTGAGACAAATTCCAGAGGTGCTGGCCTTTGTCAGTGCCCTACCCCGTGATGGCGGTACTGGCGCGGTTTATGTACAACTGAAACGCCGTCGTGAAACCGGTGAAAGCAGTTAGGCCCCTGCATGAGCTGCTTCTGCCATAGCCCTCCCATGGCATCTGGCAGCAAAGTGGCATGCCACCGACTTTGACCCATCCTGCTGATTTGGTTAGGGTGGCTGCCCGTTTCGCAATGCCAGAGAGCAAAGGTTCCTCACCATGGAAAAAGCCTACGCCAGCCTCATCACCGCTGTGGGTGAAGACCTCAACCGTCCCGGCCTGCTCGACACGCCCAAACGCGCAGCCAAGGCATTCCAGTATCTCTGCAAGGGCTATCAGGACAATCTTGATACCCTGGTCAACAACGCCATTTTCCCGTCCGACAACGACGAGCTGGTGATCGTGAAGGACATCGAGCTCTATTCCCTTTGCGAACACCACATGCTGCCCTTCATCGGCAAGGCCCATGTGGGTTATCTGCCATCGGGCAAGGTCCTGGGGCTGTCCAAGGTTGCCCGCATCGTCGACATGTATGCCCGCCGCCTGCAGATACAGGAAAACCTGACCAAGGAAATCGCGGATGCCGTCATGCAGGTCACCGGTGCCAAGGGCGTAGGCGTGATCGTCGAGGCCAAGCACATGTGCATGATGATGCGCGGCGTGGAGAAGCAGAACTCGTCCATGAAGACCTCCATCATGCTGGGACAGTTCCGCGACAACCCGCAAACGCGCAACGAATTCCTCTCGCTGCTGCGCTGATCGCCACTCCCGCAGACAAAGAAAAAACGGACAGGAGAAAGCCATGTCCCGCGTCCTCATCACCGGTGCCGCCAGTGGTCTCGGCCGTGCCCTTGCCCTCGCCTGGGCCCGGCGTGGCGCCCGCCTTGTCATTGCCGACCTGCATGCCGAACGGGCCGCCGAATCCGTGTTGCTCTGTCAGCAAGCCGGCGCTGCCGAGGCTTTCTTCCTGCATCTGGACGTCACGAAGGAGACCGACTTTCAGACCGCACTGGCCACCGTGAAAGAGCGCTGGGGCGGGCTGGACGTGCTGGTGAACAATGCCGGTGTGGCAGGCGGCGGAAGCTTTGAGGGCATCAGCGAAGCGGACTGGCAGTGGATGCTGAACATCAACCTGCTGGGAGTGGTACGCGGTTGTGCCGTATTCACGCCACTGTTCAAAGAACAGGAAAGCGGCCAGTTCGTGAACATCGCCTCCATGGCAGGCCTGCTCAATCCACCGGCCATGGCGAGCTACAACGTCGCCAAGGCCGGCGTGGTGGCGCTCTCGGAGACACTGGCCTCCGAGCTTTTTCCCTGGAACATCCGCACACTGGTCGTCTGCCCCTCCTACTTCCAGACCAATCTGGCCGAATCCCTGCAGTCGCACGACGCGCAGATGAAGGCAGCATTACCGAAGCTGCTGGCCACTTCGGAACTGACTGCTGACGACATTGCCGAGGGCATTCTTGCTGCCGTGGACAGGGGAGACAGCCATTACCTGCCCCATGCCAAGGCGCAAGCAGCCTGGCAGATGAAGCAAACTGCCCCTGAACAGTTTCTGGCAGCATCGCGCGAGCAAGCCAGAAAACTGTCCGGGCGCACGGCCTAGCCGAACCGCCATGCAAGGACTGGCTGGCTTTTTCTTCACGCTGGTTCTGGCATTTCCACTACTGACAGCCCAGGCACACGGAGATGGCCCGCCCGATTCTCCGCACTGGCGCATCGCCATTTCCAGCGATGTCTACAGCGACTATCTGGATTTCATCGGCCAGCGTGATCCGCTGAGCCTGCAGCATTATGGTGGTCCGCATTCACGACGTGACGTGGTGGAAGTCGTGTTGCTGCAACAAGCCTTGCAGCGCGGCGGCGCCTATCGGCCCTTGCGTTTCCTGCTGACAGACTCGGAAAGACGTACGCTGAAAGCACTGGCAAACGGTGATGCCGACATGAGCGGCTCGAGCCAATGGAGCGAAAAAGCCCTTGCGTTGCCCAAAGACGTTGCCATTTCCAGAGCACTGGTCCGTGAAGGTGAGTTCACCGCCGGACTCTATTTCCCCGAAGGCCATCCGGCACTCCTGCAACTTGCCGCAAAGCCGCAGGAAATACACCGCTACACTGCCGTATGTGCAGCGAGCTGGAAGCCCGATCTCGCCGTGCTGGGCACACTGGGCAGCCCTGTCCTGAAAACGGAAAACTGGGAGTCCATGCTGGGCATGCTGCAAAAAAAACGTGCTGACTATGTGCTGGCACCTTTCCAGCCCACGCCCGGCTTCCGCTTTGATACAGGCAATCTTGTCCTTGCACCGGTGCCAGGCATCAAGGTCAGACTGCCCGGCTCACGCCACTTCCTGCTGAGTCGCCACTCGCCAGACATTGGCGAACTGGAAAGCGCGCTAGAAAAAGGACTCAAGGCCATGGAAAAGGAAGGACGCCTGCAACGCGCCTATCAGGAATCAGGCTTTCATGACGATCGCGTAAAAAACTGGAAAGTGCTGCAACCCTCCAGCACAGCAAGATAAGGGTTCACACTCTCAGGTATCCGCAGCAACAAGCTCACGAGCATCACGCAGCATGAGCATCATGCCCTGAAGCTGCCGGTCCTGGTCACGCATCATGGCGGCCACCGCCTCCACCTCCAGGACTCGTCCGTCCGCATGATGCGTGACCAAGCGACGGCGCAGCACACCATACTCCCGCTGCATGTCCAGGAAGAACTTCTCTGCGGACTGGTTCAGGAACCCGCTCACGGAAGGCAGCAACCTTGCCAGAGGCAGCATGGAAAACTCCTGGTTCTCATGCCCCAGCATGTACACGGCCAAAGGATTGAGCCAAGTGACATTACCGCGTGCATCCGTTCTCAGTGCAGCCTCGGGCAAGCCGTTGAGCGACTGCAGGTTGAGCTGGTTTTCCGTCGTCAGCGCTGCCTCGTTTTTCTCCCAGAGTTCGATATCACGCAGCAGGTTGCGACGCATCTGGTTGAAGGCATCCACCAGCTCGTTGAGCTCGTCATTGCTGTTTTCACGATTCAGCCTCAGGGGCTCGCGCAAATTAAGGTAGTTGATGCTGCGGGCCCGCTCGGTAATGCGACGCAAGTGCCGAGTCACCAACCACTGGAAAAAGAGCAGGATGAAAAAAGCAACGAGAAAGGTCTTGAGACCCTGAGTGCCCAGGATGATGAGGAATCGGTTGAATACCCGGCTCTTGATCTCGGTCGTCGATGCCTCTATCCGCGCCGTGCCCAACAGCAGCAACTGGCCCGACACCGGATGCCGGTATTCCAGCTTGAAGGTTTTCTCCACACGGTCCCGCAGGGGGCGCACCTGATGGCCCACCTGATAATGCGTGCCATCGTTCTCGACCACTTCCACATACTGAATGCCGGGCAGGCGCAGGATATCGGCCATCTGCTGCTGCAAGGCAGACGGACTCACGATCCAGAGGTTGTAGGCCAGCATGCCGGTGGTGGTTTGCTGCAGGGTATCCAGACGGCTCTCGACACGCGTCACTTCGTGACGGTAATCCAGCGCGAGTTCAGTCAGTGTTGCCAGCAACGCTCCCAGCGTACTGACCAGCAAGATGCCGGCGAGCAGGCGCCGCGCCAGCGGGCTACGCCGCAAGAGGGAAAGTTGCAGGCGCCAGCGAGCCGGCTCTTCCTCTGCACTGTTGGCTTCCAGATCCTTCTGATTCACCACTGTTCTCCCGAATCAGGCCCGCGCCCCCGACAGGTAACGCTGCATGGCCTCCGCCACCTGCTCTGGTGATTCGTCCAGATGCAGATGATGCCCTCCCGGCAGGGTCACAAGCTCACCCTGTCGTACTGCCTGCCAGCGGCGCGCAAACATTTCTGCAGCGGCGGCAAATCCGTTTTCTGCCTTGAGCAACAGCACAGGAATCTCAATAGCTTCCAGAAAAGCCGTGACCTGCGCTTCAGTCAGGCGCGAGGACGAGTGATGGCGCACACGCCTGTCTGTCGTCCAGGAAAAACCGCCCTCCACTTCCTTGAGACTGCGTGAACACAGTATGCGTGCCGCTTCTTCACTCAGCGGCGTGAATCCCCGGCGACGTGCCACCACAGCAAGTTCATGATCGGCAAAGACCCGTTCGGGGCGTGGCTCATACTCGCGCCACTCGCACAAGGCATCGTGCAATATCCGGGGTGCCTCGTCCGCCTCGCTACCCCATGGACCCAAACCGTCGATCAGCATCAGTGCCGAGACCCGCTCGGGCATGGCGCCAGCCAGCAAGAGCCCTATGCCGGCACCCATGGAATGCCCCACCAGGCGAAAACGCTCCCAGCCCAGCTGGTCCACCACGCCCAGCACATCATCCACATGATCCAGCGTGTGGTAGCGCATGCCGTCTGCACGCCAGTCACTGAAACCGTGGCCGGCAAAATCCATGGCAACGATATGAAAATCCGGCAGCAAAGGCGCAAGGCGATCAAAGCTGGCAGCGTTGTCCTGCCAGCCATGCAAGGCCAGCAAAGGCGGTAGCGAAGCATCATGCCAGCAGCGGGCGGCAATGCGGCGGCCTTTTATCAGGAACTCGCGTTCGACCACCTGGCTCATGCCGGCTTCATCCCGGCCAGCCCTTCATGGATCACCTCGGCGGTACGCAACGGGTTTTCCAGCGGAAACATATGCCCACCCTCCACCGTGCGGTAATCCATATGATGCTGCCTCGCCATGCGAGCTCCGAAACCGGCACGAACAAACTCGCTGCTGGCGCCGGCAATGAACACGCCCGGGACCTTGAGTGGCGCACGGTAACGCCAGGCATCCGTCGGCGTGGTCCGGAAAATTTCCACTTCGGTCTCGACCGGAACGGTCAGACGGACGCCGCCCTCGTAATCCGACAGTGCGTAATGCAGGTAATCCTCGAAACAGTCCGGATCAAACGCCTGGAAGAATTTCTTGCGGCCCAGGCTGGCGCGCGCCTCGTCACGGGAAGGCCAGGTTTCACGCCTCCCCTTGCTCTTGCCAGCCGGCGTGATGCGATCAGCCTGCCCGATCATTTTCATGAGAGCAAAAGGGATGACACCAGCGCCGTTGACCACGGGGGGGTCCATGATCACCACCGCACGGAACAACTCGGGGTAACGATGTGCGGCCATGAAAGTACAAAGCCCCCCCATGGAATGCCCCATGCCGATCACCGGCCGATCCGACTGCCGGCGGATGGAATCCACCACCTGTTCCGTCAGTTCGTGCCAGTTGTTGCGCACCGGATAATCCGGATCAGTTCCCATTACCGGCAGGGTCTTGATGTCGTAATCGGCCTCCAGCGCACTCAGCAACTTGCCATAGCAGGCCGAAGGAACGCCGTTGGCGTGGGCGAAATGAATCACGGGTCTGGTCATGGATATCTGCTCAGGAATTCATGGCCGGCAACGCTTCCGCAGGAGCATTGCCGGCCATCAAGAGAATCATCAAAGCCGTTCGATAGCGAGGCCAAGCGCCTCGACATCAGCTGCTCTTGCCGCAGGCGCAATCACGGCCGTCACGGACTTGCCGGTGAGATAGCGCTCTCCCACATGACGCAGGTCGTCCAGCGACACGGCCAGCAAACGTTCGCGCAACCGGCGACGCTGCTCAGGCGTACGACCGTACAGGGCATTGTGATAAGCCTGACGCGCCTCGCCCGATGGTGACAGTGGCTTGTCCATGTCGGAGATCGCGCCCAGCACGGTCTCCTCCAATTGACGCTGCTCATGCTTTTCGTTCAAGAGCCACTGCACGCTGGCATCAAAGTCCGCCAGGGTTTCGGCAAGGCGCGGATCACGATAGGAGTAGAAGCGGAAAGCAGCGGCATTGCTGTCATAACCGGCACCACCCCCATACGCACCACCCCGCTCACGAATGGCACCGTGCAGGAAACCGTTGCGCAGGAAGCCTCCCAGCAGCATCAAAGGAGCGGCATCGGCATGCTCCAGCGGCACGGCGGCATAGGCACGGGCACAGAACTGCACTTGCGTATTGGCCAGCCAAGCAACATCACGCGCAGCCGCCGGCAACGGGAAACGGAAAGACGAACAGGATGGCGTGTAGATGGCCGGCTGCCAGACCTGGCCCATGGCTGCCTCAAGCGCAGGCAATTGCTCTGCCTCGCCGATCAGCAGGAAACGGCGTGGCGCAGCAAGCACCTTGGCATGAATGACCTGCAAACTGGCCAACAGCTTTTGCAGCTCACTGTCATCTGCAATCGCAGCATCCAGCGCTTTCATGCGGCGGATGCCGTTCAGGCCGGACACCTGCTGGTTGAACGCCGACACCACACTGAAAGAAGCAGACGACGCCTGCATGGCCAGGCCATGGCCCTGCCCTGTCACGCTGGATTCCCAGCGTGCCTTCATCTGAGCGACCAGCTCGCGCACACGCGAGCCTTCATCAAAGCGCAGCTCTTCCAGCGTGCTGCGCATCAAGGTATTGAAATCGCCTGCGCGGTTGTTGAGTGCCTTGCCGGACAGCACGAGATGGCCCAGTCCCTTGGCCGGGTCATGCATGTCGCCACGAATGGAAAGGCTCATGCGCAAGCCACCGGACACACGCGACTGCCACTGCTGCATTTCCAGATAGTCACGCGTACCGGCACCCAGCTCACTTACCAGTGCCGTATAGAGCGGCAACAGTGGCTGCTCTTCCGGTGTGAAATCCGGCAGGTCGATGATGAGCTGCTCGTACACCAGTCCGTTGGTCCCCTGGGCATAAACGGCCAGCGGCACAGCATCCTTGCCAAGGAGCAGTTTTTTCTCGGTACCCTCTGCCACCACAAGATCAGCCGGAATGTCCTCGCGGCCTACCAGCGGCAGGATTTCCGGATCATCGTGCTGAGTCTGGCGCTTTTGCAGCGCAGCGGAATCGAGACGGATTTTTTCAGCGGCTTCGGCAGAGAGTGCCTTGCGGATTTTTTCCAGACGTGCCGCTTCTGCCTCGCGACGTTTCTCACTGAGCCCGGTATCGGGTTGCAGGGCAAGGCGTACGCGATGCGGGTTTTCCAGCAGCCAGCGACGCACCAGCCCCTTGACGTAATCCGGCTGTTGTATGGCAAGGCGCAAGTCGGCCAGCACGGCATCGATATCCCAAAGCGCCACGGGGTCACCGTCATGCAGTACCGCCCCCAGGCCATTGAGGATGATCTGCAGGCCATAGGGGTAACCGTCGCCGCCAATCTCGCGTTGCGAAAGCTCAAGCTGGTGCAGCACGGCCTCCACATCTTCCTGTGGCACACCGTTGCGTGCCACATCGTCCAGCACGGCGAGCACGCCCTCTTCAAACGCCTGTGCACGCTCCGGTTCGGAGCCTTCTATACCGCACATGAAGGAAAGCTCGCGGCCGGAATCATCCACGCCACAAAGGGAAGAAGGCGCCTGCCCCAGCTCGCTCGTTTCCAGAAAGTGACGCAAGGGGGATGCTGAGTTCTCCAGCAACACGCCCGACAGCAACTCGGCCTCGAAACGCTCACGCAGGTTGGCTGTCTTGCCCAGCAACCAGCCTGTCACGATATGAGTTTTTTCTTCGGCGTCTTCTTCATCCAGTGCATAACTGCCCTGCACCTGCAAAGGCTGACTGTAACGCTTTTCGTCATGACCGCGAATCTGCTCGGGCAATGCCGTGAATTCGTGCAGGGCACGCTCTTCGAATTTGGCCTGCAACTCCACGGCGGGAATGTCACCATACGTCATGAAGACGGCATTGCTGGGGTGGTAGTGCTCTTTGTAGAACGCCAGCAGGTCCTCGTATTTCAGGTCGGGAATGACAGCAGGATCGCCACCGGAGTTGTAGTGATAGGTCGTGGTCGGGAAGAGATGGCTGTTCAGGGTCTCCCAGAGTTCGGACTGTGCCGAACTCATGGCGCCTTTCATCTCGTTGAACACCACGCCCTTGTAGACCAGCGGGCTGTCCTTCTCTTCCGGCTTCTCGAACTCGATGCGTATGCCTTCCTGCGCGAAATCAAGCGGGTCGATGCGCGCAAAGAAAACTGCATCCAGATACACGGACAGCAGGTTGTCGAAATCCTTTCGGTTCTGGCTGGCAAAGGGATAAGCCGTCCAGTCGCTGGAGGTGAAAGCGTTCATGAAGGTATTGAGCGAACGCCGGATCATCAGGAAGAAAGGATCGCGTACCGGGTATTTGCGCGAGCCGCAGAGCGCGGTGTGCTCCAGGATATGTGCCACGCCCGTGGAATCCATGGGCATGGTGCGCAATGCCACCAGGAAAACATTCTCGGGATTGTCGGTCGCCAGGTGGTAATGGGTGGCGCCGGTAGCTTTGTGCCGGTATTCGGCCACGGTGAGGTTGAGAGAAGCGATGGGTATCTGGCGGAGGGGCTCGAAGGCCGGATGAGCCGGCGGCAGGGACGGTAATGACACGGGAGCACTCATGCAGAGGATTTGCCCGATTATGCGGCCTGGCAGGGGCCACTGCCAAACCGGGCAGCTCCCGCCACTGGTGGAAAAAGTCAGGGGATATGAGCACTTGCGTCATGCCTGCCCTCCACGCTGCCACCCCATAATCCGGCAGACCCTTGCCGGGAGCAGTCCATGTCACTTCATGTTTTCCAGACCCGTGCCGGCCACAAGCTGGCTCTCACCCAGGCTGGCCCGGATGACGGCGTGCCGGTGATCTTTCTCCATGGCGGCGGCCAGACACGCCACGCCTGGTCACGCAGCGTGGCCAGCCTGGGAGCCAAGGGCTGGCGTGCCATGGCGGTGGACATGCGCGGCCATGGCGACAGTGACTGGCCCGGCAGCTACCGGGTCAGCAACTTTGCCGAAGACGTGCTAGAGCTGGCACAGGCACAGGCCGTCCAACCGGTACTTGTAGGCGCCTCGCTGGGCGGACTCTCCTCACTGCTGGCCAACGCTGGCCCTGCCGGCGAAGTATCCCGCGCCCTGATCCTGGTTGACGTGGCACCCCGGCTCAAGGCCGACGGTGTCGACCGCATCCTCGGCTTCATGGCCGCCCATCCCGACGGCTTTGCCAACCTCGACGAGGCCGCTCTGGCGGTTGGCAATTACCAGCCCCAACGCAAGCAGCAAGGTGACAGCAGCGGCTTGCGCAAGAACCTCCGGCAGCGCGAGAACGGCCGCTGGTACTGGCACTGGGACCCGGCCATGCTTGCCTCCTTCCAGCAGCGCCGTGAAGCCAGCGACCCTGCCGACGAAGAACGATTCCATAACGCCGCCGGCAAGCTGACACAGCCGGTACTTCTGGTGCGCGGCACACAGAGCGACGTGATTGACGACGAGATCATCCGTGAATTTTGTGAGCGCGTACCGCATGCCCGCGTCGCCGATGTTGGCGGCGCCGGGCACATGGTGGCGGGTGACCGCAACGACGTATTCCTGTCCGCCGTCACCAAATTCCTGTCAGCCCTGTAGCCCTCTCAGGCCGTAGCGACCCGGGCCTGCGCCGGCTGGCCCGCCGCCGCTTCCTCCAGGTCACGGATGGCGTTTTCCAGATAATCCAGCAGGCGCTGCATGGAAGGCAGCGTGCGCCGGCAGGCCGTGATGCCGAACTCGAGCTGGTCCACATAGCTCAAGAGCGTGATGTTGAGCGCGGCATTGTTCATGAGCAAAGCCACCGGATAGATGCCCTCCAGCCGCGCGCCATTCCAGTACAGGTGCTCGCGCGGCCCCGGCACATTGGAAATCACCACGTTGAAGGACTGCCAGGCGGGAATCATGCCGGTGAGCAGGTTGATGCCGCTGGGCGCCATGGACACCGCCGTGTACAGCAGTTGCTCACGGGCATTGAGGCTGCGGCTGCGCTGCTTGGCGGCCTGCACCGAATCCATGACCTGCCGCAGGCGCTGCACGGGGTCCGCCACGTGCGTGCCCAGGCTGGCCAGGATCACCGCGATCTGGTTGCCGCCTTCTTCGTCGCCCTCTTCCCGCAGGGACACCGGCACCAGCGCCACCAGCGGCTTGTCGGGCAGGGCATTCTGGCTTTGCAGGTAATCGCGCAGGGCTGAGCCGCAGATGGCGAGCACGACGTCGTTCACGGTGGCGCCATAGGCCTCGCCGATGGCGCGGATGCGCGACATGGCAAAGGACTGCGCGGCGAAACGGCGCGAGCCGGTGATGCGCTGGTTGATGAGGCTGGCGGGCGCGTCAAAAGCCGTCACGATGTGGGCACGACGGCGCGTCAAAGTCTTGCCCACTTCACGGGCCACATGCGGCAGGGTCATGGCATGGCGTGCCACTTCCACGCGCAACTGCTCCGTCAGCCATTCGCCCCGGCTTTGCTGCGCGGCAGGATCACGCTCCTTGCGCGACAGCGGCGGCACGGCCCAGGCCGGCGGAATGTCGCGCGCGTCCGGGCCCTGGCCCAGCGTGCGCATCATGAGGCGCATGCCGGCCATGCCATCCATCATGGAGTGGTGCATCTTGGTATAGAGCGCGAAGCGGCGACCCTCCACGCCCTCGATCAAATGCGCCTCCCAGAGCGGACGCTCGCGGTCCATGAGGTTGCTGTGCTCGGCCGACACATAGGCCAGCAACTCGCGGATGCGGCCGGGTTTGGGCAGCGCGGAATGGCGGAAGTGGTGTTCCAGGTCGAACTGCGTGTCCTCTTTCCAGAAATGCTGGCCGAAGCGGGTGACGACGCGCTGGTTGAACGGTTTCTGGATGGTCGTGAACGTCCGCAGGTGTTCGGCCAGCCGGCTCACGTAATCGTCACCGGCCTCCTCCGGCCAGGAAAAAAGCTGGAGGGTTCCGATATGCATGGGCTGCTGGCGCCGTTCCAGCAGCAGGAACATCCGGTCTATGGGCTTGATCAGTTTCATCGTCAGGCGCTCCTTCACGTCGGCGCATGGTAATGAAGGCCGTCAGCAATAGAACCAACTGGTCACGATATTTCAGGATGGCCGACAGGCTATCTGACGAAAGGCGCTCCGCTCACGCGAAGCGAAGCACCCGCCGCCAATTTTCATGAGTTTTCCAGCCGGTCACGGCGCTGCTCTCGCAGGCCCGCTTCCCTTCCCGGCTTCAGCGCATCACCTGCTCGCGCAGGAACGCCGCGAGGAAGCCGGACACATCCGGTGCCTGGTACAGCACCTGGCGCCGGCGGATGCTGGCGTACTCGGGCGTGGCCACGCCCATGGTGCGCATCGCCTCCAGCACACGCATCTCGTGCGAACCGCGAAACACCGCCGGCTCGGACAGGACGCCCAGCACCAGGGTCTCGGAGGAGGCCGTTTCCTCACGCGAGCTGCCAAATGCACCGCCGATGCCCGGCACGCGACGCAAGCCCGACTGGCCCGCGCTGTCGTGCTGCTGCCTGCCGTTGCTGATCGTGCCCAGCACCACCGGGCGACCATAGGGAAAATGCCCGGACACGGTGTACTTGTTGGTCGACACATTGAGCACCTGCGAATTCTGCGCGGGCTCCAGCGCCGCCACCGAACTGAACTCGAAATCCAGCTTCAGCTTCACGAACTCCGGCGTGGCCGACTCCGGCTGCATGTTCAGCATCGTGCCGGTCTTGGCCGTGTATTCGGTGGCGTTGCTGTTCTGGCTGCCGGCAAACAGGATGGTGATGTCGGAGCCCTCGCGCACTTCCGAGGTTTCACCGATGGTGGTGATGACCGACGGCGTGGCGTTGATGTGGACGCTGCTGCCGTTGTTCATCGGCGCGAATCGCAGCGCGTACTGGATGTCCGGCACGGACAGGTGCGGTTGCAGGAGCAGCCGGCGCGAACGCGACACGCTGCCGTCGCTGTCCCAGGTCTTCTCGTACTGGTAGGTGTTGTCGCCTTCCGACGCTCCCAGCCGCACGGCCAGGTCGTTGAGGAAACCGCTGCCGCGCGTCACGGCATCGGAAAAATAACGGCGCACGAAATACACGCTGGCGGTGACATTGAGGTTGCGGCAGGCCGGGGCTTCGTCGCGGTTCCCGGCATCGCAGGTCAACTCGTCACTGATGCCGCCGCTGCCGGTCGCGTGGGGAATCGTCACCAAGGGCGCGGCATACGTCGTATCCGCCGGGGAATAGACGGCGCGGATGAAGCGGCTGGCCGGGTCGTCGTCCTGCCGGGCGGCGGCCTGCATGGCGTCGAACAGCGTGCGGGCCACGCGCTCGTCGCCATTGCGCAGCGCCGCCAGGGCCGAGAGCGCCCAGTACTGGCTGCGGTTCTCGGCCAGCGCGGCATTCATGAAGGCGATCTGCGCTTCGGAGAAATTGCCCAGGCCCATTTCGGTGAGGCCGAGTCCGGCATGGGACGGCGCATGGTCGCGGGCCAGGCGCGCGGCACTGGCGAAGGCGGCGCGCGCGAACACGACCCTGTTCTGCTCCAGCCGGTCGCTTTGCAGGAGCGCGATGCCGTATTCGAAATGCCGCCGCCAGTCGTAGCTGCCCAGGTTCTGCGGCGCTTCCATCTGGACGGGCTGGCGCGGCAGGCCGCCACAACCCGTCAGCGCCAGGCTGGCGCCCAGCACCAGAAACAGTGCCGGCCGCCCCCTCACCCGGGCCTTGTCTACCGGTTGCCTGTTCAGCCGCCGCATTGCGCCTTCCATTCCTGCGCCTTGCTGACCAGGTCACCGTGCTTGCCCATCAGGTCGGCAATGCGTTCCACGGACTTGTCCTTGAGGTCCTGCATCTTCTTTTCCTTCATGTCGGACACGTCGGCGAGATAACCAAAGGGCGCAGGAATGGTCACGGTGGGCAGGCTCACACTCTTGCTGTCGCCCTTGTACTTGAATTTGGCGGAGGTCTTGAGCTTGAGGGAATCCTTGCTGCTGTTCAGGGAGAAATCCTTGATGCACAGCGACACGCTCACGCTGTCAGTCGCCTTGAACATGGGCACGCAGACTTCCTTGCCGCTCGTGTCGCTCATCAGGTACTGGTAGAGGTTGAGCTTTTCCCAGTTGTTGTCGCTCCACTTGTAATAGGTGTTGTACGAGAGGCTGATGTCTTCGACCTTGCCCAAGAGGAATTTCTGGTCGCCCCCGTTGATTTCCGCGGTGTCCGGGTACTGGGCATACAGGCGCAGGTCCAGCTTGAACTGGATGGTGCGCTCGTACTGACCGTCAAAGGTCTTCTTGTCCTTGGCATGCAGGAAGAACAGCGGGTAGCCGTTCTTGCGGAGGTCGTCCAGCTTCTGCTTCTTGTCCTGCAGGTCGGCCGCCACATGCACCACCTTGCAGATGGTTTTCTTCGCCGTCTTGAACTTGTCGGTGGTCGCGCTGTCGAGCTGGCCGAGCGCCGCGCCCAGGGCCGCGTCTTCGGTGCTCTGGCTGCAACGGATCTGGGCAATGTCGAGCTTGGTGTTGTCCTCGTTGGCCGCCGCCTGGGCCAGTTGCTCGGCATTGGCCATGGTGGTGGTGACCTTGGGCGGCAGCTTGGTCTGCTGCTTGCCTTCGGCGAGCGGCGAGGTGAAGCCCGCGAGGTTGTAGCCACTGTTGACCAGTTGCGTGGCGTCCTTGGCGGACTTGTTCAGCGCCTCGAACGCATCAAAGAATTTCTGGGAATAATCCTTGCTGGAGGCGGACTCGAAATCCTTCTTCACATTGCCTTCTGTCGTGCTGGCATCACTGGAAAGGCTGCCGATCCTGGCCTTGATGTCGTCCAGCATGGCCGGGCAACTGCTGGCGGCGGCAAGACCCGGCGACAGCGCCATGGCCAGCGCCAGTGTCATCGGCAAGACCTGCCCCACCCCTGTTTTTTTCTGTTCTTTCATGTCGTTGTGCATGGTGTCTTCCTCGACGCAGCCAATGGAACCCGTAAAGGGACGAGGTTGACGCCCGGACAGGGGCACCGGAATACCATGAACATGGTAAGGGCCGCAGAAACAGGGGCTCGGGAAAGACGCTCAGGGCAGATCGGAGGACGGTTGTTCCGGCGCTGGCAATTGCAGCGGCAGCACCAGCGTCAGCCGGGTGCCGGCCGCCAGCGCCTCGATGCGCAGGTCACCGCCCAGTTGCAGGGCGCGGCGGCGCATGTTGTCCAGGCCCGAGCCGCGGCCCTGCGGGGCGAAGGGCTGGCCGTCGTTCTCGACTTCGATACGGGCACGGTCGCCCGTCTCGATGTCGCCACGCAGGCTGATACGCGTGGCCGGGCCGTGGCGCAGGGCATTGGTCACCGCTTCCTGCAGGATGCGCAGCACGTTGAGGGCATGTGTTGGCGTGACGCCCGCGATTTCCGGCAACCGCGCCATGGACCAGTCCAGCACGATACCCATGCGCCGGAGCTGACGCTCCAGCCGTTCGCGAAAACCGGAGAGCGCCACGGTGAGCTCCCGGTCGCTGATATCCAGCGAATGAATGACCACGCGCAGGTCGTCCAGCGCCTCGCGCGCCGAACGCTCGATGTCCCCCGCCCGCTCGCGCTCGGCCAGGGCGATGATGGAGGCGAGATGCCCGCTCAGGCCATCGTGCAGGTCCACGGTGAGGCGCTGGCGCTCCTCATGGCGCACGCGCTGCGCGGCCTCGCGCCGCTCCTCCGCATGCAGCCGCGCCAGTTCCGCCTCGCGCTCGGCCAGGCGCTGCGTGAGGTAGACGTTGACGTTGTCCAGTTGCGTGAGGCTGACGCTCAAGCGGCGCATGAGGATCATGGAAATGCCGATGAGGATGAGCGGGCGGTAGTAGACGGAGAGAAGCACGGGCCCGTCCAGCTTTCCCGCCATCACCGCGATGTCGTGCCCGCTCACCAGGGCGGCCAGGAGTAGCGGCAGCAGGAGCAGCCAGGCCTCCCCCAAACGCCTGACCACGGCCCCCCAACCGATGATGAGCAGGCTGGCCAGGAGGCCGGCGATGTTGAGGGGCATATTCACCAGCAAGGCGAGTTGGCGCACGGGTACGAGCCCCGTCAGCGCCAGCGCCATGCAGGCCAGCGGCACCGCCCAGGCGGCGATCTTGAGCCAGCGTGGCACCGGCAGCCCGACGATGAGCAGGGCCATGACGGGAAAGATGGCGCTGGCCGCCGCCAGGACAATGAAGGCATACGGCAGGAAGTCGAAGATGCGCGGATGCAGGTGCCCGATCAGGCTGGCATAGGCCGGTATCGAGGTCAGCAGCAACAGCGTCAGCCAGCCGAAGAGCGGCTCCCGGGGCCGGTACAACCAGAGCACCAGCACCACCACGGCAATCAGCAGATGGCCGGCAAGCACCATCAGGCGCAGGTATTCCAGCAGGAAAACCCGGACGTGGTAGTAAGGCGCCAGCTCGGCAGCAGTGCCGATGTAAACCGGCGACAGGTAGCCCCGCATCACTCCAACGGATTGCAGGTGTAGGTCGATGACGTTCTCGCCTTCCGCCAGCAAGAGGGGCGGCAAAGGCAGGAGCGCCACGCCCCCCGAGGCCATCCCCAGCATCAGCGCCCGGTTT
Organism: Moraxellaceae bacterium; assembly: GCA_037189985.1. GTDB lineage: Bacteria > Pseudomonadota > Gammaproteobacteria > Pseudomonadales > Moraxellaceae > UBA2031. The sequence continues at coordinate 202,067 of JBBCJX010000031.1, forward strand.
CCCGTATCACCGATAAGGTGGCCTGCCACCTCGGCGGTGACGCGCTGGCTGAACATGGGAATGAAGAGATAAAGCGGCTGCTCCGGCACCCGGGCAAGCGGGAAACTGAGGCGGTAATGCGCCGAGCCGCCCCGCTCTGCGTGCGCGACCGGCAGGGAAACCGGCCCGGCTGCCTCTCCACTCGCCGCATCCACGCGCGTGACACTGTTGATGGCGGGCATCTGTGGCTCGGGAAGCGGCAGCCACAGCGGCGCGCTGCCGGCCACGATGAACAAGCCCCACAGCAACACCCAGACAGCGCGCCTCACAACCGGATCAACCCCAGGCGCGAAGCCTCAAAGACCGCCTCTGAACGGTTGTTGGCCGCCAGCTTGCGGTAAATGCTCTTGATGTGGACGGGAACGGTCTGCCGCGACATGCCGAGCCGCTCCGCCAGTTCGGCATAGGTGAAGCCCTTGGCAATGCCCCAGAGGATTTCCGTTTCCCGTGGCGTGAGCGCCTCCGCCAGCGGTGCGGGCGTCGGGGCCGGGGCCTGCGCGTTCAGGCGGCGCACGATGACGCGGGCGATGGAGGAAGAAATCGGAGAGCGGCCGGCGCGCAACTCCTCGATGGCCTCCACCAGTTCCAGGGAGTCGGCATCCTTGAGGAGGTAACCGGCGGCACCGGCCTCAATGGCCTCGATGACGGTCGCATCGTCCGCCAGCACGGAAATCACCATGGCATCGGCAGCAGGATTGATGGCGCGCAGCAGGCGGATGGCCTGCGTGCCGTGGCCATCGGGCAGGCGCAGGTCGGTCATGAGCAGGTCCACCACCTGCGTTTGCAGGGCGTGCACCGCCTCTGCCAGGGTCTCGCAGGCCGCCACGAGCTGCCCGCCCGGCCACGCCTCCAGGATGCGCGCGAAACGCTCGCGCAAGGGCCCGTCGTCCTCGACGAGCAGCACCCGGCATGGCACCGGCACGTTGTTCCCGCCCGTTTCTCCGTTCATGGCTGCCACGTATACGTCACGATGCGGCGACTCTGCAATGAATCCGGCCGCGCCTGAATACCATGAATGCGGTAGGCGGGAACGGTATTACGGAGCGGTGGCGCGCTCACCACCAGAGACGCACGCCCGCCAGCAGCCTGGCCTCACGGCCATCCTCGCCGGCGGCACGGGCCAGGTCCGCTGTGTCGCCCCACTGGCGGGACCACTCGATGCCGGCATAAGGTGCGAACTCGCGGCGGATTTCGTAGCGCAGGCGCAGGCTGAGGGCGGTATCGGTCAGGCCTCGGCCCAGGCCCTTTTGAGGGTCGGCCTTGCCCTGCGCGTTCATCTCCAGACGCGGTTGCAGGATGAGGCGATTGGTGAGGCGCATTTCGTATTCCAGCTCCACATCCAGCGCCGTGCGGCCACCCTCACCCACATGGACAGCGGCACCTACCTCGAAGAAATACGGTGCCAGTCCCTGTACTCCCAAAGAAAGAAAAGTGCGGTCCGGGCCCGCCCCGCCCTGCTGCCGCAGGCCCAGCGTGGCGTCCCACCAGCGCGCGAAGGCGTGGCTGCCGTAAAGACGGGTGTCGAGATGCCTGGTGCGGCCCTGCCCGCGCTCACCTTCGCTGGTGAGCCACAGGCGGTTGAAGGCGTCACCCCAAGAGGCGCTGGCTTCCCAAGCGAGGGCTGTGTGGCCGTCGGCGTCCTGCGCTTCGAAGCGGTCGGCGCGGAGCAGGAAGTAGCGGGCGTTGCCCATGTGCTCCTGCATGTCCATGCCACCGAGATCAGGGAAGGCGGCGGCGAGTTCTTCCGGCGTGGGGGGCGGATAGGCAGTTTCGGTGGAGGGCGACGGCATGGCGTGAGTGGCATGAGCGTCGTGCGTCGTGTGGTCGGCGTGCATGGGGTGATGATGGGCGTGGTCGTCCATGGCGAAGGTGGGCGAACTCATCACCAACATGCCAAACAACACTGTCGTTCCCGCGCAGGCGGGAACCCAGTGCCTTGTACGGAGGCTGGCAGAAACAAGAGTCACCGGGTCCCCGCCTGCGCAGAGACGACACATCGAAAAAAAGAGGCGGCCCATAATCAGGAATATGCTTTCCATGTTCACGCCTCCACCCGCACTTCACGGAACATGCCGGCATCCATGTGCATCAACAAATGACAATGAAAGGCCCAGCGCCCGAGCGCGTCTGCCGTTACGCGGAAACTTCGTTTCGTGCCGGGCGGCATGCTGATAGTGTGTTTGCGCACAAGGAAATTTCCTTCTTCGTCCTCCAGGTCGCTCCACATGCCGTGCAGGTGGATGGGGTGTTCCATCATGGTGTCGTTGACGAGTGTCAGCCGCACACGTTCGCCGTATTTCAGGCGCAGAGGCTCGGCACTGGCAAAAGGGATGCCATCAAAAGACCAGACATAGCGTTCCATGTGACCGGTGAGGTGCAACTCGATATCGCGCGAGGGCATGCGGCCATCGGGATCGGCAAAGCGGCTACGGAGATCGGCATAGGTCAGCACCTTCCTACCCTGGCCGTCACGGTCGCTCTCGCGCAGGCCTATGCCCGGATCGGCCAAGCGTGGCAACGGCATCATGGTTTGCATGTCGACACCGGGATTGCCGGTCTCGCTGGCAGGATGCTTTTGCATCACCGTGGTTACCTGAGCGCCATGGCCGGCATGAGCAGCGTGTTCACCATGAGCCTCGTGACTCTTGGCAGCTTGCGCGCCATTGCCGTGATCACCATGCATGCCACCATGACCCATGTCATCCATGCTGAGCAACGGCCTCGGGTCCAATACAGGAACAGCAGCCGACATGCCGGCCGCCACGGCCAGCGTGGCACGGGCATGGCCAGTACGGTCCATGCTCTGCGCAAAGATCGTGTAGGCCTCCGCACGCGGCTCCACGATCACGTCCAGCGTTTCCGCCACGGCAATGCGGAACTCGTCAATCTCCAGAGGCTGCACGTTCTGCCCGTCGGCGGCGACCACGGTCATTTTCAGGCCGGGAATGCGGATGTCGAAATACGTCATTGCTGCTGCGTTGATGAAGCGCAACCGCAGTTTCTCACCCGGCCGGAACAGGCCGGTCCAGTTGGCGGCCGGGGTGCTGCCGTTCACAAGATAGGTGTAGGTGGCCGCAGAAACGTCGGCCAGGTCAGTCGGGGTCATGCGCATCTGCCCCCAGGCCTTGCGGTCTGCCCAAGTCGCTGCCAACCCTTTTGCTTTCATGTCGCGGAAAAAGTCACCCACGGTACGCTGGTGATGGTTGTAGTACGCCCCTTGCTTGCGGAGATTGGACAGGATGCGATGCGGATCGGTATCGCTCCAGTCGGAAAGCAGGATCACGTGCTCGCGGTCGTAATGGAAAGGTTCCGGCTCACGTGGCTCGACGATGATGGCGCCATACAGGCCTCGCGCCTCCTGCATGGCGGAGTGGCTGTGATACCAGTAGGTGCCGCTTTGCTGGAGCGGGAAAGTGTAGGTGAATGTTTCGCCGGGGTGGATGCCGTGGAAGCTGAGGCCCGGCACACCATCCATGTTGGCCGGCAGGATGAAGCCATGCCAGTGGATGGAAGTGTCTTCCTCCAGCGTATTGCGAACCCGCAGGGTCAGGGTGTCGCCCTCGCGAAAACGCAGGACAGGCGCCGGCAAGGAGCCGTTGACAGTGATGGCCGTACGCCAGCGGCCCGTGAAATTGACACGCTGCTCACCCACCACGAGATCAAGCGACGGGCCTTTCATTTCCATGATCGCGTCGGACCGGGAAATGTTTTGGGCCGCAGGCGAATGGCCGGGAAAACCTGCTGCCAGCGCCAGCCCTCCCAGCGCCATGCCTTCAACAAAACGACGACGGGAAAGAGAAAGCTGCAAGGGTGGCGGGGAAGAAGCCGGACACAGTTCAGCGCCGGGTGAAGCATCACTCAGGGGAAATTTTGGCATGAGGGAACTCCGTGCATGCGCAAGCCAGAACAACGACGAAAGCTCGTCACCGGGATAAAGGTGAAGAGTTCAGGCAATGGGCGGACGGAGAATCAGGGCCGGATCAATGGAGCGGTAGCGATTACCAGTGGAGCCCGTCTGCACCGGCTGCCAGAGCGATCCCGGCATCATGCCCGGCACGGCGGCCTGCAACTGGAATGCGCAGGCACAGTTGCAGAGTGATCCCTGGCAACAGGACATGTCATTGTGGGCGTCGCTTGCAGGCGGCAAGTCGTCCTGCATGTGTTCCATGTCATGACAAGGAGCCTTTTCCACAATGTCCACCGCCTGAGCGGCAGGCATGCCCAAGCCTGCATGGCCGGGAGCCGCATGGACCACGACCAGCCCGTTCAAGAGAAGGGCAAGCGCGAGGCAGAAGCAAAGAAAAGGATGGCGTGACATGGGCGGCATTGTGGCCGCCCTGTCCCTGCTACGGCAAGCTGACTTGTGTCTTGCCCTGCCGGATGTCCTTCCAGAAACGGCGCAGCAGGCTGGCCGTGCGATGCGGTGTCTCCACCATGGGCAGATGCCCTATGCCCGGCAAAATCTTGAGCCGGGCCCCGGGAATCAGTGTTTTGAAGGTGTGGGCGCAGGAGGCATGCAGCACCTGGTCCTGCTCTCCCCAGAGGATGAAAGCCGGCACCGTGATGGCGGAGAATGCCGGCAATGTCTCGTCCGGTGCATTCTGCAAAAGATGCCGGAACATGTGCTCGTTCACATGGCGACGCGACACCAGGTCCCAGTACATGGCAGGCGCCATCAGCAGCGCCAGCGCACGGCTTTCCATGACGGTAGTCAGCAGGTCCAGCACACCTTTCATGTTGTGGGCAATGAGGCCATTACGGCCCTGCATGAGTTGCTGCTCGAATACCGTGGTCTGCGTGCCGGCCACGCCGGCGGCATTCATCAGCGTGACACTGCGCACCTGCTGCGGGTGACGTGCCGACAGGAGCCCGGCAATGCCGCCTCCCATGGAACTGCCCACCACATGCGCCGCAGACGGCAGCACCATGCCCATCCACCCCGCAACCCGTGCCACCTGTTGATCCATGCCATACACCGCCTCGGTATGGAAACGGCTCTCGCCCCAGCCAGGCAGGTCAGGAATGAAGAGGTGATAGCGGCGTGCAAGAAACGGCAGCAGCGGCAGCCAGTTTTCCTTGCTGGCGCCAAAACCGTGCAACAGGACCACGGGCTCGCCGGCAGCATTGCCACCCTGCAACCAGACCATGCGCTGGCCGTCGACAAAACGGTGGCAACTGCGCAGCCCGGTGACCGTACCATGCAGGCGATGCAGCAACGGCATCACGCTGCGATAGCGCCACCGCTGGATACGTTCCGCCTTCGGGACGCGGGCCAGAGCCAGATACGCCGGCCCCACTTCACTGATGAATCCGCGCTCCAGACTTTCAAGAACATCCGCCACGCGGGCCTCTTCAGGCACTGCTGTTACCGGTACCGACACGTTCACCTGCCCTCAAGACGATAATCTTCCAGCACGAAATCCTGCATCTGCCGCGCATACTGCGTGGCAAAGCCGGGATACATGGTGGCATTGTAACCATCTTCCGTGAGGTACCAGCTCTTGCAACCGGAGTTCCAGTTGGTTTTCGCGAGGCGCTTCTGCAAGACCTTGTTGTATTGCTTCTGCACGTCCGGTTTGACATCCAGTGCTTTCAGGTTTTTGTCCAGCAAGGTCTTCACGCCCTGTACGGCATAGCCGATCTGCGACTCCATATAGACCAGCGCAGAGTTGTGCCCGGGGCCGGAATTGGGGCCGAGAATGAAGAACAGGTTCGGATAACCCGAGACATTCATGCTCTTGTAGGCCTGCGCACCACGCGACCACTCTTCAGCCAGCACGCGACCATTGACCCCCGTTACCGGAAACGGTGTACCGGACTTGTTCACGTCAAAACCGGTGGCAAACACGATGCAGTCCACCTGATGCTCGATGCCTTCCGCCGTGCGTATGCCCTGAGGCGAAATCGTGGCAATGGGCCAGGTGATGAGCTTGCAGTTTTCCTTCTGCAGTGCCGGGTAGTAATCACTGGAGGCCAGCACGCGCTTGCAGCCGATACGGAAATCCGGCGTCAACTGACGGCGCAACCAAGGGTCCCTCACCTGATGGTTGAGGTGCGCCAGGCTGACACGCTCCACCAACGCCGTCATGGGCGTATTCCAGATGAAACTGAAGGCCATGGATTCGTGACCCCAGAACAGCGCCTTGCGCACGGCCATCTGTGCTGCCGGCAGGCGACGGAACAAAGCCTTGTTCCATTCCGGCGCCTGATAATCCGGACGCGGCAACACCCAGCCCGGCGTACGCTGGAATACCTTGACACTCTTCGCCACTTTCACCAGTTCGGGAATGATCTGCACGCCGCTGGCACCGGTACCGATCACGGCAACACGCTTGCCGGCAAAATCGTAATCATGATCCCAGCGTGCGCTGTGTATCTTGTGGCCTTCGAAGGTTTCAATGCCGGCAATCTTGGGGAAACTGGCATTGGCAAGGCCACCCGAGGCAGAAATCACGGAGCGCGCGCGAAACACTTCTCCTCCCGCCGTTGTCACCTCCCACACACCTTCTTTTTCCTGAAAGGAAAGCCCGTTCACCGTACGACCGAAACGTATCAGGGGCTGGAGGCCGAATTCTCTTACCAGATGACGCACATAGCCCAGTATCTCGCGACTACCGGAATAGGCGCGTGACCAGTCCGGATTCTGCGCAAAAGAATAGGAATAGAGATTGGATGGGATGTCGCAGGCTGCACCCGGATAGGTATTGTCACGCCACGTACCACCGACATCATCGGCACGCTCCAGGATGACGATATCGTTCACACCCTGCTGCATCAGCCGTATGGCGGCACCCAGGCCACCAAAACCGGCACCGACTATGAGCACATCCACGGCTTTTACAGCCTGCGGCTTTCCCACTGCCTTTCCTGTCGCCTTTCCCTTGGCCACACGCGCCGGCTTTACAGACACAAAATCATTCATCATCAATTCCTCAGGCCGCCGGCTTCCACGTCAGTTCTTTCACCCAGGTCGGCACCGGAGGCAAGGCCTTTCTCGGAATGTAGCCCGTGAGCTTCACGGCGGCATCCACGGGTACGTGATACAGCTTGTTATTGCGGTTCACCATCCAGCGACCATGCTGCTTGATGAGCTGGAACCAAGGATTACGGCGACCATCACGCGTACGACCGCCTATCTTTTCGAACTTCTTCATGACCTCGTAAAGCTTTTCTTCCGGCAGGCCCAGCTTGACGATGTTGTCACGCATCTTGTTGAGCAGCGGGAAGTAAGCGGCAATGCCAAGCAAGAGGCGCGGATCGACAATTGGCCCCATCATCTTCATGAGCTCGATGGTGGTCTTGTTGTAGCCCTGCAACTCCATCACGGTGAAGCCGACGCCAAGATGGCGTGACTCGTCATCGTTGATGCGCTCGAAGGCCTGGTGGCAGACAGGATCATGCACGGTCTCCAGCAGGAACTTGCAGAGCGCACCATCCAGCGCGATCTCCAGCATGGGAATCACCGCCCCCAGCACATGGAAAGGCATCTCGTCTGCATAACGGTCCAGCCACTCGATCACCAGACGCAGGTTGATGTTGGGCTCGGGTAGATCGTCGTCACTTTCCAGCATGCCCCAGCGCTTCATCAGCGCCATTTCGGCATTGGCGTGGCGCTGCTCTTCGGCGTGGAAGTAGGAGTAGATTTCACGCAAGGTTTCCGTAGGCGCATTCTTGGCCATGGCGGCAAAGCCGCGGGCCCCCACATGTTCGATCCACATGAGGTCCGCCATGAAGGCCTTCAGCTTGGGCCACTGCTCCGGGGTGACCATGTCGGCACCGGGTGCCTCCCAGTCGATATCCGCCAGTGCCCATTGCGTGGACCTTATCTTGAGCAGCATCTTGTCGAGATCAATCGATGCCATGGTGCATATCCTCTTGTTGGATAACAGACGTCAGAAAAAAGCTTCGTGCCTTCAAGGCGCCATGAAGCGCCCGATAAGCCCGGAACCCCGGTTGTAGCTGACCGGCGCCAGACGCTTCATGCGCCACACCATGCGCGCATCGAACTGCGGCAACACATAAAGCTGATTGCGGTCGAGGGCATTGAGGGTGGTGATGGCCACGCTGTCGGCAGAATGGCCTGTCCATTCCATGAGGCGCTGTCCCATCTTCGAGGTGTTCTGCGGAATGCGGCCGTCGCGCACGATGTTGGTCTTGACGAAAGTCGGGCAAAGCGCCGTGACGTGAATGCCGGTGCCGGCAAGTTCTGCCTTGAGGGTTTCCGAAAGGGCCAGCACGGCGGCCTTGGTGACGTTGTAGGGTCCCATGAGCGGAGCCGCAGCAAAACTGGCCGTGGAGCAGACATTGATGATGCCACCCCGCCCCAAGGCACGAAGCTTCGGTGCGAAGACATGGCAGCCGTGGATCACGCCCCACATGTTCACGCCCACGGTCCAGTGCCAGTCCTCCAGGGGAATGTCACCGATCGGCTTGCCGCCTATGCCGACGCCCGCGTTGTTCACCACCAGATCCACCGGTGCCCGCAGCCACTGTTCGGCTTTTGCGGCCAGGTCTTCCACCGCCGCAAGACTGGAAACATCACACTCCAGCGCCAAAGCCTGACCACCGGCAGCCAGGATCATCTCCACCGTTTCCTCTGCAGTAGCCAGACGGATGTCCGCACACACCACGCGCCCGCCCCGTTTCGCCAGTTCGAGCGCAAAGGCACGGCCTATGCCGCTGCCCGCCCCAGTGACAACCGCTGCCGAACCTTTCGTTATCTTCTTGCCGAACACATTGCCAAACATGGACATCCCCATCTGCCGTCATCCGCGGCAAGCCCTGACCTGCCGCATTGACCATTACATTGATGGATGTCACCTTATTCCGATCATTTGTTCGGATTCAACTCGGAACCTTGTCTGACAAATCACTGCGACAATCTGTCTGCAAAGCCCCTGGCCAAGGCTGGCCTCACGCCTCTGGAGCCCTCATGGCCCGCAAGCCCCAGCAACAACGTTCCAAGGCCACGGTCGATGCCATCATCGAGGCCGGCTTCATCTGTGTGGCCGAGCGTGGTTCCGATGCCACCACCACCCGCCATATCGCCGACATTGCCGGCATCAGCGTCGGCTCGCTCTATGAGTATTTCACCAATAAGGAAGCCATCTTCGAGGCCATGAACCAGCGCTTCGTGGCCGATGTGGTCGCCATGCTGCAGCCGCTGGTTCCTGAAATCGTGCGCCTGCCGATTGGCGATGCCATCAAGCTCATGCTGAGGCATTTCGGCGAATTCCTGAGCAGGAATGACCAGCGCTACCTCAAATGCGCGCGCCAGGCCCTTCGTGTGGACATCAAGGACTACATGGGGCCCATTACCCAGATACTCACCGAGATTGTGATGCAGCACGTGATGCATCACCCGGAACACATGAAGCTGAAACACATTCCTGCCATGAGCTACATCTTCATCAACGGCGGCATCTTTGCCGTGGTGCGGCACCTTTCCGATCCGAATCCCCCCATCACCTATGAAGCGCTGGCCCAGGGGCTGGCCGACATGGTGAGCCACTATGTGGCACAGGAACTAGCTGACACAGCCCCACTGAGTCCGTAATTCCACCGGTTTTCAGCCACAGAGCGGCTTGCTAGATTCGCGGGCAAACAAGAAGCTGGCCTCTCTCACGCCGCACACTCGGGAAAACATCATGAGAATCATCCCCGGCACTCTTGCCGCACTGGCAATACTTGCACTGGCTGGCTGCGGCCCGGATGACAACAAGACCCCTCTCAGCGGCATCATTTCCGGCGTGGCCGCCACAGGCGAAGCCATCAGCGGCAGCACCGTCACACTCAAGTGTGCGGGAGGGCTCGCCTCCTCCACTGCCACCACCCGCCACGACGGCTATTATCAGTTCGATGTCAGTGCCATAACGCTGCCCTGTCTGGTACAGGTCAGCCATACCGATGACGCCGATATCGTTCACACCCTGCACGCTCTCGTTTCAGGTACCGGCACGACCAACATCACCCCACTGTCGGAGTTGCTGCTGGCAACCCTGCTGGGCACACCCTCACTCGAGCCTGCCTTTGCCCGCTTCTATAACACACCCCTGCGCACGTTCAGCCGGAGCGAGCAGGCCGATGCACTGGAAATACTGGCAAGCCGCCTGCAGGCACTGGGCATGACCCTGCCTGTCGGCATGGATCCCGTACGCGACATATTGATTGCCAAAACTCTCTCGCAGGACGGTAATGCACTGGATGCATTGCTGGATGAAATAGGCCTGCTCATGCAGGAACAAGGCATCAACCAGTTCCAGTTGAATCTGGGCATCGTGCTAGACCTCCCGGTGAACATCACACGGAGCTTTTCGTCATGGGCACCTACTGCTGAAGCAGCAGTATTTGCATCACCGGCAAAAAGCTTGGCTGGATATGGCATGGCCGCCCAACATGAAGGAACACTTGAGGGCACAGATACTCCTTGCTCCTTCTCGGTGGACAGTGAGGGCAACATCACGGCGAATTTCATGCCAGCACACCAAGCCGCTAGTCTCTACGCCCAGCAACGACCACATGCAGACGGTCTTAGCATCAATCTCAACGGCCCCCACACCATTCCCAACATCAACATCACGTTTGACGATGAATATGATCTGCTGGAGAGCTATATCTGGAGTTTTGTCGATGATGGGAATGCCTTCGGCATGGCAGAAGAAACCTCCGATTTTTTTGCCATGACAGGCGCCAGTGGTGCAGCTGTGCTGTCCCTGCGCTACATCGTGCAGGAAAACACACCGGAAGCCGGGGTCGCGACAGCCCACCGCGAACTGCAGTTTGCCGTTGCCACCTCGGCCTTATCACAATCAGGCTCTGCCACCTGCATCACGCCCACGCACACCATTCCGATGACAATCTCCGACTGAAAACTATCAAACCCATGCATTACGATTTCGACACAGCCATAGACCGCCGCGGCACGGACTCCATCAAATGGGCCAAGTACGCGGGGAAAAAATCCGCCAGCGGCGAGAACATCATCCCCATGTGGGTGGCGGACATGGATTTCGCCGCACCGCCGGAAGTGATTACCGCACTGCAAAAGCGTATTGCCCACGGCGTCTTCGGTTACGGCCATACCACGCCGGCATTCAACCAGGCCATCATCATGGCCATGCTGCGCGATTACGGCTGGACCGTGCAGCCGGAATGGATAGTGCCTTTGTCGGGTCTTGTCTCCGGACTCAATATCGCAGCACGCTCCATCGGTGAGCGTGGCGATGCCATTGTCACGGCCACGCCGGTTTATCCCGCTCTCTTCACTGCTCCTGTACACATGGAGCGCGAATGCGTGCGTGTGCCACTGGATGAAAATCACAACTGGACCTGGGACATGGCGGCCGTGGAAGCGGCACACACGCCAAAAACCCGCGGGCTTTTCCTCTGCCACCCGCACAACCCCATAGGCCGTGTATGGAGCGAGGCCGAACTGAAGGGCATTGCGGCTTATGCAGAAAAACATGATCTCGTGGTAGTCAGTGATGAAATCCACTGCGAGCTGATTCTGGAGGCCGGCCTCCGGCATCGGCCTTTCGCCATGCTCTCGCCTGAAATCGCCAATCGCACCATCACCGTGATGGCGCCCTCCAAGACCTACAACATCCCAGGCCTGGGGGCCGCCTTCGCCATCATTCCCAATGCCACCCTGCGCCGGAACTACCAGAGTGCCATGGCCGGCATCGCTCCCCATCTCAATATCCTTGGCATGGCCGCCACCATTGCGGCCTATGAGCATGGCGCGCCATGGCGTGCTGCCCTGCTGGATTACCTGCGCAAGAACCGCGAGCAGGTGATGGCCCTGAAGGGCGTGCAGGGGCTACGCGTCATCAAGCCGGAAGCCACGTATCTTGCCTGGATGGATTGCCGGCAAACCAGGCTGGAAAACCCCGTGGCATATGCTGAACAAGCAGGCATCGGCCTCTCGGATGGCCGGGATTTCGGCCTGCCCGGCTTCCTGCGCCTCAACTTCGGCTGCACCACGGCCACCCTGCAACAGGCCATCCAGCGCCTGCAACGTGCTGGCTGACAAGCAGAATTCCACCGCGCCAACAAAACCACCCTGTTCATGCGCAAAGCAGTGGGCGCACCATCAGCGCCCCCGATATCCTGGAGAATCCACCATGATCATTCGCACGCATTTCCCGGCCCTTCTGGCCAGCATGGTCCTCACCGGCACACTGACAGCCTGCAGCCCGGCATCCCCTCCCACCCCAGAGGCAACGGACAATACCCGTGACACGGCACCCTCTGCCGACACGACCTGCAATGCAGCAAACGCCATGTGGGCGGTAGGCAAGCCGGTGGACGAAACACTGCTGACCAAGACCAAGGCAGATGCCACGGCCGGAATCGTGAGGACACTTCACCCTGATCAGGTCGTGACCATGGAATACAATGGCACGCGCCTCAACCTTCGCACGGACGACAAGGGCATCGTGCTTGATGTCACCTGCGGCTGAACCATCCCTACGCTTAACGGAAACCCGCCATGAATGATGAAAGTCCCGAGAGCGTCGTGACCCGCTTCCTGAACGCCATGGAAATGCAGGACCACGATACCGTTGCCCGATTGCTGGCCCCCGGTCTGCGCTACACCAATGTCTCCCTGCCGACCCTCAAGGGCGGCACCCGCGTGGCCAGCCTCATACGCAAGGCCCTGCGTGAAAACCGCCGCTTCGAGGTGCAACTGCACAGCATCGCAAGCACTGGCAACACCGTGCTCACCGAGCGTACCGATATCCTGAAACTGGGCCCGCTGCATGTGGGTTTCTGGGTCTGCGGCACGTTTGAAGTAGAGGATGGCCGCATCACGGTATGGCGCGATTACTTCGACTGGATGGATATCACCCGCGGCACCCTGCGCGGGGTAGCCGGCATCGCCCTGCCCCATCTGCGCCCTGAACTGCCCACGGCTACGCCGGGCTGATTCCTCGGCATCATTCGCCATCGGCACAGCACAAACACTGCGCCGGTGGCGGTCACATGCAGCACAGCCTGCAGAAGGCTTGGCAGCCTTCTTAGGCACTGCAAGAATCACGGGCAACAGTAACCACTCCCTGTCATTGCTCCAGGAGTCACCATGCCGGCACGCTTCCGCTTCCTTTGTCTTCCCCTATTGGCGACCAGCCTCGTGGCTTGTGCCAGCCAGAACCCGGCAACACAAAGTCCCGCATCCGGAACCGGAACCGGGCCAGACAGGATTGCCATGGGCTGTGCAGCGCAGGGGGCGGCCTGGACTATCGGGCAAACACCCGACGATGCGCTGGCCGAAAAGGCGCGCCAGAATGCCAATGCCAGCTCCGTGCGGGTACTGCACGCCGGCCAGCCGGCAACCATGGAATACAACGGTGGCCGCCTTAACCTGCACGTCGCCACCAACGGCAAGATCAAGGGAGTGAACTGTGGATAAGGTCAGTCTGTGCCGGCGTTTTGCATAGCTTTCCCGGTGCCCAGCGCCTAGGCATCACACACTCTGTCCGACAATATCGCTCCACAATTCGAACAACGTGGAGCGAGCCATGAACGCCAAGACGCCCGACGCCCTTCTTCAGCAGGCCGCAGAGGCCGATGCCAACTGGAAAGACCCCAAGCGCTATCTCTGGATGCTGAGCCCGGCCATTCCCCTGATCGGCCTGGGCGCGCTCGCGGCATATGCCGTTGCCCCCAAGAAACTGCGTGGCCTCGCCTGGACCGGCCCGCTGCTCGTGCACGGCGTGATCCCCGCCATGGACCGCCTGATTGGTGACGACACCACCAATCCCCCAGAGGCCGCCATCAACCGCCTCGAGAACGACAAGTACTATGAGTGGATCGTGCGGGCCTTCATCCCTGCCCAGTACGCTGCCACCTTCCTCGGTGCCTGGGTGGCTGGCCGACGCGACATTCCGACCTCCGACTACGTAGGACTCATGCTCTCGGTGGGCGCCATCAACGGCATCGCCATCAACACCGGCCACGAACTCAGCCACAAGCACGGCCGCGCCGAACGCATCATGTCCATGCTGGCACTGGCCCCGACGGCCTACACGCATTTCGCGGTGGAGCACCCCTTCGGCCACCACAAACGCGTGGCTACCCCGGAAGACCCCGCCTCCTCCCGCATGGGTGAGTCTTTCTGGAAATTCCTGCCGCGTACCGTGATCGGCGGTTTCAAATCTGCCGTGAAGATCGAGAAAGACCGCCTCGCCCGCAAGGGCAAGAGCTTCTGGTCCAAGGAAAACGAGTTGCTGCAGGGTTGGGCCATCAGCGCCGGCGTGCTGGGTGCCGCCGCCGTGGTGGGCGGTCGCCGCTCCATTCCCTTCCTCGCCGGCCAGGCTGCCTACGGCGCGAGCTTGCTCGAAGTCATCAACTACATCGAACACTACGGCCTCATGCGCCAGAAGGACGCGAACGGCAAGTACGAGCGCACGAAGCCCGAACACAGCTGGAACAGCAATCAGGTAGTGACCAACCTCGTGCTCTACCAATTGCAGCGCCACAGCGACCACCACGCCAACCCCACGCGCAGCTTCCAGGCCCTGCGCCACTTTGAAGACGCGCCGCAACTGCCGGGGGGTTACGCTTCCATGCTGATTCCGGCCTATATACCGGGCTGGTGGTACAAGATCATGGACGAGCGCGTGATCCGCCACTACAAGGGCGCGCTGGACAAGATCAACATGGACCCGGACGCCCGCGAAAGCCTGCTGAAGCAATATGCCCAGCTTGCGGCTGACATTGCGGCCACCACTGCCGAGGCCCTCAACACACCGGAAGCGGAAACAGCCCCGGCAAAGGCTGAGGCCGTCGCCTGAGTCTTGCAGCTACTGTTCCCAGCCCCGCCATATGGCGGGGCTTTTTATTTGCAGGGCATATCCTGTGCCAGTGCAAAGCTTGACAGTGTGGTGCCCTCCCCCCACCTTTGCCGCCCTCACCGTCATGGAGAAACCACGTGAGCCTGCCCGCTGCACCGGGAGCCAAAGCCACACACCGCGAATGGACCGGCCTTGCCGTTCTGTCCGTGCCCTGCCTGCTCTACTCCATGGACCTCACGGTGCTCAACCTTGCCGTGCCCCAGCTTTCAGCCGAACTCCGGCCCAGCGCCTCGCAACTGCTCTGGATCATGGATATCTACGGCTTCCTGATAGCAGGCCTGCTCATCACCATGGGAACACTGGGCGACCGCATCGGCCGTCGACGCCTGTTGTTGATTGGGGCAGCCGCCTTCGGCGCTTCTTCCGTGCTTGCTGCCTATGCGGGCAGTGCCGAACAACTGATTCTTGCCCGTGCCATACAGGGTATGGCAGGCGCTACGCTGGCGCCGTCCACGCTTTCGCTCATCCGCACCATGTTCAATGATGAAAAGGAACGTGGCTTTGCCATTGGCGTATGGGTTGCCGGATTTTCTGCCGGGGGCGCGATAGGCCCTCTGGTCGGCGGCGTCATCCTGGAACACTTCCACTGGGGCATGGTCTTCCTGATCAACGTTCCGGTAATGGGCTTGCTACTGCTGCTCGGGCCAGCCTTGCTGCCAGAGTACCGTGACCCGGACGCCGGCCGGCTGGACCTTCCCAGTGCACTGCTTTCCATGGCCGCCGTACTGACCGTGATTTACGGCATCAAGCATATTGCCGAACACGGACCGACGCTGCTGTCTGCCGGCGTGATGCTGGCCGGTGCTCTCATCGGCTTCGTCTTTGTGCGCCGGCAGCAGCGCATTGCATCGCCCATGATCGATGTGAAGCTTTTCACCACGCCACTGTTCAGCGCTGCCCTTGCCGTAAACATGCTGGCACTGTTCACGGCATTCGGCTTTTTCATGCTGCTCGCGCAATACCTGCAGTTGGTAAAAGGCATGGGACCTTTCGAGGCCGGCCTCTGGACAATGCCATCCGGTTTAATTTTCATCGCAGGCTCCATGCTGGGACCTCTGCTTACGCAGCGCTACAGCGTGGCCCAAATCCTGGCAACGGGCTTTGCCCTGACCGCTCTCGGTTTTGCACTGATCACACAATTGCAGGGAGAACACGGCTTTGCTTTCTTCATGGCCGGCTTCCTCTTGTTCTGTACCGGGCTTTCCCCGATTGGCGCCCTCACAAGCCATCTGGTCGTGAGCGCCGCACCACCCGAGCGGGCAGGCGCAGCGTCAGCCATCTCGGAAACCAGCTTCGAACTCGGCGGTGCATTGGGAGTAGCCGTGCTGGGCAGCATCGTCACGGCGGCATATCGCCTGCACATGTCGCAGAACCTGCCGGCAGGACTGGAGGCCAGCGCCGCACGTACGGCACAGGACAGCCTGGGAGGCGCCAGTGCCGTGGCAGCACAACTGGGAGGCAACTCAGGCGACTCCCTCATGCTTGTGGCAAGCCAAAGCTTCAGTAGCGCCATGGCGCTTTCAGCCACCATCTGCATCGCCATTGCAGTCATCACGACCGGCATCACGCTGCGTTACCTGCGACAGCCACCTGCCATCAACAGCATCAACACCCATGGTGAAACGCCGTGATGCATGCACTGGCTGCCAATACGATTTACTAGGACACCATGGAAAACGAACGCATCACCCA
The DNA here is from genome assembly GCA_037189985.1 of Moraxellaceae bacterium. GTDB lineage: Bacteria > Pseudomonadota > Gammaproteobacteria > Pseudomonadales > Moraxellaceae > UBA2031. The sequence continues at coordinate 218,653 of JBBCJX010000031.1, forward strand.
TGCCTGATACAGGTATGCTGCAAGCCGGCATTGAAAGGAGAGGTCCTCATGGATACCCCAAAAAAAGAACACGAATGGTTGCAGCGCTTTCTCGGTGAGTGGCAGGCTACCGGCGAATCCCCCGCTACCGGGGATCAGCCTGCCAGCACATGGACATCCACAGAACGCTTCCGCCAGATTGGCCCGCTCTGGCTACAATCTGACGCCGAAAGCACCATGCCAGACGGCACCCCAGCCTCAATGCAGCTCACGCTGGGCTACAACAGTCAGCGCCAAAAATTCGTGGGTACGTGGCTGGGTTCCATGATGGATTTCCTCTGGGTCTATGAAGGCGAGCTCTCATCCGACGGCAACACTCTGACGCTGAATACCCAAGGGCCCGACATGTCGGAAGGCCAGCCGGGACCGCTGACGCCCTACCGCGACATCCATGTCTTCGTGGATGACAGGCATCGCATCCTGCGCTCGGAAATGCAGGATGCCAGTGGCAACTGGGTACAGTTCATGGAAGTTGACTACTACCGGCAGTAAGCCGGCAGAGGCAGCGGACGGACCGCCCGGCGCACATTTCCCCCGCGGCCCATCCATGCTAAAAGGACTAGCCTTGCCAGCCAGGAGAGCCCGCATGAAAACCATTGCCGAGCTGCTCAAGACCAAAGCAGACGCCTACATCTATACGATCCCGCCACACGCCACCGTGCTGGAAGCCATCACGCTCATGGCAGACAAGGGTATCGGTGCACTGGTCGTCACGGAAGCCGAGACCGTTGTCGGCATCATCAGTGAGCGTGACTACGCCCGCAAAGTCGTGCTGATGGAGCGCTCCTCCTACGACACCGAAGTCAGCGCCATCATGTCGCACGAGGTGATCACCGTCACGCCCGACCAGAGCAACGAGCATTGCATGGAGCTCATGACAGAGCGGCGGCTGCGTCACCTGCCGGTGATCGAAGACGGCCAGCTGGTAGGCCTCGTCTCCATCGGCGATCTGGTCAAGGACATCATTTCTGACCAGCAGAATCTCATCAACCATCTGGAAAACTACATCCGCGGCGAATGACCACGGATGTAGTTGCGTGCATGCGGCCCGAAGACCTCAAACAACTGACGACCCTGGAAATGCCTTACGGCAAATACAAGGGCCGCCTGCTGGCTGATCTTCCCGGCCACTATCTGGCATGGTTCGCACGTACCGGTTTTCCGCCCGGCCACCTGGGCCAGCTGTTGGCGCTCATGCATGAAATCGATCACAACGGCCTGAAGCCACTGCTGGACCCTTTGCGTGAAAAAGCACGCCCGGCAATCCCCTCAGCCCGGCGGCATGTCATCAAAGAGTGAAAGCGTCACGGCAGCCTGTTGTGGGTGCGACAATCCCGCAGCCGTTCCTGACTGAGTAGCGCCCACTTTTTCCAGATTACTGACCCGGACTCCAAGCAAACGCAAACGCTTTTCCAGCGGCACCCTCTTGAGGCACTGCCCGGCCAGCGTACGAATGGTCGCGGCATCTGCCGTATGGAAATCCGTGCTGTGATCACGTGTCACGCTCTTGAAGTCATCATAACGCAGCTTGATGCCCACGGTTCTTCCCACATACCCCTTGCGCTGCAAGTCCTCGGCCACCTGCTCGCAAAGTCGCGTGAAAATCTGGCCAAGTTCCGCCTTGTCATGAACGGCATGCAGGTCGCGCCCGAACGTGGTTTCTCGACTGAGCGAAACCGGCTCGCTGTGCACTTGCACCGGGCGATCGTCTTCTCCCCTGGCCGCACGGTACAACCAGGCACCGTAGCTTTTCCCGAAATGCTCCATCAGCCAAGCCTGATCACAATCCGCCAGATCACGAATGACATGAATGCCAAGATCCGCGAGCCGGGCATCCGTGCGTGGGCCTATGCCATTGATCTTGCGGCAGGGCAAAGGCCAGATCAGGGTTTCCAGATCAGCTTCGCCGACAATGGAAATGCCGTTGGGCTTGTTGAATTCGCTGGCCATCTTGGCAAGCAACTTGTTGGGCGCCACGCCGATGGAGCAAGTCAGGCCGGTGGCGCTGAAAATGCGCGCCTGCAACTGCTCGGCAAGAACTTTCCCACCGGCCTCCTGACCACCTGGCACCTGCGTGAAATCGATATAGACCTCGTCGACTCCGCGATTCTCCATGACCGGGGCAAGCGCCTGTATTTCCTCTTTGAAAAGACGTGAAAACTTGCGGTACTCGTCAAAATCCACGGGCAGGAGAATGGCATCGGGACAAAGGCGTGCGGCCTTCATGATGCCCATGGCCGACCCCACTCCGAACTGCCGGGCCGCATAGGTTGCCGTGGTGATCACACCTCGCCCCACGTAGTCGCGGATGCGGGGGAAATTTGCGAGCGGGATGTGTGCGGCTTCGCCGGCCAGGCCATCATCGGCTGAACGGCGGCGCCCACCTATCACGACCGGCAAACCCTTGAGTTGCGGATAGCGCAGCAACTCCACGGACGCATAAAACGCGTCCATGTCCAGGTGAGCAATGCGGCGGACAACGTCAGTCATGAGCAATGGCAAACAGGGAGAACCTCGCCATCATACCCGCCTCCCCGTGATGTAACCCGCTGACAAAGCCTGACAAAAGACGGCGAGATACGCTTTTTCACACGTGCTGCCCGGAATTTCCCGTACGATGGCACCCATCCTGCTTGATCATGGACATCACAGGCGTTCCCCTCGCACTTCAACCATGGACTCCCTCTGGAGACGCTGTCATGGCCCGCAAACCCACCGCTCCGGCGGCTGAACAACCCCGTATCCTGCTGGTGGACGACCAACAGGCCAACCTGCTCTCGCTGGAAGTGCTGCTGGATGAGTTCGACGCCACCCTGGTACGTGCCGCTTCCGGCAACGAGGCCCTGAAACTGGCGCTGACCCAACCGTTTGCACTGGTGGTTCTGGATGTCCAGATGCCTGACATGGACGGCTTCGAAGTCGCCCGGCTCATGCAGGGCAACAGTCGTAGCCAAGGCACTCCCATCCTGTTCGTCTCCGCCATCAACCTGGACAACGCACGTGTCCTGAATGCCTACGAGAGTGGTGCCGTCGACATTCTGGCGAAACCCATCGAACCAGTGGTATTCCAGCGCAAGGTACGCGTGTTTCTGGAGCTCTACCGCAAGAATCGCGAACTGGAATCCACCAATACGGCGCTTGAAGCCAGCCTGCGCCGCCTGCAGCGCCTGAAGGAACATACGGACCTGCTGCTGCAATCGCTGGGGGAAGCTGTGCTGCAACTGGATACCGAAGGCCGCATCCGCTACGCCAATACCGCTGCGCGGGCCTTGCTTGACGACGACATGCCACTGCTCGGCAGCTTGCTCAGCGAGCATCTGGTCGGCGATGCCGATGAAGACCTGGTGGGAGAAATCCTGGCACGCTGCCTTGCTGGCGAACGCGGGAATTTCGTGGCCGCCGTGCAGCGCCTGGATGAAATGTATGCTGCCGAATTCACCGCCTCGCCGATGACTCGCGAAGATGGCAGTTACGAAGGTGTGAGCGTGATATTCAAGGACGTGTCATCACGACACAAAATAAAAAGCAGCAAATAAGAAAAAGGGAGGGGCTACCCCCTCCCTTCCTCGAAAACCGCCAGAGCGTCCTGCTTCACGCCGCAAGATGCAGGCAATCTCAGCCCCGTCGAATCATGTCTGCCGCTTTCTCACCGATCATGATGGCAGGCGCATTGGTATTCCCACCGATCAGTGTCGGCATGATGGAAGCGTCCACCACCCTCAGCCCCTGCACGCCTCGCACCTTCAGGGAAGGGTCTACCACAGCCATGTCATCGACACCCATCTTGCAGCTGCCGACCGGGTGGTAAACGGTATCCACTCGCTGGCGCAGGATGTCGCGGATATCGTCATCTGTTTTCACATTCGCGGTAAAAAGGTCTTTCTTGATGAAAGGTGCAAATGCCGGCGCCTTCATCAGTTTCTCTGTCATCTTGTAGCCGGCGACCAGGGTTTCAACATCATCCGAATGCGCCAGGAACTGCGGATCGATCACAGGAGGGGTGTCGGCATTACGATCACGGATACCCACTGTTCCCCGGCTCTTTGGCCGTAGCACACAAACATGGCAGGAGAAGCCCTGGCCCATGTGCAGCTTGCGCGCATGGTCATCCACCAGTGCCGTCACCAGATGCAGCTGGATATCCGGCGCCTCCAGATCCGGGCTTGTCTTCAGGAAGCCGCAACCTTCGGCAAAGTTGGAGGTGATCATGCCGCGACGCTCCCGGCGATAACGACCGATCTCGCGCAGGGTGCGCACTGTAGCTCCCAGCGACAATCCAAAAAGATCCAGGCTTTTTGATTTGTAGCCAAAAATGAAGTCAGGATGATCCTGCAGATTCTGGCCTACACCGGGCAAGTGATGAACAACCGGAATGCCATGCTTCTGCAATTCGGCAGCATCACCGATACCGGAAAGCATGAGCAGTTGCGGAGACTGGAAGGCACCTGCACTCAGTATCACTTCACGCCTTGCCATGACGGTTTTGGTGATACCGCCCTGACGATACTCCACACCGATGACACATTTCCCATCAAACAGGATGCGCTGGGTCATGGCACCTGTTTGCACCGAAAGGTTCTGGCGTTTGCCGATATGCGGCAACAGATAGCCACGATAGGCACTCCAGCGCTCACCGCCCTTCTGGGTCAGCTGGAAAATGCCGATACCTTCCTGCTCGACCCCGTTGAAGTCTTCATTAATGGGATAACCCACCTGCTGCGCTGCTTCAAGCCACACTTTCTGGAAAGGGTTATCGGTACATGAATGACTGACACGGAGCGGGCCACCCTGCCCGTGCAGTTCATTATTGAATGTTTCGTTATCTTCCGATTTGCGGAAATAAGGCAACACTTCGTCAAAAGACCAACCCGTATTGCCAAGCCCTGCCCAATGATCGTAATCGCTGCGGTGCCCACGGATATAGGCCATGGCATTGACGGCAGAAGAACCGCCCAGCACCTTTCCACGCGGCTGATAACCACAACGACCGTTCAGGCCGGCCTGCGGCACTGTCTCGAATGTCCAGGAATTCATCTTGGTAGGTACCATCAGCACGACAGCCGCCGGCGTATTGATCAGCAGCTTGTCACCATCGCCCCCCGCCTCCAGTACGGTGACTGAAGTATTAGGATCCTCGCTCAGGCGACCAGCTACCGTACAGCCACTGGAGCCTCCCCCGATGACGACGTAATCGACTGTTGTCTGGTCTGGCTGTGTCAACATGAGCCTTCTTTCCTTCATTATTGTTTTGGAAAAAACACAGCACCACCGTATCAGCCTGTGGAGGCTACAACAATCATTCTGCCGCAGCAGGCGCGATATCCCGGCAGGCGACCGGCAACAATCCTGCCGCAACGGTTGTACGGTTTTCACCTTCGGCCCACATCCCCTCGGGAATACGTGAATAACCACAAATCCAGGAAACCGGGCTGGCAGGAGAGTCCACCACGGCAATAGCCCTCACCGTCAGTTTTTTATCCTTCAGGGCCGAAGTCGCCTTGCTGCCAAAGGTCATCGTGAGTGCTCCGTTCTCCAGTACGACAGAGGTCACGTAGTTCCCCAAAAGCTTGTCCGGCTCCGGCAGGCCCGCGGCCGCATTGTCTTCCGGCATCGCCAGCGTAAGCGTACGGGCCTGCTCAACAGGCGACTTGAGCTTCTCGACAATTTCCAGCGACTCACGTACCTGCTCGCGCGCCACAGAGGAGACATGAGAAGGAATGGCCATGGTCGCCAGAATGGCGACGACCGCCAACACAACGACGAGTTCGATCAGGGTGAAGCCACGTGGAAGATGCATCAAAGCCCCAGAAGGAAGACAAACCGGATACCGGAGATGATAGCGGGGCTGATGGTCAGGAGCGAAATGGCTGTGGGAGCGGTTTTAGGCGCTCCCACAGAAGGACGGGGGCAAGAATTACCGGACGCGCACCCGGAAACTGAACTCGGCCCAAGGATTACCCCCTATAGAGGGATTGAAAGGACCGGACGGGCGGAAGCGCAGGTAGCGGATATCCGGATCATAGCCATTGAGGTCCGGGATGGGCGTGTAAGTCCAGTTCAAACCGTCGACGGAAAAGTCCACACAATCACTACCGTTGTTGTGATTGCCGAAAGTACACGATGTCAGACCGCTGACCGGGCTGCCGTTGGTGAAAGCAAAACCTGCCAGCGCCGGCCCGGCTCCCACATAAAGGTCTACATGTGCTGGCAGCGGGCCATCATTCAGGAAGATGGAGCCAGCATCCACCGTTCCCGGCCCAGTGTTGGTAATGCGGATGACATAGGTCATCTGCGCCCCCGGAATGGCCTTGGGATTGCTAGTGTTATTGACAGGATCAGACAACACAGAAACCTGCTTGACCAAGTTGATGATGGGCAACAAGGGATTCACGGTGAGCTGGGCACTGGCAGAGGCGCCATTGCCTGCATTGGTGGTCGTTACCGTACCCGTGTTGTTGGTGTAAGGTGTGCCGACAGGAGTTGCAGTTGCACTGGTCACCTGCACGTTAACACTGCAACTGCTATTGGCGGGAATAGTCGCGCCACTCAAGGCCAGGCTGTTACCACTGGCTGCTGCCGTCAGCACACCACCGCAGGAGGTACTGGCGTTGGGTGTGGCCGTATTCACGAGCCCTGCCGGATAGGTATCCGTGAAGGCTACTCCACTGACTGGCAAGCTGTTGGGATTAGTCAGCGTGATGGTGAGCAGGCTTGTTTCGTTCATCAGGATGGCATTAGGCGTGAACGCCTTGGCAACGGTAGGCGGCGCCATTACCACGAGGGTAGCCGAGGCCGGGCCAGAGTTGCCGACATTGGTGGTTGTCACCTGCGTAATGGTGTTGGTGTAGCTGCCCGCTGTATAACCCGTCACGTTAACGGTGATTTCACAGGAGCCTGCTGCTGCAACGGTTGCCGAACCACTGAGCCGCAAGGCGGTATGTCCGGTTGCCGGCGTTGTCCATGTCCCGCTGGGACCATTGCGCCCCTGCAGGGTACCTCCGCAAGTATTACTCACCGTACCATTGGTCAGTCGCAAGGGGCTGCTTGCAACCGGTGTGGTTTCACCGGGGAAAACATCCGTCAGGGCAACACCGGTTGCCGTCAAGTTATTAAGCTGTGAAACCTCGATAGTCAGAGTTGTGGAAGAGCCTGCCAGCACACTAAGAGCCCCGAAGGACTTTTGCAGCGTCGGTGGCTCGTAGACCTGCAAAGTGGCTTGGACTGCCGCCGCATTGCTGGCTGGGCTCCCGCCAATTGTGCCCGTCAGACCGCCTACCGGGATGACGTTAGTGGAGTTGGTGTTGGAGGTGACGTTGAACGTGAGCGTGCAGGTATTCCCGGCATTGATGGTTCCTGTGGACACAGCACGGATCGCAGTACTTCCCGCCGCCGCAGGTGCTACCCAAGCACCACTGCTGCCAAGACGTCCGTAAATGGTGAAGGTATTGGCTGCCGGACAATTAGTAGAGCGCGACCATGTACCGTTAAACAACATGAAATCCCCTCCTGCAACCGTCTCAAGCGGGAAGATGTCAGTAATCTCCGGCGTCGCCAATGCCACACCGGAAGCAGCTGTCATGCTGAGCGTCATGGTACAACTGGTGCCTGCAATGATGGGCTGGGTGCAGGTAAACGCCTTGGCCACAGTAGGTGAGCCTACCCATAGTGTGGCTTCAGCCGCCTCACCTGTGCCTCCGTTGGTAGAGGTCACACTCCCTGTTTCATTTTCGTATTGTCCATTGCTGGGTACCGTCACATTGATGGTGAAAGTGCAGGTCTGGCCAGCTGCCAAGCTAAGGCTCTGGATGCGAACGCCCCTGCGACTGGCAACCGCACTTGCCATGGAACTGTCCCAGCCATTGTGAGTGGAGTTCCTGGCAACAAATGTCGTATTGGCTGGAGAAGCGGTAGGGTTGACGCAGCTACGGGTGAGGCCAGATGCCACCGTTGCCATTTGGCCTGGTGTAACCGGGAAAATATCATCCACCGTTACTCCATTTATGGCCTGGGGTGACGGGTTGTAAACTGAAATGCTCAGGAGCGTGGTGCCACCAGACGCAATAGGATTCGTCCCAAAACTCTTGCTAACCTGTACTGGCCCCAGCACGTTCAGCGTGGCCGTGGCCGGCAACCCCGTCCCACCGTTAGAGGAATAAACAGTGCCAGTGCTGTTGAGGTAGGCTGCAGTGCTGTTACTGGTGACATTGACGTTGACCACGCAACTGTTACCCACACCACCAGTCAGGCTGGCACCCGTCAGACGGATCGAGGTGTTGCCAGAGGCCACCGCACCCCAGATGCCTGTTCCAGTACGGCCTTCCAGTACAGCCCCCGTACAATTAGTGCCGCTAACCCCTGCACCAGGCGTATTCGCCACAATCAGCCCCGCAGGGAAATCATCCACATAATTGATGCCAGTGATAATCGAAGGTGTGCCTGTGCTGGCCGTTACCGTGATGGTCATCAGGGAAGAGGTATAGGCTGGTGTTACCGGATCATTGTACGCAATGGTGGCGGGCGAGAACGCCTTGGCCACGGTCAACCGGTTGGCCACGATGAGTTGTGCCTGAGCCGTGCCACCATTGCCGACACTCGAAGTTACGGCCTGGGTAGTATTGGTATAGGTGGCCTGCGTGCCACTTTGTACATTGACCGTGATCGTGCAGTTCCCGCCTGCTGCCAGCGAAGCACCGCTCAAGGTCACGTTGTTGCCGCCATTCGGCGCCGTCAGCGTGCCCACACTGGAGCCAGCCGTACAGTTGGACTGAACATTCGAGGGAGTGCTGTTCACCAGATTAGCGGGGTAATTGTCTACCAGGCCGACACCGGTCAGCGCTGTGCCAGTATTAGGGTTGGTGACCACCAGCGTCAGAGTGGAGGCAGTAGCGGTACGTACCGAAGTCGGGAAAAAACTCTTGCTCACTAGCGGTGGGCCGATCACGACCAGTTCGGCTGTATTGCTGGGTTGCCCTGCTGCACCTGACTCCAGCGAGGAAACGCCCGTGGTAGTGTTGGGCAAAGTACCAGCCGTGCTGCTGGTCACATTCACGCTGAGGGTACAAGAACCGCTCGCCGGCAAGCTGCCGTTAGCCAGAGTAACGCTGGTACTGCTGGCCACCGCCGTGACCGTACCACCGTTGCAGTTTCCGACCACATTGGGTACGGCCGCCACCTGCATGTCAACGAGGGTATCGCTGAAGGCCAACTGCGTAAGCGGGCTGCCTGACGGGTTTTGCAGGGTGAAGGTGATGGTAGATATCTGGCCGGCATTGATGGTAGCCGGCGCAAAGGCCTTGGTGATGCGTGGCTTGCCCACATACAACGTAGCCGAGGCCGTGGGGCCCGGGCTGCTATTGGTAGCAGTTACCGCTGAGGTGGTATTGGCGTAGTTGCCCACCGCTGCGGAGGTGACATTCACCGTGATGATGCAGAAACCATTGGGCACAATCGTTGCCCCAGGGCTCATGCCGATGCTGTTACCACTGGCGGCACCACCGGTGAGAGTACCTGCCGTGGAGCCGGGAGTGCAGTTCACCTGTGGATTGGGGCTAGCGGTATTAACCATGCCCGTAGGATAGATGTCGGTAAAGCTCACGCCTTGCAAGTTGGAAGGATTGCTGGCCGGATTGCCCAAAGTGATGGTCATGACGGCGCTCTGATTCGCGTCGATCACACTGGGAGAGATGCTCTTGGTAATAGTGGGGGGCCCCGTCACGGTGGCAGAGGCAGCAGCACTACTGGCAGCAAAGGTAGTGGCCGGCAGAGTCTGGCTGTTGTACTGGATTTGTACCTCGTTACTGAGAAGAGTCCCCGCCGGCACGTCATTGTTGACAATGGTATCAAAGTAAAACGAGGTGGCTTGCCCGTAGGCAAGAGTGCCGCCCTGCGTGGCATTGGCCCCTGCTCCCAGACGGAGAACCACGCGATTGGGACCAGTGAGAAAATCTGCCTGGTCATCAAACTGAGCATCGGTTTTTGTACCCGTGTTGGCGCCCGTGACAATCACCATGGAGCCGGGCACATAGGTGAGATTGGCAGGAATGATGTCCGTGGCAATCAGGTTGGTAGCGCTGTCCAAGCCCGTGTTACTCATGGTCACATGCCAGCGCAGGGTGTCGCCAGGCAGGAGCGGCGTGGCGGGACTCATGTCCTCGGCAGTCTTGATCACGTTGGGGATGACAACAGGAACATAAAGCTCCGTCGCAAAGGTAACGGCGGAAAGCAGAACCGCCTCATCGGCCGCCGTGGATGCTACGGTGATATTTGCACTGGTAGCAGCATTGGGAATCACACCAAAGGGAACATTGAGAAGATCAATGTCGATCTGCAGGTTATTGTTGTACGCAGGGTCACTCGTAGTGACATGACTACCGAAGTTACTGATCGTGCCATTGTAGAAATTATTTGACGGATTAACCGCATTGCTCATCAGGGTGCCATTGACACTGAAGGTATCCGAGGCAACCGGCTTGTCCCCTTCGTAAGCAAGAACCCCCACCCTAGCCTGTACGGGACCGTTATACGGCGTCACAAAAGGCCCGGCCGTCATCGTTACAGAGGCCGGAACACCGGACGTTGCACCACGTACAAGCGTAAAGCCGTCAAAAATCGTCAAGCTACGCAAGGGCTCAGCGGGATTGGTATAGACAACCACGAGCGACCATCCGGCATACTTGCCCCCACCAGTATCCGCCCTGACATCGGCCACCCAATACTGGCCACCTCCTGCTGCTGCAACCTGTGTAGTTACGTCCGCCACACCTTGATAATTATTGGTGTCCAGACCCGTATCCGTATCCAGAGTCCCCGTGATAGTTGCGTAGCTGCTTCCACCAGGCACCCGGAGCTTAACGGTATTGCGAGCAGACGAACTGGACCCCGTCGCGCTCCAGTACAACATGGCTTTGACGACTGTCGACCCTGCCGGCAGATTCAGTTGCGACATGCTCGAGTTGAACGTTCCTGTATCAGCATCCCTGTCCAGATTGATCATAAGGTACGCATCATTACGATCACGCGCATTATTCCCGCCTGCCAAAGATTGCGCACAGGTCGTTGTATTCTGGTTCGCGCCCTGTGTATTGTTTCCCGGCGTACAGGTCAGATTGACATTGCCAATCAGTATGATGTTTCCATTGGCATTCGTGGAAAAACGTGAACTCAGGGTACGCCCAGCCTCTGCGTTGAGCGGCAGCAGGAGGAGTGCCAAGAAGAAGAGGCAGACACTCCGCAGGAAGACGGGAATTGAAGTATTCATAACAGGCACGGTCATTCCTTGGCTGTCATCAAGGGCTCATCACTGACGGCCGGATTGGCAGCCACCATGTCGCGGTTGAGCCGCGTATTCTGGTCAAACTTGAGGCGCAGTTGCAGGTAAGGCCCTTGCGCAGAGTAACGAGCGGCGTCGAAATCACGGTCCGTGAAGCCGCGCAGATTCCAGCCCAGTGTGATCCAGCCATTGCGCACAGGCGAAGCACCGACCTGCGGACCGAAGGAGTAAGCACGCGTACCCGTGCTCCAGGAATTCAGTGTGCTGGCCTGCAGGCCGATATCCAGCCAGGGGCGAACATCGTGGCGTACTTCAAACGCCAGCATGTCGGTGTAACCGCTGTACTCCACTCCATCAAAAGTATCCAGCGCATACTTGCTGCCGTAATACAGAGACCATTGATTGCGCTCGTAACGACGGAAGAGGTTGCCTGTACGATCTTCACCGGTCCACTCGCGGGAAACACGGTTCAAAGCGAAGTTATTGATGATGCGGCGGCTCTTCGCATTGTTGGCAACCAGGCTGTCAAAACCGAACAGGCCACCGGGCGGTGGAGTAACCAAAGAGGCCGTATTCTCGGCGTCTTCGTACTTGAACTCCAGGCGTTCCAGAATGGACCACTGCGTACCCAGCGGACGCCAGGCCCAGGACAAATCCAGGGAAGCAAGGTTACCAATGGACGTATCCGTCTCTGTACGGAATACCTGTGCGCCCGTGGCAAAAGCAACACCTTCGCGTGCCTGGCGCAAAAAATTGCTAGTGAAGCCATAACGGTCTTCGGTTTCACCATTGCGGGTTTCCGCACGGCCCGTCCAGCTCCAGATATCAGCGCGATAGGTCGCTCCCGCCGTAAGAGCCAGGTAATCCTCGGTGAGCGCAGTGACGCGAGAGGTACCGAGACCAAGCTGGTTGCTCGTGTTCTGTGAGTTGTTCACCTCAGGACGAACCGCCTGATTACCAACGCTCTGGCTGCTATCCACACCAAAATCCACGCTCCACTGCTTGTCGACCAGCAGGGTCTGGGTCAGGCCGAACTGGGCGAAGGTACGCGGGCCATATTCGCTGATCTGGCTCTGGTTCAGCGTGGAATCCAGACGGGCGCCCTTCCAAGGCACCACTTGCATGCCCACACGCGTGTTGCTGCTCTTGAGATCGGCGCCGTCGGTAAACTCCTGGCCAGCGATCAGCTTCACATGATCGGTAAAGGCATAGCCCGCACCCAGCACGAAGCGGTTGGGATAATCTGCGCTGTCGCTGACACCTGCATCGGCCTGCGCGGAAAGCTCCAACTTGCGCTTCATGAACCAGCGGTTGGCGGCCAGCGTGACCTGTTGCGAATTGAAATCCTGCCCGGCCAGCGGACCGGAGTCGGTGCTGTCATTCACAGCCTGTACACCAATACTGGCAGAGCCTTCTTTTGTCTCATAGCGCAGCTTGGCCGCAGCAGCATTGCGGGTGCTGTCCGTACTCAGGTTCTCCTGCTGGAACAACTCGCCCTGCACCGACCATTCCCGGTCCAGGCGCACAGTGGTATTTACACCAATCTTCTGCTGCCCGGCTTCGGACAGGCTCTGCTGGCTAACGCCAAACTCAGGCTCCTGGCTACGGGCATAGAGCAGGAGGTCAAAACGCCCTGTGTGACGCTCCAGCTCAGCCAACCAAGCCTTGCCTTCGCGGCTTACTCCAGCCTGGTCGCCCGAACTGCCGGCCATTTCCAGGCGTAACTCGGAATCCATGGCGAAGCGGAACTTCATGTCGGTGCCGATCAGGTCGCTCTTGCTCGGAGTAGCCGTGTTGCCAGACTCGTCACGCAACACGGTGAGACCAATATCGAGCTTGCCATCCAGAAGACGCAGGCCGATACGACCACCCGCATTCAACGCATTGCTGGCAACACCGAAAATTTCATAGTCAGCCACGATCCAGATCGGGTTGAAATTGACATCCTGTCCATAGACAGGTTGCTTGAAGAAGAGCGTACCGGCGCTGTAATCAATGTCGTAATCAATATGGCGCGCCAGCGAGCGGCTTTCGATAATCGTTTGGCTGTGCAGGCGATCACGCGTCTCGATACGAATCTGCTCGCTGTTGATCACGATGCCACGCTGGTTCAGGCGATAAAGCCCAGAGGTGCCATTGCCGCGGATTTCATCACGCGCATGAGTCTGCTGGGTTTCTGCAGCATAGGCCGTGAACACCACCATGCCACCCGCCCTTTCTGTCTTGAAGCCGTTCAGCGTGCGGTTGTAGTTGGCAAGCTGCGTGTCAGCGAGGCCAGTGTCGTAGTCGCCAAACAAGGCATAGAACTGGCCACGTTCCAGCTTGAGGTAGAGCTTGGACTGGCTGGCAGCATCATAGCGTTGCTCCGCGCCATCACCATAAAGAGTGTAGAACTCGTTGGGGTCAATGGTGGACAGCAGACTGTCACGCTCGCGTACCTTGCTCGTGTCATAGGCCATGGTGAGAATCCATTTGCCCAGCACGCTGCCCTTGGCATAGAAGCTGACCTTGCCGTCGGTATAGACGCCATCTTCCACGCCCTGCGCCTGCAAGTCATTTGTCGCGTTGTCCTTGAGAGTGTTGTAGCCCACCGTGCCTTCGGCAAAACCTACCATTACCCATTCACGGGCCGATGGTGTGAGCCAGGCGCGCAACTCCTGAGTACGCCTGCTGTCGTTGCCAGTCAGGAAAGTGAAATCAAGCTGCGCCATGCCAGATTCCGTCGTCGGTGCCAGTTCGATGAGTGCAATACCTTCATCACCCTTCACCATGTATTGCGGCTTGAACGCATCCAGACCCGCCAACTGGCGGCGCTGGGTTTCTTCGTGCTGTTGCCACGACATATAGGGCGAGCGAATGCTCACGGGACCCGTAATACCGTCGCGCACGGGCTGCCCATTACGGTCCAACAAACGGACGGCCAATACCGGGCGCGTCATGCCATCAGCCACCAGCACGGACTGCTCCGGCACCAGCTCAGCTCGGGCCGGCGTATTGGAGTAGTGAATCACACGCAAAAGATCATCGACGACCGTGCCATCCGGATTACGGACACGCGCCACAATACGATTGGCACCTTCCTGCAAGGGCAGGCCACGCCAGATACTGACAGAAGTACTGTGGGCACTATTCCGGCGGGTGCCATCAAAATTCAGGGAAGATGCCGGAAGGCCATTCACCAGCACCTCTACGCTCTGGTTCGGACCGTGCTCCACCACCACGCGCAAGGCAGGTGCTCGGGGATTGTGCTTGTCTTCAGGAAAGAGAAAACCGGTCTTGCCCGTTGTCCGGGACAGCCAGTCGACATCGCCACCACCGGCAGCAACCACGCTGGAATCACTTTCGCCAGACTTGGAGGTTGTGCCAGCCGACACAGCACCAGCGGCCTTTTCTTCGGCTGCCACTACCGCAACAACCGGAATCACGGGCTTCAGAGCAACCGTCTTGCGGCCACTGTCATTGCCGTCGGGAGCAGAGGCTGTAGCACCCTCTCCCGCCAGAGGAGAGGGCGATGAGCGTGCAGGCACAGCCAGTACCGCATCAATGAGCTCATCCCACTCCTCTTTGGCTGCCGGAGCAGACGAGCTTGCAGGATCGCTCGCCTCTCCTCTGGCGGAAGAGGGGCTGGTGGAGACAGGAGTTTCTGCCGCTGGCGCCGGCTTCTTCTTGCCTTCATCTCCTGCGCACACCAAACGGTTTTCCACCACTGGCAGGCGCACATTCCTTTCAGTCTCGGTATCTACACTGGCCATTGCCTTGAGGCTGACATAGCCGTCTGCGCAAAGCTGCTGCAGACGGGAAACAGCTGCCTCGCGACTGAACACTTTCACTTCCACACGACGGTTCTTGGCCATGCCTGCAGGCGTGGCATTGCTGGCGACAGGCTCGTCCGGCCCACGACCTTCAGTCACGATGCTTTCACGCGCCAACCCCAGCCCCACGGCCAGGAAGTCTGCGATGGTCTGTGCACGTGCCAGCGAAAGCGCCTTGTTGTCCGGGAAACGCTTGCGGGCACGGACAGAAAGGCCTTGGCTATCGGTATGACCGATGATCTCCAGATGCTCGATAGTTCCAGCCTGGCGCAGAGTTTCCTGCAGCCTTTCAAGCTCGGCAACGGACTCATCCATCAACTCGGCCTGGGCCGGGGCAAAGTTGCCGTTGAAGGTGTACTCCTTGTCGGCAGCAGGCTTGGTCGTCACCAGCTTGCGCACTACGTCTGTATTAAAAGTGATGATGCGTTGCCAACTGGCAGGGTCTGCCGCAGGGCCGGCTGATACCCCACCATTCTGTGTTTCGGCCTCGATTTCTTCCCAAGTCTTTTCCTTGGGAGCGGCAGCGGAAACACGCCATACCAGCATGCCGTCCATGATTTCAGGGTCAGCCGCAAGCGCGCCATCCAGCGTGGAGGAACCTTTTACATAGCTGAGGTCAGGCGGCAGCATAACCGTGGCACGCAGATTGAAGGCGGGCACCTTGCCACTGTCGATTACCAGACGATGCTGACGCCGTGAGCGCTCTCCGACCTTGGCTGTTGTCGGCCCCATGCCACCGTAAACCACAACTTCCACACGACGGTTCTTGGCCATGCCAGCCGCCGTGCTGTTGCTGGCCAACGGACGGTCCGGACCAATACCCTGCGCGCTCACCTGATCTTCCGTAAGACCAAGACGTGGAGCAAGATAGTCCGCAATTGTCTTGGCACGAGCCAAGCCCAAGCCATGATTGTCGCCATAAAGTGCTTTGGTACGCACGGAAAGGCCCTGGCTATCGGTATGCCCCAAAATTTCCAACCGGAGCACCTGGCCTTTCTTGAGGTCAGAGGCCAACTTCTCCAGTTGTGCCACAGACTCAGGCAGCAACACATCCTGGCCGGAGGCAAAGCGGCCATAGAAGGTATAGCTGCGCGGTGCCAGCTCCTTAGTCAATTCGGTGACTTGCACATTGTCCAGCGTCTGCAAACGGATGCCGGCCTCGCCATCCGGGATCACCGGGGCTTCCGGCTCCGGTTCAGGCTCCGCTACCAAGACGGGTACGGGACGTACATGGAAATCCGCACGCCACAAACCACCACCTTTCACGTCTACGAACTGTGAGTAGGCACTGCCGGCAAAGCGGGTGTTCTGTATACAGGAAACGGGCTCCCAGCCTTTGGGTAGCGTGGTGGTATCCATCTGCACGACATGGGTGCCGGGCCTCATGCCCTCAATGTGATACTGGCCGTCCTTGTCCGTCACCACATAGGTGCCATCTTCCAGCATGATGCGCACATTCGGCACACCTTTCTGTTCGGGAAAGGGCGCGCTGCAATCGTTTTCAAAGACGCGACCGATGAGGGTGAAGCGGCCACTCATGAGGAATTCACGAATGCGCACGGCGGCCTGGGCTGAATTGGACCGTATCGTGCTGCTGGAAATAATACCGGGGTGGCTGGCCTGTGCCGTATTCACGGCATTGCCGATGGGCGCACCTGCCCCTACGGCAAGCACATAGGTAATCACTGCCTGACTCGTATTGCTGCCTGCCCCGCCAAGGCTCAGGGGAATGGACATGGTACGGCCATCATTGAGCGGGAATGAGGGATCGGGCTGCTTCACGCCATTGATGTGCAGGGAACCGCTCTGGTAGCGCATGCCCTGGGGCAGAACATCGGTCACCGTAGTCGTCGGCAGGGTGAGCACTTCATTGTTGGTCAACTGCAGGCGATATTGCAGATAGTCCCCCGCAGAAGCTTCCGTGGTGGACGTGGTTTTCACCAGCACCAAGCTGCCCTGAGATTGATCTGCTGGAATGTCGATGTGCAGCGCCGGCCCCGGCAGCACCACGAAATTCTGCAAATGGGAACCGATGACCACTGCACGCCCCGGAGCCGTGCCACCAACTGGCACCAGCACGGAGGGAAGAGTGAAACCAGGCGCTTTGACGACAAAGCGATAGGTTCCCGGTGCCATCAGGGGATAACGGAAACCGCCCGCCGGGACGGGAGGAGCTACGTGGCCTGGGGGAGGCGTTACTGCAATACCTGTTTGCAAGTGTGCAGGATGGGGAGAAAAGGCAGGATCATCCCAGAACACGGTCGCGCCACAGGCATCAAGGTCGGCATCAGGCGAAGCTGCATTAACCACTGCGCAGCCCGGCTTGCTGACATCAATCACCCATATGTTGGCGCCTGTCAGCCCCACGGCAGGATTACTGGCATCAAAAAGTACGCCGAAGGGGTCTACCAGGGCATCGGCACTGATGGGTGGTCCGGGATAGTCTTCATCGACATAGCTGGCCTTGATGCTGCCGTTGATAGCCACCGACAGGAGACTGTCCTGTGACGTGGCCGTATTTGCCGTGCTGGGAATAACGGCAATGAACACGCCCGTATTCGGCCCGGTTTCACGCAAGCGCAGCACCTCGGTATCCCCGGCACTGGTAGTGACTTCAATCACGATGGTTTCAATCAGAGCTGGATCGTGATTGCGATTCAAATCTTTCACGGTGATGAAAACCGACTCACCGGCATGATAGATGTTGGTGGCACAAAGCGGCACAGGCAGCGACGTATCAATGTTCACCAGCGTCACGCCAGTGTTATCGACCTTGAAGGCCTGTGGTGTCGCCCCTAAGGGTACAAATACCGCACCTGCACGATAATCGCCGTAATTGCCGTCCTGGAAAGCGCTTGTCACCAGCGCGTCGGCAGGGTTGGCACAACCATCCGGTGCATATTTGTAGAACCGGATTTCAGGCGCGTCATCGTTCGGGGGAATCACCGGTCCCAGCGACACCAGATTGGTTGGCTCATCAACCACCGGAGGCAGAGGAATGCCCGGTGTCTCATAGCTGAGATAGGCAATGTTGTCGATGCTGAGAGGTGCAGCTACAGCCACCGGCACCACAAGCCCCACCACCAGCAAGGCCAGACCAGCCAGACGCAAGAACGCGCCAGCCAGACCAACTCTGGTCAGGAAAGAGGGACGGGGCTCAAACAACATTACGCAGACTTCCTTCTCATTCACATCGCGTACAAGTCACAGCACAGGGCCTGTGGCTATACGAGGCACGCCAGCCGCCGTGAAAAGCGGCGGCCGGCGTGCCTATCGACAGGGAAATCCGTTAATCCACAATCACATGGAAACGGACCCAGAGCGGTGTGCCTGACGGTGCCAGGTTGACTGCTGGAAGCTGACTGAAGTCAGCTGTCACAGTCCCCTTGGAACTGACTGGCAGGCTGGGATTGAAGGAGCCATAGCTGGTGCCATGCTGCCCTGCGGCATCGCCACAGGTTGTGGCATGAGCGCCCGTGGTCACGTTTTGCAGCGCAGTTGCCAAGGTGGGGGTAGCGGTACCTGCGTAATAGGTGGTGGTTGCAGGCAGCACATCCGAAACCACCAGATTGGTAGCCGTCAGCGCACCAGGGTTCTCGACCCGGAGGCAATATTCGACCACAGCGCCGGGAATGGCTTTGGGGAAGATCGTGGTGCCATTACCGAACAGGTTGATGGGATCCCAGATTGGCCTGGCGGTCTTGGTCAGCGTCAGCTCGACGGTGCGCACCTGATAAGCACCATACATGCTGTAAGCGCCGTCATATTGGACGTCACCAGTGACAGCTACGCCACCAACTTCGCCATAATGATCAGCAAAGACGTTCTGTATGCCCGTCGGGACATCCGGATTTGCCGTGGAGTTCACCAGGGCAGCACCCCCATCAGCGACCAGATCATGGGCTGTTGCCTTCAGGACAACACCAATGATGTCGTTGTTGACGCTGCCAGCAGGGATATCAGCAACTACCAGGATTTTCACGGAACCAGCCGTGTTAACCCCATATTCGCCCATCAGGTTGTTGATACGCCCACCCACCAGGACGGTATCACCGACATCAAGCACACCGTCACCATTCACGTCCAGGTAGTAAGTGAAGGCACTAGCGATATCGTTGGTGGCGCTGTTGTTGTCGTCAAGCCCTGTGGACACCTCAACACCGTCGATGACATTGGCAGCCGTCAACACGAAATCCAGATTGCTGTTGGAAAGGTTCGTCAACGTGAATCCCAACGCCACTTGTGACTGGCTTGGCACCACCTGCACGGGGGTGTTGTCGGCAGTCACCGTCATGATCACTTTGCGGTCAACATCAAACTGAGCAGCACCCGTCACCGGAGTCTGGACCACACTATTGACCTGATAGGCAATGGAAGCCGTATTGGTCACCGTAGTACCGGCCAATGTTGGCGCCGCCATGACCGCCTGCGGCAAGGCTGCCAATGCAAAAAGACCTGAACCCGCTGCCACCCCACGAAGAAGCACTTTTTTCATTTTCTTACCCCTGCCTGATCAAGGCTCTGTACCTGATTTTAAAAACGGCCGCCTATCGACCTGTTTTCCACAAACACATTTCTACTCAAACCTTGTGAAATTTTTCACACCATCTCCGTGTCAAGAAACTCCCTTCTCCCTTAACAAAGGGAGAAGGCCAGGCAGAGAGAGGGTAAAACTGTTACCTGAGTACAGCCCTGTACGTGACCGAACCTTCCGCACCACTCTTCACTGCAGCCGTTATTGTCCAGCGAATATTGGTGACATCGCTGCCAGTAGCCGGACGCACTGTGCCGTCTGCATTTTTTATGGTCAGGGTTTCAAGCAAGCCGAATGTCTTGCCGCCGTCCACGGACACCACGGCGCGGCTGTTGTTGCCCTTGGCCGAGCCCGCGACATAAGCCAACTCCTTGGCGACGGGGTTATTCACTACCAGATTAGTGGCGGGCTCCTTGCCGGTATTGCGATACGTCAGCACCTGCACGACTTCCTGCCCCGGTACGGCACGCTCCAACGGCTCCAGTTTTTTGGTGACATTGCCCTTGGCATCCTTGATTTCCACCTCGCGGAACGCTTCGTTCTTAAGCTCTACCGCTGCGAAAGCTTGCAAGGAGAAAGAAAAACAGAGCGAGGCAACAACGATCTTGATCAGCTTCATGAAAAACCTCCGGTTATGCATCAGTACATCTTGAAAACATCATTGAAAAAACAGCCTCTTCTGTTTGCCCGGGGCAAGACCAGAAAAACAGAAGAGGCTGCCTGCCGGATACCGGCAGGCAGCCCGAGGAAAAAAGGTGCTAACAACTCACCCTTTTTTCAGCCTCAGTCCACCGTCACATCAAAGGTAACGACATAAACCTTGGCAGCCGGCTCAACACCGCCCACCAAAACTGTGCCGCTGTCGGTGTAGTTACCATCGTTACCACCGGGGGCCACGTTGACTTCGTTGCCCACCAGGACACCTTGGTCACCATTGGCAGACGGATTCAGCGTGACAGCTGCGCCCAATGCAGCCAGTGCAGCTGCCGGGGTAGCACCTTGGCCATAAGCAAGCGTCAGGTTGCCGGCATAGGTTGTGTTGGTCGGCACGGTATCCCGGATGCGCACCTTGGTCAGCTCGCCATCACCTTCCACGTCCAGTTGCAGACGGTAAGTAATACGCGTGCCCGGTGCGTATACACCAGCACCCAAAGTCGGATGCACTGCCGTAGCCGTCTTGGTCAGCCTTCCGGAAACCTGCTGGACCACATACTTGCCCGCACTCCGCTCGTCGGCATGAGTGCTACCCACAACAACTGCGTAGGTGTAGGTGTCACCAAATCCATCGGTCACGGTAGAGGTTGTGACCGCTGTGCCAGGAGCCTGGGACTGGAAGGCCGTACCGTGAGCAACCTGCACGGTATTTGACAGGGCGCGCAGGGTGACATTGGCTTCATCGCCAGAAGCCAACGGATTGGCGGACGAGTTATTGACAGGAATGTCGCCACGCACGATGACCGTGACTTGCTGATCCGGGTTCAGCACTAGGTTGGTGACGCCCGGGGTGTACAACACTTCAGGATTGCTACCAATCTGGGTGTAGATCCTGACATTGGTGGGATCGAAGTCGTCGGTGACATCTGCGTAGTCAACGACCAGGTTGTACTGCTCCTGACCGTTACCTGTGTTGGTGACGGTGTAGCGCAGTTCCCGGTCAGTAGTGTTGGCCACCACCGTGGTGATGGGGGTCAACGTCGTCACTGCGACATCAAGCACTTCTGCCACGGCAAAGTTGTGCGTGGAGGTCTCAGGGGTTTGCGGGACGGGAGGGCCACCCGGATTTGTGGGGTCCGGCGCATCAAAGGTCAGCGTGGCAGTGTTGTAAATCACAGTTCCGGCTACTGTACCTGCTGCATGAGCAACAGGGGCAGCCAGGGCAGCCAGCAGGAAACCTGCCGCCGCCAGATTGCGTTGAAGATTCATAGAGTTACCCCGTGAAAGTGTGGTGAGTCCTGCAATTGCATCGCCTTATGGCTCACAGCAGGGGTGTGACGTTGATCACACTCCATGGCAGGTAAAACCACTCTAATTACAAAAAGAGTAGTTAATACAATTGCTTGCGACGAACGCTAACATAAGGACGACAAAGCGGACTTTTGCCGGGGAGACAGGGGGTTATGGAAGGGCGACTTTAATACTCAGAAGAAAAATGACCAAAAAGTCTCATAGGGCCGGCAAGAAATGACACCTCAATAGGCATGATAATCAGGAGCACCCCCTTATCACTCCCCCGCTCAATGCTCAATCGCCTGCCAGGCGACGAATCTTTTCCATGTCCAAACGACGGACTGCCTCGCGCACGGCATCGGCAAAGCCGCTGGCCTCCGGTTCACGGGCATGCACGCCGTCAACCCAGTCCTCAATGTCTGAAATACGCCCCTGTTCGACTGCCTCTAGCAGATGCCGCAGGCTTTCAGGGCTGGGTGGACTCAAGGTCGCCCCGGAGACAGTCTCCACGATCACGGGACGCTCCCAGTCCAACTCCAAGGCAAACCCAAGAGCGTCAGCCAGGCGGCCAGGCTCGGCAGGCTTCATGAGAATTGAGGCAAACACCAGATGGGGAGACCAGCCATCCGGCAATACGGGCATGGCGGCCGAGAGCATGATGAACGGCATGACATGGCCAGCCTCGCGGGACTGGCGCAGCAACTCCCAGCCACTCATGTCCGGCATGAGCTGGTCCGTGATCACGAGATCAAAGGGTTCGCTGGCAAGCAGGCTGAGCGCCTCCTCTCCTTTTTCGGCAAGCGCCATGTCAAAGCCCAGTGTGGCGAGCACGTCGGCAAGCAGGGCACGATTGTCCGCAATGTCATCGACCACCAGAATGCGCCGCACTTTTCCCTTGTAGTGACGCACATCTGGACGCCCTTGCCTGACAACCGCCACTTCTCCCTCTGCAACCTCTATCGGTAACTGGCAGTAAAAAAGGCTGCCCTTTGCCGAGGACTCACAAACCAGCTCCCCACCCATGAGATCAACCAGTTGCCGAGCAATGGCCAGACCCAAGCCCAAGCTGCTGCGGTCCGAACTGGCAAGCCGGGACACACCACGTTCGAAGGGATGAAAAATGCGTTCACGGCTTTCCGGAGGAACACCTATGCCGTTATCCCTTACGCCCAGCCACAACTCCGCCTTGCCCTCGCTGACAGCAGACATCAGTCGCGCCTCCAGCACGACCTTGTCGCCCTGACTGTGCCGACAGGCATTGGTGAGCAAATTGATCAGTACCTGTCTCAGGCGCACGCTGTCGACATTCGCGGTCAATGCCAGGGATGGCTCGATTTGCGACGTCAGGGTTACGCCCTGATTGCGTGCCACTTCACGGCTTTCCTCCAGCACTGACTCCAGCAGCACTCCCATGTTGGCAGGCTGCAACTCCAGACGAAGGCGTCCGGCCTCACCACGGGCATAATCAAGAAGCTCGTCAATCAGGGCCAGCAAATGTCGCCCGCTACTTTGTACTGCTTCAATCCTGCGTCGCAGCACATTGTTGCTATTGTCATTAAAAATGAGGCCGCTGTAGCCGAGTATGCTGTGCAAGGGCGTACGCAGTTCATGACTCAACTGTGCCAGAAAGGCCGACTTGGCATGGCTGGATGCCTCGGCAACCTCCTTGGCCATGCGCAATTCCTTTGTACGCAACTGGACATCCTGCTCAATCTGGAGACGAGACTGGATACGCACTTCAATCGCTTGCCTCTCCGCCTCTTCGCGCTCTGCCCGCAGCTTGCGCATCTTGTCCATCATGACGGCAACAATCATCACGCCACTGAGCAACATGGCCCAGTTCTGCGAATAATCAATCATGAAATCCTGAGGTAGCCAGCCCAGTATCTGCGCCAGTCGCAGGAACGCCACCATCCATGTCACCGAAAACGACAGTAACACCAGCCAGGCATCGCGGATGCCCATGACAACGGCATAAAGGGTCACCGATGCCAGCAGCAAGAGAAGTGCAAAGCCCAAGGCATGTTCAACATTCACCCAGAAGGTGTAGTCCAGCCAGATCATGCACGGCATGACAACCACCATCGCGCTGGCCAGGAACTTGGCCAGACGGGTTGCCACGGGAACATACTCATTCAACTGCAACAGGCGCACCAGCAGCCAGGTAGCTCCCACCATGATCGGGGTTCCCAATACTCCCGGGCTACGCAGGTTCCAATCAAGATGTGAAGGCCAAAGATACTGGTAGCCATACTGGAACAGGCTGACGTCATTGAGCAGGCAGGATGCCACCATGATGCCGAAATAGAGGAAGGCAATTTCGCGCGTGCCGATAAAAAAGATCAGGGCATACACAAAAAAAAGTGACAGCGCGCCAAACTGCAGACCATTGATGAGGTCTATGCGACGCTCCGCCACATGAAAGCCTTGGGGCTCCCATAGCCGCATATGCAGCATCATGGCGTTACGGGATTCGATACGCACATAGAAGGTCTGCTCTTGACCGGGAAGCAGCTTCAGCGGAAATGCGGAGAATCGCGAAGGAAGTATCCTGTCCTGGACAGGAACTACCATCCCCCCCTGCATGACACTCCACTCCCCTTCGTCATTCGGCACATAGACACGAATATCTTCGAGGCGAGGAGCACCGACTTCCAGATACCGTTCCTGGACACTCGCAAAGGGATTGACAGCAGTTATCCGGAACCAGATCACATCACTTGTGTATCCCACATCAAGATCAGGTGCCGATACAGGTCGGAATTTTCCAGAAAAACCGGGACTGACAATATCTTCAACAGCCGTGGCAGAGGGAGAACCCCTGAAGAAATCAACGCTCTTGCTGATTATCGTTCCAGCATGGTCCTCACCAAAGGCAATCGTATCGGCCTCTGAAAAAGAAGAAAAAAGAACAGAAACCAGAAGAATCAGTGCAGAAGAAAAAATCCGGAAAGCAGAAGCCGCCTCACCAGCCTGCACAGGCAACGCCCGCCAACCCGTTGTCACGAAGCGTTTACCGGGCGTTCACGCTGTGCCTGGCGATAGTCACGTGGCGTAACGCCCAAACGCTCACGAAACATTGTGGTGAAATTGCCGGCACTGCCATAACCCACGTGATCAGCAATCTGCTGTATGTCCAGATCGCTTTCTGCCAGCAAACGGCAGGCCAGCAGGAAACGCTGCTCACGCAACCAGGCAAAGACCGGCATATTGGTAGCACCACGAAAAAGTTCCGTCAGGCGCCTTTCGTTGGTCCCCACCTGATGGGCAAGATCCGGCAATGACGGCGGCTTGCCGATATCACGCATGAGGATGTCCATGGCAGCCTGCACCGTACTGTTGCGTGGCGCAGAGTCTGGCTCGTCATTGATGGCCGTCACCTGTGCAGGCTCGCTCTCCGCACGGAGACGTCGACGCAAATCAAGATGCACACCGATGCGGGCCAGGACCTCTTCCGGAGCAAAGGGCTTGCTGATGTAGTCCACTGCACCCAGGCGCAAACCCAACAGGCGATCATCCAGCTCATTGCAACCAGAAAGGAAAATGACAGGGATGTCGCGCGTACGAGGATCAGCCTTGAGAAGGCGGCAGGCAGCAAAGCCGTCCGTGCGCGGCATGCGCACATCAAGCAGGATGAGATCAGGCATGACCACCGTGGCCTTCTGGTATCCCTCACGTCCGTCAAAAGCCACTACCAGTCGCAGGCGGGCATCACGCAGGAACTCCGAAAGTAGTGACAAATCCTGGGGTGAATCATCAACCACCAGCAATGTGGCCTGAGCATTGGGAGAGGAAAGCGGCAAGGATTGGGACATTGGTTACATCACAACTATGGCTAAGGAAAAAACCACGAATACTGCAAGACATTATCCATGGATGAGGAAATATGGAAACCGGTCCATCACAGGGCCATCAGCCGCCTGCATAAATCGCATTACCCTCTTTCTCCAGTACATAACCTTTCCAGGGATAAAGCGTGAAAGCACCTGCCCTCCAGACATGGCTTCCTTCTTCACCCTGCCGGCGCAGTATCAGTGGAGGCTCCATGCCAGGCAGGAAAGCCTCGGCCTGCAAGCCCTCCCTATCAAACACGATCCAGGCAATTTTTCCGGATGCAGGCTCGCCCATGGCCCGCAATCGCACACCAGCCTCGAAAATCCGCAAGCACTCCTGCCGGGCCGATGACCATGTATACCCCGCAGACGCCTTGCAGCCCTTGGCATCACTGTCTCCGCCCACACGAATTGCAGCGCCGGCGGCAGGAGCCGCGAGCGAGGTATCAGGAGTAGGCAAAGGCGGGACCACCGGATCCGAAGGCTGGTTACAGGCAGCAAGCCCCAGCAGTGCAAAGGCACAAACGGCCGTCCTGGCAACAGAAAGCAATGAAAGCCTTTTCATGATGATGCTCCCGGAAGCATGAAAACCTGCCTCTGTTCATGTCCTGAATGTCTCGACGATAGGACAGCACTGCTGTCCACCGGCATGTTCACACTGCTCAATCAATGCCTGCAGGCGCCCTGCAAGTGCCTGCATGTCCTGGATACGGGCTTCGATATCCGTCAAACGCAGACTGGCCATCTGGCGTATCTTGCTGCGGTCCCTGACCGCATCCATATGCAGCAATTCCCCGATCTCGGCCAGGGTGAACCCGGCCTCCTTGGCGCGGCGTATGAACAGTAGCTGTTGCAGATGGGTATCATCATAGTGCCTGTAGGCAGAGCTTGCCTCGGGCACCTCCAGAAGGCCGATACGCTGGTAGTAACGTACGGTTTCGACATTGACGGCCGCCGCCTCGGCAAGGCGCCCGATGGTCAGGCTTGTCATGATGCTCTCTCCGCTTGACTCCGTACTCTGGTACGGGCCTCAGCATGGGCCATCACGACGCCACTGTCACCTGCTCAAGGAGAGTCGCCATGAGTCACTCGCACGATCACCATTCCGGGGCTCCCGCCAAGGCCACGGAGGGCTCATCCTCCTGCTGCTGCACCACATCCAGCACTCCCCCTACCACCAAGCCCTCATGTTGTGGCAGCAAGGAAACCTCCGGCCTGCGCGACCCTGTCTGCGGCATGGCCGTGACCAAAGAGAGTCCGCACCAGACCCGGCATGCCGGCCAGGACTACTGGTTCTGCAGCGCCCACTGCCTGCACAAGTTCCAGCAAGACCCTGCACGCTATCTAGCTCCATCCCCTGCTTCGACCTCCCCCACCACCACACCTGTTCCGGCCGATGCACGCTACACCTGTCCCATGCACCCGGAAATCGTGCAGGACGGCCCGGGCAGTTGCCCGAAATGCGGCATGGCACTGGAGCCCATGGCCATCACTGCCGAACACGATGACGCCGAACTGCGCGACATGACTCGCCGCTTCTGGATCAGCACGGCATTCAGCCTGCCGCTTCTGCTGCTGACCATGAGTGAAATGCTGCCCGACCTGAACTGGCACCATCACTTCGGCAATGCCTACGGCTGGCTGCAGTTGGCACTGGCCTCCCCCGTTGTCCTCTGGGGGGCGCTGCCCTTTTTCCGATTGGGCCTGCAGTCCTTCCGTACACGCCATCTCAACATGTTCAGCCTGATCAGCCTGGGAGTGGCCGCCGCTTACGGGTTCAGCATTTTTGCCCTGCTCTTCCCCGGCCTGATCCCCGAGAGCTTTCATGCAGACGGCATGATGCCTTTTTACTTCGAGGCCTCGGCTGTCATTGTTTCCCTGGTGTTGCTGGGGCAGGTGCTGGAACTGCGCGCCCGGGCTCAAACCGGCGATGCCCTGCGCAGCCTGTTGAGGTTGGCGCCAGACACAGCCAACCGCCTGACAGCGCATGGTGAAGAAAGCGTGTTCCTGCATGATGTACAGCTTGGCGACCACCTACGAGTGAAGCCGGGCGAAAAAATACCCGTAGACGGACGCGTACTGGAGGGCCGCTCCAGCGTGGATGAATCCATGCTCACCGGCGAGCCTTTGCCGGTGGCCAAATCCACGGGTGATGCCGTAACCGGCGGCACACTCAACCAGGGCGGGACGCTGGTGATGGAGGCAGAACGCATCGGCAGTGACACGTTGCTGGCGCGCATTGTCGATCTCGTCAACCAGGCAAGCCGTTCACGTGCCCCCATCCAGCGGCTGGCCGACCAGGTCGCGGGCTGGTTCGTGCCGCTGGTGATCATCACGGCCATTGCCGCCTTCGCCGGCTGGTGGTGGTTTGGCCCTGCCCCCGCCCTGAATCATGCGCTGGTGGCAGCCATATCTGTCCTCATCATTGCCTGCCCCTGTGCTCTGGGTCTGGCTACGCCCATGTCCATCATGACCGGCGTGGGCCGCGGTGCACATGAAGGCGTACTCATCAAGGATGCCTCGGCACTCGAGCAACTGGAGAAAATCGACACAGTGGTCGTAGACAAGACCGGCACGCTCACCGAAGGCAAGCCGTCACTGCAAACCATACATGCCGTTGCCGGTGATGAAGACAACCTTCTGAAACTCGCCGCCAGCCTCGATGCCCTGAGCTCGCACCCCATCGCCCAGACACTGGTGAATGCTGCCAAAGAAAGAAAGCTCACGCTGCTGCCCGTGCAAAACTTCCAGGACATTCCCGGAGCCGGCGTCAGCGGAGAAATGGAGGGACAGACCATACAGCTTGGCAATGAACGCATGTTCCATGACGCCGGCATTGATCTGGGTGCTGTCGGCAAGGAGGCAGCACACCTGCGCGAACAGGGTCAGACGGTCATGGTCCTCAGCCGCGAAAAAACGCCGCTGGGGCTGATCGGCGTGGCCGACAGCATCAAGGACAGTACGCACGAAGCGGTGGCAGCCCTCAAGGCAGAAGGCATACGCATCGTCATGCTGACAGGCGACAACCGCATCACGGCCCTGCGTGTCGCTGCCGAGCTTGGCATCGACGAAGTACATGCCGACATCCGGCCCGAAGAAAAACACCGCGAGGTGCAGCGTCTGCAGAAGGAAGGCCGCATCACAGCCATGGCCGGCGACGGCATCAACGATGCCCCGGCACTCGCGCAGGCCAATATCGGCATCGCCATGGGCAACGGCACCGATATCGCCATGCAAAGCGCAGGCGTGGTTCTGGTGAAAGGCGACCTGCGCGGGATTGCACGTGCCGTCCATCTAAGCCGCGCCACCATGAAGAACATCCGCCAGAACCTGTTCTTCGCCTTCATTTACAACTTCGTGGGCGTGCCGCTGGCCGCGGGACTGCTTTATCCCTTTTTCGGGATACTGCTTTCCCCCATGATCGCCAGCCTGGCCATGAGCCTGAGTTCGGTTTCGGTCATTGCCAATGCCTTGCGACTGAGAAAGATGCGGCTGTGAATACCCGATACGTCTTGTAAGCACCCTGCTGCGTAAGGGCGAGAGCCGGGATGACGAAAAACATGGCTTTCAAGCAAGCTCCGAGGCAGTTTTGATCTCCTGAATTTCACGGTCAGGCAACCATGATTCCCTTTTCCGTTCTCGATCTGTCGCCCATCCTGGAAGGCCACAATGCCGCCCGCTCCTTCCGCAACACCCTGGACCTTGCCCGGCATGCCGAGCAGCGCGGTTACAAGCGTTTCTGGCTGGCCGAGCATCACAACATGCCCGGCATTGCGAGTGCAGCCACGGCGGTCCTGATAGGCCATGTGGCCGGAGGTACATCCACCATCCGTGTAGGGGCCGGGGGCATCATGCTGCCCAATCATGCGCCGCTACAGGTTGCCGAGCAGTTCGGCACGCTGGAGTCGCTCTACCCGGGCCGAATCGACCTCGGGCTGGGACGTGCGCCGGGCACTGACCAGCGCACCATGCGTGCCCTGCGTCGCCACCACGCACGGGACAGTGCCGACAGCTTTCCCCAGGATGTCCAGGAACTGATGTCCTATTTTGCCGAAGCGCAGCCAGGGCAAGCCGTACGCGCCTATCCGGGCAACGGACTCGCCGTACCCGTCTGGCTGCTGGGCTCCAGCCTCTTCAGCGCCCGTCTTGCCGCTGAACTCGGTCTACCCTTCGCCTTTGCCTCGCACTTCGCTCCGGATTATCTCCTCCAGGCCCTGCGGCTCTATCGCGAGAACTTCCAGCCCTCCGAGTCCTTGGCACAACCTTATGCACTGGCCTGCCTGAACGTGTTTGCAGCAGACAGCGATGCGGAGGGGCAACGTCTTTTCACATCACTGCAGCAGCAGTTTGTCAGCCTGCGTCGTGGCATGCCCGGGCCTTTGCAGCCCCCCTCAGCCATCCGGCCCGAAGAGTGGAGTGAAGTGGAAATGGCCGGGGTGCGTCACGCACTCGCCCACACCATCGTGGGCTCACCCTCCACAGTCCGCAAAGGACTGGAAGATTTCATGGCCCTGACAAAAGCTGACGAACTCATGATCACCGGACAGATATACGATCACGCGGCAAGGCTGCATTCCTTTGACATCGTGGCTGACATCCACGAAGAGCTCTTCGCATGACAAGGGCAGTACTACAGAAAATTGGCTAGAATCGTGCCATTCGAGGATATGCCATGAAATTTACCCTGCTCGTCACCGCAGCACCGCACCAGGA
This sequence comes from Moraxellaceae bacterium, assembly GCA_037189985.1. GTDB lineage: Bacteria > Pseudomonadota > Gammaproteobacteria > Pseudomonadales > Moraxellaceae > UBA2031. Next base: position 248,800 of record JBBCJX010000031.1, read on the forward strand.
GAATGCCTGGCATGCGCTGCAATTCTGCCGAGCAGCACTGGCGGCCGGACATGAGGTGGCACGTGTTTTTTTCTATGGCGATGGTGCTACCCACGGAAGCGCCCTGCTCACCCCACCGCAGGATGAAAACGATGTCGCTGCCGGCTGGCGCGATATTGCCAGTCAACAACATGTCGAGCTGGTGGTCTGCGTGGCTGCCGCACTCAAACGTGGCATCCTTGATGAAGACACCGCACGGCGGGAAGAAAAACCGGGCGCCAATCTGGCTGCCGGATTCGTGATTTCCGGTCTCGGACAACTGGCAGAAGCCATGCTTGAGAATGACCGCCTTGTGAGCTTCCCGGGCTAGCCATGAAAAAAACCCTTTTCATCCAGCATCGTTCTCCATACAGCAGCGAATCTCCTCAGGAGCAACTGGACGCCCTGCTGGTTTGCGCAACCTTCGGCCAGAAGGTCAGCATCCTTTTTCAGGATGATGGCGTATGGCAGCTTCTGCCGGAGCAGAAAGGCACTGCTATCGAAAAGCGCACACTGGCGGCTCAACTGCAGGCACTGGTGTTGTACGACGTGAACGATATCTATGTGGATGCGATGTCACTGAAAGAGCGGGGACTGGACGGCCATACGCTGGCATTGCCAGCCACTCCCGTGAATGCAAACACCATAAAGCAGCTCCTGTGCGAACAGGACATGGTCCTGCGTTTCTGAGGGTGCCGGCATGAGCTCGACATTGCATATCCTTAGCCGCCTTCATGATCACAAAATGCCTGCCGCCCTCACACGCAGCCTGGGCAGCAGCGATGCCCTCCTGCTCACGGGAGAGGGTGTATACGCCGCACTTTCGGACAGAATGGCACTGCCAGAAAACTGCATGGCATTGCAGGTTGATGTTGAAGCTCGCGGCCTTTTGTCTGCCTGGCCTGCCGATATCCCGTTGACTGATCACACCGGATTCGTGGCACTTTGTGTTCAGCATGCCAAATCGCTGAGCTGGGCCTGAGCGTGGATACACGCTTCGACCCGGACGGCTACCTGCGCCAGCACCGCGACTGGACAGAAAGCCTTGCCGAAGAAATTGCGCAGCAGGACGGCATCACGCTCACACCGGCCCATTGGGAAATCCTGCATGCCATGCGCCGCTTTTATGCCGAGTATGAACTCTCTCCCGCCACCCGCCCCTTGCTGAAATACTTGAGCCAGACACTGGGGCCGGAAAAGGCCGGCAGCATTTACGTGATGCAGCTTTTCCCCGGCACCCCCGCCAAGACCATCACCCGCATTGCCGGGCTACCCAAGCCAGCCAACTGCATCTGACAGTGCCAAGGAGATGTGGTCATGGTCATGAAAAACATTTATCGCAACGCCGAACACCCTTTTGCGCAATACGTGCGCATTATCGGCAAAGGCAAGACCGGATCACGCTCCCTGTCCTTTGAGGAAGCACGTACAGCCATGGGTATGATCCTGCGGGGTGAAGCTCTTGACATACAACTCGGCGCTTTCCTGATGCTGCTGCGCGTCAAAGAGGAGACGTCGGAAGAGCTGGCCGGCTTTGTGGCGGCTGCCCGCGAATTCATGGCGGCACCACAGGACATCACCGCCGACCTCGACTGGTCATCCTATGCCGGCAAGCGCAAGCACTATCCCTGGTTCCTGTTTGCCGTGAAACTGCTGGCAAGCAACGGCATTCGTGTCTTCATGCATGGCGCCGAAGGCCACACCATCAACCGCCTTTACACCGAACAGGTACTGCCACAACTGGGCATGCCTGTCAGTACGGACTGGAACAGCGCCCGTACCGCACTCACTGCGGGAAACTTCACCTATCTCGCCCTGGACAATCTCTGCCCGCCACTAGGCGAAATGATAGGGCTGCGCAATGTCATGGGGCTGCGCTCCCCGGTGCACACCCTAGCACGCCTGCTGAATCCGCTGAACGCGACACATGTGATGCAGGCAATCTTCCATCCTGCCTATCGCGAATCCCACCAAAAGGCTGCTGCCTTGCTGGGTTATCGCAACAGCTGCGTCATCAAGGGTGAAGGCGGCGAAATCGAACGCAACCCAGACGGCCTTTGCCTGGCCAAGCGCATCGTTGATGGCGTACTGGTGGACGATGAATGGCCCGCCCTCTTCCCGGCACGCCATGCTGCGGAAGAGGCATTCAGGATGGAAGATTTTCTGGCCGTGTGGCGTGGTGAGAAAACGCATGAATACGGCGAGATGGCCGTGACTGGCACTCTGGCACTGGCTTTGCGCACCCTGCAGAAAGCAGAGTCGCAGGACACCGCAATACAGCTGGCAGAGCGCTGGTGGAAAGAGCGGGACAAAGCATCAATTTGAAGTCTGTTCACGACTGATGTCCCACACACAAGATTTTTCGTCACCCCGGCGCAGGCCGGGGTCCACGCAGTGATGACATTGCAAATGCAAAATGGGTCCCGGCCTGCGCCGGGACGACGAAACATACGCTCAAAGGCAACTTGCTGTCCCAACAAAAGGCCCGGATATACCGGGCTTTTTCATCTTGCAGACTCAATACTGGATTCCCGCCAACTCCTCGCTCACCTGCCACAGTTTTTCAGCCGTGGCCACCCTGGCCAGCGGACTGTGCCAGGCTGGCTTGCAGTTCATGATGAACCTACCCTGCAGGTCGGCTGCCTCCGGTGCAGAGGCTAGGAAAATGGAGCTCTCGGCTCCTTTCTCCACCGACACCGTGAGCGCGCCGTAAATCTTCTGCGCGAATTTCGGTAGATCACGGGCGATGCCGGTATCCACGCCTCCGGGATGCAAGGCATTCACGGCAATCCCTGCTCCTTCCAGACGGCGCGACAGCTCCTGCGCAAACAACAGATTGGCCAGCTTGGACTGACCATAAGCAGCAACCGGATTGTAGAACTTTTCTCCCCGGAAGCTGTTCCAGTTGATGCGCCCCAACCAGTGCATGATGGAGCTCACCACCACAATGCGTGCCCCGGGAGCCGCCTTTACCGAATCCAGCAACAACTGTGTCAGCAGGAAATGCCCCAGATGGTTCACACCAAACTGCATTTCAAAACCCTGCACCGTCAACTGCTTCCGTGTGGGAAACAGGCCAGCATTCAGGATCAGTACATCCAGCACCGACACACGCTGCCGGAAATCGGCCGCAAAGCTTCGCACCTGATCCATATCGGACAAATCTAGCCGTAATGCCAGCACCTGGGCGCCCGGCACAGCCGTGCTGATTTCTGCCAATGCCTGTTCTGATTTTTGCATGTCACGAGCAGCGATGAAGACACGATAACCCTGAGCAGCCAGTGCCAGAGCCGTCGCCTTACCGATACCGCTGTTACCACCGGTGATGAGGACTGTTTTCATGAAAGATGCCTGTTGATGACCCGCCAATATTGACGCTGCCATTCATGCAAGGGCACACATGACAGCAAACATATGCCACAGAAAACAAAAAGCCCGCCATCAGGCGAGCTTTTTGTTTGCGGCTGCAACCCTGAGAGGTATCAGACCAGCTTTTCCAGTTGCGGAACGATATCGAAGAGATCGCCCACAATGCCGTAATCGGCCACCTGGAAGATCGGCGCTTCGGCATCCTTATTGATCGCAACGATCACCTTGGAGTCCTTCATGCCGGCCAGATGCTGGATGGCGCCGGAGATGCCGACGGCCACATACAACTGCGGTGCTACGACCTTGCCGGTCTGACCGACCTGCATGTCGTTGGGCACGAAGCCGGCATCAACAGCAGCACGGGAAGCGCCAACAGCAGCACCGAGCTTGTCAGCCAGCGTGTAAAGAATCTTGAAGTTGTCACCGTTGCCCATGCCACGGCCGCCAGAAACGACGATCTTGGCGCCGGCCAGTTCAGGACGGTCGGACTTGGCCAGTTCTTCACCGACAAACTTGGAGTTACCAGCATCTTTGGCAACAGCCACGGCTTCCACGGCAGCGGAACCGCCGGTGGCCGCAGCAGCGTCAAAGCCCGTCGGGCGCACGGTCAGGACCTTGATCGCATCCGTGGACTGCACGGTAGCAATGGCGTTGCCGGCGTAGATGGGACGCTCGAAAGTGTCGGGGGAAACAACCTTGGTGATTTCGGAAATCTGGTTCACGTCCAGCAGCGCGGCAACGCGTGGCAGGAAGTTCTTTCCGTTGGTAGTGGCAGGAGCCAGGATATGGCTGTAGCCCTTGCCCAGTTCGGCAACCAAGGCGCTGACATTTTCAGCGAGCTGGTGGCCATAAGCGGCGTTGTCGGCCAGCAGGACCTTGCTCACGCCTTCGATCTTGGCGGCAGCATCGGCAGCAGCCTGTGCGCCAGAACCTGCAACCAGCACATGGATGTCACCACCAATGGCCTTGGCAGCAGTGATCGTGTTGAGCGTGGCACCCTTGATGGAGGCGTTGTCGTGTTCAGCGTATACGAGAATGCTCATGTTCAGATCACCTTCGCTTCGTTCTTCAGCTTTTCAACGAGTTCTTCAACTGTCTTGACCACGATGCCAGCCTTGCGCTCTGCAGGTGGCTCGACCTTCAGGGTCTTGACGGAAGCCAGTGCGGAAACACCATAGTCAGCCGGGGATTTGGTCTCCAGCGGCTTCTTCTTGGCCTTCATGATGTTCGGCAGGGAAGCGTAACGCGGCTCGTTGAGACGCAGGTCGGTGGTCACCACCGCAGGCAGGTTAAGTTCAACTGTCTGCAGGCCGCCGTCGATTTCACGGGTCACCTGGGCCTTGTCGCCCTCGACCTTAACCACGGACGCGAATGTGCCCTGGGCATAGCCTGCCAGTGCAGCCAGCATCTGGCCAGTCTGGTTGTTGTCTCCATCAATGGCCTGCTTGCCAAGGATGATGAGCTGGGGCTGTTCGGCATCGGCAATGCCTTTCAGTATCTTGGCAATGGCCAGAGGCTGAGCCTCTTCAGCCGTTTCCACGAGAATCGCACGGTCAGCACCAAGGGCCAGTGCAGTACGAAGCTGTTCCTGAGCAGAGGCAGAGCCAACGGTAGCAACAACGATTTCAGTGACGATGCCCTTTTCCTTGAGACGCACGGCTTCTTCCACGGCGATCTCATCGAAAGGATTCAGTGCCATTTTGACGTTGGCGAGTTCAACGCCAGTCTTGTCCGCCTTGACGCGAACCTTCACGTTGTAGTCAACAACGCGTTTGACAGCAACAAGAGCCTTCATGGAGTCCTCGGCTGGTTTCAGGGTGGGAATGATGCAGGGGCGGGCAAAGACCCCGGCCCGAAAAGGTGCCGTATCTTGAAGGCTGCCCCCCATGAGGTCAAGTGACGGGGACGGCGGGATTTCCTGTCATCCCTGCCAATAAAAAGGCCGCCCTACGTGCGGCAGGGCGGCCTTTTCAGGTCCGTGCGAAGGGCTTACTTGTCATCCTTCTGGTGCAGGCTGCGATTGCCCATGCGGACACCGGAATTCAGCAGGAAGTCGAAGAAGGCATCCTGGTCTTCGATGACGTTCTTGTAGAAGGCCGACTTGCAGAGGGCGGACGCACCATGGGCCAGGGCCCAGGCGGCACAGATGTGATATTCGGGTGGCACATCAGCCAGCTTCTGCTCGTCGATGCGGGCCTTCACAATGCTGGTCAGCTTCTCGAAGTTGGCCGTACGGATGGCATGAAGCTTTTCCAGTAGCTGCGGCACGGCATTGTCCGCTGTCAGCTTGGACTCCAGACGGTCGAACAGCAGGTACTTGTCCGGATCCTGGACACGGAAGCGGAAGTATTCACGCACCAGCGCTTCCTTGTTGCTGTTGGTATCGACACGGCGAAACATGTCGGCCAGCTCCTCTTCATAACGGATCATGAGAAGCAGGTAGATTTCATTCTTGGTTTCAAAGTGCTTGTAGATGGTGCCTTTGCCGATGCCGACCTTGTCCGCGATCATCTCCACCGTCACCTTGTCCTCGCCCAACTCGATGAAGAGTTGGAGCGCGCAATCCAGAATGGACTGCTCACGCTGACGGAATTCCCTTGCTTTCTGTGTGGCTCTGGCCAGATCACTCATCTGTTTACACCCTCAATGTCCTTGCAAGCCTAAGCCGGGCTCGCCAAAAGCGAGCATTCTCGCGGGTTCACCGTATCCCGACAAGATAGGCGCCAGTATAAGCATGTGCCCCGCCACATGACCAGTGAGTCCACTGTAACACCGGGAAACTGCTGAATCCGCATGGATATGCGAAAGAAATCTAAACCACTGACACGGCAAACTGGCAGAGCCACGAATATCGTCAATACTGAAAAAGGCCGGCTGACAAAGCAGGCCTGACGATACATCCCTGATTGGTCTTGGCCCGGCATCCCCCCCAGATGCCGGGCCCCTTTTTTATAAGGGTCTTACCCGTTTCTTCCTGAAACTCTACCGAACCACACCTTGGCAGACACATCCCAACACCGCCGGACATCGGCCTCTTAGGGCAAGAGCAAGGAAACCGGTTTGGCTCAACCCACACCAAAAAGCCGCCGGAAATTCTCTGAGGTCTTCTGGCCCAGCTCCTCCACCGGAATGTTGCGCAAGGCCGCCACCGTATTGGCCACCTCCACGACATAAGCCGGCTGGTTGGTCTTGCCGCGATAGGGAACCGGCGCCAGCCAGGGAGAATCCGTTTCAATCAGCAACCGATCCAGAGGCACTCGTGTGGCCACGTCGCGCAACTCCCTGGCACTGGCAAAACTCACGATGCCGGAAAACGAAATATAGAAGCCGATATCAAGCGCAGCCTTTGCCGTTTCCCAGTCCTCGGTGAAGCAATGCAACACACCTGAGCCTGCCTGCTCTTCGCGCAGGATGCGCAGAGTATCCGCGCGAGCCTCGCGCGTATGGACCACCAGTGGCAAACGTGTACGCCGGGCAGCCTCGATATGCTTGCGGAAGCGGCGCTGCTGGTCCTCGGGGCTTTCCTTGTCGTAGTGGTAATCCAGACCGGTTTCACCGATGGCAACCACCTTGGGATGGGCGGCCAGCTCAACCAGGCGCTCGATTTCAGGCTCCAGCGAGTCCAGGTGCAGAGGATGCACGCCCACCGAGGCAGATACATCGTCGTAAGCCTCTGCCACTGCCAGCACACCAGGCAAGCTCTCCAGATCAACGCCGATACAGAGAAAATGCATTACCCCACGCTCTCGTGCTGCCGTCAGCGCACCGCTCAGGTCCGTGTTCAGGGCGGCGAGGTCCAGGCGGTCAAGATGGCAGTGGGAATCGATGAACATGGCAAACCTGCTTCCGCTACAAATGATTGCCGCCGGTACGGCGACAGAAACAACAAGGCCGGCATTTGCCGGCCTCATGGCAGGACAAGCAGGTTACATGGTGTGCGTTGGCCTGTCCGCCGTCAGGGCACCTGCCAGATAGGTCTCGATCTTGCGACGGGCCTTGTCGCCCTCCTCTCCCGTAAGCTGTATGCCAATGCCCGCCGCACGCATGCCCTGCTGGCGAGGATTGATCCAGATGATCTTGCCCGTCAGCGGAATGCGCTCGGGGTCATCCATCATGGTCAAAAGCACGAAGACCTCTTCACCCAGTTTGCTGGCTCGGGCAATCGGCAGGAAAAGACCACCGCCTTTCACAAACGGCATGTAAGAGGCATACAAGGCTGTCTTGTCCTTGAAGGACTGGTTGATGATGCCGCCAGCGCGGGGCATGTTCATGAGCAATGCCTCTTGTTCGTTGTTATGGGCGGGCCAGTGCGGCCCACTCGCTGAAAGCGGCATCCAGCAGGGCACTGCCCTGCACATTGCCCGTCAGCAGTCGCTGCTTCTCGACAAGGCCCTGCCGGAAACCCAGCACGGCCGCCGCCGGAACGCGACGCGCAATGGTCGCGATTATAGGCGCGAGATCATGATGTTTGACAACCGTGGCGCCACTGGCCTGCACTGCCACATCCGCCATCATGCTGACCAGTGCCGGCAGCACGGCCTCGGCACCCAACCCGTGCCAGCGCTGCGCCACGGCCAGTGCCGGCTGACGGCCGTCGCAGAGGCCAGCAAGATCCCTGAGCAGGCGCTCGCGCTCACCGAACCAGAGGGCGTCACGCAGGGCAAGCGCGGCAAGCGGAGCCCCTTCTGAAAGGTCCAGCAGGAGTCGGGCCGTGGCCTCATCACGCACTTCAAGACGCAACCATGCCAGCGCCTCGTTCCTTTCCGGCGTGGGCAGAGCAAGCTGCTGGCAGCGGCTGCGTATCGTCGCGGGCAGGCTGAGCGGCTGGGCCGTGACCAGCATGAGCAGGGTGCGGCCACCCGGCTCCTCCAGTGTTTTCAGCAGGGCATTCGCCGCCTGCACGTTGAGCAGATGGGCAGGCTCGATAACCACTACACGGTAGCCTCCCATCTGGGCCGATTTCTCGGCACGATCAACCAGCTCCCGCACTTGGTCAACCTTGATGGCTTTAGCAGTCTTGCCGGTCTTGGCATCGGTTTCCGGCGCCAGCCACAGAAGATCGGGATGCGTCCCTGCCTCCAGCAAGTGGCAGCTCTTGCAATGCCCGCAAGCCGTGTGGGCATCACTGGACGAACAAAGCAGGCGTGCCGCAAAAGCCTTGGCCAGCCGCATCTTGCCGATGCCGGCACGACCGCTCACCAGCAAGGCATGCGGCAGGCGGCCAGCAGTTTTCAGACTGATCAAATGCTGCCAAGGGGTCAATTGCCAAGCATAGGGATGCAGGGGCCAGGGTTGCCGCAACTCCTCACTCACGATGCGACTCCCACCAGGCATCGAGTTCACGATGAATGCCGGCCTGCACGGCTGCTATCGGCTGGCTGGCATCAATTACCCGGAAGCGCTCCGGCTCGGCCTGTGCACGCGCCCGGTAACCCTGACGCACACGCTCGAAAAAGGCATGTTGTTCTGATTCGAACCTATCCTTCTCGCCTCGCTCGGCCGCACGTGCCAACCCCTGCTCCACCGGCAAATCCAGCAACAAGGTGAGATCAGGGCGCAGGTCTCCCTGCACAAAACGCTCAAGCTCGGCAATGCGCTCCCGTGACAGGCCCCGGCCATCTCCCTGATAGACGTAGGTGGCATCGGTGAAGCGGTCACACAACACCCATTCGCCACGTGCCAGCGCCGGCCGTATGACGTTCTCCAGATGCTGGGCACGTGCTGCAAACATCAGCAACAGTTCGGCATCCGGGGCAACCGGCTCTTCCCGCCGCGCCAGCAGCAAGGCACGGATTTCTTCAGCCAGCGGTGTGCCGCCGGGCTCCCGCGTCACGCAAAGGCTGAGCCCCTGCTGCCGGCACCAAGCCTGGATGGAGGCCATGCTGGTGCTCTTGCCTGCACCCTCACCGCCCTCCAGCGTGATGAATTTTCCTCTGCTCATGGCTCTGCTCACGCCTTTGCTCAAGGCTGTTCCGTTTGTGCCGGCACGGCAGTCCCGCCTGCAGGAGCCGGTGTCGAGCGATAATCGGCGCGCCGCTTTTTCTGGTAACGCGCCACGGCACGATTGTGCTCTGCCAGTGTCGCCGTGAACTCATGGCTGCCGTCGCCGCGTGCCACGAAAAAAATCGCGTTTCCGGGCGCCGGATGCAGTGCTGCATGAATCGCCGCCCTGCCGGGCAGGGCAATGGGGGTCGGCGGCAGGCGGTCAATGAGGTAGGTATTGTAAGCGCTGGCACGCAGCAAGTCCGCCCGGCGGATCCTGCCTTCATAGCGCTCGCCCATGCCGTAAATCACCGTGGGGTCTGTTTGCAGGCGCATGCCTTTTTGCAAACGGCGCACAAACACACCGGCAATCTCCGCACGCTCGTGCGCCACTCCGGTTTCCTTCTCGATGATGGACGCCATGATCAACGCCTCGTAAGGCGAGGCATACGGCAGGCCCGGCGCCCTTGCCTCCCACTCTTCTGCAAGGATGCGCTGCTGGCGCTGGTAAAGGGCACGCAGGATACGCAGTTCGCTGTCGCCACCAGAGATATCATAGGTATCCGGCGCAAACAGCCCTTCGGGATGAGTCTCTGAAGCCTCCAGTGCCGCCAGCACTTCGGCATCGGAACCGGGCAACACCGTGATCTCGTCATAGGCCGCCAGCAAACGGCGCAAATCCCGGTATGTCGTTCCCTCCACCACCGTAAAACGAGAAACCGGCTGGGTATTGGCCTGCTGCAGCATGCCAAGCACGGATACCGTGGTTTGTGGTGGCCGCAACAACCATATGCCGGGATGCAGGACACGGCTGCCCGGTTGCAAACGCAGCCAGAGCTTCGCCAGCAATGCGTCGGGAATCACCTCATCACGTGCCAGCCCATCAATGACCTGATTGAAGCTGCTGCCTTTCTGTACCTCCAGGCGATAACCTGCATCCGGCAGCTCCAGAGGCATGAAAAGACCGTGGTAAATCCACCCGGCAGGAAATATGACCAGCAACAGAAGATAGAGAGGCCAGCGGTAACGTGGCGGCCTCTTTCGTGCACGTGGCATGTTCAGACGTCCAGTTGGGCCTGCCAGAAGGCCTGCATGCGGCGGGTGACGGGGCCGGGCTCCCAGTGTCGCTCTTCAAGGCGGCTCACCGGGCGGACACCGGTCACACTATTGCAGAAAAACACTTCATCCGCGCGCCGGAAATCATCAAGGCCGTAATGCCCCTCGTGAACCATCAAGCCCGACTCGGCAGCATGCGCCATCAACGCACCACGCAAGACTCCCCGAATACCGGCAACATCGATACACGGGGTATGCAGCGCACCATCACGCACCATGAAGACATTGGCTGAAACACCTTCCACCACATGGCCGGCGGTATCGCACACCAGCGCCTCATCAGCACCGGAGCCCGCCAACTCACGGCGCAAAAGCACCTGCTCAAGGCGATTGAGGTGCTTGTGCCCTGCAAGCAAAGGCTGACGGGCAAGTGCCTGTGCAGCGGCTATCACCACAAGCGACTCCGGGCCGGCATCAGGCAAAACATGCGAACTCAGCACTATGGTGGGAACGGCATTCAGGTCTGACAAATATCCACGACCACTGCAGCCACGCGTGATCAGTATCTTGGCAACACATTCATGGGGAGCGCAGGCAAGGAACCGGGAAAAATCATCACGCAAGGCTGCAGCGTTCAGCACAATGCCCAAAGCCTCGGCACTGGCAAAAAGGCGGGAAAAGTGAGCCGCTTCCAGAACAGCACGCCCTTTGCTGATCCTCAGCGTTTCAAACAGGCCGTCACCGTAAGCAAGGCCACGATCAGCCGGGTCAATGCGCCCTTCTGCACTGCCATTGACCCAGACCGGAAACGCCATCACACGCGACGGAAAATCAGCGAGCCATTGGTACCGCCAAAGCCGAAAGAGTTCGACAAGGCGACATTGATGGGCATGGGACGTGCCTTGTTCGGCACATAATCCAGTGTGCAGGCTTCATCCGGATTATCGAGATTGATGGTCGGCGGCGCGATGTTGTCGCGGATCGCCAGAATGGAAAAAATCGCTTCCACCGCACCGGCAGCACCCAGCAGATGCCCGATCATCGATTTTGTTGAGCTGATGGCCACATCACGGGCATGTTCGCCCAGCACGGACTCGATGGCCTGCGATTCCGCCACGTCACCCGCCGGCGTGGAGGTGCCGTGAGCATTGATGTAGTCAATTTCGGCCGGAGCAATGCCGGCATCACGAATGGCATTGCTCATGGCAGCCGCTGCGCCTTCGCCCCCCTCCGAGGGTGCCGTCATATGGAAGGCATCATCGCTCATGCCAAAGCCGATCAGTTCCGCATAGATATTCGCGCCACGCGCCTTGGCATGCTCGTACTCTTCCAGCACGATCATGCCGGCACCATCGCCCAGCACGAAGCCGTCACGATCACGATCCCAGGGGCGGCTCGCCGCCTGCGGATCATCATTGCGCGTGGAAAGCGCACGTGCCGCGGCAAAACCCGCCATGCCCAGAGGGCTTGAGCCTTTTTCACTGCCACCTGCAATCATCACGTCAGCATCACCATAGGCAATCATGCGGCCTGCCAGGCCAATGGCATGCGTTCCTGTCGTGCAGGCCGTCACCAGCGCAATATTCGGGCCCTTGAGCCCCAGCTTGATGGCCAGCATACCGCCCGTCATGTTGATGATGGAGCCCGGCACAAAGAAAGGTGAAATCTTGCGCGGGCCATCTTGCAGCAGCAGCTCATGGTTACGTTCAATGGATGTCAGCCCGCCGATACCGGAACCACAGGCAACACCGATGCGCGGTGCGTTTTCTGCCGTAACGGCAAGGCCGGCATCCTGAAAAGCCTGCATGCCGGCTGCCATGCCGTACTGGATGAACTCGTCCAGACGGCGTGCATCCTTGGCAGGCATGTAGGGCTCTACATCGAAATCACGGATGAGACCGGCAAAGCGGGTTGAATAGCTGCTGGCATCGAAATGGTCTATCAGGGAAATGCCGCTCTTGCCGGCCAGAATACCTTCCCAGGTGCTTGCCACGGTATGACCCAGTGGCGTCAGCATGCCAAGGCCCGTGACCACGACGCGACGACGTGTCATTTCAATTCCTCAATCCGGCTCAACGTTACAGCTTCATGAAGCTGTCTTTCAGATACGCAAAAGCCGCAGTCCACACAAAGCGCAGAGCTGCGGCTTTTTCACTAACAGCAGATATTACTTGCCGTTGGCGACGATATAATCAATGGCGTTTTGCACCGTGCTGATCTTCTCGGCTTCTTCATCGGGAATCTCGAGCTCGAATTCCTCTTCCAGAGCCATCACCAGTTCAACGGTGTCGAGCGAATCGGCGCCCAGATCGTCCACGAAGGAAGCTTCGTTGGTCACATCTTCCAACTTCACACCGAGCTGCTCAGCGACGATCTTCTTGACCCGTTCTTCGATAGTGCTCACGCTTTTTCTCCTCGTTGTCAGTATCCCTTTCAGGAACCGCGCTAGTGTATTGGACCCCTACAGGGGTGGCAAGCCAGCCGATCCCGCAAAGGTAAGGTTTTGTTGCAACTCACAAAACAGGGAAAATCCCTGTTATTCCATATACATACCGCCGTTCACATGCAATGTGACGCCAGTGATGTAAGACGCTTCCGCCGACGCCAGGAAGCCGACTGCCGCGGCAATTTCCTCGGGCTGGCCCAGACGGCCTGCCGGTATCGAACCCAGCAGCTTTTCTTTCTGTTCTTCAGGCAGGACATGCGTCATGTCCGTTGCAATGAAACCGGGAGCCACGGCATTCACGGTGATGTTGCGCGACCCTATTTCCCGGGCAAGAGCACGGGAGAATCCCTCAAGACCCGCCTTGGCAGCCGCATAATTGGCCTGTCCCGCGTTCCCCATGGAGCCCACCACGGAGCTGATGCTGATGATGCGACCCCAGCGCTCCTTGGTCATGGCCTTGATGCAAGCCTTGCTCATGCGGTAGATGGCGTTGAGATTGGTGTTGATCACGGCGTCCCACTCGTCATCCTTCATGCGCAGCATGAGATTGTCACGTGTGATGCCAGCATTGTTGACGAGAATGAGAGGTGCCCCCACCTCACTGACGATGGCCGCCATGGTTTCTTCAATGGAAGATGGTTGCGACACGTCCAGCGCATAACCACGCCCACCGTTACCCGCCTCTGCAAGATAAGCCGAAATGCTTTCTGCACCTGCCGCTGTAGTGGCCGTACCCACCACCAGGGCACCACGTTTTGCCAATTCAAGAGCAATGGCCTTGCCAATGCCACGGCTGGCGCCCGTTACCAGTGCAATTTTTCCCTCGATGGACATGGGGTTCCCTCTCTTTTCCTTAGCTTCACTTGTCATCCCGCGGAGGCGGGGATCCAGCAACGTTGCTTTCAAAACTACCGTTATGCAGACTGCACTTCATCAAGCACCAAGTGCAGCCTCAAAGCTCGCGGCATTCTCCAGCGAGGTGCAATCCAGTTCCTTGACAATGCGCTTGTTGAGCCCGCAAAGCACTTTGCCCGGGCCACACTCCAGCACACGTGTGACACCAAGGCCTGCGAGGGTCTCCACCGACTTCACCCACAGTACCGGACTGTAAAGCTGAGCCACCAGCGCCTCACGCATGGCGTTGGCATCCGGCTCGATGCGGGCCGCCACATTCTGTACCACCGGAATGGCAGGCGTGTTAAATGTCACTGCAGCCAGTGACTGCTTGAGCTTTTCCGCTGCGGGCTTCATGAGTGCACAATGCGAAGGAACGCTGACCGGCAAGGGCAAGGCACGCTTGGCGCCTGCCGCCTTGAGTTTTTCGATGGCCACATTAACGGCCGCGGTACTACCAGCAATTACGACCTGGCCCGGTGCATTGAAGTTCACGGCCTCAACCACGCCAGCACCAGAGGCATCAGCACAGCACTGGCGCACCACCTCGTCATCCAGCCCCAGTATTGCCGCCATGGCGCCCTCACCTGCAGGCACTGCCTGTTGCATGAGTCTGCCGCGCTCTGCCACCAGGCGCACACCATCCGCCAGCGAAATCACACCCGCTGCCACAAGGGCGGTGTATTCGCCCAGCGAGTGGCCTGCCAGAAAGGACGGCATTTTTCCGCCCGCCTGCTGCCAGGCACGAAAGACGGCAACACCGGCTACCAGCAAGGCAGGCTGTGTATTTTCGGTGCGATTGAGATCGGCCTCGGGACCAGTCTGCGAAAGTGCCCAGAGATCGAGGCCCAGCGCGGCTGATGCCTCGTCAAAAGTGGATTTGACAACAGGATGGCCGGCCGCCAGATCAGCCAGCATGCCGACGACTTGCGAGCCCTGGCCCGGAAACACAAATGCAAGATTGGACATGGATATACCCGCAAGAATGACCGGCGCGAATGGTGACCAAGCAGTTCCAATTACGCCAGACGCAAGTTGTAAGGATTCTTTTTCCCGGAACCGGTCACGGCCCCGGCACACAATGTTTTTATTTCACGATTGCCAAGCCTGCTGGACAAGCGAGGCGATGACAAGTTCAGGCTCGTTCCCTGCCCTGCTCGCCTTCTCCATTCGTTCCAAGGCGCGCATGAATCAGCGCAGGCACACTCTTCTCCACTTCCTTGATCGCGACATGCACAGCCTGCATGAAAGAAGGAATATCGGCGCTGCCATGGCTTTTCACCACAATGCCCGTCAGTCCGACCAGGCTGGCGCCGTTGTAACGGCCGGGATCCATCTGGTGCTTGAGCCCTTTCCATATCGGAAACGCCAAGGCGCCCGTCAACCTTGTCAGCCAACTGCGATTGATTTCCGTCTTGATCATGCCGCCCAGCATCTTGGCCACACCTTCCGAGGCCTTGAGTGCGACATTGCCGACGAAACCATCGCACACCACCACGTCAGCATGCCCCTTGAAAACACCATCGCCCTCTACATAGCCGATGTAGTTCAGGCCAGAAGCTTTCAGAAGCTCATGCGTCTGCTTGATGAGGTCATTACCCTTGATGTCTTCCTCGCCGATATTGAGCAGGCCCACGCGCGGCTTGGCTATCCCATCCAGCACTTCCGCCACGATGGAACCCATCTGGGCGAACTGCAACAAGTGCTGAGGCTCGGAATCCACGTTGGCGCCAAGATCCAGCATGTGCACATGGCCTTTCATCGTCGGCAATGCCGCCATGATGGCAGGGCGATCAATATCAGCATGGGTCTTGAGCACAAAACGGCTGACCGCCATCAGCGCGCCGGTATTTCCGGCTGACACACAGGCATCAACAGACTTGTCATGCACCAGATTGATGGCCATGCGCATGGAAGATTTTTTCTTCTGGCGCAAGGCCACGGCCACCTTGTCGTCCATGGTGACGACTTCATCGGCATGCAGGATCGTCACGCGCTGGCGCTCGGCAGGCGTGAGGGAAGAAAGCAGAGGAGTGATCTGTGCTTCGTCGCCGACAAGCGTCAGGCGCAGGGAAGAGTTTTCACGCAGGACCGCCAGTGAGGCGGGAACCGTGATGCGGGGACCGAAGTCCCCGCCCATGGCATCGACGGCAATCGCGATGCTCATATACCGGCTTATTCTGCGTCTTTGCTCGCGAACAGCTGGCGGCCACGGTACAGGCCGTCCTTGGTCACATGATGACGCAGATGAGTCTCGCCGGACTCCTGATCAACCGACAAGGTAGGACCGGTGAGGGCATCGTGCGAACGACGCATGTCACGACGGGAACGGCTTTTGCGATTCTGTTGAACGGCCATGATTTACTCCGGCACTTGCATTAACAATTAACAGTCATTTTTCAGCGCCGCCCTTCAAACCGGCCAGCACCTGAAACGGGTTTTCACGCGCCGGTGTCTCCACCTCCGCGCGCTCATCATCTGCTGCATTCACTGCCTGTGGCTCGCAGTCATCATGCAAGGCCACCAGTGGCAGTGACAGGATCAGTTCATCTTCCAGCACATCGGCCAGAGCAATGCGGCCATCTTCGTCCTGCAGCAGGTAGTCGGCATCATCTGCCAGACGCTCTGCCTGCTCTTCATTCCGCAAGAGCCGCAACTGGATGTCAGCATCAATGGCCACAGCCACCGGCTCTAGGCACCGCTGGCAAACCAGTTGCACCGACGTGGCCAATTGCCCCTGCAACACGATCAGCCCCTGGGTGTCGCGATAGATGCGACACGCCACGCTGACCTCGCCCTCCACACTTGCCGCACCTTCACACAAACGCGCAAAGGACTGGAGCGGGACGATCTCTTGGATCACCGCCTCTCGGTCCGCCCATTTCGGGGCATCGATGTACTGGGGCAGGGTGCCGGTTGACATAGGCGCGCGATCATACGGACCGGGCCTGTAGCTGTCAAAAGAAAAACCCTTGCTTTTCAGGTACTCTGGCGCGCCGTCCTGCCTGCAAAAGCACCATGACTGACACCCTGCCCGCCCTGCTCCTGGCCTCCTCTTCCCCTGCACGCCGCGAACTGCTGGCACGGCTGGGCCTGCCGTTCACCTCAGCCAGCCCCGATGTGGATGAAACACCGCTGCCCGGCGAAGACACCGCCACACTGGTACAGCGGCTGAGTGAAGCCAAAGCACTTGCCCTGGCGGCGAAGCATGCCGGGCTCATCATCGGCTCGGACCAGGCGCTGACCATTGACGGCGAAACCTTGGGCAAACCCGGCAACCACGAAAAAGCCGTCGAGCAACTCCGGCGCCTGTCCGGCCGAGACATCACCTTTCATACCGGCCTCTGCCTGCTCAACACGGTCACCGGACGTCGCCAGACCACCGTCGAACCCTTCACCGTCAGCGTGCGCCCGCTGAGCACCATCACCATCGAGCGCTACCTGCTCCGAGAACAACCCTATCAATGTGCCGGCAGCTTCATGTGTGAAGGACTGGGCATCACCCTCTTCCGGCAGTTCCGGGGCCGCGACCCCAACAGCCTGATCGGCCTGCCCTTGATGGCATTGACCGACTTTCTGCTGAACGAAGGCATCCCACTGCCGTGAAGCCGCAGGCACGCTCCCGTGCATCGTTATGAAGAGTTCATGGCGACTTCATCTGGCTGAAACGCGCCCGCGACATCATGGATAGCGCAGTCCCTTGATTGCTTTCAGGGAGTTTCCAGTGTCAACGCCTACGCAACCTTCATCCGCCACCACCACACTCATCCTTCTCAGAATCAGCATGGCGCTGGTCGTGACCCTCGCGGTCAGCCTGCTGCTGATTTACCGGCTTCACGACCAGCCCTACGGTACAGCCCTCATCTACGCTGCCGCTCTGGCGGGATGTTTCTATGTAGGTCGTGAATTCCTGGCATTGCTCCGCAGCCTGGAAGGCAACCCGTCTTCCCGCCCAAGGCACACGCCGCAGGAAGACTGGCAAAAGCCTTCGAGCGCTGCACGCTAAGAGTCACCCCCGCAAACAACAAAGGCGCCCTGAGGCGCCTTTGTTGTTTCAATCTTTATTATTTCAACGAAGCTCGACACCGCCGCCCGGAGCCAGCTTAGCCGCCGCTGCGCTGCCGGCACTGGCTCCAAGACGCTTGAGCACACCACTCAAGGGATCCGGCAGGCGGGTGTAATCCACCAGGTCTTCGGCCTCCACCACCGTGCGCGCCACGGAATCGACGGAGCCGAAACCATCCGCCAAGCCAAGCTCCACGGCCTGCTGCCCGGTCCAGAACAGGCCGCTGAATATCTCGGGCTCATTCTTGAGGCGCTGGCCACGGCCCTGCTTGACCGCCGTGATGAACTGCTGGTGAACCTCGTCGAGCAGCTTCTTTACATGCTCTTTTTCGACCGGCTTCATGGGCTCGAAAGGGCTGAGGATGGCCTTGTGCTCGCCAGCCGTGATGGTGCGGTCCTCCACGCCAAGCTTCTGCATCAAACCCTGCACGCCAAAGCCCTGCATGATCACCCCGATGGACCCCACCAGACTGCCGGGGCTGACGTAGATCTGGTCAGCCGCCGCTGCTATGTAATAGGCACCACTGGCCCCCATGTCCGTGATGACGGCGTAGAGCTTTTTCTCAGGATGCAGGGTACGCAAACGACGGATTTCATCGTAGACATAAGCCGACTGCACGGGACTCCCGCCCGGGCTGTTGATACGCAGGACGACCGCCTTGCTGCGCGGCGCCTCGAAGGCAGCCTGCAAGCCCTTGATGATGGCATCGGCATTGGCATCAGCGCCGTCAGCAATGGCCCCGCTCACGTTCACGACCGCCGTGTGCTGCCCACCAGACATGCCACTACGGTCCAGCCCACTTGAGCCCGACACCATCCAGATGAACCAGGCGATATAAAGGAAAGTCAGTATCTTGAAGAAGATGCCCCAGCGGCGTGCCCGACGCTGTTCCTCCACGGATGCCATCACGGCCTTTTCCAGCAAGTCCCACTCCCGCCCCTTGCCGGCAGATGAAGAAGCCGGGGATGACGGGGAACTACCCCAGGGATTGTCTGCCATGTATGACTACTCCTTGAAACGCCCTTGAGTTACAGCCAGGGCGCATGAATTAGGGAACGCAGAGATTAGAGTGAAGCCAGACAGCTCGCCAGCGCATCAAGATCAGGCACGATGGCCAGAGGGCGATACCGCTCCAGTTCGGTAGCTGCGTGTACGCCATGGGTAATACCCACGCTGCGTACATTGGCACGGGCCGCCATTTCCAGATCGAAAGTGGTATCACCAATCATGACGGCCTCACCCGGAAACACCGAAAGTGCTACCAGTATTTCATTGAGCATGAGCGGGTCAGGCTTGGAAGCCGTTTCATCCGCACAACGGCTGGTATCAAAGAAATGCATCAGCCCCGTCTGCTCCAGCACACGATCCAGCCCGAGCCGGCTCTTGCCCGTCGCTACCGCCAGCAGATGCCCTTGCGCCCTCAAGTCCTCCAGCAACTCCAAGGCACCCGGGAACAGCTCGCTGCGGCCGCCCGCCTCAGCCACGAAGTGGCGGGCATAAGCTTGGCGTATGCGCTCACGCAAAGGCCGGTCATAAAACGGGAAAAGACGGAGCAGCGCCTCCGGCAAACCCAAACCGATAATGGAACGGACAGCTCCAGTTTCTGGTATGACCAATCCAAGATCGGCAGCCGCCTGCTGCATGCAATGCACGATCTGACGCTCCGAGTCCATGAGCGTGCCATCCCAGTCGAAAATGAAAAGGCGGGCTTCAGGCATGGCGCAAGCGCTCCAGTACAGCTTCCAGCTCGGGCTCCAGCGGGCAGTGCAGGCGCAAATCAGATGTCATACTACTTGTCCGTATCACCAGATCACGGGCATGCAGGAACAGCCGGGTAGCCCCGAAGGAGCGCAGGGCATGATTGACGTCGTCATTGCCATACTTCTCGTCCCCCACCAAGGCATGCCCCAGATACTGCGCATGGACGCGTATCTGGTGGGTACGCCCCGTCTTGGGCCTGGCCTCCACTAGAGTGGTATCACCAATTCTCTCGATAACCCGGAACGTGGTTAGCGCCTCCTTTCCCTCACTGGAGACCCGGACTATGCGCTCGCCATTGGCAAGGGTGATTTTCTTGAGAGGTGCCGTGACACGATGCTCGGCCCCCTTGAGGCGCCCCGTCAGCAAGGCCACATAGACCTTTTCCATTCTCCCCTCACGCAGCAGGGCATGCAGTTCGCGCAGCACACTGCGCTTCTCGGCCAGCATGAGCAGGCCTGAAGTGTCACGATCAAGGCGATGCACGAGCTCTAGAAAAGGTGCCTCGGGGCGCAGCACCCGCATGGCCTCCACTACCCCCCAGGCAACCCCGCTGCCACCATGCACAGCCAGACCGGCAGGCTTGTTGATGACCAGCAGCCCACCTTCCTCATGAACGATGCGGGCCCCCAGATCACGGACAGCTCCCGCCGCCGGGCGATCGGCATCAGGCCTGGCCTCCGCCAGACGCAAGGGCGGCAGCCGCACGACATCACCGGCTTTCAGGCGGTATTCCGGCTTGATCCTGCCCTTGTTAACACGCACCTCACCCGTACGGACAATGCGGTATACGAGGGTACGGGGAGCTCCCTTGAGCTGGGTCAGCAGGAAATTGTCGATGCGCTGGCCGGCCACATCCTCGGGAACGGTGAGCAGCCTTGCAGGGCTCGCAGCCCCTTCGTCGGACATCATGGAAAACCGTTTATGTATCAATAGGCTGGCCGCAATTCTTGTGGCCGGACTCAAAGCATGCTGCTATAGTGCCCCGTCGCTTGCAGGACCGGACTGCCCGGGCCAGGACCACGATCTTGTTGTTGATCAGGGGTCTGCGCCAGAAGGGCCGCCGATTGTACAGAAGCTCTGTACGAGTGTCGCGAGCAGCTGATGCTGTCATTACAACACAGCAGGTTCCGCCAGATCGGCTTCATCAGAAGTCTCTTCCATCAGAAACGGAATCACAGTTGCTGCCACTACAGACTTCCGTTCCCGGCAGGCACGGATTGCGGCAGGAACAGCAACACGCCGGCCCTCATGGCAAGAATCGCCATGACAGGCCGCATCACATGCGCCTCCTGTCACAAACCAAGACACAGACCGAAAGCCACCGTCTACGCCGCCCCCAATCGAAAACAACGGGCCCGAATGACGCGAAACACGGCCAGAGGACTGACATCCGGGGCGGCATGTCCGCCCGCAACCATTTGCAATGGCAACGCTGGCAAATGGAGCGCTACCGGAAGCGGAACGAATTCAGGGAAGTGCCCACGGGCATTTCCGTGCCGGAAGGCAAACGCCTAGCGCGCAGAGCAGGCCACAAGCCCGCCCCGTCCGGCACCGTGAACGTGCTTTAAAGTTTTCCCGTGCAAGTGGCCACAGGCCCGCCCGGGAAAACACCTGCGTGATCTGCCCTCATTACGGGGCGCCACGTACGTCACCTTGATGTCGCCGCTACCGGCGGCGTTCCGTGCCATGCAATGCCGGAACCCGTTGGGTAGACCATGAAACGCATGCTGATCAATGCCTCGCACGCCGAAGAAAAACGCGTAGCGATGGTGGACGGACAACGTCTTTACGATTTCGACCTCGAGCACACCGCGCGCGAGCAGAAAAAAGCCAACATTTACAAAGGCAAGGTAACGCGCGTCGAGCCCAGTCTCGAAGCCGCCTTTGTCGACTACGGCGCCGAGCGCCACGGTTTCCTGCCACTCAAGGAAATCTCCCGCGAATACTTCAGCAAATCCCCGAAAGAAGCTGGCGGCCGTATCACCATCCGTGACGCGATCAAGGAAGGCCAGGAAATCGTCGTCCAGGTCGAGAAGGAAGAGCGCGGCAACAAAGGTGCTGCCCTCTCCACCTTCATCTCCCTGGCCGGCCGCTATCTGGTACTGATGCCGAACAACCCACGCGCTGGCGGCATTTCGCGCCGTATCGAAGGCGAAGAGCGTCAGGAACTGAAAGATGCCCTGAATGCCATCAACATCCCGCAGGACATGGGCGCCATCGTGCGCACTGCCGGCCTTGGCCGCAGCGCCGAAGAGCTGCAGTGGGACCTGGACTACCTGATGACGCTCTGGACGTCCATCAAAACCGAAAGTGCCCGCCCTGCCCCCTTCCTGATCTATCAGGAAAGCAACGTCATCATCCGCGCCGTACGCGACTACCTGCGCCAGGACATCAACGAAGTCCTGATCGACGCCGAGCCTGCCTTCAACGAAGCCATCAACTTCGTGCAGCAGGTGATGCCGCACTACCAACACAAGATCAAGCTCTACAGGGACTCGGTGCCGCTGTTCAACCGTTACCAGATCGAAAGCCAGATCGAGACGGCTTACCAGCGCGAAGTGAAGCTGCCCTCCGGCGGCTCCATCGTGATCGACCCGACCGAGGCACTGGTCTCCATCGACATCAACTCCTCGCGCGCCACCAAGGGCAGTGACATCGAAGAAACTGCGCTCAACACCAATCTGGAAGCGGCGGATGAAATCGCCCGCCAGTTGCGCCTGCGTGACATCGGCGGCCTCATCGTCATCGACTTCATCGACATGACACCGGTCAAGCACCAGCGCGCCGTGGAAGACCGCCTGCGCGACGCGCTGGCCATGGACCGCGCCCGCATCCAGATCGGCCGCATTTCCAAGTTCGGCCTGCTGGAGCTGTCGCGCCAGCGCCTGCGCCCCTCGCTGGAAGAAACCACTGGCCTCGTCTGCCCGCGTTGCAACGGCACCGGTGTCATCCGCGACGTGCGCTCACTGGCCCTGTCCATCATGCGCGTGATCGAAGAAGAGGTATTGAAGGAGCGTTCCGCGCAGATCAATGCGCAGGTGCCGATCTCCGTTGCCACCTTCCTGCTCAATGAAAAACGTGCCGCATTGGCCACGCTCGAAGCACGCAGCAATGTGCGCATTGTGATCCTGCCGAACGAGCACCTGGAAACGCCGCACTACGAGATCACCCGCCTGCGTGACGACCAGCTCGTGGAAGGCGAGGAAGACATCGCCACCTACAAGCTGGTGGAGCGCATCCAGCCGCCCGCCAACGAGGAAGTGCTGAGCACGGTAGACCCTGAGCCACGCCGCCAGGAAGCAGCCGTGAAGATGGTCCAGCCCTCCACGCAGGCTCCTGCTCCGTCGCCACGTGCGGCTGCCGCCACTCCTGCCGCTGCCGAAGCCAGCCAACCCGGCTTCTTTGCCTGGCTTTCCAACCTCTTTGGTGCCGGTGAAAAAGCGGCTCCCACGCCCGCTGCCGAAACCACCAAAAAGGAAGGCCGCCAACAGCCGCAACGCAACAACAGCCGCAACAATACGGAACGCCGTGACGGTAACCGTCAGGGTGGCCGCAACCGCAATGATCGCAACGACCGTGATCGCAGTGATCGCGTGGAAACTGCAGGTCAACGCGAAAGCCGTGAACAGCGCCCCGAGCGTGAGCCGCGCGAGAATCGCCAGCAGGGTGAAAACCGCCGCACCACGATCGAAGGCCGCCGTGTCGAAATCGAAGGTCGTCCCGAGGGTGGCGAACAACGCCCTGCACGCGAGCCCCGTGAACCTCGCGAGCCGCGGGAGCCCAGAAGCGAGCGCACTCCCCGTCCCGAGCGTGAGCAGCGTCCCCGCCGCGAGCCCCGCGATGAAAACGCCAGTGTCGAAGCTGCCGTTGCCACGGCAGCAGTTGGCAGCGCGGCTGTTGCCGAAGCGGAAAATGCCGAGGGCAGCAATGAACGCCGCCCCCGTCGTGGCCGTCATCCCAGCAATCGCCGTCAGCGTGGTCCGCGCGAGCGCGACCAGCAGGTGCTGATTGACGAAGGCTTGCTGGCTGCCGATGGCTCACCGGTTAGCGCCGCAGCGGCCCCGGAAGCTGCTGTTGCTGCCGAAGCCACCGCTGCCGTCACCGGCAGTGCACCTGCCGCTGTGACAGAAGAAGCTCCCGCTGCAACACCTGCTGCGGATGTGGTCGCTACGACTGCAGAAACTGAAACAGCCCCTGCTCCTGTGACACCTGCCGTTGTTGCTGCTCCCGCAGCTACGGTCAGCATCGCGGTGAGTGCAGCAGAGCCTGTCGCTGTTGCTGCTGCCGAGCCTTATGTGCCCCGTGCGCCCGGTCGCGCGGCCAACGATCCGCGCGAGCGTCGTCGTCGCGAGCGCGAACAGGCAGCACGCCTGGCAGCACAAGGCAATGCAGCCACACCCGTAGTTGCAAAGCCGGCAGAAATCCCTGCGCCAGCAGCAGACAACACCACTCCGCCGTCAGAACAGTGATGCCGGGTTGACAGAAAAAAGGGCTGCCATATGGCCGCCCTTTTTCATTGCATCACGAGTGCTCCCGATTCAACCCGACTCCACACCACTATCTGTCAGTTTGCTCCTGAACTTGGCTCGCCAGCCTCAAGAGAGAGCACATATTTCACGACCACCTCCGAGCTTTCATAAGGCACTTCCATCTGTGGTGAATGCCCCACATCCGGCATGATGACAAGTTGGCTGCCCTTGATGAAATGATGCATGACCTTGGCATTGTCAGGATGCAACAGGCGGTCTTTGTCACCCCACAGGATCAGGGTCGGTGGGCTAATGTTCTCCATCTTGAGCATGAGGAAATTGATGTCCTCGAAAAGAGCGTCGCGCATGATGCGCCCGTGCAGGACACTGTCCTGGACAGCTCTCTGCGCAAGGTAATCCACAATAGGACGCGGTGCAGGGGGCCGGTTATGGAACACCAGAGCCATGAGAGCTTCAAAATCCTGCGGGGTTTTCACGACCAGGAGGTTACGGCCCTCCAGCAAGGCGCGATCCAGGTCTGTCGGCCGATAATGCAGGCCTGCGGCATCCATGAGTATCAGGCTCTGGATTTTCGAAGGATGATCCAGTGCCATTTGTGCGGCTATGCCACCACCCATGGAGTTGCCAGCAACATGAAACTGCTCCACACCCAGCTTCTGCATCAGTGCAAAGAGCCTGGCTGACTGCGCCGGATAGCGATAATCCGCCTGCGGCGGCCGCGCACTCTGGCCAAACCCCAGGAGATCAGGCACCACGATACGGAAGTCATTGTCACGCAGGCGCCGGGAAAACTGGGTCCAGCTCAGGCTGCTGTCACCAAAACCGTGGATCAGGAGAATGGTCCGCTTGGCGCTGCGGTTTTCATTATCAAGATAGAAAATCTTCTGGCCATCAATGACGAGCTGATGCCGCTTCAGCCCGGCAATCGCCTCCTGGCCTTGGGCCATTTCGTCAAAAAGGGTCTTGTCGGCTGCCTGAAGGGGGGACACAAAGAAGAGCAATAACAGGCAAAAAAAGGTCGTTACGGGTTTCATGATGGCCTCTCGCTATTCTTGTTCTTGTGCAAGCGCCATCGAATACTGCCATGCCCGGAAGAGCATTGGCCATCTAGCCACCACAGACCAGTGGCTCGATTTCGAGCCCGACCCCGAAGCGCTCCTGAACATCATGCTGTATGGCGTGGGCAACCGTCATCACATCCTCGCCACTTGCACCACCATGATTGACCAGGACCAGCGCCTGCTTCTCGTAACTGCCCACCGGACCGATACGACGCCCCTTCCAGCCAGACTGCTCTATCAGCCAGCCCGCTGCCAGTTTGACCTGTTCACCCTGCGGATACGCTACCAGTGCAGGAAACCTGGCCAAGAGACTCTCGTATTGCGAACGCGGAATGACAGGGTTCTTGAAAAAACTGCCGGCATTGCCCAAGGCTTCGGGTGCCGGCAATTTGCGCTGGCGAATCGCAATCACCGCATCTGCCACTTGCCGGGGTGAGGGCTCCTGAATGCCGGCCGCCGCCAATTCCTGGCGGATATCGCCATAAGCGATATTGACGTCGGGCTTCTTCAGCAAGCGAAAACGTACCCGTGTAATGACATGACGACCTGCCTCCTCCTGCTTGAACGCACTGTCACGATACCCTAGGCGACAGTCCGCCAGTGAAAACTCGCGCGGCAGGCCCGTGGCGATCTCCAGCGTGGACAATGAATGCAGGCGATCGGCAATCTCGACACCGTAAGCGCCGATATTCTGTATGGGCGCCGCCCCTACGGTGCCAGGAATCAACGAAAGATTCTCAAGGCCGGACCACCCCTGTGCGAGTGTGGTCTGTACAAAATCATGCCAACGCTCACCGGCCCCCGCCTCGACCAGAACCGTCTCTTCGTTCTCTTCAAGCAGATGCACACTGCGCATTGCCGGTTGCAGGACCAGCCCTTGGAAATCACCGGCAAACACCACATTGCTGCCACCACCCAGCACCATCAGCGGCAATGCACGCTCTCTGGCCATGGCCAGCAACTCGCGCAACTCTGCCTCGCTTTCAGGGGCGGCATAAAAGCGCGCACTTGCAGGAATACCAAAGGTATTGAGTGAAGCAAGGGAGAAATTTTCCTGGACGATGCTCAACAGCCGCACCCCAGCACACCCTGTTTCCTGAGCACTTCACGCAGCAAGGCGTGGCTACCTTCCTCGACCAGATCAAGGACTGCATCAAAGCCGTCGGCAGTACCGTAATAAGGGTCCGGCACATCCTTGCCTTCATGGCCGGGCAGGTAATCCAGGAACATGCCGACATGGGCTTGGCCCCGGGAAAATTTCTGTATCTTGCGCACGGTTTCCAGCACGGACATTTCCATGCACAGGATGTAGTCAAAGCGATCGAAATCTGCCGGACCTACCTGACGGGCACGCAGGGCAGAAAGATCATAGCCCCGCTCCCGGGCATGCTTTTGCGCACGACGATCCGCTGGCTCACCCACGTGAAAGCCACTGGTCCCTGCAGAGTCTGCATGTACCAGAGCGCCCCAACCGGCTTTCTCTGCCTGCTGGCGAAAAACGGCCTCTGCCGTCGGTGAACGACAGATATTACCAATGCACACAAAAAGGACTCGGGCAGGATCGGTCATCATCTGCCTCCTGCCAGCAATGCTCGGACACGCTCCAGATCTTCTGCCGTATCCACACCAGGTGGCAGCTCGACGGCTGCCACATCGACATGGATTTTCACGCCGTTATAAAGCGCACGCAGTTGTTCAAGTGACTCAAGCTGCTCGATGAGGGTCAGTGGCCACACCACATAGGCATGCAGGAATCCGACACGATAAGCATAGATACCCAGATGCCTGAGCCAGACATCCGGCAGGGGCAGTTGCGTCTTGTCCCGGGCAAAATCGTCACGCGCCCAAGGAATGGGGGCACGGCTGAAATAGAGTGCATTGCCACTGGCGTCACGCAGCAGCTTGACGACATTGGGATTGAAAAGCTGGGCAGCATCCGTCAGCGGCTCTGCCAGGGTAGCCATGCCAGCCTCTTTGGCAGCAGCAAGATTGCCGGCCACCTGATTGATGACGGCAGGCGGAATCAGGGGCTCGTCACCCTGCACGTTCACCACGATGACATCGTCTGCCCAGCCGCGCTGCCTGGCGACTTCCTGCAAGCGGTCAGTGCCCGAAGGATGCGCTGGCGAGGTGAGTACCACCTCGGCGCCGATGGCGCGGGCCGCCGAAAAAATGCGCTCATCATCGGTGGCAATCAGGACTTCTTCTGCTGCACTGGCCAAGGCGCGCTCATGCACATGAGCAAACATGGGCTTGCCGGCAATATCCAGCAAGGGCTTGCCCGGAAGGCGACTGGAGCCGTAACGCGCAGGAATGACAACCTTGAATCCCATGATGTGGCTCCTCAGCTCAGGCGCTCTTCAATCGTCAGTGCACGCGCCTCTTCCTGCAGCATGACAGGAATGCCATCACTGATGGGGAAAGCCAAGGCATCGACACGGCAAACCAGTTCTTTCTTGTCCGCGTCGTAACGCAACGCCCCTTTGCACAGCGGGCAGGCCAGAATGGCCAGCAGTTTCTTGTCGAGCATGTCAGGGCCTGTTCATTGAATGGAAGGAAACGCATCCAGCTGCTTGAGCAGCAGGTTCAGGAAAGCTGGCGGCAGTTCAGCGGATACCGGCACATACCACCAGTGTCCCTGCGCCACCGCAAGGCACTTCACCGCATCCTTTTCCGTCATGACCACGGGCAAACCATCACCAAAATCCAGGTCACGCAAGGCGTAGTCATGGTGATCGGGAAAAGCATGCGGGATGACGTCGTAGCCCGCATGTTCCAACTGAGAAAAGAACCGTGCCGGATTACCGATGCCTGCCACCGCATGAATACGGCTGCCCGGCAGCGGGACTGGGTGCATCTCGCCCCGCAGATTGAGCCAGCCCTGCGCAAGCAATTGCATTTGATGGGCGCCCGCACGGGAAAAGCCGTCACCATTCACGATGACATGATCCACTTTTTCCAGGCGTGAGGCCGGCTCACGCAGAGGTCCAAGCGGCAGAAGATGGCCATTGCCCAGGCCGCGCGCGCCATCCACAACCGCAATCTCGATATCCCGCGCCAGCGCGTAGTGCTGCAAACCGTCATCGCAGAGCACCACATTGCAGTCGCTGCGCTTCAACAAAAGCTCGACAGCACGTGGACGCACAGGATCCACCACCAGTGGCACGCCACTGCGGCGGAACAAGGTCATGGGCTCATCGCCGGACTCCAGCGCCGTCACATACTCGCTCAGCATCAGGGGATAATCGCCACGCCCGCCATAACCGCGACTGACGACACCGGGCCGATAGCCATGCGCACGCAAAAACTCGATCAATGCCAGCGTGAGAGGCGTTTTCCCAGTACCGCCCACGGTGACATTACCAATCACGATGACTGGGACGGGGAAGCGCCGGCTACGCAACACCCCTGCACGATACAAGACACGCCGCACTGCCGTAACCGCTGCATACAGCCACATGAGAGGCAGCAGCAGCCAAAGGGCCGGATGCCCCTCATGCCAGGCACGTGTGAGCCACCTGCTCACACTGCCCCCGGCAAAGACACTTCATCATCGGCAAAATCCCGGCTGTGCAACTGGGCGTACACACCGTTGCGCGCCAGAAGCTCGGCATGGGTGCCCTTCTCGACGATATGCCCCCTGTCCATGACCACGATGAGGTTTGCGCTCTCGATCGTGGAAAGGCGATGGGCAATCACGAAGGTTGTACGGCCTTTCATCACTTCGTCGAGCGCCGACTGGATGAAGAACTCGGACTCATTGTCCAGCGCACTTGTGGCTTCATCGAGAATAAGGATGGGCGCATCCTTGAGCAGTGCGCGGGCAATCGCAATGCGCTGGCGCTGACCACCGGACAACTGCACGCCATCCTGGCCTACACGCGTCTGATAACCCTCGGGCAATGCCATGATGAAATCATGCGCATAGGCAGCCTTGGCAGCCCGCTCGATTTCCTCCTGCGAGCTGCCACTCTTGGTGCCGTAGGCAATGTTGTGCGCGATGGAATCATCGAAGAGCACGACCTTCTGGCTGACCGTGGCAATCTGGCGGCGCAAGGAATCCAACGGAAATTCCTGGAGCGGAATGCCGTCAATGGTGATCTCGCCCTCCGCTACGTCATAGAAGCGTGGCAGAAGATTGACCATGGTTGTCTTGCCAGAGCCGGAGCGGCCCACCAGCGCCACGGTCTGTCCCGGCTGCACATGCAGGCTGATATCCTGCAGGACAGGCGTGCTGCCATCGTAGGAAAAACCGACCTGGCTGAATTCAACCTCACCTCGTACACGATCAACCTGCCGGGTACCGGTATCCGGCTCGCCTGCCATGTCCATCAACTCGAACACCGACGCCGAAGCGGCAATGCCGCGCTGGATCTTTTCATTGATCTCGGTGAGCGTACGCACCGGTCGCGCCAGCATGCCGGCCGCCGTGATGTAGGCAATGAATTCAGCGGCAGATACGTCCCCCATGATCTGGGGCTGCAAGGCAACCCAGATGACAGCCGCCATGGCCACCGCCATCAACAGCTGCACCAGCGGTGAGCTGAGTGAACTGGTCACCACCATCTTCATGCCCTGGCGCAGATTTTCCTTGGAGGCCCGCTCGAAGCGACCACGCTCATAGGCTTCGCCACCGTAGGTCTTCACCACCTGATAGGCATTGATGGTTTCGTTGGCTATGTGGTTCACATCGCCCATGGAAGCCTGGATCTTGTGTGAAAGCTTGCGAAAACGCTTGCTGGCAATTTTCACGATCAGCGCACTGAACGGCCCGATGACCAGCAATGAAAGCGAGAGGCGCCAGTTGGAATAAAAAAGGTAACAGGTGAGGCCGATGACAATGAAACCTTCACGGGCCAGTGTCTTCAAAGAGTCCGTCGCCGCTTGGGTGATCTGCTCGACGTCATAGATCAGTTTTGCGGCAATGCGGCCGGGAGAATTCAGATGATAAAAGCTGGTGGGCAGCATCAGCAGCCGCGCAAAAATCTGCTGCCTGACCTCGTACACGATATTGCGTGACACCAGCGAGAGAAAATAGTTTCCCATGAAGCCACCGACAAGGCGCAGCAGGAAAATCCCGATGATGAAAAGAGGGAACAGGTTCTTGGAAGTCTGATCGGCGTTCTGGATGGCCTCGATCACATACTGGATCAGCTTGGCGGCCATCCATTCGGTCTGGGCACTGATGACAAAGCCCAGAATGCCGAGCAGGAAAATCCCCCAGTAGCGGCGGGTATACCGCAGCAGGCGCTTGTAAACCAGCCAGCCGGAAAGCTTTACGGATTCTTGTGTATCCATGTTCAATCTGCAAACAGGCCGCAGGGCCAGTGAGTGAAGGTGGGCCCTGCCAGCTTATTTCGCGTCGGGCTGGCGGGTACTGATGCTGAGGCTCTGGAAGCCCATCTGGCCCGCCACGTCCATCACGGTCACTACGGACTGATGCGGCGTATTGCCGTCGGCGGAAATCAGGAAGGGAATGTCGCGACTACCCTCACTGGCTTTCTCGATAGCTGAACGCAGGCTGGTGGCCTGCTTGCTGGCCAGCAGTTGTCCGTTGACGGCAAAATCACCGCTGGCACTGACAGCCACCTCGATACTCCGGGGTGGCGTCTGAGCACTTGCCTCGCCCTTGGCTTCGGGCAGGCTGATCTGAAGCTGGCTGGCCTTGGTAAAGCTGGTGGTCAGCATGAAAAAGACAATCAGGAAAAGCAGGCAATCAATCAGGGGAACCAGATTGAGGTCCAGCGAATCCTCGGACGCCCGACGGAATTTCACGCCGCGCTCTCCCGTGCCTTGCCGTCACGCACCTTGCGTGACTGCTTTTCCTGGAAATCGACCTCACGATCACCATGCACGATGTCGACGAGCTTGATGGCCTGCTGCTCCATTTCCACCGTAATGGTGCTGATGTGCCGCACCAGGTGGCGATGCACCACCATGGCAGGAATCGCCACAACAAGACCGCTGGCGGTGGTGATGAGGGCCTTGGAAATGCCGCCGGCCAGCATGGTGGGATCACCTATACCTGAGGCCGTGACAGCCATGAATGCCTCGATGATGCCGATCACGGTGCCCAACAAACCCAGCAAGGGTGAAATCAGCGCCACCGTGCCCAGAAGAGAAAGGTATTTCTCGAGGTCATGCACCACATGCGAGCCGGCCTCCTCGATACTTTCCTTCATGATCTCGCGACCATGTTTGGAGTTGAGCAGGCCGGCCGCCAGTATCTCCCCCAGAGGAGAGTCTTCACGCAGTTCCTTCAGGCGGGCCGCATCAAGCTGGTTGGCCTTGATCCATTTCCAGACGCGGGCCAGCAGGTCAGGCGGAGCGACTCTTGCCATGCGCAGCGACCAGAGTCGCTCCAAGCTGATGGCTAGTGCCAGAATGGATGCCACGATGATGGGCAGCATCAGCCAGCCACCAGCCTTGATCATTTCCCACACAGTCGTGAACTCCCCTCGCTGTTGCTCGAATGCCGCCGGTGACGGCAAAAGCGTGGGCTACTTTACCGGGTTATGCCCTGCCGCGCCAAGCAGCAAACATGGCTCTCAATTCTCAAAAAAGGCTTGCGCTTCATCATCTTGCCGCTCTCGCCAGTAGCGTGGTTCACGCTGCCGCCAGGCAGAGGGCCGTGACACTCCTCCGGCGGACAACTCAATGACGAGCGCCCCGCTATTGGCCGTGTTGCGCCATTGCACGCCGGTATGCTGCAAACGGTCGAGCAGCGTCTGGCTGGGATGCCGGAAGGCGTTGCGGTAGCCGGCAGAGGCAATCGCCCAGCCAGGAGATACGGCGGCCACCCACTCCAGCGAACTGGCATTGCGGCTGCCGTGATGCCCCAGCACCAGGACATCGGCACGCAGCCGCTCGGGATCAATCCGTGCCAGCAGGCGACGCTCACCACGCTGCTCAAGGTCTCCCGGCACGAGGATGCCACGCCCGCCACGGCTGACATGCAGAACACAGGAGCGGTTGTTGTCGTTGCCGGCCAAGGCGAACTCTTCGTCATCAGGGTAGAGAATGGCAAAGCGCCAGCCCTCCCAAAACCACTCCTGCCCCGCACGACACTCCCACCAATGCTCGCCGTAAGGAGCAACCAGCCCTGCAGGCAACACCCCCATGCCTTGTGTCACGGGCATGCTGGCCAGTACAGAGGCAGCGCCTCCCGTGTGGTCGTTGTCATCATGGCTCAGCAACAAACGATCCAGCCTGTAGACGCCCAGCCTGCGCAGGCTGGGCAAAACATGGCGTTGCCCGGCATCCGCCACAGGCCCCAGAGGCGGGCCGGTGTCATAGAGCAGACTGTGCTTTCCTGTCTGCAGCAGCGCCGACAACCCCTGTCCGACATCCAGCACCGTCATGCGCAACACACCGGGCTGGGGAGATAGCGGCGGCAACCACAATGCCAGCGCAAACACGGGCAACAACAAGAACAGTTGCCGCTGTACCGGCTGCCAGAGCACCAGCACAGCGAGTACCAACCACAGCAAACCACTCACTCCCGCCAGGCTCCACGCAGCTCCCGCACCCGGCCACCCCTGGAACTGCTCCAGCAGGGCATCAAGAATCGTCATCAGGAAAATGGCAGCCTCCCAGACAACATGCGCAGCAGCACTCAGGGACAACAACCAACATAAAAGCCCCAGCAAACCCAGAGGCACGATGACAAAAGTCACTGCGGGCACGGCCAGGAGATTGGCCAAGGGAGAAACCCAGCTCGCCCTTTCAAAAAACCACAAGGTCAGCGGCAACAGCAAAAGCGTCAGCACGAACTGCAGGGACAATGCCTGTCGCCACATCGGTATGTTCTGGCGCAAAGCCCCCAGCAGCAGGAGGATGGCAACCGCACCGAATGACAGCCAGAAACCAACGGCATGAACCGCCAGTGGAGACCACAACAAGACCAGAACCAAAGCCAGCATCAAAACCTGGAATGCCGGCAGGCGACGGCTCATGCCCTGGCACAGGAGAACCACAGCCAGCATGATGAGGGTGCGCTCCGTGGGCACGGAATACCCCGCCATCAGGCTGTACAACCATGCAATGACAAAGCCGGCCGCCAGTGCCGGCTTGGGCAAGGGGAAGCGCAAGGCCAGCACCGGAAAAAATTGCAGCAGTCGCCGTACCATCCAGGCGGTCACTACCGCAAGCAAGGTGATGTGCAGGCCCGAAATCGCCATGAGGTGAACCACGCCCGTGGCAACATAACGCTCCCAGAGCTCATCGCTCACCTGCGTACGGTCACCCGTGATCAGCGCCAGTACCACGCCTGCTGCCGGACGCTCGGGATAGGCGGCAAGAAAATGCTGGCGCAAGCGGGCACGAAGACTATCAATGCTGATGCCCGCAGGTGGAGCACATTGCATGGCCCGCACCGTTCCGCTGGCGGTCACCCCTTCCGACAACAACCATGCTTCGTAATCAAAGCCGCCTGGATTGACGGCCCCATGAGGCCGCTTCAGTTTCACCCGCAAGGTACAAACAGCATCCGGCATGGGTATGTCAGACAGCGCTGAAAAAAGCTGCCACAACCCCGCTACCGGTATGTCCTCACCTTGTGGCCCGGCCGCCTGCTCCGGCCGGAAACGCAAACGCAGGCCACGCTCCACACGCTCCGGCAAACCACTTACACGACCATGAACCTCCAGTTCCACGCCCTCCAAAAATTTCGGAATACGTGAATCGACAGCATGTCTGGCCACCGTGACGGACCAGGAAAACGTGGCAAGAAAAAGCGCCAGCAGCACACAACTGCGCAACCGCCAGAACCAGGCACAAAAAAGAAAAATGATGGCCGCCAAGGGAGCCAGCCACAAAGGTGGCAGTGACGGCAGGACAGGCAGCAACAAGAGGCCACCTGCAGCGGCAGCGAGATAGGGTCCCATGACACATCCTTGTGATTCGGGAATGAATTGTGTGCCGCCCGCAAGCAGGGGCCGGCAGATACCTAGGCTTCTCCCTGACTGAGCCTGCCGTGATCCATGCGCAGGATGCGGGCAGCAGAATGTGCCAGAGAAAGATCATGGGTCACGATCACGAAGCTGATGCCAAGCTCGCGGTTCAGCTCTGCCAGCAGGGCCTGCACCTCTTCCGAAGTATCGTTGTCCAGATTGCCGGTTGGCTCGTCAGCCAGCACCACGGCAGGCTCCGTGACCAGTGCACGGGCCAGCGCCACACGCTGGCGCTCACCTCCGGAAAGCTCAGAGGGCTTGTGCTGGATACGGGCCGCAAGACCCACCCTTGCCAAGAGAGCTGTCGCCTTTTTTTCAGCGTCGGCAATGTCTCCGTTACGCAGAAGCAGCGGCATGCACACATTTTCGAGCGCCGTGAACTCCGGCAAGAGGTGATGGAACTGGTAAACAAAACCGATATGACGATTGCGCAGCAGTCCACGCTCCACTTCGTTGCACTGGCTGAAATCCTGCCCGCAGATTTTCACTTCACCCGAACTCGGCGTATCCAGCCCTCCCAGCAAATGCAAGAGCGTGGTCTTGCCCGAGCCGGAGCTGCCGACGATGGCAACAAACTCGCCACGGGACACCTGCATGTCGATGCCATGCAGGATTTCCAGTACCTGGGGGCCTTCCTCAAAGCGCTTGGTCAGCGCCCGGGTCTCCAGCACCAATTCACTCCTGCCCTGACTACTCATAGCGCAACGCCTCCGCCGGCTGTACACGGGCGGCACGGCGTGCCGGATAAATGGTGGCCAGAAAGCTCAGGAAGAATGCCGTGGTACTGACCCAGACCACATCATCCAGCTCAAGCTGCGAGGGCAGATAATTCACGAAATAGGCATCAAAAAGACTGACGTTGAAAAGCTGCTCGATGCCGCTGGCAATGTCACTGATGGTCAGGGAAAGCAGCACGCCCAGCCCTACACCTGCCGCCGTCCCCAGCACGCCGACCAGTGTGCCCTGCACCATGAATATCTTCATGATGGTATTGGGGCTGGCGCCCAGCGTGCGCAGGATGGCGATGTCGGCCTTCTTGTCCGTGACCACCATGACCAGGCTGGAAACAATATTGAAAGCTGCCACGGCGACGATGAAAAGCAGCAGCAAGGCCATCATGGCCTTTTCCATCTTGATGGCATTGAAAAGATTGCCGTGAGTCTGCGTCCAGTCCGTTCCGTAGAAATGGCGAGGATGCTGGCTGACAAGGGCATGGCTGACCTGGGGTGCCTTGAAAAGGTCATGCAGCTTGAGACGCACCCCCTGCACCTTGTCTTCAATACGCAACAGGCGACCGGCATCGTGCAGGTTCACGTAGGCCAGCAGGCCGTCAATGTCGGCACCCACCTTGAAAACGCCGACGACCGTGAAGCGCTTGAAGCGCGGAATCACACCTGCCGGCGACAACGAGGCCTCCGGCAACACCAGTGTCACCTTGTCGCCGGTAATCACACCCAGATTCGCCGCCAGGCCGGAACCCAGCACGATGCCGAACTCGCCTTCGCGCAGATCATCAATACTGCCGTCACGCATGTGCTGGTGAATGATGGAAACCGTCTTCTCGGCAGCGGGATCAATCCCCGTCACCATCGCACCGCTGACCAGCCCACCGGTGGTGAGCATGCCCTGCACATGATTGAAAGGAGCCGCCGCCTGCACGCCGGGCTCCCGGAGAGAAAATTCGACCACACGTTCCCAGTTCCGGAACGGCTCATAGGCATTGAGCGTGGCATGTGGCACCATCCCCAGAATGCGGTTCTTGAGTTCCCGGTCAAAGCCGTTCATGACCGACAGAACCGTGATG
This sequence comes from Moraxellaceae bacterium, assembly GCA_037189985.1. Classification (GTDB taxonomy): domain Bacteria; phylum Pseudomonadota; class Gammaproteobacteria; order Pseudomonadales; family Moraxellaceae; genus UBA2031. The sequence continues at coordinate 284,698 of JBBCJX010000031.1, forward strand.
AGCACCGCCACTCCCAGCATCAGTCCCAGGATGGACGTCAGGGAAATGAAGGAGATGAAGTGGTTGCGGCGCTTGGCGCGTGTATAGCGCAGGCCGATGAAAAGGGGGACTGGTTTGAACATGCGGCGCATTAAAGCACACCTTGGCAAGCACTGAGCAAGCCGCTTTGATCAGCCTTGCTCTTCAAGAGTCCCTGCTGAAAAAATGACCAAACAGCACGCCATATAAAAAACAACGCAGAGAGGCAGGCTCCATGAGCCAGGAAACCGGAACAGCCAGCGACCGCCGTCACGAAAAGCGAGTCAACTCCACACTGGCCGTTATCTACCAGCGCGTCAGTGCCCGTGAAATCGAGGCCGACCCCTATGACACCCGCTTCGAATTGCCACAGCACTTCACGCTGGCAGAAGAACTTGCCCAGATCGACACCGTGCAACGCAGCCAGATCGAAGCCTTGATGCGGGAAAACCCCCGGCTTGGCGGTCTCATCCAGGCCATCAACCTCAAGCTGGACATCGTCGCACAGGCCATAGAGGACAGCCTTGGCCGCATGTTGTCACCCGTGCCCCAGCGCGTGAACCTGTCGCAGGGAGGGCTTTCCTTCCATGCCGCCGAGGCTTTGACACCCGGCAGCTACCTGCATCTGGCCATCAGCAACCAGGCCCGCAACTACCATATCGCCGCCATCGGCCGTATCGTGTTCTGCGAGGACGAAGACCTTGAGGGCTACCGCACCGGAGTAGCTTTCGTGAACATCCGTCACCATGACCGGCAGACCCTGGCCCGTGACATCACCCGCAAGGCACGGGAATACGACGCCGTGAACGGCTTTGAGAAGCCTGCCTCCTGAAGACCGGGTTGCCGGAAAGCGGCCTGCCTCACACTCTGACCTTCAGAGCCTTCTTGAGTATTCGGCCTTAAGTCATTAGAGTTCTTGGGAATTCCATGCAATCCAACACGCACGACCAAAGGGATAAAGGGATGATGATGCGCACCAAGCTCGGCACCTGTGCCCTTCTGCTCGCCCTCGGCACTCCGCTGCTCGCTGCCGACCTCCCCTCGCAGGGACTGAGCATGTCTGCTGTCGAACAGAAGTTCGGCAGCCCGCTCCGCAAGAATGCCGCCGTAGGACAGCCACCCATCACACGTTGGGAATACGACGGTTTCGTCGTGGTTTTTGAGCGCAATGCCGTCATTCACAGTGTCGCGGTACAGCGCGCGGCAACTCCTGCTCCGGCACCAGTTCCGAAAGCCGCTCCCGCCAGCACACCGGCACCCGCTGCAGCAGCCCCTGTCAGTACCACGGTGGCGGCACCAGCACCCGCTCCTGCAACAAGCCCGGACAAGGCCGAACTTGAACGCCAGGCCCGGGAACGTGAAGCCATGGCGCGTGCCCGTGCCGAACAGGAAGCCGCCGCAAAGGCTGCACTTGAAAAAGCAGCCGCTGAAAAGGCCGCAGCAACCACCAGTGATACACCTGTACCTGTTGCCGAACCTGCTCCAGCCCCGGCCCCCGTCACACCGCCACCCGCAACTCCTGCTGCCGAGCCGGCACCGGACAAGCCCAAGGGCGACGGCAGCTTCACCTTTGACCCGGCAACCGGACGCATCATCATCAACTGATGCTCACCCCAGTCATGAAAAAGCCGGCAAATGCCGGCTTTTTCATGAGATATCTGCCCTGCATCCCGGGCAGCCACTCACGAGGAACCCGTCATGCAACTGATCGGACATCGCGGCGCCCGTGGTGAGGCTCCGGAAAACACGCTGGGCGGCTTCCGCCATTTGAAACAATCAGGCGTATTTGCCGTGGAACTGGACATACAGGTCAGCAAGGATGGCGAGCTTGTTGTCATCCACGACCCCTTTCTGGAGCGCAGTACGTCAGGACACGGCGCAGTGGCGGAAAAAACCGTTGAGGAACTGTCCCGTGTTGATGCTGCCCACAAGACCTGGCCGGACTGGCCTGGTACAGAAGGCGTGCCCACCTTGCGTGCCGTCATGGAGATATTGCGGGACTTTGAACACATACAATTTGAAGTGAAAGCCATCAGTGAGGAGCACAGCCAGCTTGTCGCCGCGAAATTCCCGGCACTCTGGCGCGAGTTCGGCTTTGGCGAACGGGCTTTCACCACCTCATTCAACCCCCGCTATTTGCAACTGGTTGCCGAGGCGGCACCCGAGATTTCACGCGGCTTCCTTTTCGAGAGGGACTTTGAGGGAGACGCCATTGCGGTTGCCGGCACACTGGGCTGCCGCTCATTGGGGCCGCATCAGGAGCGCTGCACACCCTTGCTGCTGAGCCAGGCCCGAGAGGCCGGACTGACGGTATCGACCTGGACAGTCAACACGACGGCACGCATGCGGGAGCTGGCCGGGATGGGTGTACAAAGCATCATCACCGACTTTCCCAGCCTGGCACGACAAGAAGCGGGGGAGCTTTTTTCCTGAGCCTCCTCGCCCTGCACCGCCCATTGCTCCTCCCCAACCCTATGTCAAGCAAGAGGCGCCGGGCTTATCCACAGAAGCTGTGGATAAATTGGTGGAAAAGTTGGCTTGTTCTCCTGTAAATGCCCGTAACAGCCGTCTTGCGACGATTTGACCGTTTTTTGAACAACCCCGATTCACATTTAAAATCATGCAGTTGCACATTTCATAAAAGTGACAACGGAGTGACAGACGTTCTTCTCATGTTCCACGGTAAGTGTCCACTCCATGTGTACAACTCTGGTGCACGTACGGCCACCTCTGCTTTTTCAGCCGCATTTTCAATACGGCCTCCAAGCAGTTGATTCCCTTCATTTTCGAGATTTCTTCTCAACACCCGTCAAGACCGAAACAACCGCCCATGCCCCGGTGCATACCACTCATGCCACAAAGGCGTGCTCGCGCAAACGGTGGATTTCATCTCGGATACGAGCAGCCTCCTCGAACTCCAGATTACGGGCTTTGGCCATCATGTCGCTTTCCAGCTGGCGAATGCGTGATGCCACTGCCTTAGGGTCGGACAAACTGATGTCATAGGCCGCCTTGGCTTCCGCCGCCTTGCGCCCTCCCTTGCCTCGTGCCGCCACAGCGCCATAAGCCCCTTCCAGAATGTCCGTGATGGGCTTCTGGACACCCTTGGGCGTAATACCGTGCTCGATATTGAAAGCCACCTGCTTCGCACGGCGCCGGTCAGTTTCATCGATGGCACGCTGCATGGAACCCGTAATGCGGTCGGCATACAGGATGGCATGGCCGTTCAGGTTACGTGCCGCACGGCCAATGGTCTGTATGAGCGAGCGCTCCGAACGCAGGAAGCCCTCCTTGTCCGCATCCAGAATGGCAACGAGCGACACTTCCGGCATGTCCAGGCCTTCTCGCAACAGGTTGATGCCCACCAGTACGTCAAACTTGCCCAAACGCAGGTCACGGATGATTTCCACGCGCTCCACCGTGTCGATGTCGGAATGCAGGTAGCGCACCTTCACACCATGCTCGGACAGATAGTCTGTCAAATCCTCCGCCATGCGCTTGGTCAGCGTGGTCACCAGCACACGCTCCTTCAGGTCGACGCGTTTGCGAATCTCGGAGAAAAGATCGTCTACCTGCGAAGTTGCGGGGCGGATTTCGATTTCCGGATCCACCAGGCCCGTGGGGCGTACCACCTGCTCCACGGTCTGTCCTGATTTTTCCTGCTCATAAGGTCCGGGCGTGGCGGAAACAAAAATGGTTTGCGGCGCGATGCTCTCCCATTCCTCGAACTGCATGGGCCGGTTGTCCAGCGCGCTGGGCAGGCGGAAACCGTAATTCACCAGGTTTTCCTTGCGGGCACGGTCGCCCTTGTACATGGCACCCAACTGCGGAATGGTCACATGCGACTCGTCCACGATCAGCATGGCGTCCGGCGGCAGGTAATCAAACAGGGTCGGTGGCGGCGCTCCCGGCTCACGCCCGGAAAGGTGCCGAGAGTAATTCTCGATGCCGTTGCAGTATCCCAGTTGCTGCAGCATCTCGATGTCAAAGCGGACCCGTTCCCGCAGGCGCTGCTCCTCGATCAGCTTGCTGTTCTCACGGAAATAATCCAGCCGCGACGGCAGCTCTTCCTTGATGGCCTCGATGGCGGCATGAATGCGCTCCAGCGGCGTCACATAATGGCTTTTCGGGTAGATCGTGACGCGGGGGGTTTTACGCAACACCTCTCCCGTCAGCGGATCAAACCAGCTGATGTTCTCGACCTCTTCGTCAAAGAGCTCGATGCGCACGGCATCACGCTCCGATTCCGCCGGAAAGACATCGATCACATCCCCCCGTACCCGGTAGGTGCCACGAAAAAACTCGAGATCATTCCGTGTGTACTGCATTTCCGCCAGGCGCCGGAGTACACCGCGCTGATCAATGCGGTCACCCCGGGAAAGGTGCAGCATCATTTTCATGTAGGCGTCGGGATCACCCAGACCATAGATGGCCGAGACCGTGGCCACGATGATGGCATCGCGCCGTTCCAGCAGGGCCTTGGTCGCCGAAAGGCGCATCTGCTCGATATGCTCGTTGATGGAGGCGTCTTTCTCGATATAGGTATCGGAAGACGGCACATAAGCTTCGGGCTGGTAGTAGTCGTAATAGGAAACGAAATACTCCACGGCATTCTGGGGAAAGAATTCCTTGAACTCCCCATAGAGCTGAGCAGCCAGTGTCTTGTTGTGGGCCAGGATGATGGTCGGGCGCTGCTCCCGGGCAATCACGTTGGCAATCGTGAACGTCTTGCCGGAGCCGGTAACACCCAACAGGGTCTGATGCGAGAGGCCGTCCTCCAGACCCTGGACCAGTTGCGCGATGGCTGTCGGCTGGTCACCGGCCGGGGCAAATTTTGATTCCAGGATGAAGACGTTATCACTCATGGCAGACCTCGCAACAGAGCCGCACAGTCTACACCCGCGCGCCATGTGGCTCGACTGACACCGCCCTGACACGAAAAGGTATCGACAATAACCCTGCGATTTGCCGGTTCAAGGCCGGGAAGGCTTCCGGTATCATCCGCCGGTTTGTCTTTTCCCCACCCGTCCTACACGAGGTTTTGCCGTGGACATCCGCCTGTCTGAACGCGTACTGAGCATCAAGCCCTCCCCGACCCTGGCCGTCACCAACAAGGCCGCCGAGCTGAAAGCTGCGGGCAAGGACATCATCGGCCTCGGCGCCGGTGAGCCCGATTTCGACACTCCCGAACACATCAAGCAGGCTGCCATCAAGGCCATCGAAGCCGGCTTCACCAAGTACACGGCCGTGGACGGCACCCCGGGCCTCAAGAAAGCCATCATCGCCAAGTTCAAGCGCGACCAGAACCTCGACTACGCCCCCAACCAGATTCTGGTTTCCTCCGGCGGCAAGCAGAGCTTTTTCAACCTCGCCCTCGCACTGCTGAACAAGGGAGACGAGGTCATCATTCCGGCACCGTACTGGGTGTCCTACCCGGACATGACCCTGATCGCCGACGGTGTACCCGTCTGCATCGAATGCCCGCAGTCACAGGGCTACAAGATCACGGCCGCACAGCTGGACGCAGCGATCACGCCCAAGACACGCCTGCTGGTGTTGAACAGCCCATCCAACCCGACCGGCATGGTCTACTCCAAAGCCGAACTGCTCTCACTGGCTGAAGTGCTGCGCAAGCACCCGCACGTGCTCATCGCCACCGACGACATGTACGAGCACATCATCTGGACCCAGGAAAAGTTCGAGAACATCGTCACCGTGGCGCCGGATCTTTACGACCGCACCATCGTGCTCAACGGTGTCTCCAAGGCCTATGCCATGACCGGCTGGCGCATCGGCTATGCCGCAGGCCCGGTGAAGCTGATCAATGCCATGAAGAACGTGCAGAGCCAGTCCACCTCCAACCCCGCCTCGATTTCCCAGGTGGCAGCAGAAGCCGCGCT
>JBBCJX010000032.1:0-26390 GCA_037189985.1 Moraxellaceae bacterium
TAATTCTGCCGCGATATAGGGCTCAGATAAAAATATATGGGCTTTAAGTGCGCACTCAAAGCCCATTAAGAGATCGACAAATGATTTCATTCTTTTGGTTTTTGAATAATCCTCTTTGAGGGCCTCAAAACGACTTAAGAAGTCATTTGCATCTTGGATGTATGCACTTGCAATTTGCGCATGCAGGCTTGGGATTGTCTCCGGCATTTTTCTCTCAAAGGGGCATAACGTTTGAGTTAAGGGTGCGCCGGTACGGCGTCACCCCTTGAACGAATTGTTAGGTCATTTCCAGCCATAGCGGCGCTTTTTGGCCTCATGGGATGGGCGATCATCGCTAAAGTCTCGGCTTGTCCCCTCTCCATACCAACATTTCCACAGTATAAAGAACGACATGAAAAGACTAAAAATGACCGAAGCTACTCCACCCCAGGAAAAGCCTGTGTCGAGGCCTTTGATGGTAAGGGCAACACATATGCTGCCAATCATAACGAATCCAAGTATGCCAACGAGGCGCCGAAGTAATATCCAAAGCCAAGCAAGTGATGCCTCTGTTCTGGTAGCCGCTCTATTCTCACGAGACATGAAGTAGAAGGGAATTATAAGAATAATTGACCAAGCAAGGAGATGCCTAAATAGGCGCATATCAACCTCACCGGCTTGAAGCACGAAATTCAAAAATATGAGGATCACGATGAAAAAATACCCTAACCAAATCATTGTATGACCTAACGCCTGAATTAAGCCGCCTTGCGAAGCAAGGTCGGCTTGAATGAATTTTTAGGCGACTGGCTCAAGATCATCCGGGAACGCTCCAGCCGCCTCCCACTCACTGTCAGTGAAGTCCTCGCTTTTAAGGCGCCGATGCCAAGCACGATTAAGGTGTGCATACACATGCCCCAAGTCTATCCGTAGCTCCGGCTCACCATACTCTGACTCTGCCGAGATCTCTTTGATTAGATCGCGCAAGTGATCATGGGCATCTTCCAAGTCGCTTAGAAGCATGGCCCAAGCAATTGGATTGTCCTTGCGATTGATCATATTTCTGTCGCCTAACGTTTGAGTTAATGGCGCGCCGGCACGGCGTCGCCCATTGAATGACTTGTTAGGCCTTAGCCCAACTCTCTGTTATTTGATCATAAAGCTCATCTAGCTTTCCCTGCTTATCATTGGCAGAGGAATAGCATATGGATAAGACATTGTATTGCCCAGGATATGCAGCAACCTTGCGCATGAGATGGCCTGCCTTTTCTACAGATAATTCCTTGCCAGTTATATGCGCCTCAATAGCCCTTCCAAGCACAGACTTTAATGGGTGCCTGAAGTGCCTATAGAGATGCTCCAAGATCAAGCGAGTCTTTTCCTTTGGCAGGTCAACGCTTCGTGGTGGGCGACAAAGCTCATAAACAACCATAAGGGCTGCATTAGACGATATGCGCGGAGCACGCACGACAATACGACGCCACTCTACTGGAGCTTTATAGGGGAAACTACAATCAATGCTTGATATGAACTCATGCTCTTGCATTGCGAGGCCTAACGTTGGAGTTAATGGCGCGCCGGTACGGCGTCGCCCATTGATTGACTTGTTAGGTGAATTTGTTTGCCAACCAAAACAGAACAGCTTTTCTGAGCCGCGTGAATTTCTTGCCATAAAACTCTCTGGATATATTGTTGAGCTGGCCATTTAGGTTGAAATCACAATATTCAGGATTATTTCTAAGGCGAGAAATTATATCTTTATTCTTGCCGCCATATCTTAAGGCATTGGTACAACACACCTCGATGGCGCAGCAAGCGGCTTCTATTTCTCCTGGGGATTTTGGCTGCTTTACAAAGTAGGTATCAAAGTCATCTTCCTGCTTGGATAGAAGATCAGGAGCCTCCGCCTCGGGAAGCATGCAGGCAAGGCAGCCACCTTTTATTGTGTAAAAGGGGTCATCTGCATTTTTCCTATCTCTCTCTGGATGCCAGGCAGTATCTCTGCTCACTTCTAAATTCACCTAACGTTTGAGCTCAGGCCGCGGCCCGTCAGGGCCGTCGCGCCTGCAGCGAATTGTTAGACCCAGCGCCCACGCCACTCACTGCTGTCAATTTCTTTAAAACCCTTTTTTAGGTAGGAGTCTATCGAATCCTTATCTAAAACAGCCATTAGGTTGAGGGCGTGGCAATAGAGCCTCTTCAGGCGAAAGAGCCTGAAATCATTGCGCGTATCTTCAAGGCCCATAAAAAAATTGAGAACCACTGGAAGCCACCTCAGCACAGGATTTTGTCCGCCAGCCTCAATCTGTTCGCAGTACCTGCCATATCCAATTACAGATTTCGTTGTGCCTCTTGTTTCAATTAGGGACTCACAAATTGCTCTTAGCTCCTCACGGAACACGAGAACATCTCTCCACTCGCGCCAATCTTCCGCGCTGTTCAACTGGCCATCCGCAAAATCACTCTTAATGCATTCGACGGCCTCCTCAAGTTTCTTGGCGTACTTATTGTTCCCAGGATGTAGAAACGTCACTTCCTGCCTGTACAGCTCAATCCAAGCGAGCAATGCACTAACACGATAAGCCGTACTTATAAGTTTGTGTCGGAGAAAATATGGGTCATCTGCGCTATTGAGAATTAGCTTCTCTGGGTGACTATCCAGAACCTTCTCATTCAGAAATCCTGTTGGGTAATCTTTATGGATTTCATAAATCCTAGACGCGAATTCTTTTGCAGATAGAAGCAATGGGTCTCTGAACTTTTGAAAGATACTTTCAAGCGTCTTCTTCTGCTTCCACGTTTCAAAGGAGCGAGAGAAGAAGTATTCCTTCGCAACAATCCCAAGGAATGCACCGAAAGCCGAAATGGTCGCTCCAACGACCGCAAGACCTAGCCATTCCTTTAATGTAATTCCGGAGAACATCCTTACTCCTTGCTGGGTCTAACGTTGGAGTTAAGCGGTGCCGTCAGGCGTCCGCTTGAACGAGTTGTTAGGTTGCTGGCTACGGCTCCAGCAAACCATGAATATGACCACGTATTGCACCAAGAGGCTGGTATCAGTGGTGTACTTAACAAGCAAATATGTGGTGGAGAGGGGCTCAGTAAAGCCGGGAGCCTCATGACTGTGAATTAAGTATTGAAAGCCAGCAGTGCTCAAGGCGACTGCCAGGCCAAGAATGAGCGAGAGGCCAATTTTTCCGCGTAAGAAGAGGCCAACAGCCGCCCCGAGCATAAGCACTGGAAGTAGAAACATTAGAAATTCTGAAAACACAGCGCTCTTCCTTACTTATTCACTTGAGCAACCTAACGTTAACTAGGCACCAATTGGTGCGTTTTAAATTAGGACACCAGATGCCTAATCCAAGGTTATGAAGTTGACGCCCTTGTATTTCAATGACTTGGGCCGGGGCATTAATCATGGCGTCCTGATTTCAACAGAAAAATACACCCATCTGCACCCTCTGGGGAGTACGGAAACTACGCCCCGTCCATGCTTTGGTACAGACTGTGTCAGCAGCTCCTAGCAAGGCATAATCCCGTTCCATCCCGCCAGCCCGAGCCCGCCATGTCTTACCGCATCATTCCCGTAACCCCTTTCGAACAGAACTGCAGCCTGATCTGGTGTGACGAGACGAAGGAGGCTGCCGTGGTGGACCCGGGCGGTGACCTGGATCGTATCGAAGCGGCGGTCAAGGCAGCGGGCGTCACTGTGAAGCAGGTGCTGCTGACTCATGCCCATATCGACCATGCCGGTGGTGCGGCGGAGTTTGCCGAGCGTCATGGCCTGCCCATCATCGGTCCCCACGAGGGCGACCAGTTCTGGATAGATGGCCTCGGGCAGCAGGCGCGCATGTTCGGCTTCCAGCCGTCCAAGCCTTTTGTGCCCACGCGCTGGTTGCATCAGGGGGATACCGTTCAGGTGGGCAAGTTGACACTGGAGGTACGTCACTGCCCGGGCCATACGCCGGGGCATGTGGTGTTCTTCGAGCCTGAGTCGCAATTAGCCATCGTGGGCGACGTGCTCTTTGCCGGTTCCATCGGGCGTACGGATTTTCCCGGTGGCAATCACCAAGAGCTGATCGATGCCATCCGCCGTGAATTGTTCACGCTGGGTGACGATGTGGAGTTCATTCCTGGGCATGGCCCCATGTCCACCATCGGTGAGGAGCGTGTCTCTAATCCTTTTGTGGCTGACAAAAAATACGGTTGAGTTGCTATGCGACATGCACCATGGCCCCAGTTTTGAAGTGAGTGTCGGGGAAGAATGATGTTGTTGGGATAAAAGCGCATGCTTCGGGAGAAAACCATGTACAAGGCCAGTTGCCTCTGCGGGCAGGTCCGTTACGAATATCGCGGTGAGTTGGGCCCCATCGTGTTCTGTCATTGCTCGCGTTGCCGCAAGGCGCAGGGTGTGGCCTTTGCCAGCAATTCGCCTGTGCCGGCATCCGGCTTCCTGCTGCTTTCGGGGCAGGAACTGCTACGGGAATACGAATCGTCTGCCGGGAAGTTCCGGGTGTTTTGCGGAAACTGTGGTTCTCCGCTGTACAGCCGCAACACGGCGATTCCCGGTGTATTGCGGCTGCGTATCGGCTTGCTGGATACGCCCTTGCAGGCGCGGCCTGTGGCACATATCTATGCCAGCAGCCATGCCGAATGGGAAACCATTACGGATGCCTTGCCGCAATACGAGGCGGGCATGCCGGGCTGAGTGTATGTAGACGGTGCGCTCGACATCACGCCACCGGTTTTCACGATAGCGGGTGCGCCACCGGATGGCAGTGTGCTCGTTGCCAGCAGCCCCTTGCTTGATGAAGAAGAGGCGCGGCGTCTGCTCAAGGCGTTGGCCGAGCGTCTGCAGGCCAATCCCCAGGAAAAGGTCAGGCTGGTTGGCCATACCGACAGCACTGGCAGCGAGCGCTTCAACAACACACTTTCAGAGAAGCGTGCAGAGGCGGTGGCACGGGTACTGGAGAGTATGGGAGTGGCCCGCGAACAGATCGAGATTGCTGGTGAAGCGTTCCGTAAACCATTGGACAATAACCGGCTCAAAGAAGGCCGGGCCCGTAACCGTCGCGTGGATTTTTCGCTGCCTTGAGCGGGCGGGGATCATTTTTCAGTAACAGGGATTTCAGGATGAATGTGATGCATCACGCTAGCCGGCTGTTTGCCGGTGTCTGTCTGCTTTTGCCGTTTTCGTTGTTCGCAGCCCCTGTGGCACCAGAAGCGGGTCAGGGAATACGCGCACTGGAAACCGTGCCATTGGCACCGCCTCCGGCAGACAGCAGTATCTCGCTGCCACAGGCAGCCACGTCACCGGTAGCTCCTGCGGAAAACACAGGCAATGCGCCCCGGCTGACCGTGACAGCTTTCACGGTCAGCGGTAACGAGGCCATCAGCAGTGAAAAACTGTTGGCAGCCGTCGGTGATCTCACCGGCCGGCCACTCACGCTGGCAGAGCTGCAAGGCGCAGCGGAACGCATCACGAATATTTACCGGCAGGAGGGCTGGTTGCTGGCCCGCGCCGTGATTCCGGCGCAGTCGGTGGCGGGTGGCACGGTCGGTATCGTTGTGATTGAAGGTCGTTATGGCGAGGTCACGGTAAAGAACAGCAGCCGCGTTGCTGATGCGGTGCTGGGTCATTTGACGCATCCGTTGCGCAGCGGTGAAGGCGTGCGTGCTGTACCGCTGGAGCGCAGCCTCATGCTGCTCAATGATTTGCCCGGCGTGCAGGTGGGTTCCAGCCTGGCGGCTGGGAAGCACGTGGGCAGCACTGATCTTCTGATTGATGTGCAGCCGGGTCCGACCCATGAGGGAGGCCTCAGCATCGACAACCATGGCAATACCTACAACGGCGCTTGGCGCCTGAACGGCAATGTCGACATCAACAATCCCTTGGGTGTCGGTGACCGCCTCAGTTTGCGCGCCTTGCTCTCGGATGAATCACAACGCTATGTGCGTGGCCAGTACGAGCGGCCGGTCGGGCCTTGGGCCACACGGGCCGGTGCGGCTTATTCATGGATGGCTTACGAGCTCGGCAAGGATTTTGCCGTGCTGGAATCCACCGGCAACGCCAGTATTGCCACGCTGTACGTGACGCAGCCTTGGTGGCGGCAACGGCAACACGGCCTCAGCACGCAACTCTCTTTTGATCACAAGGCCTTGAAGGACGAAACAGGTTTTTTCGGACTGGACAGCGAGAAGTCCCTGAACAACGTCACGCTGCAATTCAACGGTTACTGGCGCGACAACTTGTTGCTCGGTGCGGCGACAAGCTACTCCCTGGGCTGGACGGTGGGTGATCTCTCGCTGGACAGCCCGGATGCTGTGATCCAGGACGTCCTGCTGCGAAGTGCCGGCAAATTCCAGAAATGGAATCCGGCGTTGTATCGCCAGCAACTGCTGGCCAGCAATCTGACATTGCTGCTGCAACTGCGCGGCCAGATTGCCAGCGGCAATCTGGATTCTGCCGAAAAAATCAGCTTGGGCGGCGTACATGGCGTGCGCGCCTATCCGGAAGGCGAGGCATCGGGTGATCAGGGTTGGATTGCCAATGCCGAATTCCGTTATGCCCTGGATGAAAACTGGCAGGCAGGCCTGTTTGTGGATGCCGGCGGCGTCACGGTGAACAAGAATCCGGTGGCGGCTGACAACCATCGCCAGCTCAGCGGCATTGGACTTGCGGCTTACTGGCAGCCACACAAGCAGTGGCAGGCCACGGTGCAGGCTGCCTGGCCCATCGGTGACGAGGAGCCTGTCAGTGACACCCCCCGAGGTGCGTATGTGTGGGGGCAGCTTGCATGGAGTTTCTGAGTCACGTTTGTCGCAAGGGAATAACAGGCATGCAGCAGAAGGCCTCCGCTTTTTCATGTCGAAGCGGTTTTGCGCGGCATGTAATCGCCGCTACATCTTTGCTGCCCGTGATGCTGCCCTGTGCAGCCAGGCCCACCAGTTGCTAGTGGGCCTGGCTGCGCAGAGCGGCATGAGTTCGGGCCAGGCAGAAGAAATGGCGCGCATGCTTGGCCTGGGCAAATAGTCGGCTGTCACGATGGCCGGGCATGGGGGCCCGGCCATCGTGGCAAGGCTCGGCTTCCCAATCCTGCAGGGCTCGGGCAGACTCCGTGACCAATCAGACACGATGTCATGTCAACAAGAAGTAGAGGCCCCCATGTCCGACACCTTCATTCCCCAGCAGATTCTCGTGACCGGCGGTGCCGGCTTCATCGGCTCCAGCGTGGTCAAGGCCCTGCGCCGGCGTTACCCCGAGGCCAAGGTCCGCGTCATGCACCTGCCCAACGAAAACCTGCTCAACCTGCAGGGTGTCGAGGGCATCGAGCTGATGACGGGAAACCTGCTCAATCCGCTGGATGTGAAGTGTGCCGTGCAGGGCTGTGATGCCGTATTCCATCTTGCTGCCATCTACGCACTCTGGCTGCCCGACATGGGCCTGCTGGATCGCGTGAACGTGGACGGTACGCGGCTGGTCTTGGAAGAGTGCCTGCAACAGGGCGTGAAGCGCGTGGTGCATACCAGTTCCTTTGCCGTGTTTGCCGGGCAGGGCCTGGACAAGAGCTGCGACGAGCATTCCACCTTTGCGCTCAGTGACTCGCATTACAGCCGCACCAAATACGAATCGCATCGCCTGGCCGAGTGGTATGCGCGCAATGGCCTGGATGTCGTCATTGTCTGCCCCTGCTGCCCGGTGGGTCCGGGTGATGTGGGGCCCACGCCCACAGGCCGCATCATCGCTGACATGTTCGCCACGCCGGTGGCCGTGGCGCTGGTCACCGAATCCAACTACATCGATGTGCGCGATTGTGCGATGGGGCATGTGCTGGCGCTGGAAAAAGGCCGTCGTGGTGAGAGCTACATCCTGGGTGGCGAGAACTACACCCATGAAGACATCGTGCGCCGCGTGTTGCGCATCACCGGCATGCAGCGGCATGTGATCGTGCTGCCGCCCGATGTCTTGAAGCCGGCAGCCCACCTGCTGACGCTGGCGGCAAGATTCACCAAGAAGGCACCCTTCACCACACCGGTGGAAATCGACATCACCAAGAAGGGACTGATTGCCGATGCCAGCAAGGCACGGCGTGAGCTGGGTCTCACTGTGCGTCCCATTGAGGAAACCTTGCGTGATGCACTGGCCTGGTTCGTCCAGAACGGCTACATCACCGAGCAGGCCGTGATCGAGGCTTTCCGGGGGCATGCGCCGATAGCCGCCTGAGATGCCCGGATGAAAATGCGGCGACCTGCTGCGTGATGAGCCACAATGCCCCGGTATGCCGGGGCATTTTTTTGGGAATTACATACGTAACTCCTTAAAACCATTTTTGAGCCACTGTCGCCCCTGCGAAGGCGGGGGCCCAGCGTCTTTGGTCCTGTTTTTTTGCAGGTCAGAGATAAGAAAGTCACTGGGTCCACGCCTTCGCGGGGACGACAGATCAATCAGGGAGCAGGGTGTGAGGCGCAAGTATCGGGCAGTTGCTTGCTGGGATGTATGCCGGGCGAGGTGTGGAGCAGATGCATGGAGAATTCCACATGCCTGATTCCCTGCTTCCCGTTTCTGGTCAGGACCATCTTCCTTCGCCCGAGCGGCTGACCACCCTCATGCATGAAGTGGTGGAGGGCCGCGCCGATTTCACCGATCTCATCGCTGCACTTTCACCGCTCATTTGCGGTACCGAGGCACTGGGGCCGGGCACGGCACTTGCCATGGCAGTGGCACTGGGCGATATCGAGCAGCAGTCGCTGCATGATGACAAGGCGCGGTTGCTGGTGGAGCGCCAGGCTGCCCCGGCGATTGCGTTGCTGCCCTCGGGCGTGGTGGCGGCCACCAACACGGGCGCAGAGCAGCTTTTCGGTATTCAGCCGGGGGAGGGACATGAATCGTTGGGCGTGGACCGAGCTGCTTTCATGGCGTTTCGCCAGCGGCTTTTCGAACATCAGGGCTCCAGCCTGCTCAAGGTGCGAACCCGCGAAACCGGGCGCACGCCACTGGTGATGGTCGGCAGCTACCAGCATGAGGCCCGCGTTTTCCTGCTGACAGCCTTGCAGCATGCCTGGCCTGCTTCGATTGATCGTGCCCTGGAGGATCTTTTCGGCTTGTCGCTGGCAGAGCGTGAAGTCCTCGCTGGCCTTGCACAGGGCGCTTCTGCCGAGGCGATTGCCGGGCAGCGCCAGCGCACGCTGGGAACGGTACGCCAGCAGATCAAATCCATCCTGCAGAAAATGGGGGCCAGCACGCAGGTGCAGGCGGCTTCATTCGCGGCAGCAGCAGCCTATGCCGTGGGTGAGGCGGGTCATGTGGGTGACAGCCTGCCGGCATTGGAAGGCAGTGCACTAATCACCGGCGAATTCCTGCGTCAGGGCCGCCGCGTGGGCTGGCGCCGTTTCGGCCGTTCAGGTGGTGTGCCCGTGCTCCTGTTGCACGGTCCGTTCTTTGGGCTGGGGGAATACGATGCCGAGCGTGAGACAGCCTGCCGGCTCGGGCTGGACGTACTTGCCGTCGAGCGCCTGGGGTATGGCCGTACGGAGTCACCCTTGCAGGGAGAGGACGCCGTGGATTGCCAGGTGGCGGACATCCTAGCCCTGCTTGATCGCGAAGGCTGGCGTTCCGTGCGAGTGCTCTGCCATGACATCGCCTTCATTCCCGCGCTCGCGCTCTGTGAGCAGGCAGGCGCACGCGTGCGTTCATTGACAGCGGTATCTGCGCCGGCCCCTTTCCGGGAGGCCGCGCAACTGGACCTCATGCCGGGCCAGCAGAAGCTTTTCATGTGGGCCGCGCGCCATGCCGGCTGGCTGGTGCGCCTGCTCATTCGCCTGGGGATGGTGCAGATGCGCAAGCTCGGCCCGGAAAACTGGATTCAGGCGGTATTCGGTGAGGTGCCGCTGGAAATGGATGTGCTGACCCGGCCTGAGTTTGCGCGGGGCCTGCCAGGCGCCTTTGCCTTCAATCTGGCACAGGCCGGCAAGGGCTATGAAATCGACCTGGCGCTCACCACGCGCGACTGGGGAGATGCCGTGCGTGCTCTGCGTCATCCCTGCACGCTGTTTCATGGCAGTGAAAACCTCACCACACGTCCGGAGTTCAACCGCATGCTGGTGCAACTCAATCCGGTGCTGGTCCGCCATGAAATAACAGGTGCCGGCCAGACGCTGGCACTGACCCACAACGAGGCGGTCTGGTGTCATGTGGCAGCGTTGTAGCCAGCTACCCACTTCCTTTCCTCCTCGTCACCCCGGCGCAGGCCGGGGTCCATATGGCGGTGTTATTGCGAATGCCGCATGGGTCCCGGCCTGCGCCGGGACGACGAACCCGACCAACTCCAATTCCCCGCTTATACCATCTGGTAGATGCTGCCCCCGTGCTTCCCCTGCGACCCTTGTCGCGCGGCCGTTTTTTGCGCCGCACCGATTAAGGATCGAAGGGGTAATCCATGAAGAACATGACACACGCCGCAGTTGTCGGCGCGATGGCGGCTGCTTTGGCAGCCTGTGGCGGTGGTGGCGACAGCGGTGGTGGTGAGGCCGGGCCGGCCGTTGGCATTGCCGGATTTTATACCGGCAGCATGAGCATCACTTCCGCTCCTGCGGAGCCGGTAGGAGCGACGCCAATAGGCGCAATTCCTGCAGGTGCCGCCGCCGTGGCGATGACTACGACTTCGACCCTCGATCACGAGGGTGATGCCCTAGCCTTGGTCCTGGATTCTGGCGAGTTCTTTGTGGTGGGCAAGCCCTTCGGTCTCTGGAATGTTGCGCTCCAGGGAACACTGGCCCTGGGCACGGGCTCGACCCTCAGCAGCACGAACGCCAAGGTGTTTGGGGAGGGATCTGAGGCACTCACCGTGGCATCGGCCAGCTATGTAACGCGAGACAGCGTGACGGCCTCCCTGCAGACCACGGGTCTCGATACCTTTGGTTTTGCCCTGGACGATTTCTCGGCCACCACACCCACCCTGGCCACGCTGTCAGCCATTCCCGAATGGAGTGGCAACGCCGCGCGCAGCTTCTCCTCTTCCCGTGCGAGATGGGGGAGCTTCACTGTCAACGCCAGCGGCGTGCTGACCAGCAGCGAGAACTATTCCGTGGATGCCGACCACGATACGGTGCTGGAGGAGGATTGTGTGTACTCCGGTCGCGTCAGCCCCGTGAAAGGCGGCTACACCCTGCGAGTCACTTTCGGCACCGGCTGCCACTGGTCCGGGCAGACCGTGGAGGGTTGGCTGGTGCCAGAGCCCGGTTCGGCCGGTTCGACTCTGCGCGGCATCATTCTGAAAGCAGACCGTAGCGAGGCCGAGATTGTCGAGTTCTTCGACAGCCGTACCAGTTGAGTGGAGGATGAACTGCCGCCGGTAACGCTGTGTCCGGCACCATGAAAACAGGGAGCGATAGGCTCCCTGTTTTCATGGTGGGCTGAGGATTTGTCAGGCAGTGGCGTTGCCCTGCGCGTAGCAGTCGTCCAGCGCCAGCAGGTAATACTCCATGCCGCGTTGGGCGGCGAGGAAGGCACGCTGCTGCAGGGCTTCGTCATCGCCGCAGAGCAGCTTGACTAGCTCCATGGCCTCATAGGGGTGAGCGTCGTCGTAGTGGGCATGGGCGCGCAGCCAGGCCATGGAGCGGCGGTCGATACGGGCCTCGCCACGCTCGGCATAGGCTTTCATGCCGTGCACCACTGACATGGTCCAGTCTCCCGTAGCCCATTCGATGGCGAGGTTGGTGGCGGCGATGCCCTCGGCAATGCCGGCGCGCTGGTTCATGTGCCAGAGGTAGTGGTTCACGGCATCCATGGCGGCGGAGGGCCGCACATGGTCCAGTTCCTCGGCCGTGATGCCGAAGCCCATGGCCCAGTCGCGATACCAGTAGAGATGGCGTTGCTCGATCTTGATGTTGCCGATCAGCCAGTCACGGCTTTCCAGCACCCCGGGCCGGTGGGTTTCGTGGGTCTTGGCCAGGGTCAGGGCCATGTACTGGGGAAAATTGCCAACCAGTGGATAGAAATGCAGCAGGGCGTGGCGGAACCTTGCCAGCGACAGTTCGCCTGCCGCCATTTCCTGGAACAGGGGGTGGCTGGCAATGCGGTCCTTGAGCGGGGTCAGGTTGTCCCAGAAGCGCTGGGCCCAGGCGGGATGGGCGGTGCGTTCGACATGGCCGTAATGTTCTTCTTTTTCTCGGGCAGTCACGGCAAATCCTCTTTGCACGGTGAGTTAACAATGGCTGTACAAGAGTAGGCGTCCCCGGCGCTTGTGTGAACCGTCGATGCCCGTCGGCGATGAGTGGCGGCTACTGGAGCTTGGCGGGGGCTGGACTAGGCTTTGTATGTGCCTCAGTGGGTACGATCGTCCAATGACGGATGGTCGGTGCTTTTTCTGCGGGCTGCCCGTGCGGGACGGGCTGACAACACCAACGATTACCCGCGAGGAATTTTTGGCAAGGACGCAAGGGTCTTTACGGCCCTTCAAGGGAATGCAGGCTCAGCCGGGGGAAAGTGATGCTGTATCCGGACAATGCGGAACAGGCCGAGATAGAGGCGCTGGCAAAACGCAGCAACTGGCGCCTGGATTTTGGCGGCACGCTGGAAAAAGCCTATGACCGTGACCACCGTGCGCGGGCTGTAAAAGCATTCCGGCACAGTTCCGTTTTCATCCTCCTGCTTTATTTCTTGCTGAGTTCCGGCATCTATCTCTTCATGCCGGAGCAGGATCTCTGGCGCTGGCTGTCGCTCTACGGATGCGTGGGGATCATCATCACGCTGGCGGGGCTTTTCTCGCGCATCACCGTGCTGGACCGCTGGTTCGAGGTGTATGCCGGCCTGGGGAGCTTTGCCGCCGTTGCACTGTCCATTGCCGTCACCGGCGTGGTGGTCGATCCTGCTGCCGGCCAGCTCACGCAGGTGGCCATCATGTATGCCATGGTCATCATCTACAGCGTGGTCGGCCTGCGCTTCAAGCATGCACTCTATGCCGGCTGGGTGGGGGGATTGGCAGGCACTGCACTGGCTTGGGTCATGGGCGGAGCGGTGAACTGGGAGCTCCTGCACCGCACCTATACCGGCAGCAGCCTGCTGGGTATGTTCATCGCCTATTACGCCGAGCGTCGCGACCGCGACCTCTACCTGCAGACACGCCTGTTGCAGGCTGCGCAGGAAAGAACGGAAGAATACGCCGGTCGCCTGGACCGGCTCTCGCGCCAGGATGCGCTGACCGGCCTTGCCAACCGCCGTCACTTTGACGAAGAGATGCAGCAGGAGTGGCGACGTGCCGCGCGCCAGGAAAGCCCGGTTTCCGTGCTCATGATCGATATCGATCACTTCAAGCATTACAACGACACGCTGGGGCATGTGAATGGCGACGGCTGCCTGCGTAAGGCCGCCAGCATCATTGCCGCTCACGCCCGGCGCCCGGGAGAGCTGGCAGTGCGCTACGGTGGCGAGGAGTTCCTGCTGCTGTTCCCGGAAACGGACAAGATGACCGCCTGCCAGAATGCCGAGCGCCTGCTGAGTGCCTTCCGTGAAGCGCGCATTCCGCAGGCACCGGGATTGGATCGTGAATTCCTCAGCATCAGTATCGGTGTGGCTGTTGCCGTGCCTGGCATGTCCATGCTGGCGCCCGGCGAACTGGTTTGTGCTGCCGATGATGCGCTGTATGAAGCCAAGCATGCCGGCCGTGACGCCTGGCGTTATGCCGCCGGCATTTGCGGGCCCAACGGCATGGGTGTGGCCGACAGCGAGGCGAAGCAGCAGCGTCACGAGGCCGTGTGAGAGCCTGCTAGAAGTTTCTTGGGGAGGGTTTTTCGCTCCTTTTCCCTCTGTCGCGTCACCCCGGCGAAGGCCGGGGTCCATACGGCATTGAAAAAAGCCACCGCTACATGGGCCCCGGCCTTCGCCGGGGTGACGCTTCAGGGTGGCTGCCATGGTCCGCTAAAGCCAGCCTCTGATCCGTGGCACGGCTCTTGCTCGAATGCCCTCATCCGGAGCATTTTTCCAGCGGGGGCCTTCGTGTCGATCCATGTTGCACTCAATCATGTCACTGACTACCGCTACGACCGCCCTGTCACCCTTGGGCCGCAGATTGTCAGACTGAGGCCTGCACCACATTGTCGCACGCGCATCCTTTCCTACTCGCTGACGGTCACGCCGGAAAAACACTTCATCAACTGGCAACAGGACCCGCAATCCAATTACCTGGCGCGCCTGGTCATCCCGGAAAAGACCACTGCATTCCGCGTGGAGGTCGATCTGGTTGCCGAAATGTCCGTGCTCAACCCCTTCGATTTCTTTCTGGAGCCTCACGCCGAGAAGTTCCCTTTCGTTTACGGCGATACCCGCCTGGAGCGCGAGCTGGCGCCCTTTCTGGTCTGCAAGAAACTGACGCCGCTGCTCAAGAAATACGTGGCAGCCATCCCGCGCGTGCCACGGCCGACCATCGACTTTCTCGTCGACATCAACCAGCGTCTCTACAAGGACATTACCTATCTCATCCGCCTTGAGCCGGGTGTGCAGACACCGGAGGAGACCTTGCAGAAGGGCTCCGGCTCCTGCCGCGACTCGGCCTGGCTCATGGTGCAGGTGATGCGGCAACTGGGGCTGGCGGCACGATTTGTTTCCGGCTACCTGATACAGCTCACGGCAGACGTGAAATCGCTGGATGGTCCTTCCGGCCCTGAAGCGGATTTCACGGACCTGCATGCCTGGTGCGAGGTCTACCTGCCCGGTGCCGGCTGGATAGGGCTGGACCCGACCTCCGGCCTTTTTGCCGGCGAAGGTCATCTGCCGCTGGCCTGCTCACCGGAGCCCTCATCGGCAGCACCGGTGAGTGGTCAGGTGGAAAAAAGCGAATGCACTTTCTCGCACAGCATGCGAGTGGAGCGCATCTTCGAGGCACCGCGCGTCACAAAACCGTATACACGGGAACAGTGGGCGGCGATTGAAAAACTGGGCCATGAAATCGACGCCGACCTCAAGGCCATGGACGTACGCCTGACCATGGGCGGGGAGCCCACATTCGTTTCCATCGACGATCCGGATGGCGCGGAATGGAATACCGCCGCGCAAGGCCCGACCAAACGGCTGCGTGCGGCCGAGCTTTTCCACAGGCTGCGCGAGAAGTATGCCCCCTTGGGCCTAACGCATTTCGGACAAGGCAAATGGTATCCGGGCGAGCAACTGCCACGCTGGTCGCTCAACTGTTTCTGGCGCAAGGATGGCGAGCCGATCTGGCTGGATCCTTCACTGATTGCCGACGAGAAAAAATACTATGCGGCCGATGCCGTGCTGGCCGCCGAGTTCCTTCAGGGCGTTGCCCTGCGACTTGGCGTGACACCGGATTTCATCTTTCCCGCCTATGAAGACATGTTCTATTACCTCTGGCGCGAGCGCAGCCTGCCGTCGAATGTGGATCCGCTGGATTCCCGCGTGAACGATCCGCTGGAGCGGGCACGGCTGGCCAAGGTCTTCGGCCAGGGGCTGGACAAGGTGATCGGCCATGTCATGCCCTTGTCACGCAACCCTGCCGGTAGTGCCTGGCAGACCGGTCCGTGGTTCCTGCGCAGCGAGCATTGCTATCTCGTGCCCGGCGACTCGGCCATCGGTTATCGCCTGCCGCTGGACTCGCAGCCTTGGGCCAGCGCGGCGGATTATCCCTATGTGAATCCACCCGAGCCGTCGCAGCTTTTTGCACCCCTGAAAGCGCACGCCACCATACGGCGGCAGATTCATGGCGAGAAAACAGCGCCAGCAGTGACGGTGCGCAAACCGGATGCAGCCGAATCAGCTGGCTGGCTGACACGCACCAGCCTCTGCGCCGAGCCCCGCAACGGGCGGCTGTATCTCTTCATGCCGCCGCTGACACGGCTTGATGATTATCTGGAGCTGGTGGCCGCCATCGAAGCGACGGCTGACGAGCTGCACACGCCTGTCCTGCTGGAAGGTTACGAGCCACCTTCCGATCCGCGCCTGACCTGCTTCCGTGTGACCCCGGACCCGGGCGTGATCGAGGTCAACATCCATCCCTCCGCTTCCTGGGAGGAGTTGGTGGACAAGACCACGCATCTTTACGATG
This sequence comes from Moraxellaceae bacterium, assembly GCA_037189985.1. GTDB lineage: Bacteria > Pseudomonadota > Gammaproteobacteria > Pseudomonadales > Moraxellaceae > UBA2031. The sequence continues at coordinate 16,035 of JBBCJX010000032.1, forward strand.
CCGCACACCAGACCCGACTCACCACGGAAAAATTCATGGTCGATGGTCGCCACACCGGCACCGGTGGTGGCAACCATTTCGTGCTGGGTGGGGCCACGGTACATGACTCGCCTTTCCTGCGGCGCCCCGACCTGCTGAAAAGCCTGATTGCCTACTGGCACAATCACCCCTCCCTTTCCTATCTTTTCTCCGGTCTTTTCATCGGGCCGACTTCGCAGGCGCCGCGTGTTGACGAAGCACGAAATGATTCGCTCTACGAGCTTGAAATCGCCTTCCGGCAGATTGCCTCTCCGGTTCAGAAAAAAGCAGATAAAGCATTGCCTTGGCAGCTGGATCGCCTGCTGCGCAACCTCCTGATCGATGTCACGGGCAATACGCACCGCGCCGAGTTCTGCATCGACAAACTGTATTCGCCCGACAGCAGCACGGGCCGGCTGGGATTGCTGGAGCTGCGTGCCTTTGAAATGCCCCCTCATGCCGAGATGAGCCTGGCGCAGCAGCTTCTTTTGCGTGCGTTGGTTACCCGTTTCTGGGAGCAGCCTTACACGCCACCCCGGCTGGCACGCTGGGGTACCGAGCTGCATGACCGCTTCATGCTGCCGTATTTCGTGGAACAGGATTTCCGGGAGGTCATCACCGAGTTGCAGCAGTCAGGTTTTGCCGTGCAGCAGGACTGGTTTGCACCGCATCTGGAGTTCCGCTTTCCGCGCTATGGGGATTTTGCGGTCAACGGCATGTCGCTGGAGTTGCGTCATGCGCTGGAGCCCTGGCATGTCACCGGCGAGGAGGGCACGACAGGAGGTACCGTACGCTATGTGGATTCGTCCGTGGAGCGCATGCAGGTAAAGGTGACCGGCATGGCGCCCGACCGTTACCAGCTCACCTGCAACGGCCGTGCGCTGCCGATGCGGCCTACCGGTAATGTGGGGGAGTTTGTTGGCGGCGTGCGTTATCGCGCCTGGCAGCCACCCAACTGCCTGCATCCCCTGATCGGCGTGCATTCGCCCTTGCTGTTTGATCTGGTGGACACCTGGAGCCAGCGTTCCCTGGGCGGCTGCCAGTACCATGTCATGCATCCGGGAGGACGCAATTACGCGAGCTTCCCCGTGAATGCCTTCGAGGCGGAAAGCCGGCGACTGGCGCGCTTCTTCCGTATGGGGCACACACCGGGCAAGGTGGTACCGGTGCAGGAGGATGTGAACCCCGATTATCCGTTCACGCTGGATTTGCGACGCTGATCCCTTACATCGTCCCGGCATCTCAGGAAAGCGGTGACCGGGACGATGTGAAAGCTGTTTCTGCACCGCCTATGCCAGCTCTGCTACCATCCCTCGCACTCGCACGCCGCCGTACAGGCCGTACAGAAATCCGCCATGCCAGACCTGCTCTCCTCTTATCCGCATGATGCCAGCCACTTTGACGAGATACGTCGTGAAGACGGCAACCCGCATCCGCACTGGGAGAGTTTCGCGCGCGTGCTTTCCGGTTTCAGTCGCGAACAGATGCAGCAGCGCCATGATCTTGTCAATCGGCTCGTGCACGAGAACGGCATCACCTACAACATTTACGGTGATGCCAGCGGTATCAATCGTCCCTGGCGCCTCGGCCCTCTGCCCAACCTGATTCCCGATACCGAATGGCAGGTCATTGCCAAGGGCATTGCCCAGCGCGCCGGCTTGCTGGATCGCATGCTGGCCGACATTTACGGTGAGCAGTCACTGCTGCGCGAAGGCATGCTCCCGCCGGAGCTGGTTTACGGCCACAACAATTTCCTCTGGCCCTGTGTGGGCGTGAAGCCGGCCGGCGGCCGCTTCCTGCATGTGTACGCTGCGGATCTTGCGCGTGCGCCGGATGGCCAGTGGTGGGTCATGGCCGACCGTACGCAAACACCTTCCGGCATGGGCTATGCGCTGGAAAACCGGCAGATCATCGCGCGCGCTTTTCCGGCGCTGTACCGGCAGTTGCATGTGCAGGGACTGTCCGGTGCCTTTCAGGCCCTGCAACAGAATCTCTCGCGGCTGGCGCCGGCCGAAGGCGAGTCGCCGCTCACGGTGCTGCTGACTTCCGGCCGCTACAACGAAACCTATTTCGAGCACGTCTATCTCGCCCGGCAGCTTGGCATGCCACTGGTGGAGGGCCATGACCTCACCGTGCGCCAGCCCTATGTCTACTTGAAAACGCTGAACGGCCTGAAGCGTGTGCACGCCATCCTGCGTCGCATGGATGATGACTTCTGCGATCCGCTGGAGTTGCGCAGCGATTCGGCACTGGGTGTTCCCGGTCTGCTGGAGGCTGTGCGTGCCGGTACCGTGATCATGGCCAACGGGCTTGGCAGCGGCGTACTGGAGTCGCCAGGCCTGCTTGGCTTCCTGCCGAAAATCTGCGAGCACCTGAATGGCGAAGTGTTGCAGATTCCTTCCGTGGCCTCGTGGTGGTGCGGAGAAACACCCGTCATGGAGGATGCACTTGAGAAGCTTGCCGAGCTTGTGATCAAGCCCGCGTTTCCGTCGCAGAAATTCGAGCCTGTCTTTGGCAAGACCCTGGATGCTGCCGGCCTGGCTGCGTTGGCAGAGCGTATCCGGCGTCGCCCGCATGCCTATGTGGCGCAGGAGCGCGTGCAGTTGGCACGCTCACCCGTCTGGCAGCCGGAGCAAGGCATATTCATGCCGCATGCCACCGGCATGCGTGTTTACGCTGTTGCCAGCGAGAGTGGCTATGTCGTGATGCCGGGAGGGCTGACGCGCGTGGCCGGTGACGACGAGGCCGATGTGGTCTCCATGCAGCGTGGTGGCACCAGCAAGGACACCTGGGTCTGTTTCAGCAGCAATCGCCGGCGTGAAGTGCCGGTTGTGCACAGGCTGGGTGTTGCTGACCTGCTGCGACAGGATCCGCATCTGCCCTCGCGCGTGGCCGAAAACATGTTCTGGCTGGGGCGATATGCCGAGCGCTGCCAGAACCACGCAAGGCTTCTCCGGTCCGCACTGGCACGCGATGTCGAACTGGGCGGCGAGAGTGATACGGCGCTGGGCATTGCTTTGGGTTGCTGTCGCCTTTTCGGTCTTGCCGGCGACGAAAGCGAGCTGGAAAAGGGTTTGCTGGCCGGTATCTTCGACAGTGAAAACAGCGGCAGCCTGGCCAGCCAGTTGCGCGCCCTTATCTGGTCGGCCTCGCAGGTGCGTGGCCGCATGTCGCAGGAAAACTGGTCCGCGATTGTCGAGTTGCAGGAAGAAGCCGATGCGCTCCTGCCCAATACGCTAGAGCCTGCTGACGCCATTTCCTTTCTGGACCGTCTGCTCATGTCGCAGTCGGCGCTTGCCGGCTTTGCGCTGGACAACATGACCCAGGACAGTGGCTGGCGCTTCCTCATGATCGGTCGCCGCCTGGAGCGTTTGCAGTTCCTGGCAGCGGTCACCGCCGAGGTCATGCGCCAGCCACTGGCGGCATCGGCGGCCGCGCTGGACTGGCTGCTGGAAATGGCAAACAGCACCATCACCTATCGCAGCCGGTATCTTTCCAGCGCACAGCTCATTCCCGTGCTTGACCTGATACTGCTGGACCCGGGCAATCCCCACGCGCTGGATTTCCAGTTGCAGAAACTCACACAAACACTGGGTGCGCTGGGAGATGCCAATGACTATGGTCTGGGCACGATGCGTGAAAAGCTGCAGTCACTGGACCTGGCGGTACTGGAGAGCGAGATTGCCTACGGACAGCGCCTGGCCGGTGCACTCGGCATGCTGGCCGGCATGCTGAACGAGATAGGGCAGGAGGCTTGCGAGATTTCCGACCAGCTTGGCCTGCGCCACTTTGCGCATGTCGATGCCGTCAGCCAGATAACGGCATCAGCCTGAGAGCCTGTTCTTGCGGGTGGAAACTGCCCGCACCAACCGTACGGAAAACCGGAAATGGCCCGTTACCGCATCACCCACGAAACGGATTACCACTACACATCACCCGTCCTGCATTCGCAGCAGCTTCTGCACTTGCAGGCGCGCAGCGTAGAGTGGCAGCAGGTGCATGCCCATCAGCTCCACATCATGCCACCGCCTTCGCGCGAGACGCTGGACAATGATGTATTCGGTAATCCCTGTACGCATCTGGAATTCACGCAGCCGCATCTGCGGCTTTCAGTGTCGGCAGAAACCCGGGTCGATGTTTTTCCAAGGAGCCTGCCGGTTTTTGCAGAGTCACCGGCCTGGGAGGCGGTGGTCGAGCACTGTCGTTATGCCGGCCAGCCTGTGGACGGAGAGTTGCTGTCGGCACTTTCATTGCGGCAGGAATCTCCCTTCGTCCGCATCAAGCACCTTTTTTCGGATTACGCGGCAGATTGTTTTGCGCCCGGGCGACCACTGCTGGAGGCGGTGAATGCGCTCATGCTCAAGATCAATACGGAATTCGTTTTCGATGCCGAGGCCACGCAGGTGGCCACGCCGCTGACGCAGGTGCTGGAAGAAAAGCGGGGTGTCTGCCAGGACTTTGCTCATCTCATGCTGTCCTGCCTGCGCTCGCTGGGTTTGCCGGCCCGCTATGTCAGCGGCTACCTGCTCACCGAGCCGCCACCGGGGCAGGAGCGGCTGATCGGTGCCGATGCCTCGCATGCCTGGGTGTCGGTGTATTGCCCCGCCATGCAGGGGTTCCCGGGACAGTGGGTGGATTTCGACCCCACCAATGCCGTGTTGCCCGGCACTTCCCACATCACCATCTCCTGGGGGCGTGACTTCAGCGATGTTTCGCCCTTGCGCGGGGTCATCCAGGGCGGTGGCGAGCACTCTCTGGAAGTGCGGGTGACGGTGATGCCAGTGTGATTTACATGTCGTCACCCCGGCGAAGGCCGGGGGTCCATACGACGGTGATGTGGCCAATGCCGCATGGGTCCCGGCCTGCGCCGGGACGACGGTTATTTTTTCAACCTTCTCATGCAAACGGATTTGCATCATGGAAAAGCAACCTTGCGTCTATCTTCTGGCTAACCGCCCTTACGGCACGTTGTACGTTGGCGTGACCTCCGACCTTGTAAAGCGGATATGGCAACACAGGAACAATGTGATTGAGGGTTTCACCCAGAAGTATGGCGTTCACATGCTCGTCTGGTATGAACAACATGCCACGATGGAATCCGCCATTTTTCGCGAGAAAGCCATCAAGGAATGGCAGAGGCAGTGGAAAATTCGCTTGATCGAAAGCAGGAATCCGCGGTGGCAGGATTTGTTCCGGGACATCCTGTAGCTGGATTCCGCTCTACGCCTATACACACATCACCGTCACCCCGGCGAAGGCCGGGGTCCATACGGCGGCGATCTGGCAAATGCCGCATGGGTCCCGGCCTGCGCCGGGACGACGAATCAATGGGTTGAGAAGGTTTTCCGGCCGGGTTGATCAGCCTTTCGATGTGTCATCCACCAGCCGTATGCCGCCAGTTTCAATCGTGATGCGGCGTTCCTTGTAGAGCGCGCCGATGGCTTGCTTGAAAACTTTCTTGCTCACGCCGAACACTTTGTAGATCAGTTCCGGCGGGCTTTTGTCGCTCACCGCCATGAAGCCGCCATTTTTTTCGAGCTGGTCCAGGATGCCTTGTGAGGCAGCGTCCGTTTTTCCCCGGCCGGGCGGGCTCAGGCTGATGTCCAGGCGCTGGTCGATGCGCAGCTTGCGGACATAGCCCACATGTTTCTCGCCGCGCTGCAGGGGCTGGAAAATCTCGTCCGTGTACAGCAGTCCCCAGAAGCGGTTGTTCACGATCACGCGCACGCCGATCTCGGTTTTGTCGGCAATCAGCAGTGAAACCTGCTGGCCAGCGCTCAAGTCACTGGCCTCCTGTGCAATGAAGTCATCCAGCCGGGCAGAGGCGGCAATGCGGCCGCTGTCATCCACGAAGACCATCACCATGCAGTAGCGGCCGGGCTCGATGAATCGTTTCAGTTCGCGCGGTTGTTCGTTGTAGGGCAGCAGCAGGTCCTTGGGCAGGCCCCAGTCCAGGAAGGCGCCGGCATCATTGACGTCGCGGACCTTGAGCCAAGCCACTTCGCCGACTTCGGCCAACGGCTGCTCCGTGGTGGCTACCAGCCGGTCTTCCGAGTCCAGATAGACAAACACATCAAGGATGTCGCCCGGCTTTGCGCCTACCGGAACCAGGCGTGTCGGCAGGAGGATGTCGCCGTCGTCACCGCCATCCAGAAAAAGACCTGGGCCGGCGATGCGTGTGGCGGCGAGTCGGTTGCGGGAGCCGATCATGAGCATGGAAGGAGCCTTGTCCTGTGTGGACTTGTCGGGGATGACGGAACTGGAGTGCGTGGGCAGGTTCTTACCACATCAGGTCATCAGGAATCTTGTAGTCGGCATAGGGATCATCTTCTGTCTCGGCAGTTGCTGTGCGCGTGTTCAGCAGCACGACAGCAGCGGCATCGCGGCTGCGGATTTTTTCAGCGACCACGGCGGGCACCAGTTCGTGATTGTCGCCATGCCGCACGATGGCAATCTGCCCCCGGACAAGCTGGTCCTGCTGTGCCGGTGTGACGTGAAGTTTCTTGATCTTGCCGCCGTCCACGAACTGGTAGGCCACATCACCGCCCTGACGGCTGATGCGCTGGGTTTCCACCAGTTGCCGGACCTGTGCGGCCAGGGCGAGGCGTGCTTTCTCTTCTTCACGCTTGCGGTTGAGTTCGCGGTCGCGCTCGGCTTTTTCCGCCAGAGCCTGCTGGGCAAGCCGGCTGGCTGTTTCGGCCTGTGGGTCCTTGGCCTGCTGGCGTTTCTCGTGCTCGGCCTTGCGTGCCTTCTTGGCATCGGCAAGGCCGGCTTTCATGAGCTGGTCCTTGAGTGACATGGGGGTGCCGGGAATAGTGAAGGTGACGCGGATTCTAGCGTCAGGCCGGTATCCGGTCATGCATCTGGTAAGCCGGACGGATGTCGTCGATCACGACACCGGGTGCGGCCTCGCAGACCGGGCCCACGGCATCCAGGATGGAAAGCACGGTGATGTTGGTGATGGGGTTGGTGAGCCCCTCCTTGCGTGCTTTCTGGCCGTTGGCCGAGCGCTCGGCGGCCGTGCGGTTTTTCTCGGGGGCTGTCATCCATTCTGCATCTGGTCCGTAGCCGTCCAGGCTGAGTTGCGCCTTGATGCGCGAGGGCTTGCCTTGGATGTCGATGGTGTAGCTGATGGGAGTTTTGAAATTGCCGAAGGGCAGATGGTCGCCACGGTACTCTTTGTCCGGCCCGAGATACCAGCATTCTTCGTTGGTGAAGAAGTGGTGATCGCCGATATAGCCCTTGTGCACCATGTGCAGGGCAGCCGCGTGGCCCTTGCGGATGAGCGTGCGGCCCACCCTGAAGTCGCGCGTGGCGGGAATGCCGCGGAAGCTGCGCTCCACGCGTACCTGCGAAGTGGGCACGCCATAGAGCAGGTGGGCGGCATTGCCGACCACGTCGCCGTAATAGAAGTCACCGGCCTTGGCGATGAGGAAGTTTTCATCAAGCAGGTGTACGGGCAGGCCGAAGCCCAGTGCGTTGAGTCCGCCCCACATGTCGTCCGGCATGTAGCTGAAATCGGCGGCTTCGATGAAGCGCATGTGCTGCACTTCGTCCAGCATGCGCGCCATGGCCATGCCCACACGTTCGGCCATGAAGGTGGGATGTACGCCGGTACCGTGCAGGGAAACACCACCCTTGCGGCAGGCCGCCTGCAGCCGCTCCGGTGAGGCACGCAGTGGCAATGCCCTGTCCATGACGGGGCCGAGTGCGCGGTCCAGCAGGGGGGGCGCAATGTCTTTCAGCGGTCGGCTGTGGGCCAGGCGCATCATCAGCTTGTTGACGAAGAGGGCCGCGCTTTCGGCGCGGTTCTGTGCAATGCCGTGTGTGTGCGAGAGCTCGTTGAGTAGCGCCGTGGGCGTGCGTGCCGAGGCGAACCAGTTGGGCATGGTGGGATTGTGGTAGGCCGCCGAGGTCACCACGTTCTTGCCGGATTCCAGCAGCGCGATGACATCGTTGTCCAAGCCTTCGATGATGGAGCGCGGCATGGGCGTGACGATCACGCAGTCGGCGTCCATGGCGAGGATTTCTTCGCGCGAGGTGGTCGCTTTCACGCCGATGGGGCCGATGCCCACCAGTTCGCCAAGGTCACGGCCGTGCTTGTGCGGGCTGAAGACCTTGGCGCCGACGATTTCAAAGCCGGGGCGTGTGAGGGCGGCACGCACCACGGCGCCGCCGATCTCGCCCGGACCCCAGATGATGATGCGATACGGTTTTTTCATGGTCGGCTCGCTGTGGGTGATCGCCAGGAATGAGGATTTCAGTCCGCGAGGCGGCTGTCGTTCTGGTAACGCGGACGGGCATCGCTGACGAGCAGGCCTGGCGGCGCGCTGCGGACAGGCGTGGTGGCATCCAGCACGGCCTGCACGGCCAGGCTCACGAAGGCATTGCCGTCATGCGCTTCGATGTCCAGTTGCGAAGACAGCCGTGTGCTGCCACCGCACATGTCCACGGTGTAGCTGAGTGCTTCGCTGAAATTGCCATAGGGCAGGTTGTCGCCGTGCCAGGCATTGTCGGCGCCCAGATACCAGCATGCTTCATGGGTGAAGAAATGGTGCTCACCGAGATAGCCCTTGTGCGTGATGTGCACGACACCCGTGCTGCCGGCGCGGATACGGCGACGGCCCAGTTTGCTGTCCTGCCGGGTCGGCAGGCGCCGGTATTCGCGCGTGATGTGCAGCTGTGAAGGCGCTGCATCGTAAAGGGCCTCGGCCACATGCGTGATGAGGTTGCCGTAACGGAGATCGGTGAGTGCGGCAGTGGCGGGTGCCAAGTCGCCTGCGTCCACCGGCTCACCGAAACCAAGAGCGTCGAGATCGCCCGTGAGGCCGGCGGGGGCCTGGCTCACATCCAGCGCTTCCACAAAGCGGATGTGATCAACAGCGGACAGCCCGCGAGCCAGCGTGAGCACGAAACGCTGCACCATGAAGCCTGGATGCAGGCCGGTGACATGCAAGGTGGATTGGCCCTGCTGGCAGGCTTTCAGGAAATCGGCACGCGCGTCGGCCTGCCAGGGAAGCGCGGCTGTGCTGATCACGTTTTTTCCGGATGCCAGTAGCGTAATCACATCGGCTTTTGCCGCGTCGGCTGGCACGGAGGCCGCTGGTGCGAAGATCACCACATCCGCTGCCAGCGCCAGGATGTCTTCTCGCGATGTTGTTGCCTTGATGCCGATACTGGTGGTGCCCGCCAGCCGGCCCACGTCTTTGCCATGTTTGCGTTCGCTCGCCACGAGTGCACCGACGATGACGAGGTCGGTCCGTTGCCGGACAGCGCGCAGGACGGCGCTGCCCACGTGGCCGACACCCCAGAGGATGAGGCGGGCAGGTGTGTGCATGGTGAATGGCTTCCCTGTCGGTGTCAGTTGCGCGGGCCGAGGCCGAAGGCGTTCACGGTCCCGGGTTTGTTCGCCTCGTGGTATTGCCGCCGCGCACGCCAGGCCTTGCCGTAGCGGTGGAAGGGCACGGTGGGATAGAGGTGATGCATGAGGTGGTAGTTCTGGTACATGAGCACCGGCGTGAGCAGCCACTCGTGGCCGCGACGCATGAGCGAGGCGCGCCAGGGGTTGTCGCTTTCGCGCACGGCATGCGGATAGTGCGGCAGCACCATGAACACGAGGCACATCAGGAAGAAGCTGAAATAAAGCGGCAGCAGCCAGAGCCAGAACATGGCTTCCGGAATCCAGATGAAAAGCGCCGTCACGATGATCGCGGCCAGCGCCATCTCGCGCCACACCTCGGCGGGTTTCAGGCCGGGCAGTTTTTTCGCATCGCGGGCGTAATAGAAAATGTAGAGGAAAGGCCAGAAGCCCCAGAGCGGCATCAGCCTGAGCGAGCTGGCGAGTGCGTGGTCGGGATCGTTCTCTTCGTTGGTGAAACGGTGGTGGCGCATGTGCATGAGCCGGAAAAGATGGCCCTTGCCGAAAGGCACGGCCAGGAAGGTGCTGATGCGCAGCACACCTTCGTTCAGCCAGGGCAGGCTGGAGACAGAACGGTGCATGGCGTCGTGGGCCGGCGTGAACATCATGTAGGAGGCGATGCTGATGACCACGGTGCCCACCCAGAAAGGCCAGTCGCCGTTCAGGCACATCACCCAGGACGTGATGATGCAGGCATAGGCCACCAGCATGATGAGCACGGCAGGCCAGGCCACGCGTGGGGGCTTGCGTAGCTCGGCCAGGAGTTCGGGCTGGTCGTCAGGATAGGTCGTGTTCATGGCAGGGCTTTCCGTAAAAATTGTTCATGCTCTCTGGGGCTGGAGTTTCCAATCTCTCTTTACGTCGTCCCGGCGAAGGCCGGGACCCATGCTGCATCGGGAAATGCACCGTCGTATGGGTCC
>JBBCJX010000033.1:0-7074 GCA_037189985.1 Moraxellaceae bacterium
TAATTCTGCCGCGATATAGGGCTCAGATAAAAATATATGGGCTTTAAGTGCGCACTCAAAGCCCATTAAGAGATCGACAAATGATTTCATTCTTTTGGTTTTTGAATAATCCTCTTTGAGGGCCTCAAAACGACTTAAGAAATCATTTGCATCTTGGATGTATGCACTTGCAATTTGCGCATGCAGGCTTGGGATTGTCTCCGGCATTTTTCTCTCAAAGGGGCATAACAGTTAATAGGCGGACGCAGGAGTCCGCCTATTAATAACGATTCGTGAGACTTAAACGGACCTAACCGCTTGCTCTGAAAGAGCATGTTATATCGTGCGTCCGTATATTAATAAATGAATAGGCGACGGCACACTTCGGCAAATACGTAGGATTACTGGCAGGCGGCTGGTTCAGCAGGGCGACTGCTGCTGCCACCTTGGCAGGGGCGAGGTGAGCATAGCGCTCAGTCTGGGTTATAGAGGCATGGCCCAGCAGATCCCTGACCATATACAAATCCACGCCGGCCATCACCAGCCAACTGGTACAGGTATGCCGTAGGTCATGGATACGGAAGTCACTGATACCGGCCCGCTCACAGGCATTGCGGAAGCCGGTCTTGCCACTCTCGAAGCTCAAGCAGGGCATGGCTTCCCGGTTCAGTGGAACCGAGCGCCGCCGGGCTGTCGTGGTATGCAAGGCGTCCAGGCGGCGCATGCGGCCTTCATTTCACCGTGATGGTGATCTTCTCGGAAACCACGGGCGTGGCATGTGGCCTGTGCAGGTGATCGCCCAGAAGGAGTTGCAGGGTGTGCTTGCCCGGTGCGAGTTCAAGCGTGGTTTCGGTCTGGCCGGCACCGAAGTGTACGTGCTGCTTGTCGGCCGGAATGGGTTGCTTGAGGTCCGGCAATTTGTCCAGGTCGATCAGCAGGTGATGGTGGCCGGTGTTGGCAAACTCGATGCCGGCAGGAGCGACCCCCATTCCTTTCAGGCCGAACTTGATGGTGACTGGGCTTTTCACGGTGGCCCCGTTGGCCGGTGTGATGATGTAGAGCTGTGCGGTGTCGGCGGCTTGTACCGGCAGGCCGAGGCCGCCCAGCATCAGTGCCATGGAAAGTGCCGGAGCCAGTGTGCGCAGTTTCATGAAGGCGTCCCCTTGCAAGTGATGATGACAAAATGATGATGAAATGGTGACGGCCGAGTATAGGAGTGGTGGCTGGCATTCATCCTGAGATTTTGTGTTAGCCACATTTCCGGCAGGGAATTTGCGGAACCCGCTGCCTTTGGCAATGACGTTAACACTCTCCCTACAACAGGCAGCGCTTCTGTTTTTGTCCCTGCCGGCAGGCTTTGTCATAATGCCGGCTTCACGTTTTCCGGCCTTTTGCCCGCTTTTCCTGCATATCCGCATGCATGCCCATCCCTGTGGGGCCGGACCTCTTTCCATCAGCCGCGGTTGTGACGTGTCATGAATGACCTGCTTGTCGAGCTTCTGGCTCATCCTCTTGCCGACATGGTGATCGGCCTCATCGTCCTGCTGACGCTGGCCTGGCTCAGTGACCTCCTGGTGCGCCGGCTGGGCTTGCGCCTTCTCCGGGTGGCAACCGAGCGCAGCCAGTGGCAGTGGGATGACGTGCTTTATCGCAGTGGTGCGTTCAAGTCACTGGCGCGCATGGCGCCGACGCTCATCATCCAGTTCGGGATCGGCCTTGTGCCGGACATCTCGTCCAAGGCCGAGGTGCTGATACGCAACCTTGCCATGGCCGGCACGCTGTTCTTTGCCCTGCGTGCGCTGGGAGCAGGCCTGACGGCGCTACAGGACATGCCGCCGCGCAATCCTGCCAGCAATGTGCCGCTCAAGGGCTATATACAGCTTCTCAAGATAATCCTGTATGTCGTTGGCGCCATTGGAATTGTTGCCATCCTGATCAACCGCTCTCCCTTGCTCCTGCTCTCGGGTTTGGGGGCGCTGTCCGCCGTGCTGCTGCTGATCTTCAAGGATACTTTGCTCGGCTTCGTGGCCAGTGTGCAGATCAGTTCCAACGACATGCTGCGCGTGGGGGACTGGATAGAAATGCCCTCGGCCGGGGCGGATGGCGACGTGCTGGACATCAGCCTGCATACCGTGAAAGTCCGCAACTGGGACAAGACCATCACCACCATTCCCACCTGGCGCCTGATCAACGAGTCCTTCAAGAACTGGCGCGGGATGTTTGATTCCGGTGGCCGCCGCATCAAGCGGGCGGTGCGCATCGATGCTTCCAGCGTGCGTTTCCTCAGTGATGAAGAGGTCCAGAGCCTCAAGCGCTTCCGCCTGCTGGATGAATACCTGCAAAAGAAGCGGGACGATGTGCTGCGCTGGAACGAGGCGCTGGGGGAAACCGGCCGCATGCCCGTGAACCAGCGGCGTCTGACCAATCTGGGGACTTTCCGTGCCTATGCGCAGGCCTATCTGGATAACCATCCCGACATTCACCATGGCATGACCTGCATGGTGCGCCAGCTTGCCACGGAGGGAGAGGGCATTCCGCTTGAGCTCTACTGTTTTACGGCCAGGACAGCCTGGGTTTCCTATGAGGGCATACAGGGAGATATCTTTGACCACCTGTTTGCCATCCTGCCGGAGTTCGGCCTCGGGCTTTACCAGAAGCCGGTGGGCTCGGATGTGCGGCAGGCGGCGTCGCGGGCTGCGGCCGCATTCGATGCTTGCTGAGAAACAGTGTCAGCAGCCAAGAACCTGTTCACGATCTTCATTTTCGTCGTCCCAGCGGAGGCCGGGACCCATGCGGCGCAGCTTTTTTCACCGCATTATGGATTCCGGCTTTCGCCGGAATGACGAAAACAAAAGACTTTGAACAGGCTCTAAGGCCGGCTGGCTCAAGCAACAAGAATCCACAACAAGAAAAAGGCATGAGACATGACGGCTGATACCGGAGCCCTGCTGATTCCCGCACTGATTGCTGAGCTGACGCCTGCCACCCGGCTGGCGCTCCTGGCATCGGGGCTTTTTTTCCTGACCGGTTTGTTGACCGGTATCTGGAAATACCTGGCGATGATGAAAAGCGAGAAGGCCGAGGCGCCTTACTACGTCAACATCGCGCATCGCACTTCCTTGCTCTATGCCTTTGCCGCGCAATTGCTGGCGGTGTTTGCGGCCCTGAGTGCATGGTCTGCTGCGGTGAACCTGTGGGCCACCTTGTTTCCGCTGGTGTTCTTTGCCGCAGCCATCTTCACCTATGTGGTGCATGGCCTGCTGCGTGACACCGACAACCAGTTGGCCAGGCCGCATCGTCTGGGGCCCGTGTCATTGCCCGGCTTCCTGATCGGCGGCTTCATGTGGGCCCTGATCATGGCGGAAGTGGGTGGCTTCCTGGTGTTGTTTGCCGGTGTCGTGCAGGCTTTCTGCGCTGCCTGAGAGTGGCTTGAAAGCCGTCTCAGTCACCGATCACTTTTTCATCCCACTCTGAAAAGCCTTTGCTGCCGTCACTGCTTTCCTGTCCGCGCACCAGCAACACCGGTGTGGAGGAACAACGGACGAGTTGCTCTGCCACGCTGCCCAGGAAAAAGCGTTTTACACCGCTGTGCCCGTGGGTGCCGACCACAACCAGATCCGCGGGCCAGTCAGCCGCTTCTTCCTGGATGGCTGCGGCAATATTGGTGCTGACGGTTTCAGTGAGGTCGATCAGCCGGCCTTCGGCTGCAACGGCGAGCTCTTCCAGTTGCTGCAGGGCGTTTTCAAGGGCGGCACGTCCGCTTTCCAGAGCCGCATTGCGCACGATGCCGGCGTCGTAGCCCATGCCGTAGATGGACGGAAAAACCGCCACCGGGTTCACGACCACGGTCACGACCCTGAGCGTGGCGCCTTCGGGTGCGATTTTTGCGGCTTCCTGCAGCGCTTGCTGCGAGGTAGTGCTGCCATCAACGGCGAGCAGTATTTTTTTGTACATGGCGGTCTCCCGGCAACGCCGTGTTTCCCGGCGGAAGGCCGGGGGATACAGGGTTTCAGGGAAAGAATGGCAAACGCCGCGACAAAGCTGTTGATGCAGGTCAACCCTGCTGCAGGTTGTGGTGGCGTTCAGCGTGCCAGCAGCGGCAACAGGAAGTCGCGCGCATAGCGGCGCAGGCTGGCCTCATCCTGCGCGGAAACGCGGCTGCCGGGCGTGAGCACCAGAGATTGCAGCAGGCGGATCAGGAGTTCGGCCGTGTCTTCGACGGGAATTTGCCGTAGCAACCCTTGTGTCTGCAGGAGATGCAGGTTGCTGCTGAGGAAACTGCGGCCCCAGTCCAGGAGCAGTCCACCGCGCAGGGTGAGGTCGGGCAGTAGCCATTCGCTGTCGATATCGAAGAGGCGCTCCACCAGCGGGTGCTGGCGGGCGGTCTGCACCACCATCACGAAGCCTTCCACGAAGCGCTCTTCCGGCTTGTCCATGCGACCCAGCTTTTTCTCGATCTGGCGGTAGGCACGCATGCTTTCTCGCACGACCACGGCCTGCATGAGCGCGTTCTTGTCACTGAAGCTGCGGTAGACGGTGGCACGGCCAAGGCCGGCCCGGCGTGCCACGTCGTCCATGGTGGTGCGCTTCAGGCCGGATTCGAGAAATAGCGCGAGGGCGGCATCCAGAATGCGCTCGCGGGCGCCGCTGGCCGGCTCGTCGGCTTCCGGCATCCCGCCGGGGGGCAACAGCGTGGGGGTGTTCATCTCAGGCGGGTTGCTCCTGGAGGAGGGCGGTTTCATAGCGTTCCGGGTGGCGGCGGGAGTCGCGCACGGCTTTCCAGGCCGGTGGCAGCCAGCGTGCTCGCTCTGGCAGGAAGCGGTAGGAAACATTAACGATTTTCATCAGGCGCTCAAAGTTGCGCTGGTCCTTGTCGGTCCAGGGAACGTCGAATTTTGCGCGGAATTCGGGTGACATGGCGGCACGGGTGGTGAGATAGAGCACGGCCCCGATGGGCATACGGGTGGCGGCCCAGAGGAAGTCCGGCAGGAGGGCGATCGGGGGCTTGGGGCGCTTGAGGAAATAATCTGCCCGCAACAGGTAGTCCAGCGTGGGATTGCGTTCCAGGCGTTCGCTGACCATCTTGGCCCAGTAGGCTTCATAGGCAGGGATGTCGGCGGGCATGTCCTGGTCGCGTATGCCCATCTGCCGGCCCATTTGCAGCCACTCTCCGAAAAGCTGCTGCTTCTGCGCGGCATCGAGTTCCTCACCGAAGAATTTCGCCATGTTGACGATGCCGTTGTAGGCCGTCATGTGCACCCACAGGTAGGGCTCGGGGTTGAGGGCGTGGTAGGGCTTGCCGTCGTAGCCGGTGCCCTTGATGGTGCGGTGGCGCTCCCGGAGCATGCGGCCGTATTCGCGCGCGCCGGCCACGTCGTTGTAGATCACGGGCCAGAGCAGGTCCAGCGAGCGCTTGAGGCGGCCATAGGCGTCGGTACGATAGTCCGAGTGTTCGTCCACCGCCTTGCCGATCACCGGGTGGGCTGTCTGGACAATGAGGCCGGTGCCGAGGAAGAACATCACGCGGATATCACCGAAATAACGCCAGATCAGTGAGTCCGGGCCCAGTACGGCCGAGTCGGGATAGGAAACGGGGAAGGTGGCGAGAACGGCGGCAGGCGTTGTCATCAAAAGCTCCGGGCAGGGAATGATACAAAACGCCTTTTTTGTATCACGCACCCGGGCGCCGGAAATTGGCGGGATGTCACCTTCTGCTTGGCCGCCGATGCTCCCGGTAAACCCGCGTCATCCATTGGCCCGCGACGGTGGCGCGCAGTTCCTGCCGCAGCGCGATGCCGGTCGCGGGCACGTGGGCATCGCCCCAGGGGCTTTCTTCCGGCCCCAGCAGGGGCGCCAGCATGGTCGCGGCGGTGAGGTCGGCCAGCGTGAAATGATCGCCGACGAGATAGCGTGCGGGGTCGCCTTGCAGGGTTTCCTCTATTTCCGCCAGCGCCGCATGGACGATGGCCCACGACTGCTCCACCCGGTCGGGCCAGACCGAAAAGGTGCGCCGTATCATCTGCCGCAAGAGCTGCCGGGCGAGGGCGCCCAGCCAGCGCTGGCCCGGCCGGTATTCGCGGAAAAAGATCCGGTCCACCGCCGGGTCATCCACGGCGAGGCTCCAGACGCAGCGGCGCACATGGTCGCCCACCTCGTCGAAACGGTCCTCCAAGGCCAGCGCCCGGGTGCGGAGTGCCGGGTCTGCCGGCAGCAGGGGGCTGTCGCGGTAGCGGTCTTCCAGATAGAGCGCAATGGCGGTGGAGTCGCCCACGGCCTGCTGGCCGTCCCTGAGCACGGGCAGGGTGCGGATGCGGGCCAGCCGCCAGGCGGTGAAGGCATGGGGGCCGGGCAGGAGTTCGATGCCCCGGTAGTCCAGGCCCTTGGCGTCCAGGTTCCAGCGGGTTTTCTCGCAGTAGAGCGAGAGCGGGAAATGGTAGAGAAGCCGTGGCACGGGGCTCGACTCACCACATCCGGGCCTGCGTGCGCAGGCCGGTGAGGCGCAGGGCATTGCCCGTGTTGCCGAGATGCATCTCCATCTCATGGCTTTCGCCGGTGGGCTTGCCGAAGAAAAGGCGGGTCTGCCGGATCCGGAAACGGGCTTTCAACAGGCCGGTGGCAGGATCGGCCTGCCAGGTGACGTCGCCGGTCTCGATTTTTTCCTCCGTGTAGAAACGCCAGCCGGCGCGGAGCTGTTGCAGGTAGTCTGTTTTGTTCAGCGTGAAGGTCTTGGGCGGGGAAGAGTCCAACCACAGCACCTTGAAGGTGGCCTTGTCGTCGATGAGCGAGGCGAGCCTGGCACCGTCGCGCTGTTCCAGGGCGGTGAGCCAGGTTTTCAGGAACTGGCGGCCTTCGGCGATGTCGGGGGCGGCGGCTTGCGTGGTGAAGGGCAGCAGGAGCAGAAGCAGGAGAAGTACGGCGTGGACTGTCGTCCCCGCGCAGGCGGGGACCCAGTGTCTTTTGAGTACGTTGTTAATAGCCAAAGGCGCTGGGTCCCCGCCTGCGCGGGGACGACAGTCCACGCCGTACTTCTCCTGCTTCTGCTCCTGCTGCCCTTCACCACGCAAGCCGCCGCCCCCGACATCGCCGAAGGCCGCC
>JBBCJX010000034.1:0-235188 GCA_037189985.1 Moraxellaceae bacterium
GCCATGCGCCGGGACGACGATGATGAGGATTGCAGGTTCTCAGGGCTGGTAGGAGTGAACCGGTATCGGCAGGGGCTGGTGGTTGGCCAGCGCATCCCAGAAGCGGGGGAATACCTCAAGGCCGATGCTGAGACAGAGCGCCAGCAGAAGGATGACGACAGTCTCCACCATGCTCACGCGTGGTGCCGGGAAGCGGTACCAGAGCCAGCGCAGCAGGGCCAGGCAGGCCAGCCCCAGCAGGGCGCCGGCAAGCACGTCTGACACCCAGTGCACGCCCAGGACCGGGCGCGCGATGATGCTGAACAGCATCAGGCTGAGCAGGATGGGGCGCGCCACATTGCCTAGCCCTTCCCGGCCGAAACGCTCCAGAAAGACCAGTACCAGCCCCCAGGCGACAACAGCGCTGAAGGCATGCCCGCTGGGAAAGCTCCACGACGCCGGTGGCACTTCGACCAGTCCGGGCCGGGGCAATGCAAATACGACCTTCAGCAGGGCGGGAAGGAGCAGGCAGGCAAGGGCGGCCAGCAACACCACGCCAGCCGATGCCCACTCACGGCGCAGGGCCAGCCAGCCCAGCACCACGCTCCCGAAGACCACCAGTCCTGCACGGTCGCCGAGGATGGCCAACGTCACCAGGAACATGTCCAGCGAGCTTTGGCGCAAGGCGAACAGGGCCAGCAGCGCTTCCGTATCCAGGCTTTGCAGCCAGGGGCGCAGGAGGGCGACGAGTGCTGCGGAGGTGAAAGCAAAAAGTGCCAGACGCAGCGATGCGCGCTGGTCTTCAGGGTAACCCGCAGCGCAGCGCCAGCGGCCGGTATTGGCCAGCGGCTGATGCTCGGCCCGGCGATGGCGCCAGCGATCCAGTGCTGGCAGGAGCCAGGTGAGCACGGCAACCGCAATCAATACGGCGGCAATGAAGATGAGCTGGTCGCGGCCGGGTAGCCAGTCATGGGCTGTTGCCGCCCCCAGGCTGTAGCCGGGCAGGATGTGGAAGGGAGCCCAGACCAGTGCCGACAGGAAGTTCATCCAGAGGAAATAGATCGGCCGCATGCGGAAAATGCCGGCCGCCATGGGCACGAAGGCACGCAGGGGGCCGATGAAGCGCCCGAAGATGATGCCCTTGCCGCCATGCCGCTCGACAAAGGCCTCGGAGCGCAGCAGCCAGTCCGGGTAACGGCTGAAAGGCCATATCTCATGGATGCGGTGCTTGAAGCCGTGGCCCAGCGCATAGCTGATGCCGTCGCCCATCATCGCGCCGGCAATGCCAACGATGAAGATGGTTGAAAGGGAGATTTCGGCGTGGGCCGCGAGCACGCAAAGCACGAAGAGGGCCGGCACGGCCGGCACCACGACACCGATCACGGCAACGGCCTCGATCAGTGCCACCAGGAAAATGCTGAGGAGAATGGCATCCGGGTGGTGGATGAGCCACTCGCGCAATTCCAGATACCAGGCGCCGAAATCCATGCAGTCAGGGCTCGGGCGGGTCAGGCCTGTGAGGCGCGGACGCGCTTCACATCGCCAACGTCCACACCGGCGAATTGCAGATCGGCATGATAGGAAGAGCGCACCATGGGGCCGCTCCAGATATTGCGGAAACCGATACGGCGTCCGTACTCCGCATATTCCTCGAACTCTGCCGGTGTCACGAAGCGGTCCACCGGCGCATGGTTGCGCGAGGGTTGCAGGTACTGGCCGATGGTGACCAGTTCCACGTCATGCGCGCGCAGGTCGTCCAGCACGGCAAAGACTTCTTCTTTGGTTTCGCCGATGCCGACCATGATGCCGCACTTGCTGGCAACGTCCGGGCACTCTTCCTTGAAGCGCTTGAGCAGGGTCAGCGAGTGCTGGTAGTCGGAGCCCGGGCGCATGGCCTTGTAGAGGCGCGGCACGGTCTCGATGTTGTGGTTGAAGACATCGGGCGGGCATTCCTGCATGAGGCGCAGGGCAATATCCATGCGACCGCGGAAGTCCGGCACCAGGATTTCGATCTTTGTGTTCGGATTGAGGGCTCGCGTCTCGCGCACGCAGTCCACGAAGTGCTGGGCGCCGCCGTCTTTCAGGTCGTCGCGGTCCACCGAAGTGACCACCACGTATTTCAGGCGCAGGTTCTGTACCGTTTCGGCCAGATGGCGGGGCTCGTCCGCGTCCAGGGCGTTGGGCCGGCCGTGGGCCACGTCGCAGAAAGGGCAGCGGCGGGTGCAGATGTCACCCATGATCATGAAAGTGGCGGTGCCGCCGCCGAAGCATTCCGGCAGGTTGGGGCAGGCGGCTTCTTCACAGACCGTATGCAGCTTCTGCTCACGCAGCATGCCCTTGATGCGCTGGACTTCGCCGGGGTTGGAAATGCGCACCCGTATCCAGTCTGGCTTGCGCGGCAACTCCACGGTGGGGATCACCTGTACCGGAATGCGCGCCACCTTCTCCGCACCGCGCAACTTCACGCCCTGCTCCACTTTCTTCCGGGGGGAAGCAGGGACAGGTGTGGCGGCGTCAAAGGACTGGCTCATGGGCGGCTCCGGCGTGACAGGCGCCGGAGTATAACCCAGGCCGGCACGGATTCTGCCTGCTTGCGGTGACGGGCCTGTTAAACTGGCGGCCCACCGGGGATGACGCGTCTCCGGCCCCGTTGCGCCATGTCGGCCGGCGGGAATGCCCGGACCGGTCATGCCGGCCGAAGAGGTGGCTCACAAGGCTGCCGGCCAGGAGAGTGAAGATGAGCAGACCGTATGACGTAGTGGTGATAGGCGCAGGCCCTGCCGGTGAAGGTGCGGCCATGAAGCTGGTCAAGGAAGGCCGCCGCGTGGCCATCGTGGATGACCGGGGCCGCCTGGGCGGCAACTGTGTGCACCTGGGCACCATTCCCTCCAAGGCGCTGCGGCAGACAGTCTGGAACCTCATGCGCTACCAGCGCGACCCGCTTTTCCAGCGCGTGGGAGAGTTACGCAACGTGCCGCTCTCTCAGGTACTGGCGCGCGCGCACAAGGTCATCGACAGCCAGGTCAGCGTGCACACCGGTTTTTATGACCGCAATCTGGTTGACGTGCATGCCGGCTTCGCCAGCTTTGCCGGCCCCCACAAGCTGGTCATCAATCCGCGCGAAGGCGGCGGTACCCGCGAGACGCTGGAGTTCGAGAACGCCCTCATCGCCACCGGCAGTCGTCCCTATCACCCCGAGGACATCGACTTCACGCATCGTCGCGTGTTCGACTCCGACAAGATACTCAGTCTCGATTACCCCGTACGCAAACTCATAATCTACGGTGCCGGAGTGATCGGCTGCGAGTACGCCTCGATTTTCGTGGGCCTGGGTTACAAGGTCGACCTCATCAACACGCAGGCACAACTACTCTCGTATCTGGATGACGAGATTGCCGACGCGCTTTCCTATTACCTGCGTGAACTCGGTGTGCTGGTGCGTAACCAGGAAGAATACGAAAGCCTGGAGACCGGCGATGACGGCGTGGTGCTGACACTGAAGTCCGGCAAGAAGATCAAGGCCGATGCCATCCTCTGGTGCAACGGCCGCAGCGGCAATACGGAAACGCTGGCGCTGGACAAGGCAGGGCTTGCTGCCAACAGCCGTGGCCAGCTCAAGGTCGACCAGCAGTACCGCACGGAAGTCCCGCACATTTTTGCCGCGGGTGATGTCATCGGCCCGCCGGCGCTGGCGTCTGCCGCTTACGACCAGGGGCGCTGTGCCGCTGCGCATATCGTCGGCTCCAGCGATGTGCCACGCGTGGACGAAGTGCCCACCGGCATCTACACCATTCCGGAAATCTCCTCCATCGGCAAAACCGAAAAGCAGCTCACCGAGGCAAAGATTCCCTACGAAGTCGGGCAGGCTTTTTTCCGGCATCTGGCACGTGCGCAGATCACGGGAGAAACTGCCGGCATGCTCAAGTTGCTGTTTCACCGCGAGACGCTGGAGATACTGGGAATCCACTGCTTTGGCGACAACGCTGCCGAGATCGTACACATCGGCCAGGCCATCATGCAGCAGAAGAACGGTGCGAATACCCTGCGCTATTTCGTGAACACCACCTTCAATTATCCGACGATGGCCGAGGCGTATCGCGTGGCGGCCCTCAATGGGTTGAACAGACTGTTCTGAGTCGATTTACACCGGTTTTTTTACGCAGGAGCACGCTTCCAGCATGAATGTGCCCATCAAATATGCCGTGGCTGAAATTGAACGGCGCTGGCTGGTTGATCTGGAGGCAGTCGGTCCTCTGGAGGCCGTGCCCTTCCGCGAGATTGAAGACAGTTATTTTCCGGAGACCGGGCTGCGCCTGCGCAAGGTGATTTCCCGTAACGGTGAAACCGTTTTCAAGCTGTGCAAGAAATACGGCAAGGCATCATTTTTAAGTGAGGCAGTCACCAACCTGTACCTCACGGAAGCCGAGCATGCCTTGCTTTGCAGCGGACTTGCGGGGTTGCCGGTGCGCAAGCGTCGTCATGCCGTGGCAGGTGGAGCACTGGACATTTACGACCAGCCGTTTGCCTGGGCAGTTTTCGAGCGGGATTTCACGAGCGAGGCCGAGGCCCTGGCTTACCAGCCTCCAGATTTTGTGCAGCGGGAAATTTCAGGGGACAGTGCCTTTTCCGGTGCGGCCATTGCCGCTGCAACGGAATGGCCACCCGTGTAGGCAGAGGAAGCTCAGGCAGATGATGCTTCCGTGCCGTCAGTGTTCAGGCCGGGACCTGCGAGCAGGCGCGTGTCCCGGGGCAGGACAGGCTCACGGCATTCGCTGCATACCATGACGGGTGTCATGTGGTGGCCGCAGGGCACATGCTCCATCAGCACGGGAGCGCCCAGTCCCTTGTCCATCCATTTGTCTCCCCAGGCCATCAGCGCCAGTACAACGGGGTAGAGGTCCTTGCCCTTGTCGGTAAGACGGTATTCATAGCGGGCCGGTTTTTCGTGGTAGAGCGCCTTGCGCAGGATGCCGGTTTCGACCAAGCGGCCAAGCCGCTCCGTGAGCACATGACGGGTCATGCCCAGCATGGCGTGGAAGTCGTCAAAGCGGCGTATGCCCATGAAGGCACTGCGCAGGATCAGCAGGGTCCAGCGGTCACCGACGATGCCCAGCGTGCGTGCCACGGAACAATTCATGTCCCCGATCGCATCCCATTTCATGCCCTGTCTCCCGCTGTTTGGCCTCTGCTGCATTGTATTGGCCTTCTTGCCCCTTTTATAGTTCCTTTTTGGAACCTATAAATACGCCTCTCATCCAGGCCGTTTGGAAAATCCGGTGGCCTGTACCCGTATCCCGACACGCATGAGGCCAGCATCATGACGGCAACTACCGCTCAACGTCGTTCCACCCGCAAGCAGGTTCATCAGCCCGAGGGAGCCGTCACTCCCTCCTTCCCGGTACGGCGCATGGACTATGTGTTCGACGGCATGCCGCGCTACTGGTGCGACAACGATCCCGCGTTGACCCATTACTTCACGGGTCTCTCTCTGCTTTTTCCGGAGGGTGAGTCCTACTTCGTGCGTTCGGTGCGCGCATTGCGCGGCCAGCTCAAGGCCAATACCCGGCTAGACAAGGATATCGGCGCTTTCATCGGGCAGGAGGCCATGCATTCCCGCGAGCACCATGCCTTTCATGTGAGTGCCCGCCAGTTCGGGCTGGATCCGGATTCACTGGAAAAAGCGACGGGTACCATCCTCGGATTTTTCGAGAAGCGTTTCAGCAAGAAGAGCAACCTGCTGATGACGGTGGGGCTGGAGCACTACACCGCCGTGCTTGTCGCCAGCATGATGCAGTCGGTCAACGAGCGCATGACGGATGACACCATCCGCAGCCTGTGGCTGTGGCACAGCGTGGAAGAAACCGAGCACAAGGCCGTGGCCTTCGACATGTACGAACATCTTTACGGTAAGGGAGCCCTGTCCTATGCGCACCGCGTGGCTGTGTTCTCGTTTGCGCTTGCCATGATCACGGGGTTTTCCTTTGCCTATACCGGCATCCTCATGAAGCGTGACGGCCAGCTTGGCAATATGAAGTCCTGGCGCAATCTGGCGGGGCTGGCGCGGGAGCAGTACCCGATCTTCATTCCCAAGTTCCTGCAGTATTTCAGGCCGGGATTCCATCCGGACCAGACAGACGAGAGCCGTCTGGTGGCCAGGACGAAGGCGAAGCTGGGGATTGCCGCCTGAATGAGCGTGGAGGATCCCGTCAGCCGGTCTGGCGGGTGAGGAACCACATGCCGTAGGCCAGCAGGCTGAGGGCCAGTACCAGGGAGCCCATCAGCATCAGCACATGCCGGGGCAGGCCTTCCGGATAAAGGCGGGCGGTGATGTAGTGTTCAATGAAGCCGCCTTCGTAGGCTTCGCCACCGCCGGCAACACGCAGGCGGTTTTCCAGCGGGGTGAGCGGGCAGGTCCAGCCTATGCTGGATATGCCTACGGCCCAGGCCAGCACCGGCACATGCAGCCAGATCACCACAGGCCACCACCAGAGCAGGAAACCGCCAAACAGCGCGAACACCATGAAGGCGTAGTGCAGGAACATCACGATATTGGCGGCCAGGCGGTAGAGCATGGGGGCTATCCGGGAGACAGTGCCTGGATGCTGACATTTAGAGGAAGGCATCGCCAGCGGGAAGGGTTGGGGAAATTAGCCAGATGGCTTCAGGGATAGGGGCGGGGTGTACGCGGCCTGCTCCGTGGCTTGCCAATTGCCCGGGAGGGCGGGGATTTGTGTGTGATCTCGCTTAAGGGAGTGGTTCCCGTAGCGCGTTAGGCCTGTTTTTTTCTATGTCCTTGCGCCTGTGGCGGGCCTCACTTTCTTTCCTCGAAAAGAAAGTGAGCAAAGAAAGCGACTCCTGCGGAGGGCTGTCTTGGGTTAGCAGGCCCGCTCCTGTAGTTCCCGCCCTCTGGTTATGCTCGCGCCTGCGGCGACTCGCGACTACCTTCGGGTTTCTTTTGATTGTCCAGCCCGTAGGTAAACACCCATCACCCCGCTCCTCGCCCCAGCCATTCGCCGGTAGGCGAATGGCGTTCCGGCGGGCGAAGCAGTGCTTCGCTTTTTCCGCCTACACCCCCGCCAGCGGGGAGAGGGAATCAAGAAAGCAAGGGAATACCCGGGCACCAATACCAGCTACTGCCCTGCCACCGCCGCTGTCGGCTTCTTCCCCTCTTCAATGAGATACGGCTTGAGTGTCTTGCGCACCGCAGCCTCCCGCTCCGCCAGCGGCTTCGCACTGATGGCGAGGTCATTGGCCTGCTTCATCACCGCCATGAAATGCGATTTGTCGCTCAGGTCGTCTTCCGGGTCTGGTTCCACCAGTGCGACCTTGGTGTGACGGGCAAGCTCGTCGGTCCACACGTTGCGCACGGCTTCCCAGTAGGGCGACGTCTTGGTCCAGTAGTCCCGTGCCGGCTTGAAGTCGAAATCTGTGTTGCGCGTGTAGCTGTTGTTGCCGCGCTCGGCGACGAGGAACTGCTGGCTGGCGCGGTCCAGTTTGTAGCTGTCCTGTTCGTGCGACCAGCCGGCGGGTGTGATGGTGTGGCGGTTCACCGTCACCAGCACATCGTAGTCGTCGCGCTCGGTGTACTCGCGGCGGGGCAGGGGGCGCCAGCTTGTATCGGAGGTCCAGCGTGACACGCCGTTGTCGTGTTCCCAGCGGCCGATGCCTGCATAGCGCGGGCTGTCGTCCACCTGCCAGACGGTCTGCACCCAGCGGCCCTGCGCTTCGGCGGGCGTCACGTCGCGCCGCTGCCAGGCGTAGCCGCCGGTGTAGGACCAGAAGCGGGCCTGTTCGTAGTCCCAGTCCTGTCGCCAGTGCTTGGTCACGTGGCCGCGCTTGTCCACCAGCAGGTGCTGCAGGACGATGCGGCGCGGGCTGTCCTCCAGCACCTGCACCAGTTCGTGGGCGTTGGAGACATGGGGCTTGTGCAATGTGTAGCCCGGCTTCAGCGCCAGGATTTCCTGAAAGTCGAACTTCACGTCATAGGTGCCGGCCATGGCAAGGATGGCTTGCCGGTCTGCCGGGGAAGGCGTGGTCGGAGTGATGACCTGGGGCTGGGGCGTGGTGGCGCAGGCGGCCAGCAGGAGGGAGAGAGCAGCCAGAAGGCCGGTACGGGACATGATGGGCTCCGTGTTGAATACCATGCAGAACAAGGGGTTACCGGATTAATGACCATCCGGCGCCGGGCATGGGACGTGCGTGGCGGCGGGCCTGCCCGGTCGGAAGGCGGGAAATTATAATTGATATTAGTAATGATAATAATTATCGTTAATAAAATTTCCTGCCTCCCGTCGCCTCATGTCCCTGCTGTTTTTCCGTGTCGTCCCTCGCGCCGTGGCTCCTGCCCGTCGCCTGCTCCCGGCGGGCGTGCTGGCGCTGGGAGCGCTGATGGTGGCGCCTGCCACCGGGGCGGCCGATGCCTGGATGGACGAGGTCGTGGTCACCGGCACACGCAGCGAGCGCGACATCGTGGAAACGCCGGTACGGACCGAGGTGGTGTCCCGCGAGGAGATCGAGCGCACCCATGCCCGCTCGCTGAAGGAGGCGCTGGAGAACATTCCTGGCCTGCAACTGCGCGAAATCCACGGCAAGTCGGGCTATGAGCTGTCTCTCCAGGGCCTGAGCAGTGACCAGGTGCTGGTGCTGATCGACGGTTTGCCGCTGGCGGCCAGCACGGGCTCCACCGTGGACCTGAGCCAGTACGCGCTGGCCGAGGTCGAGCGCATCGAGGTGGTGAAGGGTGCGGCTTCGGCCCAGTACGGCAGCGCGGCCATGGGCGGCGTCATCAACGTCATCACGCGGCGTATCCGCCCCGGCTTCTCCGGCAAGGTGATGGCCGACGCGGGCAGCTATGGTAGCCAGAATGCCGAAGGCCGGGCTGCCGCCATCGGCGCGCACCATGCCCAGGCTAGCCTGGAAGGCGGAAGCGAGCGCTTCCGCCTCCGGGTTGCCGCTGACAAACGTGATGACAAGGGCTTTGCCGTCGACCCTGACGCTTGGGCGCGACAGGGCGATGTCGCCCGCCGCGAACAGTACGGCACGCGCTTTTCCTGGCTGCCGGCTTCCGGCGGCGAACTCTGGCTGGAAGGCAGCCGCTACACCGAGGACGACGGGCAGCGCCTACCAGTCGAGTATTTCCCGCCCAACCTCATCTATCCGGTCAAGTCTGAAGCCATCACGCGCGACCGCTATATCGCCGGCCTTTCCCGCGAGTTAGGCGACGGTTTCAAGGTGCAGCTCAAGGCGCTGCATGAAACCTACGAAAGCCAGTCCTGGAAGAACAACAACCTCGCCGCCGCGCCCTACGACCGGCGTGACGCCGAGCAGGACACCCGCCATGTCAGCACCCAGCTCGACCTGCCCGCCTGGGGCAGCCAGCTCTGGCAACTCGGGGCAGACTGGCACCGCGAAACGCTGACCCAGACCCTGAACGGCGTGTCCGAATTCACCGGGCCAAATGGCGTCACGCGTGAAAGCCGCGAGCTGTTCGCGCAGGACGACATTTTCCTCGGCGCTGACTGGGAACTCCTGCTCGGCCTGCGCTATCAGGACGACTCGGACTTCGGCAGCCACTTCGCGCCCAAGGCCAGCCTGCGCTGGACCTTCCTGGATGATGACGACTGGAACGGCGCGCTGCGTCTCAGCGTCGGGCAGGGCTATCGCGTGCCCAACCTCAAGGAGCGCTACTACCTCTTTGACCACTCCTCCATCGGCTACAAGGTGCAGGGCAACCCGGACCTGCAACCGGAGTCCTCGCAGAGCTACCAGTTCGGCGCGACCTTCCGCCTGAGCCGCGACCTCACGCTGGATACCAATCTTTTCTACAACGATGTCACCGACCTCATCCAGACGGACATGGACAACTTCCAGACGGTGGGCGGCATCGCGATCTACACCTACGAAAACATCGCCCACGCCCGCACTTACGGCCTTGAAAGCGGCCTCAACTGGCGCGCCACGCCCGTACTGGACGTGAAGGCGGCCTACACCTGGACCCGTACCGAAGACATCGATACCGGCACCGAACTCACGCGCCGGCCCGAGCACATGGCACGCTTGGGGCTGGACTGGAGCCTGCGGGACGCCACCCGTCTTTCCCTGCGCGGCCGCTACCAGAGCGATGAGCTGGCGGTCACCGGCAGCAACTCACGCTCGCCCGCCTGGACCGTGCTGGATGCCAGCCTGAACCAGACGCTGGGCGCGGGCGTTTCGGCCTTTCTCGGCATCAACAATGTTTTCGGCACGCAACGCGATTTCAGCCAGCCAGCCGATTTCGGCCCCATCGCGGGCCGCTACGTTTACCTGGGCGCCACGTGGGCCTGGGGCAACCGTCAACCTGAAGCGAGAGCGACTCCATGAAAGATTCCCTGACCCTGAAGGCCGGCACGCTGCTGGCCTTTGCCCTGGCCCTCGCGGGCTGCGGCAGCGACAGCAACGACTCCACCCCCGCCGGCCCCACGACGCCGACCAGCAGCTTTACGCAGAGCGCCACCTGGGCGGTTGCGCTGCCGGCGACTGCGACAGAGGCCGATGCCGTCTGCTACGACATCGACACGAGGGCCACCGCCGATTGCACGGGCAACGCCTGGGACCTAAAGCTCAAGGGCGGCACCCGCACCGGTACTCTGTGGACGAACAGCGGCACCAGTGCGAGCAGCAGCACGAGCAACGGCGGCACGCTGGGCAGTCCCTTCGCCTACACTTGGGCCGCGCTGCAAGCTTGGACCAGCGCCACCCGTATGCCCGGCGAAACGGCGGACATTCCCTCCGTGGCCTGGCTCAAGGACAGCCTGAAAAACGTCTTCACCGGCAACAACAGCATCGGCACTGCCGTGTTCGAGTACGGCGTGGGTGGCGACAACCACAAGCTGTGGCCCACCTACCGCACCTTCATCATCACCACCGACAGCAGCAAGGCACACACGAACAGCAACAATGCGGACAGCGTCAAGGTATTCGCCCTGCAAGTGACCGGCTATTACGGTGGTTCTAGCGGTACCGAGTCCGGCCATGTCGCCTTCCGCTTCGCGGAAAAAACCGATACCGGCACCTTCGGTACGGCGTTGAGTGGCAGCGTGAACGCCAGCGGCAGCGGCTGGGTCTATTACGATCTCGCCAACAACACCGTGGTGGACACGCCGAGCGGCAGCAACTGGCATGTCGCTTTCAATCGCTACAGCATCAAGCTGAACCAGGGCAGCGAAGTCGGCACAGGCGGCAAGGTGGGTGGTTTCGTCGGCAAGACGCCCGCCGGTTTCTATGACGCCAGTGGCAATGTGGTCGTGAGCACCTTCACCAGCACGACCGCCGCCGCCGATACCCTGGCCGACCTGACCGCCACCGATCAGGCCCTGCCGGCCAACGCCAATGCCTGGATCAAGGACACCTTCAACTCGCCGCTCAACCCGGCCTACACCGGCTCCTACCCCAACCCGCTCAACTATGGCTGGTTCACCTACTACAGCTCGGCTGCCGACGCTGCCACGGTTGGCCTCGGCGCCGCCCACATGATCAAGGCCAATGACGGAAGCGGTGCGATGCTCCGCTCTGTCGGCGGCAACAGCTACGCGCGTTTCCGCCTCAAGGAAATCGTCTACGCCGACAACACGGTCAACAACAGCCAGCAGACCTGGACCTTCGAGTTCGACATCCAGCCGGCACCCTGATGCAGGGATTGGCGGCATGACATGAAAAAGGCCACCGTAAGGTGGCCTTTTTCATGGGCTCATTTTTCTTCCCGGCCTCGTTCCCGCTCGTGCTCCGCCAAGCAGCTGGTCAATGCCTCGGCCACGGTCTTGCCCACAGCGTCCAGCGATGGCGTGTCCTCGCGCAGGAAGTCCCGCACCTGTGTCATCTGCAGGCCGGCGTAACCGCAGGGATTGATGCGGTTGAACGGCGCGAGGTCCATGTCCACGTTCAGCGAAAAACCGTGGTAGCTGCAGCCCTTGCGGATACGCAGGCCCAGCGAGGCGATCTTGCGGCCGCTCACGTACACGCCGTGGGCCTGGCGGTCTGCCATGGCGGGAATGTCCATTTCCACCAGCACGTCCACCAGCACGTCTTCGATGAGTTCGACAAAATCGCGTGGGCCGAAGCCCAGGCGTTTCAGGTCGAACAGGCAGTAGCCCGTGAGCTGGCCTGGGCCGTGGTATGTCACCTGGCCGCCACGGTCGGTCTTCACGAGCGGAATGTCGCCCGCATCCAGCACATGCTCGGTCTTGCCGGCCTGCCCCAGCGTGAAGACGGGGGGATGCTCCAGCAGCCAGAGTTCGTCGGGTGTGTCGGCAGTGCGCGTATTGGTGAAATCGCGCATGGCTTCCCAGGTGGGAAGGTAATCGGCAAGGCCGAGCGTGCGTACAAGGGGTGTCATGCGCTGATGGTAATTCGCAGGGCAGCGGGCGCCTAGCAATGGTTGCCGGGAGGCCACAGCCTTTCGGCAGAGGCCCCTAAAAGGGAATTACATAATTGGCTCTCTAAAGCCATTGTCGCCCCCGCGAAGGCGGGGGCCCAGCGTCTTTGATCCTGTTTTTTTCCGGGCCAGAGATACAAAGTCACTGGATCCCCGCCTGCGCGGGGACGACAGGTCAATCAGGTGGTCAAGTATATGAGGCCCATAAAAAAACCGGCGCTTGTGAGCGCCGGTTTCATGCTTGCAGGAAAGCGGATTACTTCACGATATCCAGCAACTCTACCTCGAACACCAGCACGGAGTTGGGCGGAATCGGGCCGGCGCCCTGCGGACCGTAGGCCAGTGACGCGGGGATGGTCAGCTTGTAGACCGAGCCCACGGGCATGAGCTGAAGGCCTTCGGTCCAGCCGGGGATGACCTGATCCAGCCGGAAAGTGGCGGGTTCGCCACGCTGGCGCGAGCTGTCGAAGACGGTGCCATCGGTCAGCTTGCCTTCGTAATGCACCTTCACGTTGTCGGAGGACTTGGGCTTCTTGCCTTTGCCTTCACTGATGATTTCGTACTGCAGGCCGGAAGCAGTGGTGATTACGCCGGCTTTCTTGCCGTTCTCTTCCAGCAGCTTGGTATTGGCGCCTTCACGTTCGGCGTTGGCTTTTTCAGCCTTGGCCTGGGCCTGTTCCATCAGCTTCTTCTGGTAGGCCATGAGGGTTTCCTTGATCTCTTCTTCCGTCAGCTCGCCCGGCTTGCCGGCATGGGCATCCTTGAAGCCCTGGAAGAAAGCCTTGGTGTCGAGATCAGGAGCATGTTCGGCACTGGATTTGCCGGTCATGAAACCCAGGCTGTAGGCCACTTTGGCTTCTTCGGTTTCAGGCTTGCCGCCCTTGCAGGCAACGAGGCCGGCACTGGCCAGCAGGATGAGGCCGAGGGCCGCAGCATTCTTTTTCATGAAGATGAGTCCGTTTTACGGGCGGGAAAAGGCCCACGAAATTACACGCTTGGCCAAGGCTTTGCCAGTCGGCCCGGGAGGGGCTGGCTGGCAGGATGGTGGGATTCTTGTAAGAGTCGTTTCGTAATCTCTTGTTCTCGTCATCCCGGCCAAGGCTGGGATGACGAATCAGGTTTGGCCGCCCGGCTTTTACGGAGTAATGGCAGGCAGAGGAAGTCCGGCCTGGGTCAGCTTGGTCTCAAGCTCCTTGGCGTATTTCGTGTAGTAGGCGGCCAGTTCGGGGTTGTAGTTGCTGTAGTCATCGCTCTTGTCACGGCGTTTGTCGGCATAGGTGCTGGCAAGGCCGCGCGCACAGGTCAGGTTGGCCGGCTCCAGCTCCAAGCATTTGTTGTACTGGAACTGCATGGGGAAAAGCTCGTTGCTCCAGCCGTAGTCGCTCCAGTAGGGGTAGGAGTCGAAATCCGAGAGTACGAAATAGCTCTTGCCACGGAAGCGCTTGGGGCCGGCCATGCGTTCATAGGCAGGAGTGAAGCTGTTCAGGATGGCGGTGTTGTAAGAGGATTCGATGGCATTTTTCACGCCCTTGCCGCCATTGATTTCATCCTTGTCCTTGTCGACGCCGGGCACCAGAGGATCGCCGGCTTCAAGAATCCTGCCCAGCCAGTAGGCAGTACCTCCACACTTCTGATAACGCCCTGTCTTGGCGATGGCATAGCCCAGCGCGGGATTTTTCTGCTCGGGCTTGATGAAGTCCCCAAAGACATAAGCGCGCACCAGTTGCGTGGCGACTTCGCAGTTTTTCCAGCGTGTGGCAGGGTCCGTGCTGTTTTTCCAGGTATCAGCATTGGCGTAATTGGTGGCGCCATAGGTTTCTACAAGCTTTCCCCCGGCAATGGCATCACCGATTTCCTGACGTATGGCCTGTTGTTTGTCTGCCGGAATATTGGCGTTCTGATATTGCCACTGGCCATAGTCGATGTCGAAGCGCTCTGAGGAGGCGCCGTATTTGATCTTGCGGCGGCTGGCGGACTGCTGGTCCTTGAATGCCTGGATCTTGGCTTCATTGGCGCGGATCTCACGGAGATTGGCTTCGCGCTCTGCATTGGAGTAGCCGGTCTCGTTGCTGCGCTCCATGATGCCCTGCATCTGCTTGCCAATGGCATTCAACGAGTTGTAGCTGTTGTCGGGAGCTCCGGGGGCCGGCTTGCACTTGCCGTAATCGAAGGAGCGCACGTCATTGCTGGCGTATTTTTCCTTGTCGGTATTGAGGCAGGTTTCAGCGCTGGCGAGGGCGGGCAGAAAACTGACCAGGGTAGCCAGTATCACGTGCTTGGGTGTCATGAAGGTTTCCTTGGAGCATGGAGTTTTGTGGTCACGCAGTATTTATGCCAACGAAAAAACCGGCGTGGGGCCGGTTCTTTCGTGTCGATGTGACAATCATTCAGTTGGCGGCAACGCACAGTGAGTTCAGTCCGCCGCCGTTGAATCTGACGGATTTCGCGGTGCTGCCGTCTCCCGCAAGTCGCACGTCCAGATTGCGGTTGCTGGCACCTACGGAAGCTCCGGAATAGAAAGAGGGCTCATACCAGACACTGCCGTAGCTGGAGGACGCAAAGCTTCCGCCGAACAACACCTGCAGGCTGCTGAGGCTGGTTTTGGTGGTAGTGGCGCTGACGCTGCTGCCCAGTGTCAGACTGCCGTCGGCGGAGAGGTTGAGGGTTTGTGTGCCATCGGCCAGTTCATTCCTGGTGGCCTGATCGCTCCCGGTGCAGCTCAGGTTGGCGGAGAGAGGGGCTAGCGTCTTGAGGGCGGTGAGTCTGTCAAAACTGTTGGTAGTTGGTCCGGAAACGAAGGTGCAGCCTTGCGCACTGCCTTCCCCGGCAGGAAGGATGGATGAGGCGCCTGTTACGGTGTCGGTGGCATTGCCGATGAAACCGAGGTGAGCCTGCGCACCGTTGCTGGTGTTGGTGTAATGCAGTGTGTACTTGCCGGTGATGGTATTTGCGGTTGTGACTTCCACGCTGCCGGCGTTGGTTGTGTTGGCCAGCGGCGTGCTGCTGTCGAGGGTGGCGCTGCCATCTGTGTTGACCGTAACGGTGTGTGCTGTGCTGTTGCAGGTCAGGTTGTAGGTCCCTGCAAAGCGCGCACCGATGTAGGCAGCCAGTTGGCCAGCCTTGGTGGCTGGTGTCGTGCTGCCCTCGGGCTCTGTGCCCAGGCGGAAGCTGCCGCTTACTTCAACGCCGCTGGCAAGCGTGGGTGGTGTCACTCCGAAGCGGGCGAGGTGGGCAGTGAACGTGCCTTCGATCTGCCCGACGGGATTTGTAGTACCTGTCACGGTGGAGCGCGTGATGGTGATGCTGCAGTCGAAGCCGGCCTCATTGCTGCTGATGTATTGCTGGTTACTGCTGTAGTTGACCTGCAGGGAGAGCGCCGTCGGACCGGCGCCGCAGGCATAGGTGCCGGGCGTGGTCGGGAAAGGCTGTCCTTGTGCATTTTTCAGGGCAATTGCGCCATTGCTCACCCCTCCAGCCGGAAAGACCTGTCCACCGGTGAAGCGGCTGCCATCCGAGGTCAGTGCCGGGTCGTTGCTGAAGAAGCGTTCGAGAGCGGTGTTCATGGTGCCGGTCGTGGTGCCGATCATGCCCACCAGTCCGGTGGTGAGGAAGCGCACGCCGGTTTCATTGCTGGCCAGTGCGGGTGGTGTGAGAGAGCCCCCTGTGGTGCTGACGGGATGCATCAGCAGGCCGTTGACTGTGATGGGTTGGCTGGCGCCGTTAAGGACAGCAAGCGCGGTGTTGTTCAGCGTGAATTGCTTGTAACCGCTGTTGGTCGTGACTGTCACGCCGCTACAGGCAGAGGCAAGACCGCAGATGAAGGCATAGCTGTCATTTTCAATCGTCACTTTTTCCACGGCACTGTCATCACTGTTCATGTCGAACTTGACGTAGGTGACACCATGGCTGCCCGCTGCCGAAGTGAACTGGTAGTAGCGCGAAACGTTGTTGGTGGTGGAGGCGCTTCTCGTGAAGCCGCAGAAATCAGTGGGGCCGTTGGTAAAGACAAGCTTGTCGTCGCCCGTGCTGCAGGTGGTGGCGACCGGTGCGGGCGGCGGCACGAAGATTGCGCCTTTCAGGCTGGCGTAACCTTCGTTGTTGATGAAGCCCTGTGGGTCGACCTGCAGCTTTCCGGTGTCCGGGTCGTAGGTGATGTAGAGGTCAAGCGTGGTGCCGTTCCGGTAGCGGACGGTGTTCAGCGTGGAGGCCGTGCCATCGAATTCTGCCCATTTGCCCACCCCGACGCTGCCGTTGTAGGTAGAGGCGCTCCAAGTGATGGAGCGGCCCACGGCATCAATCACGACATCGCCGTTCGGTTTCATGTGCACCGTGATGGCACGGTCCTGCGGGAACAGGTTCTTGGCGGCGGTATTGTTGCTGCCCTCGGCACCAGAGTTGGTGACCTTCAGCGTGTAGTCGCCTGCAAAGGCTTCAAAGAAAGCGGTCCGGGTGCTCGCGCCCGACGTGTAGCTGGGTGCGGGCAGGGGCGATGCATCACCTGTCTCGTAGCTGGCAAAGCTGGCCAGCAGGCTGGCGAAATCGCCACCGTTCAGCGCGGCCTTGAACTGTTCGAGCAGGTGATCGTGAGCGTTGCCGGTCTGGCTGCCGCTGGCAGCAGTGAGCACGGAGGTGAGGGGGTTGAATCCGGCAGGCAGGGCATAGCTGGCCAATGCGGTGTTGAGTGCGGCAATGGCGGCAGGCAGGGCTGCTGTCATGGCATCGAGCTGTGCGCTGTTGCCCGCAGGATTGACGCTGTTGAACCAGACATCGTCCGGTGCCGCTCCCAGTGCCTGCGCCAATGCCAGGCTGGTGAATGGCGAAAGATTGGTGATGATGTTGCTGCCCGTGCCCAGCGTGAAGGCGTAATAGGTGTCGGTACCGTTAGTGACTTTCACGGCGCAGGGCAGGTTGGTGGCGGGCACGTTGTATTTCCACACGCCGTTGGCATCGGTCGAGGTGCCTTCGTTCCAGTTGTTCTTGCAGTGCAACACGACGCTGGCGCTGGCCATGGGAGCACCGGTAGCGGCCGTGCCGCAGACCGTGGTCCCTGCCGGGCAGGCACTGCTGCCGGTAACGCTTCCTCCTCCGCTGCTGTCTCCGCCCCCGCAGGCGCTGAGCAAAAGTGTGGTACCCAGCAGCAGTGTCGCTGCCATGCCTGAACGAGCCCTGTACATTTTCATATGACTTCTCCTGGAGGGATCAGCAGCAACACCTCGTGAGGAGCTGTCGCAAAGCGTCAGGTCATTATGAAAATTTTGCAGTTCTCCACTACCCCACCGAGGAGGGGATGCGCGTTGCTGCGAGAATGAAATGCCGCAGAAAATCACCGGCATGGCCGGGAGCAGGCGGCCATGAGGGTAATGAACGAGGCAGGGTCAGCGGGGTGATATGCGCAGGATGAGTTCGAGACGGTTGCGTACGCCATAGGCGGCGAGAATGGCCGTCACATGTTCTTTGACGGTGTATTCGCTGATGCCCAGTCGGCGTGCAATCTGCTTGTTGGAAAGACCACCCATGACGGCCTCCAGTATGCCTTTCTGACGCTCGGTCAGTGTGGGCAATGCCGTATCCGGGTTAGCCCCGGGCTGTGCCATGCCCTGGGCATCCAGGAAAATGTTTTCACCGGCCTGTATGCGCTGGAAGCCGTCGAGAATGCGCTCTATGTCGATGTTCTTGGGGAGGAGCCCGCGTACGCCACGCTGGCGGGCAAGTTCGACATCATCCATTTCGGGGTAGGCCGAAATCAGGATGACACGATCCAGTTGTGTGCCAATGTCGTCCAGCATTTTCCGGAATGTGTGACCCGGCAGGTGCATGTCGAGAAAAATGTAGTCCCAGTCATTGCTGACGAGTTCTGCTGCAAGGAACGTGTTCCATGTGGTGATGTCTGCCGCGGGATAATGGCTTTGCAGAAGGCTCTTCAGGCCGGCACCGGTCATGGGGTGATCGTCGATGATCAGGAGTTGCATGGTGTGCGGCTCTATCGTTTCAGGCTGATGAGAGTTTGCAGCAGGAGATCAGGATCTACAGGCTTTGCCAGCAACAACAGGCCTTCCTGTTCAGCACGTTCCTGCACGGATTCGCTGGCCTCTCCCGAGACGAGCACGCCACCGGCATCCGGCCAGTTGGCCAGCCATTCACTGAGCCAGTGGATGCCATCGTGCTGGCCTGGCAGGCGGATGTCGCAGATCACCAGGTCTGCTGCCGGCTGCAAGGGCACGCTCTCGGGTTCGGCATGGTGCCGCACGTGCATGCCCCATGAAGCTGCCCAGCTGCAAAGGGCTGAGGCCACCATCGGATCATCCTCCACGATCAGCAGTTGGGTGCCACGCAATGCAGTGATGTTTGCTGTCTCAGTGTTTCTTCCTCGTGTCTGCAAAAGCGAGGCATTGCTGTGCGCCGAGAGCGTGTCGGCCGGCAGGGTCAGCATGAAGCAGCTTCCCTTTCCGGATTTCGTTTTCAGCGACAGCTCTGCCTGCAACAGCAACGCTGCCTCTTTGACGATGCTGAGGCCAAGGCCGATGCCGCGTGCCCGTTCGCGGGTGGGGTTATCGAGCTGTACATAGGGCATGAAGATGTTGCTGTGCTCGGCCTCCGGAATACCCGGGCCCTGGTCGTGCACGGCCAGTTGCAGTCTTCCCCTGCGCAGGCGGGCGCTGAGCAGGATGCTGCTGCCCGGCGCTGAAAACTTGATGGCATTGTCGATCAGGTTGTCGAGCGTGCGGTTCAGGAGGCCGGCATCACTGACGGCACTGCTGTAATGCAGTCGCCAGTCCATGCAGAAACGCAGGGCGATTTTCTGGCTGGCAGCAATTTCCTGGTGCGTCTGGAGTTTGCGCCTGAGGAACTCGCCAAGCAGGAAGGTGCTGAAATTCAGCGGATAGTTTCCGCTTTCCAGTCGCGACAACTCCATCAGGCTGTTGAACTGGTCCGAGAGCGCTTTGCCGGCATTCAGTATCTGGTCTACCAGCGCCCGCGCTTCGCCTTCGGGTGTTTTCATCTGCAGCGCATGGCCCAGCAGCATGATGGCGTGCACGGGTTGGCGCAGGTCGTGACTGGCCGCCGCGAGAAAAGCGGACTTGTCCTGGTTGGCCTTGTTGGCGCGCAGGGTTTCGCGTCGCTGGTATTCGATCAGCCCTTGTTGCTCCTGCGTCAGGATGAGGTTGCGCGCCACGATCTGGTGGCGTTGCCAGGAGCTCATCAGGATGACCAGGTGATAAAGCCCCACCATGAAGATGAACCAGACCCAGCCCTCCGGAAAAATCAGCGGCAAAGGCTGTATGAAAAGCAGGAAAGCAATGACGGCACCTGTTCCCATATGCGCCATGCCGAGCACGGACATGGCCGCCGCTCCGGCTGCCACGCCGAAATAGATCATGGCGATCATGAGGTTGGCGGAGGCATGCCCGGGGCTCATGAACTGGCTGCTGTTGCCCCAGAGCACGGCAACCAGTGCGCCGTAACCCATGCCCCAATGTTCTGCCCGTCGCAGCTCAGCGAGCGTGAGGCGTGTGGCCAGCCGCTTTCCCCAGTGCCGGCAGTACCACATGCCCAACGCGGTTGCCACGAATGCCAGTGTCAGCCAGGCCGCCGTCAGGAGTCGTTGTGAAGGGTCGGTACAGGAAACGGCCAGCAGCACGGCCAGCAGCAAGGAGAGCCAGGGCTTGAGATTGCTGATGCCAAGCGCCAGCAGGGCTTGCTGCGTGGCCTGGTCATAGCGTTTGTGGTTGAACAGCGAGGCTGGCCCTGGCATGGCACACCCGTTGGCGGAAACGAGGGCCTACAGTATCGGATGGCCTTGCAACCGCAACCCTGCCGCAGTGGGGTGTTGCAGGTGCGAAGGAACTCGCACCTGCACGAGAGGCTCAGAGCACCATCTTGATGTGCTGGTGTGCGGCAAAGTCGGCATACATGCCGTTGATCTGCTCCTTGCGCTCCACATAAACCGATGCCGTGACGGACACATACTTGCCGGCACTGGAGGGCTTTTCGGTCAGCGTGGAAGGATCGAAGTCAGGGGCATGTTTCAGCAGGATGTTGGCCACGATCTCGCGCAGGGGATGCTGTGCTTCACCCATGATCTTGACGGGATACTGCATGGGAAATTCCCAGAGTGCCTCGTTCTGGATGTCGGTCTTGCTGCGGTCAGTCATGGCGGCCTCCCCGTGTCGTGATGACGGAACTATATGGGGACGGAGGCGGGCTGGTACAAGGCAGGCCCGTCCGTGCTTGTACGGTACGGGTCTGCCTGCAACGAAGCCTCGTCAGAACAGGTTGGTGAAGAAACGCTTGATGTGATGCCAGAAGCGTACGAAGACATTGGCTTCTTCCACCGGTTCCAGTGCCAGTAGCGGCTGCACGGCCACGACCTGGCTATCCAGGCTGATGGTGATTTCACCGATCTTCTGGCCTTTTGCCAGCGGGGCGCGGATGTCCGGGTCCAGGCGCAGGGTGGTGGTGAGCTTGTCCTTGTCGCCGCGTGGCAATGTCAGCACCACATCATCAATGACACCGGCCTGCACGGTACCGGCTGTTCCGAACCAGACACGTGGCGAGGCCAGCACGGTGCCGGCAGTGAAGGGTGTGGCATTTTCAAAATGCGCGAAGCCCCAGTTGAACAGGGCGCGGCTCTGGTCGGCACGTGCCTGCATGGATGTCGTGCCCATGACCACGGCAATCAGGCGCATGCCACTGCGCTTGCTGGAACTGACAAGACAATAGCCGGCATCTTCCGTGTGGCCGGTCTTGAGGCCGTCCACGGTGGAGTCGGTGTAGAGCAGTGCGTTGCGGTTGCCCTGGCGGATGCGGTTGAAGGTGAACTCCTTCTCCGCATAGATCGGGTAGTAGTGCGGGCTGTCGCGGATGATGGCGCGCGCCAGGATGGCCATGTCGTAGGCCGAGGTCAGGTGCGTGGGGTCCGGCAGGCCGGTGGCGTTGACGAAGTGCGTGTCCTTCATGCCGAGGCGCGCGGCTTCCTTGTTCATCATTTCCGCGAAGGCTGGCTCGCTGCCACCCAGATGTTCGGCCAGTGCCTTGGAGGCATCGTTGCCGGACTGGATGATGACGCCACGCAGCATGTCGATGACGGAGGCCTGGCTGTTCACCGGCAGGTACATGCAGGACTCGGCGCTGGTACCGCGACACCAGGCATGTTCGCTGACAAAGACCGGGTCGGCTTCCTTGAGGCGGCCGGATTCCAGTGCCTGTTCGACGATGTAGCTGGTCATCATCTTGGTGAGCGAGGCAGGCGCCAGGCGCAGGCGTGAGTTGCTTTCGGCCAGCACGCGGCCGGACTCGAAATCCACCAGCAGCCAGGCCTTGTTGTCCAGGGCGGGTGGCGTCGGCGGAGCGGCGTTGGCAACAAGGCTGGTGGCAAACAGAAGGGGGGCAATCCCTGCAAGCAGGCGGCGCATGGGCGTCATGACAATTCCTGTTATCGCGATGCAGTCGTGGGGGAAGAAAACGGCGCGCATTCTAGCACTGCGCTGCTAGAGGGCGGTCGCGGTCTTGTCAGGCATGCACGGGTCTTTTGTGCATTTGTTGCAAACCGGGGAGGCTGGAGTGGAAGAAGTAGGGTGCCGGGGTTTCCCGGCACCCTGTGCCTCATTCGCCGCGCACGATGGTGCAGAAACGGGCGTAATAGCCCAGGACCCGGCTGGAGCTGTGTTCCACGCTGACAACCTTGGTGATGCCGGCGTTTTTCTTGGCCGCATCGATCGAGGCATTGCCAGTGGCGACGACTCCAAGGATGTTGCTGGCACAAGCTTCACCGCGTTTTTCGGGGGCTGCCGAAGAGGTTGGCCCGAGGCCGATCGGTGCGGCATAGAACGACAGTGATGCCGGTACAGGCCCGGCGACATTGGCGCAGCCGCCCAGACCGGTTGCCAGCATGGCAGCGCCGATGAAGGACAGGATTTTCATGGGAGGGTCTCCGGCTCAGTTGCCTTTGACCACTGTGCAGAACTTGCCATAGACACCCAGGATCATGGTGCTGTCGTGATCGACGCTGGAGACATTCTTGATGCCACCGGCTTTCTTGGCGGCGTCGATGGAGGCATCACCCACGGAGATCAGGCCAAGGATGTTGTTGGCACAGGCTTGCCCGGTTTTGGAGGCATCTGCGGCATTGCCGCTGACGATGGGGCCCTGGACCTGGGTGTAGAGAAAGCCGGTGGTGGGAGAGGCCACGACAGCACAGCCGCCCAGTGTGGCGGTGGCAAGGGCAATGACGGCAATCTTCGCGTGCAGCTTCATGGTGTTTCCTTGTTTTTGTGAGTGTGTGCCCGCCATACCGGTATCGGCGAGGGCGGGGGGCGAGACTAGCAAGGTGCTCTGGGCCCTGTCATGACGTAGAAACCGCAATCGTGGGGATCGCTCGTCCCTGGCTGGAGTCCGTGCCGGCACTGCGGTAAAACCCCGGCCCATGCAATTAAAAAGGCGGCAGGATGATGGTGTGGCTGGGCTACTGGGTTTTTCTGGGCGTGGCGCTTTGTGCCCTGTTGGCTCCCGGCCTGCTGGGTCGGGAGGGCAGCGGCTGGCACTGGCTGGCCGCCAGCCTGTCGGCACTGGGCGTGATCCAGCTGAACCTGTTGCTGGAGCTGAATGGAGCGCACTCCGATCCGGTCTGGCACCTGCACCATATGGCGCTCTATATGGTGGCACCGTTGTTTTATCTCGGCGTGAAGGGGCTGCTGGGGGAGGTCGTGCCGGCAGGGCGGGCTGCCCTGCACTTGCTGCCCGGTGCATTGCTGGGAGTGTTCAGCCTGCTGGAGGCCGGCAATGACTGGCAGTTGCCGGGAATGCGCTTCCAGCAGCTGGTGCATGTGCTTTGTTTCGGCGTAGGCGCCGTTTATGTGTTCCTGATACTGCGCCGTTTCGGCCAGTTGGCGCGGCCGGCCAGTGTGGTGCGTATCGAGGCCAGCCTGCTGGCGCTGGCGGTGGTGGTCGGGCTGGGAGTGGCCATTCTTGCGCTCCTGGGGGGCTTGCTGGACCAGACCGTTTTCTACCAGCTCTACGGCAGTGCCATCACGCTCTTGCTCCTGCTGGCCTGGTTCCTCAACCAGCAGCGGCCGCAACTGGCCGAGACCGTAGCCGAGGCGATGGCAGAGGCGGTGGCTGAAACCGTGACAGAGGCATCACCTGCCCGGCGTCGCTCCCTGCTGCTCAATGTGGATGTGGAGGCCATGGCCAGCCGTCTGCGTCAGGTCATGGAAGATGAGCATCTTTACCGGCGTGACGACCTTGATCTGGCTGGTCTCGCTGCAACGGTGGGCCTGACATCCCATCAGCTTTCTGAACTGCTGAACGAGCGCCTGGGCCTGGGCTTCAGCCGCTATCTCAAGCAGTACCGTGTTGCCGAAGCAAAGGAGCTGTTGCTCAGCCGGCCCGCGCTCTCGGTACTGGAAGTGGGCTTGATGGTGGGCTTCAGTTCCCTTTCGGCGTTCTACTCCGCCTTTCGCGAACTGGAGGGCATGGCGCCCGGCAAATACCGCCAGCAACGGCGGTTGCGGCCCGCCGATTTATAAATCCGCAAGCCAGATACCGGTTTTCGGCTGCCGTTTTATAAATCCGGCAGCCTTGGCAGTGCCTTCCGGACGATGCTCCCCGGCAGCTGATCCTGCTAGGGAGACCCGTCGCCATGCTGGCCGACCATTACCAGTTGCTGAAAACCATCCACATCATCAGTTCCACCCTGCTGTTCGGCACGGGGCTCGGGACCTTCTTTTTCATGATACGGGCCACCCGCTCCGGCAATGCCGAGGCTGTGCGGGTCACGGCCGGCACGGTCGTACTGGCCGACTGGATTTTCACGGCGCCCTCCGTGGTCGTGCAATTCGTCACTGGCCTTCTGCTCATGCAGGTGCTGTCCATCAGCCTGACATCCACATGGTTCCTCGTCATCCTTGGTCTTTTCTGTCTGGTGGGGGCGCTGTGGTTGCCGGTGGTGTGGATACAGATACAACTGCGCGACATGCTGAAAGACATGCAGCCCGGCGACGGCCTGCCCGAACGATTCGTGCGGCTGGTGCGTGTCTGGGAGCTCATGGGCTATCCGGCTTTCAGCATGATGGTGCTGATCTTCTTCCTCATGGTCTACAAGCCCTGGGCCTGGTGAGGAAACCGTCATGTTCGATCTCCTCTTCAGCAATTCCTACAGCCTGCTCAAGCTCGTGCACATCCTGAGTGCCACCTTCCTCTGGGGTACTGGCGTCGGCACGGTCTTCTACATGGTCTTTGCCCACTTTGGCGGCAACCCTGTCACCATCCGCGATACGGCCCGCCATGTGGTGCTGGCTGACTGGATTTTCACAGCGCCCACTTTCCTCTTCATCCAACCCGTTACCGGTTACCTGCTCATCAAGCAGATGGGCTTTCCCCTGCACTCGCCCTGGATGACTCAAGTGGTTGTGCTCTATGCCATCGTGGCGGTGTGCTGGTTTCCGGTGGTGTGGATACAGATGAAGCTGCGTGATCTCACGGCACATCTGCAGGCGGGTGATGCACTG
The DNA here is from genome assembly GCA_037189985.1 of Moraxellaceae bacterium. Taxonomy (GTDB): domain Bacteria; phylum Pseudomonadota; class Gammaproteobacteria; order Pseudomonadales; family Moraxellaceae; genus UBA2031. Next base: position 24,895 of record JBBCJX010000034.1, read on the forward strand.
CCTGAGAAATACACACGCCTGTTCTGGATATGGCTGTCGCTGGGCGTACCTGCGGGCATCAGCATGATTGCGCTGTTTGTCCTGATGGTGTTCAAGCCGGGCATCGGCGGTTACTGAGGAAATGACATGCGCATCCTGATCACTGGCGCCACCGGCTTCATCGGTTTTAGTCTTGCCCGCCGCTTGCTGGCCGAGGGCCACACGATCGTGGCCGCCGCGAGGCGTGCGCACGAGTGGCAGCAGAAAATTCCCGCCTTCACCTGGTTGCCCTGCGATTTCCTGCAGGACACGGACAGTACAGTCTGGCAGCAGCGCCTTGCCGGTGTGGACCTTGTCATCAATGCTGTCGGCATCATCAATGAAGGGCGTGGCCAGTCTTTCCTTCGCGTCCAGACCGAGGCGCCCATGGCACTTTTCAAGGCTGCCAGTGATCTTGGTGTGAAAGTGATACAGGTGTCGGCGATGGGAGCCGACCAGCCCGGTGTTTCCGTTCCTTTTTTGCGGAGCAAGCAGCAAGCAGACAATTATCTGCGCGCACTGCCGGGTGACAGCATCATTCTCTATCCCAGCATCGTCATTGGTCGTGGCGGGACCAGTACGGCACTTTTCAACCAGTTGGCCGCCATGCCGGTCACCCCGCTGGTGGGCGATGGCGAACAGAAGCTCAATCCGGTTCACATTGATGATTTGTGCCGGGCGGTAGCACATATGGTGTCGCATTGGCCGGGTGGCAAGCAGCAGTACCAGTTGAGTGGCAGCGAAGTGCTGACCATGGCAGGGCTTTACGGGCTGCTGCGTGACTGGCTGCGTTTGGGGAAACCACGCTTCCTGCGCATGCCCTTACCCTTGATGTATGTCGCCGCGGACATGGGCGAGCGTTTCAGGATGAAAGGCCTGCTCAATCGTGATGCCCTGGACTTGCTGCAGGACGCCAAGACACCGGCGCCAGACTATCTGCCTTGTCCGCCGCGTTCCTTGCGCGAATCCCTGTGGCTGGAGCCGGCCACACTGGCGGACACTTTCCATGCCGTGTGGTCCGGCATCCGCCCGGCACTCTTTGCCTCCATTGCCTTCATCTGGTTTTTCACGGCACTGACATCCGCTTTTTTTGATCGCGCCAGTGGTTACGAGTTGCTGGCCACCGGAGGCATTACCGGCACACTGGCGACGCTTTCCATCTATTCCGGTGCCCTGTTCGATTTCGTACTCGGCGTTGCCATGTTCCTGCCACGCTGGTGCCGGAATGCCTACCGCCTGCAGATCATGCTCATGCTGGGCTATATGGTGCTGATCGCCTTCATCGTACCGGCGCAGTGGCTGCATCCTTTCGGGCCGGTGACCAAGAACCTGCCTTTGATCGTGGGGACATGGCTCTTGCTGGCAACGGAGCTGGTGCCAGGGCAGAGGCACCTCAAGACAGTGTGATCTGATCTTTTCCAGGCGAAGTCAGCGCGTGATCACAATCGGTTTCCCCAGATCATTGCTGCGAATGATCTGGGCGGCCTTGTCGGCGTCCTCGCGTGTAAAGAAAGGTCCGACATGCACCCGGTGCACACCATCGCCCTGAACCACATTGACCTGCGAATAAATCAGTTCCAGCAGTCGTGACTGCAGTGCAGTGGCATTGCCACGCGCACTGAAAGCCCCCACCTGTACATAAAAGCGTGGCTCGTCGCTGGCCATGTCGGGCCGTGTGGCAGCTGTATTTTCCTTGCTGCCGGCATCAGGCAGGCTGGCAGGATCGAATGCCTCGATACGCACCGTTGCCGTTCCTGTTTTCAGGAAATCCAGCCGTGCCGCTGCTGCATAGGAAAGGTCCATCACTCGCTCGGAATGGAAGGGGCCGCGATCATTCACCTTCACGATCACGCTCTTGTCATTGGCCACATTGGTGACGCGGACATAGCTGGGCAGGGGCAGGTTACGATGCGCCGCCGTCATGGCATACATGTCGTATTTTTCGCCACTGGACGTGCGCAGGCCGTGGAATTTCTTGCCATACCACGATGCCTTTCCGGTCTGCTTGAAGCCCTTGGCCGATGGCAGTACGCGATAGGTTTCACCGAGCACAGTGTAGGGGCTCTTGTTGCCGTAACGGGACAGAGGCTCTGCCAGGGGAGTGGCATCCGGTATCTGGCTGACATCGGGCGGGTCTTCCGGATAAGCATCCTTGATGCGGTTGAAGGCATCTGAGCCGAAGGCAGGCATGTCGGCCGGATTCTTGGGGACTGCCTCAGTCTGCGGCGGCAGTCGCGTGATCGGGTTGACCTTCTGGGGTGGCGACTGCGTTGCTGGCGGTGATGCCGGCTTGGGTTTGGCAGGCGGCGTGGAACTGCAGGCACCCAGCAGAAGTGCAAGCAACAGGAGAAGCGGGACGGATCCGGACGTCATTTTCATGTTCTTGTTCTTCTTTCGGATGAGCTTGTTGTCCGGCGTCAGTGGCCTGCCACTGTGCTGTCATAGGCGGCACGGAGTTCCTGGCTCAGTTGCAAGGTGGCCATGGCATACATGAGGCTGCGGTTGTAGCGGGTGATGACATAGAAGTTGTTGAAGGTCAGCCAGAATTCGCCGCCATCGTTGCCCTGAAGGCGGATGGCCGAGGCGGGGATGGCGGCGGCATAGGTACCTGGCTCGCGGGGCGCGAGCCCCTTCTTGGCGATTTCACCCAGCGTGCCCGTGGTATTGAGTTCACGGCTGGTGGCCGTGTCGTAGTCCTGGTTGATGATGCGGGCACGTATGGCAACCGTTTCACCGGTTTTCCAGCCATTGGCCTTGAAGTAGTTGCCCACGGAGCCGATGGCATCGACAGGGTTGTTGATCAGGTCGCGAACACCGTCGCTGTCGAAATCCACGGCAAGGTTGCGCCAGCTTGAGGGCATGAACTGCGGGAAACCCATGGCACCGGCATAGGAGCCCCAGGTATTGAGTGGGTCCAGCTTGCTCTCCTTGCTGAGCACGAGAAACTCATGCAGCTCCTTGCGGAAAAACGGTGCACGCGGCGGATAGTCGAACCCCAGTGTCGCCAACGCATCAATGACACGGTTGCGACCCTTGTTGCCGCCGTAGGTTGTTTCCACACCGATGATGGCCACGATCATCTCGGCCGGCACGCCATAAGTCTGCTCCGCACGCTCCAGTACAGCGGCATGGGTCTGCCAGAAGGTCACGCCTTTGCGTATGCGTTCGTTGTTCACGAAAATCGGGCGATAGTCTTTCCATTCGCGCGTGCTTTCTGCCGGCTTGGCAATCAGGGTCAGTACGCGCTCGTCGCGGGATACTTGGGCAAATATCTGTTGCAGCTCACCCGGCGCGTAGATTCTTTCCTTTTCCAGTTGCGTGATCATTGCCTCCAGTTCTTCATATTTCAGGAACTCGCCCATGGCTTGAGCGGAGGGAGCATGCAGGCAGAAGCTGCTGATCAGTGTGCAGAGCAAGTGTTTCAGCATTCGCAAGAGTCCTTCTTTATCGGGCAGAGCCTGTCCTGATAACACACTCAGCCAATAAGTTTTTTATGCGTTTGTATCGACATGAGAATGCCGAAGCCCGACATCAGCGTGATGATGGCTGTACCACCATAACTGATGAAGGGTAGCGGCACGCCCACCACGGGCAGCATGCCGCTGACCATGCCGGCATTCACGGTTACGTAAACAAAGAAAGAAAGCGTGATGGCCCCGGCCAGCAGGCGGCTGTAGCTGTCCTGTGCGGTGGTGGCGATGTAGAGGCCGCGCGCAATGGTGAGGATGTAGAGCGTCAGGAGTACGGCGACACCGATCAGCCCGAATTCTTCGGAGTAGGCTGCAATGATGAAGTCGGTGTGGCCTTCCGGCAGGAACTCCAGATGCGATTGCGAGCCATGCAGCCAGCCCTTGCCGAAAACTCCGCCGGAACCGATGGCAGTCTTGGACTGGATGATGTTCCAGCCCGCGCCCAAGGGATCGGACTCAGGATCAAACAAGGTGAGTACACGCTGGCGCTGGTAGTCGTGCAGGAAATTCCAGGCGACAGGAATGAGCGAGCCCACCACCGCCATGAAGCTGAAAATCATCCACCAGGGCAGGCCGGAGAGAAACAGCACGAAAAGCCCGCTGGTGGCCACGAGAATTGCCGTGCCGAGGTCGGGCTGCTCGGCAATCAAGCCGGCAGGAATGCCGATCAGCACGAGCGACAGCATCACCACGGGAAACGAGGGCGGCAGCACGCGTCCTGCCAGGAACCAGGCCAGCATCATGGGCATGCCCAGTTTCATGAACTCAGAGGGCTGCACGCTGGCAAAACCGGGAATGCTGATCCAGCGCTGTGCCCCCATGCGCACTTCGCCGAATATGACCACGGCAATCAGTAGGCCGACGCCGCCGGCGTAGAACCACGGTGAAAGGGACTGGTAGGTGCGTGGCGGAATCTGTGCGAGCACGAACATGGCGGTGAGGCCGATGCCAAAACTCATCAGCTGTTTCAGCGTCATGTCGAGGTGTCGGCCAGATGCCGAATAAAGCTCGAACAGGCCCAGCATGCAGGTGAGCAGCAGCAACAACAGCAGCACCGGATCAAGATGCAGCAGTTGCCAGGGATCAAAGCGGCGCTTGAAGCCGGTGCCGTCGCGCGGCATGTGGCGGAGGAACTTGTCCTGTGTATTCATTTATTCATCACTCGCTGCCGCTGCTGCAGGGATGGCCGGCTTTGGTGCGGCGGGCAGTGTGCCTTTGATCACGTAATCGAACATGGCGCGTGCAATCGGCGCCATGCTGGAGCCGTGGCGGCCGTTTTCCACCAGCACGGCCACGGCGATCTGTGGGTTTTCGACGGGAGCAAATCCCACGAACCAGCCGTGGTCCCAGTGGCGCTGGTCGATGGCAGCTTCGTTGTAGCGTTCGCCCTGCTTGATGCCGCGTACCTGTGCCGTACCGGTCTTGCCAGCCATTTCATAGCCTTTGACGCCGTAGCCGGTGGCGCGTGCCGTGCCGCTGGCGCTGTGGGCTACATCGCGCATGGTCTGCTTCATGCGGTTCCAGTCTTCGGGGTCACCGCTATAAGGCACGGTGTAGTCGGGCTGGTTGCTGATCTCGAAAGTCTTGAGGCCGGTGGTTGACTTGAGCAAGTGTGGGCGGATGTGGCGGCCACCGTTGGCCTGGATGGCAGTCGCCATGGCCAGTTGCAGTGGTGTCGCGGTGAAATAACCTTGGCCGATACCGACCGACATCATTTCGCCGCGATACCACGGCGCTTTCAGGCGCTCACGCTTCCAGGCAACAGAAGGCAGTGTGCCGCGTTTTTCGTCAACCAGATCAATGCCGGTGGGCTCGCCGAAGCCGTAATGTTTCATCCAGTCATGGAAGCGGTCCACGCCCATGCGGTCCGAGAGTTGGTAGAAGTAAGTGTCGCAGGACTCCACCACGGCCTTGTGCATGTCGACCATGCCGTGCCCGCCCTTTTTCCAGTCACGGAACTGGTGCGAGTCACCGGGCAGCTGGAAAAATCCCGGGTCGCTGATACGGTAATTCCAGTCCACCAGCTTGTAATGCAGTCCGCCCATGGCTGCAAAAGGCTTGATGGTCGAGCCCGGCGGATACACGCCTTGAAGCGCGCGGTTGTAGAGCGGCTTGTCGATATGGTCGCGGTATTCCGCATAGAGCTTGTAGGGAATGCCCCCCACGAAAGGATTGGGGTCGAAGCTGGGATTACTCACGAAGGCCAGCACGCCACCGGTATTCGGGTCGATGGCGACAATGGCACCACGCCGCCCTGCGAGCTGGTCGTGCGCAATTTTCTGCAACTGGTAATCCAGATGCAGAGTGAGGTCATTGCCTCGCACTGGAGGTGTTTTTTTCAGTACGCGAATGAGGCGGCCGTGGGCATTGGTTTCCACATGCTGGTATCCCACTTTGCCGTGTAGCAGCCCTTCGTAATATTTCTCGATGCCGATCTTGCCGATCAGGTTGGTACCGGCATAAGCCGTGGGGTCCAGTTCCTTGAGATCGTTTTCGGCGATACGGGAAACATAGCCGATGGTGTGCGCGAAAAGTTCGCCGTAAGGGTAGTGGCGGGAGAGCTCGACGGTGACCTTGACGCCGTCCAGGCTGTATTTCACCTCGGAATAGCGGGCCAGGTCTTCCTCGGTCAGGCGCAGCTTGACCGGTACATCTTCAAAGCGGCGGGCGTTGCGCAGCCGTATCTTGAAGCGCCGCAGGTCTTCGGCATCCAGGTCCAGAAGCGGTGTGAGTCTTTCCAGCATGGCGTCGACATCACGCACCTGCTGGCGGTTGATGGACAGCGTGAAGGTGGGGCGGTTATCGGCCAGCAGCAGGCCGTTGCGATCAAGGATGAAACCGCGGGGAGGTGAAATGGCTTCGGGGTGAACGCGATTGTTTTCGGAAAGCGTGGCGTAGGTGTCGTAGTGCATCACCTGCAGGAAGAAATAACGCCCGAAAAGCACGCAGAACATGACACCCACGAGCACAGCCGCCACCAGCGAGCGACGCTTGAAAAGCGCAGCTTCCTGCTGGTTGTCCTTGAGGGTGAAGGGGCTCTGGTTGAGGCGTCGCATGGGCGGGCATTTTCACGCAGGCACGACGGTAAAAGCCAGCGGCAGGCGTATGAACATGTTTCCTGCTTATGGGCAGAGAGAGGAAGTACGCCCGGACATCAGCGGTGGTAAGGATGTCCCTTCAGCAGGCTCCAGGCGCGGTAAAGCTGCTCTGCAATGACGATGCGTACCAGAGGGTGTGGCAGGGTCAGGCGGGACAGCGACCATTTTTCGTCCGCCCGCTCGAGTGCTGCACGGCTCAGCCCTTCCGGGCCGCCAATCAGCAGGGCTGCCGGGCGGCCATCCACCTGCCAGTCCTTGAGGGTGGCGGCAATGTCTTCCGTGGAAAGGGAGCGGCCCAGCACATCCAGCGCAATCACGCGCTCCTGTGGCCGGATGGCAGCGAGCAGGGCTTCGCCTTCCTGCTCCTTGACCCGGGCCAGGTCAGTGGCCTTGAGCCGCTTGCCGGCCGTGATTTCGACCAGTTCCAGGCTGATATCACCGGACAGGCGTTTGGCGTATTCGTCAAAGCCTGTTTCCACCCAGCCGGGCATGCGGGTGCCGACAGCAAGCAGGCGCAGGCGCATGGGTCGGGAGTGGCTTCAGCAGGTCAGGATTTGGCGACGTTGAGGTGACCGCTGGCACCGGGTGTCCAGAGGCGCTCAAGGTCGTAGAAGGCACGGGTGGCAGGCAGCATCACGTGCACGATGACGCCAGCCAGATCGATGAGTATCCATTCGCCGTCACGCTCGCCCTCCTGGCCCAATGGCTTGAAGCCTGCTTCCTTGATCTTGACCACGACATTGTCGGCCAGCGACTTCACATGCCTGCTGGACGTGCCGGAGGCGATGACCATGACATCGGCGAGGCTGGTGAGGGAGCGCACATCAAGGCTGACAACATCTTTGGCTTTGAGGTCGCCAAGTGCGGCGAGGGCGGTATCAACGAGTTGCTGCGTGGGGGCATCAAGCACTTTCATCGGGGGGCTGCGTCTCCGGGGTACAGGTGGTGGTGTGCAATATAGTCTTCTACGGCAGGGTTGAGCCAGCGGCTTGTGTCCCTGCCTGCAGAAATGGCGGCACGGATGTCGCGGCTGGCAATGGCATGGGGCGTGGTTTCCACCAGCCATACATTCCCTTGCGGCGAGATATCCATGGGGTCTTCCGGGCCCTTGAGGCGTGGTTTCAGCCAGGCGGCAAGATTGTCCGGGAGTAACGGCGCGACGCCCGGCCGGCTGACCACCAGCAGGTGGGCGAGGTCAGTGAGGCTTTGCCATTCCTTCCAGCGCGGCAACTCGGCAAAGCTGTCCATGCCCATGATAAAGGCCAGCGGTGTGGCCGGCCCGGCTTCCCGGCGGATTTCCCGGAGGGTGTCCACGGTATAGGAGGGAGGAGGGCGTCGTAGTTCCCTATCGTCGATTGTGAGTGCTTGCTTACCCGAAAGTGCCAGATTCAGCATGGCAAGGCGATGCTGGTCGGCTGTCACGCTGTCCTTGAGCGGTGAGCGTGCAGCAGGCAGGAAGCGGATTTCCCGGAAAGGAAAACGGCTCAGCAACTCCTCTGCCGTGGCCACATGGCCAAGATGCACGGGGTCAAAGGAGCCGCCATAAATGCCGATCAACGAGGGCATGGAGCGAGCCGGCTTCTGGCCAGCCACTGTTTACTGCCGCACATGCCCGTCACCCAGCACCACCCATTTCTGTGACGTCAGACCTTCAAGGCCGACCGGACCGCGCGCGTGGATTTTGTTGGTGGAGATGCCGACTTCCGCGCCCAAGCCGTATTCAAAACCGTCGGCGAAACGCGTGGAGGCGTTCACCATCACCGAGCTGGAATCCACCTCGTTGAGGAAGCGGCGCGAGCGAGTGACGTTCTCGGTGATGATGGCATCGGTGTGGTGCGAGCCGTACTTGTTGATGTGCGCGATGGCTTCATCAAGACCGTCGATGACCTTGATGGCCAGCACCGGGGCGAGATATTCCTCGTACCAGTCCTGCTCCGTGGCCGGGACGGCATCGATGATGGCGCGCGTGCGCTCGCAGCCGCGCAACTCCACGCCCTTTTCCACATAAAGGGGGGCGAGGGCCTTGAGGGCGGCTTCGGCGACGGGGGCATCCACCAGCAGGGTTTCCATGGTGTTGCAGGTGCCGTAGCGGTGCGTCTTGGCGTTCATGGCCACGGGCACGGCCTTGGCCAGGTCGGCATCGCGGTCGATGAAGACATGGCAGTTGCCGTCGAGGTGGTAGATCACCGGCACGCGGGCCTCGTTGCTGATGCGTTCGATCAGGCCCTTGCCGCCACGCGGCACGATCACGTCCACGAACTCCGGCATGGTGATGAGGGCGGAAACGGCGGCACGGTCGGTGGTTTCCACCACCTGCACGGCTTCACGTGGCAGGCCGGCTTTTTCCAGGCCCTGTTGTACGCAGGCGGCAATGGCCTGGTTGGAATGTATGGCCTCGGAGCCTCCACGCAGGATGGCGGCATTGCCGGATTTGAGGCAGAGGGAGGCTGCTTCCAGCGTCACGTTTGGGCGGGATTCATAAATGATGCCGATGACGCCCAGTGGTACGCGCATCTTGCCGACCTGTATGCCGGTAGGACGGTAGACCAGATCGGTGATGGCGCCCACCGGATCGGCGAGGTCGATGACCTGGCGCAGGCCTTCCAGCATGCCGGCAAAGGTTTTTTCGCTGATGGTCAGGCGGTCCAGCATGGCGGAGTCCAGTCCGCTGGCCTGGCCGGCAGCCACATCACGGGCATTGGCGGCAAGGATATCGGCGCGGGCAGCAACGAGAGCATCGTGAATGGCGGACAGGGCCGCGTTCTTTTCACGGGTGCTGGCACGGGCGACCGCCGTGGCGGCATGGCGGGCGGCGCGTCCCAGCGTATGCATGTAGGCAGAGATGTCGATGGGGGTGTTCACGGTCATGTCCTGCTGAAGTCAGCTGCCGAGTATACCCCCGGCCCGTGCCAGACCCTATCGCCAGCCGGTTATCGCCAGAGACCACCATCCGGCGGCTTTGCGCACAAACTCCCCGTGGGCAAGCCTCGGGAAGCGATGTTAGGATGGCTCCCCCACAGGAAGCCGGGCATCTCCATCCAGCCCCGGTGAATGGCGGAACACCAATAACAACCAAGAACAAAACGGAGTGGCAGCTTCCGGCTGACCATTTCACCGACGGAGGCATCATGACCGTAGTCTATGAGGTCTATAACCGCTCTTCGCTCAAGCAGCCCCCCAAAACGGACTTTGTCGGCAAATGGCGCGTGGAGTATCTGGCTTTCAGCCAGCCCGACAATGTCCACAAGGCCCCGCTGATCGTGCTGGGTGGTGCCTTCCAGAACTTCAATTCCTACAAGTATTGCGTGGAGCAGGTGCTGAACGAGGTGCCTGTGATCCTCGTGGACCTGCCTTCACTGGGCAATAACGACCAGCTTTCCCCCGAACTGGGCATGGAAGACCTGGCTGACCTGCTCTTCCAGTGGACACAGCGTGCCGGGCTGGAAAAGGTCTCCCTGATGGGGCTGTCACTGGGGTCCGTGGTGGCTTCCACCTTTGCCTACAAGCGGCCGGACCACATGCACAAGCTGATCGTGACCGGCATCGTGATCCGCCCGCGCAAGTCCTGGCGCATGCTGCTGGAGGAGTCCGTCAAGGTGCTGGACCAGGGGCGCCTCGACGAGTTTGGTCAGGCCGTGGTGCTGTATCTGGTGAACCATGCCCGCCTCAAGGAAACCGAGATCACGGACATCACGCGCAAGCTTTTCCATCGCCAGATGCGCGGCTTCCACGAAAACGAACAGCAGCGCTACCGCATCAATGCCGGCCGCCTGCTGGAAGTCGAGTCCATCCTTGGCTATCCCGAATGCGAGACGCTGGTCTCCACAGGTGAGTACGACAGTTTCACGCTGCCCTACGAAAATGCGCTTTTCGCCTCGCGTTGCCCCAATGCCGTGTTCACCCTGATCAAGGGGGCCGATCATGTGGCACAACTGGAAAAGCGTGACGAGTCCGTTGCCATGTTCTGCGCCTTCCTGCGTGGTGACGACCTCAACACCGTGAAGGGTATCGAGGTTCTGGACCGCCAGCAGTGTCAGAGCCTGGAGAGACGTGGCGAGCCCCGCTTCGTGCCGGTCAATCCGCATTCCCGGGTCATCAGTTTCTCTCATGTGGATGGAGCTATCTCCATCGATATGAAGGTGCGCATCCGCGATATGAATTTCTTCGGCTGTGTCCTGGAGTATGACCACACTGATTCGCCGCTGGAAAAGCATGCGCGGGATCTCATCCTGTGTCCGGAAGGCACGGCCTTGCGTGTTGAAATGCTGGTGTTCGAGCAGAACGAGAACACCATGCGCTGCCTGTTCAAGCATGGCAGCTTCGATGTGGCAGAAGAGCTGCGCATGTTGCTGGATGACGAACATTTTTTCCGCCGTCCCTCCGGCAGTGAGGGCGTCGTGGAAGTCCAGAAAGTCAGAACGATCTACCAGTAACTGCAATTGGCAGTTCCATGAAAAAGCCCGCTTTTGCGGGCTTTTTCATGGGCGGGATTTATGCCGGTTTCACCCTCGACAAGGCAGGAAGTCAGGCGCTGGCGCTGATGACCCTCACAATGGCCCCTCCTGCCGCTGCAGGCGCTGCTGTTTTTTCGCGGTCCGGATTGAAGACTGTCGTCGTACGGAAGCCCAGTGCCGTGAAGTGCTGCTGCATTTCAGCGCTGTTGCGGAAGTGCAGCGAAAACCGGCTGCGCGATGCAAGGCGCAGGCTCTGGTTGGCGGCACGTATTAGCCCGGCAAAGCGATGTTCTTCCACCTCGGGATAGACATCGGTGAGGTAAAGGCTTTGCGGAAAGGTGGCCAACACGGTTGCCAGCCGTTGCCATACGGTGGAGATGGTGGGGAGGTCAAAATAGTTCACCAAGCCCTCCGTGATCACTACCAGTGGTTTGCCTGTATCGAACTCGCGGGCAATGACGGCTTCCAGGCTGTCGGCATTCCCTTGCTCAAGGATGTTGCAGGTGACGAGGCGGTGGTTTGCATTCAGCGAATTCAGGGGTGCCAGTACGCTGCGTTTGCGTGCCACCATGCCCGGCAGATCGGTTTCCACATACACAAGACCAGAATGTCGACGCGTGAAGCGGTGTCCGCGCGGGGAAAGGCCGCAGGCGATTTCGAGTACCTGAGTGTCCGGGTTTGCGCTTATGCGTTTTTCAAGTTCGCGGTCAATGATGAAGTGGCGCTGCAACAGGGTGGTCTTGATGTCGCTGCCGATGATGTGGCGGGCAAGATATTCAAAAGGGCGCAGCAGTGCGTAATAGGTGCGGCCCTGGGTGGTGGCGAAGGCGGGTTCGGAGAGCCCGTGGTGTTGCCATACATAGCCGGTGTAGTGCGCGGTGAAGGAAATGCTGGAGGTATCGTTCTTGTTTTTCATGAGAGCGCCTGCGGGTCAGTCCTGAATGATGCCGGTGCTGTCGGAGTGAGGCAACCGCGAAGGAGAGGTGTCGTGGGCGCAGTGTTGTTTCAGGCAGCGAGGCGGCAGAAATGAAAAGGCCCCGAATCCTGTGACTGATTGCGGGGCCTGCGGGCATAACTGCCTTTGCCTTTTTTTGCCTTTTCCTGACGGGGCCGGAACAGGGGGTCAAAGACCAGCGACTTGGCGCTGCGTTTCTTGTGCTTCATTTCGTTGTCCTCTCGTCGTCTCTCGGATTCCAGGGTAAGTGGAAAGCGGCGCGATAGTGAGGCGAAGCGGGGCGCTTGTGAAGTGGCTGCCGGTAAGCGGTGATGAATGGCGCTCAGCGCCGCTGCTGCCATTCGCGCAGGCGCTTGAGCCGGGCAGGCAGGTGCAGGAGGTTGAGGATGCCGGTGGCCGTGAGCGGGATGAAGGCAGCGGGCTCGTGCAGCCAGGCATGCCAGGGAGCACTTTCGCCCAACCAGCCCCAGATACCGAGCGCCAGTGCAAGATTGCCTCCCAGGTCCACCAGCATGTCCAGGCGGATCTGCCGGCGCATGGCCATGTACTCGGGTGTCTGCTCTTCCTGGCTCATGCCGGGCTTCCTGCAAAAAGGGGACGGCCGGCCAGTGTCATGCAGAGTCGCAGCAAGACATCCCAGGCTCGCTCCTGGCTTTGCCCCTTGATGGCCATGTCGGCGGCCAGGCAGTCCGCGACCAGTGAATGTGCCAGTGCAGGCGGGGTGCGTTGCAGGGCGCGCTGGAAAAGTGGCTGGCGCTTTTGCCAGATGCCGTTTTGTTGCAGCAGTGCGTTCAGCGGTTGGCCAGCCTCCATGCCTTCGCGCAGTGCCGCCAGTGTCCGGGCATCCTTGGCCAGTGCCCACAGTACGGATGACTCCGACTCACCTTCGGCTCGCAGGCCGGCCAGCATGCGTGCCGCTTTGCTGGCGTCGCCGGAGAGGGCGCAGTCGGCCAGTTCATAAACGTTGTAGCGGGCGCTGTCGCCAACGGCACTTTGCACTGTTTCGGCGGTGAGCACGCCATCGCGTGTCAGCAGGCGCAGCTTTTCCACTTCCTGTTGTGCGGCCAGAAGATTGCCTTCCACGCGCTCCAGAAGCAGGGTGAATGCTTCGCGATCGGTACGCAGACCGGCCTGTTGCAAGCGTGCTTGCAGCCATTCGGGAAAAGAGTGCGCATCTATTTGCGGCAGTTGCAGGGAAACACCAGCATTTTCGCAGGCAACAAACCACTTGGCTTTCTGTGCCGTGCCGTCGAGCTTGGGCAGCAGCAGAAGCAGCAGGGTGTCCGGTGAGGGATCAGCAGCGTATTTTTCCAGCGTGGCGGCGGCGGTGGCGTCCGGCTTGCCGCTGAAGCGGATTTCCAGCAGCTTGCGGTCACCAAAGAGTGAAAGATTGTTGGCGCTGGCCAGCATTTCGTTCCAGTCGGCGCCACGTTCGGCATGGTGCAGTTCGCGTTCGCTGAAGCCTTGCTGGCGTGCTGCCCGGCGCAGCAGGTCAGCCGCTTCCTGTTGCAGCAGGATTTCGTCGCCATGCACCAGATAGAGTGGCCGCAGAGGCTCACTCACATGGCGGGGCAACTGATCCTGACGCAGCTTCATGGCAGCTCGCCAACCGGCTGGGGCAGGGCTTTCAGCGTGGCGAGCTGGCGTGCGATCTGCTGGGCAGCATCCTGGCGCAGCTCGCGCGTCAGTGTTTCTTCTTCCGTATTCTTGCCGACGACGCTGCTGGTGCTGTACTGGTAGCTGCGGCGCAGGATGAGTGATTGCAATGGGCCCGTGGCCTTGCCATCGGTGCGGCTGACACGGAAGTCCACGGTATAGACCAGCGTGTATTCCGCCGCGCGCGCGCTGCTGTCCACGGTGGAAGTCTGCCGTGTGAGATTTTCACGAACGATATCCAGCAGCACTTCGCCACCTTCCGGCACGATGTTGATGCGCTCCAGCGAAAGCCGGAGTTCGCGCTCCAGTTCGCGCGTGGCAGCCGGTGCCTTCAGGGTGACTTCTTGCAGGAAGGCGGGCACGTCATGGCTGCCGCGCAACTGGAAGCCGCAACCGGCAAGGCCGAGTGATGTGGCCAGCAGGAGAAGACATGAAAGCCGGCGTCGGAGCGTCGCACGGCCTGTGTCTGTCTTTCCTGCATTTCCTTTCCTGTTCGATGCCATGTCATCACACCACGATATTGACGAGTTTGCCTTTGACCACGATCACCTTGCGGGCCGGCTTGCCATCCATGAAGCGCAAGGCATCCGGGCTTGCCAGAGCGGCAGCCTCGATGGCGGTGTTGTCGGCGGAGGCCGCCACCGTGATCTTGCCACGCAACTTGCCATTCACCTGTACCACGAGCTCAAGCTCGGAGCGCACGAGGGCAGCTTCGTCATGCCGTGGCCAGCCTGCTGTGCCGAAATCACCGGAAGTGGTGCCGAGCAGCCGGCTGAAAAGAGGTGCCAGTTCCTGCCAGAGTGCATGGCAGACATGGGGTGTTACCGGTGACAAAAGTCGTATCAGGATGCTCAGGGTCTCGGCTTCGGTGGCCAGTACCAGTGAGAGGTCAGCACTGTCGGCCGGGCTTTCGAAAGCATCGCTGTCGATGAGGTTGAGCAGCTTCATGCCGGCAGAAACAACGGTGTTGAACTGGTTGCGGGCGTAATCGGCATTGGCCTGCCTGAGTACGCTGTGCACTTCAAGGCGAACAGCCTTGAGTGTGCTGTTGTGTTCGATGCTGGCCTGGCCAAAGACGCTGGTATTACCGGCCGCCAGCAATTCAGTACGACGCTGGAAAGAGTGTGCATGTTTCCAGAGGCGGCGTAGGAAGCGGCTGGCACCCTCCACACCGGCATCGTTCCATTCCAGCGAGGCATCGGGCGGCGCGGCAAACATCATGAAAAGGCGCGCCGTGTCGGCGCCGTATTCGCGGATGATGTACTCCGGGTCCACGCCGTTGTTCTTGGACTTGGACATCTTCTCCATGCCGCCGATCTCAACCGGCTGGCCATCTGCCTTGAGCGTGGCGGCAGTCATGCGCCCCTTTTCATCACGCACAATTTCCACATCCGCCGGGTTGATCCAGTCTTTCTTGCCGCCATCCAGATTGCGGTAGAAGGTGTCGGCCACCACCATGCCCTGTGTCAGCAGGTTCTTGAAAGGCTCGTCACCTTGTACGAGGCCTTCGTCGCGCATCAGCTTGTGGAAGAAGCGTGCATAAAGCAGGTGCAGGATGGCGTGTTCTATGCCACCGATGTACTGGTCCACGGGCAGCCAGTATTTCGCGGCTTCCTTGTCGACCATGCCACCGGTGGATTGTGGCGAGGCGTAGCGGGCGTAGTACCAGGACGACTCCACGAAAGTGTCCATGGTGTCGGTTTCACGTTTTGCAGCGCCCCCGCATTTCGGGCAGCTGCATTCGTAGAAAGAAGGCATTTTTGCCAGTGGCGAACCGGCACCATCCGGCACCACGTCTTCCGGCAGCACCACGGGCAGGTCTTTTTCCGGCACGGGTACATCGCCGCATTGCGCGCAGTGGATGATGGGAATCGGGCAGCCCCAGTAGCGCTGGCGGGAAATGCCCCAGTCGCGCAGGCGGAACTGCGTCTTGCGGGTGCCATGCTGTGTGGCTTCGAGATCAGCAACGATGGCATCAAAGGTGGCAGTGAATTCCAGCCCGTCGTATTTGCCGGAATTGATGGTGGTCAGGCTGCTCTTGTCGCCATACCAGTCTTTCCACCGGGTATTGCTGAAGTCGTTTTCACCTTGCGCGGGCTTGTACACCTGAACGATGGGCAGGCTGTATTTGTTGGCGAACTCGAAGTCGCGTTCGTCATGTGCCGGTACGGCCATGACAGCGCCTTCGCCATAACCCCAGAGTACGTAGTTGGCGATAAAGACGGGCAGCTTCTGTCCGTTGAGCGGATGCACGACAAACTGTCCTGTCGCCATGCCTTTCTTTTCCATGGTGGCGACATCGGCCTCGGCAACGGAGCCTGCCTTGCATTCAGCAATGAAGCTGGCGAGTGCAGGGTTCTTTTCGGCAGCAAGTGTGGCCAGCGGATGTTCGGCAGCAACGGCAACATAGGTTGCGCCCATCAGCGTGTCGGGGCGCGTCGAATAGACCTTGAGCTGGCCAGCAATGCCAACAGATGCTTCATTGTAATCAAACACGATGTCGGCACCGAAGCTCTTGCCTATCCAGTTGCGCTGCATGGTGCGCACCTGTTCCGGCCAGCCGTCGAGCTGGTCGAGGTCGCTCAGCAATTCTTCGGCATATTTGGTGATGCCGAAGTAGTACATGGGGATTTCGCGCTTCTCGACAACGGCACCGGAGCGCCAGCCGCGGCCGTCGATGACCTGCTCGTTGGCCAGCACGGTCTGGTCCACCGGGTCCCAGTTCACCACACCGGATTTCTTGTAGATCACGCCTTTCTCGAAAAGGCGGGTGAACAGCCACTGTTCCCAGCGGTAGTAATCCGGCTTGCAGGTGGTGACTTCGCGCGACCAGTCGATGGCCAGGCCCAGCGACTTCAGCTGCTTCTTCATGTAGTCGATATTGGAATAGGTCCATGCCGCTGGCGCGACATTATTTTTCATCGCTGCGTTTTCCGCGGGCAGGCCGAAGGCATCCCAGCCCATGGGCTGCAGTACGTTCTTGCCCTGCATGCGCTGGTAGCGCGCAATCACATCGCCGATGGTGTAGTTGCGCACATGCCCCATGTGCAGCTTGCCACTGGGATAGGGAAACATTGACAGGCAGAAGAATTTTTCCGGGCCCTGACCTTGAGGGGAAGAGGCCGTGGCGGAAAAATCATCCACGGCCTTGAAGGCAGCAGTGTTTTCCCATTCCTGCTGGGCGGCGGTTTCTATGCTTTCGGGGCGATACTGTTCTTGCATGATGGGCGCTGGCGCCTCTGGCGCGACAAAGGAGACATGACAAAAAAACGTGGAAAATCAAAGGGACGTAGCATAGCGTAGCGGCCCCTTCGAGACCATTGCCGGGGTCTTTCGTCATGGATTTTCTTGCCCTCTTTCGTGGGCTGCTGGCGCCACCCTTCTTGCAGGTCACGCTCGTTTTTGCCGGTCTCTGGTGCTTCCACCGGAAAAGCCGGGCTTGGGGCCGCACGCTCATTGCCCTGGGGCTGGGCAGCCTGTGGTTCCTTGCGGCACCAATAGGTGCCGACCTGCTGGCCCGGGGCCTTGAGCGTGATGCTGTCCTGAATGTGCAGGACAGGGCGCGCTGGCAGCAGGCTCGTGCCATCGTCGTGCTGGGTGGTGGCCGTGATACCGCCCCCGAGTTTGCCGGCCAGGACATGCCCAATTACTGGACAGCCAGCCGCCTGCGCTACGGTGCCTGGCTATACCGCCACACCGCCCTGCCGGTGCTGGTGAGTGGCGGCATCGTTGCCAGTGAGCGCGAGCCTGAAGCGGCAGTGATGGCACGCAGCCTGCAGCAGGACTATGTGGTGAATGTGCGCTGGCAGGAAGGCGGGAGCCGCACGACCTGGGAAAATGCACAGCGGACACAGCAACTGCTCGCCGCGGAGGGCATTGACCACATCATTCTGGTGACGCAGGGCCTGCATATGTGGAGGGCCCGCATGGCCTTCGAGCATGCGGGTTTCAAGGTGGTGTCTGCGCCTGTGGATACCGGGAGTCCGGCCCGCTTGCGTCCCTGGCCGCAGCGCCTGATCCCCAATGCGTTTGCCCTGATGCGCTCGGCGCAGGCGCTGCATGAGTATGGCGGTCTGGTGTTTTATCGCCTGCGCATGTTGTGGGACTGAGACCCCAAAAGGCCCTAGCCCAGTTCGTTGCGCAGGCAGTCCTCGATGGTGCGTGAACGGAAACGGAAGCCTGCTGTCAGCAGGCGGCTGGGCAGGACGCGCTGGCTGCCCAGGAACAGAGCCTGCATCTCGCCTGTCGCCAGTTTCAGCACCGTGGCGGGAATGTGCAGGAAGGCAGGGCGCCCCAGTGCACGGGCGAGCGTGGCCGTGAATTCGGCATTGTTCACGGGTTTGGGGGCCGTGGCATTGAAGATGCCGGACTGGCTTTCATCGGCAAGCAGCGCCCGCACGATGTTCACGTAGTCGCTCAAGGCAATCCACGACAGCCATTGCTCGCCAGAGCCCAGGCGTCCTCCCAGCCCCAGCCCGAAAACCGGCAGCAGGCGTCGCAGCATGCCGCCGGATTTGCCCAGCACTACCCCGGTACGCAACACACAGACACGAATGCCCAGCTCCGCTGCCGGCAGGGCGGCGTTTTCCCAGTCCCGGCAAAGCGAGTGCATGTATTCCGCATGGGGTGGCGAGTCTTCCTCCAGCAGGGTATCGCCCTGGTCGCCATACCAGCCTATTGCCGACCCGGAGATGAGCACACGGGGCCGTTGTTCGCGGCGGCGCAGGACATTCACCAACTCCTCGGTTAGGGTGACCCGGCTGGCATGGAGCTGCTGCTTGCGGGCAATGGTCCAGGGGCGGTCGGCAATGCCTTCGCCGGCCAGGTTGATCACGGCGTCCAATGGTGCGTCTTCTGGATATTCCGTGAGGCGGCGGATGCTCTGCACGCGGCTGCCGTACTGGCGCAGCACCTTTTCTGGATGCCGGCTGAGCACGGTGATCTGGTGGCCATCGATGAGCAGTTGCGGGCAGAGGGCCGTGCCGATGAAGCCGGTTCCCCCGGTGATCAGGATGTGCATGAGGCGCCCTGGCAGTCACTTTGAGGCGGGGAGTGTAGAAGGGCTGGCGTCGGGCCGGAAGCAGGCTTGCAATCAATAATGTTATAATATAACAATAATGAATTGGCCCCGCCGGCCCGGCGTCGGGCTTCAGCCTATGCCGCCAGCCTGAGTCTTTCCGTCATGAACCGTCTTCCTGTCACCGTCCTTTCCGGCTTTCTGGGGGCCGGAAAGACCACTTTGCTCAACCACATCCTCAGGAACCGCGAAGGACGTCGCGTGGCTGTCATCGTCAACGACATGAGCGAGGTCAACATCGATGCCCAACTGGTCGAGGATCAGGTGCAACTGCGGCGTGGGGAGGAAAAGCTGGTGGAGTTTTCCAACGGCTGCATTTGCTGCACTTTGCGTGAGGATTTGCTGCAGGAAGTGGGTGAGCTTGCGAGGTCCGGGAAATTTGATTATCTGGTGATCGAATCCACCGGCATTGCCGAGCCCTTGCCGGTGGCGGAAACCTTCACCTTCCGGGATGAAAACGGCAACTCCCTCTCCGATGTGGCGCGACTGGACACCATGGTGACCGTGGTCGATGCCCTGGGTTTTCCCGCAGAGTATTTCGCTGCCCGGCAATTGACTGAAACAGGCGAGTCACTGGGCGAAGACGATGACCGTACCGTGGCTGACCTCTTGATCGAGCAGGTGGAGTTTGCCGATGTCATCCTGCTCAGCAAGACCGATCTTGTTGACGAAGCAGACCTCGTAGCACTGGAGGCCATGCTGCGTGTACTCAATACCCGTGCCGTGATCCTGCGCATGCAGCAGGGACAGGTTGCGTTGGCGCAGGTGCTGGACACCGGCCTGTTCGATTTTGAAAAGGCACAGCAAGCGCCCGGCTGGCTGAAGGAAATGCGGGGCGAACATGTGCCGGAAACCGAGGAGTACGGTATTGCCACTTTTCTCTGGCAGGCACGTGTTCCCCTGCATCCGCAGCGCTTCTGGAATTTCTTGCAACAACCCTGGCCAAGTGGCCGGTTGCTGCGTAGCAAGGGTTATTTCTGGCTGGCATCCCGGCCTGCATTGGCGGGAGCCTTGTCGCAGGCAGGCGGCATCCTGCATCACGGTGTTGCCGGGCACTGGTGGGCGGCAATCGATGAGTCGGCCTGGCCGGATGATGATGAGGCGCGTGCCCGCATACGGAAAAAGTGGGATGAAGACACAGGAGATTGCCGGCAGGAACTGGTTTTCATCGGACAGCAGATGGATGTCCTTGCGGCAAGACAGGCGCTGGATGCCTGCCTGCTGACGCCTGAAGAAAGAGCAGCGGGCGTTTCTGCCTGGCTGCAACTTCCGGATCCTTTCCCTGCTTGGCAGTGACGGCCCCGGAGGTTGCTCACGGACTGTTAGACTCCGGCTTTGTATTGCGGATGGCATGTCATGCAACTGGTCAGTGCAGTTCCCCTCAACCTCATTACCGGCTTTCTCGGCGCAGGCAAGACAACGGCGATTCGCCATTTGCTGGCCCATGGCCGTGAGGGCGAGCGCTGGGCTGTGCTGGTGAACGAGTTCGGCAAGATCGGCATCGACCAGGCCGTGATCGGCGGAGAAGACATCGCCGTGAAAGAGGTGCCGGGAGGTTGCCTCTGCTGCACCAATCACCTGCCTTTGCAGGTAGCGCTCTCGCAACTGCTGTCACGTACCCGGCCTTCGCGGGTGCTGATCGAACCGACAGGCCTGGGTCATCCTGCGCGTGTGCTGGAATCATTGCGCGAACCCCACTGGCGGGATGCACTGGATGTGCGCGCCACGCTGACACTGGTGGATGCACGCGAGCTGTCCGATCCGCGCGTGCTTGCCCATGAGACGTTCAGGGCACAGGTGGAGGCGGCAGATGTTCTGGTGTTCAGCAAGGACGATGTGCTCAGTGAGACAGAGCGTAAGCGGGCCCACGATTTTGCAGCAGCTTTGTTGCCACCCAAGGCGCATGTGCACTTCATGGCGGGTGGCGAAATGCCGCGATCATGGCTGGATTTGCCGGCACGCCAGCCTGCGATGCGGCGTTCTCTTTCCCATGCACTGGTGCAGCCTGCATCAGATATGGCAACGGTGAGTGGGGCGGATATCGCCCCCCCGTATCACTACAGTGAAAATCTGGAAGAAGCCGCAATTGCCGGCTGGGTATTCCCGCGTGAATGGATATTTTCCCATGATGCTTTGCTGACCGTCTTTTTCGGGATAAAGGGTGTCATGCGTATAAAGGGTGTGTTCCATACGGAGAAAGGCTGGATATTTTTCAACGCCACCCGGCATGAAACCAGTATCAATTCCGAGCTGCCCCGCAGTGACAGTCGCCTGGAGGTCATTGCTGCCCAGGCTCTTGACTGGGGCAGCCTTGAGGCTGATCTGCAGGGCTGCAGGGTCTCAGTCTAGCCGCTGCATACAAAAAACCACACACACCCTACGCAGTACTCCAGATGTCATGGCCTGCTGACATTTTTTCCTACAAGTGATGCTTGCTGTAACAGAGATGCCCGGAAAATGAACGATGTATCCGTGCCGGGCTTGATAAAAATGAGGGGCTTTGCAAATACATCCCTTTATCAAGGAGATTCACATGAATACGGATACTATCGAAGGCAAGTGGAAGCAGCTCGTTGGTCGCGCCAAGAGCGCCTGGGGTGAGCTGACCGATGATGACCTGAAGAAAGCCGAAGGCGGCAAGGACAAGCTGATCGGTGTTGTGCAGGAACGCTATGGCAAGACCAAGGAAGACGCCCGTACGGCAGTCGAAGGTTTCCTGAACAAGCACAATTTCTGATCGCATCTGACCGGAAATGAAAAAACGGCCCGAGTGGCCGTTTTTTCATGGATGCCTTCAGCCTGGGCGTCGCCTGCTCAGGGAAAAAAGCAGCAGTACGCCACAGCCGGCGAGGGCCGGCAGGTTGCCGACCGCAACATACGGTGTCAGACCGTGATAACCGTTCACGTTGGCACGCAATACCAGCCGCTCGAACTGCGGGGCGCTTTCTCGCACCTTGCCGTTGACATCAATGATGGCCGAGATGCCGTTGTTGGTGGCACGTATGACTTCCCTGCCGGTTTCCTTTGCGCGCATGCGCACCATTTCAAAATGCTGGTGAGGGCCGCTTGAAGTGCCGAACCAGCCGTCGTTGGAAATGGTGGCCAGTACGTCGCTCTGTGCTGCTATCTCGCGTACCAGTTCCGGGTAGGCAACCTCATAGCAGATCATCGGGCCGAGATTGATTTTCTGCACGGTCAAAGGTGCCTGGTCGCGGCGGCCGCGCGTGAAGCTGGTCATGGGCATGTCAAAGAAGGGAATGGCGCCGCGCAGCCATTCCTCCAGCGGAATGTATTCGCCAAAGGGGACCAGCCGCTGCTTGTGATAGATGCCGCTGCCTTCGCCAGACGCCATGATGCTGTTGTAGATGCGGAACTCGCGGCGGTAATTGTCGACTTCCAGATAGGGGATGCCGGTCACGAAGGCCGAGTGCCCCATGAGCGCGTTCTCTTCCATTTCCGCCAGCTCATCCAGAGCCTCATGGTAGAACATGGGAATGGCGGCCTCCGGCCAGATGACGAGATCGCGGCCCCATTCGCTTTTGGATAGCTCGCGATAGATGTCGACGGTCTTGTCGCGCCACTCAAGCTGCCATTTGGATTCCTGGGGAATGTTGCCCTGCACGATGCTGACGGAAAGTTGCTCGCCCGTGGGCGTAGTCCAGGCCACCTGCTGCAGGCCGAATCCCGCCAGCCAGAGCAGGGCAGCCAGAGCGGCGGGCTGCCAGCGCTGGCGGTTCATGACGAGTTGCAACAGCGCCAGCCCGGAGAAGAAAGCGATCAGGCTGATGCCGAAAACACCGGTGACGGGCGCAAAGCCAGACAGTGGCGTATCAATGAAGGCATAGCCTGTCAGCAGCCAGGGAAAGCCGGTGAGCACCCAGGAGCGCAGCCATTCTCCCAGCACCCAGAGTGCGGGCAACGAAAAAAGGGCAGCATGATCCAGACGGAAACGTGCATAGCAGAATCCGATCAATGCAAAGAACAAGGCCATCACACCGGAAAGCGCTCCCACCATCGGGATGGCAAGCCAGGATGGTGTGTAGCCGTAATCGTGGATGGAGACATAGAGCCAGGAGGCGCCACAGGCCCAGAGCCCGAAGCCGTGGCACCAACCCAGCCAGGCAGCACGGCGCGGCGTATGTCCGCGCAGCAGTTCGCCACTCAAGCCCAGCGTGAGCAGCGCCACCGGCCAGAGGCCGTAGGGGGCAAATGCCAGTGGTGTGAGTGCACCCAGCAGCAGCATGAGCGCGGGCAGCAACCGGTGGTGGCGCAATTGTTCGAGAGTGGCGGAAATGGCGGGCATGATTGTTGTTCTGGTCGCGGAGTGCCTGCAGGAGAGGCTTCAGTCACGAGGTTACTTTCATCGCGGCTTAAGCCTCTCCCACAAGAATTTTTACGAAGAGGCTTTCTCGACTTTGAGCAGACGTATGGCTCGGGAGTCGGCCGTCAGTACCGTGATCTTCCAGTCACCGATGATGATGGTCTCGTTGTTTTCCGGCAGCCGCTCGAAGGCGTTCATGATGATGCCGCCGATGGTGTCGAAATCATCATTGCTGAAGTCGGTATGGAAATGCTCGTTGAATTCGGCGATGGGCGTGATGGCCTTGACGCTGAATTCGCCGGTGCCGATCTCGCGGATCAGGATGTCTTCGTCATCCTCGAAATCATGTTCGTCATCAATATTGCCGACGATCTGTTCCAGAGCATCTTCCAGTGTGACCAGGCCGGCAATGCCACCGTACTCGTTGACCACGATGGCCATGTGGTTGCGTTTGGCGCGGAACTCCTTGAGCAGGCGGTCCAGATGCGTGGACTCCGGCACGAAGAAAACAGGGCGCAGGTAGTCCTTGAGGTCAAAGCGTTCGTTGCGGGAGTTCAGCAGCTTGAGCAGGTCCTTGGCAAAGAGGATGCCGATGACTTCATCCGAGTTGTCGGTGTCGAGCACGGGAAAACGGGAGTGTGCGGATTCGATGAGTACGGGCAGAAGCTCGCGCGGCTCCATGTTGGCGCGCACGGCGACCATTTGCGCACGGGGAATCATGATCTCGCGGACCTGGCGCTCGGAAACCTGGAGCGTGGCCTCGATGATGCGCAGGGCATCGGGGTCGAGCAGGCCGCGTTCGCCGGCATGCTGTATGACTTCCGCCAGGTCCTCCCTGTTCTGCGGCTCGCCACTCAGTGCCTGCAGTACACGGTCCAGCCAGGATTTCTGGTTTTCGCCCGAAGGTCGACCCTCGCTCATGATGTTTTCCTTTTTTCCTTTTTGCAGATTGTGGCCGTTCCCCGGACGGGAGCGGCTTGGGTTCATTCGTCAGTGTTCTGAAGGTTCGTAGGGGTCAGCAATGCCAAGGTCCGCCAGTATGGCGGTTTCCCGGCCTTCCATTTCAGCGGCTTCATCGTCCTCTATATGGTCAAAGCCCAGCAGGTGCAGCACACCGTGTACGGTGAGGTGTGCCCAGTGGTCTGTCACGGCCTTGCCCTGTTCGCGGGCTTCGGCGGTAACCACGGGTGCACAGATCACAAGATCGCCCAGCGGTAATACCTCCAGTTGCTCTCGCAGGAAATCCGGCAGGTCACTTGGAAAGGACAGCACATTGGTTGGTTTGTCCTTGTCACGGTACTCGTGGTTGAGCTGCCGGCTTTCTTCTTCGTCCACCACGCGCACGGTGATCTCCGATGCCTGTGCGAACTGCACAGCCTCCAGCGCTTTTGCTGCCCAGCGCTCGAAGTCGGCAGTAGCCGGCAGAGGGATGGTCGTGCTGGCGATCTGGAGGTCTATCACGATTCGGGAAGCAGAATGCATGCCGTTCATGTCCGGGAAATGTCTTCACCGACCGCAGGACCCTGCCGATGCGGCTTGCGGGCGGCGTCGTGGGCTTCATAGGCCTCGACGATCACTTGCACCAGACGGTGGCGTACCACGTCACGTGCCGTGAAGCGGGTGATGTGTATGCCCTTGACGTCGTGCAGCACCCCGAGAGCATGCGCCAGACCGGACTCCTGTCCCTTGGGCAGGTCGACTTGGGTGATGTCACCGGTAATGACGGCCTTGGAGCCAAACCCTAGGCGGGTCAGGAACATCTTCATCTGTTCCGGCGTGGTGTTCTGGCCTTCGTCGAGAATGATGAAAGCATTGTTCAGTGTGCGTCCACGCATATAGGCCAGCGGCGCGATTTCGATGACCTGCTTTTCGATCAGCTTGCCGACACGCTCGACGCCCAGCATTTCATAAAGGGCATCGTAGAGCGGGCGCAGGTAGGGATTGATCTTCTCGGTGAGATCGCCCGGCAGGAAGCCCAGCTTTTCACCCGCTTCCACGGCAGGTCGCACAAGCATGATGCGGCGGATTTCGTCTTTTTCCAGCAGGTGGACGGCGGCGGCAACGGCCAGCCATGTCTTGCCGGTACCGGCTGGGCCTATGCCAAAACTGATGTCGTTGGCGAGCAGCGCTTCCACGTATTTTTTCTGGTTTTCGCCACGAGGCTTGATGGCGCCGCGTTTGGTGTGCAGGGCCACATCGTCTTTATCTGCCACAACTGATCCAGAAGTGCCGTCTTCCAGCGAGGCCAGCAACAGGTGCACGTCGGCTGTCTCAAGGTGTTCGCGCGCCCCTGTTTCCGCATACAGCGCCTCCAGCACGTTGACGGCAGTGTTCACTAGGCTGGGCGGGCCCTCCACGCGAAAGTGGTTGCCACGGCCGTGGATGGTGACACCGAGTCGTTCTTCAATGAGTTTGAGATGCTCATGGAATTGTCCGCTCAACTGGCTCAGGCGGCGGGTGTCATTGGGCTCCAGGGTCAACTGGCGCTTCAGGGCGGGGCTACTGTTCAAGCGGGGGTGGCTCGGAAAAACGGGCGGTCAGAATAGCGCAAAGGACCGGCAGGCGTCAGCTTTCCGGCCTGCAAATGAGGCCGGCGAGCGGTATGCGTGCCGGATTGTCGGGCAGGACGGTGGCAGAGAATGGGCCGCTGTGTTATTTCCATGGTCAGCGTGTGACCTATTGGTCCTGCACGTGTCACAAGCACGCACATAACAAGAACACAGGCACGCCTTCAGGAGTCGCCATGCAGCCAGTCCCCACCGTGCACGAAGTCTCCCGTCCTCCTTATCCTGTCAGCTGGCAGGCCCGCAGTTTCAACCTGGCCCTGATGCTCTCCATCAAGCCCCTGCTGGGCATGACCCCCGTGAACGGCTTCACCATGCGCGTGATGGATCGTGGCTACAGCCTGGCCGGTCTTGCGCTCAAGAGGCTGCCGCGCTTCGTGCAGGTCGAGGCCACACATTTTGGCCATTTCGACGGTGAGTGGCTGCGGGCTGGCGACGGCCTGGATGAAGACAAGGTCATGCTCTACCTGCATGGCGGCGGCTACTGCTTCAGTTCGGCACAGGCACACCGACCGCTGACTTGGCGGCTTTCGCGCATGGCACGGCGCCCGGTGCTGGCCATCAACTACCGCCAGGGGCCTGACCATGATTTTGAACACTGGCGCGATGATGCGCTGGCGGCCTACCAGCATCTTCTGGACCGGGGCTACCTGCCTGAAAACATCCTCATTGGTGGGGATTCTGCTGGTGGCCATCTCACCCTGCTGACCTTGCAGGCCTTGCGCGATGCCGGCCAGCCCCTGCCGCGTGCCGGCTTCTGTTTTTCCCCGTGGACTGATCTTTCCTGCGAAGGCGCCTCCTACCAGCGCAACCGTTTCCGCGATCCCATGTTTGCCGCCGGTGCCGTAGCTGGACTCTCCCGTTATTTCGCCCGCGCCCGTGATCCGTATCACCCGCTGATCTCGCCCTTGCACGGTGATTTTTCCGGCTTGCCACCTCTCATGGTGACAGCAGGCTCCACCGAAGTGTTGCGTGACGACGCCCGCCGCGTGGCACGCCGTGCCCGCGAGCATGGTGTGCCGGTGCTGTACGAGGAATGGCGCGGCATGCCGCATGTCTTCCAGCTTTTTGCCTTCTGGTTGCCGGAGGCAAAGGCGGCTTACCGGCACATGGCGAAATTCGTGCAGGCGGTGGAGAGGGGGTAGGCGCTGGGTTGAGCGAAGGCGAAACCCAGTCAGCGGGGCTGTCCACGACACCTTGGGAATATGGTGACACGGTAATTCACCTCTTCCCACCAAGCGGGGAGAGGGCACAGGACTAAGGGGCAGCAGCCTGGGTTTTGAACCAGGCCTCAGGGCTCGCCGATGGTGGCCGTGAAGCTCAGTTTTTTCTGGCCATCCGTCCAATAGCCCTCGAAACGGTCTTGCCGGCGTTCGGCATCGATTTTCTTTTGCGTCTGGTTCCCGTCTTCGTATTCAATGATTTCCAGGTGGCCGTCCTTGTAGGAAGCAAAAAGCGCAATAGGCTCTTTATATTTTTCATAAAAATAAAATCCACTGAGATATCCTATCGAAGGATAGGGTTCGACCAGCATCATCCGGATTGGGTATTTTCCTCCGATATTGCCCTGCAGGAATTGTCCATACGGGTTCAGTGGCTGCGCTGCCGCCGGCCCCATGGAGTAGAGGTATTTTCCATAAGCATTCAACCAGCTAGCCATTTCACGGCTATTGAAGTTGGCTGAATAGGGGCCGTCCATTTTCCAGCAGCCGCCCCTCGTGAATGTTATGCCCCGTGTCTCCACGCGGTAGTCATAGCCAAGGTAAGGAGTGCCCTTGTCATAATTCGTTTTCATCTGATCGATGCATTGCTGAATATCTCCGCCGTCATATTCTTGCTCAATTTCCTTTGCCCACTTTGATGCAAGCCTCCGGGATATTTCTTGCAACCCTCTTTCTGTAAAAAGGGTGGAAGCGTGGATGTGCCTCCCGGTTTCTGCATCAAAGTTGTAAGCCCTGCTGTTGCCACCGCAACTCGCCCGGCAACCATGGCTGTAGATGATCACGGAAACCACTTTTGCGTCATTCCTGACGATATCGTAGGAGAACTGGTCTTCATCATATCGGACAAGCGGGCTTTCACCTCCTGACAACTCCGGTGCCGAAGGGGGAGACATGCCAAGCTCAGTCCAGAACAGCAGTTTGTTTATTTTGTCGGCGATCTTCCCGTTCTTGCCACTGGCCAGGAAAACAGGGAATTCGATATTGGAAATTTTTCTGGTTTCACCCTCCCGGTCTTCTCTGACAACCTGATAAACAGGTACATATTTCACCACCCGGAATGCCGGTTCAGCAGTCTGTGCAGGTTGGGCTGACGCAAAAGGCCCGACGAAGGCCGTTAGCAGGAGCAGCATCATGCAGGGGAATGCTCGATTCATTTCAAGGCCCTTTTTCTGGTGACGGGAGAAGCGATAGTTGCCTCTGCAAGAGCCCGTGTGGGCGTTATCCCGGCGAAGGCCGGGACCCTACGGCTTTGAAAATATCACGGCTTTATTGACCCCAGCCTTCGCCGGGATGACGAAAAACCATGAAGGGGTAAAAAGCTGGTAATACCTTGACCCAGCCTAGAGCGACTCCACCCAAACCGCCGAGTCCGCACGCAGCGCATTGATGCTGGCGACGCCAGTGATCTCGACATCTGCAAAGCGTCCGATCAACGATGCATCGCCGGGGAAATGCACGATACGGTTGTTCTCGGTCAGGCCGATCAGATGGCCGTTCATGCGTTCGGAGGTTTTGTCCACCAGTACGCGCTGGCGAGTGCCGACCATGGCTCGGGTCTTGCGGGCGGTGTTCTGGTTGATGCGGTCCTTGAGGATGTGTAGCCGGCTTTTCTTCACGTCTTCCGGGGTGTCATCCGGCAGTTCGGCAGCGGGTGTGCCCGGGCGCTTTGAATAGATGAAGCTGTAGGAGTGGTCGAAGTCCACTTCCGCAATGAAGTCCATGGTCTCGGCAAAATCGCTGTCGCTCTCGCCGGGGAAGCCGATGATGAAGTCGGAAGAAATGTGGATGTCGGGGCGCACGGCCTTGAGTTTGCGGATGCGCTCCAGATAGTCGGCCGTGGTGTGGTTGCGCTTCATGCCTGCCAGCACGTTGTTCGCGCCGGACTGCACGGGCAGGTGTAGGTGCGAGACCAGCTTGGGCGTGTCGGCGTAGACGGCGATGAGGTCGTCGTTGAATTCCAGCGGGTGTGATGTGGTGTAGCGGATGCGGTCGACACCGGGTACGGCGGCCACATGGCGCAGGAGTTCGGCGAAGGAGCAGATCGTGCCGTCGTGGTGCGGGCCGCGATAGCCGTTCACGTTTTGGCCGAGCAGGGTGATCTCACGTACGCCCTTGGCGGCGAGCACGGCGATTTCCGCGATTACGTCGTCAAAAGGACGGGAGACTTCTTCGCCGCGCGTATAGGGCACCACGCAGAAGGTGCAGTATTTCGAGCAGCCTTCCATGATGGAAACGAAGGCTTTGTGGCCGTCGACGCGCGGCTCTGGCAGATGGTCGAATTTTTCGATTTCGGGAAAGCTGACATCGACCAGTGTGATCTTGTTCGTTCTTTTGGCGTCGAGCATCTTGGGCAGGCGATGCAGTGTCTGCGGGCCAAAGACCAGATCGACATAGGGCGCACGCTTCTGGATGCCTGCGCCTTCCTGCGAGGCAACACAGCCGCCCACGCCTATCACTACGTCCGGCCTTGCTTCTTTCAGCTTGCGCCAGCGCCCCAGTTCGGAGAACACCTTTTCCTGCGCCTTTTCGCGGATGGAGCAGGTGTTGAGGAGCAGGACGTCCGCTTCTTCCGGGTTGTTCGTCAGTTCCATGCCATGGGTATCGCCCAGCAGGTCGGCCATGCGCGAGCTGTCATACTCGTTCATCTGGCAACCCTGGGTTTCGATGTAAAGCTTCTTGGTCATGGAGTGATGTTCGGTGTGGGTCTCGAGGGCGGCGGATTATAGCTGCCTGCCCGGGCAGGGGACAGGCGGTGCCTTTTGGGTGCGGGGCGGGCGCCGAGTGTACAAAGCCGCTGTTTTACCGGGCCGGGAGGCACTATATCCTCTCGGCCGTGCAAGAGTTTGATTTTGCTGCTGTCTTTGATCTTTCAGGCCAGTGCTGGCGACGGGCCTGATGTAGTGGCTATTGTGGTGGCAAGGAACCCTGCCCGAGGCCGGTTCCCGCAGGAGAGTGGTGTGCGAAAAGGAATGACGGCCCTGCTGTGGCTGCTGTTGTCGGTATCAGCCTGGGCAAACGAGAAGGATGATTTCCTGGCTGCCCGCGAGGCCCTGCGCCAGGGTAACCTGAAGGTGGTGGCGGAAAAGGCGGAGGCCTTGAGCGGCAGTCCGTTGGGCATTTATCCGCGCTACTGGTTGCTGTCTGCCCAGATCGACAAGGTATCGCCAGAGCAGGTGCGGCCTTTCCTGGATTTCTACCAGAGTGACTGGCTGTCAGAACGGTTGCGGGCCGACTGGCTGCGGTCGCTAGGCAAGCGTGGCGACTGGAAGCTGTTTCGCGAAAACCATCCCCAACTGATTGACGGCTCGGCGCCAGAGTTGCGCTGCTATCACTATCTTTCCCGTCTTGATCGAAGCGACAACGCGGCACTGGCCGAGGCGCGCAGCCAGATCTGGTTCACGGCCAAAGACCTGCCTGCTGCCTGCGACCCCCTGATTTCCCGTCTGTACAGCAGCGGCACACTGACCTCGGCGGACATCCGCCAGCGCCTGCGCCTTGCCTTCGAGGCCAATGCTCAAGGCCTTGCCCGAGCCATGGGTGAGCGCTTGGGGGAGACCTTGCAGGCGCGGGACATACAGCGATTGGTAAGTGACCCGGCGGCCTGGCTGAAGAAGCCGGTGGGTGGTGGGCGTCTGCGTGGCGAGATGGCCGTGTTTGCCATCGGTCGCCTGGCCCGTCCCGATCCGGATGCGGCGCTGGCGCAAGTGCAGGAATGGCTGCCTCGTCTGGACGATAACCAGAAACTTTATGCTTGGCGCCGTCTGGCCGTGGTCTCTTCCACCTTTACGCAGGACCGACGTGCCTTGGGCTGGTTTGCCCGCAGTGCCGGCCTTGCCTGGCAGGATACGGAAGTGGAGTGGCGACTGCGCATGGCTTTGCGCCAGCAGGAGTGGGACGTAGTGCGTGAATCCCTGTCCCTGCTCAGCGACGAAAAGCGGCAGGAGCGCCCCTGGCAGTACTGGCGCGCCCGCATGCTGGAAGCCGGCAAGGACACGGTAGCTGCCAACGCCATCTATGCCACCTTGAGTGTGGACGATGACTATTACGGCCTGTTGTCGCGCGACCGTCTGGGCCCTGTGGTGGGTGCCGGCCGCACGGCCTACAAGGTCCGGGACGAAGACCGCAAGCGTGTGGAGGCCAGTACCGGCCTGCAACGAGCACTGATGCTCAATGACATGGATTTGCGTACTGAAGCCATGCGTGAGTGGAACTGGTCCCTGCGCGGTGCTGATGACCGGCTGCTGCTGGCAGCGGCCGAAACGGCACGCGAGGCGGGCTGGTATGACCGCGCCATTTATGCAGCGGAGCGCACCAAGAACCTTCACGATTATGAATTGCGCTATCTGGCGCCCTATCGCGACATCACGCGCGCCTATGCCGGTTCGATGCAACTGGACGAGGCCTGGGTGTTCGGCCTCATGCGCCAGGAAAGCCGTTTTGTCTCGCAGGCGCGTTCGGGTGTGGGAGCCGGCGGACTCATGCAGTTGATGCCGGCGACGGCGCGCTGGGTGGCGGGCAAGGTAGGCCTGCGTTATGAGCCCGCCATGGTGAATGATGCCGGCACCAATGTGCGTTTGGGCACCTATTACCTGCGCCACGTGCTCGACAGCCTTTCGAGCCAGCCTGTGCTGGCCACTGCCGCCTACAATGCCGGGCCCAACCGTGCCCGTGGCTGGCAGGATGCGGACAAGCCGCTTGAAGCCGCGATCTACATCGAGAGCATCGGTTTCAGCGAGACCCGTGACTACGTGAAGAAAGTGATGGCGAATGCCGTGCATTATTCGCAGGCCTTTGGCCAAGGCCCGCAATCACTTACAGCGCGGCTGGGTACGATTCCGCCCCGTAATCCGCAGGAGATTGCGGGGCCTTGAGGAATATTCATTCCCTCTCTGTATGCACGCGAAGAGGGAGAAATGATAAAGACTGATCCACTTTCTCCGGTATTTCCATGAACACCAAACTTCTCAAGCGCATTATCTTCTTCAGCGTATTCACGGCCCTCTTCATGCTGGGTGTGATGTATGGCACACAATATCTGGCCAAGCAGCGTGCGCTGGCAGCGTTGCCGGTCAATACCAAAATGGGCGGTGATTTCGCCCTGCCATCCACGCAAGGCCAGGCACTCCAGATGAGCAGCCTCAAGGGCAAGGTGGTGCTGCTGAATTTCGGTTTTGCGTCATGTCCGGACATTTGCCCGCTGGTGCTGGCACGGCTGGGACAAGTCCTGAAGCAATTGGGAGAGGATGCATCATCGGTGCAGGTCGTGTTTGTCTCCTTTGATCCCGAACGTGACACGCTGGATATCCTTGGTCCCTATGTGAAGCATTTCCATCCGGACATCATCGGTGTGACAGGTACGTCCGAGGAGATTGCCAAGGTGGCGGCCCAATATGGCGTGGTCTACATGAAGGAAGATACCGGGTCGGCCAGCGGCTACAGTTTTGCCCACAGCGACTATATCTATCTGATCGACATACAGGGCCGCGTACGCAAGCTGTACGATACGCGCGCGCCGATTGCAGAAATGGTGGCGGATGCGCGCCTGCTGGCAAAAGAAGACTCGCCATTCTGAACGCGTGAACGGATTGCAAATGGCAGGATGCCAGTGGCCAACAATGGCGAACAACAACGTGATTGCCTGAGGATTGCCTGATGAAGATGCTGACTTTTGCCTCGCTGGTATTCGCCGCTGCTTTTGCGCCGGCGGTGGTTGCAGCAAAACCGGAAGCCGCGATACCAAAAACAGCCACGGCACCTGTGGTTGCCGATGCCTGGATCAGCGAGGCGCCTCCCGTGGCCCGCAACAATGCAGCCTTCGTCACGCTGACCAACGGCAATGGCAAGGATGTCCTGCTTGCTGTGGAATCTTCCGTGTCGGCAGCCGTCGAGCTTCATACCATGAGCATGGCAGGTGGCATCATGCGCATGCAGCGCCTCCCCTTGATCAATCTTGCCCCGGGCGAAACGCTGCGCATGGCACCCGGAGGCCGTCACATCATGCTCATCAACATGAAGCAGGCACTGAAAGCGGGTGACCGCGTGCCGCTGACGCTGGTGTTCCGCAAAGCCGGTCGAGTGACGGTGGAGGCGGAAGTCCGGCCGCTGGTTGTGGATGACGAGTCAGATCATTCTGGCCACGATCATTCGCATGGACACTCGCATCACCACTGACATTTCCTGCCATCCGGTTTACCTGTTCGCGACACTCTGACGGGGTGTCGCGGCTCTCGTTTTGCTCCCACTCGACTACGCTTTGCTTCAAACGGCGATGCTGCTAGCGTCCGCAACCTTGCACAGTACCTGTTCTTGCCAGTGCCGTTGCCAGGCTGGTTTTCCTGCAGATTTGCAGGGATTCGCCCGTTAGCGTGAATTGTTACAGGTTTGTGTTTTTCACGAATTCCGAGTGCCGGGAGCTTTCCATGCGTGTAGCCATACGCGGTTTTTCCTTTTCCATCCTGCCCCTTGCCCTGGTGGTCATGCTGACTGCCTGCGGCAGTGGTGAGCAGCCGGCGGACGCGGGTGGCGAGATGCCTCCTGCCGAAGTCAGCGTGATCACGATCACGCCGGGCAAGCTGGCGCTGACCAGTGAACTGCCCGGTCGTCTGGAAGCGGTGCGTACGGCAGAGGTGCGCGCACGCGTGGCCGGCATCGTCAAAGAACGTGTCTTCCGCGAAGGCAGCGACGTGAAGGCGGGTGACGTGCTCTTCCGCATTGATCCGGCACCTTTCAAGGCGTCTTACGACAGTGCCGTGGCTGCCGTGGCTCGTGCCGAAGCGCTGCGCGACCAGACACGTGCGCAGGCAGACCGCGCCGAATCACTGATCGGCAAGCAGATGGTCAGCAAGGCCGACTACGACCTCGCGATTGCCAGTGCCAAGCAGGCCGTGGCCGATGTGGCTGCCGCCAAGGCCGCACAGGAAACCGCGCGCCTCAATCTCAGCTATGCCACGGTGACGGCCCCGATTTCCGGTCGCATCGGGCGTGCCTTGGTGACGGAGGGTGCTCTTGTTGGACAGGGTGAAGCCACACAGCTTGCACTCATCCAGCAGCTGAGCCCGGTGTATGTGAATTTCTCGCAGTCCAGCGTGGATGTGCTCAAGCTCCGCCAGGCGCTGGCCAGCGGCAGTTTCAAGAGTGATGCCGGTGCCGAAGTATCGGTCGTGCTGGAGAACGGCGAGGCTTATCCGCACAAGGGCCGCCTGCTGTTCTCTGACCTTTCCGTGGACCCGGGCACCGGCAGCATCAGCCTGCGCGCCGAGATTCCCAATCCTGACCGCCTGCTGTTGCCGGGCATGTATGTCCGCGTGCGTCTCGAGCAGGCCGTGGACAGCAACGCCATCACCGTCCCGCAGCGTGCCCTGCAGCGCGGCCCGCAAGGTGCCTTCGTGATGATCGTGAAGGACGGCGTGGTCGCCGTGCAGAACGTCGAAACCGACATTGCCCAAGGTGACCTGTGGCGGGTGAGCAGCGGCCTCACCGGCGGTGAGCAGGTGATCGTGGAAGGCCTGCAGAAAATCCATCCCGGCGCGCCCGTGAAGACAGTGCCTTTCGGCGCTGACAAGGCGGCAGCGCAGCCAGGGGAACAGAAGCCAGCACCGGCAGCGGCTCACTAAGGAGCAAGCGCACTCATGGCAAAATTTTTCGTGGATCGCCCCGTCTTCGCGTGGGTGATCGCCATCCTCATCATGTTGGCGGGCCTCTTGTCCTTGCGTGGCCTGCCTATTGCCCAGTACCCGTCCGTGGCACCGCCCACCATCGCCTTGTCCGCCTCTTATCCGGGGGCCTCGGCCAAGACGCTGGAAGACACGGTGACGGCGGCCATCGAACAGGAAATGAACGGGGCCGAGGGACTGCAGTACATGTACTCCACCTCGGAGTCCTCGGGTTCGGCCAGCATTACCCTGTCCTTCAAGCCGGGCACGGACATCGACATCGCCTTCGTGGAGGTGCAGAACCGCCTGAAGCGCGTCGAGCCACGCCTGCCGGCAGAAGTGCGCCAGCAGGGCGTGCGCGTGGACAAGGCGAACAACAACTTCCTGATGTTCGTGACCCTGGCCTCGACCTCGGGCGCCTTCTCCCGCGCTGATCTTGCCGACTACGCCACCAACAACGTGCTGGATGCAGTGCGTCGTGTGGAAGGCGTGGGCCAGGCCATGCTCTTCGGCGGCGAATACGCCATGCGCATCTGGCTGGATTCCGCACGTCTCACGGGGCTGAGTCTCACGCCGTCCGACGTCGTGGCCGCCATCCAGGATCAGAACGTGCAGGTGGCTGGTGGTGAGCTGGGCGGCCTGCCGTCCATCGAGGGCCAGCAGCTCAACGCTACTATCGTTGTGCCCATGTCCCGTCTCACCACGCCGGAGCAGTTCGGCAACATCATCCTGCGCGCCAACGCGGATGGTTCCGTGGTGCGCCTGCATGACGTGGCCAAGGTGGAGCTGGGTGCGTCCGACTATTCTGTGATCGCCCGCAAGAACGGTCATCCCGTGGCCGGCATCGGCATCCAGCCGACCCCGACCGCGAATGCGCTGGCGACGGCGACTGCCGTACGCGCCAAGCTTGATGAACTCAGCCAGTACTTCCCGGACGGCGTGGAATACGACGTGCCCTACGACACCACCAAGTTCGTGAAGGTGTCCATCGAGGAAGTGATCAAGACGTTGATCGAAGCCATCGTCCTCGTCTTCCTGGTGATGCTGCTCTTCCTGCAGAACCTGCGTGCCACCTTCATTCCCACCATCGTGGTGCCGGTGGCCCTGCTGGGTACGCTCACCACCATGTACCTGTTCGGTTTCTCCATCAACGTGCTCACCATGTTCGGCATGGTGCTGGCTATCGGCATCCTCGTGGACGATGCCATCGTGGTGGTGGAAAACGTCGAGCGCATCATGAGCGAGGAAGGGCTCTCGCCGCGCGAAGCCACGCGCAAGGCCATGGGCCAAATCTCGGGCGCGCTCATCGGCATCACGCTGGTGCTCACCGCCGTGTTCATTCCCATGGCCTTCTTCTCGGGCTCAGTTGGCAACATCTACCGGCAGTTCACGCTCTCGCTGGTGGCCTCCATCCTTTTCTCCATCCTCATGGCTTTCACGTTGACGCCGGCGCTTTGCGCCACGCTGCTCAAGCCCATGAAGCATGGCGAGGAAAAGAAAGGCTTTGCCGGATGGTTCAACCGTACTTTCGCGCGTACCACGGAAGGCTATCAGGGCATGGTGGCCGGCATGCTGCGCAAGACCGGGCGCTACATGCTGATCTACGGTCTGATCGTGGCGGTGGTGGGGGTGCTCTATGTGCGCTTGCCGGGCTCCTTCCTGCCCAATGAAGACCAGGGCTATTTCCTGACCGTGATGCAGTTGCCGGCAGGTGCTACGCAGGAACGTACGCTGGAAGTGGTCGAGAAGATGGAGGAGTACTACAAGACTGACGAGAACATCGAGAACGTGATCGCGGTGGTGGGCTACAGCCCCTTCGGGCGTGGCCAGAATGGCGCGCTGACCTTCGTCACGCTCAAGCCCTGGGCGGAGCGCAAGAACGAAGACCAGCATGTCTCTGCCATCGTCGGGCGCGCCATGGGTACGCTCTCGCAGATCAAGGATGCCTTCATCTTCGCCCTCAATCCGCCGCCGATTCCGGAACTGGGCAACTCCTCAGGTTTCGACTTCCGTCTGCAGGACCGTGGTGGCCAAGGCCATGAAAAGCTGATCGAGGCCCGCAACATGATCCTGGGAATGGCGGGGCAGGAGCAGGTGCTGGTCGGCGTGCGCCCCGAAGGCCAGGAGGACACGCCGCAGCTCAAGGTCGACATCGACCGCGAAAAGGCACGTGCTCTCGGTGTGCAGGTCAGCGACATCAACAGCACGCTGGGTATTGCCTTCGGCTCCTCTTACGTCAACGACTTCGTGCTCAAGGGCCGTGTGAAGCGCGTGATGGTGCAGGGCAGTGGCCAGGACCGCCTGCTGCCGGAAAACATCCTGCAATTGCGCGTGCGCAACGCCAAGGGCGAGATGGTGCCGTTTTCTGCCTTCGCCACGGTGGACTGGGTCATGGGCTCACCGCGCATGGAGCGCTACAACGGCTATCCCTCGGTGAAGATTGCCGGTGAAGCCGCGCCCGGCCGCAGCACCGGCGAGGCCATGGCCGCAATGGAAGCCATTGCCAAGAAACTGCCGGAAGGCTTCGGTTTCGAATGGTCCGGTCAGTCGTATGAGGAAAAAGTCTCGGGCTCACAGGCCACCGCGCTTTACGTGCTCTCGGTGGTGGTCGTGTTCCTGGTGCTGGCGGCGCTGTATGAAAGCTGGTCCATTCCCTTGGCCGTGATGCTGGTGGTGCCGCTAGGCGTGTTGGGTGCGCTGCTCGGCGTGACGCTGCGCGGCATGCCGAACGACGTGTACTTCAAGGTGGGCCTCATCACTATCGTGGGTCTGTCCGCGAAGAACGCCATCCTCATCATCGAGTTCGCCAAGGATTTGCAGGCGCAAGGCAAGGGGCTCATCGAGGCGACGCTGGAGGCCGTGCACCTGCGCTTCCGCCCCATTCTCATGACCTCGCTGGCCTTCACGCTCGGCGTGCTGCCGCTGGCCATTGCCAGTGGCGCCGGCGCTGCCAGCCGTGAAGCCATCGGTACGGGTGTGATGGGGGGCATGATCACGGCAACCATCCTCGCTGTGTTCTTCGTTCCCGTGTTCTTCGTGGCCGTTCGCAGTCTGTTCCATGGCAGCGAGCGCCAGCGCAAGCTGTACGCCCACGAGTTCGAGAAAGATGACGACGCGCACAAGGACGACCCCAAGGTCTGAGCCTGTGCAACATGAAAAAGCCCGGAATTTTCCGGGCTTTTTCTTTTACTGCTGTCGGCTGTCCTGCGGTGTTGTGCAAATGCCGCCTGGGTACAGCGTAGGTGCATCAGTTCAGTACGCGGTAGCCACGGCCGGTCATGCAGTTTTTCAGGATGCGGTCTTTTTCCGTAGTGTCCTGGTTGGCACCGGAGGAGCCGCCAATCACGGCGCCACCACCGCCCATGGTGGCAGCACCGCGGCTCCCACCGAATATGCCGCCGATGGCGCCACCGATGACGGCGCCACCCAGCGCGCCACGGCCTGCGGAACTGCTGCCCTTGCGGGCCTCGTCCGCGAGGGTGGTACATTCGGCGAGGTCTTTTTCATAGGCCACTTGATCCACGCCCTTGGGATCCACCACGACGCGTGGCGTTGTCTTGCACCCGGCCAGCATGAAAACGGGAAGCAGCAGGGCAGCGGACAGTGGCAACAATAGCGGACGGTTCATGGTTCATCTCCCGAAAGCGGCGGGCCGGAAGGCCGGCAAGTCTTTTTCTCCATCAAGCCTAATCGCTGGTCCCGGACTTGGCCTTGTTGCTCTGTTGCTGCTGTGTTGGCTTTCTGCTGTGGAGGCCGTGGCAAGAGACTGTGCGCCATCACCGGACGAACTGCGCCCAGTGCCGGTGGCTGTGGCGGGTGACATCACAGTGGCTACGCAAAACTTGTGGCGCTTTTTTGATGACGTGAAGGACGGTCCGGCGCTGACGGTCAGCCAAAAGCACTATCGACTGCGTCTGGACAAGCTCTCGCGCCAGATAGTGGATGTCTTGCGCCATCCGGATGTACTGGCCGTGCAGGAAGCTGAAAATTCCCGTGTCCTGGAGGAGCTTGCGGCGGCCATTGCCGAGCGTGGCGGCCGTCCGCCTTATCAGGTACTGCTGCACAAGGGGCGAGACCGGGGCGGTATCAACAGCGGTTTTCTGGTGCGTGCCGACTGGCATGTAAAAAACATGGAGCCTTTGCTGGCAACGCGCCGCCTTGATCGCGCCTTCCTCTTTGACCGGCCGCCACTCTTGCTGACAGTAGAGACACCGAGCGGCCATCGTCTGGAAATCGTGAACGTGCATCTCAAGTCGTTGCGCGGTTCGGAAGAACCGGCGGAAGCCCGGCGCATTGCCCGCAAGCGACAGCATCAGTCCGAGGCGCTTGCCGGCTGGGTGGAGCAGTATCTGGCCCTGAATCCGGTGGCTCCCCTGATGGTGCTGGGTGATTTCAATGCCACGCCGGATGCGCTGGGAGGCGTGGATATTCTGGGCCGGCTGACACGGACCGGTCTTTCCGGTGTATTGCAACTGCTTCCCGCCGATCAGCGTTACAGCTATGTACATGACTGTAAGCGGCAGGCGCTGGATCATGGCCTCCTGGCACCTGCGTTGGAGGCACGGCTGAGAGCGGCGGCATACAGCCGGGGCAATGCCGGCCTGCCGGGCCGTCATGCCCAGACACCGGGCACGGCAAAACGCAGTTCGGACCATGACGGACTGGTGCTTTACCTGCGCGAAAAATGATTTCCTGTGGTGATGCCTGTTGAAGGGGGGGGATGAAAGACATGTTGGTCAAAGACGAGTTCGCGGAGTATCTGCGTGACCTCCTGCAGCCGCTGGGGCGCATCCGTCTTCGCCGCATGTTCGGTGGCTGGGGGGTATATGCTGACGATGTTTTTTTTGCGCTGGTTGTCGCCGACCAGCTCTATTTCAAGGTGGATGCCGTCACGCGACCGCAATTCGAGGCCTGCAATCTGGAAGAGTGGATTTACGAGAAGAATGGCAAACCGGTCTCCATGAATTATTTCCGGCCGCCTGCCGAAATTTTTGAAGACGAAGAATCCTTGCTGACCTGGGGCCGGCTGGCACTTGCCGCTGCCTTGCGCAGCCGCAAGCCTGCGCCGGGACCGAACCGGAAAGCAGTAAAGCCACGCCGGCCTGTCCGGCCCAACGTGACGAGTACCAGCAATGACTGACAAGCCCTCGCGGATGCACGAACCCCATCTGCGCCGTGAAAAACTGCGTGAGCGTTTGTTTGCCCGGCCGGCACGCGAGTATCCCGCCACGGACCATTACAACGGCCGTCACTTCCACAATCTGGAGCGCAATGCCCGTGGTTTGGGTGATGTGTTTACCTGGCTGCGTACCCGCAAGCCTTCGCGCTGGCCGGGTTGGGAGGAGAACCCGGAGTTTCCACTGCCGCAGGCCCGGGAGTCGTCACAGATTCGCGACTGGCGCGTGACCTTCATCAACCACGCCACCGTGCTGGTGCAGATAGGCCCGTACAACCTGTTGACTGACCCGGTGTGGTCGGAGCGTGTGAGTCCTTTCCGCAATCTGGGGCCACGCCGGGTACGTGCAGCGGGCGTGGCACTGGCGGATTTGCCGCCCATTGATGTCGTGCTGCTGAGTCATGACCATTACGACCACATGGATCTGGCGACGCTGCGCTATCTGGAGAAGCGCGATCATCCGCATGTGGTGACCGGGTTGGGCAATGCCGCCATCCTGCATGCCAATGGTCTGCGCCATGTGACGGAACTCGATTGGTGGCAGGCGGTGCAACACCACGACCTGAAAATCCATTTCACGCCGGCCCAGCATTTTTCCGGGCGCGGCGTGCGTGACCGGGACCTGACGTTGTGGGGCGGGCTGTGGGTGGAAACGGAAGCGGGCAGCCTGTTTTTTGCGGGCGATACCGGTTACGGGCAGCACTTCAAGGAGATTGCCAGGCGTCTGGGACAGCCCCGTCTTGCCTTGCTGCCGATAGGAGCTTACGAGCCGCGCTGGTTCATGAGCCCGGTACACATGAACCCGGAGGATGCCGTGCTGGCGCATCGTGACCTTGGTGCGCGTGAATCACTGGCCATCCATTTCAATACCTTCCAGCTTACGGATGAAAGTATCGGCCAGCCGGTGATTGATCTGGCGACTGCACTCGACAAGCACGGCATGGACGCAGCGTCTTTTCTGGTGCTGAAAGAAGGCGAAGGCAGGCGTGTGTAGTTGCCCACAAACAAAAATCCCGGCACAAGGCCGGGATTTTTTTGTTCAGCATCATTCACGGTTGAAGGTGCGGCTAGGTAGCCTTGGCTCCAGCCATGCTGTGATGTCTTTGGCGGCTTGCGGCCAACTGGCGGTCTCCACCAGATTGGCGTGGCAGCCCTCCGTGACGACTACCAGCTTTTTGTCGCTGGTGCGTGCGCGCCGCATGATTTCTTGGCTGGAGGCCAGCGGGATCAGGTTGTCCTTTTCCCCATGGATGATGAGCATGGGAACCGTCAGCTCCTCTAGCTTCTGGTCGATCAGCGATTGCGAATCGGCCAGCCCTTTCAGGTAGGCCGCCGGCAACCATTGGTGGCTGACATAGGGATCACGCAGCATGCGGCTTTTCACGCTGCCCGAGCAGATGGCAGCCTTGATGCCGAGATCGGAGGGCACGGTCGGCCAGCCCGGCATGTAGTCGCCAAAAATGCCGGCACCCCAGAGTGCCAGTCGCATCGCAAACGCCGGGCCGCGTATGCCTGCGAGGCTGGGATTGGGCTTGTAGCCGGGGCCACTCATGATGATGCCGTTGAACTTGAGCAGGCCGGTCAACTGGCCCCGCATCAGCACGGTGGCGCCCAGGCTTTCCCCCACGCCATAAATCGGCAGGCCCGGGAATTCGCGGCGCAGGGTGGTGAGGGTGGCGGCTACGTCCCGCACATAATCGTCGTGGCTGCGTACGGAGCCCTTGCGTTTCTTGATGCCGGGGGACTGCCCCCAGCCTTGCATGTCGAGGCCATAGACGCCGTAGCCCTGGCGCGTGAGCGCCTCGGCAAACGGTGCGAAAAGTCCGCTGTGTTCGGCCGTGCCGTGTACCAGCAGGAGCAGTGCCCGGGGCTGGCCATCCTTAGGCAGCCAGTACTGGCCGAAGAGCGGCATCTTGTCGCGCATGCCGGGCTGGAACTCCGTGCGATGTTGCACATCCGCAGCAGGCTGGTAGGGGATCGGGTGCAGTTTTGCGCTGCAGGCACCCAGACAGGAAACCAGTACAAGCAGGATCAGGGAGCGAAGGAACATGTAGCCGTCCACGGGCAGGAGCTGGAGAGGCGGTCATTATCGGGGTGGAATGGGGGCAAACGGATGGCCGGAGTGCTCACTTCTGATGGCTTGTCTTTTAATCCTGCCGGGTGGAGTTTGCTATGTCCGTCTTCTTGATGCCCCGTGTCGAGGCGGTTGGCATCAAGCACAGGCCATGACAAGGTAGGGCCCGTC
Organism: Moraxellaceae bacterium; assembly: GCA_037189985.1. Classification (GTDB taxonomy): domain Bacteria; phylum Pseudomonadota; class Gammaproteobacteria; order Pseudomonadales; family Moraxellaceae; genus UBA2031. The sequence goes on from JBBCJX010000034.1 coordinate 66,804, forward strand.
CAATCGGGAGATTGCCATGTCCGGCCAGTTGTTCACCCCTCTTGAAATCGGCACCCTGACGCTGCCCAACCGCGTTTTCATGGCGCCACTCACACGCATGCGTTCCAGCCAGCCCGGGGATATCCCCAACGCGCTGATGGAAACCTATTACCGGCAACGTGCCAGTGCAGGCCTGATCATTTCCGAGGCCTCGCAGGTTTCTCCCCAGGGCAAGGGCTATGCGGCCACGCCCGGTATCTACAGCGCCGACCAGACACGCCGCTGGAAAGACATCACCAGGGCAGTACACGAAGCCGGCGGCAGGATTGCCCTGCAGCTCTGGCATGTCGGCCGCATTTCGCACCGCAGCCTGCAGGAAAACGGCGCGGCGCCAGTATCGGCATCGGATGTTCCGGCGCGTACCCGTACCACGGTATTCAATGCCGACGGTCAGCCGGAGCGGGTGAACTGTGATGTACCCCGCCCTCTGCGGCTGGACGAGATTCCTGGGCTGGTCGAGAGCTATCGCCGTGCCACGGTGAACGCACGCGAAGCCGGTTTTGATTTTGTGGAAATCCATGCGGCGCATGGCTATCTGCTGCAACAGTTCCAGTCTTCCGAAAGCAACCATCGCACGGACCAGTACGGCGGCTCACTGGAAAACCGTGCACGACTCACGCTGGAAGTGGTGGATGCCGTTGTGGGCGCCTGGGATGCCAAGCATGTAGGCATACGCATTTCCCCCATCGGCAGTTTCAATGCCCTGACCGACCCCGAGGGCGAGGCCATGGGTTATTACCTTGCCGAGGAGTCGCACAAGCGCAACCTTGCCTACCTGCACATCTCCGAGCCGGATTGGGCAGGCGGCCCCAAGCTGGAGGAATCCTTCCGTCGGGAGCTGCGGGCGCGTTTTCCGGGCATCATCATCGGCGCCGGCAATTACACGGTGGAAAAGGCGGAAGAGTTGCTGGGGAAGGGCCTGATCGATGCTGCCGCCTTTGGCCGCACCTTCATTGCCAACCCGGACTTGCCGGAGCGGCTGCGTGCCAATGCACCCCTCAACGAACCGGTACTCGCCACGTTCTACGGCGGCGGTGCTGTCGGTTATACCGACTATCCCGTGCTCGCCTGAGAAACGAAGCACCGGATATACCCGCGCCGGTACATCGCGCCTTTTTCCTGTCATAAACGTCAGAAAAAAGGCGCTTTTCCTGCACAAAACCGACACATGACGGCGGCCTTCCTGCTTTATTCTTGCGGGCGAAACGAACTGCAGGGGAGCAGAGGGAATGGATGCGGTAACGGCGTGGCTGGCAGTCAGTGTTCTTGGAACTCCGGCCTGGTTCTGGCTGGTATTCCTGGTCATCGTGTTGACAGTGCTGGTGCTGGACCTGGGTGTACTGAACCGGGATCACCACGAAATCGATGTGTCCAACAGCCTGTGGTTGGCCGGTGGCTACATGAGCATCGCCCTGATGTTCGGGCTCGGCATCTGGTGGTATTCGGGGCCTGACCGCGCCCTTCTGTATTTCACTGCGTATCTCGTCGAACAGTCGCTCTCCATGGACAACCTGTTCGTCATGGCGGTGATCTTTTCCTACTTCGGCATTCCGCGCAGCCACCAGCACGAGGTGCTGTTCTGGGGCATCCTGGGCGTGATCGTTTTCCGCGCCATCATGATCGGCTTGGGCGCTGCGCTCATCCACAGCTTCGATTGGATACTCTATGTTTTCGGCGCCTTCCTGCTGCTCACCGGTCTCAAGATGCTGTTCAGCAAGGATGATGGCAAGCCTGACCTCGAGAACAATCGTGCGCTGCAATTCCTGAAGCGGCATGTGCGCGTGACGGACGACCTGCATGGCCATCGCTTCTTTGTGCGTCTGAGCCAGCCCGGGCATGCCAAGCCGCTGCTCTACATCACGCCGCTTTTCCTGGCGCTCATCGTGATCGAGCTTGCGGACCTCGTGTTTGCGGTAGACAGCGTCCCTGCCGTGTTTGCCATCACGCAGGACACCTTCATCGTCTATACCTCCAACATCTTTGCCGTACTTGGCTTGCGTGCGCTTTATTTTGCGCTGGCCGCGCTCATCCACCGTTTTGTCTATCTCAAGGTGGCGCTGGCCATCGTGCTGGTATTCATCGGCGGCAAGATTTTCTTCGTCAACATCGTCGGGCACATTCCGCCTGCGGTATCACTGAGCGTGACCTTTGGCGTGCTGGCGGGCGGCATCCTGCTCTCTTTGTGGAAGACGCGGGGCAATGCGGGAGACGGGGCGCTCTGATATGAGTGGCTGACTCAGCCTTCTGCGAGCCAGTGCCTGATTTGCGAGATGACCCACTCGCCGTCATCCAGTGTCAGGTCATGGCCAGCGGTGGCGTGTGACACCAGTGGCCAGCGCCAGCGGTCGGCAATGCGGGTAGAGCAGACCGGATTCACCAACCGGTCGCCCAGGCTCTGCAGCAACAGCACATGCTCGTGAGGGCGAGCATCCGGCGCATTGTAGGTAGCGGCGGCAAAAAGCTGGCGCAGGGCATTGAGGCGGCTGGTAGGGTGGGCATCCGCGTAAGCCGTCCATTTCTCGGCCAGGGCATCCTTGTCGTTGCGCAGGTTGGTGGTGATGTCCAGGATCAGCCTTTCACGCTCCAGCTTGCTGTTGAAGACCAGGCTTTTGAGAATGTCGACATAGTTGTCGGGCCGCAGTCTTTCCGTGATGGGGTTGAGTCCGCGCAACGACGTGTTGATCAGTACGGCGTGCTCGACATCGCAGGGATGCGTTTCCATCCACTCAATCGCCACCATGGCACCCAGTGACAAGGCCAGCACATTGACCGGCCCCTGCACGCCGCGTGCTTCCAGTTGCTCCCGCAAGGCGGCCACCATGTCCGGAATGCTGGACGGGCTTTCGTGATCGTGCAGGTCGCCGTTGCCGGGCAGGTCCGGCAGGACCACGGTGGCCTCCGGAAAGGCCTGCCGGAACTGCAGGGGAAATTTTTCCCAGTGCCGGTGCTGGCGGATGAGGCCGCGCAAAAATACCCAGGTTGGTCGTGTCATGGCGAACTCTCTTGCACGGGCGGCAGATGGCCGCCACCGCGTTTCCCTGCTGCCGGCATGAAGCGGGCGGGCAGCACGATCATTTGCTGGTGTAGGTATACACCCCATCCCAGCCGGCGGGCGGTGGTGTTTCACGAAAATGCGCAATGCGTTCCAGGTAGAGGCGATACAGCTTGCGTTCTTCCTGGTTGAGCAGGGCCTTGATACGCGTCTCAGCCTCGTCCCATTGCTGCCGGCCATACGCTTGCAGCGCGGCTTCCCATTCTGCCAGTTGTTCCTGTGCCCGAGCAGGGACTTCCGCTTGCGGACCGATGGGCTCGTATATCCTCACCGGCTCCTGCTTGCCTTTCACGCGTACGCAATCCAGCGTGCGATAACTGAAATCCGGTACGGCGGCGCACAACGACTCGCTCACCACGATGGTCACGCCATAGCCCTTGGACAATCCTTCCAAGCGCGAGCCTAGGTTCACCGCATCGCCCATGACGGTGTAGGCCATGCGGAATTCCGAGCCCATGTTGCCCACGTTCATGGCTCCGGTGTTGAGGCCGATGCCGATATGCAGCGCGGGCCAGCCGCGTGCGCGGAAATCGGCCTGCAGGTTTTGCAGTTCGGTCTGCATGTCCATGGCGGTGAGCAGGGCAAGGCGGGCATGGTTGGCGTCGTGCACGGGTGCGCCCCAGAAGGCCATGATGGCATCGCCCATGTACTTGTCGATGGTGCCGCGGTGCTTGTGGATGAGCCGTGTCATGGCGGTGAGGTAGGCATTCATCAGCGCGGACAGTTCGGTGGCGGACAGGCCTTCGGAGATGGAGGTGAAGTCGCGCACATCGGAAAACATCACAGTGAGCTCACGGGATTCGCCTTCCAGGCTGATGTCTTCCGGATGTTTTGCCATCTCGTCGACGAGGTCCGGTGGCACGTACTGCCCGAAGAGCCGGGTGATGTCGCGTTTGCCCTGGGTTTCCACAAAAAAGCCGTAAGACATGATCCAGGTGAAGAGGATGACCAGCAGCAGCAGCGGCGAGGCCAGTGCGATGACGAGGCCGTGCTGCCAAGCCAGCAGGTTGAGTCCTGTGACAATGAGCGCCAGCGTGAGCGTGACCAGTACCTGCCACAGCGGCGCAAGGCGTGTGCTGAGCAGCAGCGTGACCAGTGCCACGGCAATCAGTAGCAGCACTTCCACGCCCAGCACCCAGGCCGGGGCATGGCGTACCAGATCGTCGAGGATGCCGGAGATGATGTTGGCGTGGACTTCCACGCCGGGATAGGTTTTTTCCAGCGGTGTGGAGCGCAGGTCAAGCAGGCCGGGGGCGGTGGTGCCGACCAGCACGATACGGTCGCGCAGTGCCTCGACGGCAATCTTTTTTTCCAGGATGTCGCTGATGGAGACATAGGCAAAGGCATCGCCATGACGCCCGCGCCAGGGCACCAGTACCGAGGAGTGTTTGTCGGTGGGCACGAAGAGGTCGCCCAGCATCACTCCCTCTACCGCCTCGTAGGCACCGGATTTTCCCGTGACCAGTTGCACCGGTGGCAGCCCCAGTGCCATGTGCGCAGCAGCCAGTGCCAACGAAGGATAAAGACGGTTGTCGTGGAGCTGGAACAGCGGCACACGGCGGAAGATGCCATCGGCATCCAGATGCGGGTTATCGAAGAAGCCCGTGATGCGGGCCTGTCGGGTGAGGGCTTCGATATTGGCCGTGTAGCTTTGCGGATGCGGCAGACCGGGCAGGGCGGCGGCCCCGGCGGGGGTCAGCGTAGCGAAGGGCGGGGGCAGGGGATTGAGACTGTCGCCGCGTCCTTCGCCGAACACCATGCCCAGTACCACGTTGCGGCTGGCCAGGCTGGCGGCGAAACGGGCGTCGTGGTCCAGCGTGGCACTGCGCTGCCGATATTCCTGCAGGAAGGCGTCATTGTTGCGCAGGGGGCCTTGTGCCAGCTCGCCCATCAGGGTCAGGCCGGCATTCTTTTCGGCTTCGGCAAACACCACGTCGAAAGCCAGCACACGCACCTGGTAATGCGTGAACAGGGTGTCGGTGAACTCTGCCAGCACATCGCGGCTCCAGGGCCAGCGCCCGAGTGCCTGCAGGCTTTTTTCGTCAATGTTGGCAATGACAACACGTTCATCCAGCGTGCCAGGAACGGTGGTACGCACACGCAGGTCGTAGGCTTGCCGTTCGAGGCCGTCGAGCAGGCCGAGGCTCCAGACGGCATTGAGCAGGAAGGCGAGCAGGATGAGCAGTCCGACGATGAGTCGTGACGGGTGACGCAGGCGGCGCAGCATTCCCTGCATGGTGGTGTCCTGTGGTGAGAGGGTCTGGGGTGTTTTTATATCGCTGTGGTGGGGGTGGGCAAGGGTGGTGCAATCAAAGAAGTCTTTACTGCAGGTCGGGCTTCAGTCCAACAATGGTATTGAACTCACTTCTGTCGTCCCCGCGAAGGCGGGGGCCCAGTGCCTTTCAGCAGAATTTGCGTAAAGCAATACGGACGGGGTGTGCGCGGCCTGGGCTTTGCTTGCCACCTGCCCGGGAGTGCGGGGATTTTTCATCCGTCTCGCTTAAGAGAGTGGTTCCCGTAGACTGTTATCCTCGTTGTTTCTCCCTCTGGCGGTGCGCCTGCGGCGGGCCTTACTTTCTTTTGTGACGCCAAAAGAAAGATAAGCAAAGAAAAGGCTGCCCCTTCCGGGGCGGTGAAGCACTGCGAAAGCGCCTTAATAGCCTCGGCGTGGTGCGCTGTAGCCTTGTGCGGCGGAGAAGGGTGGTGTGCGGCCTACGAGTGCTTCGATCAGCATCAGTTCTTCGTCGGTGTGGTTTTTCATGGGGGCGGGCAGGATGAGCTTGCCGCCTTCCGGGTTGTTCACGATATAGCGTGGTGCATCGTGGCGGTAGGAAACGATGTCTTCCGTTGCGCGCGGGTCGGCATTGGAAACGATCTGCGTGGCGCCGTAGCAGGTGCAGACATAGCTGGAGTCGGCATGGGATTCGCTGTACACGCCGGTGCCGCGAATCCCGATGGTGGCCGTGGTGGTATGAATGGCGAGCTTCCGGGTTCCAGAGCGTTGGCCGAACACGGACAGCACTTTGCCGGTGAAGAGGCGCATGGCATCGGCCAAGGCATCCTGGCCGGAGAGTTGCAGGCGGCTGTTCTCGCGCAGGATGTGCGCGTCCTGGCCGACGGCGAAGATCACGTAGCTGTTGGTGGTGGTTTCCACCAGTGAGTCAGCCTTGATGCGTGTGCCCTCGCCGGCGACCTTGCCGTCCACCAGTACCTTGCCGCGCAGGTCGTAGATGGATTGCCCGGGCGGCAACTGCTTGGGCACCTTGCCGAAGGCGTGTACCAGAGGAGCGAGCAGGCTGCCGGTTATGGCCATGCCACTGCCGGCAATCATCATGCGCAGCAGCCGGCGGCGGGATTCGAGGGGGTCGTCACGATCCATGAAAAGCGTCTCCTTGCTACCGGGGCGGCCGCGATGCGGCAACCTGGGGTATGGCCGGCCGACTATATAACATGACGGCCGGGCACGGCATGTGTGAAGAACATCGCAGATCGCGAGTCTGCCCGTCTTGCGACGGGGTGTATGGGATTTTCCCCGGCCGCCTCTTATGATGGGCCGCAAATATTATTTGAAAGGGAGGCGGGTTGCCTCCCTTTGAGGCCGTAGATCCGTCACAGCGGGAGCGCGGCCTTTTTTGTGTTCCAGATGGAGGGAACCGGGGTATGTCATTCTGTCTACGGGCATGGGCCTTTGCGGCTGCCTGCCTTTTCTTGCACCTGCCTGTTCAGGCGACGGTGACCTACAGCGGCACCCAGGGCGTCGCTGCCAATATCTTCAACAACAACTCCGTACGTTCCTGTACCGGTTGCCACAGCTCCTTGCTGGTGGGGGCGGTGGCTCGCAACAGTGCGCCTGCAGGTGTTGATTTCAATAACTATGCCGCGGCAAACACACATGGCGTCAATGCCAATACCTACATCCAGGCGGGTGCCATGCCTTATAACGCAGCGGGCACGGGCTATGCCCATCTGTCCACTGCCGAGAAAAGCTTGATGCAGGCATGGATCGATGCCGGCCGGCCCAATACGGCGGCACCGGGCGTGGTCAGCGACCCTGCTTCTGCCATTGGCAAGAACGGCGCCACGCTGAATGCCAGCAGCCTGAACGACAACGGTATCGATGCCAGTTATGTGGTGGAGTGGCGTGTCAGTGGCGGCTCCTACACGGCCGGGAATTCGGTGACCTACTACACGACGTCGGGCGGTGTTTCCACCAGCAGTGCCAACTCGGCCACCTGGACGGGTGGCGGCACGGCCACGCGCAGCATCGCCCATGCCGTGAGCGGCCTTGCCTGTGGTACGGGTTATCAGTTCCGTGTACGCGGCATCAGCAGCGTCACCACCACTTCCACGGAGCGCAGCTTCACCACCTCGGCCTGCCCCAGCATCAGCAGCCACAGCGGCAGCACCACGCTCAACGAAGACCAAAGCTTTTCCATCACGCTCGCCGGGGCCAATGGCGCGAATGCCTACACCATCCAGAGTGGTGCGCTGACTGGCATGAGCATCACCGGCAATGTTTTCAGCTGGCCAGCGGTGAATACACCCGATGCGCCCAAGGTCAACACACAGTACACCGTCAACATCCGCCCCAGTGACGGCAGCAACAACGGTGCCCTGTATCCGTTGGTGCTCACTGTCACGCCCGTGAACGATGCTCCTGTGCTCACGGCCATCCCCTCGCCCCAGAGTGCAACTGAGGCCGTGCAGTTCAGCTATACCGTCACGGCCAGCGATATCGAGAACGACACACTTTCCTACAACCTGACGACGGCACCTGCCGGCATGACCATCAATGCCTCCAGCGGCCTCATCCAGTGGACGCCACCGCAGGCGCTCAGCAATTACTCGGAAAATGTCACGGTGCGGGTCTGGGATGGCAATCTGGACCATACCCGGTCTTTCACCATCAACGTGACGGCCGTCAACAATGCTCCGGTCGTCAACAGTGTGCTGACGCAATCGGCCACGGAGTCCCAGGCTTTCAGCTATCAGGTGGTCGCCAGTGATCCCGAGGGCCAACCCTTAGGCTACAACCTGACGGTTGCTCCTGCCGGCATGACGATCTCAGCCACCGGCCTCATCCAATGGATGCCGCCCGAGGCCACCGGAAATTATTCGCAAAACGTCACGGTGCGCGTCAGCGATGGTGTACAGAACGCCACAACTTCCTTCACCATCAATGTGGCGGCGGACAATGATCCGCCCGTCATCAACTCAACGGATGAAACCGCTGCTGTCGAGCACCAGCTCTATGACTACCAGGTGCTTGCCAGTGATCCGGAGGGCCAGCCGCTCAGCTACAACCTCACGGTTTTCCCTGTCGGCATGACGATTTCGGCCACCGGCCTGATTACCTGGACGCCGCCTGAAAGCGGCGCCAGCTCGGTGAATGTCACCTATGTGGTGAGCGACGGCGTGAATCATGTGCCGCGCAGCTACACCATCAGTGTCACTGATGTGAACGATGCGCCGAGTATCACCGCACCTCCGGCGCAGAGTGCGACGGAGCACCAGCCCTACAGCTATCAGGTGCTGGCGAGCGACCCGGAAGGCGATACCCTTCTCTATACGTTGCCGGTCAAGCCTGTCGGCATGAATATCTCGACGACAGGCCGCATCACCTGGACGCCACCGGAAGGTGTGGCGACGTCGGTGAACGTGACTGTCAGTGTCAGTGACGGCGTGAACCCTGCCGTCACCCGCGCCTTCACGATTGCGGTGACGCTGGTGAATGATCCGCCGACGATCACGGCGCCCCCTGCGCAGAGTGCGACAGAGCATCAGCCCTACAGTTATCAGGTGTTGGCGAGCGATCCGGAAAGCAATCCGCTCACGTATTCGTTGCCGGTTGCGCCGGCCGGCATGAATATCTCGACGACGGGCCGCATCACCTGGACGCCGCCCGAAGGCGTGGCAGCCTCGGTGAACGTGACGGTGGGAGTCAGCGATGGCAGCAACCCGTTGGTGACACGTGCCTTCACGATTGCGGTGACGCTGGTGAATGATCCACCGACGATCACGGCGCCCCCTGCGCAGAGCGCGACAGAGCACCAGCCCTACAGCTATCAGGTGTTGGCGAGCGATCCGGAAAGCAATCCGCTCACGTATTCATTGCCGGTCGCGCCGACAGGCATGAATATCTCGACGACGGGCCGCATCACGTGGACGCCGCCCGAAGGCGTGGCGACTTCGGTTAACGTGACGGTGGGAGTCAGCGATGGCAGCAATCCGCAGGTGACGCGTGCCTTCACGATTACGGTGGCGCTGGTGAATGATGCCCCCGTTGTGAATGCCATCCCTCCCCAGGCGGTCACTACCAACAGCTTCAGCCTGCAGGCATCCGCAACGGACCCTGACAACGCCGCCTCGCAACTTACCTGGTCGCTGGTCGGCGCGCCGGCCGGCATGAGCATTGCGGCCACGGGCAGCACGCGTGGCCGGATCACCTGGAACGCAGTACCTGCCACCGTGCCCGGCACCACGACGGTGACGGTGCGTGCACGCGATCCCGGCAACCTCACGGGTATCACAACCTTCCAGTTCACCGTGGTCGACACGGACAGCGACGGCATTCCGGATTACCGCGACAACTGCGTGAACACGGCCAACAGCAACCAGGCCGATAACGACGGTGACGGCATCGGCGACGCCTGCGATGACGACATCGACGGTGATGGCATTCCCAATGTGGTTGAACTCGCCAACGGTCTGGACCCTTATGACCCCGCCGATGCGCTGCTGGACTTGGATGGCGATGGCCTCAGCAATCTTGATGAGTTCCTGGCCTGCGATTCAGGTACTGACCCGACCTGCCTCAACATGCGCACGGACTCTGTGGCTCCCGTCATACAGACCGGTGGGGCCGTGGTTCACGTCACGTCCAGCGCTTATTACACACCGGTTGCTGTCACTGCCGGTGCCGTGTTGGCTGGTACGTTGAGTGCAGCAGCAGCCGACTACCAGTCTGGCGTGCTGGTGCCGGTGCAGGTATCTGCCGACAGGCACGGTCCTTTCCGCCCGGGCTCGCACACCATCACCTGGTCTGCGGCCGACACGGAGGGCAACAGCGCCATGGTCACGCAGACACTGATCGTCCGGCCGCTGGTCACGCTGGGCGGCAGCCAGCAGGCAGGGCCGGGCCAAGTGGTGAACGTGCCGGTACGTCTCAATGGCGCCCTGTCTTCGCCGCTGACCGTGAGTTATGTCACCGGCGGCACGGCGCTGGCGGGCCCGGACTACGTGGCTTTGCCTGGCAACCTGACCTTTGCCGCCGGTGAAACCGAAAAGAACATCGTGGTGAACATCCAGAGTGGCGTTGCTGCGGAAAAGCGGCTGGAGATCACCCTGACCGGACTCGGTAGCAGCGATGCCGTGCTGGGCGAAGACCGCTTCCTCACGCATACCGTGGCCATCACGGTCCAGCCCGCGCCGCCCTCGCTCAGCTTGCATGCCGTGCAGAACGGCCAGCAGCGCCAGGTGGTGTATCGCGATGACGGCAATGTCACCGTGACGGCGCTGGTCAGCGATCCGAACGGTGGAACTCCGGTTTGTCGCGACTGGTCGACGGGTGTGCTGCCCGTCACCATCAACGGCTGTGAAGTCGTGACAGGCTTGCTCACGGTAACGCCGGGGGTTCATACGCTGAGCGTGAGTGCCTGGGATGGCCTGCATGAAGTGAGGCGCTCGATCACCTTGCTGGTGCAGAACAATCGCCCGGTGCTGGGTGCCGGCGATGCCGATGGTGACGGCCTGCCGGACAGCAGCGAAGGACTGGCTGACCGCAATGGCAACGGCCTGCTTGATTATCTGGATGTCGTTGCCAACGAGTCTCCGGAAACCATGGCCCTGCGTCTGGGTAACGGCAGCCTGCTCTTGATGGTGGTGGCGGACAACGGCCTGGCTCTGGCGCTGGGGGAATATGCGCTGGCGGCGCAATCATCCCTGCAGGCAGGCATACAGGTGTTTGCCGCACAGGTAGCCGATGTCAGCGGCATCATTCATGACACGGACCGTGTGGCGATCGGTGCCATCTACGATTTCGAGATCAGCGGTCTTTCTCCTGTCAGTCGCGTCGCGCATGTAGTGTTGCCGTTACCGGTGGCACTCACCACGGGCGTGGTCTGGCGCGAGCTGTCACCCGCGGCACGCTGGACAGATTTTTCTGCCACAGGTGGCGATGAAATCCATTCCGCGCGGCGTGTGGATGGCCAGTGCCCGGCACCGCAGGATGCCGCCTGGCAGCCGGGGCTGCTGCCGGGTAACGACTGCATTCAGCTCACGCTGACGGATGGCGGCGCCAATGATGCCGATGGCCAGGTGAACGGCGCCGTGCGCGTGACAGCGGCACCGACGGTAGCGCGCAGCGTGGCGGTGGGCACGCCACCCACGGAAAGCCAGACCGGTAGCGCGGGTCTGTGGCTGCTGGTGCTGATGATGACGGGACTGGTGCTGGTTCGCAGGGAGCGGGTGTGATGAGGATGTTCAGGCAGAAATACCTGTCCCGTGCCATGGCGCTGCTGTTGCTGGCAGCCAGTGGTGCGCATGCAGACTGGGTGATTGATGGCGAAGCCACGGCAACCTATGACAGCAATGTCAGTCGTGCCGAACGCGAACGCGACATCCTTGAGGACGAAAGCCTGCTGGGCAGTCTTTCCCTGGGCTGGCGCACCCAGCCTGGCCACACTACTGCGATCAACCTGCGCGCCTTCGTCGAAGGCGAGGGCTATCGTGAGATCACCACGCTGGGGCGTGTCACTGCCGGCGGCCAGGCCATCCTGCGCTGGCAGCCGGTGCTGGGCTTCCTGCGCCCGGTCTACCAGTTCAGCTTTACCGCGCAGATGGACGACTACAACGTCAGCCAGCGCGACAGTGCGGTCTACACCGTGCAGGCCTTTGCCTCCAGGCGCATCAACGACCGCATCATGGCGTCCTACGGCCTTGAAGGTGTGGAGCGTCGTTCCGATGGCACGGTCTTCGATACCACCAGTGGCCGCGCCTTCCTCAATCTGGATTTCATGTTGAGCAAGGACTGGAGTGCCTATGGTGGTTACAGCCATCTGCGCGGCGACACCTTTTCCTCGGCACAACTGGCGTTCTGCAACGGCCTGCCGGCCAACGACATCTTCGGGTTGGTCAGTGCCAGCACGGCCATCGAACCGGATGCGGCCTTCAACGGGAAATTCTGCGGAAACTGGATTGCCTATCGCCTCAAGGCCACCACGCATGTGCTGACCCTGGGCCTCAACCGTGCCTTCAGCCATAACCTCTCTGCCGACTTCTCGGTACAGGGCGTGGATGTGGACGCCCGGGGCGACAACAACTACCAGCGCGTGCTCGTACGCGCCGGCCTGCTGACGAGATTCTGATCATGTCCATGCGCATTCTTTTTTCGCTGGCGCTGGTGACGATGCTGGCTGGCTGCGTCGGTGACGACGACACCAAGGTGGAGCGTGCCCTGCCGCCTGCCGATGCCCCCGATTCTTTCCTGCTTTTTCCGAATACGCAGGCGCCACTGGCGGCCGGTGACTATGTGCTTGAGGTTGGCCCGCAGAGTGGCGTTGCTGCCGGCAGCTATACGGTGCAGGTCCGGCGGGATGACGGCAGCACGCAGACCCTGAGCGGCAACTGGCCGGGAGGCGGCAGCGACAGCCGGCCCCTTGAACTGGCTCGCGCTGGCGGCCTCACCATCACTACCCTCTCGGCGACACCGACGCATCTCGTGCTGAAGCTCAATGGCCAGGTAGTGACGCGTGCCGATGGCACGATAGACCTGCCGCTAAGCCGCATCAGCTCGGCGGCTTATGGCGATGCCTACTACGCTGCTGTCGATCCGGCCGGCGAGCGCACGACGCTGGCCGACTGGAAAAGCAAGAACGGCTTCGATGCCGGCTTCGACTCGCATGTGATCTTCCGCGATGCCAAGGATCTTGGTTACGGCCGCGACATGTATGCCCGCCGCAATACCGACGGCACGCTTGCCTTCTTCGTGAACAACTTCGTGGTGGTACTGCAACCGGGCAGCAGCACGAACTACGGCCCGCTCAATGTCGAAGCGGCGATTGCGCAGGACATGCGCTACCTGCAAGGCACCAATGCCATCGAGTTCAGCCCCGCCAACCAGGACGGGCCGAACGACAACGGCGCCATGATGATCACCAAGTTCTTCACCTTCGACAAAAACGGCAAACGCATCGCCTCGGCCGACCTGGACGGGCGAGGCGTCAAGCACATGCCCGGCATGTGCTGGGCATGCCACGGCGGCCAGACCCTGCCGCTGGACGAGAACGGCAAATTCCAGGCGCAGTCGCTGCGCTCGGCCAAGCTCAACCTGCTGGACGCGGCCCATCTCGAGTATTCGCCCCAACTGGCCTACCAGCGCCCGCAACTGGAAGACGGCCTGCGCGTGATCAACCGTTATGTGCACGAGTCCCACGGCGTCATCGCATCGCGTGCCGCCAACAGCCAGGGCCACTGGCTCGCGGATTTCGCTCTTGAGCTGGCCGAAGGGCGCTACGGCCCCACCATGGATGCAGCAGTGAGCAATGACCTCGCCATCCCGGCGGGCTGGGCGCAGACGCCGTCGCGTCCTGCTGGCGTGGAAGAGCTTTTCCGGCAGGTTGTCGAGCCGCATTGCGTGGGCTGCCATGCCCTGCAGGGTACGACCGTCGGCGAGACCCTGCCGGCCGGCAATGCCGGTCTTGGCAATGCCATCAATTTTTCTACCTGGGAAAAGTTCATCAGTTATCGCAGTCGCATCGTCGACTACGTTTACCGTCGCGGCCTCATGCCAATGTCGCTGCGAAATTTCGAGAGCTTCTGGAGTCATCCCGATGCTGCCCCCGCCATGCTGGCTGCCTTCCTGTCCGAACCCTCGCTGTTCGACAGCCAGGGTCGTGTCGTGCAGCCGGGGCAGCCGGTGGCGCGTCCCGGTGCCAGCCGTACCGTGCAGGCATTGCCTGATCGTCTGGACGGCAATGCCAGCCTCTTCGCCAGTCACTGGCAGTGGCGTCTGGTCAGCCAGCCGGCGGTCCAGCCGCCCGGTGCACATGTCAGCCTGCTGTATGCCGGCTCGGCACGCCCTCAGCTCGTCATCTTCGGCATGCCGGCAGACGGTGTTTACGAGTTCGAACTGGTGGTGAGCAACGGCCGTGGTACGAACGCAAAGGAGAGCCTGCTGCTCACAGTCGACAGCTCCTTGCCACGGCCACCGAAGCAACTCACTTTTGCACAGGACATTCTGCCGTTGCTCACCAACGATGCTGTCGGCCAGCAATGTACCGACTGCCACAGCGCCGCTGGCAACAGCGGCTCCTACCCCGGCATTCCGGTCTACTGGACGGCAGACAGTGGCCTCTACCAGCGCGTGATGGAGCGTGTGGACCTGCGTGATCCCGAGAACAGCAAGTTGCTCACCAAGCCGACCAGCCTCAACCATGGCGGTGGTATACGCATGGACCGCGATACTGCACTGGGCCGTGAGCACTACAGCACCATCACGAGCTGGATACGTGAGGGAGCGGTTTGTGGCATTGATGCGGTGTTGTGTCCGTAAACGCAAAGCCGATCAAATAAAAGTGTTTCCCATCCGTCACCCCGGCGAAGGCCGGGGTCCATACGGCGGTGGCAAAACAGATGCCGCATGGGTCCCGGTTCGAGCCGGGATGACATCACTATTTTTTCTCTTCCTCACCAAACCACCGTTGCATCGCCTCCTTTCGGTACACCTCCCGCAGCCTTGCTTCAGGCATCCAGCTTTCCCATGCAGCAGTGGCCGCAATCAGGAAATCGAACAGGGTGAGGTGACGGCGCAACACACGCTCCAGTCGATGCGGTAAAACGGGATTGAAGTGACCGAACCAGGAAAAGAACTGTCGCGGATTCTTCTTCACCCAAAGCCAGGAACCCATTTCCAGCGTGAAGGGCAGGAAAGTACCGGAGTTTCTGGTCTGGAATTCGTCATAGAGAAAATCCCAGAGATCACCGTGCGTGGTGTAGCTCGCCGACTGCGGCTCCATCAGGTAGAAGCTGTGGTTGGGCCAGGTGCGGTTGAAAAGGGCGCGCAGGGCAAAGGCTTCCGGCAGGTTGGGTGCGGGCTCGTGGCTGCGTGCATAGGGAAACCAGATGCGGTCGCGGAAGCCGAAGCCTGAATGGCAATCCATGGCAATGGAAAACGGATGCGCATGTAGCCGGCTTCGTACGACCTCGAAGAGTGCCACCGTTTCCGGCGGCAGGCTGTCACCCAGCCGACCCCGGTACCAGGGCAAGTGCGGCCCCAGCCGGTGCCCGCCCACCAACAAAGGCACTTTGCCGTTGGCGTCCAGGGGCGCGCTGCGCATGAGATCCACACCGGCAGGATTGGCGCGCGTACCCAGCAGGAGGCCACCCGGATTCACCATGGGCATGAACACCAGCCGGACCCGCTCCAGCAAGGCGGCAAAGCTCGAGTCCCAGCGCAGCCGTTCAACCAAGGTATGCAACCAGGCCATCAGGACTTCGGAGCCGATTCGCTCCATGCCATGCACACCGCCAAAAAAACCGATGGCGGGGGCATTGGCAGACGTACTGCCCGCTTCCAGGCACCACACGGGCAGTGTTTGCCCTTCAGCATCAACGGTCGTGATGACTTCGGCACGCAAATACGGGTGGCCCTTGGTGAGGAGCTCATCCAGCGTTGTGAATTCAGGAAGGGAATGACTCAGGGCGGCATCCTCGTGACAGGCCATGAAAACCTGATCGCGATTGGACGACAGTTTGGTGAAGGAATGGTGACAGTGGATGGCACAGACTGGGTTGGCAAAGCATGACCTGCCATCAGCTACGAGGCGATGCCTCAACCGCAAAGTGGCATCGGCTTTAATGAGCTTTTAGAGCGTGCCGAACTCGGAATATGAAAGGCATTTTACTCCTCAGCTTGGGGAGCACTGAGGCTTTTGCTGTAGAACCCCGACTGATCAAAACAGCAAACCCGGTTTTTCCCGGAAGCCAGCATGTCACATGCACTCTCTATACGGCTCTTGCGAGTCTTTTCCTGTTTTGCGGATTCAATCCAGTGTATCCAGTCAATCCGGGCAATGGTTGTGGTGGCATCCCATACCGCTCTGGCCTCCGGTGAAGCGGCAAGTGCCTTCTGGAGGTCTGCTGGCAGCTTGGGTTCAGGCTCTTTGGCCACTGAAGCAATATCCAGCGTAACCATGTCGCCCATTTCTGCACCACAAGCTTCTTGCAGCGCTTTGTCGACTTTCAGCCAATGGCTAAGTTGACCATCGGGCTCCAGCAAGGCTTGAAAATGATGGCCGTTGATGGTGCCTTCCACGCTGGTTCTTCCGCGCCGAGGGAGGTTTTCACTTATGGGTTTTGGCAAAACTACAAACGCCCAGAAGCTTTCTTTGCCTAGCTTGGCAGGGCGAAGCAGCTTTGCTTTGAATCTCAACCTTGTGGCGACTTGGCTCATTGGTGTCTCTTGCCGCGCCTGGCGCTGGAGTTAAGGCGGCACTGGCAGCGTCCGCCTGGAGTGACTGGTTAGGCAATGGGCCTCACTATCAAGATGAGAAAGCCGCCCAACAGCTCTGTGATTAAAAGAAGACGCAAAACACCTTGGGGAGCGCCGTGCTGAAGCCAAGGAAGAATACGCCCGACTGGTTGTAGTAGTAAGAATATAGCAACAAGGTCGCCGAGTGATTGGTCATGTATGCGGCAAGCAGCCAATACACATAGGGCCGCTTGCCCAAGAAAGACACCTGTGTAAATTGCTCCAAACTCACTGTTCCCATTGGGTGGAGTTAGCTGATAGCCGAGTAGCTTTGCCAAGCTTGCTGGCTGAAAAATTGACCACAGTGCAAATATCACGAACGTTAAGCCCGTTGCAGATATAAGAATTTGCCTGAGGAGATCGCTGTAAATCATATTGAGCTCATGGCGAGTGGATGGATACTTTTTGACTTCGAGGTATAACGTTTGAGTTAAGGGCGCACCGCCCACGGTGGCGTCGCCTCTTGAATGAATTGTTAGGTTGCTTAACTACAACCTATTTTTTAAAGACCTCGATACGAAGAGGGGAAAGTGAAGCCGCCTCTTTGGTAGCAAGATATTTGTCAGTTGTGCTTCGAATCTCTGGCCACGCTGCCTCAACTTCGGCAATTGTGGATGAAACATTATCAATATCTTCTTCTGTTGGGTTGCTGCTAAAGACTGCCAAACACGTGAGGTTGCCTGTGCGGGGCTCAAATTCCAGAGAAAAGGCGGTGAGATTCTGTGGCGTATTCCCATGGAGCGCACGTAGGGCTGTGATTTTAAGCTCGTTATCATCGATGGCTTTCATAACAACCTAACTTTTAATAGACGTCAAAATTGACGCCTTGAATTACGTTACTTCTGACGTATAACCCGGCTGATTAGCCATCATATCCTTGAGTGTGTTCGTCTCAAGCTCGTAAAGATTTTCCTGGCTTTGGGTTTGCAAGGACTGCTCGAGGATGAAAACGGCATTTGATCTGGGAGCGGCGAGGGCTATTTGCAGGTGTTGGACTGCAAAGCCCAGCCAATTTAGTTGATTCCATTATTGATTGTTGAGCTGCCTGCATCAGCCCAATTTGCCTGGGCTCAGTACAACAACCCCAACCCGATATGGAAGTTGTCCAGCTTTTCTTCATCGGCGTAGTTTTCCAGCGCGAAGGTCAGCGTGAGGCGGTTGCCGAGGCTGGTGTTGTAGCGGTTGCGCTTGGTGCCGGTGACGAAGTCGTAGATGGAGGTGAGGTTGAAGTCGTTGCGAACGCGACGCACCACGCCCTGCGTACCCATGCCGATCTGGAGCTGGATGAGCTTGGAAATGCCGACGCCGGCATAGACATTCACGAGGTCGCCATCGCTGCCCCAGGATTTGTAGCTCCCACCGCCATTGAGAAAGGTGCGGGTGTAGTTGGCGTCCAGAAAGAAGCCACTGCCGACACCGGTGTCATCGCTGCGGGTATCCACGCGGCCGGCGGAGACCAGAATAGCGGGCAGTATCTTGGGGTCCAGCGGGGCGGCGGCGGCCTGGGTGGGCAGCAGTGCGGAGGCGGTCAGAAGGGTCAACAGAGCCGCAAGGGCCGATCCCTGAAGGCGCATGGCATGTCCTCTTTCTTTTTATTGGTGCTCTTGGTGGCTTCCCGGACCGGCGGGCCGGCTGCCCGATTATGCCGTGTTTGCCCGGTGCCGGCCATGCCGGCTTCCGGGCCTGCCAAAGCCCTTCTTAAAGCCACTTCTTCTTGCGGAACCACAGGTAGGGCGCCACGGCCGAGGCCAGCATCAAGGCCAGTGCCCAGCCGTAGCCCAGGTCCCAGTGCAGCTCGGGCATGATGTCGAAGTTCATGCCGTAGATGCTGGCGATCATGGTGGGCGGCAGGAAGGCGACCGAGGCCACCGAGAATATCTTGATGATCTTGTTCTGGTTGACGTTGATGAAGCCCAGCGTGGTGTCCAGCAGGAATTTGATCTTGTCGAAGAGGAAGCTGGTGCTGGCGATCAGGGACTCGGAGTCGCGGATGATGTCGCGCAGGCGCTCGCTCTGCTCGGCGTTGAGGATGCCGGAACGCAGCAGCAGGTAGAGCATGCGTTGCAGGTCCATCATGGAAATGCGGACCTTGCCGTTCAAGTCTTCCTGTTGGGCGAGATCCGTCAGCACGGATTCCATGTCGTCCTGCTCGGCATTGCCCAGCACTTGGCGGCTGGTCTTTTCCAGATCGGCGGCGATGCGTTCCACGATGTCGGCCAGGTTTTCCACCTTGGTCTCGAACAGGCCCAGCATGATGGACTTGGAGTTGGTCAGCGTGACCAGCCCCTTGCGCGCCCGCAGGCGGAAGAGGCGGAAGGCGGCAAGTTCTTCCTCGCGCAGGGTAAAGAGGCGGTCGCTGTGGAATACGAAGGCGGCCGAGATGTTCTCGGAGTTCTCGTCGGCGTAGTTCAGGAAGTAGGAACTGATGTGCAGGCCGTCATCGTTCTCGTAGAAGCGCGAGGTGGCCTCGATTTCGTAGATGTCGTCGATGGTGGGCAGTTCCTGCCCGTAGGCTTCGCGTAGCCAGTCCCGTTCTTCGTCGGTGGGGGCGATGGCATCTACCCAGATGACCTCGGGGGCAAGGTCCGAGGCGGCATTGATGGCGACTTGCTCAAGCAGTCCTTTGTTCAGTGTGAAAGCCATCAGCATGGACGGGTACTCTCAACGGCAGGGCGGCCTTCTTCACTCATGATTGTAGAGGGATGGTTGAAGAAGGCAGCGAATTGGCTCTGGATCGATAGGCGAGGGTCCTGCCCGCAGCGGGCAACGTTGCCGAAAGCGCGGCCATTCTACCGTTGGCCTTCGGCACCTGCCAGCAAAGCCGGCGCATAGTGCGAGACTTTGTTTGCGGAATTGTTTCGGTGACGTTGGCCTGTCGGGGCGATAAGCCGGCTCCTGCACACTGTGCATTCCGTCGTTCCGGCGAAGGCTTTAACGACGATAGCCGGGATCATGAGCAGGCTTTCAGGGTGTGCGGGCCACCACAAGCAGGCTGATTTCGGGAATGCCGGCATCACGGAGCAGGCGGGTGATTTCTGCCAGAGTGGTACCGGTGGTCATGACATCGTCAATCACGGCGACATGTTGTGGTGGCTTCAATGCAGCCAGCCTTTCCTTCTCGATGCGGAAAGCTCCGCGCGGATTGCGTGCGCGCTGGGCGGCATCCAGCTGCATTTGTGCTGCTGTGGCACGGTGGCGGGTCAGTAGCCTTATCTCGAGGGGCAGCCTGAGCTGGCGGGCCAGCGGACGGGCAATTTCCATGGCCTGGTTGTAGCCGCGCTCACCCAGTCGCGTCCTGTGCAGGGGGACAGGCAGGAGGAGGTCGGGTGCTTGCATGCGCTTGTCCGCAATGCGCTGGTACAGCAATTCTCCCAACAGTTTCCCCAGTAACGGGGCATGTGCCAGACGGCCGTGGTATTTCAGCCCGGCTACCAGATGGTCTGCGGGAAATTCGTAGCGCAAGGGCGCCAGGGTACGGGTTTGCAGCGGGGGTTTCTGAAGGCAGGCCGCGCAGCATGTCTGGCCTGTCGGCACCGGCAGAGCGCAAAGCTCGCAGGCCGAAGTATTCCAGGGAAGGTCCTGCCGGCAGCCTTGGCAGAGGGGTTGGCCACGACCTGGAATGTCACAGAGCAGGCAGGCCTGGGGGAATTGACGAAGGATTTGATCGAAAAATGACCATCGGTTAACCATGAGCATCCCTGCAAGTTGACGGGACATCCTGTCCCGGGTGACCATTCCGTCAACTTTCAGCCGTCGCCAAAGTTGACGGCTCCACCTTAACAGGCGTTTCCACCCTCCGGAAAGCTGCCGTTGCCCGCCGTCACAGGAAGCCCGCCATGACCGCCATACGCCACGACTGGTCCCGCAGCGAAGTCCGTGCCCTTTTTGACCTGCCCTTCATGGACCTGCTGTTCCGGGCGCAGACCGTGCACCGTGCCAATTTCGATCCCAATACAGTGCAGGTGAGCACGCTGCTCTCCATCAAGACCGGTGCCTGTCCGGAGGACTGCAAGTACTGCTCGCAGTCCGGCCATTACGACACTGGCCTGGATAAAGAGAAGCTGCTGGCCATCCAGAAGGTTGTGGAAGAGGCAATCAACGCGAAGGAAAAGGGAGCCAGCCGTTTCTGTATGGGCGCGGCATGGCGTTCGCCACGTGAAAAAGACATGCCCTATGTGCTGGAAATGGTGAAGCAGGTGAAAGGCCTGGGCCTTGAGACCTGCATGACGCTGGGCATGCTCTCGGGCGAGCAGGCACAGCAACTCGCCGAAGCCGGGCTCGATTACTACAACCACAATCTCGACACCTCGCCGGAGCATTACAGCAAGATCATCACCACGCGCACCTATAACGATCGCCTGAGCACGCTGGCGCATGTGCGTGAGGCCGGTATCAAGGTCTGTTGTGGTGGCATCGTCGGGCTGGGCGAGGCGCGTGAAGACCGTATCGGCCTGCTCATGCAACTGGCCAACCTGCCGGCACATCCCGAATCCGTGCCCATCAACATGCTGGTGAAGATTGAAGGCACGCCACTGGGGGATGTGGATGATCTGGACCCCTTCGAATTCATCCGAACGGTGGCGGTTGCGCGCATCCTCATGCCTGAGTCGCATGTGCGTCTGTCGGCCGGGCGTGAAACTATGAATGACCAGATGCAGGCGCTCTGCTTCATGGGCGGTGCCAATTCGATTTTCTACGGTGAAAAACTGCTGACCACACCCAATCCCGAAGCCGCACATGATCGCCAGCTGTTTGCCCGCCTGGGCATCAACACCGAAAGTGCACAGGACGTTTCGGATGAATCGCGTGAAGAGGCCATTGCCCAGTCCCTGCGGCAGCAACAGATGGCAGCGCTGACCCGCGATGCCATGGCTCCGCGTGAAACCGTGAACTGATTCTTTCTGCCTCTTCTCCCCGCTTGCGGGGAGAAGAGGCAACACTGGCGCTCCAGCCATGTCATTTGATTTCTCTTCCCTGCTTGCGCAAAAGAAGGCTGATGGTCTCTATCGCCAGCGTCGTACGCTGACGTCGGCACAGGGTGCCCGCGTCCGGGTAAATGGCCGTGAATTGCTGAACTTCTGCAGCAACGATTATCTGGGGCTGGCCAATCACCCCGAGATCATTGCTGCCTTCACGGCAGCGGCACAGACATATGGCGTAGGGAGCGGGGCCTCGCATCTGGTATGCGGCCACTCGGCAGAACACCACTCGCTGGAGGAAGAGCTTGCGGCCTTTACCGGGCGTGCGCGGGCCCTGCTCTTTTCGACCGGTTACATGGCCAATACCGGCATCGTGCAGGCGCTGGTGGGCAAGGGCGATGCCGTATTCGAGGACAAGCTCAATCATGCGTCGCTGATTGACGGTGGCTTGGCGTCCGGTGCGCAATTCCAGCGCTATCGTCACAACGACACCGGCCATCTGGCCGAGCTGCTGGAAAAAAGCACGGCGGTCCGGAAGTTGGTCGTGACCGATGGTGTCTTCAGCATGGACGGTGATCTTGCGCCCCTGCCGGCGCTCGCCGCGCTGGCAAAAAAACATGATGCCTGGCTGATGGTGGACGATGCCCATGGCGTCGGTGTGCTGGGAGCCAGCGGTGCCGGCATTGCCGAACAGGCCGGTCTTTCGGTCGCGCAGTTGCCCGTGCTCGTGGGAACGCTGGGCAAGGCATTGGGAACCTTCGGCGCCTTCGTGGCCGGTGACGATGCACTGATCGAATTCCTCATCAATTCCGCGCGCCCTTATATTTTCACCACAGCCTTGCCGCCGGGTGTGGCGGCAGCCACTCGTGCCAGTCTCAGGCTGGTGCAGCGCGAGCACTGGCGACGCGAAAAGCTGCAGGAACTGGTGGCATATTTCCGCCTGAAGGCCTCGGCTCTGGGCCTGGAGTTGCTGGCAAGCGACACACCGATACAACCCCTGCTGCTGGGGAGCAACGAGCGGGCCCTGCGCTGGAGCCAGTCGCTGGAAGAGCAGGGTTTGCTGGTCGGTGCCATCCGGCCTCCCACCGTTCCGGTCGGTTCTGCGCGTTTGCGCATCACGTTTTCGGCAGCGCATGAAAAAGCCGATGTCGACATCCTGCTCAAGGCACTGGCGGCCTGCCGGGAGTTGCCATGAGCGGGCTTCATCACAGGGTTCATGAAGGGCCGGCGGCGGCACCCACGCTGGTCCTGCTGCATGGCTGGGGACTGCACTCCGGCGTCTGGGAAGGATTTTTACCCGTGCTCACGCCACATTTCCGCGTGGTCTGTGTCGATCTTCCGGGCTTTGGCAAAAGCAGCGTGACGGTATCCGGAGACCGGTTTTTCAGCGAATTGCAGGCCTTGCTGCCGGAGCCTGCACTCTGGTTGGGCTGGTCGCTGGGCGGGCTGCATGCACTGGAAATGGCCAGACGCCACCCGGCCAGCGTGCAGGCCTTGTGCCTGCTGGCGGCGACAC
Organism: Moraxellaceae bacterium; assembly: GCA_037189985.1. Taxonomy (GTDB): domain Bacteria; phylum Pseudomonadota; class Gammaproteobacteria; order Pseudomonadales; family Moraxellaceae; genus UBA2031. Next base: position 89,858 of record JBBCJX010000034.1, read on the forward strand.
CCTGCTTTTTGCAACGGCCGGACTGGCGCGCAGCAATGCCGCCGGAAGTGTTTGCCGATTTTTCGGATGCCCTGAGGGAAAATCCCCTGATTACCCTGGAAGGATTTCTTGCGCTGCAGTGCAAGGGTAGCCAGAGCATGAAGCCGGATTTGCGTTTCCTTCACACGGTTTTGTCAGCACATGCACTGCCTGCACCGGCAGTCCTGCACGCCGGTTTGCAGCAACTGGCGCGTAGCGATTTGCGACAGGAATTGCGTGTGCTCTCCATGCCTCTGCTGGTTCTGCTGGGTGAGCGTGATGTGCTGGTGCCGGCTGCCGTGGGCAGGTCCATTCAGGATATCCGCCCCGATGCCGTGGTGCTGACCCTGCCCAAGGCCGCACATCTGCCCTTCGTTTCACATCCCAAGGCGTGTGCTGATGCCTTGCTGCAGTTCAGTCGCATGAGCACGCACCCGTGAGCAGCCTCTCAAGCCGCAAGCAGGAAATTGCCAGCCGGTTTTCGCGCGCGGCCTTGTCCTATGCCTCTCATGCTGCCTTGCAGCAGTCGATTGCCGACACGCTCCTTGCACATACGGCGTTTGCCGGCGTGGTGCTGGATGCCGGCTGTGGCAGCGGTCGGGAGTCCCGTTTGCTGGCAGAAAAGCCGGCGGTCCAGGAGGTGATCGCGCTGGATATTGCCGCCGCCATGCTCGCCGCATTGCCTGCATCATCGCGTATCCGGCCCCTGCTTGGCGATATGGAAACCATTCCTCTGCCAGCGGCGTCAGTGGATGTGGTTTTCAGCAGCTTTGCCATGCAGTGGTGCGAGTCGGCGATAACTGTCGCGGAAGAATTTTCCCGTGTGCTGAAGCAGGGCGGCAGGCTGCTGGCCAGTGTTCCCGGGCCACGCAGTCTTGATGGCTTGCGGGCAGGTGGCTTGCTGCATGTCAACGAATTCCGTTCGGAAGAAAACTGGCGAGTTGCACTTGAGTCAGCGGGTTTCCGGCAGCTGCAGTTTCATCATCAGGATTTTGCGATGCACTTTGACGAGCCGCGAGAGTTGCTGCGGGCACTGAAAGGTATCGGTGCGAACACGGTAGACATGCCGCGTGAAAACCATCTTCTGGGGCGGCACTGGCTGGCTGAAGTCACGCGAGTGCTGGAAGCCATGCGTGAACCACAGGGGCTGCCTTTGCGCTACGAAGCCATTTTCATGGAAGCCGTGCTGCCGGCATGATCACTTTTCTGTCTCCGCACGGATTTCTGATGCCGGACAAAATTCTTGCCCGTTCAAGTGGCAAACAGAGTGGAAGCAATTGCAATGGCTAATGCTTTTTTCGTGACCGGTACGGATACCGGTGTTGGCAAAACCACGGTGAGCTGTGCCTTGCTGGCAGCGGCGAAGGAGCGCGGCCTGAGTACCCTGGCTGTCAAACCGGTGGCGGCTGGCTGCGAGCAAACGACTGAAGGCCTGCGCAATGAAGATGCCCTGGCGCTCATGGCCGTGATGACCGAGCCCTTGAGCTATGACGAGGTGAATCCGGTGGCCTTGCCGGCAGCCTTGTCTCCGCATCTGGCGGCGCAGCAGGCGGGAAGGAAGATATCCATCCAGCAACTGGCGGGTTTTTGCCGGGGTACCTTGTCACGGCGTGCCGGCCTGGCACTGGTGGAAGGGGCAGGGGGCTGGCGGGTGCCGGTCAGTGAGCGCGAGCAGCTTTCGGCACTGCCGCGCGAGTTGCGCCTGCCGGTGGTGCTGGTGGTGGGTCTGCGCTTGGGTTGTCTCAACCACACCATCCTGACGGTCGAGGCCATACTGCGCGACGGCCTGCGTCTGGCGGGCTGGGTGGGGAATATCGTGGACCCTGCCATGGAAGCGGTGGACGAGAACGTGGCTACCCTCAAGTCCATGATTGCGGCTCCTTGTCTCGGTGTGCTGCCCTGGCAGCCCGAGGCCGGCCATGCCGAGCGTGGGCTGTTGCTGCAGTTGCCGGAGTGACACAGCCCATTCCCGGTCTCTGGCTGGGCTTGGGCACTGCCTTGTGACCGCGTCACAAAAGCTTGCAGGGCTTGCCTTGTCGGGCTTGGGGGCTTGTGCAATCCTTTCGCGACCAATCAGTCAAGGTGTCTTCCCATGACCGCTGCCGCTCGTTTTCCCGTCTCCACTCCCACTCGTGTTCCAGACCCGGCCAGCCGTAACAACTGGAAGGTGAGGGCCTTGGGGCGCCTGCTGACGGCGGCAGACCTCACCCCCGAGCCGGCGCAACTGGAGTCCTATGTGCGCTACCTGAACATGGGTGATCCCTTGGCGGATGCCGTCATCGCCATGTATCAGGAGCTGCCGCCCGGACAGGGGCGCAAGCTGGTGGACCTGGCCCTTGAGCACGGGATTGATGTCGTGCAGGACGCACCGCCCGCTCTGTGTGCCCTGTTCCGCCAGATTGAAGAAGTACCAGTCTGGCTGGATCGCGAGAAATGCAATCTTGCCTGTGACGTCACGCGCCGTACCGGCTGGTTTGCCGAGCTTTCGCTGCGCAATGTTTCCCTCATGGGCGGCTATCTGGTGGCGGCGGCCGCCAAACCTCTCGTATTCACCGGCCAGCTGGACCGCATGGCACCACGTCGACTGGTCGAGACCGGCAAATTCTGGACGGATGCCACTACCCGCGACGGCATGTTGCGCCATCACGAAGGTTTCAAGAGTGCCGTGCGTGTGCGCCTCATGCATGCCCAGGTCCGGGCCATGCTGAAGAAGTCCGGCAAATGGGACGAAGCGGCTTGGGGCCACCCCATCAACCAGTCGGACAGCATGGCCACCATTCTGGAGTTTTCTTCCGTGTTCCTGCTGGGGCTGCGTCTTCTGGGCTTCCGCTTCACCAGTGAGGAGCGGGAAGCTGTCATTCATCTTTGGCGCTATGTCGGTTACCTGATGGGTGTGGACGAACGCATCCTGCCGGCCAGCGAGCATGACTCCATGCGTGCCCTCATGATGCAGTACATGCTGCACGGGGAGCCGGATGACGACACCCGCGCATTGGGTCAGGCCCTGAACGGTGTGCCCCGGCTGCAGGCCGGAGACGCGGCCTGGAAACAGGCCATTGCCCGTATCGAAACCGGTTACCGCAGTGCCTTCACACGCATCGTGATGGGGGACGAGAGCGGCGATGCCTTGGGATTGCCGAAATCTTTGAGTTGGAAGGCGGCGGTGCTTTCGACATCGCCACTGATTTTTTCGCTGGAAACCCTGCGGCGTAATGTGCCGGGGGCGACCAAAGCCGCTGTCGTTCTGGGGCGACTGCTGCATGAAAGGATGTTGCCCATCGCCATCGAGCAGCAGAAAGCTGACACCACATTTACTGCCGTGAAGTCCCTTGCACGCTGATGCGGTCTTGGCAGCATGAAAAACGCCCGTCACAGACGGGCGTTTTCGTTTTTGTCAGAGGCTTTAGCAGCACCAGTTCTGCTTGCCCCGGTTCCAGCTTTCCAGGTTCTGGTATTGCTGTTGCCTGTTCTCGCGTATGAAGCTGTTGGTGCTTTCCTTGGAGGATTTGATGATGGCGTCGCCCCAGCTGTTCCAGTTCGGTCCGCCGCCGCTACCCGGTGGCGCTGCTGGAATACGCGGCTCGTAGTGGCCTTTGGCTTTGTAGTATTTGAAGCGGGCCTCCGCAATGACGTCGGCGCTGACGCCCTTGCTTTGCGCAAAATTCAAAAGTACATCACTGGGAATGCTGCACTCACGCAGCACCTGCTCAAGCCCCGGTACATGCAACTCGTAGTAGACCTCCTTGGTTTGGCCGCAGAGTTTGCCCTCGGCCAGGAGCTTCTGGTAATGCGCTTCCCCGGCGGCATATGCGGCCCGGCGCCCTGCTTCTTCCTTGCGTGCGGATTCGGTGATCAGGTTGCGCTGATAAGCCATGCGCTCGTCTACATAGTTGTCGTAAGTGGCCCGCGCCTGTGAGCCCGTGGCCAGTGGTGCCTCTTCCGGTTGTGGTTTGAGGTTGTAGTAAAAATAGAGTCGCCAGATATCTTCATCGGCGCTGCGTATGGCAAATACATCCTTGATGAAGGCATTGCGGTCGCTCATGCGGTCGATATAGCGCGCCATGCCCGTAGCCACTGGCAAGGCGGCGTAGTTGTCCACCACATCCTGCAAGCGTCCCTGTCCCCAGCGCAGGCGGATTCCTTGCGGTGTTTCTTCGGCCAGCGCCCAGCCTTGTGTCTCGCGTAGCGCATCGGGTTTGGCATCTATCTTGAGTGGGAAAACACCAATCACACCGTCCGGTAAAGGCAGTGGGCCGCCGTTGTTGTCGATGGGGGTATAGAGTTTTCCATACGGCAGGGTCGGGTGTTGGCCTGTCAGGCTGGTGGCAATGTACTCGACTGATGATGGCTGCTTTGGGCTGTGTCGATTACGCGAGTGGTAGGCCTGCATGTCCGCATAGGACTCCCAGCGTTCGATAGCGCCCAGCACCGGCGAGACAGGCTCGCCTTTCAGATCGAGAATGCGGCTGACAGCGATGCCGTCGGCGGAAGTGAAGTGCACGATCAAAGTGCCATCCCGGCGCTCCAGTGTGGGTGTGCCGGTTTTATGGGCGCTGCCGCCGAGATTGCGGATATGCACGGGAGTATCCACGCCGCGTGCCAAGGCAAAATATTCCGGGACGGAGCCCTCACCGCTCCATGCCAACGGATAACGCACATCCTGCCAGACATGCTCGGTCATGAACTTCCATGGCACCTGGCCTTTTTCGCCTTTGCCGTATACATAGAACAGATAAGGCTCTCGCTCCTGATAAAAGGCTTTGACAGCAATGGCGGGCTGCACGGCCGCCAGAGTGGGGCTGAGGGGAATGACGTTGTTGTAAATGGCTGGCACCAGCAGTTTGCCGCTGGCATCAACCAGTCCTTTCAGGCGTGGAGCGTTGTTCCAGCAACTGCTGAGTACATAAGCATTGCGGTGTGCGGCAACAGGGCCCTCCGCGCTGTACAGATACAGCACGGGTTCTTCGACAAAGGGCTTTTTGGGCTTGCCGAGCTCGCATTTGGGTGCTGCCCATGAGGGTGTCGCAAAAAGCATGGTGAATGCGAGGCCGATAAGTAAATGGTGCATGCCGATTCCCCTGTGACGGATACGGTGCTGGAAACATGGTGGGCTTGCAGATTATGGCAGCGGACCAAGCTGCGGTATGCCCTGAATCAGGTGGGGGTGGCATGAGTTGGAGCCATGTTGCTAACAGTTGATAAACATGTGGGCTGTGGCGCGGTGAGAACGATGGGGTAGCCGGAAGGTGGAGTGAGACCCCTTGGGGTGAGGTCTGGACTCTAGGGGCATGGCGGCCAAGTCACGGGCCGGTGTGGCGGCTCCACCAGGCCTGGAATAGCCCGGCAGCCTGTGAACCGCCGGTCAGCAAAAAGGCTGTGTTGCACTGGCCTTCTGGCTCATACTTCCGCCGCTTTTGCACCCGGCAGGGCTGCCCCTATCCGCACGCCCGCGACTGCCGTCTCCCAAGCCTGATCTGACGGGCATTCCCAGCCCCGACTATGCGAGGTCATCCCCATGGCACAGTACAAAGCCCCCCTTCGTGACATGCAGTTCGTGCTGCATGAGCTCCTGGATGTCGAAAAGCACTACCAGTCCATTCCTGCCTTTGCCGAGACCAATCGCGAACTCGTGGACAGCGTGCTGGAAGCCGGTGCCCAGTTTGCCGAGAACGAGCTTTCCCCCATCAACCGCTCCGGTGATGAAGAGGGCTGCACCTGGAACGATGGCGTGGTGACCACGCCCAAGGGCTTCAAGGAAGCCTATGCCAAGTTCGTGGAGCTGGGCTTCGGCGCACTCGCTGCTCCCGTGGAGCACGGTGGCCAGGGCCTGCCGCCCTCACTCGGCATCGCCATGAGCGAAATGACCGGCACCGCCAACTGGTCCTGGTCCATGTATCCCGGCCTGTCGCACGGCGCCATCAACACCGTGGAAGCCCACGGTACGCCGGAGCAGAAGAAGGTCTACCTGGAGAAAATGATTTCCGGCGAGTGGACCGGCACCATGTGCCTGACCGAATCCCATGCCGGCTCCGACCTCGGCATCATCCGCAGCAAGGCCGAGCCTAATGCTGACGGTTCCTACAGCATCAGTGGCACCAAGATTTTCATCTCCGCTGGTGAACACGACATGGCCGACAATATCGTCCACGTCGTGCTTGCCCGCCTGCCGGATGCTCCCAAGGGCACCAAGGGCATTTCCCTGTTCCTCGTGCCCAAGTTCCTGCCCAAGGCCGACGGCTCTGTGGGTGAGCGCAACAAGGTGGTCTGCGGTTCCATCGAGCACAAGATGGGCATCAAGGCTTCTGCCACCTGCGTGATGAATTTCGATGGTGCCACCGGCTTCCTGATCGGCCCGCCCAATCGCGGCCTCAATGCCATGTTCACCTTCATGAACACGGCTCGTGTCGGCACGGCTCTCCAGGGCGTGTGTGCTGCCGAAGGCTCTTTCCAGGGTGCTTTGGCTTATGCCAAGGACCGTCTGGCAATGCGCTCCCTTTCCGGCCCCAAGGCACCGGAAAAGGAAGCCGACCCCATCATCGTGCACCCCGCCGTGCGCAACATGCTGCTGACGCAGAAGGCCTTCGCCGAAGGTGGTCGTGCGCTGGTGTACTGGCTGTCCACGCAGACCGACATCGTGCACAACGCTGAGTCTGAAGAAGCCCGCAAGGCTGCTGACGACCTCATGAGCTTCCTCACGCCTATTGCCAAGGCCTTCCTGACCGAAGCGGGTTCTGAAGCTGCCAAGCACGGTGTGCAGGTCTACGGTGGTCATGGCTTCATCCGTGAGTGGGGCATGGAGCAGATCGTGCGCGATACGCGTATTGCCTGCCTCTACGAAGGCACCACCGAAATCCAGGCGCTGGACCTGCTGGGCCGCAAGGTGCTGCAGACCCAGGGTGGCATGCTGAAGAATTTCACGAAGATCGTGCACAAGTTCTTGCAGGCCAATGAAGGCAATGCTGCTCTGGCCGAGTTCGTGGCACCGCTTGCTGCCCTGAACAAGGAGTGGGGCGACCTGACCATGAAGATCGGCATGAAGGCCATGCAGAACCCGGACGAAGTGGGTGCTGCTGCCGTGGATTACCTGTATTTCTCCGGCTATGTGACCCTGGGTTATCTCTGGGCCCTGATGGCCAAGGTGGCGCAGGACAAGCTGGCTGCCGGTACCACGGAAGAGGCTTTCTACAAGGCCAAGATCCAGACGGCACAGTTCTACTTCAAGAAAATCCTGCCGCGCACCAAAGCGCACGTAGATGCCATCGAAGGTGGCCTTGAAGTGCTGATGCAGATCGATGTGGATGCGTTTGCGTTCTGATCCGTGCTGAAGGCGTGAGTGTAAAAGGCCCGCGCATGCGGGCCTTTTACTGAAAGTTTTTCCCTTTCTCTGTCATTCCCGCGAAGGCGGGAATCCAGTGGCCTTTCTGAGTGCTGAAACAGGCGCTGGGTCCCCGCCTTTGCGGGGACGACAAATAGCCGAGGTGAATCATGGCCGTTTACAAAGCCCCCCTGCGTGACATGCGTTTCGTGCTGGACGAAGTGTTCAAGTCCACCGAATTCTGGGCGTCGATTCCGGCGCTGGCGGAAACCGACCGTGACGTGGTCGATGCGATTCTGGAAGAGTCCGCCAAGCTCAACGAAAACGTGCTCTTTCCCCTGAACCGCAGTGGCGACGAAGAGGGTGCCCAGTACAACAACACGGCGGTGACGACACCGCAGGGCTTCAAGGAAGCCTTCCGGCAGTATGGCGAAGGCGGCTGGATTGGCCTGGGTGCTGATCCACGCTGGGGTGGCCAGGGCTTGCCCAAGACCGTGACCGTACTGACAGATGAAATCCTGTTTGCGGCGAACCCCTCGTTTGCCCTTTATCCTTTGCTCGGCATCGGCGCGGCACTGGCGATGAGCCAGCATGCTACCGACGAGATCAACGATTTCTACCTGCCGAAGATCTATTCCGGCGAGTGGGCCGGCACCATGTGCCTTACAGAGTCCCATGCGGGCACGGACCTGGGCATCATCAAGACGCGTGCCGTGCCGGAAGCCGATGGCTCCTACAGCATCACTGGCAACAAGATTTTCATCACCGGTGGTGAGCATGATCTTGCCGCCAACATCATCCATCTGGTGCTAGCCAAGTTGCCGGATGCCCCGGCCGGTTCGAAGGGTATTTCGCTTTTCCTCGTGCCTAAATTCATTCCGAATGCAGATGGAACACTCGGCGAGCGCAACAAGGTGGCCGCTGGCTCCATCGAGCACAAGATGGGTATCAAGGCATCCGCTACCTGCGTGATGAATTTCGACGGCGCCAAAGGCTGGTTGGTGGGCAACATCAATGAAGGCCTCGCCGCCATGTTCGTGATGATGAACTACGAGCGCCTGTCCATGGGCATACAGGGGCTGGGCGCTTCCGAAGTGGCTTACCAGAGCGCCGCTGCCTATGCCCGTGATCGTTTGCAGGGGCGTGCAGCCACCGGAGTACAGCAGCCTGCCAAGCCCGCAGACCCTTTGCTGGTTCACCCCGACGTGCGTCGCATGTTGCTGAAAACGCGTGCACACAATGAGGCCGCCCGTGCGCTGGCCATGTACACCGCGCGCTATCTCGACCTCGCCAAATACGGCGAAGGCGAGGCGGCCCGCACGGCCGCTGACCGCGTGGCCCTGCTCACGCCGGTCGTGAAGGCCTTCCTCTCCGACAAGGGGTTTGAGGGCTGTGTGGACGCTCAGCAGGTTTTCGGTGGCCACGGCTACATCCGTGAATGGGGCATGGAGCAACTCGTGCGCGACGTGCGCATCGCGCAAATCTATGAAGGCACCAACGGTATCCAGGCCAATGACCTCATGGGTCGCAAGGTTGTGAAGAACAAGGGTGCCTTTGTCGCCACGTTCGTTACGGAAATGCGTGAGACAGCAGCACGTTTGTCTCCTGAGTTGGCAGGTCTGAAGAGCGCGTTTGTTGCCGCGATTGACCGCCTTGAAGGGCTGACACGGGGAGTGATCGAACGCTCTGCCGCCACTCCGGACGAGGTCAATGCGGCAGCCGTGGATTACCTGCATGTCTTCGGGTTCACGGCTTATGCCTATATGTGGGCATTGATGGCCGAGGCAGCTTTGCCCCGGAAAGCGGATGATGCCTTCTATGCCGACAAGCTGGCACTGGCGGATTTTTTTGCAGCCCGCGTTTTGCCTGAAATGGAGGGGCGCGCCAGGGCTGTCGAGGCAGGTGCCGCTTCACTGATGGGCTTTGACGAGACCTATTTCTGACTGGCTCCGCATTGGTTCTTTACGGTACCAACAAAAAGCCCGCATTCAATGCGGGCTTTTTGTTGGATCAAGGGACGGTTTCCAGTATGCGATATTTCTCAGTGGACTATGCCCGGCTGTTGCATGAGCTTTTCCAGAAGGGTGCGGGCGTCTTCCGTAACGCTTTTGAAACGGAAGCCCACACCGAAATGTGAAGGATTGTTGGGGTTGTTGCGGCACCACACGGTTTCCGCGCTGATGACCAGGGAGGGAAGATCAAGCTCTGCGGGGCTGCGTATTTCCAGGGAGAGTATTTCGCCCACCGGCAGTTCACGGGTAGCGATCAGCATCAGCCCGGTCAGACTGAGGTCGACAACACGGCCCAGCAGTTGCTGGTCATGGCTGTCGTGCACAGGCAGGAACTGTTGCAGGCGCAGGCGTGAGGCCCGTCCTGAGGTCTGTTCTTCGGTACTTTCCATTCCGGTGCTTGCCATTGAAGAGCGGCATCCTTGGCGGCAGGGCAGGTGATATGACTACCGTGACAGTATCCGTGCTGCTATAAGGGCAAGGCAACACCCACACCAGCAAGGATGCCGGAATTTGCGATCGGGTCGCCATATAAGAATGTGGAAAAAAAGTATCCACAGCCGTGAGGCTTTGCAGTGTGCCCACCTGACTTGGCGATGGCTTGCCTTGTTATTGTTCGTGGCAGGCAGCGCTTTTGCCGAACCCTCGCTGCCGCCAGAGTCTCCAGAGGCCGATGCTGTTGCTGCCGAAGGACATGCAAGTAACAAGACTGATCCACCCACACCACCCAATTCAAGCTGTATCCAGCGTGATGCCTCCGGGCGCTTCATGGGCTGGATGGATTACCACCATTGTGTCTTTTCCGGGCGAACGCTTGCGACGGCCGTCTGGTTTGATGATCTATTTGGTGACTGGTATGACGATCAGGCTACGCTCCTTCTCAGCGCCATTTCCGAAGTCACTTTTGAAGAAGGCGGTGGACCGGATACGAGGCTGCGCTTGCGTGCCAGCGCTGGACTCCCCAATGCCAGCCATCGCCTGCGTCTCATTGTGTCGGATGACAGCGATGATGTTCCGGGGCGCCAGGAAATCAGTACACGACGCAGCCGGCAATCCGCAGCAGTGCGCTGGGTGCCGAGTGCCTTGGCGGGTTTCAAGTCGGATCTGGATGTCGGTGTGCGAGGTATCAATCCTCCCGATCTTTTTACCCGTCTTCGTATACGAAACAGTTGGCCGATACTGGATCAGTCCGTCCTGCGTTTCGGGCAGACCTTCAGGTACGGCAGCGAGAGCGAGGGGAGCTCCATTTCCCAACTTGATGTCGAGCGTGCCATTGGTGAGAGCGCGGTAGCCAGGTTCAGTAATGTCTATGATTACACGTGGAAGGGAAATGAAAACGGCTTCCTGTTCAGTCATGGAGTTTCTATGTCCCATGCTCTGAAAGGCAGCCGATCATTGAGTTATGGTTTTCTTGCCAACGGTCGTACACGCCCTAATTTTCGTGACGAAAGCTACGGGCCATGGGCAGCTTATCGCAGTTCGTTTTTGCGTCGCTGGTTGTTTTATGAACTTGAGCCGCGTGTGACGTATTCACGGGATCAGGACTGGAAAGCTGTGGCATCGTTGTTGCTCAGGCTGGAAATACAGTTCGGTCGCAAAAAGCCTCCAAAGGCACAAGAGGTCGTCCCTGATCATCCACCTGTACAGGAGGGGGATGAACGTGATGGCGGGGAAGGGTAGTTTCATGAAGAAGCCTTTTTGCATTTTCCGGCATAGGTCGTATGACCTCGTTTGCGAATATCTGGTGAAACATCATGCTTGATCCTGTATCCCTGATGCTGCCACGGGCAAGAGATGGCCTTTACGAGTCCTTCTACTTTCGTGGCAACAGCCGTGACGGTCGGCAGGCATTCTGGCTGAAGCACAATTTCCTGCGCCGGCATGGAGAGCGGGGTGTGCTGCTGGAAAGCACCCTTGTGCTGTTTGATCGCCTCAATGGCGGGGTGCATGTAGCGCAGGACCGTGAGGACCTGAGCCCGCAGTCCTTCGCGGCACTTTGCTGTACGCGGCACTGGGACTCTATCAGTGCCAACATGGCCAGTGGCTCTTTCTTCGAGATTGGCCGTGAACGCTTGTGGGGAAAATTACATACGGCCGAGGGAAGTGCTGCCTGGGATGTGGCACTGAGCCGATCAGACGAGACTCTTTATCATTTCCCGCACTCGCGCCTCTATCAGCTTCCTTTGCCCAAGAAGAAGCTGCTGACCCGTGATTCCTGCCTGCATTTCAGTGGCAGTTTCAGCGTGGGAGATGTCACTGTCGGTGGCGAGTTTGTCGGTGTCAGCGGGCATAACTGGGGCACCGAACATGCCCATGAATATGCTTACGCTGCCTGCAATATTTTCAGGGAGGACGAGTCGGCCTGCTTTGACGGCTTTACGGCAAGGCTGGCGCTAGCTGCGGGCCTGTTGCGCAGTCCGAGGCTCAGCATGGCTGCCTTGAAACTGGAAGGTGAGTGGCATTATTTCAATGCCCTCAGCCGCACCTATCAGCAGGATGTGCGTGCACTGAGCGATTATCAGTGGTCTGTTGTCCTGAAGAACGAGAGCCATCGTCTGGAGTTGCAGGTGGACGGGGCCAATCCGCGCATCGAGCCTTGGGTGGCGCTGCACTATGACCATCCGGGCGGTGCCCGTTCGGTGGTCAAGAACACGAAGTTTGCGAGTGGGCGCCTGCAGCTTTTCGAGTTGACGGGCAAGCAGCCTTTGGTCGAACTCAGCAGTGACTGTTTTGAGCTGGAGACCTTGTTGCCGGATAACGTGCCGGCAGGACGGGGTTTTGTGGGCGTGCCCTGAGCGCGTGCTTGCTCAGGTTGTTGGCGAGCTTTGCCCGGTGCTGCCGGCCCAGCGTAAAAGGGCCTCCTGCAGTTCGCTCAGCTCTATGGGTTTGGAGAGATGTTCGTTCATCCCCGCAAGCCGGCTTTTTTCCTTGTGCTCATCAAGGATATGGGCAGTCAGGGCAAGAATGGGAATGGGGCGGCGGCTGGTGAGTTTTTCCCATTCACGTATGGCCTGTGTGGCGGCATAGCCGTCCATGAAGGGCATGTCGCAATCCATCAGGACCATGTCGTAATCATTGCGGCTGACTTCCTCGACAACCTCTCGCCCATTGGCAACGACAGTGGCATTGACGCCCAGCTTGTTGAGCATGCCCCTGATCACTTTCTGGCTGAGATGATTGTCCTCGGCAATGAGGATGCGCAGACGGTTCAGCTGGCTCTCGCGTGCTTCCTCGGACTTGGGTGTGTCGTTCTGGATGCGCCTTATATGCCCAAGCTCTTCGGAGATGGCTGTCCGCAACTGGCGCTCGGTCACCGGCTTGGTCAGTACACGGCGGATACCGACGTTGCGTGCCATGGTGCTGGTAGGCGCGATATTGATGCCAGTGAGCATCATCACGATGACATCGTTGCGGATGATGGGGTCTTCCTTGATGCGTGCTGCAAGCTGCAAGCCGCTCATGCCAGGCATGTTGTGGTCCAGCAGGATGATGTCGAAGGGCTCGCCGAGATTCGCGGCATTGCGTGCCAGTGCCAGTGCTTCCGCGCCGTTGTCGGCCGTACGCACCTTCATGCCCCAGTTGCCCGCCTGCTCCTGTATCACACGGTTGACTGTGTGGTTGTCGTCCACTACCAGCAGGCGTAGGCCGCGAAGCCAGGGCTCGCTTTGAGGCAGGGGAGCGTGCAGTCCTGTCTGTGGCTTGAGTGGTAAATCGAACCAGAACAGTGATCCTTCCTTGACCTTGCTGTTCACACCAATTTCACCACCCATCAGCTCTACCAACTGCTTGCAGATGGAAAGGCCCAGACCGGTGCCGGTCTGTGGCCGGATGTTGTTGCTGCCCTGCTGGTAGGGCTGGAATACCTGCGCAATCTGGTCGGGCAGGATGCCTATCCCGGTATCACGGATTTCGACATGCAGGCCGAGGCGGCCCGGACGGAGGCTGATTTCTATCTCGCCGTTCTGGGTGAACTTGATGGAGTTGCGCAACAGGTTGCTGATGACCTGCCGCAGGCGTGTCGGGTCGCCGATCACCTTTACCGGCAGTGCCGGGTCGATGGTGGCGATCAGCTCCAGATGCTTGCCGTCCGCCATGCCCTTGAACAGCTCCAGGCATTCGGCCAGCAGCGTGGCCAGGTCGAAGGGTTCCTCCACGACGGAGAACTTGCCAGCCTCCATCTTGGAGTGGTCCAGGATGTCGTTGAGGATGCGCAGCAGCGTGTTGCTGGAGGCCTGTATGGTGTTGGCGTATTCGCGCTGGCTTGGGGTGAGCGGTGTATCCAGCAGCAGCTCGGTCATACCGAGGACGCCGCTCATGGGCGTACGGATTTCGTGACTCATCTGTGCCAGGAAGTCATGGCGGGCTCGGGTTTCCGTGGCCATGACCAGCTCGCGCTCATGCTGTCGCAGGGATTCCTGGCGCAGCATGTTGAGCCGTTCCGAGAGGCCGCCGGCCAGCAGCATGGCTTCGATGCAGATAGTGGCCATGACCAGCCATGTGGAGGCCAAAGGCATCAGGAAGAATCCGAGGGCAGCCAGCACCGATATCACGGAGCCCAGCAGCACCAGAGAGCGGGAAATGACGTAATAGATGGCAGGGCGGTAACCACGCCTGGCGCAGACGATGGCGGCTGTCAGCAGGGCAACGGCCGTGACCATGGCGGACGAGAAGGCCAGCATGGCGGCATGGCGGGCCGGCAGCATCAGGCTGATGGCAGTGAGCACGGCCAGCAGCAGTGCAGCCGTGTTCATGGTTTTGACGAAGCCCGGTGGCATGCCGGGGCGCAGGAAGCTGCCCGCGAACAGTACTGCCGTCAGTTGTGACAGGAATATCGCGGTAAGCGTGACGAACGTCTGCAGGTGCGGGACGTTGAATATCTGCAGGCCCAGGACGCCGCGTCCGGCCAGCAGGAAAAGCACGATGGAAAGCAGGAAGAGCACGTAGAACAGCGCGGACCGGTCCCGGTAGGTCCCGTGCAACAGCAGCAGGTTGTAGAGCGCCAGTGCCAGCAGGGTGCCGATGCCGATGCCGAACCAGAAGCCCTCGTTGCGGCTGACGGTAGCAATACCCGTGGGCGTGGCAAGGTGGATGCCGGTCGTAATGCCAAGATCGGTTTCCAGGCGCAAGTAGTAGACGCTGGTCTGCTCGGGGGCAGCTTCCAGGCGGAACCAGTAGGCCGGCGCCTCCAGGTCAGCCTGTACCTTGTCCGTGCCGGTGCCCGCTTCGCGCATGCTGTAGCCCGGCAGTCCCTGCGCGTCGTGGTCCGGTACATAAAGGCGGATGCTGCGCAGGCTGGGCTCGGAGAGGCTGAGTATCAGTTCCCGGCTTTCATGGTCGGGGTTGTGCACGGCCAGCCGCAGCCACCAAGCGGACTGGCTGAAGCCGAGCTGCAGGAAAGAATAGGGCGAGGGGGTGAAGCGTCCCTGGAAGGCGGGATTCTGCAGGTCCTGCAGCGTGAGATTACGCTCCGGGTCCTCCAGGTATTCCACGTATTCGCCGATGGCCTGGTACCGGAAGTGCTCGGAGAGGGGCAGGACGGGGCCGGCATGCGAGCGGGATGCCAGTAGCGCGAGCCCCAGCATCCACAGCACGGTCCCTATGACGCGCCACCCCTGGCGATGCGCCTGCATCATCCCTTCTCCCGCGACATTGTTGGCCGCCAGCAGGCCGGCAGCATCGGGCAATTAGAACGGATGTGCCTGGCAAAGACCAGTCTGCCTCCCTGTCCCGGCCCGCGTTTCATGGTATGAAAAAAGCAACTCGTCCGCAGTCTCCGGGCAATCGTCCGGCACGGCTCATCCGGGTTAAGCTTACGCCCGCCATTTGCCATTCATGAACTTTGCCATTTCATAACAAGGAAGCAGCCCGCCTCGCGCGTGAAGACACGAACGATGACCGGGTTCGAGGAGTGCTACATGTGGGGGACTATCCGCGAAAGCTTGCGCAGCGTACCGGTGTGGGTGGGGCTGGGAGTTGTGTTCCTGATGCTGGTGCTGCATGCACTCAGCCTTGACGAGGACAGTCAGTCCGGCCGCAATCTTGCCAAGCCCCTGACACGGCTGGACACCCTCATCTATGACTGGCGTTTCCAGTTGCTCACGCCCTCCCGTCCCGAAGGTGAAACGCCTGTTGTCATCGTGGATATCGACGAGTCCACCATCAAGCGTGAAGGCTGGCCCTGGACGCGTGACAAGTTTGCTCGCCTGGTAAAACAGCTTGAGGAGCAGGGTGTTCCCCTGATCGGTTTCGACGTCGTGTTTTCCGAGCCCGGCAAGAACCCGGTGGACGAGTTGCTGGGCAGTAGCGGATTGTCGGAAGGCGTGCGCAGTGAACTGCAGCGGGAGCAATTGAAGTTTGACAATGATGCCAAGCTGGGCGAGGTGCTGGGCAACAGTACAGTGCTGGGATATTTCTTCCACGCGGATGGTGTGCGTGTGGGCCAGTTACCACCGCCATTCCTGGATCTGGGGCCGGATGATTCGCGGGGCTGGCGTGTACTCTCTCTCCCGGATTACACCGGCAACCTGCCGGTCCTGATGGACAAGGCACTGTCGGCCGGCTTTGTCACGACCCGTCCGGACCGGGACGGTGTCATCCGTCGTTCTCCTTTTTTGATCATGCATGACAATGCGCTTTACACCTCGCTCTCTCTGGAGCTGGCCCGTTTGTATCTCAAGGCTCCTTTCATCGAAGCCAAGACGGTGCGTTGCCGCGGTCAGCAGACCTGCGTGGAAAGCGTACGTATCGGCGAG
Organism: Moraxellaceae bacterium; assembly: GCA_037189985.1. Taxonomy (GTDB): domain Bacteria; phylum Pseudomonadota; class Gammaproteobacteria; order Pseudomonadales; family Moraxellaceae; genus UBA2031. The sequence continues at coordinate 105,952 of JBBCJX010000034.1, forward strand.
CGTGTGATTCCGACTGACGAGCATGGTGCTGCGCTGGTCCCCTACAAGGGCGGCCGCGAAAGCTTTACATATGTCTCTGCCGGCCGTGTGTTGAACGGCGAGGTGCCCAAGGGCATTCTCGAAGGGGCCATCGTGATCGTGGGTACCTCGGCACTGGGTCTTGCCGACTTGCGTACCATGCCGCTGCAAACGCAGTACCCGGGTGTGGAGGTACATGCCAACCTGCTGGACGCCATCCTGCAGGGCAGTGCCAGCCAGAGCTATTTCATGTATCGCCCGGACTGGGCGCCTGGTGCCATCTTTGTCCTGCTGCTGGTCAGCGGGCTGGTATTTGCCGTCATCCTGCCGCGACTCGAGCCCGGTTACATGCTGGTGGTGACGGTTGCCTGGTTTGCCGTGCTGGTGCTGGGCGACTTTGCAATCTGGAAAGCGGCAGGACTGGATCTGCCCATGGCCGCCATATTGCTGACGGCGCTTCTGATCGCAACGTTCAATATCATCTTCGGCTTCCTGCGCACCAATCACCAGAAGCGCGAGATCAAGGCCATGTTCGGCCAGTATGTGCCGCCTGCCCATGTCGAGCAGATGCTGGCCAATCCCGAGGAAGTTTCACTGGAAGGCGAGAGCCGGGAGATGTCGGTACTGTTCTCCGACATCCGCAATTTCACCACGATTTCCGAAGGGCTTTCCGCGCAGGACCTGAAGCAGATGCTGAACCGCTTCTTCACGCCTATCACGCAGGTCATCTTCGACAACAACGGCACCATCGACAAATACGTCGGTGACATGGTGATGGCTTTCTGGAATGCGCCGCTCTCTGACCCTCGCCATGCCCACAATGCCATCACGGCTGCGCTTGCCATGCAGCGGGCGGTGGACCAGTTGAAGCCTGCCTTCACGGATGCCGGCCTGCCGGAGGTGAATATCGGTATCGGCATCAATACCGGCCACATGAACGTGGGTGACATGGGGTCGGAATTCCGTCGTGCCTATACCGTGCTGGGCGATGCAGTGAATCTGGGATCACGTCTGGAGAGCATCACCAAGTTCTATGGCGTGAAGATTCTGGTGGGAGAGACCACGCACGCACAGGCACCGGAATTCCTGTATCGCTGTGTCGACCGCATCATCGTCAAGGGCAAGACCGAGCCCATCACGGTTTACGAGCCGGTGAGCCTGCTGGCCGATGCCAGCGAATCACGCCGTGAGCGCGTGGACCGTTACAACGAAGCCGTCGGTTATTATTTTGCCCAGCAGTGGGATGCGGCAGACGACATCCTGCGCGAACTGGCGGCCCAGGATCCGGAACGCCAGCTCTATCGCATCTTCATCGAGCGTATCGAAGAGCTGCGGAGCCATCCCGAAATGACCATGAGCTGGTCTGGCGTTTACGAACACAAGAGCAAGTGATGCAGGTTTCAGCCGGGGCGGGGCAGTGAAATGTCCTCGCCCGGTTCGCCAGTCGTCAGGTTGCCGGTCCTGAGGTCCTGAAGCCTGAAGTTGCGCACCTGGTTGGGGGTCTCGCCTTTCCATTCCTTGAAGGCACGGGTGAACGATGCCTGGTCACTGTAGCCGACATGGTCGGCAATCCTTTCGATGCTGATTTCCGTAGTGGTCAGATAGCGGATTGCGACCTGCATGCGCACGTCCAACCGCAGTTTGTTGAAGCTCATGCCGCAGTCGGAAAGACGTCGTCGCAATGTGCGCACGCTCATGCCCATGGCCGAGGCAATCTCCTCGGCGCCATGATTGTGGCGAAGCTGGCTGAGTATCTGGCCACGCAGGCGGACGACAAATCCGTGTTCCTCATACGGGTCCCGGCCCGCAGGCCTTGCCTCATCGCTCGCATGCTCCGGGTCTTTTGCAGCGGTGCCCTGAAGGCGGGTTGCAGCCGTGTAGTAGCGCACTTCATTGCTGTCATTGTCATTGTTGATCTCGCATTTCAGGATGTGGCGTGCAGCAGCCACATCAGAAAAAAGATCATGCCGGCAGTGAATGACAATATTCCTGATAACGGCTGAACCCAGCGTATGCAGGCTGCCGATAAAAGCCTGCAGCATGAATTTTTCGACGTCGCGTGATTCCACACGGCAGGAAAGCCTGATGCTGAAATGATCCGTGCCTTCGGTCAGTTCGATGAGCATCAGGGGAAAGCGCACCCGCAGGTAGCCCATCATGCTGACGATGAGTTCGCGAAACTCTCCCCGCCAGAAATACACATGGCCCAGCAGGCCGTGGGTGATGAGATCCAGGCGCTGGCCGAAGCGGAGTGCCGGCAGGCTGAGGGACGAGAGTCCCATGTAGCGATGGATGACGGCATGCGTCTGGCCCAGTGTCAGCATGGCACCGGGGCGCGTCATGAGATTGGGGTTGACGCCGGACTCCCGGAGTATGGAGTCCGTATCAATGTCTTCCTCCCGCATCATCTCCACAATCTTGTGGACATAAATGATGGGGATGAGGGGAATGTCATCCATGACGGTCAGGCTTTGTTGTTTTTGTTATTTGGCCGGATTCTACTGATTCTGGAGATGAGAGTGAAATTATGACTGACGGGTGGCGTTGACAGTTTGTGTAAATGGCCGGTTTTGCAAAGGATATGGCCGGTCATTGCCGTGACACTCGCAGAATGCCTTCCAATAATTGCCGCCTTCCCCGCCGGCCAGGAGCCGGAAAGGGAATGATTCAGGATGAATTCGGGAAGGGCGCGCCATGAAAAACAACAACAAGCGCAGCAGGCTCGATGCTGCCTACCATGAAATTGCCGATATTGACGTACACGACATCCGCCAGATGTATGCCGTGTACTCCCAGTATTACGACAATACCAACTGGGACATTTTCCTGCGGGACCTGAGCAAGAAGACAGGTGCCTTTCTGGTGCGCAAGGCCAGTGATGGCAGGGTTGTCGGCTTTTCCACGCTGATGGCCTGCGACATCCAGGTCGGGCGCAAGAATGTCCGCGCTGTTTTCAGTGGCGATACCATCATCGAGCGTGCCTACTGGGGATCCCGTGTCCTGCAGTTTGCTTTCTACAAGTTCCTGATTGCGGAAAAAGTGCGCAATCCCCGCCGTGCCATCTACTGGCTGCTCATTTCCAAGGGCTACAAGACTTATCTGCTGCTTGCCAACAATTTCTACAATTTCTACCCCCGACATGATCGCCATGACGATGATCTGGCCGATATCGTGGATGCATATTGCGAGCAGATGTTTTCCGCCTACTACGATCGCAGCAAGGGCATTCTCGATTTCGGTGAGGACTATCAGCCCTTGCGTGGTGACGTATCTGAAATCACCGATCGCATGCGTCTGGAGAATCCGGGAATACGATTCTTCGAGGAGCGCAATCCCGAGTGGCGGCGTGGCACCGAGTTGCCCTGCATCGGTGAAATAACCTGGGCCTGTCTTGCCAAGTTTGCCGCCCGTTACCTCACCAAGCCGATCAGCAAGGGCAGCCTTGAGGCAGCCACCGTCAAGACGCGTCCGGCCGGCCTGGTGGCCGCACTCAAGGAGGATGCGACTGCCTCCCTGGCAGTAAAACGCATCGCCTGATGTTCCGTTTTCCGGGGAGGCCTTGCACAGGTTTCCCCCGCTCTATTCTTGCAGGCTGACAATCATGCTGACCCGACTCACCCACCAGGCTTTGCGCTGGGCTTGCCAGCGAGAGGACATGCTGTTCCGTCAGCAACGTCACATGCTGGAGAAAGTGCAACGCCGCAAGCTCGACACCTTGTTGGCACAGATACGGGTGGGCTGTGGCCATGATGTAAGGCAGGAAAGCTCGCTTGCGGGGATTTCCTGGGAGGAGTTCCGCGAGCGTTATCCTGTAAGCCGTTATGGTGACTGGCAGGAACGGATTCAGGCACAACGTGAAAATGGCCATCTGCTGACGACAAGCCCCTTGGTGCGCTACCAGCCCACCAGTGGCTCGTCCGAAAAGCTCAAGCTCATTCCGTATACCCGGCAGTTCCTGGGAGAGCTGGACAGTGCGATTGCCCCTTGGCTTTCCAGTCTCTATCGCCAGCATGCCGGCCTGGCCAGAGGCATGCACTACTGGTCTGTCTCATGGCTGCCGCAGAGCCAGCAGCAGGCCATGCGCCACAATCTCAATGATGACAGTGAGCTTCTTGGTGCAGCCAAGCGGGTGCTGGCTAAGTTTTCACAGGCAGTTCCTTCCGGCGTGGCACTGGCGCATCGTGCCGACGATGCCATGTTTGCCACGCTCTGTTATCTGGTGGCACGTGCCGACCTGTGCATGCTTTCTGTGTGGAGCCCGACATTCGCACTGCAGCAGCTTGAAGCCCTGCGACGCTGGGGGCCGGAGATAGTGCAGGTGTTGTCGCTGGGGGACTGGGGATTCAGGGCTGCCTCTCTCGCGGGCCTCCGCGCACCTTGCGTTCCGCGGCGTGCGCGCACACTGGAGATGGCTCTGGCGGGAGAGGAGGGCGAACTGGCATCGCGACTCTGGCCAGGACTTGCGGTGGTTTCCGCCTGGGATACGGCGGATGCAGCCGTCTGGGCAAAGCAGTTGCAACGTCGTTTTCCGCAGGCGCGTTTTGAAGGCAAGGGGCTCTGGGCAACGGAGGGTGTGGTCACCATTCCCTATGATGGCATGTACCCGCTGGCCTATCGCAGCCATGTCTATGAGTTCGAAGATTTGCTCAGTGAGCGTGTGCTGGCGCCATGGCAATTGAAAGAAGGCGACGAAGTCAGTCCCGTCATCAGTGGTGGCAACGGTCTCTTGCGCTATCGCCTGGATGATCGCTTGCAGGTCACGGGTTTCTGGGGAGGCATTCCCTGCTTCCGTTTCCTGGGGCGCCGCTTCGGTGTGGATCTGGTGGGAGAAAAGCTTGCGCCGGAAACAGCTCGCAGCGTCATGGCGGAGGTCGGGCAGCAGCATGGACTCACGCCGGTTACCTTGCTGGCGGTCGACGCACAGGGAAAAGACAGGCCGCGTTATGTTGCCCTGTTTTCTCCATCGCACGGGCAGCATGTCGACCAACCGGTGCACACCGCAGCCGGTGCAGCGGTGGAAAAGCTGTTGTGCCGCCATTTCCATTACGAGCTGGCGCGTGACCTCAGGCAGTTGCCGGCTGCCAGTGCCATCGTGTTGCCGGATGGCTGGCGCAGCTTCCAGCAGGTTGCCGTGGCAGCAGGGATGATAGAGGGCAATATCAAGCCGGAGCCCGTCAAACGCGTCACGCTGTCTGCCATGCAGAGCGTATTGCCGCAGTTGATGACCCGGCTCTGCCTGCCTGATATCAGCGAGAGCTCTGCGGCGGCATTGCCTCGCGTTGCCGGAGTGCCGGTATGAGTGCCTTCCTGCTGCGTGAGGCCACGGTGGCAGACAACGACGGTCTTTTGCGTCTGTTGGGTGTGGCCCAGCCTTCCCGAGGTGTGTGGCTGACCTTTGAGCGTGCACCGGACTATTTTCATTCCGTTGCCGTGACACATGAATCCCCGCATGTTCTGGTAGCCGAGCGGCGCAGTGACGGCGAGATTGTCGGTGTCGCCAGTGTAGGCAGCCGGCGGCTTTTCGTGAACGGCGTCGTGGAGGACGTGCGCTACGGCTCAGACCTGCGCATTGCCGCCAGCCAGCAGGGCAGCCGGCTCATGATTTACATCACCCGCGCCGTGCGCGAGCTGTTGCAGGACAAGGGTTGGTACCAGGCCATCATCCTGGAAGAAAACCAGCGCACACGCAGCGTTCTCGAGGGGGCACGCGCAGGGCTGCCGCAATACCGGGCACAAGGCGTGGTGGAGACTCTGACTCTGAGTAGCCGCAAGAAGAAGGCGCCGCCTGCTGCACTGCAGATACGCAAGGCAACAAGGACAGACATTGCAGACATGACGGACTTCCTCTTTGCCATGTCCCGCCATTACCAGTTCCTGCCAGCCTATGATTTTTCCAGCCTTGCGGATGGCAACGGCTATTTCAAAGGACTGTCACTGGAAGACTTCCTGCTGGTTTCCGATGACAAAGGCTTGCGTGGGATGGTCAGCCTCTGGAACCAGAAATCCTTCAAGCAGACTCGCGTGCAGGCCTATGACAGGCTGCTGGCATGGCTGCGGCCTTTCTATAACCTCTGGGCGCGCTGGCGTGGCGGCTTTCTCCTGCCGCCTGCAGGCGCCGTGTTTGATTACCGGGTATTGCACTCCCTGCTGACGGCACCCGCGGACACCGAGGCGTTTGATGCCCTGCTGGATGCCGCCTGGGAAGAAGGCCAGGCTCGTGGCGCGGCATCACTGACGCTGACACTGGCAGAGAGCGATCCGCGTCGTTCGCTGCTTTCCCGTTTCAATTCCGTGCTGCTCCGTGGTCGTCATTACACCGTTGCCTTCAACGAGGCAGCTCACCCGCAACTTGACCCCGGTCGCATTCCGTTTTTTGAATGCGGGAGACTCTGATCATGGCCGCACTCATCGTCCGCCGCTGGCGTCTGGCGGTATTGTCCGTTTTTATCCTGCTTGTGCTCTTGGTCATGGCCTGGCCGCGCGCCTCCGTGAGTTCGGTGGCCATCAAGCCGCGTGCCATGCAGCTCATGCCCTCCGATATCCATACCGTGCGTTTTGTCAGTCTGGAAGTGCAGCAGCCTTTCAGCGGCACGCTCTCGCCAGTACGCCAGATGCTCTTGAATGCCCGTGTGGCCGGAGAGGTGACAGAGGTTGCTGCCCGTGAGGGTGAAGCGGTAGCAGTAGGAGGACTGCTGCTGCGTCAGGACAGCCGCGAAATCGGTGCCAGATTGGCACAGGCCGAGGCAGCCGTGCAGTCATCCCGCGCCGAGCTGGAGACAGCCCGTGAACAGGTGCGGAAATTCCGCCAGCTTACGCTCAAGAATTTCTTTTCCCGCAACGATCTTGAAAAGGCCGAAACCCAGGTAGCGGTACACGAATCACAACTCAAGGCCAATGAGGCCGCCGTGGTCATGGCCCGAAAATCGCTGGAGGATGCCACGCTGCGCGCACCATTTTCAGGCATGGTTGCGGAACGCCTGGTGGAGCCGGGGCAGATGGTCATGCCCAATACACCCTTGTTACGGATTGTCGATTTGCGCGAACTGGAGCTGGCCATACAGCTGCCGTCTTCTGAGATTTCCCGCATACGCAAGGGGCAGCAGATCAGTTTCCGCGTTGATGCTTTTGGCAGCGAGCTTTTCCCTGCCACCATTGTCCGCCTGAATCCGCTGGCCAAGGCCAGCAACCGCAAGATCACGGTCTATGCCACGGTCGCCAATCCTGATCTGCGCCTGCGCGGCGGTTTGTTCGTGAGCGGTACGCTGGCGGATGCCAGTGCCCCGGCCGGCTTGGCAATTCCTGTCACGGCATTGCAGACGCAGGACGGGCAGGACGGCGTGATGGTGGTGCGGCAACAACATCTGGCCTGGCAGCCGGTGACGCTGGGCGCGCGTGATGAACGCAGTGGTCGTGTACTGGTGGAGACAGGCTTGCAGGAAGGAGACACCGTGCTTGCCACCCGTGTCTCGCCACGCCGTGCGGGAGCCACAGTGAGCTTTGCCAGCGGCCCGGCACCGATAGCCGAAGCTGCCGGAGGCTAAGGCATGTTCCTCACTCGCCTGTGCATACGCTATCCGGTACTGGCCATCATGATGATGCTGGCGCTGGTCGTGCTCGGCATTTTTTCCTGGCGCGCCCTCAGTGTCGAGGAATATCCGGATATAGAGTTTCCTTATGTCATCGTCACCACCGATTACGCGGGTGCCTCTCCCGAGGTGGTGGAAAATGATGTGACCCGGCGCATCGAAGAGGCCATCAATACCGTTCCCGGCGTAAAGCGCATCATTTCCACTTCCTATGAAGGGCGTTCACGCATTGCCGTGGAGTTCGTGCTGGGCATTCCCATCGCTGTTGCCGTGCAGGATGTCCGAGACAAGGTGGCTGCCGTCAAGACGCGCTTTCGCGACGACGTGGGCGAGCCACTGATCGAACGCTATCGCCCGGATGAGGCGCCGGTGTTCTCGCTGGCATTCATGGCACGTGACCTGTCGCCACGTGAGCTCAGCAATCTCGTCAACCAGCAGGTATTGCGTCGCCTGCAGAATGTTCCCGGTGTGGGCCGTGTGGATGTCGTGGGAGCCGTGCCCCGGGAAATCCGCGTGGAATTGCAGCCCGCCCGCATGGAGGCACTGGGCATCGGCGTGGATGAGGTTGTGGCCGCCTTGCGCCGTGACAATGCCGAGTTGCCAGCCGGTACGGTCGCACTGGGCGCACAGGAGCGTGTGGTCGAGATTTCCGGGCGTCTGCGGAAGCCGGATGATTTCCGTGGTCTGGTGGTTGCAGTGCGTGGCCATACTGCCATCACGCTGGATCAGGTGGCCGAACTGGTTGACGGCGAGCAGGAAGCACAGTCACTGGCCTTGCTGAACGGCCGCCGCGCCATCAGCGTGGATATCGTGAAGATGTCCGGTGCCAACACCATTGCCGTGGTGGAATCTCTCAAGGCACAGGTGGAGCAACTGCGTGACATGCTGCCGGAAGGTGTGGACATGGTGCCGGTGGCCGACAGCTCACGCAGCATTCGTGCTTCTCTCGCCGATGTGCAGAAAACCCTGGTAGAGGGAGCGGTGCTGGCAGTGCTCATCGTTTTCCTTTTCCTTGCCTCGTGGCGTTCCACGGTGATTACCGGCCTGACCTTGCCTATTGCACTTCTGGGCACGCTTTTCTGTCTTTATGCCTTTGGCCTCACCCTCAACACCATGACGCTGATGGCATTGTCACTGTCCATCGGCCTGTTGATAGACGATGCCATCGTGGTCCGTGAAAACATCGTACGTCATGCGGCCATGGGAAAGTCGCACGAGCAGGCCGCGCTGGACGGTACGCGCGAAATCGGCCTAGCCGTACTGGCAACCACGCTCACCATCGTGGCGGTTTTCCTGCCGGTTGCTTTCATGGGGGGCATCATCGGCCGTTTTTTCTACCAGTTCGGTATTGCGGTTTCCTGTGCCGTGCTGCTTTCCATGCTGGTGAGTTTCACGCTGGATCCCATGCTGTCCAGCCGCTGGCCTGATCCCGATGCGCAGGGTGACAAAGGTGGTCCTGAAGGAAGGGGCCGTACGGATCGCGTCTTGCGCGCCTTTGATGCCGCGCTTGAGCGTTTGGCCATTGTTTATGAAAAAGTCATTCACTGGTCTTTGCAGCACCGCAGCCAGATATTGGGCTATGCCGCACTGTCGTTGTTGCTTGCAGTGCTGGCCTTGAAGTTTGTCGGGCGAGAGTTTGTACCTGAGCCGGACCTGGGCGAGATCAGTGTGAAATTCTCCACGCCTGTCGGTTCCACTCTGAGCCATTCCGAGCAGAAGGCGATGCAGGTAGCAGCACTGGCACGTGAGCTTCCGGGTGTGGTGGATATCTACACCACCATGAATACCGGGCTGGATATAGGCAAGCATCGCGTTTCCTTGCGCATTCTCTTGAAGCCGAAGGGAGAGCGTGCACTCTCGCAGAAGGAGCTGGTGAGTGCCTTGCGCGAGCGTTTGCAGGAAGTCGCCGGGATTGACGTGACTTCGGTGGCAGCTGCCAAGGAGTCCATCGGTGGCATGAAGCCCATACAGATTTCACTGCAAGGCTCCGACCTGCGTGTGCTGCAGGGAATCGCTGACAGGTTTGGCCAAGGCATGGCGGATATTCCCGGCCTGATTGATCTGGAAAGCTCGCTCAAGGACGCACGGCCCACCCTGTCACTGGAGGTGGACCGGCAGCGTGCTGCCGATCTCGGGCTTTCTCTGGGGCAGATTGCCGCCAGCTTGCGGCCCTTGCTGGCGGGCGAAGCCGTAAGTTCCTGGCAGGCCGAGGATGGTGAAAACTACGATGTGCGCGTGCAGTTGCCGGCCAGTGGGCGCGAGAGTGGCCGCGATGTGGCGGCATTGCCGCTGGCGACGCCTGTCATCAATACGGCAACGGGGCAGCCGGAAATGGTGATGGTCGGGCAGGTGGCCCATATACGAGACAGCGAGGGCAGTACGCAGATCAATCGTCGCAACCTGTATCGCGAAGTGCTGTTCTCGGCAAATGTCTCTGGCCGCCCTGCCGGTGATGTCGGCGCAGACATTGAAGTGCTTGCAGCAACGCTGAAATTGCCGGCGGGCTATCGCATTGTCACGCAGGGTGCCAACAACGACATGAAGGAGTCGGTGGGGCATGCCGTTACGGCGCTGCTGCTGGGGGCTTTGTTCATCTACATGCTGCTGGGGGCGCAGTTCAATAGCTTCCTGCATCCCCTGACCATCATGACGTCACTACCGCTGTCGCTGGTCGGTGTGTTTGCTGCCCTCTTGGTTTGTGGCAGCACGCTCAACATTTTTTCTCTGATCGGCATCGTCATGCTCATGGGGCTGGTGACCAAGAACGCCATCCTGCTGGTGGATTTCATACAGGATGCCGTGCGCAACGGCATGGCGCGTGATGAGGCCATCTTGCGAGCAGGTCGCATACGCCTGCGCCCAATCCTGATGACGAGCGCTGCCATGATTGCCGGCATGTTGCCTCTGGCGCTGGGCCTTGGTGAAGGTGCAGAACAACGCTCCCCCATGGCACATGCACTTATTGGTGGACTGCTCACCTCCACGGTGCTGACGCTGGTCGTTGTGCCGGTGGTGTACACCTGCCTTGATGACCTGAAACAGAATTTCCCGCGCTGGTTGAACCAGTGGCGCATGCATCGACGCAACATGCCTGCCGCTCTCCCAGCGCCTGCGAAAGACAGCAATGCATGAGGACTGCCTGATGAACGGAATGGCAAGGATGCCCGTACCTGATTTCTTTCCCACACTGGCCACGGGGCCTATTGCCCTGCCGGAAAAGCGGCAGATTCTTGATCATGTTGGCATGTGGTACGCCGCCCGTGCACGCCACGGCATTGACGAGCGTATGTGGTTCGGCCTCTATCGCAACGGCTTGCCTTCTGCACAGTGGTATACCTGCTCCCACCGTTACAGTGACGGTATCGGTGCCTTGCCGCTGTTGCTCCGGAAGACCTGCTTTCATGATGTGGGTGATTTGCCAAAGGGGCGTGAAGAACGGCAGCCGGGATGGCGCGATGTGTGGCTGCCGAAGAAAAGCCGGTGCTGGCCGCGCGCGCGCCTGTACTGGAATTCGCTGTTGCCTTCGTTGTCGCATTGCCAGAGCCATGTACCGGTCAGCATGTTGCTGGGCGTGATGCAGTCACGTGCCATTGACCGGGCCGCTGCGAGGGCGGGTGTCAGCACCACGCTCTGGTTGCTGTGGACAGCAGATCGTGCACTGCGGGAAACCCTGGCCGGGAAACACAGCGTGACGAGCTGGGTATTCCCCGTCAATTTGCGTGGCGCGGTCACGGCGGCTGACATGCACGCCAATCATTGCAGCGGCATCAACCTGCATGTTTCAGGGAATGGTGATGCACGGAAATTGAAAGAACAGATGGTGGCGCGGCTGGCCAGCCAGGAGCACTGGCGCAACTGGATGCTGCTGACCGTGGGGAGATGGATAGGGCAAAGTGGCGTGAACATCCTGTTCCGTCTGTTTCGTGAGCGTGCCGGCAGGCATGCCGGTTCGTACTCCAATCTGGGCGAATGGAACGTGCCCGGTCTTGACGGTATCAGCTGTGCCGCGCCCGGTAGTCCGGCTTATCCGGTGTCCCTGGGCACGGTGCTCTGCAATGGCAGGCGGACACTTGCCTGCCGCCTGCATCCGGTGATTGGCGGTAATGCCCGCCTGGCGCTGGATTTTCTTCGCTGCTGGCGGAGCCTGAGTCTGGGAACTGATGAAGTTGCTGCCCGGACGAACTGACCTGTTCTCCTCCTGGCGCCAATGTCTCCGGCAGCGGCGCTTTTTTTATTTTCTTGGGCCCGTCATCCCTCCCGGGCAATGGCGGCACTTTTGCCGTCGCAGAGTTGCAGGAGGTCCTGCGCTGACAAGGCAATTTCCAGCCCACGCTGGCCTGCACTGACGTAAATCTTTTCTTGCTGCAGTGCAGAGCAATCCAGAATGGTTTTCAGTCTTTTTTTCTGGCCTAGCGGACTGATGCCGCCAGCTACGTAGCCGGTTGCCTTTTGTGCGTCATGGACGAGGGCCATTTCGGCTTTCTTGCCGCCACAGGCGGTTGCCAGCGCCTTCATGTCCAGCGTGCAGGCAACTGGTACGATCGCGACGACCAACTGTTTGTGGTCCAGTTGCGCTATCAGGGTCTTGAAGACTTGTTCCGGCGGCAGGCCGAGTTTTTCGGCAGCTTCAAGCCCGTAGGAAGGTGTACCGGCATCGTGCACATATTCATGAATGCTGTAAGCAATGCCAGCTTTCCTGGCGGTGTTGATGGCAGGGGTCATGGGGCCTCGAATATGTAGCGGTGACGAGAGCAGTCTTTACCGGTAGCTCTGTTTCCGTAGTGCTTTGGGTGTCTGTCCTGTCCAGCGCTTGAAGGCGCGATTGAAGGCGCTTTGTTCCGAGTAGCCCAGCAGCAGCGCGATCTCCGAGAGAGACAGCGAGCCATCCAGCAGATAGCCGCGTGCCAGCTCGGCACGTGTGCGGTCCAGCAATTGCTGGAAGCTCAGGTGGTGTTCACCGAGCCGACGCTGCAATGTGCGCGGCGAAATGGAGAGCCGGCCGGCCACCTGTTCCAGTGTGGGCACGCCATCGTGCAGGCTGCGGACGAGGGCTTCTTTCAGCGACTGCTCAAAGCCGTCGTCTGAAGGCAGGGCTCTCAGCAGGGATTCTGCCTGGCTTTCCAGCAGCGCGCGCAGGCCGGGATCACTGTGTGTGATGCGACAGGCAAGATGGCTGACCGGGAAGGTCACATGCGTGAGCGTGCCGCCAAAGGTGACAGGGCAGCCGAAAAACTCCCGGTACGGGGTCAGATCGGCCGGCGCCGGGTTCACGAAGTTCACTGCCGTGGGGGCCAGCTTGCTGTTCACGAGCTGGCGCACGATGGTAGTGAAAGCAGCAATGGCGGTTTCATCGGCGAGTTGCCCGGGCATGCCGTGTTCGATACCCCAGCTCAGGCTGACCACATCACCGTGCACGAACATGGAGGCCGGATTGCCGTCGTAGACCAGCCGGTGATAGCGCTCGAAACGCAGCAGCGCTTCTCCCAGCGTGTCGCAGGAGAGGCCGATATAACCCATGACGCCGGCATGCCGGGGCGCGATGTGGCTGCCGATGGCCAGCCCGGGCGCAGGCCGGGGGGCGACAGCGGCGATACTCTCCAGCAAGGCAATCCAGTCGGCCAGCGGGATATGGCTGTCCGGCGACCACTGGTCCAGCCGGGTGCGGCATTCGGCCGCTGTCAGCTTTTCGGCATCCAGGTAATCCCGCAGCATCCCTGCCAGTGCGCCACTGACATACATTCCGCCGAACATGATTTTCCCTTGTGCAGTGACCCTCTCTGCCAGCACGGGAGAGGCTTGGGGTGGGTGCTGTCCCGAAAGGAGATAGCTTGGCGTGAATTGTCAAAAACAATAGCCATATCGGTCAAGCCCCGTTCTCCTGCTGCCGGGGAGAATGCCTGCATCACCAGCGAGTGCCGAAAAGAACAGTAAAGAAAGGCGCCAAGAAGAAAAAGCAGGGCAACAGCCCAGACCCACACCCTGAGAAATACAGGAGCAGGCCATGATCGGTTTCCCCATTGCCCTCGTTTTTGCCAACGGCTTTGAATGGTATGCGCACAAATACCTGCTGCACGGTGTCCCCAAGCAGGGCCAGCCGCGCTACAGCCCCGTGCCCACGAGCATGAAAAGCCACTGGGCGCACCACAAGCTGGTGCGTACGCAGAAATACTATGACGAAGGCTATGGCGAAGGCTGGAGCAACTGGCGCACCCGCAACGAGATCAAGTCCCTGCTGGCACTGACGGCAGGCACCACGCTGCTGTTTCCGGTTGCCCCGTTTTTCACGCTGGGCACCTACTATGCCGCCGGCCGCTATTTCTATGTGCATCGCCGTTCCCACATGGATCCGGAGTGGGGCAAGAAAACCATTCCCTGGCATTACGACCACCACATGAACTCCAACCAGGATGCCAACTGGTGCGTTACCCGCCCGTGGTTCGACTACATCATGGGTACGCGCGTGATTTCCTCCGATGATCTGGCCGAAACCAACCCGCTGGGCATCAAGCTGCCGAAGTTCGTTGAAAAGCGCGTGAATGCGGCGGCACGCAAGCTGTTGCCGAAAGCCTTTGCCCGTCTGGATGCCAACCGTGCCGAAGAAGAGGGCAATCGCCGCAAGGGCGTGGTGAGGGCAATACCTGAGGTGGGAGCCGCGGCCTAGTACTTTGACGGGCTGCTGCCAGTGGCCTGTTCCTACACAGACAAGGGAGATTCCCCGGCAGCAGGCCTGAGGCCGATCTTTTATCATCCGTATTGATGTCATCTCCGCAGGCCTGCAAGGAAGCAGGCTGGCATGGATGATCAAGGATGATCATGCACAAGCCCTGTCTTATTTTTTCACGCGCCCCATTTGCGGGCATCCGTTCCTCCCTGCTTGCCATCCTGCTGCTGATCTCGTTGCCGGTATTTGCCGCGGCACCTGTCATGCTGGCCAACAGCTATCGGCCGGGCATTCCGCTGGGCGATTATTGGATAAGCGAGAAACTGGATGGCGTGCGCGCCTACTGGGACGGCAGCCAGTTGTTCACGCGCGCGGGTAATCGCATCCCTGCTCCCCCATGGTTCACGGCGGGCTGGCCATCACAGCCCTTGGACGGAGAGCTGTGGGCCGGGCGTGGCCGTTTCGATCAGGTGTCTTCAACGGTGCGGCAGCTTGTGCCGGAAGATGCCGAGTGGCGGAGCCTTCACTTCATGGTCTTTGATTTGCCGGCACATCCCGGTGCTTTTTCGGAGCGCTTGCAGGCTTTGCAGCATGTACTGAGGCAGAAGAATTTACCTCAGGTGAAACTTGTCCAGCAGTTCCGGGTAGCGAACGAGAAGGAGCTGATGCACTTGCTGGATGTCACGGGGAAAGCAGGCGGAGAAGGCTTGATGCTGCATCGCGGGAAATCCCTGTATCGCGCAGAACGCAGTAACGACCTGCTCAAGCTCAAGAAGCATGACGATGCCGAGGCCAGGGTGATTGCCCATTTGCCGGGCAAAGGGAAGTACACGGGCATGACAGGTGCGCTGCTGGTGGAAACGCCGGAGGGGCTGCGGTTCCGGCTGGGCAGCGGCCTCAGTGATGCCCAGCGGCACATGCCGCCTGCATTGGGCAGCATGGTCACCTACCGCTACCGGGGTCTGCACGCCAGCGGTATTCCGCGTTTTGCCACTTTCCTGCGGGTGCGTGAGGCCGGCTTGTGATGAAGATTTTCCTGCCGCAAGTGACAGGCAGGGAGTTGTGCTTCAGTTCTGGCTCGCACGCTTTCGCAGCTCGAATTTCTGGATTTTCCCCGTTGATGTTTTTGGCAGCTCACCAAAGTGCACAGCCTTGGGGATCTTGAATCCGGCAAGCAGCAGACGGCAGTGCTTGATGATTTCTTCCGGGGTGGCGTCATGTCCGGGGCGTAACTCCACGAAGGCGCACGGCACTTCTCCCCAACGCGCGTCAAGTTGCGCGACGACAGCGGCCGCTGCCACGGCCGGGTGACGATAGAGGGCGTCCTCGACTTCAATGCTGGAAATGTTTTCGCCACCGGAAATGATGATGTCCTTGCTGCGGTCGCGGATTTTCACGTAGCCATCCGGCATCACCACGCCAAGGTCGCCGGTGTGAAACCAGCCACCCTCGAATGCCTGTTGCGTGGCGCGCTCGTTTTTCAGGTAGCCCTTCATGCAGATGTTGCCGCGAAACATGATCTCGCCCATGGTTTCGCCATCGGCAGGCACGGGTGCCATGGTGACAGGGTCAAGTACGCTGATGGCGGCTTGCAGGTGATAGCGCACGCCCTGGCGCGCATGCAGGTCAGCACGCTGGCTGATGCTCTTTTCCGCCCAGTTTTCCTGAGGAGCACAGACGGAGGCCGGGCCATAGACTTCGGTGAGGCCGTAGGCATGGGTCAGCTCGAAGTCCATGGCATCCATCTGCTCGATCACGGCGGGTGAGGGCGCGGCACCGGCGACCATGGTGTGCACGCGCTGCGTGATGCCTTCACGCCATTCGGCCGGCGCACTGGCGAGCGCACTCTGCACGATGGGGGCTCCGCAGTAGTGTGTGACTTTCTCTTCGCGGATCAGCCGCAGTACCTGCTGCGGGTCGAAGCGGCGCAGGCAGACATTCACGCCGGCACGTGCGGCAATCGTCCAGGCAAAGCACCAGCCGTTGCAATGGAAGAGCGGCAGCGTCCAGAGATAGACCGCATGCTTGGGCATGTCCCATTCCAGGATGTTGCTGATGGCATTCAGCGCGGCGCCGCGATGGTGATAGACCACGCCTTTGGGGTCGCCGGTCGTGCCGGAGGTGTAATTGAGTGCAATGGCATCCCATTCGTCATCAGGGCGCTGCCATTCAAACTCCGGATTGCCTGCGTCCAGAAAAGCTTCGTATTCCAGCCAGTCGGCCGGTATTTCAACTGGAGCAATGGCATCGTCGTTGACGAGAACGATGCGTAGCCCCTGGCATTCCCGCGCCATCTGCATGGCCTGCGGGGCGAACTCGACATCCACGATCAGCACGCGTGCCTCGCCATGCCTGAGCATGAAGAGCAGCGAGGCGGCATCCAGGCGGGTGTTGAGCGTGTTGAGCACGGCCCCGCTCATGGGCACGCCAAAATGTGCTTCGACCATGGCAGGTGTATTGGGCATGAGGGCAGCTACGGTGTCACCCGGTTGTATGCCGAGCTGGAAAAGTGAGGAGGCCAGCCGGCGGCAGCGGGTGTAGGTGTCGGCCCAGTTCTGGCTAAGGTGGCCATACCGGATGGCTGGACGGTCCCCATAGACTTCGGCGGCGCGTGCGATGAAATCCAGTGGTGTCAGGGGAGTGTGGTTGGCGCTGTTGCGGGGGAGGCTTTCGTAATGGGTTTTCATGGCGGCCCGGCTTGAGTTGTTTTTGTGGGGCTGGTAGATACCAGAGGACGCGCCGGTCATCTGTCATCTGCGCGTCAATCTCCCGGAGTTCCTGTCTTGGCTGATGTTTCCCCGACGGAAATTGCTCTTTTGCCCCCGGCACAACTGCTGGCTGCTTTTGGCTGGTTCAATGATCTCGAGCCTGCCCTGCAGGCCATTGTGGCCAGCCAGACCCATGCCCGGCTATGCGAAGCAGGGGAGTTTGTGGCGCGACGGGGAGTGGCCAGCGATTACTGGATAGGTGTGCACCAAGGCTTGCTCAAGCTCGCCGTGGACAGCAATGCCGGCCGTGGCTGTACCTTTGCCGGCATTCCCTCCGGAGGCTGGTTTGGCGAGGGCAGCGTGCTCAAGCGCGAGCAGCGCAAATATGATGTGGTGGCATTGCGGCCGTCAGTGGTGCTGTTCCTGCCCGCGGATATTTTTCATGAGCTGCTGGGGCAGAGCCTCAGCTTCTCGGCATTCGTCATCCAGCAGCTCAATGAGCGCATGGGCGAGTTCATTGCCAATATCCAGAACACCCGCCTGCTGGATGTGAATGCGCGCGTAGCACGCTCTCTGGCACAGCTATTCAATCCCATGCTTTATCCGCAGGCCAGCAAGGCACTGGAACTTTCCCAGGAGGAGCTGGCGCTGCTGGCAGGCATGTCGCGACAACGTGCCAACAAGGCACTGCAGTTCCTGCAGGAAGAAGGCTTGATCAATCTGGCCTACAACCGTATTGAGATCCGTGATCTTGCTGCGCTGGGAAGTTATGGGGCGGAACAGCTTTAAGGTGGAAAGACTCAAATAATTTAATAAAACGGCCGGTCTCTACCGGCCGTTTTATTGGAGTGCGTTCAGGGCCGGCTTTGCGCCAGGGTAAGGACGTCAATGCTGAAGCCCGCCATCTTTTCCGGAACCTCCCAGCCGCCCCCCAGCGCACGAATCAAGCTCACCGTAGAACGTGCCTGCTCACCATCCAGTTGCACGGCCACGCGCTGTTGCAAGAGCACGCTGCGGTCCGCTTCCATCACGTCCAGATAACTCGCCGAGCCTTCGCGGTACTGGAGATGCGACAGTGCTGCTGCGCGTGTGGCAGCGGTGACGGCGGTTTCCTGGGACCTTCCCTGTTGTTCAAGTAGGCGCAGGCTGGAGAGGCTGTTCTCTACGTCGCGGAAGGCGGCGAGCACGGTCTGGCGGTAGTTCGCTACTTCTTCCTCGTAGGTGGCATGCGCGATCTTCACGCCGGCGCGGCGCTTGCCACCGTCGAAAAGCGGCAGTGAGAGCACGCCTCCGACGAGGAAGTCGCGGTCTTCCCAGCGGAAAAGATTACCCAGAGCAGCAGACTCGTAGCCCAATGCGCTGGTGAGGCTGAGTCGCGGGAACCAGGCGGCGCGCGCTGTGCCGATACGGGCATTGGCGGCGGCCATGGCGCGTTCGGCGGCAGCGATGTCGGGACGCCGTTCCAGCAGGGTGGAGGGCAGGCCAGCCGGGATGCTTATGCCGAGACGGGCGATGGGCATGGGGGACAGCGAGAATTCGGCCGGTGCCTTGCCCAGTAGTACCGCGAGGGCGTGTTCGGCCTCGGCACGACGGCGTGTGATGCCGAGCTGTTCGGACTCTGCCGAAGCTAGCTCGGTTTTCGCCCGCGCCAGATCCAGTTCGCTGATGTCGCCGGCGTCGAAGCGGCGCTGCACCAGGTCCAGGCTTTGTGTACGCAAGGACACCGTCTGCATGTACAGCGCCTGTTCTGCATCCAGTTCGCGCAGCAGGAAATAGCCCTGCGCCACGTCGGCCTGCAAGGCCAGCAGCACGGAGCGCAGCAGGGCTTCGCTCTGTTCCGTGCTGGCGTTGGCGGCATCCACCTGCGAGGCCACGCGGCCGAACAGGTCGACTTCGTAATCAATGCCGGCATGGGCCTGGTAGAGCGAGCCGGTGTCCATGCGCGTGCCGTCCGGAAGGCCTTGCGATACGGCAGAGGGCCGCTGGCGTGCCGCACCGGCATTCAGGCCCAATGAAGGCCACCACGGCGATTTCGCCGCGCGGCGCAGGGCGCGTGACTGGGCCACGCGTGCCGCTGCTGCCTTGAGGTTCTGGTTGGCGGCGATGGCTTCTTCTTCCAGCCGGTTCAGTGTGCTGTCGCCGAACACCGTCCACCATTCGCCGCGAGCATCGGCATCGGCCGGTTGCGCGGTTTTCCAGAGGGCCGCCTGTTCCCCGGCGGGGCTTTCCTTGAAGGCGGCCGGTGTGCTCACCGGCGCGCGTTCATAGGTGGGGGCCAGCGAGCAGCCGGCGAGTGTCAGTGCCAGCAGACTGAGGGAAAAAACGGTTTGCTTTTTCATGGTGGAAATTCTCATGCATGTTCTGCCTGTGCCGTGATCGGGGCCTCATGCGGGCTGGCGGAATGCAGGGGGCGTTTGCCCAGCGAGCGCAGCAGCACGTAGAAGACCGGTGTCAGAAAGAGGCCGAAGAAGGTCACGCCCAGCATGCCGAAGAACACTGCCACGCCCATGGCGTAACGCATTTCCGCACCCGCGCCGGAGGACAGCACCAGTGGCACCACGCCCATGATGAAGGCGATGGATGTCATCAGGATGGGGCGCAGGCGCAGGCGGCTGGCTTCTATGGCGGCGCGCAGCACGGTATGGCCTTGCAATTCCAGTTCACGTGCGAACTCCACGATCAGGATGGCGTTCTTGCAGGCGAGGCCCACCAGCACCATGAGGCCGATCTGCGTGAAGATGTTGTTGTCGCCGCCGGTGAGCCACACACCGGTGAGCGCAGCCAGCAGGCCCATGGGCACGATGAGGATGACCGCGAGTGGCAGCGTCAGGCTCTCGTACTGCGCGGCCAGCACCAGGAAGACCAGCAGCACGCTGATGGGGAACACCCAGATACCGGCATTGCCCGCGAGAATCTTCTGGTAGGTGAGGTCGGTCCATTCAAAGCTCACGCCGCGCGGTAGGGTTTCCGCGGCGATGCGTTCGGCGGCGGCTTCCGCCTGGCTGGAGGAATAGCCGGGTGCCGGCCCACCGTTGATGTCGGCGGCGGTGTAGCCGTTGTAGCGCACCACCATTTCCGGACCGTAGGTGTCCTTCACTGTCACCAGCGTCGAGAGCGGCACCATGCTGCCTTCGGCGTTGCGTGTCTTCAGTTGCAGGATGTCGTCGGCGCGTGCGCGGAAGGGTGCGTCCGCTTGAGCCCGCACCTGGTAGACACGGCCGAACTTGTTGAAGTCGTTCACGTAAAGCGAGCCCAGGTAGACCTGCATGGTGTCGAAGACATCCGTCACTGGCACACCAAGCTGTTTGGCTTTCACACGGTCCAGCGCGACGTCGAGCTGTGGCACGTTGATCTGGTAGCTGGAGAACAGCGGGCCCAGTTCCGGCGCTTTCGCGGCGGCGGTGATGAAGGCGTTGGTGGCCTTGTTGAGTTCGTCATAGCCCAGTGCGCCACGATCCTCGATCTGCATCTTGAAGCCGCCCATGGTGCCCAGGCCCATCACCGGTGGCGGTGGGAAGATGGCGATGAAGGCATCCTTGATGCTACCGAACTGCTGGTTGAGTTCCCCGGCGATGGCATTGGCCGAGAGCGCCTCGCCCTTGCGTTCCGCAAACGGCTTGAGCGTGACGAAGACGATGCCGGCACTGGAGCTGTTGGTGAAACCGTTGATTGACAGACCCGGGAAGGCGACAGCACTTTCCACGCCCGGCTGCTTGAGCGCGATGTCACCCATGCGGCGGATCACGGCCTCGGTGCGGTCCAGCGAGGCGCCGTTGGGCAGTTGCGTGAAGCCGATCAGATACTGCTTGTCCTGCGCCGGCACGAAGCCGCCCGGCACCACGTAAGAAAGCAGCACGGACAGGCCGATGAGCCCGGCATACACACCCATGGCAGCGCCCTTGTGGGCAATCACACCCTTCACGCCGCGGCCGTAGTCACTGGAGGCGCGGTTGAAAAAACGGTTGAAGCGCGCGAAGAAACCACCGAAGAGCTTGTTCATCACGACGGTGAGCACATCGGGCTTGGCGTCATGTCCCTTGAGCAGCAGCGCCGCCAGAGCTGGCGAGAGCGTCAGCGAATTGAAGGCCGAGATCACCGTGGAAATCGCGATGGTCATGGCGAACTGCTTGTAGAACTGGCCGGAGAGGCCGGTCATGAAGGCCAGCGGCACGAACACGGCCACCAGCGTCAGCGCGATGGCGATGATGGGGCCGCTCACCTCGCGCATGGCGCGGTAGGTGGCGTCGCGCGGGCTGAGGCCGGCGGCGATGTTGCGTTCCACGTTTTCCACCACCACGATGGCATCGTCCACCACGATGCCGATGGCCAGCACCATGCCGAACAGTGACAGCGCGTTGATGGAGTAGCCGAAGCCCAGCATCAGCGCGAAGGTCCCGATGATGGACACCGGCACGGCCAGCAGCGGGATGATGGAGGCGCGCCAGGTCTGCAGGAAGACGATGACCACCAGTACCACCAGGGCGATGGCTTCCAGCAACGTCACCACCACGGCCTTGATGCTGGCGCGCACGAACTCCGTGGGATCGTAGACGATGCGGTAGGCCACGGAGGACGGAAAATCCCGCGAGAGTTCCTGCATGGTGGCACGCACTTGCGAAGAGACTTCCAGCGCATTCGCACCTGGTGCCTGGAAAATCGGAATCGCTACGGCCGGCTTGTTGTCCAGCAGCGAGCGCAGGCCGTATTCGGAGGCAGCCAGTTCGATACGGGCCACGTCGCTCAGCCTTGTCACGGCACCTCCGGGTGAGGTCTTGAGGACGATGTCGGCGAATTCCGCTTCAGTGCTGAGGCGTCCCTGCGCGTTCACCGAGAGTTGCAACGGTACGTCGGGCGAGCTTGGCGAGGCACCGATGACACCGGCGGCCACCTGCACGTTCTGTTCACGGATGGCATTCACCACTTCCGAGGCGGTGAGGCCGCGTTCGGCCACCTTGTTCGGGTCCAGCCACACGCGCATGGCGTAGTTGCCGGAACCGAAGAGGCCGACCTCGCCCACGCCGTTCAGGCGCGCCAGGCGGTCCTTCACGTTGAGCAGGGCGTAGTTGCGCAGGTAGGTCATGTCATAGCGGTTGTCCGGCGAGATCAGGTGCACCACCATGGTCAGCGTCGGCGAGCTCTTGATGGTGGTGACACCGAGCCGCTGCACATCCGCCGGCAGGCGCGGCAGGGCCTGCGAGACGCGGTTCTGCACCAGTTGCTGTGCCTTGTCCGGGTCCATGCCCAGCTTGAAGTTCACCGTCACGGTAAGGTTGCCGTCGCTGTTGGCCTGCGACTGCATGTAGAGCATGTTTTCCACGCCGTTGATGGACTCTTCCAGCGGCGAGGCCACGGTTTCCGCGATCACCTTCGGGTTGGCACCCGGGTACTGCGCGCGCACCACCACGGAGGGCGGCACCACTTCCGGATATTCCGAGATCGGCAGCTGGAACACGGACAGCAGGCCGCCCAGCACTATCAGCACGGAGAGCACGCCCGCGAAAATGGGGCGGTCGATGAAGAATTTTGAAATGTTCATGATGGTTTGACTCAGCCCTTGCGGACGGCAGCCAGCTGGCTGCTCGCGGCCGTGGCCGGCGTGGAAGAGGTTTCAGGCGCGACCACGTCGCCCGGGCGCACGTGCTGCAAGCCGTTCACCACGATGCGCTCGCCCGCCGTGAGACCACTTTCGATTACCCGCAGTCCTTCGTACACGGGACCCGGTTTCACCTCCCGGTAGGCAGTGCGGTTGTCCTGTTCCACCACCAGCACGAAGCGTTTGTCCTGGTCGGTGCCGATGGCTTTCTCGTCGATGAGCACGGCTTCGCGCGGCAGGTTGCCGCCGAGACGGATGCGCGCATACAGGCCGGGCAGCAGCAGGCCGTCTCGGTTGTCGAAGACGGCGCGCACGCGGATGGTGCCGGAGCTGGCATCGATGTGGTTGTCCACCGAGCTCACGTGGCCCGCGCGTGGAAAACCGTCTTCATGGGCAAGGCCAAGGAAGACGGGCGCCTGAGGGCCCTTGCCAGCGCGTGCGGGATTGATGAATTTCAGGAAGGTGGCTTCGTCCACTTCAAAGGACGCGTAGAGCTGTGCCACAGACACCAGAGTGGTGAGTGCCTGTGCCGTGGCCGGCGAGACCACATTGCCCACCGTCACTTCCGCGCGCGAGACGCGGCCGGCCACCGGTGCGGTGATGCGGGTATGGCTGAGGTTGATCTCTGCAGCACTGAGGGCGGCCTTGGTGGCGAGGACATTGGCGCTGGCCTCGCTGGCAGCCCGCTGTTTTTCCTCGAAATCACGGCGCGAGATGGCGTTGTCGTTCACCAGGCGCTGGCTGCGCGTGAGGTCGGCGGCGGTATAGGTGGCGCGTGCCTCGGCCGCGGCGACTTCGGCGCGGGCCTGCTCCACGGCGGCGGCATAGGGGCGCGGATCGATGGTGAAGAGTACGTCGCCTTTTCCTACCAGGCTGCCGTCCTTGAAGTGCACGGCCGTGATGGGGCCGGAGACCTGTGGGCGGATGTCCACCTGGTCCACGGCCTGCAGGCGGCCGGAATAGTTCTGCCAGTCGACGATGTGTCGCGTGCCCACGGTGGCAACCTCTACCGGCACGGCCGGGGCAGCGGCCGCCGGGGCGGGTTCGTTGCCGGCCTGCACGGCCACGGCGGTAAGGCCACCGCCCAGGGCCAGGGCGGCGGCGATGGCAGCTGCCAGGGTCAGGCGCTTGCGGGAAAGGAGCGGGGAGGCGGGAGGAAAAGTCATGGCGTACTCCGTGAAGCCGGGAATGAATGAAAGCCGGGGGGCAAGTTGGGTAGGGAAGCAGCGGGGCGTCAGTCGATGAGCGTCCTTGCCAGTGCTTCGGAACGCTTGCATCTTCAGTGTTGGCTATGGCTGAATAAATCAGCTGTTCGCGAAAACACTATTCGCTATTTATGAATAATTGATGTGGGTCATTCGCCCCGGGCCTTGAGGCCTCAGGCAACTTGTTGATTGCGGAGGGTTTATGGATCGTTTCCAGGCCATGCAGGTCTTCACCCGGGTAGTGGAGGCCAACAGCTTCAGCCAGGCCGCCGAGAATCTCGGCCTGCCTCGTGCCACCGTCACCACCATCATCCAGGGTCTGGAGCGACGGTTGCAGGTACGCCTGCTCAACCGCACCACACGCAAGCTCAGTCTGACGCCTGACGGTGCGGCCTATTACGAGCGTTGCGTACGCATTCTGGCGGACGTGGAGGATACGGAATCATCCTTCCACGATGTGGCGCGTGGCCCCCGGGGCCGCCTGCGCATCGACGTGCCGCCTTCCATCGGCCGTCTCATCATCGTGCCGGAGCTTTGCGAGTTCCATGGCAGATACCCGGATATCGACCTGGTGATTGGCATGGGTGACCGCCCCGTGGACATGGTGCGCGAGGCCGTGGACTGTGTGATCCGCGTCGGCGAATTACAGGATTCTTCGCTGATCGCGCGTCGTATTGGCAGCTTCCAGCTCGTCACCTGCGCTGCTCCCGCCTATCTGGAGGAGTACGGCACGCCGCAAACGCTGGAGGACCTGCGCCATCACCATGCCGTGAATTATTTTTCCGGTCGCACCGGCCGCACCATCGACTGGGATTTCGTGGTGGATGGCACCATTCGCGAGGTGCAGATGCACGGCCACGTTTCCGTGAATGACAGCGACGCCTACCTGGCCTGCGGGATGAAGGGTTTCGGCCTCATCCAGACCCCGCGCTTCATGGTGCTGCCGCACCTGGAGTCCGGCGCACTGGTGGAAGTGCTGCCGCAATGGAGTCCCGCGCCGCTGCCCATCAGCGTGCTCTATCTCCAGAACCGCCATCTCTCGCCCAAGGTCCGTGTCTTCGTGGACTGGGTCGCCGAACTTTTCTCGCGCTGCCCGCTGCTCTCCGGCTGCCAGAGCCTGGATGGCAAGGAGTGCCACTTCGTCGGGAGCCAGGTGCCGGGGAATACCATCCGCCGGCTGGTGGAAGAGCAGAATCTGGCAGAGCGGGTGTTTTGAGCGATTTTTTCTCGACGTCAAGACATCGTCGTTCCAGCGAAGGCCGGAACCCATGGGGCATTGGAAAGGGATTTATATATTTGACTCCCTAATCTGATTTTTAAGCCTCTGTCGCCCCAGCGAAGGCGGGGGCGACAAATCAGTTAGGTAGTTATGTATGTAATTCCAATAAAAAAGCCGGCAATTGCCGGCTTTTTTATTGTGTCAGGCATCGTTTACTTGCTGGCTGCCACAGCTTCGGTTGCGGCCGCTTCTGCTACCGTCAGGGCTGTCATGTTGATGATGCGGCGAACCGTGGCCGACGGCGTGAGGATGTGCACCGGCTTGTCGGCACCCAGCAGGATGGGACCCACCGTCACGCCGTTGCCCACTGTGATCTTCAGCAGGTTGAAGGCGATGTTGGCCGCATCCAGCGTCGGCATGATGAGCAGGTTGGCCGCGCCCTTGAGACGGGAGTTGGGGAAGACCTGATTGCGGATGGCTTCGTCCAGCGCGGCATCGCCGTGCATTTCGCCTTCCACTTCCAGATCGGGAGCCAGTTCCTGCAACAGGCGCCAGGTCTTGCGCATCTTGGCGGCGCTGTCCGTGCTCTCCGAGCCGAAGCTGGAGTGTGAAAGCAGTGCAACCTTGGGCGTGAGGCCGAAACGCTTCACTTCCTCGGCTGCCAGCAGCGTCATCTCTGCAAGCTGTTCGGCGGTCGGGTCCGGGTTCACGTAGGTGTCGCAGATGAACAGTGTGCGGTTGTCCATCATCAGCAGGTTCATTGCCGAGAAATTACGGATGCCTGCCTTCTTGGGAATGATGCGGTTGATGTAGCGCAGGTGCAGCGCGTAATTGGCAAAGGTGCCACAGATCAGGCCGTCGGCTTCACCGAAATGCACGAGCAGGGCACCGATCAGTGTGGTGCGGCGGCGTACTTCCTTCTGGGCGAGGTCGGGCGAGATGCCCTGGCGCCCCATCAGTTCGTGATAGAAGGTCCAGTACTGCTTGAAGCGTGGATCATCGTCCTGGTTGACCAGCACGAAATCACGGTCGGCGCGGATGCGCAGGCCCAGTTTCAGGATGCGTTTCTCGATCACGCCGGGACGGCCTACCAGAATCGGCTTGGCCAGACCTTCGTCCACCACCACCTGCACCGCACGCAGTACGCGCTCATCTTCACCCTCGCAATAAACGATGCGCTTGGGCTCGTTCTTGGCGCGGGTGAACAGCGGCTTCATGATGAAGGCGCTGTTGTAGATGAACTCGGAAAGTTTCTGGCGGTAAGCAGAGAAATCCTGGATGGGGCGCGTGGCCACACCGGACTCCATGGCGGCCTTGGCCACTGCTGGTGCAATTTCCAGGATGAGGCGTGGGTCCAGCGGCTTGGGAATGAGGTATTCGCGGCCAAAGGAAGCAGAGGCATCGGAGCCGTAGTTGATCGTGGCTTCGGATTGCTCGGCGTGGGCGAGGTTGGCAATCGCATGTACGCAGGCGATCTTCATGGCCTCGTTGACCGTGGTGGCTCCTACATCCAGGGCGCCGCGGAAAATGTAAGGGAAGCAGAGTGCGTTGTTCACCTGGTTCGGATAGTCGGAGCGGCCGGTGGCGATGATGGCATCCGGACGAACTTCCTGTGCCAGTTCCGGCATGATTTCCGGTGTCGGGTTGGACAGTGCGAAAATGATGGGGTCCTTGGCCATGTCCTTGATCATTTCAGGCTTGAGGACACCGGCCGTGGAAAGGCCCAGGAACATGTCGGAGCCCGGCATGGCATCGGCCAGCGTGCGTGCGCTGGTGTTCTGCGCGTACTTGGCCTTGCTCTCGTCCATGCCTGCGCGGCCTTCGTAGCACACACCCTTGGAATCGAGGACGACAATGTTCTCGCGGCGTGCACCGAGCGAAACCAATACATCAAGGCAGGCAATGGCAGCAGCACCGGCACCGGAGCAGACGATCCGGATGTCGGCAATATTCTTGTTGACGATTTTCAGCGCATTGATGAGGCCGGAACCGACGATGATGGAGGTGCCGTGCTGGTCATCATGAAAGACGGGAATCTTCATGCGCTCGCGCAGCTTCTTCTCGATGTAGAAGCATTCGGGCGCCTTGATGTCTTCGAGGTTGATGCCGCCGAAAGTGGGTTCCAGCGAGGCGATGATTTCCACCAGCTTGTCCGGATCCTTCTCGTCGATCTCGATATCGAACACATCCACGCCGGCAAATTTCTTGAAGAGTACGCCCTTGCCTTCCATCACGGGCTTGGAGGCGAGTGCACCGATATTGCCGAGGCCGAGTACGGCGGTGCCGTTGGAAATCACGGCAACCAGATTGCCGCGGGCGGTGTACTTGGCAGCGGTGGAGGGGTCGCGCTGTATTTCTTCGCAGGGAGCAGCAACACCGGGAGAATAGGCCAGCGCCAGATCGCGCTGGTTGACCATGGCCTTGGTGGGCGTGACGCTGATTTTTCCGGGTTCGGGGAATTCGTGATAATCAAGGGCGGCTTTGCGCAGTGCCTCATCCATCGTCGTTCTCTCTGCTCGCTGCAATGACCAAAAGTCCCGAGGCATGCCTTGGAAAGGCAGCGGGACTGGCCGGGTCGTAAAGAATCCGCGGAGCATAGCATTTTAAGCTTGCGCCGGCTGGCCTTTTATGTGGCCCGGGAGTCAACGGCAGTGTTTTCCGCCATGACAGGCGATGAAGGCGGGCAGGGGAGATCGGGCCGGAGATAAGGGTGGCAGCCGACAGGCTGCCACCCCGGGTTTGAGGGCTATTTTTCCAGCTCGCGCGCGACGGCACGATAGCCGATGTCGTTGCGGTGGTATTCCCCTGTCCAGGAAACAGCCTGTACCAGCGCATAGGCGTTGTGCTGGGCTTCCGACACGGTGTTGCCGAGTGCCGTGGCACAAAGCACGCGACCGCCACTGGTGAGCACCTTGCCATCCTTCAGGGTGGTGCCGGCATGGAAAACCTTGCCGGGAATACCGGCGGCAGTGTCCAGTCCTTCGATGACATCGCCTTTGCGGATGTCGCCGGGATAGCCGCCGGCAGCCATGACCACACCCAGTGCTGCGCGGTCGTCCCAGTCCGCACGGGCCTGGTTCAGAGTCCTGGCAATGCCGTGTTCTACCAGTTCCACTAGGGAGCTTTTGAGGCGGACCATGATGGGCTGGGTTTCCGGGTCGCCAAAACGGCAGTTGAACTCGATGACCTTGGGCGCGCCGTCCTTGGTGATCATCAATCCGGCGTAGAGGAAGCCTGAATACGGATGCCCTTCGCTGGCCATGCCCCGTACCGTGGGCTCTATGACTTCCAGCATCACGCGTTCATGCACCGCTGCCGTCACGACAGGGGCCGGGGAATAGGCGCCCATGCCGCCTGTATTGGGGCCGGTATCGGCATCGCCGATGCGCTTGTGGTCCTGGCTGGTGGCCATGGGTAGGGCGGTCGTGCCATCCACCATGACGATGAAGCTGGCTTCTTCGCCGTCGAGGAATTCTTCGATCACCACGCGCGAGCCTGCTGCACCGAAAGCATTGCCGGAGAGCATGTCGGTGACGGCATCCTCGGCTTCCTGCTGCGACATCGCGACAATCACGCCTTTGCCGGCCGCCAGGCCATCGGCCTTGATGACGATGGGGGCGCCTTTTTCCTTCAGGTAGGCCAGTGCCTTGTCGGTCTCGGTGAATACCCGGTATTCGGCGGTGGGAATCTTGTGGCGAGCCAGGAAGTCTTTGGCGAAGGCCTTGGAGCCTTCGAGCTGCGCTGCAAACTGCGTCGGTCCCCAGACCTTGAGGCCGGCAGCCTGGAAGGCATTGACCACGCCATTCACCAGCGGTGCTTCAGGGCCGATGATGGTGAGGGCGATGTCATTCGCTTGCGCGAACTTCACGAGTGCTTCGTTGTTCAGAATGTCCAGCGCCGCGTTTTCACATTTGGCTTCGGTGGCGGAGCCGGCATTGCCGGGCGCCACGAAGATTTTTTCCACGCGGCTGTCCTGTGCACATTTCCATGCCAGGGCGTGTTCGCGCCCACCGGAGCCGAGGATCAGGATTTTCATGTTTGAGTCTCTCTTGATTACGCCCTCTCCCCTCGCGTGGGGAGAGGGGAGATGAAACGTCAATGCCGGAAATGGCGCATGCCGGTAAACACCATGGCAATCCCGTGCTCGTCCGCCGCCGCGATCACTTCGGCATCGCGCATGGAGCCGCCGGGCTGGATCACGGCCTTGATGCCCACCTTGGCCGCATTGTCGATACCGTCGCGGAAAGGGAAGAAAGCATCAGAGGCCATGACGGCGCCCACCACTGGCAAGCCGGCGTGTTCGGCCTTGATGGCGGCAATACGTGCGGAATTCACACGGCTCATCTGGCCGGCACCGACGCCTATGGTCTGGCGGTTTTTGGCGTAGACGATGGCGTTGGACTTCACGTATTTGGCAACTTTCCAGGCAAAGATCAGGTCATGGATTTCAGCTTCGGTCGGGGCGCGTTGGGTGACGATCTTGAGGTCGCTGTCCTTGATCATGCCAAGGTCCTGATCCTGCACCAGCAGGCCACCGGTAACGCGCTTGAAATCCCATTGTGAGGAGCGTGCATCGATGGCGGGCAACTCGCCGCATTCCAGAACGCGCACGTTCTGCTTGGCCTTGGTGATTTCCAGTGCGGCGGCTGAAACTTTCGGGGCAATGATCACTTCCACGAACTGGCGATCAACAATCGCCTGTGCAGTTTCGGCATCCAGCTCACGGTTGAAGGCGATGATGCCGCCGAAGGCTGATTCGGTGTCGGTGGCATAAGCGAGGTCGTAGGCCTTGCGGATACCACCCTCTGCATCCAGTACAACGGACACGCCACAAGGGTTGGCATGCTTCACGATCACGCAGGCAGGCTTGGCGAAGGATTTCACGCACTCCAGCGCGGCGTCGGTGTCGGCGATGTTGTTGTAGGAAAGCTCCTTGCCTTGCAACTGCTTTGCTGTCGCTACCGAGGCTTCCTTGGGGGAGGCCTCGGTGTAGAAGGCGGCGCGCTGGTGCGGATTTTCGCCGTAGCGTAATTCCTGGGCCTTGAAAAACTGGGTGTTGAAGGTGCGCGGGAAGGTGTCGCGGGCTTCGAGGTCGCCCTTCTTCTCGCCGACCAGGCCGCCGAGGTAGTTGGCAATCATGCCGTCGTAGCCGGCAGTGTGTTCGAACGCCTTCACCGCCAGATCAAAGCGGGTTTCATGGGACAGCCCTCCGGTGGCCCTCACTTCGTCCAGCACGCGGCTGTAGTCGGAAGCATTCACGACGATGCCGACATGGGCATGGTTCTTGGCGGCGGAGCGCACCATGGTCGGACCTCCGATGTCGATGTTCTCGATGGCATCGGGCAGGGTGCAGCCGGGCTTGGCCACGGTGGCAGCGAAGGGGTACAGGTTGACCACCACGAGATCAATGCCGCTGATGCCGTGCTCGGCCATCACCACGTCGTCCTGGCCGCGACGGCCGAGGATGCCGCCATGGATCTTGGGGTGCAGGGTCTTGACCCGGCCGTCCATCATTTCCGGGAAACCGGTGTGGTCGGAGACTTCGGTCACATTGATGCCACTGTCCTTCAGCAACTTGAAGGTGCCGCCGGTGGACAGCAGCTTGACGCCGACGTCCGAGAGTTCGCGCGCGAACTCGACGATGCCGGTCTTGTCGGAGACGGAAATCAGGGCCTGTTTGACGGTCTGGCTCATGCTGCTACTCGTTCTGATCAGTTGAATTCGTGAAAATAAAAAAGGGCGCAATCGCCCTTCTTTGATTTTTGGCTTCCCGCCTTACATCAGACCGTGGTCCTTGAGCTTCTTGCGCAGGGTGCCACGATTGAGTCCGAGGATTTCGGAGGCGCGTGTCTGGTTGCCGCGTGTGTATTCCAGCACGACCTCCAGCAGCGGGGATTCGATTTCGGCCAGCACCATGTCGTAGACATCGGTGACCTGCTCGCCGCCCAGATTGGAGAAGTAATTGCGCATGGCCAGTTCAACATGGTCACGCAGGGTTTTCTGCTGCGCACCGGCAGCGGGGAAAGGCTGTTTCAGATTGGACATGTCGACGCTTTGACTGTTGCTGTTGAGAAGTAACGGGTCCATGTTGAGATTGTTCATGCCGCTCTTACCTCTCCTTCGATAAGTTGTCTGAAATGCCCGTCGAGGGCTTCATGGACAAAGGCCAGTTGCTGGGCTGGCGTCTCCAGTTTGTTGAAATGGCGCGATAAAACCGCGGCTTCCGGCGGGTTCAGATGCGGAAAATGTTCCGTGTACCAGCCGAAATGCTTGCGGGCAAAGCGCAAACCCTGGAGTTCACCGTAAAACGCGTAAAGTGCTTCCAGATGCCCCTGAATGACTGCTGCCGTCTCTGCTTGTGATGGCGGAGGCAGGTGTTCCCGGGTGCGGAGGAAGTGAATGATGTCGCGAAAAATCCACGGCCGCCCATGGGCGCCGCGGCCGATCATAATACCATCGCACCCTGTGCGGACAAGCACCTTTTCGGCCTTTTCAGGTGTGTCGATATTACCATTTGCGAGGACAGGAATGTGCACGGCCTGCTTGACAGCGGCAATGGTGTCGTATTCGGCCTCGCCCGTGTATTTGTCTGCGCGGGTGCGGCCGTGCATGACCAGCATCTGTATGCCGCAGTCTTCCGCGATGCGTGCAATGCGCACACCATTGCGGTTGTCTCGGTCCCAGCCGGTGCGGGTTTTCAGGGTGACGGGCACGCTAACGGCAGACACCACGGCTTGCAGGATTTCCGCTACCAGTTTTTCGTCCTGCATGAGTGCTGAGCCCGCCAGCCGGTTGCAGACTTTCTTGGCGGGGCAGCCCATGTTGATGTCGACGATACGGGCACCCAGGTCCACGCAGGCACGGGCTGCTTCGGCCAGCATGGCAGGATCGTAGCCGACAATCTGTACGGTCCGGGGCTCCGGCTCGCCGGCATAGTCAAGGCGGGTTGCGGACTTGCGCGAACTCCAGAGCCGTACGTCCGAGGCCACCATTTCCGACACCACATGCCCCGCTCCCCATTCCCGGCAGAGCTGCCGGAAAGGGCGGTCCGTCACGCCTGCCATGGGCGCAAGCGCGACCGGCGTCGTGATCAGGTGAGGGCCAAGTGAAAAGGGCTTGAGCATGAGCCGGTGTCATCGCGAAGAAGGGCGCGGATGATACCGGGAGGGCCGGGCAGGGGCAAAGCAGCCGGACAGGATGCTTGGGCCGCAAAGCGGGCAACATCCAGTCCGGCTGGCGGGGGATCAACGCAGGATGTCTATCCCGTAGTTGATGGCATCCTTGCCGGGATCAACGATATCCAGGGAAATCCGGATGGGGGTGTCCGGTGGCATGCGTCGCAGGAGACGCGCTTCGCCCAGCAGGTATTCCGATGGGCGGAGCACACGGGAAGCCAGCAGTTCGTCGGCCTGGTTGCTGAAGCGCAACCGCAGCGCAGGGAAGGTCTGGGGGAAGGTGGCATTGTTCTTGAGGATGGCATCGACAACCAGTGCACCTTCCACCGTGGGATGTTTGCGGACCACGACTTCATCGATACGCAGTTTGGACGGGTCGGGAATGTCGGGTATGCGGCAGCCGAGGTGAAGGCAGGCCTGCTCGAAGTGGGGACGTACAGCCGGCTTGACGGCCAGGGTGTCAAAGTTGAAGTAGATGTACTGCGCTACGAACATGCCGATGGCGACAAGGCAGAGCATGACCCAGCTCAGCAAGTGTCCCCAGTTGATGGGGTTGCGGCGCGGCTTGAGGACCACGGGCGCATCGACATGGGCCAAGGGCCTGTCCAGCGAGAAAGGATTGGGTGCCAATGGCGCGGGCGAGTTGCTGCTGAGGTCGTCATTGTCGAGAAAGCTCAGCACATCGGCATCGTCACCGAGAAAATCGTCTTCGGGGGCAGGATCAGGTACCCGGTCCTTGCCCGGCTTGCGTGATACCGGCTCCTCGGCAACGCGGGAGCCCATGCCCAGCGCAGCGGCCAGCTTGGCATTCTTGGGCGGGGGTTTGGACTTGCCGTCCAGGATTTCCATGCCGTACTTCTTGGTGTCCTGCTTTTTTTCTTCCTGCTCAAGCTCGGACAGGATGCTTTGTGCCCAGGACTCGTCGGCATTTTCACTGATGCGGTGATTGCTTTCCTGGTCCAGGGGATGGTCGTCGCTGGCTTCGTCCAGCATCTCGTTGATTTCATCATCGAAAAGCAGCGACTTGCCCTGCGGTGCTTCCACGCTGCCGTCACTGCTCATGAAGTCGCTGATGTCGTCGTCACTGAAGCCGAAGTCGTCGTCGCTCCCACCAGATTTGGCAGCGGCCGGAATATTCCAGTCATCACTGGCTGCTGCGGCATTCTTTTCTTCGCCTTTTTCACCCAGCAGGGCCAGAGCCCAGGATTCGTCGCCCGCTGCTCCCTTTTTCTTGGGTTTGGCACTGGTAACGGCTGCTGCTGGTGCCGGGGCAGGAGGAGTGCCGCCGACCAGATGCAGGTCGGCACGGAATACCTGCAGGCAGGAGCCGCAACGCACGCTGCCACCCTTGGCGGCGAGCTGGGCGTCACTGATGCGGAAGCTGCTGCTGCAGTGGGGGCACTTGGTCTGCTTGGCGTCGGTCATGCTCTCGTCCTGAATCCCTGGGACTGGCCCATTCCTGTGTAATCTACTGTGCTGCCAACTTTTTTTACAGCAAGGCCTGCGGAGACTTGGTCAACGCCGCTGCCCGGAGAGGCGGCACCAGTCTTCTTCCTTGATGGCCAGGCCGTTCATGTCGAACCACTCGCCATAGACTTCACGCAACTCGTCCACTTGCGGCCGGATGATGCCGGACAAGGCAATCAGGCTGCCGGGCTTGCTGTGTGCTGCCAGCCGGGGTGCCAGCATGGCCAGCGGGCCGGCCAGGATGTTGGCGACGATGATATCGGCGGAAATGTCTTCCGGCATGTCTTCCGGCATGAAAGTGTGAATGCGGTCATCCACGCCATTGTGGCTGGCATTGTTGCGTGTGGCGGTCAGGGCTTGCGGGTCGTTGTCGACGCAGTAAGCCTCTTTAGCACCCAGCAGCAGGGCTGCCACGGCGAGGATGCCGGAGCCACAGCCATAATCGATGATGGTCTTGCCCTTGAGGTCCAGGCTGTCCAGCCATTCCATGCAGAGGGCTGTGGTGGGATGGGTGCCGGTACCGAAAGCCAAGCCGGGATCCAGCAACAGGTTGATGGCGTCGGGCTGCGGGGGAGGAGTCCAGCTCGGGACCACCCAGAGTCGCTCGCCAAAGCACATGGGGTGGTAGTGATCCATCCATGCACGTACCCAGTCCTTGTCTTCCAGCACTTCCACGCGGTGTGCGGGAAGGGGCTTGCCGAGGCGGGCCTGCAGGTAGTCGACAATGGCGTCCATCTCGGAGTCCACGGTGAAAACCCCCACCACCCGCGTGGCATCCCAGAGCGGCTGTGCGCCGGGCGGAGGCTCAAGCAGAGGCTGGTCGGCCGAGTCTTCCATGAGGACGGCGGCAGCGCCGATTTCTTCCAGCAGTTCTTCAAACTGCAGTGCATCGGCCTTGGTGGTGTCGATCTTGAGTTGCAGCCAGGACATGGGAGCCACCTGAAAAAACAAAAAGCGGAGTGTGGGGGCACTCCGCTCGGGAAGGAAGGACTCTTGTGTGATCAGAGCCCCAGTTTCTTCTCCAGATAATGGATGTCCACGCCACCCTTGGCGAAGTTGGCATCGCGCATGATCTCGTCGCGGTGCAGCGGCACATTGGTCTTGATGCCGTCCACCACGATTTCGTCCAGCGCATTACGCATGCGGGAGAAGGCAACTTCCCGCGTGGGGCCGAAGGCAATGAGCTTGCCGATCAGCGAGTCATAGTGGGGCGGTACGGTGTAGCCGGAGTAGACATGGGAGTCCATGCGGATGCCGGGACCGCCGGGGGCATGGTAGTAGCAGATCTTGCCAGGACTGGGGATGAACTTCTTGGGGTCCTCGGCGTTGATGCGGCATTCGATGGCATGACCCTGAATACGGATGTCCTTCTGGGTGACAGACAGTCCCTTACCGGCCGCAACGCGCAACTGCTCCTTGATGATGTCGATGCCCGTTACCAGCTCGGTCACCGGATGTTCCACCTGTACGCGCGTGTTCATCTCGATGAAGTAGAACTGCTCGTTCTCGTAGAGGAACTCGAAGGTGCCAGCACCCCGGTATTTCATCTGCTCGCAGGCCTTGACGCAGGATTCAGCCACGCGGGTCCGGATTTTTTCCGGAATGTGGGGAGCTGGTGCTTCTTCGACCACTTTCTGGTGGCGGCGCTGCAAGGAGCAGTCGCGGTCGCCCAGGTGGATGGCCTTGCCCTTGCCGTCACCAATGACCTGGATTTCCACGTGACGCGGGTGCTCCAGGAATTTCTCCATGTAGACCGTGTCGTCGCTGAAAGCCGCCTTGGCTTCCGAGCGGGTCACGAACAGCGAGTTCAGCAGGGCCGATTCAGTGTGCACGACACGCATGCCGCGGCCACCGCCGCCAGCCGCCGCCTTGATGATGATGGGGTAGCCGATTTTCTTGGCAATGGCGATGGCATTCTCTTCTGTCACCGCGCCCCCCGAGCCGGGCACGGTGGGGACGCCGGCCTTCTTCATGGCTTCGATGGCCGACACCTTGTTGCCCATGAGGCGGATGGTTTCAGCGCGCGGCCCGATGAAGGTGAAGCCGGATTTTTCCACGGCTTCGGCAAATTCCGCATTTTCAGCAAGGAAACCGTAGCCCGGATGTATGCCCTGCGCATCGGTGACTTCAGCCGCTGAAATCAGGGCCGGAATATTGAGATAGGAATCCTTGGATGGCGCGGGGCCTATGCAGACGGATTCGTCGGCCAGGCGTACATGCAACAGGTCACGATCGGCCTTGGAGTAAACGGCCACCGTGCGTATGCCCATTTCCTTGCAGGCGCGCAGGATGCGCAGCGCAATTTCGCCGCGATTGGCGATAACCACCTTCTCGAGCATTTTGGTCATCCTGCTCAGACGATGGTGAACAGCGGCTGGTCGAATTCCACCGCCTGGCCGTTGTCGACAAGAATGCTTTCAATCGTGCCGCTCTGGTCGGCTTCGATCTGGTTCATCATTTTCATGGCCTCGACGATGCAGACCACATCACCCTTCTTTACGGTCTGGCCGACTTCGATGAAGGCAGGTGCGCCCGGTGAAGCCGAGCGGTAGAAGGTACCGACCATGGGGGAGCGCTGCACGAAGCCGCGCGTAGCCGGTTCGATGGCGGCAGGAGCCGGGCCTTGAGTGGGGTCGACAGGCGCCGCTGCCGGTGCAGCAGCGACAGGGGCGGGAGCTGCAATTGCCGGAGCTGGTGCTGCATAGACCTGGGTGGAAGCACTGGGGCGATGGCGTGCGATGCGTACGGACTCTTCCCCCTCGGTGATTTCCAGCTCATCAATGCCGGACTCTTCCAGCAGTTCGATGAGTTTCTTGACCTTGCGAATATCCATGCTGAGTTCTCGTCAAATTTTCAATGGTTGAGCAAAAGATTGAACAAAACAGTTAAGCAAACGGGTTCGGTCAGGCGGGGGCCGCCAGCCGCCGTAATGCAAATGCCAGTGCCAGTTCATAACCCTGGGCACCCAGTCCGCAGACCACACCAACCGCGACATCTGAAAAATAGGAGTGCCGCCGGAACTCTTCCCGGGCGTGCACATTGGAAAGATGTATCTCGACAAAGGGGATGGCGACGCCGAGCAGAGCGTCGCGCAGGGCAACCGAGGTATGGGTGAAGGCACCGGGATTGATCAGGATGAAGCGCGTGCCGTCCGCTGCTGCTGCCTGGACCCGGTCGACCAGATGCCCTTCGTGATTGCTTTGCAGTGTGTCCAGCGTGGCGCCGACCGCCTGGGCCTGGGCAGCCAGCCGCGCGTTGATCGCATCCAGTGTGTCGGCGCCGTAGATGCCGGGCTCACGACTCCCCAGAAGGTTCAGGTTGGGGCCGTTCAGGACAAGAATCCTGCTCATGGTGTCGGGTTCTTCCTGGGCTGCCCTGCTGTTGTGGCAGGGGAGGTTCCTTGTTTTGCCGGGTTGGCTGTAACCGGCTTGTGACCGGCGGGTCCGGATTCTGCCCTTGTCTTGTCGAGCGGCCAAGTCCGGAATGCGGGGACTTCGCAACAAATTGTGTGCCCGCCGACAGGGCTGAAAAGTGATTGAGTTGCCGTCAAATTGCCGGAGTTCGCCGCACAATACCGAAAGTACCCGGGGCTGGCAATCTTGGTCGAGGCTTGGCTTACAGGGCGGGAATCAGTGTCTCGTTGATCCATTGTATGAAGTCGGCTGCCGGCATTTCACCCAGAAGGCGGAACTCCGGGCGTTCGCGCCCCCCCATGTCGTAGACCAGCATGGCGGGCAGTCCCGCCAGTTCGTATTGGTCCAGCAGGGCCTGGGTCTCCGGCGTCAGTTCGGTGGCGTCTATTTGCAGCAGTACAAGTGGTGACATGGCCGCCTGCACATCGGCCCGGTTGAAGACGGTGTCTTTCCATACCAGGCAACTGGGGCACCAGTCTGCATAGAACTCCAGCAGTACAGGGCGCCCATGTGCCGCCTCCAGTGCGGCAGGCAGTTCTGTGGGTGTGATGATCTGGAATTGTCCGGGAACATCCTGCAAAACGAAGGGATTCTGTTCGATCTGGCTGTTATCCAGCCAGAGTCTGCCTCCGGTATACGCACAGGCTGTGGCCAGTAGCAGCAATGTCACGGCGACAGCTGTACTGCCGGCCGATGTGTGTCGCAGCAGCAGCCAGAGGCCGGGGCCGGCAAAAATGAGGCAGAGGGCGAGTAGCAGGAGAGTGGTATTCATGCGGGCGCTGATGGTAGGTGAGTGAAGGGTAAATGGCCATGTGTTTTGCGGCCTCTTATGCTTGCCTGTCATTTTCCTGTGCTGCAGGAAAAAGATGATGCGCCAGCCCCTGGCATGGGCTTATGGAGGCGGGAGCGGACGTGTAGAATCGCGCCGCCCGTCCCTTCTGCGACCCCCGACGGGTTTTCTTTCTTCATCTATTACAAAGGGTCGACGCAGTTCAGGGTTCCGTGGCAGCAATGGACAATTGGCAGGACAAGCTGGCCCGGCGATGGGCTGGGTGGCGCGCGCGCTGGTTGCCGGGTGAGCAATGGTCCGCGTGGCTGGTCATCCTTCCGCTTTTTTTGTTGCTGCAAGGCTTTCTGGCCTGGCACTGGAGCCGTGAGCCGGCTCCCTTTCTGGTGGTTGCCGAAGGTAATGAGGCTCCACGCCCCGGTGCCCTCTTGGCGCTCACCCTTGCCCGAGTCGCTGAAACCCTGACGGACAAGTCGGGTGGCTATCTGCGCAATGACCTTCTTCCTCCCGGCCTGCTGCTGGACAACATTCCTGCCTGGGAGCTGGGGGTCTTGAATCAGGTGCGCGACATGTCCCGAGCCTTGCATCGCGACATGGGGCTTTCCCATTCGCGTCTGGTGGAAGATGCGGATCTGGCGGCGGCTGAAGCTGCCTTTAATGTGCCGGCAGAGTCATGGGTATTTCCTGTCGCCGAGCGTGAGCTTGCCAAGGGGGCAACGGCCCTGCGCACATACGCAGACCGTCTGGGCTCTGGCAAGGAGGCAGCCTTTTCTCCCCGGCATGCCTATCTGTTGCGCTGGTTGGGTGATGTGGAAGGGCGCCTGGCGCTGCTTTCTGCGCGACTCAATGCTTCTTTGCCGGATCATCCGGTGATTGTCGGCGTGACGGGTGAGGCAAGCAGCCCCGAAAAGACACCCTGGTGGCAGGTGGATGACGCGTTTTATGAGGCAAGAGGCAGTGCCTGGGCGCTGATGCACTTGTTGCGGGCTGTGGAGGTCGAATACGGGCCTGAGCTGGAGCGGCAGGGTGGTCAGCTGAGCCTGCGCGCTGCCATCCACGAGCTGGAGGCGACCCAGCAGACCGTGTGGAGCCCGTTCATCCTCAATGGCTCAGGCTTCGGGCTTTTTGCCAACCACTCTCTGGTGATGGCCAACTATCTGAATCGTGCCCAGGGCAACCTGGCCGATGTCAGCGAGCTTCTGCGCGAGCTTGAGCGACCCGTGGCGGCTGCCCGCTCCGTGGTGGTGGAGTGAAAGGATAAGCCAGTGTTTTTCGGCGGATTTCCTCCAAAAATACCCGGAAAAATCCTGCGGACTGTATGGACATCATGATCCCCAGCCCATAAATTACGCACCCGACACAATGGCGGGTTTTGACGGGCCTCGCCCGTGCCATTGGCGGCAGTACCATCGGGTTCACAGTCCGCTGTTCACAAGCACTGAATAAGGCATATGCCGAGCTTCCGCCCCTGTCGCGGCTGGCTTGGTGGCATTTTTTACGTGTACTGAATTTCACGGGTACGGCCGGGCTCATTGCCTCAATGTCCGGCTCAAAAAAGGCAGGTCCGAACTCAGGCGGGCCTGCCGCGCAATAACGGGAGTAGACGCATGCGGTCATCTCTTATCTTCCGTGCCGGAGCAGCACTTGCTGCCTTGGTGCTGGCCCCAGTGGCCACGGCTACCCAGCTCGACATGACGCCGGGTGTCACGGAGATCAGCCAACAGGTATTCGAGCTCCATCGCTTCATGCTTTATGTATGTATCGCGATCGGTGTCGGCGTGTTCGGGGTGATGTTCTATTCCATCATCCAGCACCGCAAGTCCAAGGGCGTGAAGCCTGCCGACTTCCACGAAAGCACTGTTGTGGAAATCATCTGGACCGTCATTCCCTTCGTTATCCTCATCGTCATGGCCGTGCCTGCCACCAAGGTGCTCATTGCCATGAGTGATACGGGAGACTCCGATCTCACCGTGCGCGTGACGGGTTCGCAGTGGAAGTGGCACTACGAATACCTGTCGTATGGCGAAGAAAAGAGTGTCGGCTTGGGCTTCCTGTCCGTGCTGTCCACGCCCAAGGAACAGTTCAATTTCCTGCCTCAGTACGAAGGTGAAGGCCCTGCCGAAAAGCAGATCAGCCTCAAGAACCTCTTCAGCATGGGCAGCAAGCAGCCTGATTTCGAACAGAGCCCGCATTACCTCGTGGAAGTGGACAAACCGCTGGTGATCCCGTCTGGCAAGAAAGTCCGTTTCCTCGTGACCTCCGATGACGTGATCCATGCCTGGTGGGTGCCTGACTTTGCCCTCAAGCGTGACGCCATCCCCGGTTTCATCAATGAAATCTGGACCGAAGTTCCCGTCGGCCAGGAAGGCATCTATCGTGGCCGTTGCGCCGAGCTTTGCGGCAAGGACCATGCCTTCATGCCCATCGTGGTGGAAGTGAAGACACAGGCCGATTTTGATGCCTGGCTGGTTGAAGCCAAGGTCAAGGCCGAAGAAGAAGCCAAGGCAGCTGCCATGTCGGCCGATTACAAGTTTGCCGACATTGCCGAAGCCGACAAGCTGGGTACCGAGGTGTATGCCGCACGTTGTGCCGCCTGCCATCAGGCCACCGGTACCGGTCTGCCGCCAATGTTCCCGGCGCTGAAGGGCTCCAAGATTGTGGCCGACAAGAGCCATCTCGCGGACAACATCCACATCGTGCAGTTCGGCAAGGGTGCCATGCCGGCTTGGCGCAATGTCCTGACGCCCAAGGAATCTGCCGCCGTCATCACGCATATCCGCAACAGTTGGGGCAACAGCACGGGTGACCTCGTGCAGCCGTCCGACGTTGCCGATGCCAAGTAATCAGGGGAGAGAACAGAAATGAGTCACGCCGCTTCCCACGATCATCACGACGATCACCACCACCACGAGCTTCCCCCGTTCTGGAAGCGCATGTTCACCACGTCGAACCACAAGGACATCGGTTCGCTGTACCTCATGTTCGCCTTTGCCATGCTGCTCTGCGGTGGTGCCGCTGCCATGGTCATCCGTGCCGAACTGATGTATCCCGGCCTGCAACTCGTGCAGCCCGACTTCTTCAACCAGATGACCACGGTTCACGGTCTGATCATGGTGTTCGGCGCCATCATGCCGGCCTTCACGGGCTTTGCGAACTGGATGGTGCCGATGATGATCGGTGCGCCGGACATGGCCTTGCCGCGTCTGAACCTGTTCAGCTTCTGGCTGCTGCCGTTTGCCTTCACCATCCTTATCGGTTCTGTGGTCATGTCGCTGATGGGCATGGGGTCCGCACCCAACTTCGGCTGGACCTTCTACGCGCCGCTGTCGACCAAGTTTGCCCCTGCCAGCACGGACCTGTTCATCTTCTCCGTCCACCTGATGGGTATCTCTTCCATCCTGGGTGCGATCAACGTTGTCGTGACCATCTTCAACCTGCGTGCCCCCGGCATGACCATGATGAAGATGCCGCTCTTCGTGTGGACTTGGTTGATCACCGCTTTCCTGCTGATTGCCGTGATGCCTGTTCTGGCCGGTGCCGTGACCATGATGCTGACCGACCGTCATTTCGGCACCAGCTTCTTTGATGCTGCCGGTGGCGGTGATCCCGTGATGTTCCAGCACATTTTCTGGTTCTTCGGGCACCCCGAGGTATACATCATGATCCTGCCGTCCTTCGGCATCGTCTCGGCCGTGATCCCGACCTTTGCCCGCAAGCCACTGTTCGGCTATGCCTCCATGGTGTACGCCACGGCTTCCATCGCCCTGCTGTCCTTCGTGGTATGGGCGCATCACATGTTCACTACCGGCCTACCGCTGGCGGGTGCACTGTTCTACATGTACATGACCATGCTCATCTCCGTGCCCACAGGCGTGAAGGTGTTCAACTGGGCAGCGACCATGTGGCGTGGTGCCATGACGTTTGAAGTGCCCATGCTGTTCGCGATTGCCTTCGTGATCCTGTTCTCCATCGGTGGTTTCTCCGGCCTGATGCTGGCCATTACGCCTGCCGACCAGCAGTACCAGGATGCGTATTTCGTGGTGGCGCATTTCCACTATGTGCTGGTGTCCGGTGCCCTGTTCTCCATGTTTGCCGGTGCCTACTACTGGCTGCCCAAGTGGACCGGCCATATGTACAACACCAAACTGGCCAACCTGCATTTCTGGAACTCGCTGCTGTCCGTGAACCTGCTGTTCTTCCCCATGCATTTCGTGGGCCTTGCCGGCATGCCGCGTCGCTATGCCGACTATTCGCAGCAGTTCGCTGACCTCAATTTCTGGATTTCCATTGGCGGCTTCTGGTTCGGCCTGTCGCAGCTTCTCTTCCTGGCTGTGCTGCTGACTGCCAAGAAAGGCCCCAAGGTGGATGCCCAGGTCTGGGAAGGTGCCGAGGGTCTGGAGTGGACGGTGGACAGCCCGGCTCCCTATCACACGTTTGAAACGCCCCCTGTCATCAAGTAAGGCAGGGGTGCTGCAGTTAGTGGTGGCGCAAGCGCATGAGTGAGCAACCCGAAGATTCCGTGCCCAGCCTGGCTGAGCAGAACCGCCGTCTCCTGGTCAAGCTGGGTGTGGTGGTGGTGGGAATGTTCGTGTTTGCGGTTTTCCTCATGCCGCCCATTTACGATGCTTTCTGCGAGCTGACCGGGCTCAATGGCAAGGGTGTGAACAAGGCAGCAACGGCTTCTGTCGAAACCGATGACAGCCGCACACTCACCATGGAGTTCCTGGTGTCCACGGACAAGGCCCTGCCTTGGGATTTCAACTCTGAAACCCCTGCTGTCAGGGTGCATCCGGGACAGATAACGAAGACGGTGTTCTTCGTGAAAAACCGCGACACTGCGGCGATCACCGGCAGGGCCGTGCCCTCCATATCGCCCAGTGAAGCAGCTCGTTATGTAAAGAAGACGGAGTGTTTCTGTTTTCGTGAGCAGAGTCTGGATGGTGGTGCCGAACGGGCCATGCCGATGATCTTCTATATTGATCCGGCCATCCCCAAGCACATCACCACCGTGACGCTCTCCTACAAGTTTTTCAATTTGACGGATCAGGTCAGAACGGCATCCCGCTGAACCTGAAAATAACGAACCCCCCAGCCACGCCAGCAAAAAGCGAAGGGAGACAACCATGTCCGAGCACCACACGCCAGCGGCCTCCGGAACAAAACCGGTCAGCTACTATGTCCCGGCTTCCAGCCCCTGGCCTTTCCTGGGCTCTTTCATTCTTTTCATCCTGGTGATCGGCGCTGCCGCCTTGATCCAGGGACATGGCGTGACGGATCTCAGCCGCGGCATGCAGGGCAATGGTGCCGGCACGCTCTGGTTCCTGTTCCCCATCGGTCTGGTGGGTGTGTTGACGCTGATGTTTTTCTGGTTCCGTGACACGGCCCGTGAATCGCTGGCCAACATGAATTCGGCCCAGATGGATCGCTCCTACCGTCAGGGCATGACCTGGTTCATCTTTTCTGAAGTGATGTTCTTCGCTGCTTTCTTCGGTGCCCTGTTCTATGCCCGCTGGCTGATCGTTCCCTGGCTGGGTGGTGAGGGCGAGCGCGGTGTCATGACGCATGAGCTGCTCTGGCCCAACTTCCAGGCTATGTGGCCACTGGTCAAGTTCCCGGATGGCGGCAGCACCACTGCGATGAGCCCTTGGGGCTTGCCGCTGATCAACACCATCATCCTGCTGATTTCGTCCATAACACTGACGATTTCCCATCATGCCCTGGTGGCAGGTGACCGTGCGAAGCAGCGTAATTTCCTGGCAATCACCTGTGTGCTGGGCGTGATCTTCCTGGGCCTGCAGGTCGAGGAATACATCCATGCCTACTCGGAAATGGGTCTGACACTGAAGTCGGGCATCTACGGCTCCACTTTCTTCATGCTGACCGGTTTCCACGGGTTTCACGTCACCATCGGCACCATCATGCTGATCGTCATGCTGATCCGTACCATCAAGGGCCATCTCACACCGGATAACCATTTCGCCTTTGAAGCGGCCGCGTGGTACTGGCACTTTGTGGATGTGGTCTGGCTCTTCCTCTTCCTGGTGGTGTACTGGTTCTGACCGGTAGCCTCTGGCAGGGATTGCATGAAAAAGCCCGGACATTTCCGGGCTTTTTCACATGGGCCTGCTGCTTTCACGGGGCAGTTGTAGTGGCGGGAGGTGCTTGCTGGACTTGAGGCAGGCCATGAGGCGTGATGAGGCCGAAGAACGAGGCTACGC
Organism: Moraxellaceae bacterium; assembly: GCA_037189985.1. Classification (GTDB taxonomy): domain Bacteria; phylum Pseudomonadota; class Gammaproteobacteria; order Pseudomonadales; family Moraxellaceae; genus UBA2031. The sequence goes on from JBBCJX010000034.1 coordinate 150,002, forward strand.
AAAGTCCGACGATGATGGCGATGGAAAACACCAGGCGCCAGGCCAGGAATTTCAGTGTCTTCTCGGAATGGCCTTTTTCACCCCGGGTGAGATGGGCAAGGGCTGTGAAAAGGCTGAACAGCACTGCCAGCATGGCAAGTACGACAATGATCTTGATCCACATGGTCAGGCACCGGTTGCTTCGGGATGGCAGAGCCTAGGGGCTGCGGGCGATTGCCGCAACCGGACAAAGCGTCAGCCAGGTCCGGTGCCTGCCGACCGTCTTCCTGTGCTTTTGTCCTGTGTCAGCCTGATTCATCGGCAACCCGGATATGAGAAAACCTGAGTATTCATGAAGCCGATCAATATTCCTCTGGGCTCCCGTGTTTTCTCCCCACCCTGGTGGGCGTTGCTGTTGGCGCTGGTCGGCATGGCCTTCTTCTGCCGCCTGGGTTTCTGGCAACTGGGGCGGGCTGACGAGAAAGCCGTGATGACGCAGCGCTACGAGCAGCGCCTGCATTTGCCGGCCCAGAGCCTGCCGGAACTGCTTGCCCGGGGTGAGGATGTGGAGGATTTTCCCCTTCACCTTGAGGGGCGTTATGACAATACAGGGCTGGTCTATCTGGAGCAGATGCAGGGTCCCAAGGCCGGTTTCCATGTCTATACGCTTTTCATCCCGGCAGGCGCGCAGCCGGGTGCCGGGCAGGGAGTATTGGTAAATCGCGGTTGGGTGCCGGCGGATGCGGACATGCAAAAGCTTCCTGCCGTCCCCCCGGCCATGGCAACAGGCATCACTGGCACGGTGGCAATGCCATCCCCCTATTTCACGGTCGGGGAGCCGGATTACACGCAAAAGCCCTTGCGTGTGGCCCGTCTGGAGATGCCACAAATCTCGGCAGCGCTTGGTGTACAATTGCGCCCCTTTTTCATGCGACTGGATGCCTCGGAACCGGACGGCTTTGTGCGCGACTGGACGCCGGGCGCCCGTCTTGGCATGCCGCCGGAAAAGCACAGGGCCTACGCCTTCCAGTGGTTCAGTCTTGCATTGGCTGTCTTTGGGGTGCTTCTGGCCGTGAACCTGCAACGCCGCCATCAACCGGATAATGAAAGCCGACCCGATGACTGAAACCTCTCCCAACGCCCCCCAAACCGCCCGCAAGAACAAGATCCTGCTGCTCTTGCTGCTGGCTTCCTTCGTGATTCCTTTCGTGGCGGGGGATCTTGCTTACCGGCTGGGCTGGTACAAGGGAGGGCAGACCAACCATGGCCAGCTCATTGATCCACCCGTGGCCTTTGCCGATCTCAAGGCCACGGATTCGTCAGCCACGCCGCTGGATGCAGGCCTTGTCGGCAAGGAGTGGTGGCTGGTGTACGTGCTGCCTGCAGACTGTGATCAGGCCTGCCGTAACCGTCTTTTCCAGATGCGTCAGGTCCGGGTGGCTCTGGGCAAGGAGTCTGACCGGGTGCGCCAGGTGCTGATCCAGACCGGTACACCCTCGGCAGAAACCGAGGCGTTGATTGCTGCAGAGTTTTCCGGCTTTGTACGGATACATGCCGAGGCCACAGTGCTGGATGAGGCTTTGCAGCGCTCCGGCCCGAAGGCGTCGGCAGCAGGCCGCCTGTATGTCATGGATCCCATGGGCTGGCTGATGCTGTCTTATGAGCCCGAGCCTGACGAGGCGGCTTCAGTCGTGAAGGCTGAAGACATTTTCAATGACCTGAAGAAACTGTTGAAGGCATCAAGAATTGGCTAACCCGATTTCATCGTCGCGTCTCTGGCTGACGCGGCTGGCAGTCATCACCCTGCTTGTCACGGCAACTGTCGTGGCCCTTGGTGCCTGGACGCGCCTGGAAGACGCTGGCCTCGGCTGTCCGGACTGGCCCACCTGCTATGGCTCCATCACGGTGCCCTTGTCTGAAAAGGCGATTGCCCGCGCGCAGGAGCTCTACCCGGACCAACCCTTCCTGGCGGCCAAGGCCTGGCCGGAGATGATTCATCGTCACTTTGCCAAGACCATTGGTCTTTTGTGCATTGCGATGGCAGGCATTGCGCTCTGGGCTGCGCGTCGTGAGCCGGGGCTGCCGGTAAAGCATGCGGTTTTCCTGTTGCTGCTGGTATGCCTGCAAGGTGCCTTCGGCGCCTGGACGGTCACCATGAAGCTGTTTCCTCCTGTGGTGACGGGGCATCTCTTGTTCGGCTTTGCGACGTTCACCACCATGCTGCTGCTGGTGTTGCGCTTGTCCCCCTTCCTGCGCTCCAGCGGCAATGTGGCTGTGCGTTGCCTGTTGCCGCTCACCGTGATCGCCGTGATCGTACTGGCTTTGCAGATTGCGCTGGGAGGCTGGACGGCCTCCAACTACGCCGCAACCATCTGTACCGGCCTGCCGGTCTGCCAGGACGGATGGACGCAGGTGCTGGATGTCCGTGAGGCTTTCACCATCCATACCTATGCGGGGACGACCTACGAATTTGCACCGCACCTGGATGCGGCAGCCAAGGTCACCATCCATGTTGCCCATCGCATCGGTGCCATGGTGACGACGGTGGTATTGCTCTTGCTGGCTGTTTTGCTATGGCGACAGCCCTCGCTGCGCTATCGCCGGTTTGCCACCTGGCTGTTTGCGGTGCTGTTGCTGCAGGTTGCTCTGGGTGTGTCCAACGTGGTTTTCCATCTGCCGCTGGCGGTTGCCGTGGCTCACAATTTCGTGGCGTTGCTGCTGTTGCAGGTACTGGTGGCACTCACCTTCAGCCTGACAGGGGAAACGGCACCGTCACAGGTCCGGACTGATGCACGTGCCGCGCATCGCCGGCCGCGAAGAGGACGTCGTCCATCATGAATACCTTGGTTGAAAATCAAGAGACAACCCCGCTCTGGCGCGCCTACTGGGAGCTGACCAAGCCGGGTGTCGTGGCCCTGCTCATGGTGACTGCCGTGATCGGCATGTTCCTGGCGACACCGGGTATGGTGCCGCTGCGTGTACTGATCCTGGGTTCGCTGGGTCTGGCGTTGTCCATGATGGCTTCGGCCGTGGTCAACCAGGTCATGGACCAGCGCATTGACGCCATCATGGCACGCACGCAGAAGCGTCCTCTGGTACAGGGGCGCGTGAACACGACGGCAGCGTTGTTCTTTGCCGCTGTGCTGTGCGTGCTCTCGCTGCTCATTCTGGATGTCTTCATCAATCGCCTGACTGCCGTGCTCACTTTCTTCGGCATTGTCGGTTATGCCTTCGTCTACACCCTCTGGCTCAAGCGTGCGACGCCCCAGAACATCGTGATCGGCGGTCTGGCCGGTGCCATCCCGCCGCTGCTGGGCTGGACGGCCGTCACCGGACATGTGCATCCCCATGCACTGCTCTTGGTCCTCATCATTTTTGCCTGGACACCTCCGCACTTCTGGGCGCTGGCCATTCATCGCCGTGAGGAATACGCCAAGGCGGACATCCCCATGCTGCCGGTGACGCACGGGCTGGAGTTCACAAAGACATCAGTGCTGCTCTACACGGTAATTCTCCTGCTGACGGCCTTGCTGCCCTATCTCACCGGCATGAGCGGGCTGATCTATCTGGTGGGCTCCAGCGTGCTGGGCGGGATCTTCCTGCTGTATGCCATCAAGCTGAAGTTCCGTGATGATCCCCGGGTGCCCATGAAGACATTCGGCTACTCCATCACCTATCTCTTCCTGCTATTCATCCTGCTGCTGGTGGATCACTACTTTCCGCTTCACCTGGCCTGATCTCGGGCCGTGCCTTCCCCGGGAAAGGGGGGAGGTGCGGCTGCTTCACCTGCCGCCGTTCGGCACTTCTTTGACCCCGTTATCATTCAGAGGCAATCCCCGCTAGTGCGCTGGTGCATGCGCTGCTATGTTTTGGCCGCGCCTTCCCCGCTCTGGCGGAGGGCTGTGTTCAGGGAGAAGTCTCATGGTGGGTTTGCTGCTGTTTCTGGGAGTGCTGGCGCTGGTGGTGCTTTATTTCATCGGCGTATTCAACAAGCTGGTGACCTTGCGCAACCATTTCAAGAACGCCTTTGCACAGATTGATGTGCAACTGCAGCGTCGTTACGAGCTCATCCCCAATCTGGTGGAGACGGCCAAGGCCTATCTCACGCACGAGAAAGAAACCCTGACCAATGTGATTGCGGCACGCAACCAGGCTTTCGCGGCTGCCAAGGCGGCAGCGGGTGCGCCGGACAATGCCGGCCTTGTCGAAAAGCTCGGGCAGGCAGAGGGCCTGCTGGGGGCGTCGCTGGGGCGCTTGCTGGCGGTCTCGGAAAGCTATCCTGACCTCAAGGCCAACCAGACCATGCAGCAACTGATGGAAGAGCTGACTTCCACGGAAAACCGGGTGGGCTTTGCCCGGCAGGCATTCAACGATGCCGTCATGGCTTACAACATCATGCGCGAGAAGTTTCCCAACTTCTTTGTGGCCGGTGCCTTCGGTTTTCCGCAGGCAGCGCAACTCGAGATTTCGAGTGTCGAGGCCCGCCAGCCGGTCCAGGTAAAGTTCTGACCGCAAGGCTTGCCCATCCATGAATTTTTTTGAACATCAGGCAAACGCCCGGCGCCAGACCGGGCGTTTGCTTGTGTATTTCATTACCGCCGTGGTGCTGACGGTGCTGGCCGTGGATGCCGGCATGTACGTGCTCGGCAGCTTCATGATGCGCAGCATGGAGGGCAACTGGTTCTGGCATGAATGGAGCCCGCAGGCGTTTGTCGGAACGCTTCTGGTGATTGTCGGGGGCAGCCTGATCGAATACCTGCACTTGCGGGGCGGTGGTCAGGCCGTGGCGGAAATGATGGGTGCGCGGCGTATCGATTTTTCGACGACTCATCCCCAAGAGCGCCAATTCATCAATGTGGTGGCAGAAATGTCCATCGCCTCTGGCGTGCCTTCCCCCATGCTCTATGTCATGGAGCGCGAGCAGGGTATCAATGCCTTTGTCGCCGGCCTGGCGCTGGACGATACCGTGATGGTGGTGACGCAAGGTGCTCTGGATGCGTTCACCCGTGACGAGCTGCAGGCAGTGGCTGGACATGAGTTCAGCCACATCCTGAACGGTGACATGCGCCTCAATGTCCGCCTCATGGCCCTCTTGGCCGGCATACTGACGCTGGGGCAGATTGGTGGCTTCTTGGTGCGTGTGGCGGGCAGCAGTCGTAGTCGTTCAAGCAGCAACGGCCGTGGTGGTGTTCCCCACCTTTTCATCGTGGGCCTGATGCTGTGGCTGGTGGGCTCCATCGGGCTTTTTTTCGGGCGCCTGATCAAGGCTGCCATTTCCCGACAGCGCGAGTTCCTGGCAGATGCCTCCAGTGTGCAGTTCACGCGCAACCCGGATGGACTGGCGGGTGCGCTCATCAAGATCAGGAACAATACGCAACGGTCCTGGTTGTCCAGCCTGCGTGCCGAATCCATGAGCCATATGTGCTTCGGTGAAACCTTGCACTTCTCAAATCTCTTTGCCACGCATCCCCCGCTTGAAGAGCGCATACGTCTTCTGGGCAGGGATTATCTGGTGCGTGACCGTGTACGCCAGCGTGAGCAGCAGGCGGAAAGCCAGACAGCCGCACAGGTAGCGCATGCACAGGGCAGGGTAGCGCCCGCGGCCCCAGCCGACTTGCCGCCGATCCCGTTTGAGCCGGTGTCCGGCGGTATCCCGGCGGGAGCAGCATTGGTGACGGCCATGACAGTGCCTGCACTGCTTGAGCGGGCCGGTACCGTCAATCCGCAAGAGCTGGCATCAGCGCAGGCCTTGCATCGTCGTCTTCCTGCAGGTGTGCAGCAGGCCCTGCAGACCAGCACCGGTGCACAGTCCCTGCTGTATGCTCTGGTGGCCCGACAAAGTGCCGCGACGCCCGGCGAGATGCAGGCATTCCTCCTTGAGCGTGAGCCCGCACTGGCGGAGCAGGTACAGCGTCTGACACAAAGCCTTGACGGTCTGGATCTTTCCTTTGCCTTGCCACTGACCGAGCTGGCCATTCCGCGTCTGCATGTGCTGGCTCCGGAATTGCAGCGTGAGTTCCTGGCCAGACTGCAGGCATTTGCGGCGCTGGATCGTCGCTTGAGTACCTTCGAGTTCGCCTTGCTCATGCTGCTGCGCAAACAGTTGCATGCCGGACCAGAGCCCCGGGCGGTCAAGCTGGCGCAATGCATTCCCATGATTGCCGTGATGGTGGCCACGCTGCTGCGAACCGGGGGCATGGAAGGGGAGGCGCTGGATCGCAGTTATCAGCGCCTGATGCGTACGGTGTGCAGTGAGGTTCCTCCCTTGCCCGCACCCGGTTTTACACGCCTGTCGCAGATGGCCATGGGGCTGCAGGTATTGGCTGGCCTCTCGGTGGCGGACCGGCGCAATGTGCTGGAGCTGGCGGCAACAGCCGTGCTTGCCGATGCCGAGATACGGCGTGATGAATACGAGTTGCTGCGTGTGATTGCGGCCTTGCTCGACTGCCCGATGCCTTTGCTCCAGGTCTGAAAAAAAGCAGCAAATTGCCCTGCTTCGGTGCACTTTCCGGGCACTGACCATGTGTGGAAAACCGCAGCTGGGGGCGATTGCAAGGTGCTTGCAATCCGTGTCTAATCGTGGCGTTCCGTTGTAACTACTATCACGAACCGGATGTTCATGCGGTCACTGTTGATGGGATGCTTCAGCGGCAGTTTGAATCGAGTTCGAGGTTTTGCAACATGTCCAATCGTGAACAGGGCACCGTCAAGTGGTTCAACGATGCCAAGGGTTTCGGCTTTATCCAGCGTCCGGGTGGTGAAGATGTGTTTGTGCACTTCCGAGCCATTCGTGGTGATGGCCATCGCTCGCTGAAGGACGGCCAGAAGGTCGAATTCACCGTGGTGAAAGGCCAGAAGGGTTTCCAGGCCGAAGACGTCCAGGCAGTCGACTGAAGCGTCCCGCAAGGCCCCGCGTAAAACCGGGGCCTTGTTTTATCTGCGCCTTTTCTTGTCTGCCGCACATGATGTGTGCGGTGGCGCGTTTTTCCTTTAGCCTTCTTTTCTTCAGCGCTCTTGCCGGTAAGGCAGGACGCGGCTCGCCTCGGCAGCATAGTGCCGTATGCCCGCACTCTCCTCCCTGACAAAGTTCGCAACGGCTTTCCGGAATTCCGGATGGGCCAGCCAGTGCAGGGAGTATGTGATGACGGGTGCAAATCCTCGCAGCAGTTTGTGCTCTCCCTGCGTACCGGGATCGAAGTCGGTCAGGCCCGCTTCCATGCAGAATTCCATGCCCTGGTAGTAGCAGACCTCGAAGTGCAGGCCATCCGCGCGACGCAGGCTGCCCCAGTAACGGCCATAAAGTGTTTTGCCGTTGTGCAGGAACAGCGCGCTGGCCATCGGGCCATCATCATCCTCGGCCAGAACCAGCAGCAGTTGTTCCGGCATGTTCTTCGCCAACTGACGGAAAAAATCCCGGTTGAGGTAAGGGCGCTGGCCATGCTCAAGATAGGTGCGAACATAACACTCATGGAAAAAATCCCAGTGTGTCTCCGTGATGGCCGAGCCTGCCAGGCGCTGGCAGCGGACATTCTGTTCGGCCAGCAGGCGACGCTCGCGCTTCAGGTCCTTGCGCTTCTTGCTCGTCAGGGTGTCCAGAAAATCCGGGAAATCACGATAGCCCGGATTCTGCCAGTGGAAGCGGCAGCCTTCGCGCACGGCCAAGCCGACATTGCGTGCCGCCGGCAGCCAGCTTTCTTCCACGAAAAGGCCATGCCAGCCAGAGGCTGCTTCTTCCCTGCAGAAAGAAGGCAGGTCGGAGAACAGACGAGTGAGGCAATCTGCGTTGCTTGCTCCGGCCGCCAGCAGCAGTCGCGGGCCGGGCACCGGTGTGAAAGGGACTGCCGTGACCAGCTTGGGGTAGTAGGCCAGCCCATGACGTTGATAAGCATCAGCCCAGCTGTGATCAAAGACATATTCGCCCCGCGAATCCTGTTTGCGGTACAGCGGCAGCAGGGCTAGCGGCTGGCCGTCATTCCCCCTCAGCAGGCGATGGGCCGGTGACCAGCTACGGTCCGGGCCAACGACACCCGACTCTTCCAGTGCTCCCAGAAAAGCGGGGTGCATGAAGGGATTGCGGGGATGACAGGAGGCCAGGAAGGACTCTGCTTCTGCCAGACAGGAAAGGGTGTGCCAAGTGCCGTCGGGCATGGGATAAGCCTAATGGAAACAAGTGCTTGAAATGCGTAAGCTTGGGCGGCTGTTTTTATGCGGTCAAGGGTATGACCGCTTTCCACATATTTGCCGGCGTTTGTCCTGCCGGTGCTATGCCCGCACCCAAGGATTCATCATGAAAAAGAAACACATCATCGTGCTGGCCTATCTTCTGCTGGCACTGGGCTTTGTCATCAACGGCCTTTTCATGCTGCTGGTTCCCCAGCAGTGGTTTGAGGCCATGCCTCTCCCGCTGGGCAACCGTGAGCATGTTCCTGCGTTTTTCATACAGTTGCTCGGCCTTGCCGACATTGCAGTGGCTTTTCTCCTCTTCTGGTGTGCACGCAACCTCAAGCGCCGCAAGCCGGTACATTTCGCCCTGACATTCTTCGTGGTCGGGGTGGCGCTGGTGAATGCCATGGAAGTGGCCATGGCCGTGGTCATGCCTGACAATCTCTCGTTCTGGTTACCGGTGATCCTGCTCGTTTTCCTGCCGGCTTTCGTCATGCTGGTCATGGCTCTGCCACCCATGCCGGTACGTGTGAAGGGGCCGCGCGAGCAGGGAAAAGTGAAGTGGTTCAACGCAACCAAAGGCTTCGGTTTCATCACCCGTGACCAGGGCGATGACGTGTTCGTTCACTACCGCTCCATTCGTGGCGAAGGGCACCGGACTTTGCGCGAGGGCCAGAAGGTCGAGTTTGTGGTGGTCAAGGGCGACAAGGGCCTGCAGGCCGAGGACATCCAGCCTTTGTAATGCCTGTGCTTCCGATTGCATCGCCTCCTGGCCCTGGATGGCCGGGCAGCATCCGTTTTCCAGTTGAGTGAACCCGTCATGACCAAACAGCGTTATCACGAACCCGTGCCGGAAATCGATGTCGAGGAGTTCCGCAAGGTCGTGATGAGTCGTCGCTCGGTGCGGCGCTTTGATGACACGCCTCTTCCGGATGCTGTGCTCAACGACTGCATCGACATGGCATTGCTGGCACCGAACTCGTCCAACCTGCAACCTTGGGAGTTTCATGTCGTGCGCACACCGGCCCTGCGCAAGGAGCTGGCTGCTGCCTGCCTGGGCCAGAATGCCGCCAAGACGGCACAGGCACTCGTGGTCATCGTGGCACGGCTGGATACTTGGGAGGAACATTGTGACCTGATGCTGGAAAGCTGGCCGCAGGCAACCGTCCCCAAGGTCGTGGACAACTATTACCGGCGCTGGGCGCGTCTGCATTATAAGCAGGGGCCGCTCAATCTGCTGGGTCACGGCAAGCGTGTTTTTGCGGCCATGGCCGGCGTCAAGCGACCCATGCCGCGCGGCCCGTTCACGCATGCCGACATGAAGGTGTGGGCTGCCAAGACCGTGGCGCTGGCCTCGGAAAACTTCATGCTGGCATTGCGTGCGCATGGCTTTGATTCCTGCCCCATGGAGGGTTTTGACGAGCATCGCGTCAACCGCATACTTGATCTGCCCGCCAACGGCTTTGTGGTCATGATCGTGGGGTGTGGCCATCGTGCTGCCGATGGCGTCTATCACCCACGTATACGTTTCGAGCGTGAGCGCTTTGTGAAAGAACATTGAAAAGAAGCGCATTGAAAAAAAGCACATCAAAGACAGGGACGGGCTCATGAAAAAAGGAATACTGGCGGCTGTGCTGCTTGGTCTGGTGCTGGCTGTCTGGTGCGGACGGCACTGGCTGGGCATACCGGATGTGCCGGTGGCCGAGCTGAAGGTGAAATACGGACAGGGTGCGCGCTATGTCGAGCTTCTGGGAACGGAAGTGCGCATCAAGGAGTCGGGGCAGGGCGAGCCTCTCCTGTTGCTGCACGGTTTTGGCGCCTCTGCGGATACTTGGGATGGCTGGCAAAAAGAACTGCAGGACCGTTACCACCTGATTGCCGTAGACGTGGCTCCCTTTGCGATTACTGGCCCCTTGCCCGGCCGGACCATGAGTCCTGACGAGCTACAGGTTTTCATGGATGCGCTGGTACAGAAACTTGGCCTGAAGAATTTTCATCTCGCTGGGAATTCTCTGGGCGGCTATATCGCTTGGAACTATGCCCGCCGCCACCCTGACCAGGTGAAGACACTCATTCTCGTCGACAGTGCCGGTTATCCCATGCCGCCACCTTTTCCGGTGCGTTTGATGCAGACACCGGTACTGGGACAGATATCCCGGCATCTTTCGCCTTATGTTCTGGTGGCAGACAGCCTGCGTGAGGTCTATGGTGACCCCTCGCATTTGACGCCTGCACAGATAGAGCGGTATCACGAAATGATGCGTCGCGAGGGCACGCGGCCTGCCGTGATTGATCTGGTGAAGGCCCTGCATTTCGACGGGCAGGGCATCAATGAAGTCAAAACACCCACGCTGATCCTCTGGGGTCGCCGTGATACCTGGATTCCTCCCGAGCATGCTGCCCTTTTCCAGCAGGATATTCCGGGCAGCCAGCTCATCATGTATGAGGAGCTGGGCCACATTCCCATGGAAGAAGACCCTGTCCGCACGGCAAGGGATGTAAGGAATTTCCTGCAAACACCGATATGAGTTCTTGAGAGCCTGATGACTGTAAGCAACGAGCGTCAAAACCGTTTCACTTTCGACCCCACCGGTTGGGACCCTGCCACACACGCGGTGGAAGCCGCTGAAGGCAAGCTGCGATTCAGCGATGTGGGCCTGCCGGTTCCGGTACTGCATGCCATTGCCGATCTGGGCTTCCAGTACTGCACGCCCATCCAGCAGCGGGTATTGCGCTTTACCATGGGTGGTCACGATGCGATTGGCCGTGCGCAGACCGGGACTGGCAAGACGGCAGCCTTCCTGCTCACCATCCTCACGGATCTTCTGAAAAATCCGCCTGATGAAGAGCGCTACACCGGTGAGCCGCGTGCCCTCGTCCTGGCTCCCACGCGTGAACTGGCCATGCAGATTGCCAAGGATGCGGAGAGCCTGGCCAAGTACACCGGCCTCAAGATCGTGACCGTGCTGGGAGGCATGGATTACGACAAGCAGCGCAAGCAGCTCACCGAGGATTTCGTGGATATCGTGGTGGCCACCCCCGGCCGCCTGCTCGATTTTGCCAGCAAGCAGGACATTTATCTGGATCGCGTCGAAATTCTGGTGATCGACGAGGCTGACCGCATGCTGGACATGGGTTTCATTCCGGACGTGAAGCGCATCGTGCGCATGACACCCCCCAAGACCAGCCGCCAGACCCTGCTGTTCTCGGCCACCTTCACGCGCGATGTGATCAATCTTTCCGAGCAGTGGACCTACAACGCGGTCAAGGTGGAAATAGAGCCTGAAACGGTAACGACAGATACCGTCGAACAGCTTGTGTACATCACCACGACCGAAGACAAGTACAAGCTGCTCTACAACCTGCTCACGCAGAACAATCTTGAGCGTGTGATGGTGTTTGCCAATCGCCGTGACCAGACACGCAAGCTGTCGGAGATGCTGCGGGATCATCACATTTCCTGCGCTCTGCTGTCGGGTGATGTCCCGCAGGAAAAGCGTGTCAAGACACTGGAAAATTTCCGCGCCGGCAAGATCAAGGTGCTGGTGGCTACCGATGTTGCCGGTCGTGGCATTCATGTGGATGGCGTGAGCCATGTTGTGAACTTCACCCTGCCCGAACAGACGGATGACTATGTGCACCGCATCGGCCGTACCGGCCGTGCCGGTGCTTCAGGCACCAGCGTGAGTTTTGCCTGCGAAGACGATGCCTTCATGATTCCGCAGATTGAAGAGGCCATTGGTCGCAAGCTTCCCAGCAAGTATCCGGAGCCGGAGTTGCTGGCGCCTATTCCGTCGCGCGGCTTCCACTCGTGAGCTGGCAGCGGATTGCGCCGGAAGAGGCGGTCACCCTGATCGCTGACCGTGCTCCTGTTCTGGTGGACGTGCGTGACGAGCTTTCACATCGTGCGGCGCGCATGCCGGGTGCCGTGCATCTGGATAACCAGTCGGTGCAGGATTTCATTGCTGATGCTGACCTCACGCGCCCGGTACTGGTTTATTGCTACCACGGACACTCCAGCCAAGGCGCGGCTGCTTGGTTGGCAGAAAAGGGATTTGCCGAGGTTTACAGTCTGGATGGTGGTTTTGAGTACTGGCGACAGCAGCAGCCGGTAGAAACATAGAGGCACGACATACACGCAGTTGTTTGGGTAATTGCGCAATGCGATTGCCATGTCACAGGCGGTACTCTCAGTTCTGCCAGATATCCGTGAGAAGGTTGCAGGCGATTTCAATGATGCGGTCTTCCGCGTTTTCGCTGGCGGTAATGAAACTCAAGGGCGACTCCACCGACATCTCTTTCACGACCAGCACTTTCTTTTCCTTGGCCAGCGCCAGTGCCAGAGGTTCGCGCATCAGTCCCAGTCCCAGTCCGGCACTGACCAGTTCGGCAAAGTCCCCTTCCTGACCAGCTTCCAGCACGCATCGTGGATGCATGTTGTGATTGCGCCAGAGTTCCTGCTGCAGTGTGTGATATGCCGAGAAAGGCAGGGCACCCACCCAGGGCAGTCTGGCCAGTGCCTTGCTGTCAGCGGTTTCAATACGGTCCTGCCAGTCAGGTGATGCAATCACCAGGAAGTTGAGTGTGGTCAGCGGCCATGAGGCCACGTTGCTGTAGGGATTGCGTCCCAGGAAAAATCCTGCATCGAGTTCACGCTTGCGTACGAGATTGAGAATGTCTCCCGAAAGGCCGGGCTTGAGTTCCAGGTCGAGCAGGGGATGCTGCCCCATGAGTTGCTGGCAGAACGGGCCGAGCCGTAGCAGGCCGGGCGTCAGTATGGTTCCAATGCGCAGGCGGGTACGGGTCTTGCCGGCCAGCGTGCGTGCCGATTCACGCAGGCGGCGTGCGCCGCCAAGAAGCTCTCTTGCCTCTTCCAGCAGCTGTGAGCCGGCACGTGTCAGAGTGACGCCGCCCGCCACGCGCTCGAAAAGCGGCAGGCCGAACGCCTCTTCCAGTGCCTTGATCTGGGCTGTCACGGCAGGCTGGCTCAGATGCAGCGCTTCGGCAGCCTGGGTGATGTTGCCATGCTCGGCCACGGTGACCAGCGTGCGCAGTTGGTACAGTTCCATGAAGCCTGCTCCCGTGGTCGGACAATCCCTCTTAAGTGACTGTCCCGACATGAAAAATTCTGGTGTGCATCAGTCAGGATTATTTTCCGCATCAAAAAAAACGATTGGCGGACGGCTCCATGCCCTGCCTAGTCTCGGGCCATCCAAAGAACAACCGCGGTCCCGGCCACACTTTCGGGCATCGCAATAATAATCACAACTACCGCAGGACAGTGCCATGAGCCAATCACCTGTTGTCGATTGGGCGGCTATCGCCGCCGATCCCCGCTTTCGTGATCTGCACCGACGCAAGAGCCGTTTCCTCTGGGGCCTGATGGCCTTTTCTCTGGTGTATTACCTCCTTTTGCCTTTGGGAGCCGCCTATACGCCCACGCTTTTCAGCAGGCAGGTATGGGGCCCGCTCAATGTCGGCCTGCTGTTTGCGCTCTCCGAGTTTGCAGTGGCCTGGGGTGTGGCCGTGATCTATTCGCGCAGGGCCAATCGTGAGTTCGATGCGCTGGCTGCCGAGATAAAGGCATCGTTTGGAGGAGCAGCATCATGAAGAAATATTCTTCCCTCCTGCTCTTGGCTCTGCCGCAACTCGTTGTGGCACAGGAAGCCGGTGCCGTGGCGCCGCAATTCCGTTTCCTCACTTTTCTCGTGTTCGGTGCCATCATCGCGCTGACGATGTATGTCACCTGGCGTGCGGCCCAGCGCGTGCATTCCGCCTCGGATTTCTACACGGCAGGTGGTGGCATCAGCGGCCTGCAGAATGGCTGGGCCATTGCCGGTGATTATCTTTCTGCCGCTTCGTTTCTCGGTATTGCAGGGCTGATTTCCCTCTACGGCTACGACGGCTTCATGTATTCCGTGGGCTTTCTCATGGCCTATGTCACCGTTCTCCTGGTGATTGCTGAACCCTGCCGGAATATCGGCAAATACACGCTTGCCGACATCCTTGCCTACCGCAACGACCCCAAGAAAACCAAGGTGGCAGGTGCACTGTCAGTGATTACGGTGTCGACCATCTATCTCACTGCGCAGATGGTGGGCGGTGGCGTGCTGGTCAAGACGCTGGTCGGGATCGATTACGAAGTATCAGTGGTTGTGGTCGGTATCCTCATGCTGGCCTACGTACTTTTCGGTGGCATGGTGGCTACAACCTGGGTGCAGATCATCAAGGCCATCTTGCTGGTGATTGCCTCGGTGGTGCTGGTGGCGCTGGTGTGGGCACCTTATGGTTTTTCCCTGCCTGGCTTTCTCGGCAATGTGATCAGTGACCCCAAGGTACAGGCGCAGGTTGCCAAGTTGCTGGGTGATTCGGCAGGAAACATGACCGGCGCGGAGCTGGGGCAGCGTTTCCTTGAGCCCGGCCTCTATCTCAAGGACCCGCTGGACCAGATTTCGCTCGGCCTTGCGCTGGTGCTGGGAACAGCGGGATTGCCACATATCCTGATGCGTTTTTTCACCGTGCCGACTGCTCAGGAAGCGCGCAAGTCCGTGATCTGGGCCATGGGCATCATCGGCGGTTTCTACGTACTCACGATTTTCCTGGGGATGGGCTCGGCCATCCATGTCGGTGCCTCCGACATTTCCGCCATCGACAAGGGTGGCAACATGGCTGCTCCCTTGCTGGCGCAATATCTCGGCGGTGGCGCGGATTCCCTGATGGGCAATCTCTTCCTTGCTTTCGTGGCGGCAGTGGCCTTCGCCACGATTGTGGCTGTGGTTGCGGGGCTGGTACTGGCTGCTGCCAGTGCCATGGCGCATGACATCTACGTGGGGGTTGTGCGCGAGGGACATGTCGAGGCATCCGAGCAGGTACGCGCTGCGCGCATTGCCACGGTTGTCGTGGGTGCGCTTGCCATTACCATCGGCATTGCTGCCAAGGGGCAGAATGTCGCGCATCTGGTGGGGCTGGCGTTTGCGGTGGCTGCCAGTGCCAACCTGCCCTGCATCCTGCTCACGCTTTACTGGCGCCGTTGCAACACGGGCGGCATCATAGCCGGCATGGTGGTGGGAACATTGACAGCCATTACGCTGGTACTGGTTTCTCCGAACATGACCTACCCGCTGAAGGCGCGGGCCGATGCAGAACGTGTGCTGCTGGCAGCACCGGCCCGTGAAGCAACGCTGAATGCTTCTCTCGCAGCTGCTGGCAGTGATGCAGAGCGTCGGAAGTTCCAGCAGGCACTTTCCGGCCTGACGAAAGATATCAGCAAGGCCAATGAAGACCTGCAGCGCTATGCTGACAAGACGACATCTCTGGTCGGGCTGGAAAAGCCGCTGATAGCGTTGCGTAATCCGGGCATCATTTCGATTCCACTGGGCTTCCTGGCCGTGATACTGGGGTCATTGCTCTGGCGCCGTGATCGCCGTGCGGATGAAATGTGGGAAGAGCTGTATGTGCGCCAGAACACGGGTATTGGCGCAGAGCAGGCACAAAAACACTGAGCGTGACGGCCGGCTGACCACAAAGAAGTTTGCCGGCCTCCCAAGAATAAAAAGGAGAATGACCTCATGAGCAGCATTGACTCCATTCTGGTTGAAAGCCGGGTGTTTCCGGCATCCGATGATTTCCGCCGCAAATCCAATGTGCCGGGCATGGAGGCCTACGGGGCACTTTGCGAGCAGGCAGAAAGTGACTACGAAGGTTTCTGGGCCAGGCTGGCCCGCGAGAACCTGGCCTGGCACAAACCCTTCACCCAGGTTCTGGACGAGAGCAAGGCGCCTTTCTACCGCTGGTTTCATGATGGCGAGCTGAACGTTTCCTTCAACTGCATTGACCGGCATCTGCCTTTGCTGGCGAACAAGATTGCGCTGATTTTCGAATCCGACAATGGCACCGTCCGCCGCGTTACCTATGCGGAGCTTTCGCGTCTTGTCGGGCAGTTTGCGAATGGCCTCAAGTCGCTGGGCGTCAACAAGGGCGACCGTGTGGTGATCTACATGCCCATGAGCATAGAAGCCGTGGTTGCCATGCAGGCCTGTGCACGCATCGGCGCCATCCATTCTGTAGTTTTCGGCGGTTTTTCTGCCAAGAGCCTCAACGAGCGCATCATCGATGCGGGTGCAAAAATCGTCATAACGGCAAATGCCGGTATCCGTGGCGGCAAGGTGGTTCCTCTCAAGGCTACGACGGATGAGGCACTTGCCCTGGGTGGTTGCGACAGCATCGAGCGTGTCATCGTTTTCAAGCGCGCCGAGGAGCAGGATGCTCCGGTGCAATGGCGCAAGGGACGCGATATCTGGTGGCATGATCTGGTGGCTCACAAGGCCGACTACTGTGAACCGGTGTGGGTGAACGCGGAAGATCCCCTGTTCATCCTCTATACCTCCGGCTCTACCGGTAAACCCAAAGGCGTACAGCATTCCAGTGCCGGTTACCTGTTGGGGGCCGTCAATTCCATGCGCTGGGTATTCGACTACAAGCCGGACGACATTTTCTGGTGTACGGCTGACGTTGGCTGGATTACCGGCCATAGCTACGTGGCCTACGGCCCATTGGCCATGGGTGCGACCCAAATCATTTTCGAAGGCATTCCTACATGGCCCGATGCCGGTCGCTTCTGGCAGATGATAGAGCGGCACAGTGTCACGACGTTCTATACCGCGCCCACGGCAATACGTTCGCTGATCAAGCTGGGGGCGGACCTTCCTGCACAATATGACCTTTCTTCGCTGCGCTTGCTGGGGTCGGTGGGCGAGCCCATCAATCCCGAAGCATGGATGTGGTATCACGACAAGGTCGGTGCTGGCCGTTGCCCCATCGTGGATACCTGGTGGCAGACGGAAACCGGCTCACACACGATTGCGCCCTTGCCCGGTGCCGTCCCTGCCAAGCCCGGCTCTTGCACCTTGCCTTTGCCCGGCATCATGGCCGACATCGTCGATGAGGCCGGCGTGCCTGTTGAAAAAGGCAAGGGCGGATTTCTTGTCATCAAGCGCCCTTTCCCCTCGCTGGTACGTACCCTGTGGGGAGACCCGGACCGTTTTGTGAAGTCGTATTTCCCCGAGGAATACAACGGCAAGTACTACCTTGCCGGTGATTCGGCTCACCGTGACGAAAGTGGTTATTTCTGGATCATGGGCCGCATTGACGATGTGCTGAATGTTTCTGGCCATCGCCTGGGCACCATGGAGGTGGAATCGGCTCTTGTCGCCAATCCTTTGGTGGCTGAGGCAGCCGTTGTCGGGCGCCCCGATCCGCTGAAGGGCGAGGCCATTGTGGCGTTTGTCGTGCTGAAGGGGCCGCGGCCCACCGGTGATGACGCCAGAAAAATCATTGGCAACCTGCGTGAATGGGTGGCCAGCGAAATCGGTGCCATTGCCAAGCCGGAAGACATCCGTTTTGGTGACAACCTGCCCAAGACCCGGTCCGGGAAAATCATGCGTCGCCTGTTGCGCGCCATTGCCAAGGGCGAGGAGATCACGCAGGACACCTCCACGCTGGAGAACCCGGCCATCCTGAAGCAGCTTCAGGAGAATGTGTAGGCCGGTTCCTTGCTCATGCAGAACACCTTGTCAGTCTGGTGAATGCCAGCCTGACAAGGCGCTGCAATCTGGTTTCAGTTTTCCCGTTTGATTTCGGCAGTCATTCCAGCGCCGTTTTCATCCGTGGCGGTGTCACGCGGTGGCCAGAAGAAGCGCAGCGGATTTTTCAGGAAGCGCCTGAAGATCATGCCGCCAAGCGGAAGCCACTGGCGGTAATGCACGCCGCGCGACTTCATGGCCACCATCAGGGCCAACCCGAAGCTGACCAGAAGATTGGTCAGGCCGATGCCCGCCACGCCAGCCAGGCTCAGCAGTATCGTGCCCAGTGGCAGTGAGTGATCGGAACCTACCAGCGCAAAGCCGAAGTAGGCGGATGAGAAAGTGATGTGCCGGATATCCAGTGGCAGGCCGAGTATGAATCCCAGCGTTCCCATGCTGCCCAGCATGATGCCGAAATAGAAATTCCCTGCCAGCGCGCCCAGATTGTCTTCAATATAGGTGGTCAGCCGGTTCAGTCGTTTTTCTCCCAGCATCCATTGCAGGGAAGGGCGCTGGCGCAGGCGGTCTCCAATCCGGTTATGGATGGCCTTGTTGTCGTAGTAGCCTGAAATCAGGCCGGACAGGAAAAGGCAGACACCTGCAATGGCGGCATGAAAAATGGCGAGACTGTGCAATGGGTCGATGTCATGCAGCAGGTGCTGCACTTTTTCAGGGCTTGCCAGGTGGTGGCCCGAATAGAAATACCAGACCAGCGCCAGCAGCCATGCCATGGGCATGGCCAGCATGACGTTGCCGCAGATGGCAATGAACTGGGTGCGGAAAACATTCACGCAAAGGTCGGCAAGGCCATCCAGATTCTTGTCCCGGCTGCTTTCGGTTTCATGGATGCTGGCCGCAATGCGTGCTGCCGTCATGGCCGGTTGTTTGGTGGCAATGGTGAAGTGCAGCACATGCACGAGCATGAATCCCAGCGAGTAGTTCATGCTGTAGATGAAGGCGGCCCCGATGGGCGCCAGGCTCAGCTTGCCGGCCAGTATCTTGAGCAGCGCCATGAAGCCCACAATGAAGCCGGCACCCAATCCTGAGCGGAACATGGAAAAGTAGTCGCGGCGAGTCGTGGTCACGTAGTGATCACCGGTGCGCCCCGCATTTTCCGTCACCTGCAGTGCCAGCAGCCCGGTATGAGTGGAGAACACGTCGCGCAGGCTGTAACGGCGGTTGTCGGCGTATACCAGCTCCTTGAAGAGCTGTACGGCAATGCGTGCACGTGCTTCACCCCTGCTCTGGAGCAGGCAAAGCAGTTTTTCCATGCGTGCCATGGTCTGGTGCATGCGCACCAGTATTTGCGTGAGGCGAATGCTGACGCCGGTTTCCGGGGCGCGCCGCCGTATGCGTCGCAACAGTTCCCGGCACTGGGTCATGAGCACCAGCGCCTGTTTTTCGTCGCAGTGATTTTCCTGTTTGCCGTCCAGATAGCCGTGGAACTGTCGCACGTATTCCTGGATTTCAGCGCTCAACGCTAGAAAGGGGGATTCATAGGACTCGATGGCGGGATAGACCCGGACCAGATTGGGCTCAAGGCCCAGAGCCGTCAGACGATGCGAAAGAGTGGTGATGGCTTCCAGTGTCTCAAGGCTGGGTTTGCGCGGCATGCCGCTGGCATCCATTTCCTCGAAATGCATCGCGGCCACCAGCCTCAGCCAGATGCTGTCATCAAGGGCATTGATCCATTTCCAGTCATCGAAGCGGTTGAACATCTGGCTGAAGATGTCCTTGAAGTGATCATCATTGATGGCGGGCGGCAGCAGCTTCCACGAAAGCCGCTGGTTCAGCTCTGTGAAGAAGCCGGTGCCGTCAAAAATCCCGGTGTCTGAATACAGGTGGGACTGTTTGCGGTTGCCGATCACCCTGAGCAGGTAGTTGCGCATTCCCGTTCGCAAGGCGAGGTCCTGCTCGAGCAGGTAACAGAGTGCAAGCATGTTGTTGCCGGCCTGCTCTGTATCACTGGCGCGTTGTGGACGTATTTCATTGATCAGTGCGATCAGGTCTTCGGTGTTGCTGCTGTCTGATGCGGCAATGCGCTTGAGCAGTTTTTCCATGATGGCTGTCGGGTGTCAGTCAAGTCGGTTTGTGAGGGCAGTATGGATGCGTCGACAGAAAGCTTCCATCGCGGAAGTGTCATCTGTCTTGAGGAAATGAGGGAGTTAATGCAGGGAAACTGGTCGGGGTGAGAGGATTTGAACCTCCGGCCTCTACGTCCCGAACGTAGCGCTCCACCAAGCTGAGCTACACCCCGATGCCGACTCTGCCGTGCTGATGACGGCGAGGCGCGCATTGTATAGAAGCCGTTGCAAGGGATGCAACGGCATTTGGCTGCACTGCCGGCTTAACTGTCCCGGGCCAGTGCGAGTCGGGTCAGGCTTTGCAGGGCCTGCTTGTAGGCGGAGTCAGGCAAGGGTGTCAGTGCCTCAAGGGCAAGTTCGGATTCGCGGCGTGCGCGCTCGCGCGTGTAATCCAGTGCACCGGACCGTTGCACGATGGCAACGATTTCCGGCAGGTGTTCAAGTCCGCCGGTGCGTATGGCCTGCTTGATCAGCTCGGCATCAGTCGCGGGCGACGTCTTGATGGCCTGGATGAGCGGCAGCGTGGGCTTGCCCTCGGCCAGATCGTCCCCCACGTTCTTGCCCATGACTTCGGCCGAGCTGGTGTAGTCCAGCACATCGTCAATGATCTGGAAGGCGGCGCCGAGGTGGCGGGCATAGCTGGCACAGGCCTGTTGCAGGGAGGGGTTGCCAAGTGCGGCGCCGCATTCGGCGGCCGCCTCGAAGAGCTTGGCGGTCTTGCCGTGTATGACTTCCATATAGCGCTCCTCGGTGGTGTCCGGGTCGCGCTGGTTGATGAGTTGCAGGACTTCGCCCTCGGCGATGACGCAGGTGCCGGAGGACATGATGTCCATCACCGTCTGGTTGCGCAGGCCCACGACCAACTGGAAGGCACGGGAAATCAGGTAGTCGCCGACCAGGACGGCGGTGGGGTTGTCCCAGCGGGCATTGGCAGTGGCCCGGCCACGGCGCAGGCCGGAGTCGTCCACCACGTCGTCGTGCAGCAAGGTGGCGGTATGCAGCAGTTCGATGATGGCAGCCACTTCCACGTGCTGGCGGCCCTGATAGCCGCAGGCACGTGCTGCCAGCAGGCAGACCAGGGGACGCAGGCGCTTGCCGCCGCTCTGGACGATATAGCGGCCTACTTCGTTGATCAGGGGAACGTGGGATTCCAGGCTGGTCTGTATGAAGCTGTCGACAGCCGCGAAATCCTCGGCCACGACGGCCACGATGCTTTTGAAGTCCATGCGGATCGGGTCCGGGCCTTTGAGGGTGGAATGGGCGCGAATGCTAGCAGCAGCAAGGACATAGAGCCATGGGCGGGCTTTGGATGCCACTGCAGGAAGGTTGGTTTGCGGGACTTTTCGTGCGCCAAAATGCGCCTTGCGGCAGGGGGAGTATTTCCGTAGAATTGCGCGCCTTGCGAGTCGACCAGGCGGCGAAAGCCACGAATTGCGTTTGCCCCGGGGCTTTGGCCCAAAGGCGAGGCAGCCTGCCGACAAGGCTCTCTCTATAAAGAATTCTGGAGTGGCATCATGTACGCGGTTATCAAGAGCGGTGGCAAGCAGCATCGCGTGGTGGAAGGCGAGTTGCTGAAGGTCGAATTGCTGGACGTCGAGCCCGGCCAGACCATTACCCTCGAAGACGTACTGATGGTCGTCAACGGCAGTGACATCAAGATCGGCACCCCCATCGTTGCCGGTGCCAAGGTGCAGGCTGAAGTGGTGTCCCACGGCCGTCACGACAAGGTGCGCATCCAGAAGTTCCGCCGCCGCAAGCACTACCGCAAGCAGGCTGGCCACCGTCAGTATTTCACCGAACTCAAGATCACCGGCATCTCTGCCTGATCTGGTTTCCAGACGTTATTCAGGAGTAATCGGACATGGCACATAAAAAGGCAGGCGGTTCAACCCGCAACGGTCGCGACTCAGAAGCCAAACGACTTGGTGTGAAAGTGTACGGCGGCCAGCAGATTCAGGCCGGCGGCATCATCATCCGTCAGCGCGGTACCCGTTTCTACCCGGGTGAGAATGTCGGCATCGGCCGTGACCACACCCTGTTTGCCAAGGCAGACGGTGTGGTGAAGTTTGTGAAGAAGGGCGCTCCCCTGCGTCAGTACGTCGTGGTTGAAGCGGCGGCCTGATTACCGGTTGCGAGAAAAAGCCCCGCCTTGCCGGGGCTTTTTTGTTGCTGCCCCTTTTATTTGTGGCTGTCTCAGGCAGCTTCCTGACAGGCAAGTGTGTTTCAGGCGGGATTTCCCATGCGTTTTGTCGATGAGGCCGTGATCAAGGTCGAAGCAGGTGCCGGTGGCAATGGCTGCGTGAGCTTCCGTCGCGAGAAATTCGTGCCTCAGGGCGGTCCGGACGGTGGTGATGGCGGCCACGGTGGCAGCATCATCATCGAGGCAGACATCAACGCCAATACGCTGGTGGATTACCGCTATACCCGTCTTTTCCGGGCGCCACGCGGCAAGGGCGGCATGGGTGCCAACTGCACCGGCCGCAGTGGCGAGGATGTGCTGCTGCGCGTCCCGGTAGGCACTACCATCATTGACGAAGCTACCGATGAAATCCTGGGCGACCTGGTGGCGGCTGGCGAGCGTCTGCTGGTGGCCAAGGGTGGCCGTGGCGGGATGGGCAACGTCAATTTCAAGAGTTCGACCAACCGTGCGCCACGCAAGACCACGCCGGGCCAGGAAGGCGAGGTCAGGCAACTCCGCCTTGAGCTGAAAGTGCTGGCGGATGTCGGATTGCTGGGCTTGCCGAATGCCGGCAAGTCGACCTTCATCCGTGCCGTGTCTGCCGCCAAGCCCAAGGTGGCCGATTACCCCTTCACCACACTGGTGCCCAATCTGGGCGTGGTCGATGTGGATCGTCACCGTTCTTTCGTCATGGCAGACATTCCGGGCCTGATTTCCGGTGCCTCCGAAGGTGCTGGCCTGGGCATACGCTTTCTCAAACACCTTGCCCGTACACGCTTCCTGTTGCATCTGGTCGACGTGGCGCCACCGGATAACTCGGACCCGGCCGACAATGTGCGCGCCATTTCCACCGAGCTTGAGCGCTTTTCTCCCGCGCTGGCTGCATTGCCACGCTGGCTGGTGCTGAACAAGATGGACATGGTGCCTGCGGACATGGCGGATGAGCTTTGCAACGACATCGTGCAGCGTCTTGGCTGGACAGGGCCGGTATTCCGTACGTCCGGCCTGACTGGGGAGAACGCCAAGGCCGTTTGCTACCGGCTCATGGATGCACTGGACGAGTTGCGTGAGCTGGAGGAGGAAAACCCCGAGCTTGCCGAGCAGGAAGTGGCGCGTCGTCGTCAGCTTGAAGAAGAAGGGCGCCAGAAAATCCGGCAGCTGGCCGAGAAGCGCAAGGCCGCACGCCGCGCTGCACAGGAAGCGGGCGAGCAACTGGATGATGATGACTGGAACGAGGACGACTACGACGTGGAGTTTGAATATCGTCCGTGATATGTCTGTGCCACCGAGCGGACATGCACCTGCTTTCTCCTGAAGCCCGATCAATTTTTTGCCGGAACGTGATTTTTTCGAAGGTCGCCTCATGAGCACAAACCATCGCCAACGCCTTGCACAGGGCCGCCGTTGGGTCGTCAAGATCGGCTCGGCCTTGCTGACCGATAACGGTCAGGGTCTGGACCACGTTGCCATGGCGGGTTGGGTCCGGCAGATGGTGGCGCTGCGCCAGGCTGGTGTTGAGCTGGTGCTGGTGTCTTCCGGTGCCGTTGCCGAAGGCATGGTGCGTATGGGATTGAAAAGCCGCCCTGATTCCGTGCATGAATTGCAGGCCTGCGCTGCCATCGGACAGATGGGATTGGTGCAGGTTTATGAAGCACATTTCCGTGACCACGGCGTGAAAACCGCGCAGGTCTTGCTCACCCATGACGATCTTTCAGACCGGCAACGCTATCTCAATGCCCGCAGCACCTTGCGTACGTTGATCGAGTGGAAGGTGTTGCCGGTCATCAATGAAAATGACACGGTGGCAACGGACGAAATCCGTTTTGGCGACAACGATACGCTGGCTGCACTGGTGGCCAATCTCGTCGAGGCTGACACGCTGGTCATTCTCACGGATCAGGAAGGCATGTTCGACCGTGACCCCCGTCATGACCCTTCCGCCGTGTTGCTGCCTGAAGTGCAGGCCATGGATGAAAAACTGCTGGCCATGGCGGGCGGCGGTGGATTGCTGGGGCGTGGCGGCATGATCACCAAGGTTCGCGCGGCACGTTTGGCGGCCCGTTCCGGTTGTGCCACCGTGATCGCCAGCGGCCGGGGAGAAAACATTCTTGAGCGCCTGCGTCAGGCCGAGACTCTGGGAACCTTGTTGCTACCGGAGCAGGGTCGACTGGACGCCCGCAAGCAGTGGCTGGCAGCGCATTTGCAGCATGCAGGCCGTCTTGTCATTGATGAAGGTGCTGTACGTGCTTTGCGTGAGGGTCGGCGCAGCTTGCTGCCGGTGGGCGTGAAAAAGGTGGAAGGCAACTTCATGCGCGGCGAAGTGGTTGCCTGTGTTGACGAGAGAGGTCTGCAGGTGGCTGTCGGTCTTGTGAACTACAGTGCTGTGGAGGCGGCACGGATTGCCGGCCAGCCCTCCGAAAGAATCGAGTCACTTTTGGGTTATGTCGATGATGCATCACTGATGCATCGTGACAATCTTGTGCTGCTCTGAGCCTGCCCGTTTCCCCGGCATGATTCTGCCGGGCGGGTGAGGGAGTGTGTTGTGGCGCGATTCCGCATGTTGCTCCTGCTGCCATTCCTTTGGCCGCTGACTGCCTTTGCCGCGTTCAATGCCCTGCTTTGGGACAATGATCTTTTTTCCCCACGCAACACGGACGCCTATTACACCAACGGTTTTCTTTACCACCACATGTCCGATCCGGTCGTTGCCGACGAGGGGCGAGACTGGGCGGCTTGCCCGGGCCTCTCAACGGTGGCAAGGCTTGTCGATCCCTTGATCATTCAGTCGGACGACACGACGCAATACCGGCATTCGTGGGGCATGGGGCAGATCATCCAGACGCCTTGGGACTTGAATCTCGCGGTGCCTGATCCGGATGACCAGCCTTATGCGGGTCTCCTCTATGGCAGTTGTGGTTTCCATGCCCAGCAGGATGGTCATGCAGACTCGCTCAGTCTGATCCTCGGTGTGACCGGGCCGTGGTCGCTGGCCGAGCACGGCCAGGACATTGCCCACCGCATTACCGGCAGCAAGCAGCCGGCTGGCTGGGCACATCAACTGCGCAATGAGGTGGTGCTCAACCTGACGTATGACCGCCAGCATGTCCTGCATACCCTGCCGTTGCGCAGGCACAACCTCACGTTTTTCGACAATGCGGGTTTTTCGCTCGGGACACTGGTGACTGGCGTGACCGTGGGTCTCAATGCGTTGTATTCCACCGACCCGCGCGCGGCTTTTACCTTGAGGCCGAATTTTCTCGGGCGTTTCCCCTGGTTGTCCCAGCGCCAGCCCTTGGGGTTTTATGCCATGGGCAGTGTGCAAGGCTCCGCAATTGCCCGGAATATTTTCGTGGACGGAAATACCTGGGTCGACAGCCCTTCCGTGGATAGAGAGCCATTCACGGCGAGTAGCCAGCTTGTCGTGGGTTACGGCTTTTCCTGTCTTGCCCTGCAAATGGGGCTCAACATCGGGACCCGTACCTTCGAGACTCAGGGCGAGAAGTGGCCACGTTATGGCACCCTTGGCGTGATATGGGGATGCAGTCCTTGAGGCCCTCACTGCTGCGTCCTGACATCCTGCTGGCCCTGCTTGGCGTCTACCTGATCTGGGGCTCCACTTACCTTGCCATGCGTTTTGCCATCGAGGCGATGCCGCCCTTGCTCATGGCGGGTGTGCGCTATGTGGCGGCCGGCGCGATCATCGTGGCAGTGCTGCGCTGGCGCGGTCAGCCCTGGCCTTCGGGTCGGCAATGCCGGAATGCTGGCGTGATCGGAGTGTTGTTGTTGCTGGGGGGCAATGGTCTGGTCGGGCTGGCCCTGGAGCAGGGTGTGAGTTCCGGCATGTCGGCACTGGTGGTTGGTGTGACACCGCTCTTTGCCTTGCTGTTCGCCAGTTTCTGGGGCGGGCGTGCGACCGGGCGCGAATGGGTGGGCATCCTTGTCGGTCTCACGGGCCTGATCCTGCTCAACTTCGGGCGTGAGCTGGCGGCCAGTCCGATGGCGGGCGGCCTGCTGGTGCTTGCTGCCTTGAGCTGGGCCTTTGGCTCCATGTGGAGCAAGCATCTGGACATGCCGGCCGGCTTCATGGCCAGTGCACTGGAAATGGTGCTGGGAGGGCTGGTGCTGCTGCTGGTGTCTGCGGTGCGGGGAGAGGCGTTGTTGGAGCCCCCGACCGCAAAAGCATGGTGGGCATTGGCCTATCTGGTTTTCGTGGGGGCGATACTGGGATTCTCCGCCTATGTCTACCTGCTGCAGAACGTACGGCCGGCGTTAGCCACCAGCTATGCCTATGTTAATCCCGTGGTCGCGGTAGGTTTGGGGGTCTGGCTGGCAGGTGAGCGGGTGGACATGATGGAACTGGTCGCCATGGCCGTGATTCTGGCCGGCGTGGTGCTGGTCTGCCTGCCGAGCCGACAACCCGCTTTGCCGGAAGAGCCGTAAATACAGGCTCTCAAAGGCTGAGCTGGTGCGCAGGCATGAAAAAACCGGCACAAGGCCGGTTTTTTTGCATCCTGATCAGGGTGGCTTATGCCAAGCCCTTGATCTGGGCATTCAGGCGGCTCTTGTGACGAGCAGCCTTGTTCTTGTGGATGATGCCCTTGTCGGCCATGCGGTCGATAACGGGAACAGCCGTGGTGTAAGCAGCTTGGGCATCAGCCTTGTTGCCGGTGGCAATGGCGTTCACGACCTTCTTGATGTACGTGCGCACGGTAGAGCGCAGGCTGGCATTGTGAGCGCGGACCTTGTCGTTCTGGCGAGCGCGCTTTTTGGCTTGTGCAGAGTTTGCCACGTGGGGCTCTCCTGAATTTGAGGCGTTGAAAAAGGGTCTTCGGGCAGACCCCGAAACAGGCGCGCAATTCTGCCGAGGGGGGGCAGGGAAGTCAACAGGAGCCCGTGGCCGGGAATTGTTCTCCGACCGAGGCAATTTCCGCGGCTGTCAGGGGGCGCCACTGGCCGGGCGCCAGCGCGGAATCCAGCTCTATGCTGCCTATGGCCTCGCGATGCAGGCTTTCCACATGATTGCCGAGTGCGGCAAACATCCGCTTCACCTGGTGATAGCGTCCTTCTTGAAGCCAGACCCGTGCTTCGCAAGGACCCAGGATTTCGAGTCGGGCGGGGCGGGTGGGCTGGTCTTCTTCCCCCCGTAGCCGCAGCCCTGTGGCAAATGCCTCTGTGTAGCCGGTTTCCAGTGGCCGCGCGGTGCCGACGCGATAACGTTTTTCGTGTTGCCCCGGCGCTTTGGCGCGATGCGACCACTGGCCATCATCCGTGAGCAGGACCAGCCCGGTGCTGTCGATGTCCAGCCTGCCGGCAATGTGCAGGCCGGTGCGCAGTGCGGCGGGCAGCAGGACCAGCACGGTACGGTGACTACCGTCCTCGGTGGCAGATACCACCCCCGCAGGCTTGTGCAGCATGAGGTAGCGAGGCTGTCTGGGTACCAGCACTTCGCCGTCGAGGGCCACTTCATCACTGGCGACCAGTGTCATGCCGCTATCCCTGGCGGGCTTGCCGTTCACGAGCAAGCGCCCGCTGCGCAGTAGGCGGCGTACCTCGCTACGGGAATACGGTGAATTGTTGCTGACGAACTTGTCGAGACGCATCGCTTGAGCCCGGGGGTAGGGCGGCATTGTAGCGTCCGCCGCCCGTGCGGGAAGCCATGGGCATTTTTGTGCGGCAATGCTGACGGGGCGCAATGCCTGATTCTGCGATATGTGGTTCCTCCTCCGTCATGGCTTCGCTACCATCGCGGCTTTCTGGCGCGGTCTGTCCGGCTTGCGCTTTCCCGCTGGGGTCTTCATGTCCGCACCTGCCGTTTCCCCGTCTTCAAACATGCCTTCGAAGAAAGGGGGAGGCCTCTGGCGTTCGACGCTGGTCGTGAGCGCCATGACCATGGTGTCCCGTATTGCCGGGCTGGTGCGCGACATGGTCTTCCTGGCCATGTTCGGGGCCGGTCCCTTGCTGGACGCCTTTCTGGTGGCCTTCAAGATTCCCAATTTCCTGCGCCGGCTGTTTGCCGAAGGCGCCTTTTCGCAAGCCTTCGTGCCGGTATTGTCGGAAGTGCGGGCCCAACGCGGTGATTTGGCGGTGAAGCTGCTGGTGGACCGGGTGGCCGGTTCGCTTGCCTTGGTGCTGTCCGGGCTGACGGTGCTGGCCATGGTGGGAGCGCCCCTGCTCATCCTCCTGTTTGCGCCGGGCTATTGGGAAGATCGAGAGCGTTTCTGGCTGACGGCCGACATGCTGCGCATCACCTTTCCTTACCTGCTGCTGATTTCGCTCACGGCCTTTGCCGGCGGCATCCTCAATACCTATGGCCGTTTTGCGGCGTCGTCATTCACGCCGGTACTCCTGAACCTGACGCTGATCGGTTTTGCTGTCTGGGTGTCGCCGCTCCTGCAGCAGCCGATCATGGCGCTGGCCTGGGGTGTGCTGGTGGCCGGTGCGGTACAGCTGGTTTTCCAGGTGCCGTCCCTGCGCCAGATCGGGTTCCTGCCCCGCTTCCGCTATGGCTTTGATGACCCGGATGTGAAGCGCATCCTGACCCTCATGGTGCCGGCGCTGTTTGCCGTGTCGGTGAGCCAGATCAACCTGCTGCTGGATACCATCCTGGCATCTTTCCTGATGCCAGGCTCCATTGCCTGGCTGTACACGGCCGAACGCCTGACCGAGTTGCCGCTGGGGCTGATCGGTATTGCCGTGGCCACCGTCATCCTGCCGGCACTCTCGGCCAAGCATGCCGAGAAATCCACGGACGAATACCAGGCCATGCTGGACTGGGCCATGCGGGTGGTGGTGCTGGTGGGGATGCCGGCCTCGCTGGCCATGGGGCTCCTGGCCGAGCCACTGCTGGCGTCCCTCTTCATGCGTGGCGCCTTCACGGCGGAGCATGTGCGTATGACCACGGGCTCGCTGCAGGCCCTGTCCGGCGGCATCCTGGCCTTCATGCTCATCAAAGTGCTGGTCACCGGCTACTTCTCCCGGCAGGACATGAAGACCCCGGTCAAGGTCGGCATCATCGCGATGGTGGCCAACATGGTCTTCAACCTCATGCTGGTCTGGGAGTTCAAGCATGTCGGGCTTTCACTGGCCAGTACGCTCTCGGCCTTCCTGAATGCTGGCCTCCTGTACTGGGGGCTGCAGCAGCGCGGGGTTTACCGTTTCGGTGGGCACTGGTGGCCCATCCTCCTGCGCTACGGCGTGGCCAATATCCTGATGGCGGTCGTGCTGCTGGCCTTGCTGCCAGCCTCGGCCTGGTGGCTGGCCCCCGGGGGGCTAGGGATCAAGCTGGCCGTGGTCCTCGGGATTTGTGCAGCCGGTGCGGCCACCTATTTCGCCACGCTTTTTGCCCTGGGTTTCCGCCTGAAGGAGATTCGCAGCTATCACTGAGCAGGGCCTTGGGAAGGGGTGAGGAAAGTCTGATTTTTTCAGCCCTTCCTTTTATACTGCGCGGCTTGGTTTGACCTCCGGACCCCCATGGAACTGATTCGCGGCCTTCATAACCTCCGCCCCCATCACCGGGGAGCCGTGGTCACCATCGGCAACTTCGACGGGGTGCATCGCGGGCATCAGGTCATCCTGTCCGAGCTCAGGCAGGCGGGTGAGCGCTTGGGGCTGCCGGATACGGTGATGGTCTTCGAGCCGCAACCCCAGGAGTTTTTCCAGGGCGAGGGCGCCCCGCCCCGGCTCATGCACTGGCGTGACAAGATTGATGCCCTCGCAGCGGCAGGCGTGGCCCGTGTGCTGTGTGTCCGCTTCGATGAAAAATTCCGGGCACTCACGGCGCATGAGTTTGCGCAGAAACTGCTGGTGGACGGACTGGGCTGTAGGCATCTGGTGATCGGTGATGATTTCCGTTTCGGCTGTGACCGCACGGGCGATTTCGCCATGTTGCAGGCAGTGGGAGCCGAGGCGGGTTTTGCCGTGGAAAGCACGACAACAGTCATGGTGCAGGGTGGGCGGGTCAGCAGTACGCGCATCCGTTCCGCCCTCCGTGCCGGGGATTTTGCACTGGCGGAAATCCTGCTGGGGCGGCCCTACAGCATCAGTGGTCGAGTTGCCCATGGCGACAAGATCGGACGCACGCTGGGTGTGCCGACAGCCAATATCCCTTCGCGCCGACGCGTGTCTGCCTTGAGTGGCATTTATGCGGTAAGTGTGGAAGGTGCTTTGCCGGGTCGCGTAGTGCCGGGTGTGGCAAGCGTTGGCCGTCGCCCTACCGTGAATGGCCAGGATGAACGCATTGAAACCTACCTGCTGGATTTCAATGCTGATATTTATGGCAGACGTATCAGTGTGTGGTTCCACCAGAAGCTGCGCGAAGAAATGAAATTCTCCTCGTTGGAGGATCTGAAAGTTGCCATGACCTCTGACATAGCAGAGACGCGCCGTTATTTCGGCCGGTAAAGCCTTGCATGCCGAAGCGGCTGGCCGCTTCGGAAAACGATTCCAGTGAAGACAGTGACATGACCACCGATTACAAGCCGACTCTCAACCTGCCCGAAACCGGTTTCGCCATGAAGGCCAGCCTCGCCACGCGCGAGCCGGCCATGGTGCAGCAGTGGCAGGCAAACAAACTCTACGAGCAGATCCGCGCTGCCCGCCGTGGTGCGCCGAAATACATCCTGCACGACGGCCCGCCGTATGCGAACGGCGACATCCACATCGGCCATGCCGTCAACAAGATCCTCAAGGACATCATCGTCAAGTCCAAGACCCTGGCGGGCTTTGATGCGCCCTATGTGCCGGGCTGGGACTGCCATGGCCTGCCCATCGAGCTCAATGTGGAAAAGAAGGTCGGCAAGCCCGGCCACAAGGTGAGCGCGAAAGAATTCCGCCAGCACTGCCGCGACTACGCGAGCTCACAGGTGGACCGCCAGCGCGAGGCCTTCAAACGGCTGGGTGTGGTGGGCGACTGGGACAATCCCTACCTCACCATGGCCTATGCGCAGGAAGCCGGGAATATCCGCACGCTGGGCAAGATCGCGGCCAACGGGCACTTGTACAAAGGCTACAAGCCGGTGAACTGGTGTCTGGATTGCGGTTCGGCGCTGGCCGAAGCGGAAGTGGAATACGAGGACAAAAATTCCGACGCGATTGATGTCGCTTTCCCCGTCACGCGCTCCGACATCCTCGCGCAAGCGTTCGGCATTGATGCCGCACGCCTGGATGCGCCGGCTTTCTTCGTGATCTGGACAACCACGCCCTGGACACTGCCGGCCAACCACGCCATTTCCCTGCACCCGGAGCTGGATTACGCGCTGGTGCGCGCCGTCAATGCTGAAGGCGAAGTGCATTTCCTCGTGCTGGCCGAGGCACTGGTGGAAGCCGCTCTCGAGCGTTTCGGCATGAGTGGCGAGAACGTGGCCACCGTGCGTGGCGCATCGCTCTGCAATACCGTGGTGGTATTGCCGGAGCAGGGCCAGCCGGTGGGCGAGGTCACGAGCGTGATTGCCGAGCCCTATGTGCAGCATCCGTTCGCGTTTAGCCACACCGAGAGCCACAAGGGCGAGCCACGTGCGGTGATCGTGCTGGGGGGCGTGCATGTCACGGCCGACTCCGGCACTGGGCTTGTGCACACGGCGCCGGCGCATGGTGTGGACGACTTCAATGTCTGGAAGGGCGTCTCGCAGAAAGGCAGTGAATCTGCGCCAGTCTGGTTCGACCCCGATTTCACCACGCCGGTCGATGGCGCGGGCGTCTACCACACGGCGGACACCTTTGCGCCTGTACACGGCCAGCACATCCACAAGGCGACCGAGACGATTTTCACGGCGCTGAAAGAGCGCTCCCGCGCCAACCGCAATCTGTTGCTGGCGCACAAGAAAATCCGTCATAGCTATCCGCATTGCTGGCGCCACAAGACGCCCATCGTGTTCCGCGCCACGCCACAGTGGTTCATCGGCATGGACACGCAGAGTCTGCGCGACGATGCCATGAAGGTCATTCCGGAAGTGCAGTGGACACCGGACTGGGGACAGGCGCGCATCGAGAACATGGTGTCCGGCCGCCCGGACTGGTGCATCTCTCGCCAGCGTACTTGGGGTGTGCCGATTGCGCTTTTCGTGCACAAGGGCACGGGTGAGTTGCATCCGCGCACGCAGGAACTGATCGAGCAGGTTGCTTTGCGCGTGGAACAGCAGGGCATTGATGCCTGGTTCGATCTCGATGCGGTCGAGTTGCTGGGCGACGAGGCTCCGCATTACGAAAAAGTGCAGGACACGCTGGATGTCTGGTTCGACTCCGGCGTGACGCATGATTTCGTGCTGGAAAAGCGTCCCGAACTCCGCTTCCCGGCGGACCTGTATCTGGAGGGTTCAGACCAGCATCGCGGCTGGTTCCAGTCTTCGCTCCTGGCGTCGCTTGCGGCCAAGGGGCAGGCGCCGTATCGCGGCGTACTCACGCACGGCTTCACCGTGGACGGGCAGGGCCGCAAGATGTCCAAGTCCGTCGGCAACGTCATCGACCCGCAGAAGGTGATGCAGACCTTGGGTGCGGACATCATCCGTCTCTGGGTGTCGTCCACGGACTATCGTGGCGAAATTGCGGTGAGCGAGGAAATTCTCAACCGCATGTCGGACTCCTATCGTCGCATTCGTAACACCCTGCGCTTTTTGCTTTCCAACCTGAGTGGCTTCGATCCCGCGCGTGATCTTCTGCCACCAGAGCAGATGCTGTCGCTGGACCGCTGGGCCGTGGATCGTGCCTTGCAGGTGCAGGAAGACGTGAAGGCCGCCTATGACAGCTTCCAGTTCCATCTGGTCTATCACCGCTTGCACAACTTCTGCGTGGTGGATCTGGGCGGTTTCTATCTCGACATCATCAAGGACCGCCAGTACACGACACAGCAGAACTCTGTGGCGCGGCGCTCGGCGCAGACGGCGCTTTATCACATTGCCGAAGCCTTCGTGCGCTGGATGGCACCGGTCCTGAGTTTCACTGCTGAAGAAATCTGGTCCGTGTTGCCGGGTGAGCGTGCTGCCTCCGTTTTTCTGGAGAGCTGGTATGACGGTCTGGTTGCCCTGCCGGAAGGCAGCGATGACGTGACGTTGAGCCGCGTCTATTGGGACGAGGTGGCTGTCGTCAAGACGGCCGTCAACAAGGAAATTGAAGAAGCGCGCAACCGCAAGGAAGTGGGCGCGGGGCTGTCGGCGGAAATCGATCTTTATGTATCGCCCGAGCGGGAGAAATCGCTTGCCGCCATGGGTGAAGAGCTGCGTTTTGTGCTGATCACCTCGGCGGTACGCCTGCATCCCTATGCCGAACAAGGCGTGGCAACGGGCGTGGAGGGTCTGCGGGTCAAGGTCATGCCGTCGCCTCATACCAAGTGCGCCCGCTGCTGGCACTACCGCGCCGATGTGGGGGCGAGCCCGGCGTATCCGGACATCTGTGTGCGCTGTGTGGAAAATTTGCCGGAAGGTGCGGGCGAAATCCGGCGTTATGCCTGATGCCATGGCACAAACATGATGCGAGAGCATGACGTGAACCAACAAACCCGCAACAACCTGAAGTGGCTGATCCTGTCCTTTGTCGTCATCGTGCTGGACTATGCAAGCAAGGCTTGGTTCTCGGCGACGATGCAACTGGGCGAAAGCATCAGCCTGCTGCCTGTCTTCAACTGGACCCTGGCCCATAACTACGGTGCAGCTTTCAGTTTCCTGCATGATGCTGGCGGTTGGCAGCGCTGGTTCTTTGGAGGCATTGCTGTGGTGGTGAGTGTCGGTATTGTCTGGTGGCTGACCACGCTCAAGCAGGGCATGGCGTTTCTGGCCTGTGCGCTGGCGCTGGTGCTGGGCGGTGCCATCGGTAACCTGCATGACCGCATGGTGCATGGCTATGTGGTGGACTTCATCCATGTGCATTACCACGGCTGGCATTTCCCGGCCTTCAATATTGCAGACATGGCGATTACCGTGGGCGCCATCATGCTGATCATTGATTCCCTGTTTCTAGAGGGGAAGCGGCAGGCTGTGAATGAGTGAGCAGATTGGTCCTGGAAAACGGGTGACGTTGCATTTTTCTGTCGCGCTCTCCGAAGGTGCGGTTGTCGACTCCACGCGCGAGCGCGGTGTGCCTGCCGAGTTCACGGTGGGGGATGGCAGCTTGCTGCCGGGTTTCGAGAAGGCGGTACTCGGCCTGCGTGCCGGTGATCGCCGTTCGGTGTTCATCGATGCCAAACGTGGCTTTGGTGAATGGAATCCGGACAATGTACAGACCTTCACCCGTATCCAGTTCAGTGGCATGGAGCTGGAGCCCGGTCTGATGATTTCTTTTGCTGACAAAGGCGGGGAATTGCCGGGTGTCGTGAAGGAGCTGGACGAAGAGACGGTCACGGTGGATTTCAATCATCCGCTGGCCGGTCGCGACCTCGTGTTCGAAGTGGATATCATCCGGGTCATGGATGCCGATGCCAGCCCGGTCAGTCTGGGTCAGCCAGCCAAATAGGGGAGACCGTCATGCAGATCAAGCTCGCCAATCCCCGTGGTTTCTGTGCCGGTGTCGATCGGGCCATCGAGATCGTCAACCGTGCCCTGGAGGTATTTGGTCCCCCCATCTATGTCCGTCATGAGGTCGTGCACAACAAGTTCGTGGTGGATGACCTGCGCAACCGGGGGGCCGTTTTTGTCGAGGAGTTGCACCAGGTCCCGGATGACGGGGTGGTGATCTTTTCAGCGCATGGGGTATCCAAGGCCGTGCAGGGCGAGGCGGCCCGCCGCGGCCTCAAGGTGTTTGATGCGACCTGTCCCTTGGTGACCAAGGTACATATGGAAGTGACGCGCTATGCCAAGGCGGGCACCGAGGCCATCCTCATCGGTCACGAAGGGCATCCCGAGGTCGAAGGGACCATGGGGCAGTATGACCGCAGTATGGGAGGGGATATTTATCTGGTCGAGGACGAGACGGATGTCGCTGAGCTCAAGGTCCGTAACCCGGAGCAGTTGGCCTTCGTCACCCAGACCACCCTCTCCGTGGACGATACTGCCCGGGTGATCGCCGCGCTCCGCGCCCGTTTCCCGGCCATCCATGGCCCCCGCAACGACGACATTTGCTATGCCACCCAGAACCGGCAGGATGCCGTGAAGACACTGGCAGCCGAGACGCAACTGGTGTTGGTGGTGGGCTCACCCAATTCTTCCAACTCCAACCGCCTGCGTGAGCTGGCCGAGCGCATGGGGACGCGTGCCTACCTCATCGACAATGCCGACCAGATGGAGCGTGGCTGGCTTGATGGTGTTCAAGTGGTGGGTTTGACGGCAGGAGCCTCTGCGCCGGAGCTTCTGATTCGTCAGGTAATTGACCGCCTGCGGGAGTGGGGTGGGGATTTCCCGGAGGAGTTGGACGGTCGTCCTGAAAGTATTGTCTTCTCGATGCCAAAGGAGTTGCGCATCCAGGTGCATCCTGTCTGACAATTATTGATGAAAGGAGGGATTCAACTCCCCGCTGGCGGCTAAAAAACACTCATCGCCATGGGCTGCCGCCCATCCTCTGTAAGCGCTAAGTCACTGAAATTTGAACGGGTTCACGCAAGGTGAACACCCGTTTCCGTCTGGTTCCTGCAATCAGCCGGCCATCCTGTTGCCGGTTGTGATGGCCAAGCCCCCTCACTAAGGTTCACACATCCGAGAAGGGTGTCGGTTTGTCACTTTTGGACAGGAAGCGTCAGTACCATGACGAGGATGAAAAATCGCGGTTTCACGTTGTTTGAGCTGATGGTCACGCTGGCTGTTGCGGGGATCGTTGCGGCTTTTGCCGTGCCGGGTTTCCAGCAGTTGCAGGTCAACAGCAGTGTCTCCGCTCTCGCTGGTGATCTCGTGCAGAGCATCAATGATTCCCGTAGTCGTGCTGTTTCCACCCGCAACTTTGTCTTTGCCTTGCAAGACTTGGGGAGCTCAGCCACGGATGTCAGTACCGTGACTGCCGGAGACTGGTCAGTGGGCTGGCGTTTGATGCGTGGGCTTACGCTTGCTTCTTCCACGCCGGTTGCCCGTATCGAGCGTGGCAATTCCCGTGCTCCGACTACTGGTAATAACGCTGTCCAAGCATTTGTTTATGGTGGCAGCACCGTATCCGCGGATGGCACCGTGACCGGGGGCTCCAAGCTCAGTGCCTTTGGTTTCAACAATTTCGGTCGAATGATTGCCAGCGATGGTTCCTTGATGAACAACATTGTCATCGTGGTGTGCGCTCCCAACGTGGAGACCGAGCGCGGGCGCGTCATCGAACTGACCGGACTGGGACGAATTACCAATACGGTAGTTCGGAACCCGGTCACCTGCTCCTGAAACGGGTATTCGTGAAATGGCTATGAAGCATTCTGCAATACAACAACCCCCGCCCAAGCGATCTTTGCGTCGGCAGGCTGGGGTTACTCTGGTCGAGGTCATGATTGCGATGGTAGTGACCACCGCCGGATTGCTCGGTTTTGCCGGCCTGCAGACCCGTGCTCTGAGTGCCACGGAAGATGCCTACCTTCGCACCACAGCCATGGGTCTTGCACAGGATATGCTCGAGCGTATGCGGATCAACGGTGTGAGTATTGATCAGCAGTCCTTTGCCACGAGCGCTCCCGGTTATTCTGCTTACTCCTCTGAAACAGCGTGGGGTGGGGCTCCACCGCTTCCCGTCCTTAAATGCGTCAATGCGTCGGCAAACTGCACACCTGCCCAAATGGCGGCGGCAGATGTTGAGCAGTTGCGACTTCGGGCGGCAAGCATGTTGCCGTCGGGCAACATGCTGATGCGAGGTGCGTGTTCCACGAGCCAAGCCTGTGTGTATGTTGCCTGGGGCGACACTACGGCGAGCGACTGTGCGGATGAGTACGGCGCCACCGGCACATTGCCACGGCAATGTGTGGTGGCGCAGGGGATGTGATCATGAATACGCGAGCCATCCTCCCCAAACGCCAGAGCCGCTTTTACCAGCAGGGCATGAATCTGGTCGAAATCATGGTTGCCATGACTCTCGGGCTGGTGCTGGTGGGAGGGGCGGGGCAGATTTTCCTGTCCAATACCCAGGCTTTCCGCCTGCAGGACAGTGTATCCAACCTCCAGCAGTCCGGCCGCCTTGTCATGGAAATGATGTTGGCTGACATTCGCCGTGCGGGTCTTGATATACCCAAGCTGAATGCTGCCAACAGCATCATTGGACGCGAGGGCTCGGCAGCAGCAGCCGGCATCGCCGGGCTGTTGCAAAACAGCGATGAAATCACTGTGGCCTATGTGGCTCCCGAAGACATGACGGACTGCGAAGGCAATCCTGCCGTCGCTGGGACCACCGTCCGCAACCGTTATTTTGTCCGCCAGGACGGCAACCCCAATATCGCTGCCCTGTTTTGCGCGGGGGCGGTCACAGCTATTGGTGCAACAACTGCCGTCATGCCCTCTACGGCGGCCAACGCGGGTACGGCGCTCCTGCGAGGCGTGGAAAGCCTGCAGATTATTTACGGCGTCGCCCCGACGACCAATTACGTCAGCAATGGTTATGCCAGTCCTGCTCGTTATGTGTCAGCCACGCCGACGCTCACCGCCGCCATCTCACCTGCACCCCCGGGGTGTTCCCCCCTCCCTACGTTGCCTCCCCCCGGGTGCCGCACTCCGGTAGAGGTTGGCGCCGTGCAGGTGGCTCTGTTGGTGCGTACCGAGGTGGGCATAGCAGGTGTGAGTGCTCCGGGAGCTGCCATTCGGGTAATGGGTGGGACCAACGTAACAGGTGCTCCGCCAGTAGCGGCGGCCACGCTGGCCGCTGTCACTGTCAATGGCCAGTTCCCGGTACATCGTCTTTTTGCAGGAACGGCGGCTGTCCGCAATGCCGCGGCAACCACTTTCACCCCGTAGGGTCGGGCAGGACAAACATCATGAAACACATTGTCAGAACTTCACCGCATGTTCCTCGCCGCAGTGTAGAGGCAGGTGTGGCGCTTTTTACCTGTCTGATGATTTTGCTGGTGCTGTCACTGCTGGGTGTGACAGCCATGCGGATGATGGCAGGCCAGTCACAAATGGCCGCCGGTTCACTGGGGGCCGAGATCAGTTATTCGGCCAGCGCCAGTGCTATCAATGCGGTCATCCGGGTAGGGGAGGGTGATTTTGATACCCGCATGGTGCTGCCCCGCGTGGGCGAGGATCCGCGCGTCATTTGCCTGGACGGCAGCGCCGGAGCCAGCCAGGTGGTCGTGGATTGTTCCACTGCCCCTGCACCGGGTGCGGATGCGCGTGGTGTGGCGCAAACCCGGGTAACGGTGATTCCCATGGATCCGGATGACAACACGAAATCAGAAGAGCGTCTGAAGGAGCGTGTGGAGAGGCTGGGATCGTCCATTAACGACATTATCAAATCCGAGTACTTCACCTTTGTCGCAGAAGGTCAGGTCGATGCACTAGGCATTTCCATGACGCAGGTACAGGAAGCCTATCTTCCGTACTTGAAGAGTCTGTAAATTGAAATGACAAAAGCAGACAGCAATACCCGACGGTGTTTTGAAACCTGTGCTTGAACAGGAGGTAAAGAAAATGAACAGCCTGAAAAGATTACGCATTGCCGCCTTGGCGTTTGCCTACGGCATGTCTGCGGTATCGCCCGCGATGGCGGATGATTCGGAAATCTATATCGGCGGCGTGAGTTCGGGTAACTCGGGCGGTCAGCCCAATGTGCTCATGCTGCTGGATACCTCCGGCAGTATGCTGTTCCCCATGTATGACAAATACCCGACAGGGCACCCTCAGGCGGGCAGTACGGTAAGCACGGCAGGTTGTAAGGATTCTATCAATCAAACTCTTGATTGCGCAGCCAGTGAAGATGACCGTCGCAGTCGTCACCTGCTCAATGCAGTCAAGCGCATCTTGGAAAACATGGACGGCAATATCCGGGTCGGTATTGCACGCTACAACAGTGACAGTAGCGGCGGCCGTGTTATTTATCCGGTGAAATCACTGTCGGCGCGTGCCTCCACGGCAGCAACGGAAGACCGTACTTACAACCTGTCGGTTTCGGCGGCGGATGCACATCAGAGTGGCTCCAATGGCAGCAATATAGACCTTTCCAGCAGCACCTTGCTGTTGGGCGATACACCGGTTCAAACCAGTACGCTGACATCAACCAGCAGCAATCAGGTACATGTGACCGGGTCCAATACTCCCAGTACGAATTATTATGGCGACCAATCCGTTTTGCCATTGGGGGCGTATTTTTATTACCGGAATAACGCAAAGACTTCCTATTACAACTCTGCAACCAGTATTGGTCTTAAATACAATGTCAGTATTCCTCAGGGAGCTGAGATAGTTTCAGCTGAGTTGGTGATGACACGTAACACAGGGAGGATTGTTGGGCTTAGTACGACAGATTGCGGAACGTCGCGCGGATGTTACCCGAATGCCGATAGCTCGGGCTCTTTTGCCGTGGCACTAGACTTCCAGAATGCAGTCTCGCCGGGGGATTATGGTTCCGGAAATAACCGAGTAGATGGCAGCAACCGTAGCTATTCTGGTGGTGTATTGAGCACCACTGTCAACATTGGTGCTAGCGAGTTGACTGCTAGCAACACCAGCAAGACAGTTGACGTGAAAAATCAGATACAGGCGATGGTGAACAACAGCGGCTGGTCCACTTCTTCATACTTGGCCTTACGTTTGCGTGGCACGAATAATGATCTTGCTTCCCCTATTGGGTTGCCGTTGCTTGGTGGAATTCTTGTGACAAGTGGTCGTGCCATTGGTGTGCCTAGCCTCAAGATCGTCTGGAACGAATCTTCGGATGCCATGTACACCGGCGTACAGTTTTCGGGCGTTGATATTCCACGTGGTGCCACTATCAACAGTGCCAGCCTGCAGTTCACGGCCAGCCAGGCTGCCACTGGCACGGCCCAGTTCGAGATCAAGACTGACCCCTCTGCTATTCCTGAGGCGTTCAGCAGCATCCAGCATCTGGACGCGACACGCTGGAACGGTGGCTCCACCACGACCTGGAATCCTGGGAACTGGACCAATGGCACGACATACTCCGCCAATGTAGCGAGCATCCTGCAAGCACATGTCAACCAGAGCAGTTTCTGTGGTGGTCTCGGAGTGGCATTTCGTCTTCGTCAGACCGGGGTTTACAGCCCGAGCAATACCAATACCCGCCGTTATGCGTCCAGTTATGACGGCAATGCTGCCAAGGCACCGCGTCTGGTGGTTAACTACACCCTGCCCGATGAAGATGCCGACACCTGCTTGCGCGCGTCGCGCACTGTGTCGGTGCGTAGTGGTACGGATGATGGCGAAATCTACAGTGGTACGGAAAAGCTGAATAGCGCCGCTGCTGCACTCAGGTCGCAAACGGACGTGGGGTTGCGTTTTGCCAATCTGACGGTGCCGCAGGGGGCCACCATTCGTACTGTGACCTTGAAACTTAAGGCATCGAATACGCCAAGCGCCGCCAATCGTGGCAACTTCACCGTGAAGGGGGCGAAACTGGCGAATGTGGATACCTTCAGTAGCAGTAACACCATTGCCTCGTTGCTGACAAATGCCACTAGCGCCTCGCAAAGCTTTCCGGTATCGGCCTGGACATCGGGGACCTCTTACGAGTTCATCAGCAGCCATACGGGCAGCGGCAAGGCTTCTTCGAATCTGGTGGGCGCCATCCAGGAGATCGTCGATCAGTCTACTTGGAGTCCTGGCAATGGCATGGCCTTGTTGCTGAAAGGTGACAGAAGCAATACCAGCAGTTGTGGCACCAGCTACCCCTGCTTCCACCAAGCAGATGTCGGTTCAGCCAGCGCGGCTGCGCTGGTCGTTACCTATGAGTCCAATGATCGTAACGATGGCTACAAGACGGTTCGCCAAGATCTCATGGAACTGATGGACACCATGGTGGGCGCCTACTACGGTGGCGGTACGCCCATGGGCGAGTCTGCTTATGAGGCAGCGCTTTACATGAAGGGTGGTGCGCCTTTCTACGGCAAAGGATCGAGTTATACCGACTCCAGACCCGCCCAGAATGCAGCCTATACACAGTATCTCTCTCCGGTGGATGGAGGTACGTGTCAGTCCAACAACATCATCATGCTGACCGACGGTGCGCCATCCAATGACGCGGACAACAAGAGTACAGGCGGAACTTGTTCCGGCTCTTGGGACTGTATGAAGAAAACGGCAGCCA
The DNA here is from genome assembly GCA_037189985.1 of Moraxellaceae bacterium. GTDB lineage: Bacteria > Pseudomonadota > Gammaproteobacteria > Pseudomonadales > Moraxellaceae > UBA2031. The sequence continues at coordinate 191,122 of JBBCJX010000034.1, forward strand.
ACCTGAAAGCTACGGGCTTTACCCATGGTTCTCCTACTCTGCAGTCTTATGTGTCTACCTATACCATCGGCTTTGGTCCCGAGGTGGCGAATACCACCTCGGATGCTTATAAAGGACTTGCAGCAGTTGCAGCCTCGGGGGGCGGTGATTTCTTCCCGGCTTCCGATGTGGACTCGCTGGTGGCGAGCTTCGAGACCATCTTTGCTCGTCTTACCGATTCCAATGGCACCATGGCATCGCCGGGTGTAGCTGTGAACCAGTTGAACCGTACCCAGCATCTGGACCAGTTGTATTACGGCGTGTTCAAGCCCCAGACCAGTAAACGCTGGCCGGGCAATCTGAAGCGTTATCGCTTGAAAGTGGATGATACTGGCGCGACTGTGGTGGACATTGAGGACCGTGCTGCCATTTCCACTTCGACCAAGTATTTCGATGCCAATGCCAAAAGCTGGTGGAGCAGTACGGTAGATGGCAATGAGGCTGACAAGGGGGGGGCAGCCTCCAAACAGACTTCCGCTCTCAAGGTATACACGGACAACCCCGCCAACAATGTTCTGTCGGAGCTGAATCAAGCATCACCGCCGACAGGCATGGCAGCGGATGATGTGCAGTGGATTCGGGGCTATGACGTGGATAATGACAATGCTCAGGGGCCGAACGGGTTCCGCCAAGCCATGGGTGCGCCCATGCACGCGCAACCGGTCATGCTGGTAGCACCCAACAATACGGATTACACCGTATATGTGGGTACCAATGATGGCTTGCTCCATGCCATTGACAGCGCCACAGGCAGCCACAGGTGGGCTTGGTTGCCGAGTGATTTGCAGGGCAATGTGACGGGGCTCCGCTCCAACAATCCCATGGGTAATGGTGGCCTGCCGATCTACGGGTTGGATGGCAACTGGACCATGATTGGGGTCTCGGGCGAAAGCAGCAAGCGCCTGTTGATAGGAGGTATGCGTCAAGGTGGCAGCAATTATTATGCGCTCAAGGTGGATCGCAACTACACGCTTGCACCCCAACTGACTTGGGTGATCCGCCCCAATACGCGTTCAGAGTTCAATCGTCTGGGGCGTACTTGGTCGCAGCCACAATTCACTTATGTGCGCCTCAACGGCACGGATGGCTCAGGCAATGCCACGACCACTGTCACGCCGGTCATGGTTTTTGGTGGTGGTCTGGATTTCGCCAAGTATGAGGGTGGCTCTGCTACGCCGGCCGGTACGGGAGGGGATCTGGGTAATGCTGTGTACATGGTGAATGCCCAGACAGGTGAATTGATCTGGTGGGCATCCAGCAGCGCGACAGCGACTAACAGTTCGGCCAACAATGTAACAGCGCTCAAGTACTCTGTGCCTGGTAGTGTGCGCGTCGTTGACAAGAACGGCGATGGTTATGCTGACCATCTCTACTTTGGAGATGTGGGAGGACAGATATTCCGTGTTGATATCGACAACACCAAGGCAGCGCCAAAACTGGTGAAGCGCGTGGCACTGCTTGCTCAGCTTGGCAATGCTGAAACAGTAGGCAAGGCTAATGATCGCCGTTTCTATGAGGCGCCGGCAGTGGAGTATGCGCTGGACAGTGTCAAGGAGCTCTATGCTGCCGTTGCCATTGGTTCGGGGGATCGCAACTTCCCCAAGAGCAATCGCACTACGGCAGAGCGGTTCTACGTGATTCGGGATTACGATGCTGCGCGCTTCGACATAGTGGCGAATTATGATGCGGCTAAGCCGACGGCAGCCTACATGGATGAAGCGGGCAAGGGCTATAACGGTACGCCGGATCTGGCTACCTATGCAGCAGCGTTCAACAATGGCAATCTGGCGGATCTGTCGAGTACCTTCGGGGCATCAGCGACGACGGCCGCCGATGCCAAGAAGGGCTGGCGGCTGAACATGCCGACAACCGGAGAGAAGGTACTATCCAGCCCGTTCATTTTCAGTCAGAAGCAGAGTAATGGTACGCAGCAGTATCGGATCAGCTTTAACTCCTTTGCTCCTGACAGCATTGCAGCTTCCGGTTGTTCGCCTATCTCGGGTTCTACCAATGTCTGGAATGTCCTGCTGAGCAATGCGGCTCCGAGCAATGCGCAAAATAGCGGGACGGCTTCGGATCGTTACGTGGAAGGGGTGGCCAGCGGTATTACAGGCAGTGGCGTCCCCATGATCCTGAAACCAGATGGCGATGATGATGGTAGTGATCCTGATCCTGACGATCCCCCTCCTCCAGGGTGTAATGCAAAGTTGGTAGATTTGAGTGGTACCAGCGGTACTGTCGTGGGGGATGCGCCCTGCGGACTTGGTGTCATGCAGCGAACCCGCTGGTTCGACCGCCGTACCAGCGAATAACGATGGCAAGAGGTGGGGGTGTTTTCGCCCCCTGTCTTGTGCAGTAGCCTGTGAGTGATGGTGCGGGTGTGATAGCGTGGCCTCGTGCGATTTTGAGGAAGAACGGAAAATGCGTAATGAAAAAGGCGTCACCCTGCTGGAACTGATGATCGTGGTGGTGATCGTGTCCATTCTTGCTGCTTTCGGCTACCCCGCTTACCAGCGCTCTGTACAGGCTGGCAACAGGACAACTGTGCAGGGGGACTTGGAGGCTGCTGCTGCTGCCATGGGTGCTTACCGCGCGCAGACCTTTTCGTACACTGGAGCCACTCTGGGAGCCGCTGGTACTTTCCGTGATCGCTCGCCTGATGCTGGTGTCCAGTATTACCAGCTGTCTTTTAAGGACAGCGGAGCAACCAACAACCCGAGCAACGAATTCATCATCTTGGCTGTTCCTGTTGGCCCTGCCGTTGGAACAGGTGCATTGGCCATCAACCAACTTGGTCAGCGTTGTTGGGATCCGGATGATGACACGGACTGTGTCCCGGGAACTGCCGGGCAAGGTTGGTGATGTTCTGTTGAAAAAAAGACCCGTCGTGCAGGCGGGTCTTTTATTTTTTAATGCATGCCCTTTGATTTTGTTCTCGGGCCGCTAACGAGAATTGCCCTTAGTAGCAGTTCATCAGTTCGGGCAGGATATGCTTTCTCCGGGCGTGATATCCGGAATGCCATCATCGTTTAGGTCCCGCGCCAGGCGAGCTCGCCCCGATTTGTTAATCACAAGTGCCCGTGCGAACCGGGGATTCAGGCTGACCGGGCAATAAATGAACGTACCGTTGTAAGCCAGTGTCAGCCCATTGATATTCATTTGCAGCATGTGTGTCTGGCGAAATGAGCGCCAAGTGGTTTTTCCTCTAGTGTTGGCCGGATAATGTCGAAGAATGGTTTTGTCGGGGGCTGCGGGATTGCCTGAGAACAGGATGAGTGGCTGATCCCAGTCGTGGCTACAGTACAAGCCATCTAATGAGGGGCATAAGGTGGTGATTTTGCGATGCGTCATTGCCAAGTGGCGGGCCTCATGAATGCCGAGGGCAAGACGGTTGATGGCTGTTGTCGCATGGTTACGTTCTTGCAGTGTTTGCCAGCCACTCATGCCGTACATCAGCAAACTGCTTGAGACGAATAGTGTTATTAAAAGCTCGATGAGCGTCATTCCCTGATGCGGCTTCATGAAAACCTCCATGTTTCATGATGATCGGAGACATAGTCTGGTCATGATCATGATTGCTGGCATGGGCCGGTTAATGCAGTTCTTGTGAGAAATTTCTGAAATGAATGTGGTTGTGGTGGGCGGAGGTGTTATCGGTCTGATGACAGCCCGAGAGCTGGCACTTGCGGGTTGTCGCGTTACTGTTCTGGAGCGGGGCGAAACAGGAAAAGAGGCATCATGGGCAGGAGGAGGTATCGTCTCTCCTTTGTATCCTTGGCGCTATTCTGCTCCGGTTACTGCATTAAGCAGGGAGGCGCAGAAATCCTATCCCGGATTGTCCCTTGCCTTACGTGATGAAACTGGCATTGATCCTGAGTTGTACGCATGCGGCCTCTTGATGCTTGATGCGGAGGATGCTCGCGATGCCATTTCATGGGCATCGGTTCATGATCAAAGCCTGCATCGTCTGGGTGATGGCCAGTTGCAGCAGCAGTTTCTGGGACTTGCCGCGCATTGGCGAGCAGGGCTCTGGATGCCGTCATTGGCAAATATCCGTAATCCCCGCTTGCTCAAAGCCTTGAGGGCCTCATTGCGGATATTGCATGTGGATATTCATGAGCATACGGAGGTGGCACGCTGGCAAAAGAGGGCACGAGGCGTGGTTTCTGCAGTGGTATCGGATGGCCGTATATTTCCTGCTGATGCCTTTGTGGTTTGTTGTGGGGCCTGGAGCCGGAGTGTTTTGTCGCAGGCCGATGAGACTTGGCAGCTGCCCATACGCCCGGTGCATGGGCAGATGCTGTTGTACAGGCTGTTGCCAGGTGAGCTGCCTTGCATTGTGATGGCTGGCGGAAGATATGTGATTCCTCGCCTGGATGGCCATGTTCTTTGTGGCTCTACCCAGGAGGAACGGGGGTTCGAAAAGTCTGTGACATCGGAGGCGCGTATTGAACTCGAACAAGCTGCCTCTTTGTTGTGGCCTGAGCTAGGCAGGAAAAAACCGATAGGACACTGGGCCGGGCTAAGACCGGGGACACCGAACGGTATTCCCTTCATCGGGCCGGTGCCCGGTTTGGAAAATCTATGGGTAAATGCAGGTCATCATCGCAATGGCCTGGTTTTGGCCCCAGCCTCGGCGAGGCTGTTGGCTGATTTATTGCTCAAGAGGGAGACTACCTTGGACCCACGGCCTTATCAGCTATAGCTATGGTTTATCCATGTTGGCCTGTAGCCTTTGCGGGCGAGGGAAAATCCCGTACAGGTACGAATGAGTTGATAGTTACTGTCATGCTTCGCTTTCTTCCTCGCTATCGTCATCCAGCCCCATTTTTTTCAGGCGATACCGCAGTGAGCGGAAGGTCATGCCCAGCTTGCGTGCTGCAGCCGTGCGATTCCAGCGGGTTTCTTCCAGCGCCTTGAGAATGGCGCCTTTTTCGATTTCGAAGAGATAGTCCTCAAGAGAGCCTGCACCCATTTCACCGAGAGATGTTGTCTTACCATCTTCAGTGCGCACAGGTTTGCTGTGTTCTGGCAGCTGTAAGTGCGCAGGCAATATGTTGCCTTGGTCACACAGTGTGAGTGCACGTTCAAGAATGTTCTGTAGCTCACGAACATTGCCAGGGAAACTGTAATCACGAAGAGCTATACGGGCAGCCTCGCTCAAGGCTGGCTCATCCATATCCCATTCAGTACTTAATTTTTTCAGGAAAGTTTGTGCCAGGTAGAGTATGTCATCTGCCCGTTCTCGTAGAGGAGGGACGATCAGCTGGATTACATTGATGCGATAAAAGAGGTCTTGGCGAAAGCGGCCAGCAGCGACTTCTGCTGACAGATCTTTGTGGGTGGCGCTGACAATACGCACGTTTACAGCAACTTCTTTGGGGCTGCCTACCGGTCGTATGGATTTTTCCTGGATGGCGCGCAGCAGCTTGACCTGCATGGGTAGGGGAAGATCGGCAACCTCATCCAGAAAGAGAGTGCCTTCATTGGCGGCATGGAAAAGCCCTTGCTTGTCTTCGGATGCTCCCGTGAAGCTGCCTTTTTTGTGGCCGAAGAACTCACTTTCCATCAGTTCGGTGGGAATGGCACCGCAATTGACAGGAACGAAAGGATGTTCGGCACGAGGGCCCAGTTCATGAATCAGGCGAGCGACAAGCTCTTTGCCTGTGCCGGACTCGCCACTGATGTATACCGGTGCCTGGCTGCGTGACAGCTTGTGGATTTTTTCCTTGAGCTCGCGCATGGCAGGTGAGCGCCCGAGGAGGCGGCTATCTTCAGGAAATTCGTCCTCGGCTTGGCGCAGGCGCAGTGCCGTACTCACCATTTCGCGCAGCCGTCCCAGCTCCACGGGCTTTGAGACAAAATCAAAGGCACCGGCCTTGAGCGAGGCTACGGCGGTTTCCATGCTGCCGTAAGCCGTAATGACGGCGACCGGGAGATTGGGGAAGTCCCGCTGTATCCCCTGAACAAGACTGATACCGCTGCCGTCAGGCAGGTGCATGTCTGTCAGGCAGAGCTGGAAGGTTTCCTTGCGCAACCACTCGTTGGCGCTTGCCAGGGTGTCTGCAGAGCGCGCATCGATCTGCATGCGTGCCAGTGTGATTTCCAGAAGTTCGCGGATATCTGGTTCGTCGTCGACAATCAGGGCCAGTGGTTTTTTCATGTCCGGCTCGTGGCTTAGTTGAGTTTGTCGGAGTGGGCGAAAGTGATGCGAAAACAGGCACCGCTGCTGCGGGGAATATAATCCAGCCTTGCCTGGTTGGCTTCACAGATTTCGCGTGAGAGATATAGCCCCAGTCCAGTACCGCTGCTTTCCGTGGTGAAAAAGGGTTCGAACAGGTGTTCAAGCTGTTCTGGTGTCATTCCCGGGCCATCGTCAATGATATCGAGGCAGGGTTGGTCGTTCACTGTCAGTCGTCCGGCGGCGAGCAGAATATGCGACTTGCCAGTGCGCTTGAGGCTGTAACGCAGTCCATTCATGACCAGATTGCTGACCACTTGATAGAGCTGTGGCGGGTCGAAGCGGATGCCGCGATCTGTATCCAGCAATTGCAGATCGATACGTGTATTACTATCTGGCAGTGCCAGATATTCCTCACGAAACTCCTTCAGCCACTCGTTCAGCATGAAGGTTTGTGGAGATGAGGGTTGGCGACGCGATACGCTCAATACATTCTCGACTACCCCGTTCATGCGCAGGCAGTGCTGGCTGATGATGTCCAGCAGTCGCCGGTCCGGCCCTGAAATGACCTCAGACTCGGCCAGTAGTTGCGTGGCATGGCTGATGGCGCCAAGGGGATTACGGACCTCATGAGCAATACTGGCTGTCAGGCGACCAAGTGATGCCAGCTTCAGTTGCTGGGCTTGCTGGGTGAGTTGGGTGTTGTCTTCCAGAAAAAGCAGGACAGGGCTGCTGTCACTGCCAGGATTGAGCCTGGCAAAACTGGTGCTTATCTCGGGGCAGTCCTGCATGTTGCGAAACGGAGTGGAGCGTAGCTGGGGGTTTTGCTCCCAAGCATAGAGTGCTGCGTCCAGCAGGATGGATGCTTCGGAGAGGGGGCTGAACATGCGGATATTGCTGTCCAGCCCCAGCAACTGGCGGGCAGAGTCATTGCTGAGCAGCACGCGCCCTTGTGTGTCGATGGCAATGATGCCGGTACGCATGCGCCGGATGATCTGTTCGTTCAGTCGTTGCAGGTCGGCAATGTCCTGGGCCCGCAATGCGGCCAGTGCTTCTCCCTGGCGCATGCGGTGCACGATGATCTGGCTGAAAAGCGCCATGGCAAAGAAGCTGATGCCCATGATGGAGGTCTGGGCAAGTGCCAGCGGCGAGAAAAGGTTGTCGTTGCTGAGTGAGATGTAGAACTGCTCGTAGAGAATGGCAATGGCTGCTATGGCGGCAACAAGTGCGCCCATGCGGCCGGCCAGCAGAATGTTGCCGGCCGCAATGACCACGAGGAAAAGCAGGCCGAGCTGTGTATTGAGCTCGCCTGTGGCATGCGTCATCAGGGTCAGTACAAGGATGTCCAGCAACAGCAGCATGAAGCTATAGGTGGGAATCTGTCGTCTTGGCTGTCGCAGGAAAAGGACGGCGGAAATGGTGGTGATGAAATAGCCAAGTGCCGTGGCGAGGAAAAGTGGCCGGTTCAGGCCACCTATCATGGGCATGACGGGCTTGAGTGCGAAAACACTGATCAGCAGGATGGAAAGAAGAAAGCGGTACCACGCGTAGATACGCAGCAGGCGCCAGTCTTCATTTTCCCGGGCGGGTGACTCCTGGCTCACCGGCGGGGCTCGCGCAGGAAAGCATCGCGGTGTGCCTCGGAGCAGAAAAATTCGCCACGGGATTGTGTGCTTTCTCCCTCGGGGATGTGCACATTGCACCAGGCACAACGACGCATGATCTGGTTTCCGGATGCTGGAGAAGCCGTATTCCCGTTTTGTGATGCGGAGGCAGGCAGCAGCCTCTGTACCAGGCGGAAAACGGCCCAGATGACAATACCCAGCAGAATGAGGCGAAGCAGCATACCCATGCGAGCATCCCTGGATGAGAAGAGGTGGAAATGATGTGGAGTCTTTCCTGCCTCTTCGGGCAAATGACGTATATGGCGCCCTAGTCTATCCTATGCACCCGCTCGTTTCGCCAGCCCGACAGGAACTGTCATGACTCCCTCAATCCTGCGTATTGCCCTTGCCCAGGCAGATTTTCTGGTTGGAGACATAGACGGCAACATTGGCAAGGTGCTGCGGCTGGCCACAGAGGCCCGTGATCGTCTGGCGGCGGATATCGTCATGTTTCCGGAGCTGTGCCTGATCGGTTATCCACCGGAAGATCTCTTGCTGCGCCCCAGCCTTGAAGGGCGCATCAGCAGGGCTCTGGCCAGACTGGGCGAGGTGCCCGGCATTCATGTCCTGCTGGGTTATCCCGCACTCCGGGGTGGTCGCTTGCAAAATCTGGCGGGTGTTTTTCACGATGGAGTCTGTATTGCCGAGTATGCGAAGCAGGAGTTGCCCAACTACGAGGTTTTCGACGAAAAGCGTTATTTCACGGCAGGTACTCAGGCTTGCGTGCTGCATCTGAAGGGGCACGCACTGGGCCTGACCGTTTGCGAGGATTTGTGGCATCCGGCCCCGGCTGGGGCGGCACATGCTGCCGGGGCCAGCCTCCTGCTCAACATCAATGCCTCTCCTTTTCATCTGGGCAAGCAGGCCGAGCGCCTGGGAGTGGCAGCGGCCCGTGTCGGTGAGACCGGTTTGCCGGTGGCCTATGTCAATTTGCTGGGTGCTCAGGATGAGCTGATCTTTGATGGCGGTTCCTTTGCCATGAATGCTGATGGCAGTGTTGCCATGGAGTTGCCGCGTTTTGCAGAACAGCTTGCCTTGCTGGAGTTTGACGGCACACGGTTTTTGCCTCAACCACGTGTTGCCAGCCTGTCCACGGAGGCCGAGGTTTACCAGGCACTCGTGCTGGGTGTGCGTGATTATGTGCAAAAAAGCGGCTTCAAGGGTGCCGTGCTGGGGCTCTCTGGCGGTATTGACTCGGCCCTTGTGCTGGCCATTGCCGTGGATGCCATCGGCGCTGACAAGTTGCAGGCGGTGATGATGCCTTACCGCTATACCTCCGGCATGAGTCTGGAGGATGCCGAGGCCGAGGCACGCACGCTTGGTGTCACTTATTCCGTATTGCCCATCGAGCCCATGGTGACGGCGTTTACCGAGGTGCTGGCGTCGGAGTTCGAGGGATTTGCGCGTGACAAGACGGAAGAAAACCTTCAGGCACGCTCGCGCGGCGTGATGCTCATGGCTATTTCCAACAAGAAAGGATTTCTTGTCCTGACAACAGGTAACAAGTCCGAGATGGCCGTGGGCTATGCCACCTTGTACGGTGACATGGCGGGTGGTTTCGATGTGCTCAAGGATGTGCCCAAGACTCTCGTGTTCCGCCTTGCGGAATACCGGAATTCTCTGACGCCGGACAATCCGCCGATTCCGCAGCGTGTCATCGACAGGCCGCCTTCTGCAGAACTTGCGCCTGACCAGAAAGACGAAGATTCTTTGCCACCGTATCCGGTACTGGATGACATCTTGAGACGTTATGTGGAACTGGATGAGAGCGCAGACATGATCGTGTCGGCAGGCTTTGACAAGGAGACTGTTGCACGCGTGATTCGCCTCGTGGACATGAACGAATACAAGCGCCGTCAGGCTCCCATTGGCCCGCGCATCACACGCCGTGGCTTTGGCAAGGACAGGCGTTACCCCATCGTCAATGGCTGGCTGCTCGGAGACTAGAGTGGCCGGTACATGAGGCGGGCATCACGGCCGTAGCTCGGCAGCGTGTGCTGCATGGCAGCAGTCACCTGTTTTTCCTGAAATCCCTGGCGTGCCCAGAAGCCAGTTGAATCCTGCACGGCAATCAGTCGCGCTTCACCAATTCCCGTTTCTCGTGCTGCAGCAAGCACGTGCTGCACCAGCTTTGGCCCCAGACCGCTGCCACGACTGAGCGGGGAGAGGGCAAGATCATGGATGTAGAGGTGTGAGGCTTCTGCATGGGCACCGGAATCCACTGGAAGAGGATGGTTCCAGGCTGGTGGTTCATCATGAGTCCAGAGATGCGTCAGCAGATAGGCGCCTATCCCGGCTGCATTTTCGGCAGCCCAGCACCACTGCGGCGCTACTGCGATGCGGCTGGCAATGGCCTCTCGTGATTCACAAAGTTCGGGATAAGCCTGCAACTGCAGTTGCATCACGGCAGGCAGGTCACTGTCTTGCAGGTGACGAAAACGGAAAGACATGGACGCAGTTTCTTGCGAAAGCCTTCGCCGGATTATTTGCCGGCGTAGCCCGCATCTCCCAACATGCCGAAGGTCAGGATGTTGACCCAGGAGCGCCCTTCATTCCCTGCCACCATGCCGCTCACGCGCTCAAGGCGGTTGTAATCAGGGAAGCTGGCCTTGAGCAGGGCAAGCTGCTGTTCGGCCAAATCCTTCATGCCCAGTTTTTCATAAGCCCAGATCTGCAGCGCAATTGCATCTGCCGTCTGCGGTGCTCCGGGATAGTTCTCGACCACCCAGCGTGCGCGGTTCAGTGATGACAGATAGGCCTTCTTACGGGCATAGAAGCGAGCGACATGGAGTTCGGATTCGGCCAGTTGGTTGCGGATGAAGAGCATGCGTGCGCGGGCATCCGGTGAGTATTCGCTATTAGGGAAGCGGGTCACCAGCTCACGGAAATTGTTGTAGGAGTCGCGCACGCTGCTGAGGTCACGCCAGGCTGCCTCAACGGGCAGGTAGCGCGTGAAGAAGTCGCGGTCTGCCTCATAGTCGGCCAGGCCGCGCATGTAATAGGCATAGTCGGCTTGCGGATGGTTGGGGTGCAGGCGGATGAAACGGTCGGCTGCGGCAGAAGCAGCGGCATAGTCCACATGGCGGAACTTGGCATAAATGAGTTCAAGCTGAGCCTGTTCTGTGTAGGCCCCCACGGGATAGTGCGATTCCAGTTGCTCAAGGTTGCTGGTTGCCTTGGCAAAGTTGCCGGCAGTCAGGCTCTTTTGGGCCTCGTCGTAATATTCCTTCTCGGATTTCACGCGGGGTGGCCCCTTGGAGGCGCAGGCGCCCAAGAGGGCAATCAGCAAGGAAGCGACAAGCAGGCGAAATGAGAGGGACATCGGGAATTCCGTTACAGGGCCTGAAGCGGGCCCGAAGCTGTGACAAGTCAGCCGGTAGCGGGGACAGCGCAGGGGCTGCCCGCTACAATGCGGCGCCATTTAACCATAATCCCCAGCCTGGTCCACATCGCATGACTGTAACCGTATCGCACACCGCCGAGGTGCCAGAGACACTGGCGGGCCTCAGGCTGGACCAGGCTGCTGCCCAGCTCTTTGGCGACTATTCACGCGAGCGCCTCAAGGAGTGGATCAAGGATGGCCGCCTGACTGTCGGGGGCCTGCCGGGCAAGCCCAAGGACAGGCTGGTGGGAGGCGAGACTCTTGTCCTCTTGGCTGAACTGGATGTGGAAACGCCTGCCATGCCGCAGGACATTCCCCTGACCATCGTCTTCGAGGACGAGCATCTGCTGGTGCTCGACAAGCCCGCCGGGCTGGTGGTTCATCCCGGTGCCGGCAATCCCGACGGCACCCTGATGAATGCCCTCCTGCATCATCACGCCGATCTCAAACTGTTGCCCCGTGCCGGCATCGTGCATCGCATTGACAAGGACACTTCCGGCCTTCTGGTCGTGGCCAAGACCCTGCCGGCGCATACCGAACTTACGGCACAACTGGCCGACAAGACGGTCTACCGTGAGTACGAAGCCATCGTGGCCGGTGTCATGACGGGGGGCGGCACGGTGGATGCGCCGATTGACCGCCACAGCACTGATCGTACCCGTATGGCCGTGGTGCAGCGCCGGGATGATGATGACAAGCGTGGCCGCGATGCGGTCAGCCATTACCGCGTGATCAGCCGTTTCCGTGGCCATACCCATGTCCGGGTGCAACTGGAGACGGGTCGTACCCACCAGATTCGCGTGCACATGCATCACATCGGCCACCCGCTGGTGGGTGACCCGGTGTATGGCGGCCGCATGCGCCTGCCCAAGGGGGGCACACCGGAAATGATCCGGGCCGTACAGGGTTTCCCCCGGCAGGCCCTGCATGCCCGCCGCCTGGGGCTTGTTCATCCGGCCAGTGGCGAGGCCATGAACTGGGAAGCACTGCTGCCCGAGGACATGCAGCAACTGCTGGCAATACTGGCGACAGATCTCAAGGCTTGAGGCTTTCGCCTTTCCCGGTCTCGCTGGGACTTTGACCTTTCCCTGACTAGAATCCTTGCGGGGTACGGCGCCATGTCGTTCCCGCCTTTTTCCTGTCTGCAAGGATGATTTCCCATGCTTCGCACCCGCGCATTGCTGCTGGCACTGTTTGCCATTGCTCCCCTTCAGGCTGCCGAGGCACCGGTGAAAGCCGCTGCTGTGCAGCAGCCTGCTAAAAAGGTGGTGGCCGAGCAGGCGCGTGTGGAGGTTTTTGCGCCGCAGGGAGAGGCACACCCCGTGCGTCAGGTGCAGGTACGCTTTTCCGAGGCGATCACGCGGGTAGGAGATTTGCGCGCCTACAACCCCTTCACCATCGGCTGTGCCGTGCCCGGAAAAGGGCGCTGGGTGGATGGCCGCAACTGGGTGTACGACTTCGAGCGTGACTTGCCCGCAGGCATTGCCTGCCAGTTCGTGCCGGTGAAAGGGCTGCGTGCGGCGTCCGGCAAGCCGGTGGCGGAAAGTCCGGTATACCGCTTTCACACGGGTGGTCCGCGTGTCGTGGATGCACGCCCTTACAGCGACTCCCGTGATGTCGATGAAAACCAGGTATTCCTGCTCAAGTTCGATGGCGAGAATGATCGTCGCAGTCTCGTCAGCTCATCGCACTGCCTGATTGAAAACATCAAGGAAAAGGTTCCGCTGCGCTTTCTCACCATAGAGGAAACAAGATCACTGGCTGAAAAATTGCCGGAAGGTTTGAGCGAATGGTGGGCAGACCGGGAAGGCATACCGGAGCAGCGGGCCGTTGCATGCAGCCGCAACTTGCCGCCGGGAGCCAGGGTCAAGCTCGTTTTTATCAAAGGATTGGCATCGGCAACCGGTGTACGGAGCACGGCTGATCAGGTGCTGGATTACAAGGTGCGAGCTGCCTTCAGTGCGAGCTTCAGCTGCACGCGTGAAAATGCCCGGCAGGGCTGTGCACCCATGATGCCCCTGCGTGTGGAATTTACCGAAGTGGTGGGCCCTGAGTTCCTGAGTGCAATTCGCCTGGAGGCGGCAGGCAGGGTCTGGCGCCCGCAGGCCAACATGGAAGAGGGTGCCGAAGTAAATGCCGAGTTCTCGGCAGAGAATTTTATGGCAGACACCGGTGTGACGTTTGCGCCACCTTTTCCTCCTGAAACTGCTTTTACTCTGGTATTGCCTGCTGGTGTACGCGACACCAGTGGCCGTGTGCTGACCAATGCAGCACGATTCCCCCTTGCGGTGAAAACGGCAAATTATCCGCCGCTGGCAAAATTCTCGGCATCGTTTGGCGTGATTGAGGCAGCAGCAGGTGCAGTGCCTCTCACTTTGCGCAATCTTGAACCGGGTGGGGGCGTGACGCCCGAAGCCCGGCTCTTCACCCTGAAATTACCGGAGTCCGATACCGAATTGCTGAAGTGGCTGGATCGTTTCCAGCGTCACCAAAACGATCAATCCTGCTTCAACTGCGGCCGTCGTGATGAAAAAGACCGCCTCATTGATCCTGATCCCCGCTCCATATCGCTGCTCGCTGCCAACAAGGCGGCAACGGTGCAGGCCTTGCCACGGGCACTTGCCGCGCGCGAGTTTGAAGTCATCGGCCTGCCGGTGGGAGTGGGTGTCTATGTGCATGAAGTCGAGAGCCGTTATCTTGGCGCTTCGCTGATCGAGAACAAGGCGCCGATGTATGTGTCGGCGCTTAGCATCGTGACCAATCTGGGTGTGCACCTGCGTACGGGGCCGCAAGGCGGCGTGGTGTGGGTGACACGCATGGACAAGGGCACGCCGGTTTCCGATGCCGACGTGGCGGTGCATGACTGCAAGACCGGCTCGGTGATCTGGCGCGGCAAGACCGATGCGGAAGGGCTGGCCGACATCAATCTCACACAAGATCTGCAGGATTACGATGGCGCTTGCATGGGCCGTTATGCCGTGATTGCGCGTTCGGGCAGTGACCGGGCAATCGTGCTGCCGCGCTGGAACGAGGGCATAGAAACCTGGCGTTTCAATTTTTTGGGTTGGTACCGTACCGGCAATCTGGTCGCGCATTCCGTTCTTGACCGTACTTTGCTGCGGGCAGGAGAAACCGTGCACATGCGTCATGTGGTACGCGGCCTTGCACTTGATGACCTGCGGCCACCGCGTGATCCGCGCTACAAAAGGCTTTCAATCCAGCACCAGGGCTCGGGGCAGGAGTACGAGTTACCGCTCAATATCGACAGCAACGGCAATGGCGATAACGAGTGGAAAATCCCGCGTTCGGCCAAGCTCGGCCGTTACGTTCTCAGGCTGGAGGCGGGTGACAGTGAATATGAGCTGGCCACTTTCCGGGTGGAAGAGTTCCGCCTGCCTGTGCTGAAAGCTCGCCTGCAAGTTCTGGGCAGCACGGAGGTGGCTCCTGCTTCGGTTCCGGTGGACATGCAGCTTAACTACCTCAACGGCGGGGCCTATCCCGGTGCGCCTGTCACTTTGCGCGGGCGTGTGACTCCGCGCTACTTCAGCAGTGCTGAACACGATGAATACTCCTTCCGTAATCTTTATCAGGACGAAGAGGGCAGCCGGCAGCGGGTTGCCCTTGAAGAGCAGGCATTGACGCTGGATGCAGAGGGCGGCATGCGTGTGCAAAGCAGCCCTTTGCCGGCGCAGGATTTCATTGCGACGCTCATGCTGGAAATGGAATACCGCGATCCCAGTGGCGAAACGCATACCGCCACGGCCAGCACCGCCCTTTGGCCAGCGGGCGTGATTGCCGGCGTAAAGCTGCCGGGCTGGATCAGCAGCAGCGGCAACAAGCCGCAGCCGGTGGACATCATCACGCTAGGTATGGACAGCAAAGTGAAACCGAATGTGCCGGTGCAGGTTTCTGCAGAACTGCGCAGCCACCAGAGTCATCGCCGGCGTACCGTGGGCGGCTTTTATGCCTATGAAAGCGTGATGAAGAAAGTACCGGTTGCCGTGCAGTGTGGTGCGCTCACCGGCCGGGACGGCCGCCTTTCCTGTACGGTGACACCGACCGTATCCGGTGAATTGGTGGTGAAGGTGGCGGCCATGGATGAACAGGGCCGCCGTCTGGAAACCAGCAGTTCTACCTGGGTCAGCAGCGGTGACCGCTGGTGGTTTGATCAGGGCAATGACGACCGTATTGATCTTCTGCCGGAGAAAAAGGAATACCAGGCCGGCGACACCATGAAGCTGCAGGTGCGCATGCCTTTCCCGGAAGCGACAGCACTCGTCAGCATCGAGCGTGACGGCATCATCGATCGTCATGTGCAGAAACTGTCTTCGGATAACCCTGTCATCAGCCTGCCGGTGAAGGCGGAATATGCGCCCAATGTTTTTGTATCGGCCCTGATCGTGCGTGGTCGTAATGATGCCGTGGCGCCCACGGCACTGGTGGATCTCGGCAAGCCGGCCTTCAAGCTTGGTATTGCGGAAGTGAAAGTAGGCTGGGAGGCATGGCGGCTGGGTGTGACGGTAAAAACCGACAAGGCGCGCTACCAGCCACGTGAAAAAGCCGAGGTCGCCGCGCAGGTCACGCCACCTGCCGGACAGGCGCTGCCTGCGGGCACCGAAGTCACGCTGGCAGCAGTGGATGAAGCCTTGCTGGAGCTTTCCGGCAACGATACCTGGGATGTGCTGACGCCCATGATGCAATCGCGCGGCCACGACATCAGTACGGCTACTTCACAGTTGCAGGTCGTGGGCAAACGCCATTACGGCCGCAAGGCCTTGCCTCCTGGTGGCGGTGGTGGCCGTGGCGGTGCCACGCGCGAGCTGTTTGACACGCTGGTGTACTGGCAGGCGAGAGCCAAGGTGGATGCGGATGGTCGTGCGCGCTTTGTTGTGCCACTGAATGATTCGTTGACCGGTTTTCATGTGGTGGCGGTAGCGACGAGCAACAACCGTTTCGGCAGTGGCTCCACGCGAATGGAAAGCTTTCAGGAAATTTCCGTACTGTCCGGCCTGTCGCTGGTAGTACGTCAGGGTGACAGGCTGGACCCGGCGTTTACCGTGCGTAATGCCGGTGACGTATCCCGCACACTCACTTTCAGCGCGGCACTCACCGGCAAGGGCGTATTGCTGCAGAAAACGCTGACGCTGGCGCCAGGCAGCTCGGAAACGGTTGCGGTGCCCTTCGTGGTGCCTGCCGATGTGGAGTCGCTGGAATGGCTGGTGAGTGTCGAGGGCAGTGGCTCGGCTGGTGGTGTCGGTGATCGACTGAAAGTTTCGCAGCGCGTGCTGGACCCTGTGCCGGAGCGCGTCCTGCAGGGCTCGCTCATGCAACTGGTGGCGCCGGTGGAAATTCCTGTGCAGAAGCCGCAGGGCATATTGCCGGGCGGTGCCCTGCAGGTGTCTGGGCAGGCGCGTCTTGCCGACAGCCTGGGAACAGTGAAGGAGTATTTCCGTCGCTACCCCTACAGTTGTCTGGAGCAGAAGGTCTCGCGCGCGGCCGGTTTGCAGGAGCGTGCCCAGTGGGACGACATCATGGAAATGCTGCCCGCTTATCTGGATGACAAGGGATTGGCTGCCTTCTATCCCGGCAGCAACAGTTATCCCTTCCTCACCGCTTACATCCTGCGAATTTCCAAAGTGACAGGCTGGCCTTTGCCGGAGGCATCTCGCCAGCGAATGCTGGACGGTCTGGTGGAGTATCTGGAAGGGCGCACGAATTTTGATGACTGGCGCCTGCACGAGTTTGATGAAGATCACCGGCGTTTGGAGGTGATCACACTGCTTGCCCAGTACGGCCGCTTCCGGACTGTCTGGCTCGATGCGCTGAAAGTGCAGCCGGCACGCTGGACGACTGCCATGCTGGTGAACTGGCTGGAGTTGCTGCGCACGCAGAAAAACATTCCACAGCATGCCCAGCGGCTGGCTCAGGCCGAAAGCGTGTTGCGTTCGCGTCTGACCTTGCAGGGCACGGCCTATCTTTTGTCCGAAGGGCGTTATGCGCGCTGGTGGCTGTACGAAAACGATGAGGCCACGGTGGCGCGCCTGATGCTGGCAACCATGGATCTGCCCGCCTGGCGCGAAGACCAGCCGCGTTTGTTGCGCGGACTCCTCATGCGTCAGCAGGGCGGGCACTGGGAAACCACGGTGGCCAATCTTTGGGGCGGGCAGGCACTGCGCCGTTTCAGTGAGGTTTTCGAGAGTGAAGCCGTTGCAGGCCAGACCGTGGCAGAAATGGGAGCACAGAAAAAATCACTGGTCTGGAATGCTGCTGCGCCTCTGCCCCTGCGTCTGGATTGGCCGGATCAGCCCGGTGTTCTCAAGTTGTCGCAAGAGGGCAGCGGCAAGCCGTGGATTACAGTGCAGTCCCGTGCGCGCCTGCCATTGCGTGAGCCTGTCAGTACAGGCTTTACGGTGAGCAAGACACTGAAACCTTTGCAGCAGAAAATTCCCGGGCAGTGGAGTGTGGGGGATGTGGTACAGGTGCAGCTGGCATTGAGAGCACAAAGCGATATCGGGTGGGTGGCGCTGGATGATCCGATTCCGGCGGGCAGCACACTGTTGGGACGTGCGTTGGGTCGGGACAGTTCGCTGGCCGCTGACAGCAGTACGGAGTGGACGTGGGCGACCTATGCAGAGTTTGGTGCTGACAGTTACCGGGCGTATTACGAGCGCATCTACAAGGGTGAATGGAAGGCGGTGTATACGCTGCGGCTGAACCAGTCGGGGGATTTCCGGTTGCCGCCGACGCGGGTGGAGGCCATGTATGCGCCGGAAATGTTCGGGATGGCGCCTAACGGGGATTGGGTGGTGAAGCCCTGAGGTTGAGGGTGCCTGTAGTGGATATCTTCTCAGAGGGTGTCCGCTTTGCGCCGGGTGTGGTGTACGCGGACTGGGCTTTGCTTGCCCTTTGCCCGGGAGTGCGGGGATTTGGGTGTCGGCTCTTTTAACGGTGAGGTGCTCCGGCCTGGTTGCTTCTGCTGCTTGCATGCTCTGGCGGTGCGCCTGCGGCGGGCCTAACTTGACTCGGCCCATGGCCTCGCCCTTCGCGCCGTCGGCAGAGCCGACGTTCACCTCGCTACGCGAGGATGTCTTTGCTTCGCAAAAAAAGTAAGCAAAGAAAGGCGACTCCTGCGGAGAGCCCTTCGTCTTATGACGATGGCTCCTGTAGCCGCGGCAACGTGGTCATGCTCGCGCCGTGCGGCAACTCGCAATTGCCCGCTGTGGTGTAACGATGATGTGTGGCGTAGGCGAGAATTTTTTGTGCTCCAGAAATGCAGTGTTATGGGAAAAATGATGCCTGTGCGTTTTTTGTTGTGTTGCTGGGGGTTGCTGCTGTCGGGGTTGGCAGTGGCGGATATTCCGGCTTTTGCCGACATCAAAAGCGGATTTCTCTCTTCTTATGGTGAGCTGCATGACCGTAATGGTGTGCTGCTGCATGCACGCCGTCTCAACATGCAGGTTAACCGTCTGCAATGGGTGGCGCTCAAGGATGTTTCTCCTGCCTTGCCGGAGGCGGTGATCTTTGCGGAGGACCGGGAGTTCTTCGAGCATCGGGGTATCGACTGGAGTGCCACGGCGCTGGCGGCGATGAAGTTCGTGAGTGGTGACAAGTCGCGTGGTGCCAGCACGATCAGCATGCAGCTTGCCGGTTTGATAGACACTGAGCTTTCCTGGCGCCGGGGAGGGCGTTCGCTGGCACAGAAATGGAACCAGATGCAGGCGGCCCGTGATCTGGAAAGAAACTGGAGCAAGGCAGAAATCCTGGAGGCTTATCTCAATCTGGTGACCTGGCGTGGTGACTTGCAGGGTGTGGCCGCTGCCAGCCGTGCCTTGTATGGCAAGGCTCCGGTGGCGCTGACACGCAATGAGGGTTTGCTGCTGGCTTCCCTGCTGGCCTCCCCGTCGGCCGCGCCTCTGCGCGTGGCACAGCGTGCCTGTGCGCAGATCGCAGCGGGTTTCACCGGAGCGGATTGCCAGGCCGTGCGTGATCTGGCGCTTTTGCAGCTCAACAAACGCTTGGCGCCGTATCCGGAAAGCCCTGCACTGGAGGCGCTGGCGGCGCGTCTGTTGCAAACACCTGCGGTGGCGGTACGCAGTTCACTGGAGGCCGGTTTGCAGAAGGCCGCCGAGCAGATGCTGGCGAGTCATCTTGCCGATTTGCAGGGCAGTCACGTCAATGCCGGTGCAGTGCTGGTGCTGGACAACATGAGTGGCGAGGTACTCGCTTATGTAGCCAATGCCGGGCGCGTGGAAAGCGCTCGTTTCGTGGATGCCGTGCAGGCCTTGAGGCAGGCGGGCTCTACGCTCAAGCCGTTTGCCTACGAACTCGCGCTGGAGCGCAAATACCTGACAGCGGCTTCCGTGCTGGAGGATTCCCCACTCAGTCTTGCAACGCCCAACGGGCTTTATACGCCGCAGAATTACGAAGGTGATTTCAAGGGCCCAGTCAGTGTGCGCGTTGCGTTGGCCAGCTCACTGAACGTTCCCGCCGTACGGGTGCTCAATCTGGTGGGTGTGGAGGATTTCTGGCTGCGCTTGCGCGAGTTGGGTTTTGCCAGCCTGACGGAGAATCCGGATTTTTATGGCTACTCGCTGGCGCTGGGTTCGGCCGATGTCAGTCTCTGGATGCTGGCGAATGCCTATCGCACGCTGGCCAGCGGCGGACTCTATTCCCCGCCGGTTTTCCTGCCGGGGCAGGTGCCGGAAAAGCGCCGTGTGCTGGATCAGGAGGCCACGTTCGTGACGGCCGACATCTTGAGCGACCGCAGTGCGCGTGCCACGACTTTCGGGCTGGAAAGCCCGCTGGCCACATCGTTCTGGAGTGCCGTGAAAACCGGGACCAGCAAGGACATGCGCGACAACTGGTGCATCGGTTTTTCGCGGCGCTACACGGTGGCCGCCTGGGTGGGCAATCTTGACGGAGCGCCCATGCGTGATGTGTCCGGTGTCAGTGGTGCTGCGCCGCTGTGGGCCGATGTGATGCGTCGGCTCGAAGGAGGGCAGGTACGCCCGGGTGGCGAGCATCCCGTGGCGCCGCTGACACTGAAACGCCAGCGTGTGGCCTTCGATGGTATTCCGGAGCCTGCGCGTGAGGAATGGTTCCTGCCCGGTACGGAAATGGACAAGGTGGAATTCGTGCCGCAGATTGCTGCCCGAATCCTCTACCCGGCCAACGAAACCGTGATTGCGCTGGACCCTGACATTCCCGAAGCCAGCCAGCGCCTGCGCTTTCGTGCCGAGGCGCCGCGCAAGGGTGTGGAGTGGTGGCTGAATGGCCGCTCACTGGGCAAGGTGCGTGACCTTGACTGGCAACCATTGGTCGGTCGACACCGGCTGGTGCTCCGCGATACCCAGGGGCGTGAGCTGGATGCCGTGTTCTTTACTGTGCGGGGCGGCTTGAAGAAGCAATAGCCTGTTTTTAGGCCGTCGTCGTCCGGGCAAAAACGTAGATTGTGAGCGATTACTTACTTTCGATATCCTGGCTGGCCAGTGCTCTGCGCCGGCTCTGGCTCTTTCCGGGTTTACGGTCCGGCGACATGTCCGGGTGTACGGCCAGCAGCAACTGCTTGAACTGCAGGATTTCCTCGTCGGTCGCGGCAGGCGGCTCGGCGCGTGCCAGCCAGGTCTCGACCTCCTCTGCCCACTCCAGCCAGGTTTCCACCACGCGTATGCCTCTCTTGAGCGTCAGGTAGATGCCGTAGGCCTTGTCCAGAAAGTCAGGAGGCAGGGCCTCGAAGAATCGGCGATTCCGTTCCAGATCAGCCAGTGCCAGTTCATAACCTTTGCGCTGCCGGGCCATTTCCGCCTGCAGGGCAGGCCTGTCCTGCAGGTGCGATGCTGCCACCTTGACCAGCAGGGCATCGTTCACATGAGGCAGTTTCAGGGGTGTGGCCAGCCAGGCCTGCATCTGCTCGCGCCCGCGCTCGTTGATGCGGTAGACCTTGCGGTCCGGGCGGCGCCCGTTGGCCAGTGTTTCAGCGTCCACCAGCCCCTCGTCATGCAGCTTCCCCAGATCGCGATAGATCTGCTGATAGCTGGCATTCCAGAGATAGCCGTAGGTGCGCTGGAAGCCCTTCACGATGTCGTAGCCGGACGCAGCTCCGGAATCCAGATAGACCAAGAGCACCTGGCGCAGGGACATGGGACATTCCGGTAGGGAGGACGCCGCCAGTCTAATCAATATACTCAACATGTTGAATATATTGATTGCTTGCTCTAGTGTGACCGGCTGGTGCCAAAGGAGAGTTACCCCATGAACCAGATCGCTGTGACGGCCCCCGTGGCCACTGATGTCTATGGATTGCGCCGTGCTGTCGAGTCCGGCGAGGAGCAGGCCTACCCGATTCCGCGCAAGGCCATCCGCGGCAAGCTGCCGGCCGAGTTGCGCGGCACGTTTTTCCGTATGGGGCCTGGCCGGTATGAGGTGGGTGGCGAGGCTTTCGGACATGCCTTCGACGGTGACGGCATGCTGCACAGTGTGAGCTTCAGCGACCAGGGCGCGTTCTACCGCAGCCGCTATGTGCGCACTCCCAAGTATCTGAAAGAAACCGAGGCACAAGGCATTGCTGTGCGTTCTCTGGGGCACAACGTGCCGGGCGGCTGGCGCCGCAATGCAGGCCGGCCACCTGCAAACTGCGCCAACACCAGCCTTATCTGGCACGGTGGCCATTTGCTTGCGCTGTGGGAGGGTGGTCATCCCTACGAGATCGATCCCGCCACGCTGGAAACCATTGGCGAGTTTGATTACGACGGCCGCCTCGCTGCCAATAATCCTTTCAGCGCGCACGGCAAGATCGATCCGCGCACCGGCAATTACTACAACTTCGGCGTGAGCATGAGCCTCAAGGGGCCTTCGATCTTTCTGTACCGCATCGACCCGCGTGGTTGCCTGGATCGCAAGATGCATTTCCCCATCGGCATGCTGCCTTTCTGTCATGACTTTGCCATGACCGAGCACTACGCGATTTTCTTTGTCGGGCCCTTGCGCATGCGCAATCCGGTGAAACCCTTGCTGGGGTTGTCCACCTATATGGAAGGCATGTCTTTTGATCCGTCGGAGTCCACGCGAGTGTATGTAGTGTCACTGGACACCTTCGAGCTCGTGCGTACTTTCGAGACCGAAGGTTTCATTCCCATCCACTATGCCAACTGCTGGGAGGAGGGCCGCGAACTGGTGGTGCATGTCACCCACTTCACGGACTGGGCACGCATTCACGAGACGCTGTCCACGCCGGCGCGCAAGGAAAACGGTTTTGACCTGACCAGTAACGACAAGAGTGCGCTATGGCGTTACCGGCTGGATTTGTCCACCGGTCGCGTCCGTCATGAAATCCTGCCGGGCCATGACAATATCGAGTTCATGCAGTGGGACCTGCGTCGCAGTGGCACGCCTTCAACCATCACCTATGCCAATGCCGTGCTGCCGCATGCCGGTTCCACCACCTTCAATGGCATCCAGCGCCAGGACCATGGCAGCGAAGACTTCCGGCTCCATGATTTTGGTCCCGGCACACTGATTTCAGAGGCAGTGTTTGCCCCCAGAAGCAAGACGGCCGCAGAAGGAGAGGGTTACCTCATCACGGCCGTGTATCGTGCAGCCACGCACAGTACGGATATCGTGGTACTGGATGCACAGACACTGGAAGAAGTAGCGACAGTGCCCTTGCAGAAGCATATTCCGGTCGGTTTCCATTGCGGGTATACCTCCCGTTCGTTTCTATGACCCTGTTTCCCTGACATAAAGCATTTCCGGCAAGGAGTTGTTCATGGCGGATCGCCATTTTGATCTGGTCGTCCTCGGCGCCACGGGTTTTACCGGTGGCCTGGTGGTGGAATATCTGGCGGGTGTTTCAGTACGCGAGAAATTCCGCTGGGCATTGGCTGGCCGTAATCCCGGCAAGCTGGATGAGGTGCGGGAGCGTGTTGCCCGTGTTGACGGAGCAGTATTGCCAGAGCTGGTGATTGCCGACGTGGGGGATGCGGCATCCATCGCTGCCCTCGCGGCTTCCACCACGGCCATCATCACGACGGTGGGACCTTATGCCCGTTATGGCGAGCCGCTGGTCAAGGCCTGTGCCGAGGCCGGTACCCATTACACCGACCTCACCGGCGAGCCTTTCTTCGTCCAGCAGATGAGGGCGAAATATGATGCCGTTGCCCGCCGGAGTGGCGCCCGTATCGTCAACAGTTGCGGCTTTGAAAGCATTCCCCCGGATATTGCAGTCATGCAGGCGATCAATCTCCTGCGAGAGCGTGTCGGCAGTACGGCCTTCCGCGAGGCCGACGTGGTGGTCAGAGGCGCAACAGAGGGATTCAGCATGCCTTCCGGCGGTACCTGGCACTCCGCCGTGGGTGCCATGGCCAGTGCGCGCGAGTGGGCATTCAACCGGCCAAAGCCCGTGAAAGACAATGTGCATGCACTGATGACGCCGTTCATGCGCGAGAAAAACTGGGGGCGCTGGGCTCTCAATGCGCCGACGATAGACCCGGAAGTGGTACGTCATTCTGCGCGCTTGCGTGGCAACTACGGCCGCGATTTTTCCTACGGCCATTTCGTGGCGAACCGCAATCCCTTTGCACTGGCCGGCATGGTTGTCGGCATGGGTGGTGTTTTTACGCTGGCGCAGTTCGAGCCCACACGGAACTGGCTGCTCAAACAGCGCCAGCCGGGGGACGGCCCGGGCGCTGCTGCACGTGAAAAAGGCTGGTTCCACATGCACGTGACGGCCGAAGCCTGTGGTGAAAAGGTCGTGCTGCGCATGAGTGGCGGTGATCCGTTTTACGGTGATACGGCAAAAATGCTGGGTGAAGCCGGGCTGTGTCTGGCACTGGACCGGAATCTCCCCAAAGCTGCCGGTGTGATCACGCCGGCTGCCGCGATGGGAGAGGCACTGGTGCCGCGCCTCGAGCGTGCAGGGCTGGAATTTCATATCATCCGGTAGTCGTTTCAGGAGCGGCTCCGGCCGCCAATGCCATGTCTGATACCTTGCCCCTTGTCCGCGTCGACTGGCCAGCACCTGCCCATGTGCATGCGGTGGTGACCACGCGTGCGGGTGGTGTCAGCCGTGTGCCATGGAACAGCCTCAATCTGGGCACCCATGTGCAGGATGAGCCGGGCGCCGTTGCCCGTAATCGCGAGCGCTTGCTGGCTGCGCTGCAGGCGATTGCGCCGGCGCAAGAACCGCAGTGGCTGAATCAGGTGCACGGCACGCGGCTGGTGGAAGCGGAGACGGATGCTGCACGGCGTGTGAGCCATGTGCCGGATGCCGATGCCGTGACCACAAGCCTGAAACAGCTGCCCTGCGTCGTCATGACGGCAGATTGTTTACCGGTGTTCTTTTGCGATCGTGCCGGCCAGCGTGTCGCGGTGGCGCATGCAGGCTGGCGCGGGCTTTGCGACGGCGTGCTGGAAGCCACGCTGGCTGCTTTCCCTGACCCTGCCGATGTACTGACCTGGATGGGGCCAGCCATCGGGCCCACAGCATTCGAGGTGGGTCCTGAGGTGCTTGAGGCCTTTGTCAACAAACACCCTGCCGCCGAAGACTGTTTCCTGCCCAGCCCTCATGCTGGCCGCTGGCTGGCGGATATCTACGGGCTTGCACGCCTACGTCTGGAAAGAGCAGGAGTTGTCTCTATTCATGGAGGCGATTTCTGCACGGTGACAGATTCGGAGCGATTCTTTTCCTACCGCCGTGACGGCCAGACAGGCCGCATGGCCTCCGTCATCTGGATAGCCTGAAAGGCTCTGCCTTTTTGCATCCGGCTTGATCCAGATCAGTCAATCATCCCGCGTCTTCCTTGAATTCATGCGGCTGGCCCCTATACCTAGGAGCATGAAAACCTGCTCCCCCGAGGAATGCCATGCGTCTTGATCGTCTCACTGCCAAATTGCAGGAAGCGCTGGCCGATGCCCAATCACTGGCCATCGGCCGCGACAATACCGCCATTGAACCCGGCCATCTGCTTGCTGCCCTGCTGGCGCAACAGGGCGGTAGCGTTCGCCCTTTGCTGGCGCAGGCCGGTGCTGATATTGCCCGTCTCGGGCAGGAACTATCTGCACATCTGGAAAACCTGCCACGACTCAAGACGCCTACCGGCGAGATCACGGTTGGCCAGGAGCTTTCGCGTGTCTTGAACCTGGCCGACAAGCTCGCGCAGCAGCGCGGCGACCAGTTCATCGCCAGCGAGCTTTTGCTCCTGGCATTTTTTGAAGCCAACAACGACGTCGCCAAGCTGCTGCAAAAAGCCGGAGTGCAGAAAGCACGACTGGCACAGGTGGTGGATCAGGTGCGCGGAGGAGATACCGTGAAAGATGCCAATGCCGAGGACAACCGCCAGGCGTTGTCGAAATACTGCGTGGACCTCACTGCCCGCGCCGCCAGCGGCAAGCTGGACCCGGTGATCGGCCGCGACGACGAAATCCGCCGCACCATCCAGGTGCTGGCGCGCCGCACCAAGAACAATCCCGTGCTGATCGGTGAGCCCGGCGTGGGCAAGACCGCCAGCGTGGAAGGGCTGGCGCAGCGCATCGTCAACGGCGAGGTGCCGGAAGGGCTGCGCAACAAGAAGGTGCTGGCGCTGGACATGGGCTCGCTGATTGCTGGCGCGAAATTCCGCGGCGAATTCGAGGAGCGCCTCAAGGCTGTACTCAACGAGCTGGCCAAGCAGGAAGGCAACATCATCCTCTTCATCGACGAGCTGCACACCATGGTCGGCGCCGGCAAGGCCGAGGGCGCCATGGACGCCGGCAACATGCTGAAGCCGGCGCTGGCGCGCGGCGAGCTGCACTGCGTCGGCGCCACCACGCTGGACGAGTACCGCCAGTACATCGAAAAGGATGCCGCGCTGGAGCGCCGTTTCCAGAAAGTGTTGGTGGACGAACCCTCGGTGGTGGACACCATCGCCATCCTGCGCGGCCTGAAAGAGCGCTACGAGGTGCACCACGGCGTGGACATCACCGACCCGGCCATCATCGCCGCCGCCAAGCTCTCGCACCGCTACATCACCGACCGCAAGCTGCCGGACAAGGCTATCGACCTCATCGACGAAGCCGCTTCGCGCATCCGCATGGAGATGGACTCCAAGCCGGAGGAAATGGACCGGCTCGACCGCAAGCTCATCCAGCTCAAGATGGAGCGCGAGGCACTGAAGCAGGAGGATGACGCCGCGAGCAAGCAGCGTTTCGCCAAGCTGGAAGAAGACATCAAGCGCCTTGAAAAGGAATACGCCGACTTGGAAGAAGTCTGGAAGGCCGAGAAAGCCTCGCTCAAGGGCGAGCAGCAGGTGAAGGAGGAATTGGAAAAGGCTCGCATCGACTTCGAGGCGGCGCGCCGCGCCAACGACCTGGAGAAGATGTCGCGCCTGCAATACGCCGTGATTCCCGAGCTGGAAAAACAGCTCAAGGCCGCCGCCGAAACCGAAAAGCCGGCGCATACCCTGCTGCGCAACCGCGTGACCGACGAGGAAATTGCCGAAGTGGTGGCCAAGGCCACGGGCATCCCTGTTTCCAAGATGCTGGAAGGCGAGCGCGAGAAGTTGCTGCGCATGGAGGACGAATTGCATCACCGTGTCATCGGCCAGCACGAGGCAGTCGTGGCGGTGGCGAATGCCGTGCGCCGTTCGCGCGCCGGGCTTTCCGATCCCAACCGGCCCAACGGCTCCTTCCTTTTCCTGGGGCCGACCGGCGTGGGCAAGACCGAGCTGTGCAAGGCGCTGGCGAACTTCCTCTTCGACTCCGACGACGCCATGGTGCGCATCGACATGTCGGAGTTCATGGAAAAGCATTCCGTTTCCCGCCTGATCGGTGCGCCTCCGGGCTATGTCGGTTACGAGGAGGGCGGCTACCTGACGGAGGCCGTGCGCCGGCGCCCTTATGCCGTCGTGCTGCTGGACGAGGTGGAAAAGGCCCACCCGGATGTCTTCAATATCCTGTTGCAGGTGCTGGAAGACGGCCGCCTCACTGACGGCCAAGGCCGCACGGTGGATTTCCGCAACACGGTGGTGGTGATGACTTCCAACCTGGGCTCCGACCTCATCCAGAGCATGGCGGAGGGGCCTTATGAAGCCATGAAGTCGGCCGTGATGAACGTGGTCGGGCAGCATTTCCGGCCTGAGTTCATCAACCGCATTGACGAGGTGGTGGTCTTCCATCCGCTGGGCGAAGGGCAGATCCGTGGCATTGCCGAAATCCAGTTGCAGCGCCTGCGTGGCCGCCTGGCCGAGCGCGACTTGAGCCTCGACATCAGCGACGCCGCCCTCGCGCAGCTCGTGCTGGCCGGCTACGACCCGGTCTATGGCGCGCGCCCGCTCAAGCGGGCGATACAGACCTCGCTGGAAAACCCCCTGGCGCAGAAGCTCTTGGCCGGTGAGTTCGTGCCGGGTGACACCATCGTGGTGGACGAAGCGCACGGGCAGATGGTGTTCAGCAAGAAGCGGTATCACTGAGGAGCCCCTGCGTCTCCGAAATGACCCCGGGCTGTTTTGGCGGTACTTTTGGGGACAACCGGCCTTTGCTCCCCCTGTCTACAGGAACGGCTTCAGCCACGAATCCCATTCCTGCCCTTGGTGTGGGCATGGGGTTCGTGGCTGAAGCCGTTCCTGCGGTAGGAGCAAGGACGCAGGTAGGTTTCCAGTGCAGTGTTGAGTAAATGGCATGTATGACGTGGCAATCATTGGTGCTGGCTTGGCGGGTTTGGCGGCAGCCAGCAGGTTGAGTGGCTACAAGGTTGCGTTGCTGGAAAAGGAGGAGCGTCCCGGGGGGCGTGTGCTTTCCCGGCATTGCGACGGTACGGCTTATGATCTGGGTGCCTTGTTCGCAAGCCAGTTGCCCTTTCCTGAGAGCACAAGCCATGTTGTGCCTCCTTCCAGTGAGCCTGTTTCCCTTTTGGCAGAAAGCGCCGTCTGGCGTGGCGCATCCCCCTTGGCGTGTTTGCAGGACTATGCGCAGCAGTTCCCGGGATATGAGCATGAGCTGGGAGCTTTTCTAAGAGGAAAGAAGGTTTTTGAGGATGTTCCTCTCCCTCTGGCCAAGGCCATTTCGGCATTTTGGGGCTTGATACATCCGGCGCCTATCCAGGGAAGTCTTCCTGAGCGGCAATGTGATGGCCTGAGACCGGTGCCTGCTTTCCGGCAGAATGGTAATGGCGCGGTTGTAGACCAACTGATGAACGAGAGTCGTGCTGATTTTTTCCCGGGTACGAATGTCGTTGCCCTGAGGGATCGCCAGGCATGGTTTGATCTTGTGATTGAAGATGGAAAGATCAGGCGGGCCAGGACTGTCATCATGGCGATACCCCCCGCTCCGGCGGCGCTCCTGCTGGGAGGGAAGACCCCGTTTTCTGGCTTTTTGAAGCAGGTTCGTTTTTATCCCGGCCTGTCTCTGGTTTTCTCGGTTTCAAAGCGGTCGATCAGTGATTTCAGTTATCTCGTGTCGTTGGAGGGGCCGTTTAATAGTGCTGTCAAATGTGAGCGGCGCGACAAGACCTTTGTTCATGTTTATTGCCTGGGAGAGCGGTGGTCGGCAGGAATGGCACAGGGGCGTGAGACATTGCTGAAAGATATTGGCGACCGCTTTTCCCACATGGATGTCATTGACAGCCCGAGGGCGCTTTCTTTTGTCGATGCCGCGTCATGGGCAGGCATAGGCCCGCATATATCGTCCCCGCCTTATGGGGCAGGCGTGCTTGACTCAAGCCGTATTGCGGACAGGTTGTTTGTGGCCGGGGATTACACCTGGTTTGATGCCAAGGAAAAAATGCCGTATGGCATGAGAGCGGCAGTTTTGTCTGGATTCAGGGCGGCCGAAGAGGTTGTTTCCCTGTTGTCTGGCGGTGTGGCCCGGGGGCTGACATAAATGACGTATGGAGCTTTGGTTCATAGTTCGATCTTCAGGGTGACCGGGGATGCCCCGTTTTTCCTGAACCATAAAGTGGAGGGGGACGTTGCCTTCTGGGGTCCGGTTCTAGAGGTTTCCCGGGAGCCCAAGCTTCGTGATTATCTGGTTCAGAAGTCAGTCGGTGGGCTGTGGGAGTTCCATTCCGGCTTCGGGGTGACATCAGCGGACTCCGCACTTGTGCTCGAAGGATTGCTGGCTATCGGTCATGACAAAGGTTTTGTGGCGGCCTCTGTCGAGAAACTGGTGGCGGATTTCTATTGTCCCGATGAAGGCGGTTTCCGTACCGTGATAGCTGGTCGAGCGGAATACTGGAAAGGCTGTTCGCTGGAGATTACGGCCCAGGCAGCATGGATATTGAGCCGTGTTGATCCGGTGCGCTGGTATCAGCAGATTGCCGCCTGCGTGGCCTATGTCCTGGCCAGACAGGAAAATGACGGCCTGTGGTCGGGGAAATGGTTTCCTTCCCGGGTGCTTCCGTCCTATTACGCCATCCGTCTACTGATGGCTGTTGGTTTGGATGAGGCCAGACGCGCCGCATTTCGGGCATGCACGGTGCTTCTGCGCATACAGTCCCCCAAGGGGGACTGGTCGGGCCTGGTGATTGACACGGCTGCTGCGGTGCGAGCCTTGCATCTTGTGGATGTCAGTGTGCCTGCCGTTGACCGCGGGCGACAGTGGCTTGTGGCGGCCCTGAAATCCGGCAGGGCATCGGGTGAGCTTGTCCTGTATTACTGGTATGAAAACACAGGCAAAGACAGGGTGCTGTTCATGGGGCGCGACTTTACGGGAAACATTGCCAGGGCTTGGGCCGGACTGGCCCTGCAGGGTATGTAAATACCGTTTTGCCCAGTGAGGAACAAGACGGTATTTGCCGGGCTGGTGCTGACAGGGCGATAAGTCGTGAGTGCAACACGGCAGGCATGTCCCGCCACTGGCTGGCGGTAATAGCGATGTCGGCACGCTCATCTGGCGTGAGGTGGGTGGCGGCTTCAACAATAGCGGAATACCAGCGGCGGTCTTCATGCGCCCCAGTTCTAGAAAAGCGATGAGGGACTCCGCTTGGCCTGCCTGTTACCAAGCTGCCAGCACCTGCCGGAAAAGCAGGTATCCTGCCACGCTGCCTTCGGCGTTTTCCCGGCCCAGGGATTCTGTCAACGGGAAGTAGAGCTTGATGGCGATGTTGCTGCGGGAGCAATACCAGAGCATGGATAATATGGGATGTGCACCCGCGTTGAATTTTTCTATTCCTATATTTCCTGGAGTAGATTTTTGCAAAGAAGAAAAGGCATGTCTCTCCATGTGCTTGCATGAATTGCAATAACTCTTGCTTCGGTGCTTGATGTGAACCGCATTAGTTCTATGACGGCGCTATACCAGCATACTGTCTTTTGGCGACCATTTTTCACCAGTTCAATCATTTCTTTTTTGATTTTTTCTATGTGGAGACTTTGGTATGAGTCGCGAAAATATATATATTCTTGAAAGCTCCCACTGGATTTTATTTTTGAAATAGTTTCTGTTTTTAGAAGATATTCTTCAGGGTTCTTTGCAAGAGCTGCTGCTATTGATAGCTCTCCGGATATTCGTGATAAAGAATAATCAATAAGCTCAGCGTCCTCGATGGAGGAAGCTTCCATATGCATTGAATTTGTAAGTGCTTTCTCGAACTCCCTCATGGCGCCGTCCATGTCACCTTCTTCCAGGAGAATTTTTCCTCTTAGATGGAGGTAATGGAAATCCATGAGGCTTTCAAGGTTTGAGCTGGTATTTGGGTGGGCTGCCACCCCTCTCTTGTTTTTCAGTGCCTCATCCAGACACTCCAGTGCGGGCCCGAATTCCTGTTGCATATAAAAAACAAAAGCTTCGTTGGATTTTATACAGCTGAAAGAAGCAAAGTGGGCCTCGCCTGACAAGCCATCCAGTATGGATTTTGCCATGGCTATCCATTGGGAGGCCTCTTTGTGGTTATGGCGCTGGGCAGCAGTGTTGGCGCGCTGGCAGGTGGATCTGATCAGCCGAAAAAATTCACGTTCCGTTGGGGTAAGGTTTTTGCTGGCAGAGTCATAAAGCCGACGGACAAATGTTGCGCCGGCTTCACCGGGAAGAACATTGACGGGGCGAGAAGCCCCTTCCCTGATGGCAGAGAGAATTTCACTTTGTCTGGTGATCATTGGGGTGTTGCGTAAAAAGTGTTGTGTACAGTACTTGCCGCATGCCATGTGCTCCTATGACACCATATCGGCGAGAGCCACCCCGGTGCAGTAAATAGCTGAAGTGGAGATTGAAGTGGGTGAGTGTTGTATTCAATAAATGAGAAGGAAAGGGAAGGAACTCAATTCCTGCCTTGTCTGTACGCCAGCTATTGTCCGGGTTGAGTCGACTGTTGAACAGGGCGACAGTTTTCAGTCCGCTGGCCGATAAAGGAAACCCAAGGGCATTTTCCAGATCGTCTGCGTCAACATTCCGGATTTCGGCATACGCACTTAGCTCACCTGTGGATGAGCAGCCATAGCAATGGGGCTGGGCGGGTAGGCCGTCATCGGGAGCTGAGTGATGCGGAAAAAGGCTTTTTTGCAGTAGATGGTCAGGTGTTTCGTAGGGATAGATTTCGTATTCGATTCCTGTTTGTGACAGTTTTATGCCGGCATGGCAGCGTAATTTGTGACGAAATACCAGTTCGGCTGCATCCTTGAGATTGGGTAGACGCCCAGCCCACTCATGAATCAGTCCCCAGGGGGACATCTGTCGGCCAGCCATCAAGTTAAGTTTCAGGACCAGGCGGTTTTCCAGCCCGATATCCAGCAGCCCCCAACGGGCAAACCTCAGAGTGTCGGGATGGTTGAGGAAGGATATGAGTTCGTCCCGACCGGTAGCAGCCAACCGTTTTTCTTCCGGCGATCCATGTTTCTCGATCATGGCCAATACCCTGGCGCCAAGCAGCGGGCCCGTTTGTTTGGCGGGGGAGGGCATGGTGGTCATCCTGCGTTTGCTGTTGGTCAGTCTGGCCGGGCCGGTTGGCGGCTCGACTGATGGGTCGGTTGTCAAGAAAGGGAGCACAGCCTATGCTCGCCCGCATAAGACTATAGAGTCAGTGAGCCTGCCAACTCAAGCCGGTTCACGCCCTGCGGGGCAGGCCAGAACAACAAGAATGAGAGGCAGCCATGAGCAAGGATCAATCCCCCAACAATGCGCCACGGGCCAGCTTGCAGCCGGCAGACCGTGCGCTGAGCCGTTTTTTGGCGCTGGAGCAACGGGTTTTGCTTGATGCTGCTGCTGTGGAAACGGTGGAAAAAGTATGGGGGGCTGCCTCGGAAGCCGATGTGGCGAGTGATCACGCCGGGGATGCCCTGTCGGCAGCTCTTTTTGATGGGGATGTGGTGGTCAGCCCCTTGTCTGCTTTCGGGGGCGCCCGCGAGGTCTTGTTCATTGACTCAGGAGTGGAGAACTACAGCGATCTTGTCCGCAATCTTGGCTCCAATGTCGAGGTTCATGTCTTGTATGGCGCGGACTGGGACAAGCAGATACAGGCCGTGCTGGGGCGTCGCGATGGTGATGTCAGTGCCATCCATATCGTTAGCCATGGTAGTGCCGGGCGGCTGGTGTTGGGCGGAGAGGCGGTGGATGCGGGCAGTCTGGACAGTCATGCACGGGTTTGGTCAGCAATGCGTCAGGCGCTGGAGGCAGGAGGCGATCTTCTGATTTATGGCTGTGACGTAGCATCGGGTGATGTCGGTCGGGCCTTCGTCCATGCCTTGGCAGATCGGACCGGCGCTGATGTGGCTGCCTCGGAAGATTTGTCTGGAATGGCCGGGCTGGGCGGTAACTGGGAGCTGGAGCTACAAGCTGGCGAGGTGACAACGCGATCGCTTTATGCCGATGGTGCAGGCAGTGACTTCATGGGGTTGCTGGCCGATGGCTGGGTTGAGGACCCCGAACTGACGTCTGGTACCAGCGGTGTTGCCATCACGCGGACAACGGATGGAAAGGACTGGAAGTTTGTTTCATCGGCAGGGGCCAACTCGGTTGCCATCTATGAGCGTAATCCGGCGAATGGCAACTGGGTTTTGTTTGCTACCAAGACGGGTAACGGATCTTTCGGTTACGACATTGCCTCGGCAGGCAACAAGCTTGTAGTGGGTGAGCCAACCTATAACAACGGCACTAATGACGGACGTGTTTGGGTCTACAGCTATAACGGGACCAACTGGGATACCGTACAAACGATTAATCATCAGACGGCCGCAGGTTCTGGCCAAACTGGAAAAGGGGCCAATCAGGATAACGACAGGGGTGATGACCGATTTGGTCATAGCGTTGATATTGCATGGGATGGAGCGACGGGATATCGCTTGGTTGTAGGTAATCCTGAAGAAGATTGGTGGAGAAACAATGATAACGCATGGAGTGGCGATACCCAGGATCAAGTCAGGGAAAATGCTGGCGTGGCATATGTTTATAGTGCTACGGCCCACACAGGAAATTTTGGCGCCTCTATTGCTCAAATTGAATCTCAGCAGGGAGGGACAGTAGGTAACGGGCACCGTTTTGGTGATGTTGTGTCTGTTTCCTATGACAGTACCAGTGGTAACTGGTGGGTCGGTGTCGGGGGCAGTGGGCTGGATCAGGTCCGCACTTATTTGAATCCTGCAGGGACTATTGGAGGCGGTACCTTCAATAACAGTTTCGCCTGGACAGGCACAGGGAACAACGCGCTGTCCATGGATGATGATTTCATGGTGATTGCCAATAGTGGCAATATCCAAGCATACAAACTGAACGCTGCCGGTACGACATGGGCGATCAAGGGAGCTGCCTTTGGTGGTGGTAATGCAGTTGTCTATGTTGATGACTGGAGTCAGGCGGCGGGCGATCCAGATGGTGCCAGGGTTTTGTACAGCTACGCAGACGGCACTTATATTGCTGACTTGAGCAGTACTACCGGGGGAGAGTTTGATACTTGGTTTCAGGTCAGTACACGGGTGGAGACTGATGTAGCCATTGATCGCAGGGAGTCTCTGGACTTGCTGACGGTCAATGGCAGCAATGCCCGTTCCTATCATTTTAATTGGGAGCCGGTTGCAAATGATGACGCTGTTACCGGGAACGAAGACTCTTCGTTCAGTGTTAATGTTGTCCTGAATGATACGGACAACAATATCATTCAGTATGGTACCCGGCACGGTGATGTGCTGGCAGTACAGAGCGTCAGTGCTTCCATTTATGGCGCATCCGTTTCCTGGGTAAATGGCACCGTAACCTATAACCCGACAACTTCCGCGTACTTGCAAACGCTGGCGCTTGGGCAGACAGCGCAGGAAGTGCTTGAGGTCATCATTCACGACGGTAATGGCGGCACTTCAATGTCGTTGCTTACCGTGACCATCGAAGGCCGTAATGATGCACCGGTGATCACTGGATTGTTGCCATTGTCTCCATTCCGGCAACAGCAGTCAGGTTCTACGGTCAGCTACGATCTTTCTGCTTATTTCAACGATATTGACCAGGGAGATAACCTGGCCATGACGCCGGAAGTGACCGGTTTGCCAGCAGGGTGGACATGGGCTTTTGATGGCCCGCGGCTTCTGTTGACCATTCCTGCGATCGGTGCCACGGCAGCTGATGGGTATCAGGGTACTATCACTGTGCGGGTAAGAGACCCACACAATGCGGTCAGTCCGACACGTAACTTTGTGATCGAGGTCGATGCTGTCAACAATGCGCCATGGGTGCAAAACCCGGTGGTTGATCAGGTGGCTCTTGCTCAGTACGAGTTCGCTTTCCAGTTGCCGGCCTCCACTTTCCGCGACCCGGATCCTGCCCCTTTTGATGTCCTTACTTATACCGCCACATTAAGCGGTGGTGGGGCGTTGCCAGCCTGGCTGACCTTTGATGCAGCCAATCGTTTGTTCGTAGGGACGCCGTCTGCGGGTGATACGGGCACCCTCACGGTTCGTGTTACCGCCAGCGATGGCAGCCTGACAGCCTGGGATGAGTTCACCATCACCATCGTTGATCCCTCCCTCAGTACAGTTGCACAGTTTGCCGATGGTGATGGTAATGAGGCCAATTTCGGTTTCAGTACCGCGATTTCCCAGGATGGTAACTGGATGATTGTGGGCAGCCCGGGTTACAACAATGGCCGAGGCGAGGTTCGTTATTTCCAGTGGGTTGGTTCGAGCTGGACCTATCGTGGTCGTGTGGTGGCCTCTGATGGTGCTGCCAATGACCGCTTCGGTTGGAGTGTGGATATTGATGATACGGGCACCAAGATCATCGTAGGCTCACGTAACCATGGCAACGGTGAGGGAGCGGCTTATATCTATACACGCAGCGGAACCACTTTTGGTTCTCAAGTGAAGTATCAGGCTGCCACTCGGACGCAGAACGACTTCTTCGGTACTTCCGTTGCCATCAACGAATCGGGCAGTCACATCGTGATTGGTGCCAGTGGCTACGATGCAAATGGAATTGTCGACTCCGGTGCTGTCTTCCTGCGCAGTATTTCTGGAGACAGCGGTACCGTTGCGTTGGCGGCTGGTAGCATGCTGCTGCCGAAAGATGCAGCGACCGAAGATCGCTTTGGCACAACGGTGGCCTTTGACCAAAATATCATCGTGGTATCTGCACCAAATGTTGACAATGCTTCGGGTATTGTCGCCCGCTTGCAACTTGATGAGTCTGATGGTGTGTATGCATCACCCTCCATTGGCGGTGTTGGCGGTACGCTGGGTGCCAGTACAGGCTTCGTGAATGACCCTACACGCGGCAGCGTGGTGCGTTTCAGTGATACAAACTCCGTGATCCTGCTGGACTCGCCCGTCGATCTTGACCAGAGCTGGACGATTTCGGTTTGGTACAACGGTATTACTTCAGGTGGTGGCTATCGCACACTGACGCGAGGATCATCGGAACATCAGATCATCATCAATACCGGTACCAATACGCTGGGTTTGTACAACAACTCTGGCACAGGCCCTGCAGGTTTTGTTTCCTCTGGTTATACGTTGACAGCTGCACAGTTGACAGGATGGCACCACATTGTTGCGGTTGGCGAGGGGGCGACAACCAAGTTTTATATCGACGGCGTACTGGTTGGAACGGCGGCCTTCAAGCCAACAGACGATGTGGTTGCCGTGGGAAATTTTCAAGGCGGTGGTCAGCGATTTGCTAACATGCTGGATGATTTCCGTGTTTACGGTCGCGCTCTCAGTCAGTCGGAGATACGCAATATATATACAGGTGTGGCCCAGACGGACGGGCAGTACAGCAATATGGGGGCGCTTTACGTGTTCTCCACTGATGTTGGTGGTCAAGTGGCCAAGCTGTACGCGCAGGACGGAAGGGCAGACGACATGTTGGGTTGGTCGATTTCTGTTGACGTATTCAATGTCGGTGGCACGCGTATGAGTGGCATTATTGCGGCTAGCGCTATTTACAATGATCAGGCCGCCACTAATGGTGGCGCAGTTTATATATGGCGCTCCAATGATTTGCAGAGTGGTGGCGACCAGTGGAATGGGCAGGCCGGTAACGGGACGTGGGATCTGGAAACCAAGCTGATGTCTTATGACGTCAAGAGTGGTGACCACTTCGGTTACGCCGTGGCGGTTGATGTGGATGAGTCAACGGGCGGCACGCGCTTGGTAGTAGGCACACCCTTTGAGAACTCCAATGGTGCTTACTCCGGTGCTGTCTACGCCTACAAATACCAGAGTGGCGTCTGGCTGCCCGAGAAATTTGTCGACGTAGCTCCTCAGGGGGGATCGCAAGCCACATCAGCCTTCTTCGGTAGTGCCGTGGGTGTGGCCGGCACGCGGGCGGTCTTCACCTCACGTCATCGTGATACGTCGGGACAGACCAATGATGGTGCTGCCTACTCGGTCAACCTGCTGACGCAGGGCAACTACTCAACGTTGATGTCCACCGAGCTTCCCCTGTTCAGTTCGTTTGCAGTACCGGATGCTATGGCTGCTTTCGCCGTGGATACCAGTTCCACGCAGGGAGAGTTGGCCTATGACGAGGACGGTCAGCTTGTCTATACGCCGGGAGAGAGCTTCCGTTCTCTGAGAGCGGGTGAGACGGCAGAGGACCGCTTCACCTATTTCACTGAGCAGAACGGTATCACCTATACCAACGAGGTGGTTATCACTGTGCAGGGACAGGATCGGGCGCCGGAAGCAGCAGATGACATCTTGTATGTTTCAGCGGATGGCCCCGGTATTCTGGATGTACTGGCCAATGATGTTGGCGGGTTGACGCTGTTGTCCGTGGATGCAGACTCGTTGCTGGGCTCTCTCAGTAACGAGGGCAGCCACCTTGTCTATGATCCGCAGGGCCTGTTCGACAACCTGCGCCATGGTGAGGCTGTTCAGCAGACATTTACCTACACGGCTGTTGATGCACTTGGCAATGAGGTAAGGGGGCGGGTGACGCTGCTGGTGACCGGTGTTGATCACGCTGCTGTAGCGGTTGATGACAGTGCCAGCGTGAATGCGGGTGATGTAGTGTCTGTCAATGTGCTGACCAATGACCATGACCGCAATGGTGCAGAAACATTCTGGCTGATGGATCTGGACAGTTCGGGCATCAAGGGCAGTGTCACCTATGAAGGCAATGGTGTGGTGACGTACACCTCTGGTGATGCCTTTAAAGGGCTGCGAATCGGCGAGACGGCGGTGGAGCGGATTGTCTACCGGTTGCGTGACGATTCAGGTAACGAGTCGTCAGCCCTGCTGGTCATCACCATACATGGCATGAATGACGGCTCTGGTGAGGAGGGCGAGCCGCTGCCCATGCCGGGTAACGATGTGGCTGCAACCCGTGGTACGGCTCCGGTCGTCATTCCGGTGACGGTGAATGATGGTGGTGGCCAGGTTGTCAGTGTCTCCCAGGGAGGGCATGGCAGTGTCACCATCCGCGAGGATGGCACTTTGCTTTATACGCCAGGTAATGCCATGGGGCTGCTGCCCGCCGGGACAGTGCTTGTCGACAGCTTTGAGTATTCGGTGGAGTATGACGATGGCCGTGTCGAGACGGCGACAGTGCGTGTGCATGTCAACGGCACATATGTGATTCCCCGGATTCTTGATGATGAAGAGAAAATGGAGCGGCTCACACTGGTGCCTGCTCCCGGTAGCACGAATACTCCTCTGGTATCTGCCATGGAGAGCGGCAGTAGTAGCGCTGTCGCGGAGCCGACACTGCCGACCACGAATGTGGCGGAAATGGCACTGAATGATCTTGTCCAGATGGCAGAGGAGGATCGACAAAGACAAGAGGCAGGGGAGCAGGCTGACGAGTCTGTGCCACCCGAGGCAGATACTGAAGTTGAGCCTGAGACTGGCAAACCGGCATTGTCCGCCATGCTGGAGCGTGAGGCATCCATGCGACAGGCTGATCTCTCGGCTTTGCTGAAGTCGTTGGAGAGTGTAGCGGCGTAAGGGAACATAGTAAGGCGGCGACGGATTCGTTTATCGAGTCCGTCGCCGTACATTTTGGAGCTTCTGTGTTTTTGAGTGGGTGGCGTAGCGTATTGCGAAGCTGAACCATCGTGGCATTGCCAGAGTTCATCTGGCTCATAAAACAACAAGCAAGGTAGTACCGCTTCATGCTGAGTTTGCGCAGGATTTTCGTGCCGCTGCTTGCGGTTACGTTTCTGGGGGTTTCCGCCTGTACCGTCAATGTTCCCGTGCTTGAGCGCGATGCAGTGCTGCGGGCAGGTGAAGAGCGCCTGGCGCGTATCCACAAAGAGCAGTCATACAATGTTCCCCTGTTGGACCCTGCCGATGCCATTGCACGGGCTCTTTTGTTCAATCTGGACTACCGTGCTGCCTTCATGAGCGAGAGTGTGGCAAGGGAAGATCTGGCGCGCAGCCAGTATCTGCTTTGGCCTCAGTTGGCCGCAGGGGCGGGCTACAGTGCTCGCGACCGTTACTCATTGTCGGTCAGTCGTGACCCGGCTACCGGTAGCCAGACACTTCAGCCTTCCACTTCTTCTGATCGGAAAGGCCACTCTGCCCAGTTGCAGCTGAGCTGGAATGCGCTTGATTTTGGTGTTGGTTACTTGCGGGCAAAGCAGAAAGGCAATGCAGCGCTGGTGGCTGAAGAGCAGCGCCGCAAGGCATTCCAGACCATTGTTCAGGAAGTGACTTTTGCCTGGTGGCGAGCTGCTGCAGCACAAAGCCTGGAGCCACGATTGAAGGAATTGCGTGGCCGTATCGAGTCTGCTCTGCAGCGCTCACGTGAAATGGAAAGATTGCGTTTGAATGCACAGTTTCCCGTGCTGGAGTACCGACGCGACCTGTTGCTGTCACTGAAGCGGATATCAGCATTCGAGGAAGAGTTGCTCAATGCACGGAATGAGCTTGCCCGTCTGGTGGTGGTTCCGGAAGGTGAGCAAATGGTGCTTGCTCCGGTTGATGAAGAACTGACGCCCCGCTGGTTGCCACCCATGAGCCGGGAGCAAATGCGCCGTATTGCGTTGGCAAATCGCCCGGAGCTACGGGAGCTTGGCTATCGCGAGAGGATTGCTGCACTGGAGGGGAAGGTGGCTGTGGCAGGGGTTTTTCCGTCACTGGGGCTTTCTGCTGCTTCCCGCTATGACAGCAACAGTTATCTCATCCATAACGGCTGGAATGAGCTGAACGCCAATTTTTCCTTCAATCTTCTGAGCCTGGCAGCACTTCCCTCAAATCGTCGCTATGGCAAGACACTGGAGGCGATGGAAAGCCTGCGTGCAGATGCCATGACGGTAGCAGTGCTGTCCCAGCTGGATATCGCCCTTCGTGCCGTGGAGTCGGATCGTAGTAGTCTGTGTTTGTCGCGTGAACTTGACCGGATTGCCGGTGAGCGGGAGAGGCAGCAGCATGCACGTGATGTCAGTGCAGCAGGGGACGAGCTTTCCCTGATCCGCACAGAGGTCGAAGCGGCACTCGCCAGTATTGAAAATGCTTTTTCACGGGCTGACCTGGAGGCTAGCCAGGCCCTGTTGCTGAACAGTCTGGGCGTCGATCCGTATCCCGAGGAGCTCTCTCGTGACGGTCCTGATGCACTTGCCATGCAGCTAAGAGCTTATTTTGATACCGGCTTGAGAGAGCGCTTGCAAAAAGAAGTAGTGGCACTCGCGGAGGATGCCTCGTCTGGAGAAAGACCGGCACCAGCCCTCAAGTCATTTGAGGCATTGTGTTCATTGTAGAACTTGCCGGCTTTGGGAACGTAATGAGCTCCGGTACACGGGGCATGTCTGCAAAAGGGAATGACGGTTATTCAGGCAATGGTTCTTCATGAAACCGCTTTTCCGGGATTTTCCTTTATGAAAAAGAATTTTTTAGCTGCTTTCCTGCTGATGGCAATTCCGTCCTTGTCAGTGAGTGCTCCGGTGGTTGCCGTGGATAAAAAGTCGACCCCGGCCATGCCCTTAGCCACGAATGCGACAATCCGTTTTGTCATCAAGCCGCCACAGGAGGCACAGCTTGCCAGCCAGATGTCAGGCAGGCTTGTGCGTTTCTTGTTCCAGAATGGCGCTGCCTTTCGCAAAGGAGATCGTCTGGTTGAGTTTGATTGCAATGAGCGTCAGGCGCAGCTTGAGAAGGCACGTGCCGCACAAGGCAAGGCAGAGCAGATTGAACAGTCACAGCGGCAGTTGCGTGCTCTAAAGGCGATCAGTGATCTCGATTACGAGATCGCACGGGCCAGTCTGAAAGAGGCGGCAGCCGATGTAACGATGGCTCAGGCTCAGGTCAGCCAGTGTTTTGTCTCGGCACCTTATGCCGGCCGTGTTGTGCGCAGGATGGCCAACCAGCATGAACATCTCACGCCGGGAATGCCGCTGATGCAGATTGTGGAGTCTGGCTCCTTGCGTATTGAGCTGCTGGTGCCTTCGGTCTGGCTGCGCTGGATGAAGCAGGGAACAGAGTTTTCCGTGCATGTGGATGAACTGGATGCCCGTTTCAAGGCGCGTATTGTGGGGCTGGGGGCTCGTGTTGATGCAGCCAGTCAGACCATTGATGTGCGCGCCGAGATTGTGGGGTCCCCGCCGGGGCTCCTGCCAGGCATGAGTGGTACGGCTGATTTCGGGATGCGCTGACCATGGCTGCCGTGGATGCAAAGACATCTGGCCTGACGACGCTCCTGCAATTGGAACGTGATGCACGTCATGCCGAGTCTGCCGTCGAACTTGGTTTTCTCATCTGTAATGAAACCCGGCGCCTGCTGACATACCGACAGGCAGTGTTGTGGGAGATGGATGATGCCGGTGTTCTCCGTATTGTGGCGGGGGCGGGCAGTTCCGATGTTGAGGCCAATGCGCCTTATGTGGTTTTTGTACAGCGTCTTTTGCGCAGCCAGGAAGTGGCGGGTTTGCGTGAAGTACGGACGCTAACTGTTTCCGAAGCTTCACCTGAGGTTGCTGGTCAGTGGGCCGAATTCCTGGCGCCACATGGCTTGCTGGTGCCACTGATTTCGCCAAAGGGAGTCATGTTGGGCGGCCTGCTTCTGGCGGCAGACCAGCCTTGGGAGGACGGGCATCTTGTGTTGCTGGAGCGTCTGGCTGACGCTTATGCCCATGCTTGGTCGGCATTGGTCGGGGACAGGAGACGGCGTAACCTGCGCGCCTGGCTGACACGCAAGCGCAAGCTGATTGCGCTGGTTGCCCTTGTCATCCTGCTGTTTCCTCTGCGGCAATCCGTCGTGGTGCCAGCATCCGTGTCTCCGCGTCATCCGGTAGTGGTAGCGGCACCGGTTGCCGGAGTTGTCAAAGAAGTGCATGTCTTGCCCAATGTGGCAGTCAAAGCCGGAGAGGCACTTTTTTCCTTTGACGGGACCGAGGTGGACAGTCGGGCCGATGTGGCGCGCAAGGCACTGGATGTGGCTCAGGCGGACCTGCTCAAGAATACGCAAATGGCTTATGGCTGTGATGAGTGCCGTGCGCGTCTTTCCGTGCTGAACGCTTATGTGGAGCAGAAAGAGGCGGAATTGCGTCATGCCTTGTCTTTGCAAGAGCGCTTGATTGTACGTGCGGAAGTGGACGGAACGGCTATCTTCCAGGACAAGAACCGCCTTCTGGGGAAGCCGGTGTCGGTAGGTGAGCGCATCATGTTGCTTGCACAGCCGGGCGATAGCTGGCTGGAACTGCATTTGCCAGTGGAGGATGCAATCACGCTGGAGCATGGGGCTTCGGTGCGCTTCTTCCTGAATATTGATCCACTGGCTGCCTACGATGCCCGTCTGGTGCAGACCAGTTACGAAGCAGAGCGCACGGCGCAGGATATTCTTGCCTATACCTTGATGGCTGACTTTGCTGAGGGTGAGCAGCCCCGCTTGGGTTTGAAGGGCACGGCGCGACTTTATGGAGAGCGTGTCCCTCTGGCGTATTACGTTTTGCGCCGCCCGCTTTCCTGGCTCAGGCAGCATTTGGGATGGTAACTCTCACGGTTGACGTGCCGGCTGGCGAGGAAGAAGCGCCAGCCGCCTTGCCGTTGCCGCGCCTGCGCCAGGATCTTGGGCTCTTTCCCGGCAATCGGGATGCACTGGGTGAAAAGAGCTGGATGCTGCACGACCCATTGCGCAATCGCTATTTCCGCGTCGGTGAGCGTGAGTTCATGTTGCTGACGCTGTGGGAGAGGGCAGAGACGGTCGAGGAGCTGGCAGGCCTGGCTGTTGAACGGGGCGTTGCGATCGAAGTGCCCGATGTTCTGGTGTTTGCCAATTTTCTTGTTCATTCCGAACTGGTGCTGATCGAGCAGGGAGCGATCAAGCGTCTTGGGGCAGTATGGCGCAGCCGGCAGCAGTCGTTATGGCAGAGACTGCTGCACAACTATCTTTTTTTCCGTGTACCACTGTTACGACCTGATGCCTTGCTGGACACGCTGTACCCCCGCCTGCGTTTCCTGCTTTCCCGCCGCTTTGCCCAGATAACGATAATTGCCGGCCTCCTCGGAGTCTTTCTGGTATTGCGGCAATGGGATATTTTTATCTCCACTTTTCTGGGTTTTCTCAATTGGCAAGGCGCCTTGGCTTTTGGTGTTGCCCTTGCTTTTGTGAAGGTTCTGCATGAAGCAGGTCATGCATTGGCTTGCCGTCATTTCGGCTTGCGCGTTCCCTCTATCGGTGTTGCCTTCATTGTCATGTGGCCGGTCATGTATACCGATGCGACGGAAGCATGGCGATTACCCAGCCGCAAGGCACGCCTTGCCATTGCGTCAGCTGGCATGCTCGTGGAGCTGACCATTGCCTGTTATGCCTCCCTGCTCTGGGTGGTCTTGCCAGATGGTCTGTTGCGTAGTGCCGTGTTTACGCTGGCCACAACAACCTGGTTGATGAGCTTGGCGGTGAATCTCAATCCACTCATGCGTTTTGACGGATACTATATTTTTTCGGATGCCTTCAATATTCCGAATCTGCAAGAGCGTGGTTTTGAACTAGCACGCAACCGCTTGCGTCACCTGATATTCGGTATTCCCCTTGTACGTGATCCAGGGTTGCGTTCGGGCGTGCAACGTATTGCGATTGTCTGGGCCTATGCGACCTGGGTTTACCGTTTCTTCTTGTTCCTGGGTATCGCTTTTCTGGTGTATGCCTTTTTTTTCAAGGCATTAGGGATTTTCCTTTTTGTGGTGGAAATATGGTGGTTTATCGCTGCGCCGGTATGGCGTGAGCTGAAAAACTGGCGAGAGTTGGGCATGAAGATGGACGGGCGCCGACGCTGGGTCATGGGTTTGGGGGGAGGGGCCTTTTTACTTGTCTTGTGTATTCCCTGGGAGTCTTCCTTCCGGGTGCCGGCCATCATGAGAGTGGGTGAGTTGCAACGCTTTTATCCCATGGAGCCTGCCAGGATCGCAGCGATGCCTGTACAGAATGGCAGCCGCGTCAAGCAGGGTGACCTGCTCTTCGTACTGGAGTCGCTTGATCTT